>CAVXTL010000015.1:0-112096 GCA_963764665.1 uncultured Thermoleophilaceae bacterium | reverse complement strand
GTGGATCTGCTCCCGGCGTTCCACCCCGAGAACGAGCTCGAACGAAGGCTGGACCGCGACCCTCGTCTGGTGGAGGGTCTCGCGTGGGGACGGCCTCGCAAGGGGCACCCCGAGGGCGCCGTGGCCAACCACGTGGCCGATCTGCTCGAGACGATCGACCAGTGGGCGGAGACCGGCACACGCCGCGCCGACCTCCGCTTCATCTCCCTCGTGCACGACGCCTTCAAGCACGCGGTCAGCCCGCTGCGTCCCAAGTTCGGCGAGAACCACCATGCGATGCGGGCACGGCGCTTCGCGGAGGAGTACACCGACGACGAGCGCCTGCTCGCGACCATCGAGCTCCACGACCGGCCCTACGGGCTCTGGCGCAGGCGTCGGTGGACGGCCGGCGTGCCGGCGCACAAGGTGGAATCGATGCTGGCCCGCATCCCGGATCTCGAGCTCTTCCTGCGCTTCGTGGAGCTGGACGGCTCGACCGAGGGCAAGACGCCCGAGCCGATCGAGTGGCTGCGCGGGGAGGTCCATCGGCGCGGCCTGACGCCGGTGGCCTAGCGAATCAGGAGCGCGGCCCGCAGTACACGTGCGCCGTGAACGTCGTGGCCGGGCCCACCGCGAAGGCGGCGGCCTTCCATCCGCGGCTGCCGGTCCGCCTCAGCCGGAACGGATATGCGCCGTGCCCGCTGGGCGCGCTCACGTCGCTCTCGAACCCGGCCGACCAGGCCTCCGTGCCCGGGAAGCAGCGGAGGGTCGTGGATCTGGTCCCGCGTGCGCGCAGCTCGAGCGTCTCCCAGCGCTCCGACAGCGCGGGCTCGGCCGGGCTGCAGGTGGCCATGGCGATCAGCTCAGAGCCGATCGTCTCGCTCATGTTGACGGCGCTGGCGCGCCAGCCGCGCGTGCCGACGCGCATGGACCTGAAGCCGAACACGAGCGATCCGTTCGTGCCCGCATAGCGGTCGGAAAATCCACCCGACACCGCTTCGGTTCCCCGAGGGCATCTGGCGGTCACCGACGCCGTGGCACCCGGCCCGATCCGGACGCGTTTCTCGACCAGGCGAAGCCGCGGCGGCCGCTTCACGCAGTACGCGTAGACGATCTGCTTGCCCCCGGTGCCGGGGCCAGGGGCACGATTTGCGACTGTCGCCCGCCAGGAGGGCCCGAATGGAACCGCGCTGCTGATCGGGTTGAACCCGAAGATGAAGAGCTTCGAGCGCCGCGGGTCGAACTTGTTGGAGAACCCGCCGGAGAGTGCGGCGCGACTGCCGCACCCGTCACTTGCAGCGCTGGAACCGAAGTCGTCGATCAGCACGTAGTTGGCCGAGGCGAGCGTCCGGATGTGGCTCGCACCGGCCGGGGCCGCGACGACGGCTAGAAGGATCAGGCTCAGTGGCGCACAGGTCCAGAGAGTTCGAGTGCTCATGGTGAGTGGACCGGACACTAACCGGCCTCTGATGCGCTCGGCTAGACGGCCAGGCAGAGCTGCTCGGGCGCCACAGGCGCCCCGCCGCGGACCCGGTGCGGGCGCGCGGTTGCCGTGGGGCGCTCGATGCCGCGGCGGCCACGGAGGCCTCCGGGCTGGGCGCGGCGCTCGCCCCTGAGGCGGCGAGCCGCGGGGGTGGCGGCCGCGCCACGCAACGGTGCCCGAACTGCGGCACCCCGCGCGGACACGGCCGCTCCGCCCACGACTTGCTGATCCGCGGAGCGCGCGGCGTGTGCGCCGGCGCCTCCCATCCGCGGGCCCTGCTCTGATGACGTCGGTGCTGCCTCCGCAGCGACAAGGGCGTCCGCGGGACCGTCGGCGGCCGGAGCCGCCAGGCCGTACTCGCCGAGCGTCGAAAACTCGACGATGAGGTCGAGCGCCGTGTCGAACCGTTGTCTCAGGCCGGGGAACATGTGTTCGTAAGCTAGGACCGCCAGCGGATGGAAGGCCCGATTTGCTGCAAGTTCCATTGCACGGGATGACCGGCTCCCGTTCCAGAGCGGTGTCTTGCGGAAGCGGCCGGCTCGGCCGGCTGCGCACCGACGGAATACGCTGCCGCACGTGGGCGAGCCCTTCCGTCATCGCACCCGTGTGCGCTGGAACGAGTGCGACCTCCAGGGCGTTGTCTTCTACGCGAACTACCTCATGTACTTCGACGTGGCGATGACCGAGCTCTGGCGCGAGGCGGTCGTGCCGTTCGGCGAGATGAACGCCACGGGGGCCGACATGGTGGTGGCCGAGGCGCGCATCGCGTACAGGGCGTCGGCGCGCTTCGACGACGAGATCGACCTGGTCGCAAGCGTGGTGTCCATGGGGGAGACCTCGATGACCACCGCTCTCTCGGTCGAGCGCATGCCGGCGGGCGAGCTGCTGGCCGAGGGGGAGCTTCGCCACGTGTTCGTGGAGCCCGAGACGCTGCGCAAGCGCCCGATCCCGGACTCCGTGAGGGCCGGTCTGGAGCGCCACACCATGCAGCCCGCCTAGACATCGGTGCGCAGCCGGCCAAGCCGGCTGCTTCCGCTATAGCGAGGACCAGATGTCGATCTTGGTGCGCACGCGCTCGATCACGTCCGACGTGAACTCGCTCGTGCTGGCGTGGCCGCCAAGGTCGGGCGTGCGGATTCCGGCGGCCGTGGCCTCGAGCACCGACTCGTAGATCGCGCGCGAGGCCACCGGGGCGCCGTCATGGCCCATCGTGCCGGCGTAGTGGAGCAGCGCGGCCACGGCCAGGATCATCGCCATCGGGTTCGCGATGTCCTTGCCCAGCAGGGCCGGAGCGGTGCCGTGCGGAGCCTCGGCCATCACCGCGCTGGGCTCGTAGTCGCCGTCGAAGGCGAGTAGCACCGACTCGGCGCCGGCGATCGATCCGAACATGGGCATCACGAGATCGGAGAGGCAGTCGCCGTCGCGGTTGAGGGCGGGGATCACTAGCGGCGTGTCGGCGGCACCCGAGATCAGGCCGGCGTAGGTGGCGTCGATCAGCACGGGGGTGTAGGGCACATCCGAGTGCCGCTCCGCGGCGGAGTCGAGCTCCTCCTTCAGCATGCCCTCGTACACGGGGCTCACGGTCCACTTGGGACCGCCGTAAACGCGGCCCTTGATCCGGTCGGCCGTGCGGAAGCTGTACTCGGCCACCGCGCGGCAGACCCCTCGCGTGATGCGCTCGGTGCGGTAGGCCACCTCCTCGCCGTCCTCCTCGGTGCGCCACTGCTCGGCGCCGTACGCGTCGCCCACCGCCATGCGCACGACCGCAATCGGGAAATGCACGCCGGCCACCGGCGTCACGCCCGGGATCCGCCGCCCGGTGCGGATGATCACCTTGCCGTCGATCGCCTCGCGGAGCAGGCGGTTGGGACTGCCCACGTCGTCGGCGCCCTCGGGTGTGACGGTCGCGGCCTTGATGCCGAAGCGCGCCTCGCGCATCGCGGCCGCGGCGGTGCTCACCACCTCGTTGTTCGTGCTGCGCCGGTTCTCGAGCGAGAGGTCGTGGTGATCTAGCTCGACGTCCACCTTCGTGACCCCCGGGTCGAGCACTCGCAGGGCCTGCTCGAGCAGCTCCTGGCCTGTCTCGTCGCCTTCCAGGACGATAATTCGCAGTGCTTCGGCCATCTCTGGCGGAATCTATTCATGACGGACCACGAACGCTGCTCCTGGTGCGATCGCGCGGTGGACCGCGAGGACGGGTGGCGCCTCCACGAGCTGCCCGGAGCGCGCCGCGCTGCGTTCTGCCGGCTCGAGCACGTGGTGCCCTGGTCGATCCAGGGAACCCACTGGGATGCGGTCGCGCCCGGGCCGGACGGGGAATGGGAGGACGGGCCCGACGTGCGCGGATCGTGCGCCCACTGCGGCGAGCCGCTCGGCGACGTGACCGTCACCCTGGTGCGCCACCGCGGCGAGCACCGCATTCCAGACTCGTTCTGCTCCGTCGGGCACATGACCGACTGGGCCAAGGCCGGGGGCCGCTGGCGCTAGGTCAGTCCGGCGGGCGTGGGGCCAGGCCGAGCTCGTCGGCCTTCGGCTCCATCGCGGCGATCACGAAGGCCACGTGCTCGTCGAAGTCCACGCCCAGCTCCTCGGCGCCACGCCGGACGTCGTCGCGGTTTACGCCGGCCGCGAAGCTCGGCTGCTTGAGCTTCTTCTTCACGGACTTGGGTGTGAGCCCCTCGATTCCCGTGGGGCGCACCAGCGCGCAGGCCGCCACGAACCCGGACAGCTCGTCGACCGCGTAGAGCGTCTTCGCCATTTGGGACTCGCGCGGCACTTCGAGGAAGTCAGCGTGGCCCGCCACGGCGTCGATCAGCTCCTCCGGATAGCCGCGCTCGCGGAAGAGAGCCAGGGCCGTGCGCGGGTGGCCGGTGGCGCTGTCCATGTCGGGATGGCGCTCGTAGTCCAGGTCGTGGAGCAGGCCGGTGACCGCGTAGAGCTCCTCGTCCTCGCCGAAGCGACCGGCGTAGGCCCGCATCGCGGCCTCGACCCCGAGCATGTGCTTGCGCAGCGAGTCGGAGGCGGTCCACTCGCACACGAGCTCCCAGGCCTCGTCGCGAGTGGGGGCGGTGGCGGCCATGCCGGGAGGGTATCCGCGGCCCGGCCCGAAACCCGAGCTGATGGCCTCCGGTACCCTTCCCAAGCCGCTTGGACGGCGGCCTGCCTGGGATCCGCGCATGGAGAAGTTCATCATCGAAGGCGGCACGCCCCTCTCGGGCTCCGTCGTTCCCGCAGGGAACAAGAACGCCGCTCTGCCGGCGCTGGCTGCGTCCGTCCTGACCGACCAGGAGGTCGTGCTCCGGAACGTGCCGCGCATCCGCGACGTGGAGGCGATGATCGAGTTGCTCGTCCGTCTCGGCGTCAAGGCCGAGTGGCGCGAGGAGAACGTGGTATCGCTGCGGGCAGACGAGGTCACGAGCACCGCCGTGGACCCCGAGTGCGCCGAGCGCATCCGGGCGTCGTTCCTGCTCGCCGGGCCGCTGCTCGCCCGCTTCGGCCGCGCCGACATGCCGCCGCCCGGCGGAGACGTGATCGGGCGCCGGCGCCTCGACCCGCACTTCGACGCCTTCCGCGCCCTCGGCGCCGAGGTGGTCGTGGACCGCTCCTTCAAGCTGTCCGCCCCCGACGGTCTCCACGCCTGCGACTTCTTCATGGACGAGCCGTCGGTCATGGCCACCGAGAACGCCCTGATGGCCGCCGCGCTGGCGCCGGGATCCACGGTCATCCACAACGCGGCCGCCGAGCCACACGTGCAGGACCTCGCGCGCCTGCTGATGCAGATGGGCGCGCGCATCGAGGGCATCGGCTCGAACCTGATGGTCGTGCACGGCCAGGAGGAGCTGGGCGGAGCCGACTACACGATCGGGCCCGACTACATCGAGGTGGGCAGCTTCATCGCGCTGGCCGCCTGCACCGGGGGCGAGCTGCGCATCCACGACGTGGTGGCGGACGACCTGCGCATGACGCGGCTCTGCTTCGAGCGGCTCGGATGCGTGATCGAGATGGACGGCAACGACGTGATCGTGCCGCCCAACCAGGACCTCCGCATCAAGTCGGACGAGGGCGACGCCGTCTCCAAGATCGAGGACGGCCCCTGGCCCGCCTTCCCGGCCGACCTGACGAGCATCGCGCTCGCCATGGCCACCCAGGCCGACGGCCTCGTGCTGATCCACGAGAAGATGTTCGAGAACCGCCTGTTCTTCGTCGACAAGCTCGTATCCATGGGCGCTCGGGTGATCGTCTGCGACCCCCACAGGGCGGTCGTAAGCGGCCCGAGCCGGCTTCACGGCGAGCGCGTGGAGAGCCCGGACATCCGGGCCGGCATGGCCATGCTCATCGCCGCCCTCTGCGCGGAGGGCCGCTCGGAGATCGGCAACATCCGCCAGATCGACCGCGGCTACGAGCGCATCGACGAGCGGCTGCGGGCGCTGGGCGCGCGGATCGAGCGCGTGGCCTCCGAGCGCGTCGCCGTCTAGAGCGGCCCGGAGGTCCCGATGACGCACCCGATCCCCCCGGGCACCCGTGACGTGCTCCCGGACGAGATGCGCGAGCTGCGCGCGATCACCGAGCGCATGCGAAGCGCGTTCACGAGCGCGGGCTACGGCGAGGTGCACACGCCGGCGCTCGAGTACGAGGACGTGCTGCGCAGTGGCGACGAGAGCGCCGCGGGCGCCCGCTACCGGACCTTCGACGAGCAGGGCGACGTGCTCGCGCTGCGCTCCGACATGACCATCCCGATCGCCCGCGTGGTGGGGTCGCGCTACGGGGAGGTGGCCCCGCCGCTGCGCTTCTGTTACTTCGCCCACGCCTGGCGTGCGGTGGACCGGGGGGTGGGGGAGCCGCGCGAGTTCATGCAGGCCGGGCTCGAGCTGATCGGCCCCGAGGGCGTGGAGGGCGAGGCTGAGGTGCTGGCGCTGACCGTGGCCGCGCTGAACGAAGCCGGCCTGCGGCGTCATCGCGTGGGAGTCGGCGACGCATCGCTCTACCGGCGCCTGCTGGTGTCGCTCGAAGTGCCGGTGGAGCAGCACACCCCGCTGCTCAGGGCGCTGGCGCGGCGCGACCTCGTGGGTCTCGAGATGGAGGTCGACTCGCTCGGTCTCGGACAGGACGACCGGGACCTGCTGGTGCGCCTTCCAGAGCTGCGCGGCGGCGCTGACGTGCTCGACCGGGCCGAGGCGCTCGTGCCGGACGCGGTGGGCGGCCTGCGCGAACTGCACGCCCTGCTGGCCGAGCGCGGAGTGGCCGACCGGGTGATCTTCGACCTCGGGTTGGTGCGCGAGCTCGGCTACTACACCGGCGCCGTGTTCGAGATCTACGACCCGGCCGTGGGCTTCACCCTTGGCGGCGGCGGCCGCTACGACGATCTGCTCGGCCGCTTCGGGCGTCCGCTCCCGGCATGTGGCATCGCCCTCGACGTCCAGCGGGTGCACCAGGCCCAGGCCGCGGAGGAGGCGCTGCGATGAGCGACCGGCTGATGGTGGCGGTGCCGCGCGGCGCGCTCTTCGGCGGGACGCTCGACCTGCTCGAGCGCCTGGGGCTCGACGTGTCGGAGGTCCGCTCGAACGACCGCAAGCTGCTCTTCGAGGAGCCCGGGATCGTGACCATGCGCCCCAGCGACGTGCCCACCTACGTGGAGCACGGCTCGGCCGACATCGGGATCACCGGGAAGGACGTGCTGCTCGAGCAGGCCGAGCGCAAGGTCTACGAGCTGCTCGACCTGGAGTACGGCCGCTGCCGGATGGTCGTGGCGGCCCGCGAGGGGGGCGATCCGATCGCCGACGCGCTGCGCCGCCTCGGACGGGTACGCATAGCCACCAAGTATCCGCGCGTGGCCGCCGAGCATTTCGCCGGCACCGGGCGCCAGGCCGAGATCGTGGAGGTCAAGGGCTCGGTGGAGCTGGCTCCGCTCACAGGCCTCGTGGACGGCATCGTGGACCTCACGGCCACCGGGCGCACCCTCGAGGAGAACCACCTGCGCGAGGTCGAGGAGATCGGCGTCTGCACCGCGCGCCTGATCGCGAACCCGGTGTCGCACAAGCTCAAGGCCGCCCAGATCGACCGGCTCGTCGAGCGGATCCGGTCATGAGGCTCTCCCGCGCCCGCAATGCCTGGCGCCGGCCGGAGGCCGAGCCCGGGGTCGCGCTCGAGGTGGCCGCGATCATCGCCGAGGTGCGGGCGGGCGGCGACGACGCCGTGGCCACTCTCACCGAGCGGTTCGACAAGGCGGAGCTCGGCCCTGGCCGCCTGAGGGTCGACGCGCAGGAGCTCGAGTCGTCGGTCGGCGTGCTCGAACCCGAGGTGCTGGCGGGGCTGCGCACCGCGATAGCCAACGTTCGCGCCGTCGCCAAGTCGCAGCTGTCGGGCTCCACGGAGGCCGATCTGCCCGAGGGCCACCGCGTGGAGGTGGTCGAGGTGCCGGTCCGGCGCGCTGCGATCTACGTGCCGAGTGGCCGCGCGCCCTACCCCTCGACCGTCGTGATGGGCGCCGCCACGGCCCGCGCTGCCGGCGTGGAGGAGATCGTGGTCTGCGCCCCGCCCGGGCCGGGGGGAGAGGCCAACCCGGTGATACTCGCCGCCTGTGTCCTCTGCGAGGTGACCGAGGTGTACCGGATCGGCGGGGCGCAGGCGATCGCCGCGCTGGCGTACGGCACCGAGTCCGTGGAAGCCGTGGACGTGATCGCCGGACCGGGCAATCCGTACGTCCAGGAGGCCAAGCGCCAGGTGGTGGGACAGGTGGGCATAGACGGGGTGGCGGGTCCGAGCGAGCTCGTGGTGGTGGCCACACCGGGGGCGGACCCCGAGCTGATCGCGGTGGACCTCATGGCCCAGGCCGAGCACGGCGCCGACAGCCCGCTCTGGTGCCTGTCGCCCGACCCCGGCCTTCTGGATGCCGTGGCCGGCGCCGTGGAGCGCCTGGCGCCGGAGCGCCCGAGCGTGCGGGACGCGGAGCTTCAACTGGTCGACACCGACGACGTGCGGGTGGCCCTGCGGATCGCCGAGGAGATCGCGCCGGAGCACCTGGAGCTGACGGGCGCCGACGCGGAGGCGCTCGCGGACCGCGTGCGTCGCGCCGGCTGCCTGTTCGTGGGTCCGGGCGCCGGCACCGCGTTCGGCGACTACGTGGCCGGCTCGAACCACGTGCTGCCCACCGGGGGCGCCGCGCGCTTCCAGTCTGCCCTCTCCCCGGCCACCTTCCGGCGCAGGATGGCTCGCGTATCCTTGCCCGGCGAGGCGGCGGCCCGCCTCGCGTCCCCAGGCGCCGCGCTGGCCCGCGCCGAGGGCTTCCCCGTGCACGCCGAGTCGATGGAGCGCCGCGCGTGAGCAGAACCTCCGAGATCCACCGCACGACGAACGAGACCGACGTCGAGCTCAGGCTCGACCTCGACGGCGCGGGCGAGGGCAGCCGCACCACTGGCGTCGGCTTCTTCGACCACCTGCTGGACGCGGTGGCCCGGCACGGCGGCCTGGACCTCGAGATCCGCGTGGACGGGGACCTCCAGACCGGGGCGCACCACACCGTGGAGGACACCGGGCTGGCGCTGGGCCAGGCACTTGACGAGGCCCTCGGCGACCGCGCCGGCATCCGGCGGTTCGGTCATGCGGTGATCCCGATGGACGAGGCCCGCGCCGGCTGCGCGATCGACATATCGGGACGACCGTTCCTGGTCTTCGAGGCGGACTACCCGGACGCGCGCGTGGCCGACTTCGACACCGACCTGGCCGAGGAGTTCTTCCGCGCCGTGTCGAGCACCGCCAAGCTGACCCTCCACCTGCGCGTGGAGGCCGGGGTCAACTCGCACCACATGGTCGAGGCCTCGTTCAAGGCGTTCGCCCGCGCGCTGCGAGTGGCCGTGTCGGACGACCCGGACGAGACCGGCGTGCCGTCCACGAAGGGTGTGCTGTGACGACACCATCGGTGCGCAGCCGGCCGAGCCGGCTGCTTCCGCACAGCCCACGCGTGGCCATCCTCGACTACGGCATGGGCAACCTCCGCTCCGTGGCCAAGGCCCTGGAGCACGTGGGCGCACGGCCGGAGCTGACGGCGGACCCGCGGCGCGTGCGCGAGGCCGACGGAGTGGTGCTGCCCGGCGTGGGGGCCATGCCCAAGGCGATGGAGCACGTGCGCCGCCTGCGGCTGGACGAGCTGCTGCGCGAACGGGTGGCCGAGGGCGTGCCCGCGATCGGCGTCTGCATGGGGATGCAGCTGCTGTTCGACTCCACCACGGAGCTGGGCGGAGCCGAGGGCATCGGCCTCATTCCGGGCGCGGTGGTCGAGCTCGACGCTCCCGGCCTGAAGGTTCCGCAGATCGGGTGGAACCCCGTGGCCTGGCGGCGTGCCACGCCGCTGAACGACGGCCTGCCCGACCCCTGCGCCTTCTACCACGCGAACTCGCTCGCGCCGCGTCCCGACGATCCCGAGGACGTGCTCGGCACGGCCGACTACGGAAGCGAGTTCGTGAGCGCCGTGGCGCGTCCGCCGCTCTACGGCGTGCAGTTCCACCCTGAGAAGTCCGGGCCCGACGGGCTCAGGCTGCTGGGGAACTTCGTGCGCAGCTGCGTGCCAGTGGCCGCATGATCCTGCTGCCCGCGGTGGACATTCGCGACGGCAAGGCGGTGCGCCTGCGGCAGGGGCACTTCGACGACGAGACGGTGTACGCCGACACTCCGCTCGACGCCGCGCGTTCCTTCGTGGAGGCGGGCGCCCGCTTCCTGCACGTGGTCGACCTCGACGGCGCGCGGGCCGGAGAGCCCGCCAGCCTCGGCCATCTGGAGCGGATCACGCGCGAGCTCGACGTGCCCGTGCAGTACGGCGGCGGGCTGCGCTCGCTCGCGTCGGTGCGAGCCGCCCTCGCGGCGGGCGCCGCGCGCGTTGTGCTCGGCACGGCCGCCTACAACGACCCGGAGCTGCTCGACCGCGCGCTCGAGACGTGGGGCGGCCGCGTGGTGGTGGCGGTGGACGTTCGCGGCGGCCGGGTGTCGGTGGCCGGCTGGACCAAGGAGACCCAGACCCGCGGGGAGGACGTGATCGAGCGCCTGCAGCGCCGCGGCGCGTCGCGGTTCGTGTACACGAACGTGGACCGCGACGGCATGCTCGACGGGCCCGACCTCGACGAGGTGGCGCGCATCTCGCAGGCGGTCCGCGGGCGGTTCATCTACTCGGGCGGCATCGGCTCCGTGGAGGACCTGCGAGCGCTGCGGGCGCGGCGGCTCGTGAACCTCGCGGGCGTGATCTCCGGCAAGGCCCTGTACGAGCAGCGGTTCACCGTCCGGGAGGGCCAGGCCGCCCTCGAGGAGGACGGCTGATGCTGCTGCGCCGCGTGATCCCCTGCCTCGACGTGGACAAGGGCCGCGTGGTCAAGGGCGTGGAGTTCGTGAACCTGCGCGACGCCGGCGACCCTGTGGAGCTGGCGGTGCGCTACCAGGAGGCCGGCGCCGACGAGATCGTGTTCCTCGACATCACGGCCTCGCACGAGAAGCGCGACACGGTGGCCGCGCTGGCCCGCCGCTGCGCCGACGACGTGTTCGTGCCCTTCACGATCGGCGGTGGCGTGCGCTCGCTCGACGACGCCCACGCGGTGCTCGACGCGGGAGCCGAGAAGGTGTCGGTGAACTCGGCCGCGGTGGCGCGGCCCGAGCTGCTCGGCGAGCTGGCCGAGGTGTTCGGCGCGCAGTGCGTGGTGCTCGCAATCGACGCCCGCGCCGAGGGCGAGAGCTACGGCGTGTACGTGAACGGAGGGCGCACGCCGGTGGGCCGCGACGCGGTCGAGTGGGCGCGCGAGGCCGTGGAGCGCGGAGCGGGGGAGATACTCCTCACGAGCATGGACCGCGACGGCACCGAGGACGGCTACGAGCTGCGGCTCACGCGGGCGGTCGCCGACGCGGTGGACGTTCCGGTGATCGCGTCGGGCGGCGCCGGCACGCTCGACCACCTGGTGGAGGCGGTGGAGGCCGGCGGCGCCGACGCCGTGCTCTGCGCCTCGATCTTCCACTACGGCACGTACTCGGTGCGCGAGGCCAAGGAGCACATGCGCCGGGCCGGCGTGCCCGTTCGGCTGTGACGGTCCCCGGCGACCTGCGCGAGCGTGTGCGCCGGCTGCCCGGCATGGACGCCCTCCTGCCGGCCCTGATCGACCTGCCGCCGGTGTACCTGGTGGGCGGAGGCGTGCGCCACGTGCTGTCCACCGACCGCGCGCCGGACAGCCTCGACCTGGCCGTGGAGGGAGATGGGCGGGTGGTGGCGCGCGAGCTGGCCGCGCGACTCAACGGGCGCGTGCGCGAGTACGAGAGCTTCGGCACCGCCACGATCTGGACGGGCAGGATCCCGCTCGACCTGGCCGCGACCCGACGCGAGGTCTACGACGAGCCGGGTGCCCTGCCCAGGGTCGAGCCGGCGCCGCTGGCAGAGGACCTCGGCCGGAGGGACTTCAGCATCAACGCCATGGCCATCGGTCTCCGCGGCGACGACCTGGGGCACCTCTATGACGTGCACCGCGGGCTGGCCGACCTGGAGGAACGGCTGATCCGGGTGCTGCACGACGGCAGCTTCCTGGACGACCCCACCCGTCTGCTGCGCGCGGTGCGCTTCGAGATCCGGCTCGGGTTCACCATGGCCGAGGAGACGGAGCGAGCGGCGCGCGTGGCCGTGATGGAAGGGGCCCTGTCCACCGTCTCGGGCAAGCGGATACGCGACGAGCTCATGGACCTGCTCGGCGAGGTGGAGGCCCCGGACGCGGTGCGCCGCCTGTCCGACCTCGGAATCGACCGCGGGCTCCATCCGGCGCTGCGGCCGGACCCGGACCTCGTGGCGTCGGCGGCGCTCGGCGCCGTCGCGCTGACCGCCGACCGCTCGCTGGCCGCGCTGGCGGCCCTGTGCGCATCGGCTCCCGATGAGCTCGAGGACTGGCTCGACGGCCTCCAGCTGGACGCTCGCGACCGCGACGCCGTGCTCTGGGCGGCGCGCTGGGCGCAGCCGCTGGCACGGATCCTGCGCGAGCGCGAGCACACTCCCGCCGAGCTGCGCCCCCTCCTCGGACACGAGCGCCCCGAGACGCTGGCCCTGGCGCTGGCCTTCGGCGCGCCCCCCGAGCCCGTGCTGCGCTGGATCACCGACCTCTCCCGGGTCCGGCTCGAGATCACCGGTGACGATCTGCTCGAGGCCGGGGTGCCGGAGGGCCCCGCGCTCGGGCGGGCGCTCGAGGGCACACTCGACCGCAAGCTCGACGGGCTCGTGTCCGGCCGCGACGAGGAGCTCCGCATCGCTCTCTCGCTGGCCGCGGAGGACGCGTGACCGAGCTGCGCCTGCCCGGTGCGCGCGTGATCTTCTCCGATCGCCGCGGCGGGGTGAGCGAGGGTCCGTACGAGTCGCTCAACCTCGGCGTGCTCACCGAGGACGACCCCGAGAACGTCGTCGAGAACCGCGGGCGGCTCTCCGCCGCCCTGGGCGTCGAGCCCGAGCGAGTGGCGATGGGGTGGCAGGTGCACGGCGCGGACCTGGCCGAGTGGGACGCGCCGCCCTCGGACCCCGGCTATGCCCGGCCCGGCGCCGGTCTCCAGCGCGTGGACGGCCACGTGACCTCGGTTCCGGGCCTCGGCCTGCTCGTGCTCGCCGCCGACTGCTACCCGCTCGCCCTGTCCGACGGCGCCACGGTCGCGATGGTCCACTGCGGCTGGCGGGGGCTCGCCGCGGGCATCGTCGGCAATGCGGTGGAGCGCCTGAACGGCCCGGTGTCGGCGGCGGTGGGCCCCGGCGTCGGCGCCTGTTGCTACGAGGTGGGGCCGGAGGTTCTGGCGGCCTTCGCGGACCTGCCGGACGTGGCGCGCGGGCGCATGCTCGACCTTCGGGCCGTGTTGGCGCTGAAGCTGGCCGCGGCAGGCGTGAGCGATGTCCAGCACGTGGAACACTGCACGAGCTGCCGTGCCGACCTGTACTTCTCACACCGCCGCGACGACGGCCTCACCGGCCGCCAGGGCGGCATAGTCGCGCTCGATGCTTGACTCCTCGATGATCGACGCTGCGCGCGTGCGCGCGAACCTGGAGCGGATTCGCGAGAGCGTGCCCCCCGAGGTGGAGATCTGCGCCGCGGTCAAGTACGTGTCCGCTGACGACCTGCCGGCGCTCGCGGAGGGCGGCATCGAGCTGGTGGGGGAGAACCGCGCGCAGGTGCTGCTCGAGAAGCAGGCGAGCCATCGGGACCTCTTCACCTGGGACTTCATCGGCGCGCTTCAGAGCCGCAAGGTCAAGGACGTGGCTCCGAACGTGCGGCTGATCCACTCACTGGCCTCGGACTCGGCCCTGCGCCGGCTCGAGCAGACGCCGGCCGGCGAGGTGCTGGTGCAGGTGAACGTGGCGGGGGAGGAGGGCAAGGAGGGCGTGGATCCCGCCGAGCTGGGCGACTTCATCGCGCGCTGTCCCGTTCCGGTCACCGGTCTGATGACGATGCCCCCATTCGCCGAGCGCGCCGAGGACAGCCGCCCGCACTTCGCCCGGCTGGCCGAGCTGGCAGGGGAGCACGGCCTCGAGCGCCTGTCGATGGGCACCTCGCAGGACTACGAGGTGGCCGTGCAGGAGGGCGCGACGATCGTGCGCCTCGGCAGCGTTCTCTACGCGTAGTCCTAGGGCGCGCTCAGGTGCCTCGCCGCCACGTCGGCGAGCCTCGCGTGGCCCGCCGCGTTCGGGTGGAACGAGGCCGGCACCAGGCCGATGCGGTTCTGGAGCGGCCGGAGGTAGGTCTCGCGGAACGTCTCGCCGGAGCACAGGAGCTCGCGGCCGTTGAAGGCCTCGCTCGCGTCGACGAAGTCCACGCCGGCGTCCTTGGCGGCGCCGGCGATCGCCGCGTTGAGGGCCGGGGTGAGCGCGTTGAGGTACTCGACCTCGTCACCGGAGATCTGCCGGCGCATCAGGCAGCCGCCCGCCGACCTCCAGTCCTCTCGGCTCGGGAAGAGCCTCGGATAGCCGAGCACGACCACGCGGGCGCGCGGGGCGGCGTCCCGGATGGCGCGGTAGAGGGCGGGGAGCCGCCGGGCCAGGTCCGCGATCTCGCCTTCCAGGCGGTCGCCGGACGGCCTGTGGTACTTCGCGACGCAATCCCCGAGCAGGCAGTCCTTGAGCACGCCGGCAAAGCCCACGTCGTTGCCGCCGACGCTGATGGTGACGACGCCGGGGTCGCCCGCGATGCGACCGAGCTGGCCGTTCCTGCGTTCGCTCTCGCCGCCGGCACGACCCGTGGTCACGTCGTGAACCACCGCGCCGCTGCAGGCCAGCGACGGCAGTGCGACGAGGTCCAGCCTCGTCGCGAGCTCCTGGGGCCAGGCCCTGGGCGACCGGAAGCACGTGTTGCCGCCCCCGTTCGTGCCGGGATCGTAGGAGCCGGCACCCTGGCCGGACGAGAACGAGTCGCCCAGGGCCAGCAGCCGTTCGTTGCCGGTGATCTCGCTCGCGGAGGGCCTGCGGCTGGTGCAGCGCGGCTGTGCTCGCGTGAACTCGCCGCTCAGGAACCCGACCGCCTCGTCGGCGCACCAGGGATGCCGGTACCGGCCCTGAAATGCCGGGGATACCGGTGGATGGGACGAGGTGCAGATCGCCTCGAGCACGCACTCCGTGGTTCCCCACCCGCCGTCGAAGGCGTTCCAGCGCGCCGGCACGACACCCCCGCGGCGTACCGGCAGCGCGGCCAGGCAGACCGCCGGGCAGTCCGCCCGCTCGTCGCGCGGCCAGGGATCGCCGCCGTCGTGCCGGTTCTCCTTGATGGGGAGCTTCGAGCGCTTGCCGGGCAGGTCACCCACCCGGCACTTGTCCCGGCGGCAGCTCGTGGGGTAGGAGGCGTGCGTCCCGCGCGCGATGAACACGAGCGGCCGCAGGCCGGTGTCGATTCTCCGGCCGAAGGTCCTCAGGTCGCCGTCGTCCCACAGGCGCTGGAGCGCCCGCCAGCTGTAGCGCGTGACGCCGCTGTGCTGCGCGTAGGAGACCGCCGCGGGGGGTCCGGACGGCGAGTCGCCGTCGAGAACGACGGTCACGCCCTCCCAGTCGGACTGGTGGTCGAAGCAGGTGACGCCTGCGATCACGAAGCCCGCTCCGCAGAGTGCTCCCCCCGCCGCCCCCGCGGGGTTGTGCGGGAAGTACCACCAGTAGTCGAGGTAGATCGTGTTGGGGCGGTCGTTGCCCGAGCGCGTGACGTTCACGTAGATCGTGCTCTCGTCCCGGACCTCCGCCAGCTCGTCGGGCTCGAAGGCGAGGTGGCTCGCCCCGTTGTGGAGGTCGGCCGACCCGTGTACGGCAGAGCAGATGCGGCCGACGGCCTGACC
Organism: uncultured Thermoleophilaceae bacterium; assembly: GCA_963764665.1. Taxonomy (GTDB): domain Bacteria; phylum Actinomycetota; class Thermoleophilia; order Solirubrobacterales; family Thermoleophilaceae; genus JACVRW01. The sequence continues at coordinate 96,333 of CAVXTL010000015.1, read as the reverse complement.
CTGCTCGCATAGCTTCATCCTGCCGCTCGCGAGCAGACGGTCGACGTTGAGCGGGGTGGGGTAGGGCTCCTCGCCGTCGAAGAAGAGCGCGGGACGGTGCCTGGCCGCGAGCGCAAGGTCCTGGTCGCCCGTGGGCGCTCTTACGGCCAGCGCGAGCGCCAGGTCAGCCGCCGTCCGGGAGCCGGCGGCTCCTTCGAGCGACAGCGCTCTCCCGGCTCCTCGCGCCGGGCTCACGCCCGGCGAGCGCGTCGTTCCAGGACCTCAGCCGGGTGTCGTCGTTCGTGCGCAGCAGCGCGAACGTGGGCGTGAAGGTCGAGGTGACCCTGTCGGCCAGACCGAGCCACCGCTCCATCTCTCCGCGCGCGTCCGGCGCCGCCGGCAGGGCCTCGGCTCGGGCGAGGCGCTCCGGGCCTCCGTCGACCATCAAGAGGAGAACGCGGTCCACGTCGTCGCGTGGCACGAGCGGCGGCGCTCCGGCCGCATCCCAGCGAATGCGGTCGCCCTCGCCGACCTGGCCGCGCCAGGTGCTGATGCTCCAGCCGAACGGGGGCGCCGGCTCGGCGGGTCTCTCCATCTCGTCGGTGAGGACGATGACGTCCAGCCGGGAGACAACCGCGGCCTTTTGCTCCAGCGACCGCTCGTCCCCCTTCACCCACCCCGCGAACCAGAACCCGAACGGCGGCACCAGCACCAGGATGAGCGCGGCCCCGACGGTCCAAGCGAGCGGAAGCGGCGGCGTCCGGCGCACCCACCAGGGCCGGAGATAGAGCCAGGCCGCCCCGCCTACGAGGAGGGCGCCGAGGACGAGGCTGCCCAGCGGGTCCGGACGCCAGCTCGTCAGGTGCGCCCACAGCCAGTCCACCCCGAGCAGGGCGTACACGGGGATTACGACCAGACCCCACACCAGGGCGATCGCGCCGATCGCGCGCGGAGCGGGGAGGCTGCGCAGGACCGCGAAGAGGACGAGCGGCAGGGCGGCGACGAAGATCCATACGCCGTCGAGGTCCCGCATTAGTGTGACCGCGCCGACCGCGACGAACGCGAGAAGGACGAGCGATACGGTCGGGGGCCACCGACCTGTCATGGACGCGACAGTAGCCCCTCGGCAGGCGGGTGCCGCATCTACACTGCCTGGCCATGGAATTTCGTCTCGAACTGCTGCAAGTGCCCGTGTCGGACGTGGATCGCGCCAAGGCGTTCTACGTAGAGAAGGTGGGCTTCAACGCGGATCACGACCACCAGGTCAGCGATGACATGCGGTTCGTCCAGCTCACGCCGCCGGGATCCAGCTGTTCGATCGCCATCGGAACCGGATTGGGTCCGGCCATGGCGCCGGGCTCGCTCCAGGGGCTCCAGCTCGTGGTCGACGACATCCAGGCCGCCCACGCGGAGCTCGCCGGGCGCGGGGTGGAGGTGAGCGAGGTCCAGGAGTTCCCCTGGGGCTCGTTCGTCTTCTTCAGCGACCCGGACGGGAACGGCTGGGCCGTGCAGGCCATCCCGCCTCGGTGAGCGCCCGTCCCACGGCGCCGCAGCGGCTTGCGATCGCATCGGATGCGCCGCAGATCTCGGCGCTGATGCGAGCTTCGATCCTGGATCTGTTTCCGCGCTTCTATGACGACCGCCAGGTGGCGAGCGCGGCCGATCACATCGGCGACCTCGACACCATGCTGATCGAGGACGGCACGTACTTCGTGCACGAGACGGACCGGGAGATCGTGGCCTGCGGAGGCTGGAGCAGGCGCGACCGGCTCTACACCGGCTCCGGCGACGCCGAGGACGACGCCCGCCTGCTGGACCCGAGCACGGAGCCGGCGCGCGTCCGCGCCATGTTCGTGCGCTCCGACTGGACCCGCCGCGGGCTCGGGCGCGCGATTCTCGACTCGTGCGCGAGGGCCGCGCAGGACGAGGGCTTCACGCAGCTCGCTCTGATGGCCACCCTGCCGGGGGAGCCCCTCTACCGGGCGTGCGGCTTCCGCGAGGTCAGGCGGACTCTGGTCACGACGCCCGACGGCGTATCGCTCGAGGGCGTTGTCATGGAACGGCCCGTCGAGGTCTAGGCGCTCGCCAGGAACTCGTCGATCGCCTCGGACAGGCGACCACCCTGCCACGCCAGCGGAGCCTGGCCCTCGTCCTCCACCACCAGCCGGCCGTTCGGCAGGCGACGCGCGTACTCCTCGGCCGTCGCCAGCGGATGCGTGGGGTCGGAGTCGTCGCGCGACCCGACCACGAGCGTCGGCACCTCGAGCCGGTCGAGCGCCTCCATCCCGCCTTCCCAGGCGAGCGAGCGCGGCACCTCGCGCAGGGCCGCCGCCACCGCATCGGGATGCTCGTGGCGCTCCATTCGCTGCTGCACGGCGCGCCGCACGGGCTCGCGCCAGCGCTCCGGCAGCGAGTCCGGGTCGTTCGCCTCGACGAACGCATCCACCCCGCCTCTCTCGAGGGCGTCGGCCAGGCGGTCCCAGCGCCCCGCGCCATCGGCCTCGCCCCGGAACGCGGGCGTGATCTGCACGAGGGCCGGCACGCGGTCGGGATGCGCGAGCGCGAAGGTCATCGCGGTGGCGGCTCCCATCGAGCTACCCACCAGCCCGGCCTGCTCGAGGCCGCGATCCGAGAGCACCGCGGCGAGGTCATCCGCCAGGTCGGGATAGGTGTAGGAGGGGGCGGGGGAGGACGCGCCGTGCCCGCGAGCGTCGTAGGACACGAGCCGGTATCCGCGCCGCGCCAGCAGCCGCGAGCCCTGCACGACGTTGCGGCGCGTGGCCGAGAGGCCGTGCAGGAGCACCAGAGGCAGCCCGTCACCGCCCTCCTCGCCGGCGATCGTGACGCTGCCGGCGCCCGGTATCTGGCGCAGCACCTCGAACGCAGAAGGCTCCACAGTCCTACACTGTGACAAGGAGTTTCCCGCTTACGCGCGAAAAACCGGAACATGGCGCTCCGCGACACGTGGCATAAGACGCTGGTCTACTTCGGTCTGGCCGAGGAAGAGGATCCGCGCTTCGACGCGTACGACGAGCCCGAGCCGGAGGCTGAGCTCGAGGACCGGTACCGCGAGCGCCCGAACGTGCGCAGGCTCCAGCGCCGGCGGCGCGACGAGATCGACGACATCTTCGCCGACGAGCCGCGGGGCGGCGGGCGCGAGACACGCGTGTTGCGTCCGGTGGGCGCCAACGGACGCGCCGGCGGCAACGGGGGCGACATCCAGGTGCACCTGGTGATCCCCAAGAACTTCAACGACGCGCAGCAGATCGCGGACCAGTTCAAGGACGCGATTCCCGTGATCCTGAACCTCCAGAGCTCCGACACGGATCTCTCCAAGCGCCTGATCGACTTCGCCTCGGGCCTCACCTATGCGCTCGACGGCGGGATGCAGCGGATCGCCGACAAGGTGTTCCTGCTCACCCCCCGCAACGTCGAGGTCTCAGCCGAGGAGCGCGCGCGGCTGATCGAGAAGGGCTTCTTCAACCAGTCCTGACGCTCGGCCGTTGGGCCGGGGCCGCGCCAGTAAGCTGCATCGCCGATGAGGCTCGGGCTGATCGGAGCAGGGAACATGGCGTCTGCGCTCGCCCGCGGGGTGGGCCAGCCGGTGCTGGTGCACGACCTGGACACGGCCCGCGCCAGCGCCCTCGCCGACGAGCTGGGCGGCGAGGCCGTGGCGTCCAACGCGGAGCTGGCCGAGCGCGCCGACGTGGTGGTGCTGTGCCACAAGCCGGCGCAGCTCGAGGAGGTGGCCGCCCAGGTCGGGGGCCGCGCGTCCGCGGTCGCGTCGATCCTCGCCGCCACGCCCACCGGACGCATCGAGGCCGCCTATCCCGACCTGCCCGTGTACCGCTTCATCCCCAACATCCCGGCGGAGGTGCACCAGGGGGTGCTCTGCTACGCGCCCGGCCGCCTTGCGGCCGAGGGTCCCGAGGAGGAGCTGCTCGCCCTGTTCGGCCGCGCCGGCGCCGTGATCCGCCTCGACGAGGCGCTGATCGAGCCCGCGATGGCGCTGATGAGCTGTGGTCCCGCTTTCATGTCGCTGGTGGCCGAGTCGTTCGCCGACGCCGGCGCTGCGCATGGTCTCGCGGCCGAGGACGCGCGCCGGATGACGGTGGAGACCATGGCCGGCACAGCGGCCTGGCTCGGGCGCCACGACTACGACCTGGAGGACCTGCGCGTGCGCGTGGCCACGCCCGGCGGCGCCACCGAGCGGGGCCTTCGGCGCCTCGAGTCCGAGGGCATCCGCGACGCGGCCCGCGCAGCCGTGGACGCGGTGGTGGAGGGCACGCGATGACGCTGATCGCCGTCACGCGTGTCGACGCAGCCGACTACGTCGAAACGCTCATACTCGTCTACACGATCCTGATCTTCATCAGGATCCTGCTCACCTGGATCCCGCGCATCCCGTACAACCCGGTGCTGGCCGCGGCGATCAAGTTCGTCACCGACGTGACGGATCCGTACCTGAACCTGTTCCGGCGGTTCATACCGCCGGTCCGCCTCGGGCCCGGCGCGCTCGACATCAGCCCGATCGTGGCGATCATCGTGCTCCAGATCGTGGGCGCGATCGTCGTCAACCTGATCCACGGCTGAGATCGTGGGTCCGGCGCTGCGCGCCCTCCTGACGGCGGGCGTGGTCGTGGCCCTCGACCAGGTCAGCAAAGGCGCTCGTCAAGGATGAGGTGCTCCCGGGCGAGCACGTGGACCTCTTCCCGGGCCTCCAGCTGAGCAACGTCCGCAACACCGGCGTGGCGTTTGGCGCCCTCGAGGGAGCCGGGCTCGCGGTGGCGCTCCTCATCGGCATCTCGCTGACGCTGCTGATCGGGTACTTCGTGGTCAATCGAGAGCTGCCGCTCCTGTGGCTCCCGGTCGGGATGCTGGTGGGCGGCGCCGCGGGAAACCTCATCGACCGCGCCCGCGAAGGGGCGGTGGTGGACTTCATCGACCCCGTGGCCTGGCCCGCCTTCAACGTGGCCGACAGCTGCATCGTTCTGGGGGTGCTCCTGCTGCTGTTCGTGGTCGAGAGGGAGGCGCGACGAACACAGTCGACCTGACGGCCGCCGCCGCGGACGCGGGGACCCGCCTGGACGCCTTTCTCGCGTCGCACACCGCGTTGGGCTCGCGCGCGGCCGCCCAGCGCGCGATCGACGCCGGTCGCGTGACCGTCGACGGGGAGCGCCGGTCCAAGAGCCACCGCATGGCGGCCGGCGAGGGCGTGACCCTGGAGGAGGCCGCGGAGCGCCGCCCGGAGCCGGAGGGCGTGAGCTTCGGCGTTGCCTATGAGGACGATCAACTGCTCGTGGTGGACAAGCCGGCCGGCCTGGTGACCCATCCGGCTCCCGGCCACTCGCAGACGACGCTCGCCGAGGCTCTGAGGGGCCGCGCCGCGGGAGGACAGGATCCGGAGCGGGCCGGCATCGTGCACCGGCTCGACCGCGACACCTCGGGCCTCCTTGTGGTGGCGAAGTCGGAGGAGGCCCACGCAGAGCTGGTGAGGATGCTGGCCCGGCGCGAGATCGAGCGCGGCTACGTCGCGCTGGTAGCGGGGCATCCCGACGCCTCTTCGGGAACCATCGACGCGGCGCTTGGGCGCGATCGCGCCCGCCGCGACGTGGTGTCCACGCGCACCGCGCGCGGGCGACCGGCGGTGACCCACTTCGAGGTGCGCGAGCGCCTCCCGCGGACGACGCTCCTCGATCTTCGCCTGGAGACGGGGCGCACCCATCAGATCCGCGCGCACCTCGCGGCGATCGGCCATCCGGTCTGCGGAGACCCTCGCTACGGGGGCGCCGCGGCCGGCCGGAGGCTCGGACTGGACCGCCAGTTCCTACATGCCGCACGCCTGATGTTTAGGCACCCCATCACCGGGGAAATTGTGCGTTGCGAGTCCAAACCACCTGCCGAGTTGCAACGATCACTCGAAGCAGCCCGGCAGGAGCCAGTTCCCGGAGGGCCAGACGGGAACTGAAGGATGGGAATGCGGGGCGGCTGTGAAGCCGCCCCGCTCCTATTCTGGGCGGCTTCTCGGAGTGCGGGTATCCTCTCCTGCGCTACCACGAACCACTACCCCGCCGGGGCAGCGGTCGCGACCCTGCCCGGGAACCTCCCGGGTCCGCGACCGGCCGGCGGGCGCTTCACCAACAACGCAGACAACAAGGGAGTCTCTTTGGTCACGGACGTAGGCATCAAGGAGCTGCTGGAGGCCGGCGTACATTTCGGCCACCAGACGCGCCGATGGAATCCCAAGATGCGCCGCTTCATCTTCGGCGAGCGCGGCGGGATCCACATCATCGATCTTCAGAAGACCGAGCGCCTGTTGAAGACGGCGCAGGACTTCGCCGGCGAGCTGGCCGGACGCGGGGGCACGATCCTCTTCGTGGGCACGAAGAAGCAGGCCCGCGACACCATCAAGGAGGCCGCCACCGCCTCGGGAATGCCATACGTGGACCAGCGCTGGCTCGGCGGGCTGCTCACGAACTTCCAGACGATCTCCAAGCGGATCCGGCGGCTGCACGAGCTGCGGGACTGGACGGAGAGCGGCACGATGGAGCTGCTCCCCGTGCGCGAGCGCATCGCCGCCATGTCCGAGCGCGACAAGCTCGAGATCAACCTCGGCGGTGTGGCCGACATGCAGCGCCCCCCGGACGCCATGTTCGTCGTGGACATGAAGTCCGAGGAGATCGGCGTGCGCGAGGCCATCCGCCTCAAGATCCCGATCATCGGGCTGGTGGACACCAACTGCAGCCCGGACCCGGTGCAGTTCGTGATCCCCGGCAACGACGACGCGATTCGGTCCTGCAAGGTGATCGTCGAGGCGATCGCGGGCGTGGCGGCCAACAGCGCGGCGCAGTTCCGGGCCCAGGAGGAGCAGGCCCGCCGCGAGCGCGAGGAGGCCGAGAAGCGCGAGGCGGAGGAGAAGGCCCAGCGCGAGGCCGAGGAGGCCGAGAAGCGCGAGGCCGAGGAGCGCGCCCGCCGCGAGGCCGAGGAGGCCGGCTTCTCGCCCGACGAGCCCGCCACTCCCGCCCCGGCCGCCGCCGCCCCGCGCGAGCGGCGCACGTTCGACCCTGACGAGGAGAGCTGAGATGAGCGTGACGATCTCGGCCAAGGACGTGAAGGCCCTGCGAGAGCGCACCGGCGCGGGGATGATGGACTGCAAGGCCGCCCTCCAGGAGGCCGGCGGCGACATCGACAAGGCGGTCGACATCCTGCGCGTGAAGGGCCAGGCCTCGGCCGCCAAGCGCGGCGGGCGCGGGGCCGCCGAGGGCGTGGTGTCGAGCTACGTGCACGCCAACGGCAAGATCGGCGTGCTCGTGGAGGTGGACTGCGAGACCGACTTCGTGGCGCGCACCGAGCCGTTCCAGGAGTTCGCGCGCGAGGTCGCGGTGCACATCGCCGCGGCGGCTCCGCAGTACGTTTCCGACGAGGACGTGCCCGAGGAGGCGAAGGAGACCGAGTTGCGGGTGCTGCGCGAGCAGGCGGCCGAGGAGGGCAAGCCCGAGAACGTTCAGGAGAAGATCGTCGAGGGACGGCTGAAGAAGTGGCTCCAAGAGGTCGTGCTCCTCGACCAGACGCACGTGAACGAGGAGAAGCACAGCGCGAAGACGATCGAGCAGCTCCGCACGGAGCTCGCGGCGAGCACCGGGGAGAACGTGGTCATCCGGCGCTTCGCGCGGTTCCAGATCGGCGAGGAGTGACCCCAGCTTTCAAGCGCATCCTGCTCAAGCTGTCCGGCGAGGCGTTGATGGGGGACCTGCCCTACGGCGCGGACCCCGCCCGAATCGCGTCGATAGCGGAGCAGGTGAAGACGGTGGCCGACCGCGGCGTGGAGGTGGCCATCGTGGTGGGTGGCGGCAACATCTACCGGGGCATGGCCGGCGCGGCCGCCGGGATGGACCGCGCCACCGGCGACTACATGGGCATGCTCGCCACGGTGCTCAACGCCCTGGCGCTCCAGGACGCCCTCGAGAACACCGGCGCGGTCACCCGCGTGCAGTCGGCGATCGAGATCTCGGAGGTGGCCGAGCCGTACATCCGCCGCAGGGCCATGCGCCACCTGGAGCACGGTCGCATCGTGATCTTCGCCGCCGGCACCGGCAACCCGTTCTTCACGACCGACACGGCGGCGGCGCTGCGCGCGCTCGAGATGCACGCGGAGGCCATCCTGATGGCCAAGAACGGGGTGGAGGGCGTATATACCGCCGACCCGCGCAAGGACCCGGACGCCAAGTTCCTCGAGACGATCACCCACCGGGCCGCCATCGAGCAGCGGCTCGCGGTGATGGACTCCACGGCGCTGTCGCTCTGCATGGACAACAATCTTCCGATCCACGTCTTCAACATGGATGACGAGCGCAACATCGACCGGATAGTCTGCGGCGAGCGAGTGGGGACGGTGGTGAGCACATGACTGACGGCGTCCTCAAGGACTTCATCGAGGAAGCAAAGGCGCGGATGGCCAAGTCCGTGGAGGCCACGCGCGGCGAGTTCTCGACCGTGCGCACGGGGCGGGCGTCGCCGCACCTCCTGGATCGCGTGGACGTGGACTACTACGGCGCCGTGACTCCGCTGCGGCAGCTGGCGCAGATCTCGTCCACCGAGGCGCGGCTGCTCACGATCACGCCCTACGACAAGAGCTCGATCAAGGCCATCGAGAAGGCGATTCTCGAGTCGGATGTGGGGCTCACCCCATCGAACGACGGTCAGGTGATCCGCCTCCAGATCCCCGAGCTCACCGAGGAGCGCCGGCGCGAGCTGGTGAAGGTCGTCCACAACATCGCGGAGCAGGGCCGCGTGGCCGTCCGGAACGTCCGCCGCGACGTGATGCACGACCTGCGCGAGCTCAAGGCCGAGGGCGAGGTCGGCTCCGACGACGAGCACCGCGCGGAGGCGGACCTCCAGAAGCTGACCGACGCGCGAATCGGCGAGATCGACACCGCGCTGGCGGGCAAGGAAGAGGAGATCCTTGAGGTCTGACGCCCCCGCGGCGTGAGCGATCCAGAGGCCCGCTTCGTCGCGATCATCACCGACGGAAACGGCCGCTGGGCACAGCAGCGCGGCCTCCCGGTCATCGAGGGTCATCAGGCCGGAGCCGACGTGGTCAAGGCACGCCTGAAGGACGCTGTCGAGCTGGGGGTCCGCGAGCTCACCGTGTACTCGTTCTCGACCGAGAACTGGGCACGCCCGACGGCAGAGGTTCAGGGCCTGATGGCGATGTTCGCGGAACGCATCGACCGCGAGACGCCGGAGCTGGACGACGAGGGAGTGCGGATGCGCTTCATCGGCCGCCGCGACCGTCTGGAGGCCGGACTGCTCGAGCGGATGGAATGGGCTGAGGAACGCACCGCCTCGAACGAGCGCATAACGCTGTTCGTCGCGTTCGACTACGGCGGCAGAGCGGAGATACTCGACGCGGCGCGAAGCTTCTCCGGAGGCGACGAGCACGAGTTCCAGCGCCACCTCTACGCACCAGAGATGCATGACCCCGACCTCCTGATCCGCACGAGCGGCGAGCAGCGCATCTCGAACTACCTGCTGTGGCAGTGCGCCTACTCCGAGCTCGTCTTCCGGGAAGAGCTCTGGCCGGACTTCACCCGCGAGGCATTCGAGCAGTCACTCGAGGAGTTCGCGAGCCGCAAGCGCAGGTTCGGAGCGCGCTGAGCGATGTCCGCGCGCGAACGGCGCCCCGCCCGCCAGTCCGACCTGCTGTCGCGGGTCCTGATCGCGATCCCGGCGGTGCTCTTCGCCATCCTCATCGTCGGGCAGGGCGGACTCGTGTTCGCGATCGGGATCTTCGCGCTGGGCGTCCTCGCCTTGGGCGAGCTGTACACGCTGATGGGACGCGTGCGGCCGGTGAACCTGGGCGGCTTCCTCACGCTTGGCGGGATGATCGCCGCGGCGCTCTACGGCGACCCCAGCCACGTGATCATGGCGCTGGCCATCTCCTTCCCGCTGGTGTTCTGGCTGTCGTTCTTCCGGCCGCGGCGCGAGCACGTGTCGTGGGCGCTGGCGGCCACCTTCTTCGGGATTCTCTGGGTGGGCATCCCGATGGTGCACGCCGTGTTCCTGCGCGAGGCGCCGCACGGAGACGGCCTGGTGGTGGACGTGCTGGTGGGCACCTTCCTCGGCGACACGGCCGCGTACTTCGGCGGGCGCTTCTACGGCCGCCGCCCGCTGGCGCCGCGGATCTCCCCGAATAAGACGCTGGAGGGACTGATCGCCGGCATCCTGGGCGGCACGCTCGCGTTCTGGTGCGCCGGGCTCTACCAGGACTGGCTCTCGGGAACCGATGCCCTGCTGATCGGCCTGGCCGTGGCGGTGGCGGCCCCGGTGGGGGACCTCTTCGAGTCGCTGGTCAAGCGCGACCTGGCCGTGAAGGACACCGGCTCCTTCTTCGGCGCCCACGGCGGCGTGCTCGACCGCCTCGATGCGGTGTTCTTCTCGATGGTTGCGGCTTACTACGCGGCGCAGGCGCTGGGCTACACGTAGCGCTTGACTGCGCAAGGAATCTTGCGCGAGACTGCGGTCGATGCCGTCCCCGCGCCGCCCACTCAGCTCCCCACTAGGACGACTGCGTCGCGCAATGTGCACGCTCGCGGCCTCGGGCTCGCGGCGTCCCGCGCTCGGCCGCGCCGTCCGCCCGCGCTCACGGGGCGAGTCCTTCTTCGCCCTCGGCGGCCATCCGGACGGCGCCAGTCTCTGAGTGCTCTAGGACAACGAGGCCGAGAGTTCAGGTTCCGCGCCGACTCGACGCCAGTGCCCTACGGCCGGCCCTACACGGAGACCGGAGAGGTGATTGTGCGCGCGAGTCCGAGCATCGAGACGCAGGTCCAGGTATCGGCACCCAGCGGAGTTCACCATCGACTCGCCCGCAGGCCAGGTCGACGGGGACAAAGCGGCTCACGCGCTCCCGGATACCGGCGATCTCGGGCACACGAACGTGCGAGTTCCCGCCGCCTTCCGGCGCTCGACACCGAATGAGCCGTTCGCGCTGTCCTACACCGCCACGATCACCACCCCGGACGGCGTCTTCAAGGATCGCGGCACCGCGACCATGGACTTCGACCGCACGGGCTTGCGTCCAGCCCACGAGTTCCACGAGCGTTCACATCCGGGCTCGCCGCCACCGAGCAGCAGCATTCGGTGCTGTTCGGGAAGCGCACGCCGGGGTCGTCGTTCAGCGCGATGAGCGTGAACACGAAGCGGGCGTCGCCGTTCGTCTTCTACTTCCCGGGCACCGTGCGGAGGATCCACGCCTTCATCGACGGCAAGGGCGCCACCAGCGGCTCTCAGACCGTGCGTGCGGTGCTCTACCGCCGCGACCCAGCCACCGGTGGCCCCGGCGCCTACATCACCCGCAGCTTCGAGTTCACCGTCCAGGCCGGCATGTCGGCGCGCTGGGTGCCGTTCTGGCTCGCCCCGCCCGCCCAGCTCCAGCCGGGCGTCTACTGGCTCGGCCTCCAGACCGGCGGCGCCCACGGAGTGGCCCGCTATGCCTGGGACAGCGTGCCGAGCGCCCGCCGCTACAACATCGACACGTTCGCCGACGGCGCGTCAGACCCGTTCGGCACGACCTTCTCCGACGACCAGCAGATCTCGATCTTCGCCTTCGGCTCCTATTAGGCCCCGCTTAGCCGGCGGATCGATCCTGAACGCACTGACGTTCTACGAGGAGGCATCGAAGATGGAGGACCACGACCTGGGGCTGGCACACGACCTGCCCCTGCTGATCAACCGCAGACGCGCGCTCGGGGTGCTGGCCGGCGGGGTCGGGCTCGCGGTGGCGGCCTGTGGGTCGTCAGACAGCGCCGGCAGCGGCCAGGCCACGACCGCGGCCACATCGACGGCCACGACCTCGACCGCCACCGCCGAGGTCCCGGAGGAGACCGCCGGCCCGTTCCCCGGCGACGGCTCGAACGGGCCGAACGCCCTCACCGAGAGTGGCGTTGTGCGGAGCGACATCACGGGGAGCTTCGCTGGCGCGTCCGGCACGGCGGAGGGAGTTCCGACCACGCTCGACCTGATGCTCGTGGACGTGTCCGGGGGCGGGAAGCCGCTGGCCGGAGCAGCGGTCTACCTCTGGCATTGCGACATCGCCGGCCGCTACTCGATGTACGACCAGGAGATCGCCTCGGAGAACTACCTGCGCGGCGTGCAGGAGAGCGATAGCGACGGCAGGCTCTCGTTCGCCACCATCTTCCCGGCGGCCTACTCCGGGCGCTGGCCGCACATGCACTTCGAGGTCTACGAGAGCGCGGACGCCGCCACGTCGGCCGGCTCGAAGCTGAGGACGTCCCAGATCGCGCTGCCGCAGGACGCGTGCGAGGCGGTGTACGCGACCACGGGCTACGAGCAGAGCGTGCAGACGCTGGCTCAGACGTCACTCGACTCGGACAACGTGTTCAGCGACGGCTACGCGGGCCAGCTGGCCTCGTGGTCCGGCTCGCCCGACGAGGGCATCGCGCTGAAGCTGAACGTGGGTGTCTGACTAGAAGCGCGGCTGCGCGCCGAACATCTCGGGCACACGTGCCGCGAGGGCCAGGTCGCCCTCCACCTGGAAGCGGCCCGAGAAGAGCAGCTCCTGGGGATCCGCCACCTCGGCCACGAGGCGTGCGAAGTCGGGCACGGAGAGCCGGAAGGTCACCGCCGCCGACCCGTTCGAGCCCGCCACGGCGCTGGCGGCGCCGTCCTTCACCCGCATGACCCAGCGGGACGGGGGCGCGCCGCCCTCGACAGGTCCCAGCTCATAGGCGATGTCGCCCTCGAAGCCGAAGGCGAAGCGCGGCTCGAACTGCCGGGCCATGCCCGTGAATATCGCGCGCTGGGCGAGCCGGTTGCCGAAGCGGCGCTCGAGCTGCTCGTCGCTGGCGCCGCGCACCAGGCGGACCATCACCTCCTGCGTCTGGCGCTGGACGGCCCGGCGCGCCTCGGCGCCCAGGTCCGCCGCCCGCTCACGCAGGCCGCCGGCGCTGGAGGCGCGTGCCGCCCGGGCCATCTCGGCCGGCTCGTCGATCGCGTAGCCCGGCGGCGCCTCGCGCGGGGGCGAGCGACGGGCCAGCGCCCGCTCCACGGCCCCGGCCAGCCGGTCGGCCTTCGACAGCTCGCGCTCGTCGCGCCCCTCTGCGAACAGCGGCGCCACCTGCGTGCCGAACAGCTCGATCGACTCGCAGATGTGCTCGTGGAGGTTCGGGCCCGCCTGGAGCACGAAGATCACCTGGTCCACGCCCACGGCCTCGTAGCGCCTCAGCAGGTCCGTCACCTGTTCGGGAGTGCCGATCGCGCCACGCAGGGAGCCCAGGCCCTCCTCCATGATCTTCACGGCCAGCGGCGCCTCGTCCGGTTTCACGAGCTGGCGTGCGAACCCGGTGGCGTCGCGGTTCTCGAGGAACTCCTCCCAGACGTTCGTGCGGCCGGGCTGGTGTGTGCCCATGCCGTAGTAGTGGGCGAGCGAGTAGCCGAAGAAGTGGGCGCCGTCGATCCCGCGCTCGATCGCGGTGGCCTCGTCCTGGTGAAGCATCATCGGCAGCACCACGGCCACGTTCGGGTTGACGGCGAATCCCGCCGGCACGCACTCGTCGGACTCGAGCAGCTCGTAGTACTCCGCCACCCACTTGCCCGCGTCCTCCGGCTCCACGAACGAGAACGACAGCGCCCCGATCCCGTTCCGCGCGGCGAACTGGATCGTCTCGCGCCGGCTGCACGCCACCCACATCGGCGGATGCGGGCGCTGGAGCGGCTTCGGCACCACGTTGCGCGGGGGCATGCGGAAGAACTCGCTGTCCCACCCGGCGAACGGCTCCTCCACGAACATCCGCGCGATCGCGTCGATCGCGTCCTCCCACATCGCGCGCTTCTGCGCCCTGTCCACCAGGAAGCCGCCCAGCTCGGCCTCGGAGCTCGACTCGCCGGTGCCGAACTCGAGGCGGCCGTCCGAGATCAGGTCGAGCGTGGCCGCCCGCTCGACCACCCGCGCGGGGTGGTTCACCCCGGGCGGGATCTGGACGATCCCGTGCCCCAGCCGGATGCGCTTGGTGCGCGCGGCGGCCGCGGCGAGGAACACCTCCGGGGCGGAGGAGTGGGAGTACTCCTCGAGGAAGTGGTGCTCGACCTCCCAGACGTAGTCGAACCCGACCCGGTCCGCCAGCTCCACCTGGGCCAGGGCGTTCTGGAGCAGCGTGTGCTCCGAGCGCTCGCCCGCCCAGGGACGCGGATTCTGGTGCTCGTAGAAGATCCCGAAGCGCATGGCGAGCCGGACTGGCCGGCCGGCCAATCCTAACTGGCCCTTTAACCACCGTCCTAGACTGATCCGGGTGCGACGTATCGTGATCGTCGGGTCCACGGGCTCGATAGGAACCCAGGCTCTCGACGTGATCGAGCGCAGCGAGCAGCTCGAGGTGGTCGGGCTGGCTGCCGGCTCGAGCTGGGAGCCGCTCCTCGATCAGGCGCGGGCGTTCGGCGTCGAGCGCATAGCCCTGGCCGACGAGGACGCCGCGGCCCGCGCGTCGGAGGCATGGACCGACGGCGAGGTGCTGGGCGGCGCGGAGGGCCTCGTGGAGCTGATCACCGCGGGGGAGTGCGACCTGGTGCTCAACGCCCTCGTGGGCTCGGCCGGGCTCGGACCCACGATCGCCACCCTCGGCGAGGGCATCGACCTCGCCCTGGCCAACAAGGAGAGCCTCGTGGTGGGCGGCGAGCTCGTGAGCGCCCTGGCCGAGGCCACCGGCGCGCGGATCATCCCGGTGGACTCCGAGCACTCGGCGCTCCACCAGCTGATCTCCTCCGAGAGCCCGGGCACCATCGACCGCCTGGTGCTCACCGCCAGCGGCGGGCCCTTCCGCGGCATGACCGCCGCCGAGCTGCGCGGCGTGACCCGCGAGCAGGCGCTGGCTCACCCCACCTGGGACATGGGCGGGAAGATCACGATCGACAGCGCCACGCTGATGAACAAGGGGCTCGAGCTGATCGAGGCCCACCACCTGTTCGGCGTCCCGTACGACGGCATCGAGGTGGTGGTGCACCCGCAGTCGATCGTGCACGCCATGGTGCACCTGAACGACGGCGCGTCGCTCGCCCATCTCGGCTACCCGGACATGCGCGTGCCGATCTCGTTCGCGCTCCACCACCCCGAGCGCTCGGACGTGCCCGTGCCCGCGCTCGACCTGGTCAAGCTGGGATCGCTCACCTTCGAGGCGCCCGACACGGACACCTTCGCCTGCCTGGCGCTGGCGCGCGACGCGGCGCGCTCGGGCGGCACGGCGCCCTGCGTGCTCAACGCGGCCAATGAGATCGCGGTCCACGCCTTCCTCGAGGGTGAGATCGGCTTCCTCGACATCGCCCGGCTGATCGAGCGCGCCCTCGCCGAGCTTCCGAGCCGCCCCGTGCGCCACTTCTCCGACCTCTACACGGCCGACTCCGAGGCGCGAGAGCTCACCCGACGCCTGGCCGAGGGCGTGAGCGCATGAGCTGGCTCCTGGCCTTCGTGGGGTTCTCCCTGCTCGTGATCCTCCACGAGCTGGGGCACTTCATGGCCGCCAAGACCGTGGGCATGCGCGTGGAGCGCTTCTCGCTGTTCTTCCCGCCGCTGCTGGTGCGCAAGAAGGTGGGGGAGACCGAGTACGCGATCGGAGCCGTGCCGCTCGGGGGCTACGTGAAGATCAGCGGGATGAACCCGGACGAGGACCTCCCCGACGAGGTGCGCACCCGGGCCTACTACTCGCAGCCGGTCTGGAAGCGCATCGTCGTGATCTCGGCCGGACCGATCATGAACCTGCTGGTGGCCTTCGTGCTGCTGTTCGTCTTCTTCACGTTGATCGGCCCGGAGACCACCACGCGCAACGTGGCGGCGGTGGAGCGCGACTACCCGGCAGCCGGCGTCGTGCGCTCCGGCGACCGACTGGTGGCCGTGGACGGGCGCGGCGGGACCCCGACGGACCTCTCGAAGCGCATCGGGTCCCACACCTGCGCGCAGGACCCGCCGACGAAGGGATGCAAGGCCACCAAGCCGGTCACCCTGACCGTGGTTCGCGACGGAGAGCGCAAGACGCTGACCATCACCCCGATCTACGACCCCGCCGCCAAGCGCACGCGACTCGGCTTCGCGTACGCGCCGGGCCCGCGGGACCCGCTTTCGCTGAGCGAGGGCCTCGATCAGACGGCCGACGCGTTCTGGTTCATCACGAGGGAGACGCTCAAGCTCCCGGCCCGCCTGCTCGACTCGCAGGACCGCAAGGAGATCTCCGGCGTCGTCGGGTCCTACGAGGTCACGCGCCAGACGATCCTGAGCGACGTGGCCGACACCGTCTGGATCCTCGCGATCATCTCGCTGTCGCTCGCGATCGTGAACCTGTTCCCGTTCCTCCCGCTCGACGGCGGCCACATCTTCTGGGCGATCGTCGAGAAGGTGCGTCGCAAGCCGGTGCCGTTCAGCGTGATGGAGCGCGCGGGGGTGGTCGGCTTCATGTTGGTGATCCTGCTCTTCTTAGTGGGGCTCACAAACGACATCGACCGGCTGTCTGGCGAGGGCTTCCGGGTGCGGTAGGCTCGCGCGCTGTACCCCTGAGGGAGGACAAATGAGCGTTACCGCGGAACGCCGGACCGGTCGGCCGGCAGGTCTCGAGGCGTCGACGATGGCGGAGGCATTCCAGCTCACCGCCGCAGCCCATCCGGAGCGCGTGGCCCTGCGCCTGAAGGACGACGGCATGACGATGACCTGGAAGGAGTACGCCGACCGGGTCAGGTCCCTCACGGCCGGCCTCGCCGGCCTCGGCCTCGAGCCGGGCGGGACGGTCGGGATCATGCTCACCAACAGGCCCGAGTTCCACTGGTTCGACTCGGCCGCGCTGCACGCCGGCGCCACGCCCTTCTCGATCTACAACACCTACGCCCGCGAGCAGATCCAGTACCAGGTGAAGGACGCCGAGGCTCGCATCGTCGTCACGGAGACGGCCTTCCTCGACCAGGTCGGAGGCCTCGAGGGCGTCGAGCACCTGGTCGTCGTGGACGGCGACGGGCCCGGAGGGCTCGCTCTCGATCGCGGACGTGGAGGCGGCCGGATCGCCCGACTTCGACTTCGAGTCGGCCTGGCGCGCCGTCGGCGCCGACGACCTGCTCACGCTGATCTACACGTCGGGCACCACCGGTCCCCCCAAGGGCGTGCAGCTCACGCACGAGAACCTGCTCTCGGCCGTCCGCGGGTTCGACGACGTGATCGCGTTCCCGGACGAGGGCCGCGTGATCTCGTGGCTCCCGATGGCGCACATCGCCGAGCGCGCGTGCAGCCACTACCTGCCGATGGTGCTGGGCTTCGCCACCACCTGCTGCCAGGACCCGCGCCAGGTCGTGGCGTACCTGCCGGAGGTGCGGCCCACGTGGTTCTTCGCCGTTCCGCGCATCTGGGAGAAGCTCAAGGCGGCCATCGAGGCCGGAGTGGCCGCGGAGCAGGACGAGGAGCGCAAGAAGGCGACCCAGTGGGCGCTCGACGTGGGCCTGCGCAAGGTCCGCGCCGACCAGGCCGGCGAGGAGCTCTCCGAGGAGCTGAAGGCGGAGCACGCCAAGGCCGACGAGCTGGTGCTCTCCAAGATCCGCGGGCGTCTCGGGCTCGACGAGGTGGAGTCGGTCAACGTGGGCGCCGCGCCCACGCCGCGCGAGGTGATCGAGTTCTTCCACGCGATCGGAGTGCCGCTGGCGGAGCTCTGGGGAATGTCCGAGACCTGTGGGTACGGCACCTGCAACCCCCCGGATCGCATCAAGATCGGCACGGTCGGCCCGGTATCGCCGGGCGCGGAGATCAAGCTGGCTGACGACGGCGAGGTGCTCATGCGCGGCCCGATGATCATGGCCGGCTACCGCAACCAGGAGGAGCAGACCCGCGAGGCGATCGACGAGGCCGGCTGGCTGCACACCGGCGACGTGGGCGAGTTCGACGAGGACGGCTACCTGAAGATCGTCGATCGCAAGAAGGAGCTGATCATCAACGCGGCCGGCAAGAACATGTCGCCGGCGAACATCGAGGCGAAGGTCAAGGCCTCGAGCCCGCTGATCGGCCAGGCGGTCGCGATCGGGGACATGCGCCCGTACAACGTGGCCCTGATCACCCTCGACCCGGACGTGGCGCCCGCGTTCATCCAGCAGAACGGGGAGGACGCGGTGCAGCCCGAGATCGAGCGCGGCATCGCTGCCGCGAACGAGCAGCTGGCCCGGGTCGAGCAGATCAAGCGCTTCAAGCTGCTCCCGGTGGAATGGGAGCCGGGCGGCGAGGAGCTCACGCCCACGATGAAGCTCAAGCGCAAGCCGATATCCGCGAAGTACGCCACCGAGATCGAGGAGCTGTACTCGTAGATACCCTTTGAGGCAATGGCCTCGAAGCGGCAGATCGACGTGGGCGGGGTGAAGATCGGCGGGGGAGCCCCCGTCGCCGTCCAGTCGATGACGAAGACGGAGACCGCCGACTACGAGGCCACGATGCGCCAGATCCACGCGATCGCCGACGAGGGCGCGGATCTCGTGCGCTGCGCGGTGCCACGGGACAAGGACGTGGAGGCGCTGCGCCGGATCGTGCGCGAGTCGCCCATCCCGGTGATCGCCGACATCCACTTCAACCACACGCTGGCGCTGAAGGCGATCGACGCGGGCGCTCACTGCATCCGCATCAACCCGGGCAACATCGGCGGCCACGAGAAGACCCGCGAGGTCGTGGACAAGGCCCGCGCGGCTGGTGTGCCGATCCGGGTGGGCGTCAACTCGGGGTCGCTGCCCAAGCACCTCCACGAGCTGGAGCGCACGAACCCGGTCGAGGCGCTGGTGGGCGCGGCCGAGGAGTACGTGCAGCTGATGGAGCAGCTCGACTTCCAGGACTTCAAGGTCTCGATCAAGTCGACGAACGTGCCGAACACGATCGCCGCCAACCGGCTGCTGTCGAGCCGGGTGGAGTACCCGCTGCACCTCGGGATCACCGAGGCGGGCACCAAGTGGTCCGGCTCGCTGAAGTCGGCGGTCGGCCTCGGCACGCTGCTGGCCGACGGCATCGGCGACACGATCCGCATCTCGCTCTCCACCTTCCATGCGGAGGAGGAGGTCAAGGTGGCGTGGGAGGTGCTGAAGGCCCTCAAGCTGCGCGAGCGCGGACCCGTGCTGATCGCCTGCCCCACCTGCGGCCGGCTCCAGTTCGACATGGACACCGTGGTGGCGGACATCGAGGAGCGGCTGCGCCGTTACGACGACCCGATCGAGGTCGCCGTGCTGGGCTGCGCGGTCAACGGGATCGGCGAGGCCTCACATGCCGACTTCGGCATCACCGGCGCCAAGAACGAGGGGCTGATCTTCGCCCACGGGGAGCCTTTGCGGAAGGTGCCGCAGGACCGGCTGGTGGACGAGCTGTTCGCCGAGATCGACAAGTCGCTCGCCGAGGGCCGAGTTGTGGTGGACCAGCGCAAGGCCGCGGAGGGCGCGGCCTGGCTCTCTCAGATCGAGGAAGAGAACGCCGGCGAGCTCACTCCGGAGCGAATCGCCGCGATGGAGGCCGCCGCTGCGGCCGAGCAGGCCGCGGCCGAGGGCACCGCCCTGCCGATGGCGGGCGACGGCAACGGCTCCTCCTCGAAGCGGATCGTGTTGGGCGAGGACGAATCGCCCACCGACGGCCGCCGCTTCACCCGCGCCTAGAGGGGCGAACGCCGACCCTCTGGGCGGGTTGTTCATCCAATGGACGAAGAACTCGCCAAGGTCCTCGCCGATAGACGATCTCCGCGCTCGCCGCCGCGCCAATGCGGTGTGGTCTCACGTGCTCAGCTGTTTGCGCTGGGGCTCAGCCGCGGCCAGATCGATGACGCGACTTCGGCGTAGGGCTGCTCCACCGGTCCACCGCGGCGTCTACGCCGTCGGCCACAAGCGGCCGCGGGGCTCGCCCTCTCCTGGCTGCCGTCCTGGCCTGCGGCACCGGGCGCCGCGCTCAGTCACCGAAGCGCGGCCGCGCTCGTGGTGCATTCGGCCGAGCAGCGCCCTGTGGTGGACGTGACCGTCCTGGTTGAGGCGGGCGGGCCAAGCGCAAGGGCATCCGCCTGCACCGCGCACGCCTCGCGCCGGATGAGGTGGCCGTCCGGGCCGGCGATCCCGGTGACCACGCCCGCCCGGACCCTTGTGGACCTCGCCGACGTCCTCACTAGGCGACAGCTCGAGCGCGCCTTTGACGAGGCGGAGTACCTTCGCCTCGACTGCACGGGCCTCCGGGCGATCCCGGGCAGGCCCGGCTACGGGAGGCTGCTGGCTGTGCTCGCCGAGCACGCCGCCGGCAGCACGCGAACCCGCTCCGAACTCGAGGATCTCTTCCTGGAGGCGTGTGCGTCACACGGGTTGCCATGGCCGGAGGTGAACACCCTCGTTCAGGGCCACGAGGTCGATTTCCTCTGGCGGGTAGAGGTGGACGGGCGCGCGGCCCACGCGACGCGCCGCGCGTTCGAGGAAGACCGGATGCGCGACGCGGAGCTGACCGTCAGCGGCCAGCGGGTGCTGAGGGTGACCCGGAAACGGCTTGAGAGCTCTCCGAGAGAGGTGGCTGCTCAGATTCTGGTCTTGGCTCGACCTTGCCGAGCGCCCGCACGAACGCGTTGACCACGCGCGGGTCGAACTGCACCCCGGCGCAGGACACCAGCTCCCTCAGGGCGGAGCGCTCGGAGATCTGGGTGCGGTAGGGCCGGTCGGTGGTCATGGCGTCGAAGGCGTCGCATACCGCGACGATCCGCGCCCCGAGCGGGATCTCCTCGCCGACCAGGCCGTCCGGATAGCCGCTGCCGTCCCACCGCTCGTGGCTCGATCGCACCAGCCGGGCCACCGGGCGTAGGGCGGGCGCCGACAGCAGAATCCGCTCGCCGATGATCGTGTGGCGGCGCATGAAGCTCCACTCCGCCTCGTCGAGAGGGCCTTCCTTGTTCAGGATCGCGTCGGGGATCGCCACCTTGCCCACGTCGTGCAGCTCCGCGGCGCGGGCGACCTCGTCGAGCTCCTCGGGTCCCATGTCGAGCGCGCGGCCCACCGCCGTCGCCAGCTTGGCCACGTCGTGCAGGTGCTCGCCGAGCTTCGGCTCGCGCTCGGTGAGGGTGCTGAGCAGCACGTCGCGCGACTGGCGTCCGGCAGACACGCGGCGACCGCCCTTCTGCGCGTACATGCGCCGGTCCGCGACCTGGAGCGCCTCGGTGGCGTCCATCGCCTCGGTAGGCGCCACCACGGCCCCGTAGGAGGCGCCGATCGAGAAGCCCTCGCCGGCCTCGGTGAGCGCGGAGGAGCAGGCGGCCAGCAGCGGGTCCACACCCGCCGGCCCGGGCGTGAAGAACACGCAGAACTCGTCACCGCCGAGCCTGTAGGCGCGCCCCTGCCCGATCACCACGGACTCGAGGCGCGTGCCGAGGCGCGCCAGCAGCCCGTCGCCGGCCAGGTGGCCGAAGGCGTCGTTGTACTGCTTGAAGCCGTCCAGGTCGAAGAGGACGAGCACGCGCGGTCGCTCCGCGGTCGCGAACGGCAGCTCCTCCTCGAGGTCCGCCATCAGGCTGCGGCGGTTGCGGAGACCCGTGAGAGCGTCCGTGTTGGCCTCGTCCTGGCTATGGCGGATCATGCTCTGGTTCTCCCGGAAGGTGAGCGCCATGCGCACGGTCACGAGGACGATCGTGAGGGTGGCCAGCGCTATTGCCCCGTCGGCGATCCGGTCGAAGTGGTCGTACGTCTCGAGCGCGACCGCGGCCAGGCCGGCCACTGCCGGGATCGCCACCACCCGCCAGCCCTCGAGCTTGGGCGCCGCTCGGCTGCCGAGCGGCTGCCAGGCGGCCGCGCCCACCAGCAGGGCGGCGGCGGGCCAGAGGGCGTCCAGCATCGTGCCCTCCACATACGTGCCCTTGGCCGACTGGAAGAGGTAGACGCCGTCGCCGGCCGCCATCAGCCCCAGTCCCAGCCCCATCAGCATCCAGCCGCGGTCGGGACGCCAGCCCGACAGCGCGAAGCTTGCCACCACCAGACTGAGAAGCAGCAGATCACCGAGCGGATAGGCGAGGTTCACGGCGACCGGGACGGGGTCGCCCACGGTGGCCTCGACGATCGGCTCGAACGCGATCGCCGCGGCGCACGCGGCCACGGCGCAGGCGGCGATGGCGCCATCCAGCCAGAGGCTCGAGCGGAAGCTCTGCAAGCGTGCCCGGAGGAGCAGCACGAGGGCCACGTAGCTTGCTGCGTAGAAGAGCAGGTAGAGACCGTCGGCGGGTGAGGGAACCGGCACGACATCCTGGTGGTTGAGGACCACGCTCCAGTAGATCTCGCCGCCCATCCATGCTGCGAGGGCCAGGCCCATGACGGCCCACGCGGTGCGCTCGCGCTCCACCAGGACGGCGCGCGCGATGCATGCAGCGGCCGCGCACCCGATGAGTCCGCTGTAGATGAGGCCCTCGAACACCCAGCCCGACCCGAAGTGGAACGCCGTATGAGCCGCATACACGGCCATGGTCATTGCCACGAGGGCCCAGAGCACCCGGCCGGTCAGGCCCAGGCGAGGTACTTCCGTCACCCTCAATACATCGGTCATTTGGCTGAGTCCCTGAGCCCGGCGGCACTAGACTCGCCGCCGTGACGCGCCTTTCCGCCTACTTCCTGCCCACCGAGAAGGAGGCGCCCGCCGACGCCGAGGCGGTGTCGCACAGGCTGTTGGTGCGAGCCGGGATGGCCCGGCAGGTAGGAGCCGGCCTCTGGACCTGGCTCCCGGCGGGCTGGCGCTCGCACCGGCGGGTGGAGCAGATCATCCGCGAGGAGCTCGAGGCGATCGGCTGCTGGGAGATGCTCATGCCGGTCCTTCAGCCGGCCGAGATCTGGAAGCGCAGCGGGCGCTACGACATCGACGAGGTGTTCAAGCTTCAGGACCGCCGCGGAGCCGAGCTCGTGCTCGCCCTGTCGCACGAGGAGAACCTCACCTTCCACATGGCGCGCGAGGTCCGCTCCTACCGCGACCTGCCCAAGCTGCTCTACCACTTCCAGACCAAGGAACGCGACGAGGCGCGCCCGCGCGCGGGGGTGCTGCGCACGCGCGAGTTCATCATGAAGGACGCCTATTCGTTCGATCGCGACCGCGAGGGGCTCGACCGCTCCTACGAGCTGTTCGTCGGCGCCTACGACCGGGTCTTCGACCGCGCGGGGCTCGAGTGGTACCGGGTCGAGTCCGACGTGGGGGCGATGGGCGGCTTCGGCGCGCACGAGTACATGGCGCCCTGCCCGGCCGGTGAGAACGACGTGGCGCTCTCCTCGGGCGGGTACGCCGCCAACGTGGAGGTGGCCAGCGCCACGCCGCAGCCCGTGGACGGCCTGCCCGAGGGCCTGAAAGTCCCGGAGCGCGTCGAGACGCCCAAGGCCGCGACGGTCGAGGACGTGGCCGGCCAGCTGGGCGTGCCGGCGGGCGCGATCATCAAGGCCTTCCCGGTGTTCGTGGAGGATCGCGGCCCGGTGCTGGTCGTGATCCGGGGAGACCACCGCCTCAACACGATCAAGCTCGAGAACGCTCTCGGAGCCCCTGTGCGGGCGGCCGAGCCCGAGGAGGTCCGAAGCGTGTTCGGCGCCGTGCCGGGCTTCATAGGACCCGTGGGGACGCCGGTGGAGGTGGCGGCCGACCAGGCGCTCGAGGGCCTCCGCGGCCTGGTGGCCGGTGGGAACGAGCCGGACCTGCACCTGCGCGGCGTCGAGCCGGGGCGCGACTTCGCGCCCACGTGGGTGGACGTGCGCACTGTCGAGGCGGGCGACACCGCCCCGGATGGCTCCAAGATCACCATCGAGCCGGCGATCGAGATCGGGAACATCTTCAAGCTCGGCCTGCGCTATTCCGAGCCGCTGGGCGCCAAGTACCTCGACGAGGAGGGAAGCGAGCAGTTCGTGTGGATGGGGTCCTACGGCATCGGGCCTGCTCGTGTGGTGGCCGCCGCTGTGGAACAGGGCGCCGACGAGCAGGGGATCGCCTGGCCGCGCGCCATCGCCCCCTTCGACGTCGAGCTCGTGACGCTCGGCAAGGAGGGGGAGGAGGCCCGGACCGTGGCCGACCGCCTCTACGAGGAGCTCCGCGAAGCCGGGCTCGAGGTGCTCTACGACGACCGGGCGGCGAGCCCGGGCGAGAAGTTCGCCGACGCAGAGCTGCTCGGGTGCCCGCTGCGGCTGACCGTGGGCAAGCGGAGCGTGGAGTCCGGCGAGGTGGAGGTGCAGGTGCGGCGCGGACGCGAGCAGAGCTCCGTCTCGCTGGAGGGTGCGGCCGCGGAGGTGGCGGTGTTGTGGCGCGAGCTCCCCTGACGACGCGCCGGCTGCTGGGCCTGGACCGGTCGGGCGGCCCGCCGCCGGAGACGCGGCGCGAACAGCCGCTCAACCCGTGGACGATCCCGAACGCGATCGGCCTGGTGAGGCTCGCGCTGCTGCCCGTGTTCCTGGCGGTCGCGCTGAGCGACGACGACGGACGCAGCACCCTCGCCTTCGTGCTGTTCGCGGTGGTGGCCTGGAGCGACTACCTGGACGGCATGGCGGCGCGCGTGCTGGGGCAGTACAGCCGCCTGGGAGCGCTGCTTGACCCGCTCACCGACCGGCTGCTGGTCCTCTCAGGGGCGATCGTGGCCTGGCATTTCGAGCTGCTTCCGCGCTGGGCGCTGGCGCTGCTGGCGGCCCGCGAGGCGTTCATGCTCCTGCTCACGCGGCTGGCATTCCGACACGGTCTCGACCTCGAGATCAACATGCTCGGCCGCTGGGCCGTCTGGCCTGTCATGTCCGCGCTGGCGCTGGTGCTCGTCTGGGACACCTGGTTCACCGACGCGCTGCTCTACTTCGGCCTGGCACTCACGTTCGGAGCCACCGCGCAGTACGTGGCTGCAGGCATTCGCGCGCTGCGCGAGAAATCACCCTAAAGCTCAACTTGAGAATAGGTCTATACTCGGCCGTCCGCTTAGAAAGGAACACGCGCTGCATGGACACCTTCCCTGACCTCGGGGCCCTCTCGGACGAGGAGCTCAAGGACATGATCCAGGAACTGACGGAGGAGGAGCAAGAGGTCTCCTACCGCCGCCGGATCCTGCACGGCAAGATCGACATCCTGCGCGCGGAGCTGGTCAACCGCCTGCGCAAGAAGCATGCCGAGGGCGAATCCGTGATCAGCGGCGCCGACGTGCAGCAGCTCACCGACATCCTGTCCGGGAAGGCAATCCCGGAGGACCCGGACGCCTCCTAGGAGGAGCGGTGCATTGTCCCGAGTGTGGATTCGCGAACGCCGAGGGCGCCAACTACTGCCAGAAGTGCGGCGCCTTCATGCCCGAGCGGGTCGAGAAGGACGGCGACACCACGGAGGTCTTCCAGGTGGGGGAGACAGGCGAGCTCAAGCCCATGGACCTCGAGGAGGTCACGGGCGAGGGCGCGACGCTTGTGATCCGCTCGGGCGGCGGGCGCTCGGGTGAGGCGTTCCCGGTCGAGGGCGAGCGCATGACGATCGGCCGCAGCCCGGAGGCTGAGGTCTTCCTCGACGACGTGACCGTGTCGCGCAACCACGCTCTGCTCGTCCGGCGCCGCGACGGGCTCTACATCGACGATCTCGGGTCGCTCAACGGCACCTATGTCAATCGCCGCCGCATCGAGTCGCACCGGCTGCAGACCGGCGACGAGCTGCAGGTGGGCAAGTACAAGCTCACGTACCTCACTCCATGAGCATCGAAGCCGGCCCAGAGGCTCCGCCGCGCAAGGAGAAGGCGCTGACGATCGGCGCCGTCTGCAAGCAGCTCG
Source organism: uncultured Thermoleophilaceae bacterium (assembly GCA_963764665.1). GTDB lineage: Bacteria > Actinomycetota > Thermoleophilia > Solirubrobacterales > Thermoleophilaceae > JACVRW01. The sequence continues at coordinate 70,596 of CAVXTL010000015.1, read as the reverse complement.
AGCGCGAGTTCCCGGACATCTCGATCTCGAAGATCCGCTATCTCGAGGACCAGAAGCTGCTTGACCCCGCGCCGCACCCCCGGGGGGTACCGCCTCTACAGCGCCGCCGACCTGGCGCGCCTCCGCACCATCCTCCGCCTCCAGCGCGACGAGTTCCTTCCGCTGCGCGTGATCCGTCAGGAGCTCGCGGCCGGCAGGGACGACGCCGAGGTCGCGAAGGCCAGCCCGCCCGACCAGCGCTCGGGCCGGCGCACGACCGTCGCGCTCCGCGGGCCGGGCTCCCTCTACAAGCTGGAGGACGTGCTCGAGGACACCGGGGCCGAGCACGCGCTGGTCAAGGAGCTCGAGGACTTCGGCGTGATCAAGGCTGAGAAGCGCGACGGCGAGGTGCTCTACGACGACACCGAGCGCGAGATCATCCGCGCCGTAACGGAGCTCAAGCGCTTCGGCGTGGGGGGCCGCAACCTCCGCGTGTTCCGCACCTCCGCCGACCGCGAGGCCGCCCTGCTCGAGCAGATCCTCGCCCCGGCGCTCCGCTCGCGGAACCCGGAGCGGCGCAAGGAGGCGGTCGAGGCGCTGGAGAACCTGGCGGCCATCTCGTCGCACCTGAAGCACCTGCTCCTCATCAGGGACCTCCGCAAGCTTGCTCGCTGAGCGGGGCGGCGTGGACCTGGAGGACCACATCCAGGACATCCCGGACTTCCCGCGTCCGGGCATCGTGTTCAAGGACATCACGCCGCTGTTCCTGCACCCCGAGGCGCTCAGGAGCACCGTCGAGGCGCTGGCCGAGTACGCCCGCGCCCAGCGCGTGGACTACGTGGTGTCCGCCGAAGCGCGCGGCTTCGTGCTCGGCGGCGCGGTGGCCACCGCCGCGGGGGCCGGGTTCATCCTCGCCCGCAAGCCCGGCAAGCTCCCACGCGAGACCGAGACCGTCGAGTACCAGCTCGAGTACGGGGTGGACGCCCTCGAGATGCACTCGGACGCGGTGCGCGGCGGCGCCAGGGTGCTGGTGCACGACGACCTGCTCGCCACGGGCGGCACGGCCTCCGCGCTGTGCGACCTGGTGGAGGGGGCGGGCGGAGTCGTGGCAGGATGCGCCTTCGTGATCGAGCTGGCCTTCCTCCACGGCCGCGAGCGGCTGCAACCGCACGACGTCCACAGCCTCGTCGTGTACGACGACTAGTGCCCGTACAGCGCGAACGGCTTCTGGCGGCGGACCCGGACGAGGTCTGGCGCCTCGTGTCGGACCCGCATCGGCTGCCGGCCTGGTGGCCGGGCGTCACCCGCGTCGAGGAGGCCACTCCGGAGACGTGGACGACGGTCATGACCTCCGGCAAGGGAAAGGCCGTCAGAGCCGACTACACGCGCGTGGAGGCCGACGAGCCGCACCGGCTGGTGTGGCGGCAGGAACTGGCCGCCACGCCGTTCGAGCGCCTGCTCGCGGAGGCGGCCACCGAGATAACGCTTTCCCCCGAGTCCGGCGGCACGCGCGTCCGCCTCGGCTTGGTTCAGCGGCCGCGCGGCTGGACGCGCTTCGCCCCGTTCCAGCTCCGCGTGGCCGCGCGGCGGCAGGTCCTGGGAGCGCTCGACGGGCTCGAGCGGCTGTTCTCAGAGGAGACGCGCTAGCCGTGCGCTGGTGGGGCTGGGGCGAGGACGAGCACGCGGGCGCGCTCCCGGACGCCGCAGATTCCTTCCTGGGGGCCGAGATCGGGGCCGAGCCCGGCGAGTCGAGCGCGCGGCTGGCCCTGGAGCAGCTGAGCCTGCCCGATTCCTCGCTGCCGCAGCGTGCGCGGGAGGCGCTCCTGACGGGCTCGGGGGCACCGGCCTCCGCGAGGACCGCGAGGCGCGCGTGGAGCACGCCGCGGGCCGCAGCTACCCGGACCTGGTGCGGCTGCGCTCCGGCGAGGGGCTGAGCGCCCCCGACGCCGTGCTCGCGCCCGGATCGGCCGAGCAGGTGAGGGCCGTGCTCGACGTCTGCGCCCGCGAGCGGGTGGCGGTCGTGCCGTTCGGGGGTGGCACGAGCGTGGTGGGCGGGGTGGAGCCCGTGGGGGACGGGTTCGAGGGCGTGGTGTCACTCGATCTCAGGGGCCTCGACCAGGTGCTGGACGTGGACCGCGTCTCGCTCACGGCGACGCTCGAGGGCGGCCTGCTCGGCCCGGCGGCCGAGGCACGCCTCGGCGAGCAGGGGCTCACGCTGGGCCACTTCCCGCAGTCCTTCGAGTTCTCGACGGTCGGTGGCTGGGTGGCCACGCGGTCGGCCGGCCAGGCGTCCACAGGCTATGGGCGCATCGACGACCTGGTGGAGGGGGTGCGGCTGATCTCCCCGGTGGGGGACATGGATTGCCATGTCGTGCCCGCCTCCGCCGCGGGACCCGCGCTGAGCGAGCTCGTGGTCGGCTCGGAGGGCGTGCTCGGGGTCATCTCCCATGCAACCCTGCGGGTGAGGCCGGCGCCCGAGCAGCGTCGCTACGAAGGCTGGTCGTTCCGCGGGTTCGCCGAGGGGGCGGAGGCGTTCCGGGTCATGGAGCAGGCCGACGCCTCGCCCGACATCGCACGGCTGTCCGACGAGCACGAGACACGCATGTCGATGGCGCTCGCCTCCAGCGGAAGTCGCACGGAGCGCCTCGGCCGCGCCTATCTGCGCGCACGGGGTCACGAGGGCGGCTGCCTCGCGATCGTGGGCTTCGAGGGCGAGGCCGATGAGGTCGAGCGCCGCCGCGTGCGCGCCGGCGCCCTGCTGCGCGCGGGCGGCGGGCTGGCGCTGGGCGCGCGCCCGGGCGCGGCCTGGCTCCGGAACCGCTACCACGGCCCCTACCTCCGCGACCACCTGCTGGACCGCGGGGTGATGGTCGAGACGCTCGAGACCGCCACCACGTGGAGCAACCTCGGGCGCCTCTACGGCGCGGTGGCCGACGCCCTGCGCACCTCGCTGTCGGACCGCGGCACGCCGCCGCTCGTGATGTGCCACGTCTCGCACCTCTACCGCTCCGGCGCCTCGCTCTACTTCACCTTCCTCGCCCGCCAGGAGGCCGGCGACCTGCTCGGTCAGTGGCGCGCGGCCAAGACCGCCGCTTCGGACGCGATCGTGGCCACGGGCGGCACGATCACCCACCACCACGCCGTCGGGCGCGACCACCGGCCGTGGATGCAGGCCGAGGTGGGCACGCTGGGGATCGAGCTGCTGCGGGCCGCGAAGGCCACGCTGGACCCGGCGGGCGTGATGAACCCCGGCAAGCTGCTGCCGGACTAGCTCGGGGGCCTCAGTTGGCGGGCGGGGCGAGCACTACCTGCCCGAGCCGCGTGATCTTCTTGTTGCCCTCGGCCTCGCCGATCTTCGGCATGCGGCCACGCAGGACCGACTGTCCGGAGTGACCCTCCTCGCCGCCGATGTCCTCGCGCGAGAGGTCGAAGTAGCGGTACTTCTCGAAGCCGTTGGGCAGGTTGCCGATCGCCTGGAGCGTCCCGTTCTGGTCGGTGACCTGCGCGCCCAGTGAGCGTGCCTTGCCCTTGTTGTCGTAGAGCCAGAACTGGTAGGCGAACTTCTGCGTGCTGGGATCGAGACCTGTGGCCTGGACCTGCACGGCGCGCTGCGTGCCCTGCCCCAGCACCACCACGGCGCCCGCCGGGTTGCCCGAGCCCGCCGCGGCCGTGGTCTCGGTCCCCGAGCCGCCGCCGTCGTCGTCGTCACCGGTGAGCACGCCGATCGGCCACAGCAGCACGGCCACCAGCACCAGAGCCGCCAGCGTGCCGCCGAGCGCGACGACGCGACGGCGCTTGGTCAGGTCGGCGCCCCCGAGGCGCGCAGCGCCCGCACCCTCCTCGGATCGCCGTGAGCGGGAGGGGCGCTCGCCCTCCGGGATCGCGGGCATCGAGCCGTTCACGTACAGCTGCTCGAGCGAGTCGAGCAGCGAGCCGGCCCACGTGCGGGCGGCCTCCGAGCGGCGCAGGTGCCCGCGTGTGGCCGTGGCCTCGGGTCCGCTCTGCTGACCGAGCACGTAATCGGCCAGCTGCCCGCGCCAGTCCTCCTCGACCGCGCGGGCGCTCAGGGGCGCGAGGTCCACCAGCGCGTCACGCGCCAGCTCGCGCACGCGCGCCTCGGGCATGTCCAGCATTCCGGCGAGCTCGTCGTAGCGCTTGCCGCGCCGGAGCACGAGCTCGACGACGGCGCGCTGATCCTCGGAAAGCTGGTCGAAGGTCGCCACGGATCGCGAACTATAGGCTGCGCCGCGTGACCGACAGGGAGCTTGAGAACCGGCTCATCACCAGCGGGACGCTCGACCAGGTGCTCGGCTTCGAATTCCTCGAGATGGGCCCAGAGCTGGCGCGCGCCAGCGTGCCCGTGGAGGATCGCGTCTGCCAGCCCTTCGGGCTCGTGCACGGGGGCACCTACGCCGCCCTGGCCGAGACCCTCGTATCCGGCGCCACGCACATGGCCGTGTCGCAGGAGGGCAGCTTCGCCGTGGGGCAGTCGAACCACACCACCTTCCTGCGGCCGGTGACCTCGGGCACCGTCCACGCCGAGGCCCGCGCGCGGCACCGCGGGCGCACCACCTGGATTTGGGACGTGGACTTCACCGACGACGACGGCAAGCTCTGCGCGATCGCCCGTGTGACGATGGCCGTGCGCGCGCAGCGCTGACCCGCGGACCTACTTCAGCGCGCGGAGATGCCGCTCGGGCACCGGTGCGGCGGTGCTCACGTAGCCGTTGGTGATGGGCAGGCGCCGGTCGCGGCCGAACGCCCGCGTGGAGATCTTGATCCCGGGCGGCGCCTGGCGGCGCTTGTACTCGGCCCGGTCGACCATCGCGATCACGCGCTCCACGTCCTCGACCGGCAGACCGCGCGCCACCAGCTCGGAGGCATCCAGGTCCTCCTCCACGTAGCCCTCGAGGATCGCGTCGAGCACGTCGTAGGGCGGCAGGGAGTCCTCGTCGAGCTGCTCGTGCCGGAGCTCCGCCGAGGGCGGGCGCTCGAGCGTGGAGGCCGGCACCAGCTCGCGGTCGGCCGTCTCGTTGCGCCAGCGCACGAGCCGGTAGACGAGCCCCTTGTACACGTCCTTGATGACCGCGAACCCGCCGGCCATGTCGCCGTAGAGCGTGGCGTAGCCCACGGAGAGCTCGGACTTGTTGCCGGTGGTGAGCACCAGCCAGCCGAACTTGTTCGAGAGCGCCATCACCACGTTGCCGCGGATGCGCGCCTGGAGGTTCTCCTCGGCGATGTCGGGCTCGGTGCCCTCGAAGGGACCCTCGAGCAGCTCCGTGTAGCTGTCCATGGCATCCTCGATCGCAAGCTCGAGGAAGGCGGTGCCGAGGTTCTCGGCGATCGCGCGGGCATCGGCGCGGGTGCCCTCGCTCGAGTAGGGGGAGGGCATGGACACGCAGGTCACGCGGTCGGGACCCAGGGCGTCTGCGGCGATAAGGGCCACCAGCGCGGAGTCGATTCCGCCTGACAGGGCCAGCACCACCTTCTCGAAGCCGTTCTTGTCCACGTAGTCGCGCAATCCCGTGCGCAGCGCGGCGTAGACCTCTGCCTCCTCGGATGCCAGCGGCGTGGCCAGCTCGCCGCCCACGCGGTCGGCGTCCGCGCCGCCCGTGGCGCGGCCGACCGTGAGACCGGGAGCGTGGTTCACCGTGATCTCGAGAGCTGCGCGTCCCTCGGCTCGGCGCTGGTGGCGGACGTTGGCGCGGTGGCGCGTATCGCGGAGGCGCGCGGCCACGACCTCGCGCGGATCGATGCTGCAGACGGCCAGCGACTCCTCGAACTGGGCCCCGCGCGCCAACACCGCGCCCTCGGGGCTCACCGCGACGCTGTGGCCGTCGAACACGAGCTCGTCCTGGCCGCCTACGGTGTTCACGAACACCACGGCCGCCTGGTAGTCCACGGCGCGCTGGATCAGCATGCGCTCGCGCCGGGCGCCGTACCCGCGCCGGTATGGCGACGCCGACAGGTTGACCAGCACCTGCGCCCCCGCCAGAGCCTCGGTCATGGCCGGCGGGCCGGGCTCCCAGATGTCCTCGCAGATCGACACGCCCACCGGGACGCCGTTGAGCTCGAACATCATCGCCTCGGTGCCCGACTGGAAGTAGCGCTGCTCGTCGAACACGCCGTAGTTGGGGAGGTACATCTTGCGGTACACGGCCGTGACCCGGCCGTCGGCGAGCACCGCGGCGGCGTTGTACACGTCGTCTGCCCGCTCCGGGAAGCCGACCAGCGCGACGATGCCGTTGGTCTGGGATGCCAGCTCCTCGAGCGCGGCCGCGGCAGCGTCCAGGAATCCCGTCTTCAGGAGGAGGTCCTCGGGCGGATAGCCGGTCAGCACGAGCTCCGGGAACACCACGAGCGACGCGCCGCGCTCGCGGGCGCGGGCGGTGTACTCGGCGATCTTCCGGGCATTGCCGGTGATGTCGCCCACCTTGGGGTCGATCTGGGCCAGCGCCACTCGGAGCAATTCGCTCATGACCCGAGTATCGCGGGTGCGGGCCGCGGACACCCCAGTGTGAGGTCGAGCTGGACGGTCCCTTGCACGCGGTGCTCGAAGTGCCACCACTCGCGCCAGTAGCCGCTGAAGCCGTGCCGCTCCATCGCCCCCTGGAGAGCGAGCCGGTTGCGCAGCGCCCGGCCCCTGGCGGCGAGCGTGTGCGCGCGCGGGCCGAGGTGGTCGTAACCCGTGCCCATCCGCAGCCTGCGCCCGTCACGCAGCCGTACGAGCGTCAGGTCCACGGCGCTGCCGAGGTTGTGGCGGCTCCGCTTTGCGATGTAGGTGCCCACGAGGTCGGAGCGCCCGCTCCGGCGCGCCCAGCGCACGAGCGCCCTCGATGCGCGGGCGGGCCGGTAGGCGTCCAGCACCAGGAGGCCGTGGCCGGCACGGCGGACCCGGCGCTGAACCTTCGCCAAATCCTGGGCGGCCGAGCCGAGCAGGTAGGCCCACGGGCGGCAGTAGCCGGGCAGGGGCCGGCCGGTCAGGTTGCGGTCGCTGCCGTAGGCGGGCTCCACACGGATGCCCGGTGCACGGTCGAGCACGTCCTCGAGGCCCGCGCGTCGCAGGGCCTGCCGGGAGGCCGCGCCGCGGGCAGGCCGCGGGCGCTCGCCGCGGAAGATGCGGGCGGCCACGCCGCGCAGCGTCGCGGTGCCGTAGTCGTGCGTGGGGTTGCCGTCCGTGAGCACCGCCATGGCGAACCTGGTGCGCCCGTGCTGGAACAGCGCCGCCTCATGGACGAGCCGACCGGAGGCGGTGCCGCGCCAGCCGCCCTTGAAGAACGCCCGGTAGCCGGCGCGCTTGGCGTAGCGGGAGAAGCCCCAGCGCTCGTACGCCACGATGGACGCAAGCAGCCGGCGGGCGTAGGAGCGGTTGCGCTTGGGCACGAGCCGGTCCACCCGCAGGAACAGGCGCGCCTGGTCGACCGCGGTGATGCTCGCGCTGGCCCAGTACCCGGCCGTGGCGAAGTGGCGCATGCGGGCCCGCCGCGCCACGCTCAGCAGGCCGGCGTCGCCCACCCGGCCGTACACGTCGTCGGCCCGGCGGTTGTCGGAGACCGTGATCATCGGGCCGAGCAACGCCTTCTCCTCCGCGGTGGGGGCGCGCCGCCCGATCTGGCGGAGATACGCCACCAGCAGCATCGCCTTGGTCACGCTGGCCGACACGTAGGCGCGCCGCGGCGCGTAGCCGTACAGGCGTCCGCGGGAGTCGATCAGGGCAAACGAGCGGATGCCGGCACGGCGGGCGATGAACTGACGTGCCGCCCTCACTCGCGCGCGGCTCGGAAAGGTGCCCGGAGCCTTGGCGGCGACGGGGGTGGCCACAACCGCGGCAGCCGCCTCACCGGCCGGCGCGGACGGGGGCGGTCCGGCGTAGTCGGCGGCAATGGAGACCAGACCCACCACGGCCAGCGCAGCAACCACCCCGCGTGCATGCGACGCCGCCCGGCGCATGGCGGGAGATGGTCGCATGCGGTCCTGTCGGTGGGTCTAGCTCTCGCCGTCGCTGCCGACGGCGGCCACGCGCGCGCTCGTGCAGCGGGCGAGCTCACGCGGATCTATGGCGAACAGGCTGTGCGGGTCGCCCGCCGCCGCCCACACGCGCTCGTGGAGCATCAGGTCCTCGTCCAGGATCACCGGCAGGTCGTGCCCGAAGGGCGGCACGCCCCCGATCGCAAAGCCGGTGGCGGCGCGCACCTCGTCCGCGCCCGCCTGGCGCACCTCGGCCACGTCGAGCGCGTCGGCCAGCTTGTCGGGGTCGATGCGGTGGCGCCCGGACGCGACGCACACGACCGGATCGCCGTCGGCCACGAACACGATCGACTTCGCTATCTCCGCCTCCTGGCAGCCCATCGCGATGGCAGCGTCGCTGACGGTGCGCGTCGAGCGCTCCAATCGCTGCACCTCCACCACGAGCCCCAGCGAGCGAGCGCTGGCGGCGACCCTGTCCCTCATGCCTCCACGGTCTCTGAGGAGCGCGGGTCGATGGAGGTGAGCCTCACGCCGGCGGTGTCCGCCAGCTCGGCCAGCGATGCCCGCACGTCGTCCGCGAGCTCGTCGAGGTCCCAGAGCATGTCGTAGTCGCCCACGAGGCCGAAGTTGATCTTGCCGTCATAGGAGAGCAGGGCGACACCCAGGCCCTGACCGGCGGCCAGCGGCACCATCGGGAACGGGTCGAGCATCCGCCGCCCCGCCAGGTAGAGCGGGAACTGGGGGCCGGGCACGTTCGTGACCACCAGATTGAAGAAGCGCTGGCGCGACATCAGGCGTGCCGCCTGGTCCATGATCGTGGGAGGCGCGAATCCGCTCAGGTCGGTGAGCACCTGGGCACCCACGGCCTGGCCGCTCTGCTTCAGGTTGCCCAGCTCCTGGCGAACGAGGTCCAGACGCGCCACGGGCTCCTGGCACCACACGGGGAGCGGGGCCATCATCGCCGCCACGCGGTTTCCGAGCGAGCCGCGCTCCACGTCGGAGCGAACGCTGACAGGGATCATCGCCTTGAGCTCGAGCCCGTCGGTCTGGTGGCCGCGACGGCGGAGGTGGCGGCCGAGCGCACCGGCCACGGTGGCCAGCACCACGTCGTTGACGGTGCCGCCGAGCGAGTCCTTGATCGCCTTGATGTCGCGGAGCTCCGCACGCACCCACGTAAAGCGGCGATGCGGGCCGATCGGCGCGTTGTAGGGCGATGCGGGCGCCGGATTCAGGCCCGCCCACGCCATCGCGCCGACGCCCACGGCGGCGTTCTTCAGGCCGTCCAGCACTCGGCGCGGGCCACGGAAGACGGCGCGCACCGTACGGGCGACCTCGCCGGGAACGGTGGCGCGCTCGAGGAGCGCCTCGCCGAGCATCTGCGCGCCGCTGGGCACCGGGCGCGGGAGCCAGCGCTGGCCCTCGGACGGCGGGGCGGCGGGCTCGGGGGAGGTGTCGAACAGCACCGAGACGATGTCGATGCCGGAGACGCCGTCCACGAGGGCGTGGTGCGTCTTGGCGAGCAGCGCGAAGCGATCGTCCTCGAGGCCCTCCACGAGCCAGATCTCCCACAGCGGCTTGTCGCGGTCTAGCTGCTGGGAGAAGACCCGGCCGGCCAGGTCCATGAGCTGCTCCTCCGACCCCGGTGACGGCAGTGCCGTCACCCGTACGTGGTACCTGAGGTTCAGGTGGGGGTCATCGACCCAGCGCGGGCGTCCCTGACCCATCGGAACGTAGGCCAGGCGCTGGCGGTAGCGCGGCACGAGCCCGAGTCGCCGCTCGATCGCCTCGAGCAGCTCCTCGTAGGGGGGAGGAGGCCCTTCGAACAGCATCACCGAGGCCACGTGCATGTGGGCTGACGAGTTCTCGATATGCAGGAAAGAAGCGTCTAGCGCGCTGAGACGGTCGCCGGCCACGGCGTCCTCCTAGATGGAAACGGGGCGAGAGCCAGCACCGTACCGCAGCACCGGTCAGGGGTCTACGTGTAGGCGCTGGGGGGCCCGTGAACCGTGACGAGGCTCACACAAACGTCCAGGCCGGCCTCTAGGGTGCGAACAGTTGTTCGATCGGCCTGGCCGAATCGTCATCCCACTGAGGACGACGGGCGGGGGAACCAGGGCCGAGCCTTCAAGCGCTCGGCAGGGGCGAATGGAGCGGTGATCCGCTCTTAGGGCGTCGTACCGCGCCCGAGTCCGTCAGCTAACCCCGCAGGCACGGGTCGGGAAAGGGAACCCAACACCGTGAATACGCGTGCCCGTGCACGCGCAGGCCGACTGCGTCCCGCAGCCCTGTGCGCATGCGCGGCAATGACACTGATCGGCCTCACCGCCGCCCCGGCAAACGCCCAGACAGGAGGCGTCTCCCTGGCCGGAGCCGGCACGAAGGCCAAGCTGCGCTACGGCGAGGCGCTGCGACTGAGCGGCCAGGTGCCGGCAGGCGGCGTCGTCCGGCTCGAATACGCGCCGCGTGGAGGCGAGTGGCGCAACGTCGGCCAGACGCTCGTCCGCACCGGCACCTACAGCTTCCGGCTGCGCCCTGCGCGCTCGGGCGCATTCCGCGCCGTTTCGCCGGAGGGCGTCTCCAGCGTCCGCAGCGTGACCGTGGTGGCGCGCCTGGCCGGGCACGCCAGCCGGCACGTGCGGCAGGGCGAGCGCATCCGCGTCCGCGGCCGGCTCGCGCCCGGATTCGGCGGTCGCCGCGTGCGGCTGCAGTTGGCCACGGGCCACGGCTGGCGCACCGTCGACCGCACCCTCACGGGTCGCGGTGGTCGCTATCGCGCCGTCTGGCGCGCCAGCGGCTCCGGCCGCTACCGCCTGCGGGTGAAGTTCGCCGGCGACGGACGCAACTCGGCCGTCAGCCGCACCCTGCGCGGGCGCGTGTTCGTGTACCGGCCGAGCGCCGCGAGCTGGTACGGCCCCGGTCTCTACGGGAACTCCACGGCCTGCGGCGGCGCGCTGACCTACGGCCGGCTCGGCGTGGCGCACAAGTGGCTCCCGTGCGGGACCAAGGTCACGATCCGCTACCAGGGCCGCTCGGTCACGGTCCCGGTGATCGACCGCGGCCCGTACGCGGGCAACCGCGAGTGGGACCTCACCGCGGCCACCAAGAGCCGGATCGGCTTCGGCAGCACCGGCACAGTGTGGGTCGCCCACTGATCAGAGCGACAGGCTGAGCTGGTCGTCGGGAGCGGCGGGTGCATCCCGCCGCTCCTCGTCCAGCCCGGCCACCCGCACCCCCAGCAGCCGCACAGGCCGCGTGGGGCCGAGCTGGCGCAGGAGATCGCGGGCCACCGGCCAGACGGTGTCGAGGGCGCCGGTGGGCCTGTCCAGGCTGCGCGCCCGGGTGACGGTCGTGAAGTCGTCAAGGCGCACCTTGATGCCGATCGTGCGCCCGGATCGCCCCTGCTCCACGAGCGTCGCGCAGAGCTGATGGGTGAGCCGCTCCAGGACCGGCTCGAGCTGCTCGAGCCCGTGGAGGTCGCGGTCGAAGGTCGTCTCGCGCGACTCCGACTTGGCCACCCGCTGCAACTCCAGCCCGCGAGCGTCCTCGAAGCGCGCCAGGCGGCCGAGATGGGGGCCCAGCCGCGGCCCGAACCACGAGGTCAGCCGCTCGTCCGGCTGTTCACCGAGGGCTGCCAGGGTCGAGACGCCGTGCGACTCGAGCCGCTGCACGGTCTTGGGGCCGATGCCGGGTATGAGCCCGGGGGAGGAGCCCGCGAACCGGGCGCGTGCCTCGGCCGCGCTCAGCTCCAGGAATCCGTCGGGCTTGTCGGCGTCCGAGGCCACCTTCGCGACCAGCTTGTTCGGCCCGATGCCGATCGAGCAGCGCAGGCCGGTGTCCTGGTGCACGGCCTCCTTGATCCGGCGCGCCGCCGCCCGGTGGCGATCCAGGCCGGTGAGGTCCATGTAGGCCTCGTCGAGGCCCACCACCTCGAGGCGCTCCACGTGACCGCGCAGCACGGCCATCACGTCGCGGGAACGGGCGCGGTAGAGCTCGAAGTCGGGCGCGACGAACACGGCCTGCGGGCAGAGCCTGCGGGCGCGCTCCGCGGGCGTGGCGGAGAAGACCCCGAAGCGCCGCGCCTCGTAGCTCGCGGTGGTCACGACCGCGCGTGGCCCACTGCCCGCCACCACCACCGGCTTCCCGCGCAGCTCCGGGCGGCGCTGCAGCTCGACGCTCACGTAGAAGGCGTCCATGTCGATGTGTGCGTAGACGTGAGGACTGTCTTGCGCCACCAGGCCAGCGTAGCCCCGCTCCCCGTCGGAGCTCCCGCCGCCCGCTACTCCGACAGCCCCACGGCTTCGAGGGCCTTCCTGGGGTCGAGATACTCGCGGACCCGAATCACCTTGCCGCTCTTGAACTTGCTCTTGGATTCCCTTGCGGACGCCCTGGTGCTCCCGATACACGGTGGCTCCCCCGCCGAGCTGAATCTGCAACCAGGGGTGCCACTCGATCTCGGGGTGGAGTTCGTCGAGCATCGCTCCCGCGTCGCGGCGGTTGTAGGCGTCCGACACGCGCCGAACGATCTCCACGTTCTCCCGCGACATTGCCCGCCGAGTATCCCCTGCGGCACACCCTGGCGGCTACTGGTCGCGGCGCACCGCGGGGGCGCGGCTCTATCCAGAGGGCCGATCCATCGGCATCCAGCGGGCTTGCGCGAGGCGATCGCGCGACGCCTGGCCGTTCGGCGGGTGGCTCAGCCGGCCTGATGAATCGGCCGCACCAGCACCTCGTTCACGTCCACGTGCGGGGGCTGGGTGAGCGCGAAGAGCACCGCGCGGGCGATGTCGTCGGACTCGAGCGCCCCCGTCGGCGACTGGTCGAAGAACGGCGTGTCGACCATGCCGGGGGCGATCAGGGTGACCTTGATGTCGGTCTCGGCAAGCTCCTGGCGCAGGGCTTCGCCCATCGCCGACACCGCCCACTTGGTGGCCGAGTAGAGCGACCCCGGCAGCACCCGCCGGCCGGCCACCGAGCTCGTCAGGAGCATGTGGCCGCTGTTCTGCTCGCGGAAATGGCCGACGGCGGCCCGAATGGACAGCGCGGCGCCGTACACGTTGGTGTCGACCATCGCGTGCCAGTGCTCCACGGTCTCCTCGAGGAAGCCGCGCTTGGCGCCGAAGCCGGCGTTCGCGAAGAACACGTCCATGCGGCCGAAGCGGTCGAGCGCGGTGGCCACGAGCTGCTGCTGGTCCTCCCAGCTGGTCACGTCGCAGCGCACAGGAATGGCCGCCTCGCCGAGCTCGTCGGCGAGCGCCGCGAGCTTGTCCTCGGAGCGGGCGGCCAGCACCACCCGGTGGCCGAACTCCACCGCTCGCCGGGCCGTGGCCGCACCGATGCCGCTGCTGGCACCGGTGATGATCATCACGGGTTGGTCCGCCATCGATCGGTTTTCTATCAGCGCCGCGAGTAGGGTGGGGCCCACCGTGGCCGGCGTGAACCCGACCGAAGCCCGCTTTCCGGGCATTCGCGCATCCGCCGGGCACTACGAGAGCTACTACCTCAAGGCCTGCCATCCGGAGGAGCCGCTGGGCGTGTGGATCCGCTACACGGTTCACAAGCCGCCGGACGAGGAGCCCACGGGATCCGTGTGGTTCAGCCTCTTCGAGGAAGGCGCCGGCGGCCCGGTGGCGGCCAAGGAGACGCTCCCCGGCCCGACCACCGGCGAACGCGACTGGATCCAGGTCGGCGACGCCTCGGGCATCGGGCCCGGGCGGGCGTTCGGCTGGGCCGGCTCCGCCTGGTGGGAGCTCAGCTTCGAGTCCCACGAGGAGCCGCTCTTCCACCTCCCGAGTGACTGGATGTATCGCGCGCCGCTCCCCAAGACGAAGCTCGTGAGCCCGCTGCCCGCCGCGTTCTTCGGCGGCCGGCTGGGAGTGGGGGACCGCCAGATCTCACTCGACGGCTGGCACGGCATGGTGGGCCACAACTGGGGCGCCGAGCACGCGGAGCGCTGGATCTGGCTGCATGGCCTGACCGCGGACGGCGAGTGGCTCGACGCCGCGGTGGGCAAGGTGATCATCGGCGGGATGACCACGCCCTGGATCGCCAACGGCGCGGTGATGGTCGAGGGGGAGCGCTACGCCCTCGGCGGCCGGCGCGGCACAGAGGTGCGCGAGGGGCCGGGCGTGTGCCAGTTCCACTTGACCGGCAAGGGCATCTCCGTTTCGGGCGACGTGAGCGCGGCGCTCGAGGACACCGTCGGCTGGGCGTACGCCGATCCCGCCGGCGGCGAGCACCACTCGCTCAACTGCTCCGTCGCGACCATGCGCCTGCGCGTGGAGCCCAAGGAGCGGCCCGTGAGAGCGCTCGAGATCCGCGGCAGCGCCGCCTACGAGCTCGGCGTGCGCGAGCAGGACCACGGCGTGAAGATCCAGCCGTTCCCCGACGGCTGAGCCGCCCTAGGGCGCGAGCCGCTCGATCGCCCAGCCGCCGTCCACCGGCAGGTAGCGAAAGCGGTCGTGGAGCCGGTGCTCGCCGCTCTGCCAGAACTCGTAGGCGCTGGGGACCACGCGATAGCCGCCCCAGGACTCCGGTACGGGCACCTCGCCGACGTGCCTGCGGTCAAGCTCGGCCACCAGCCGCTCGAGGGCCTCACGGTCGTCGATCGGCTGGCTCTGCGGTGAGGCCAGGGCGCTCAACTGGCTCTCGCGCGAGCGTTTGCGGGCGTGTTCCTCGACCTCGGCGCGGTTTACACCCGTTATGACGCCCTCGACGCGGACCTGGCGGTTCAGCTCCTTCCAGTGGAAGAGGAGGGCGGCGTGGGGATTGGCGTCGAGCTCGCCGGCCTTGCGGCTCTCGAGGTTGGTGAAGAACGCGAAACCGCGCTCGTCGAAGCCCTTGAGGAGGACCATTCGCGCCGACGGAAGGCCGTCTGGGGTCGCGGTGGCCAGCGCAACGGCCTCCGGGAACGCGATTCCGGCGCCCTGAGCGTCTTCGAACCAGCGCCGGAACTGGGCGAGGGGATCGGCCGCCAGATCGCCGGCCTGGAGCGGCGCGGTCACGAGATGCTGCGAAAACGTCTGTGGGTTTCCATAACCTTCGTTATCGAGCGTTGGTCTTGCAGGCGGTTGAACCTGCGATTTCAGTGGGCATACTCCCCTGAACCTATGAGCATCTCATCGGAACAAGCCACCACCCAGCCCCTGTCAACAGGCGGGAGCGCCGGCGAGCGCGTGCGCCAGGCCGAGTTCCCGCTGGCCGTGCGCGGCTACGACCGCCGCGCCGTGGATGAGTTCATAGCCGAGCTGACGGAGCTCGTGGACGAGCTCGAGGGCCGCCAGCTGCGCGAGAAGGTCGTGCACCGCGCGCTCGACGAGGTCGGCGAGCAGACCGCCGGGATCCTTCAGAGCGCCAACGAGACTGCCGACGAGCTGGCCGCGCGCTCACGAGCCCAGGCCGAGGGACGCCTGCAGCGTGCAGAGCGCGAGGCGGAGATCCTGAAGGCAGAGGCCGACAAGTACGCCGAGCAGGTGGCGGTGGATACGAGCAGGCTCTGGGCGGAGCGCCAGCACCTGATCGAGGAGGTGCGGCGCCTCGCGGACGAGGTGCTAGCCACCGCCGAGGACGCCGTGGAGCGGCTGACGCCGCCCGCCGAGGTGGCGGCCGCCCTCGCGCCCGACGCGCCCACCCAGGAAGCGCCGGCGGACGACGCAGACGCTTCCTGTGCCGGTCGGCGACTAGAGCGGCAGCTTGCCGCGCGCCTTGCGGCCCGTGGAGGCGCTCTTGTTCGTGGCCTTTCGTGAGCTTCCGAAGGACTTGGAGAGCAGGCGCCCGATCGGGCCAGGGGCCTTTCCGCCCGCCCTCTGCCCCACTCCCAGGCTGCGGTCCACACCGCGCTGAGGACCTGATGAGAGCCGCGGCAGCAGGAAGCCGAGCACGAGGAGCACGATGCAGATACCGACGATGGCAGCGATTGTCATGGACCGCACATACCCCGGTTCGGCCACGCCGCAAACCCCAGTCGACTGAGCCCGGCTGAGTCCGCGCCACCGTCTGGCAGACTCTTCCGACCGTGGCTAAGCCGAAGCAGGTCAAGATGCAGATGCAGGTCGGCGCGCTCTCTGCGATCCCGCAGCTCGAGCAGCGCACCGACGAGCAGCTGATCTCGGAGTCCAAGCACCGGGTCGCCGCCAAGGCGATCCTGGGCGCGCGAGCCGCCGAGCGCTACGACGTGAAGGCGGCGCGGGCCTACTTCAACGAGGCGCTCGCGGGCTGTCACCCGCAGGAGCGCCCCGCGCTGCGGCAGATGATGAAGGCGTCCCTGGCGCTGGCCGAGCGCCGGCCCGACGACCTGAAGGCAGCCATGGAGAAGCTCGGCCAGGAGGCACCCTCCTCCCGCCAGCTGCTCCTGCTCCGGCTGATGGGCATGGTGGCCCCACCCGCAAGCGCCGGGGTCGTGGCCCGGATCCGCGGAATCGTGCTGCTCGTGGTCGCCGTGATCGTGCTGCTCGCGCTCGGCTTCGGGATCGTCAAGCTCCTGGCCCTTCCGTTCGGCGGAATCGGCACCGGCAGCGCGGTGTTCTTCGGCTTCCTGCTGCTTGTGGTGGCGCTAGGCACGCTGATATTCCTGGGCAGGCGTCGCCAGGCGCGTGCGCGCGCCGCCCGCGGCGTCAGTTGAGCGCCGTCGCGAGCCGGCGCCGGTACTCGCTCGCCAGCGGATCCTGAGCACCGAGGTCGGTGAAGATGGCGACCATCATGCGGCGCACGTCGTCGCGGCGCTCGGGGTCCCCCAGCGCCTCCAGGAAGCGCTCGAGCGCCCCGCGGTAGTCACCGCGGTCCCAGGCCTCGAACGCCGGCGCCAGCTCCTCGTCGCCGGCCAGCCGCGCCCTGGCGGCCAGACCGTCCGCCACGAAATCGCCGGCGGTCTCGCCGAGCAGCTCGACGGCCTCGTCGGTGTCGCCGCGCTGGATCAGCAGCCGGGCCAGCTCGACGCGCGCGGTGGCGTGGCGCGGGTCGGCTTCGAGCGCACGGCGCAGGGAGCCCTCGTCCCCCGCCGCGGCCAGCTCGTCGGCCTCCGAGGGCACGAGCGCGTCGAAGAAGCGCTCCACCTCGGCGGGCGGCACGGCGCCGGTGAACTCCGACGCCACCTTGCCGTCCCGGAACGCCTTGACCGCGGGAATGCCCTGAACGCCGAACGCAGCCGCCAGCTGCTGGTTCGCGTCCACGTCCACCTTTGCGAGCTCCACCTTGCCCCCGCGGGCCGCGGTGGCGCGCTCGAGCACGGGCGTGAGCTGCTTGCACGGCCCGCACCAGTCGGCCCAGAAGTCCACGACCACCGGCACCGTTTTCGAGCGCTCGAGCACCTGGGACTCGAAGCTCGCCTGGTCCACGTCGTGGATCGGGGCCTCAGTCGCCACGCACGCTCGCCTTCTCGATCACGACGGGCTTGAGCGGCGTGCCCGCCCCGCCGCTGGCCGGGTCGCCGAGGCGGCCGATCTTCTCGGCCACGTCGAGCCCGCCCACGACCTTGCCGAGCAGGGCGTAGTCGGGCGGCAGGCCGGCGTCGGCTCCGGTGACGATGTAGAACTGGCTGCCTGACGTGCCCGCCGGCTCCGCCTCGGTCTTGGCCATGGCCACTGTGCCCTTCAGGTAGGTCGCGTCCGCCGGCGGCTTGTCGCGCGTGCTGTAGCCGGGACCGCCCATGCCGCTGCCGGTCGGATCGCCGCCCTGGATGACGAAGTCGGGAACGATGCGGTGGAACACGGTTCCGTCATAGAAGCCCGAGCGGGCCAGGCCCGCGACCGAGGCGGCCGTGCGCGGGGACGTGCCCTGGTCCAGAAGGATGTCGATCTCCCCACAGCTCGTGTCGAGGATCAGGTGGTACTTCTTGTCCGGGTCGAGCTTCGCGGTCGGGCGCTTGGCGCCGCCGTCCTCACCGGGCGCCGGCTGGTCCACGTCCGGGCACTCCGCGGAGGATTCCGACGTGGTCTCGGCGGGGGCGGTGGAGGCGGGCTGGTCGGAGTCGTCGTCGCCGCAGGCCGCCGCTACGAGCGCGAGGACGCACAGGAGCAGCAGTAGGGCGCGCGGCATCGGCCGTAGGCTAGCGACGTGCCCCTCAGCCCACTCGCCGCCGGATACGACCAGTTCATCCTCGATCTGGACGGCTGCGTGTGGGTGGGCGACGAGCCGACGGAGGGCGTCCAGGAAGCGCTCCAGGCCCTCCGCGACGCCGGCAAGGCGGTGGCGTTCGCCACCAACGACCCGCGCGCCGCCACCGAGGACTACGTGACCCGCCTCTGGGGGATCGGCGTGCAGGCCTCGCTGCGCGACGTGGTGACCGTGGGCGGAGCCACGCAGCACCTGCTGGCCGAGACGAGGCCCGGGCGGACGGCCTTCGTGATCGGCACGCCGGCGTTCAAGAAGCACGTGGCCGACGCCGGCCTGCGCCTGCTGAACGGGACCGATCTCGCGTCCCGCGCCGAGGTCGTGGTGATCGCAGGCACCGAGGACTTCGTCTACGAGGACCTGCGCAACGCCAGCCTCGCGGTGCGTCGCGGCGCGGCATTCATAGCCACCGGACGCGACCCCACCTACCCCCAGCCCGACGGCATGTGGCCCGGTACCGGCGCGCTGCTGGCCGCGGTCGAGGTTGCGAGCGAGAGCAAGGCCGAGATCGTGGGCAAGCCGAATCCGCAGCTCCTGCTGACGGCGCTCGACCGGCTCGGCGAGGGCAGGACGCTCGTGGTGGGCGACCGGGTGGACTCCGACCTGGCCGCCGCGGCCGGCGCCGACCTCGACGCGGCGCTGGTGAAGACCGGCGGCCAGACCGAGGCCGACGCCGCCGGCGCCGAGCCGCAGCCGGTGGCCGTGGCGGAGACCCTGGCCGCGCTCATCCTGCGCTGAGCAGCCGCTCGAGCTCCGGCGGGTCGATGCCCACGAGCTCGCACGCCTGCACGCCGGTGTCGAGACCGGCTCCGGCCGCCGCCGCCAGCGCGGCCGCGGGGTCCTGGCCGCGCGCCTCGTGCAGGTGCGCCGCGCAGAGCGCGCTCGGGAACTCCGTCCGTCGGTCACCGTGCACCGCCACCGCCCCGCGCTTCCGGAGCTCGCGCCGCAGCAGTCCCAGCAGCTCCTCCAGAGCCGCCGGCCCGTCCTCGGGCGCGGCCACCGGCACATGGCGCCACTCGATCCCGGCCGCCTCATAGGCCGCCAGGTTGTGGCGCGTGCGCATGACCGACACCACCAGGCGCACCCCGCGGTCCTTCAGGTAGTCGATCTCCTCCGCCCGTCGTTCCGGGCGGTGGCTCCTCCCCCCTCCCCCCGGTCGCTCCAGCGCGCACAGCTTGCGCGGGCGCGCCCACCAGATCCGTCGCGGCTCGACCATCATCGCCTCCAGTTCGGTTTGGACTGGAAGCCCCCGGCGGCCGGGGTTCGCCCCGGTAGGATCTCCCCGCATGTGCCGCGTATTCGGCTGCGTCTCCGCCGAGCCCGTCTCGATCCGGCACGAGCTGCTCGAGGCGGAGAACCCCATGATCCGCCAGTCGGAGGAGCATGACTCCGGCTGGGGCATGGCCGTGTACCGGCGCACCGACGGCGCCGACCCGGACCTGATGCGCTTCCCGCAGGCGGCCTTCGAGGACGAGGGCTTCCTGAACGCCACCAGGGCGCAGGGGCGGATCTTCAACGTCCACGTGCGCCGCGCCACGATGGGCGGGCTCTCACTGGAGAACACGCACCCCTTCGTGCTCGGCAACTACTCCTACTGCCACAACGGGACGATCATCCGGTATCCGCGGCTCCTGGAGTCCGGGATCGCCCGCCCCGCCGGCGACACCGACTCGGAGCACTTCTTCAACTTCCTCATGCGCGACTACGACCCGGGCGATCCGGCGGCGTCGCTGCGGCGGGCCGTGACCGGCACCGTCGAGCGCTCTCCGTTCTCGGGCCTCAACTTCCTGTTCTCGGACGGCGAGCGGCTCTACGCGTACCGCCTCGGCATCTTCGAGCTCCACTGGCGCGCCGAGCCGGGGCGCCTGCTCGTGGCCTCGGAGTGCGTGACCGACGACCCGTGGCACTCCGTCCAGCAGGACGTGCTGCTCGTGCTCGACCCGGACGACGTGGAGGAACCGCACGCCGAGCGGCTCGTGGGCGACGAGGTGGTGGCCGCGGCGAACATCCAGAAGCTCGAGGCGGGAGCCCACCTGCGCGGCGCCGAGCGCGGCGCCATGGCCGCGGAGCGTGCGGCCAGGACCGCAGCCGCGGCGGCCGAGTGAGCCGCCGCTTCGCCCTGCTCGTGAACCCGGCGTCGGCCGGGGGAAGGGCGCTCAAGGCCCTGCCCGACGTGATCGAGGCGTTCGACCGCCTGGGCGCGACGCACCGGACGGTGACCACGCGCAGCGTGGAGCACGCCCAGGAGGAGGCGGCGCGCGCCTCCGACCAGGGCGAGACCGTGGCCGCGCTGGGCGGAGACGGCCTCCTGCGCCCGCTCGCCGCCGCCCTCAAGGACCGGGACACCGCCCTCGCCCTGATCCCGCTCGGACGCGGCAACGACCTGGCCCGCGTGCTCGGCGTGCCCAGGGAGCCGACCGAGGCGGTCGAGACGGCCGTGAACGGGCGGGAGCGCCTCCTCGACGTGGCGAACGTGGACGGCACGCCCTTCCTCGGCATCGCCAGCTTCGGCTTCGACACCGACGCCAACCGCATCGCGAACGAGGCTCGGCTCGTGAAGGGCGACGCCGTCTACGCCTACGCCGCGCTGCGAGCCCTGCTCGCCTGGAAGCCGGCGCGTTTCGGCGTGACCGTGGACGGCGAGTCGCACGAGATGACCGGGTACTCGGTCGCGGTCGGGAACTCGGGTGCCTACGGCGGCGGCATGTACCTCCTCCCTCACGCCCTGCTCGACGACGGCGAGCTTGACGTGCTCATGTCCGAGGACAGCTCGAAGCTCGAGTTCCTGCGCGCGCTGCCCAAGGTGTTCAAGGGCACGCATCTCGACTCGATGCGCGCGCACGTGCTCCGCGGCCGCGTGATCGAGCTGACCTCGGACCGGCCCTTCGTGATCTACGCCGACGGCGACCCGATCGGGACCACCCCCGCCACGGTGACCGTCGATCCGCGCTGCCTGCGGGTGATCGTGCCCCCGGCCAGCTCCTGATGTACAGCGCTGCACGCGCCCTCGCCCGCGTCCTGCGGGCCGTGAGCCGTAGGGTCGGCCGCAGCGGCGGCACCACGGCGCCCGGGCGCCTGCTGCTGGCCCTCTCGCCGACCGCGCTGCGGCGCATGGCCACGGGTCTGGACGAGGGATCCGTGCTCGTGTCGGCCACGAACGGCAAGACCACCACGGCGGCGATGGTGGCCGCGGCGCTCGAGCGCGCCGGCCGCCCTGTGGTGCACAACCGCGCCGGCTCGAACATGTCGTGGGGCGTGGCCACCGCGCTGCTCGACGCCGAGAGCGAGCGTGGGCAGATCGGTCTGTTCGAGGTCGACGAGGCATGGCTGCCCGCGGTGGCGCACGACGTCCGCCCGCGTCTGATCCTGCTCGCCAACCTCTTCCGCGACCAGCTCGACCGCTACGGCGAGCTCGAGTCGCTGGCCGACCGCTGGGCCGAGCTCCTGGCGGGTGCGGACGCCCCGCCCGCGCTGGTGCTCAACGCCGACGACCCGCTCGTCGCGGACCTCGGCCGCGACCGCGAGGGCGTGACCTACTTCGGCCTGGAGGATGACTCGCAGGCCCTGCCCGAGCTGCAGCACGCGGCCGACTCGAAGCACTGCCGCAACTGCGGCACCGCCTACCACTACGACGCCATCTACCTCGGCCACCTCGGGCGCTACCGCTGCCCCGGGTGCGGCAGGGAGCGTCCGCGCCCCCAGGTGGCCGTCACCCGCGTAAAGCTCGAGGGCATGTCCGGCTCGCGGATCGAGCTGCGCACGCCGCAGGGCGATCTCTCGCTGCGCCTGCCCGCTCCCGGCCTCTACAACGTCTACAACGCCGTGGCCGCCGTGGCCACCGCGCTCGAGCTGGGCGTGCCGCTGGCCGCGGCGGGTGAGGCGCTCGAGTCCTTCGGGGGCGCGTTCGGGCGCGTGGAGACGATCGCCGTCCGTGGCCGCGAGCTGTCGATCCTCCTGATCAAGAACCCGGCGGGGGCCAACGAGGTCCTGCGCACGCTCACCCTGGAGGACGGAGAGCTCGACCTGTGGCTTGCCCTCAACGACCGGATCGCCGACGGGCGCGACGTGTCCTGGATCTGGGACGCGGACTTCGAGCTCCTGCGCGGGCGCGCCCGGCGAATCACCTGCTCGGGCACGCGCGCCGAGGAGATGGCCGTGCGCCTCAAGTACGCCGAGCTCGACGCTGAGATCGCGGTGGAGCGTGACCTCGGTCCCTCGCTTGACGCTGCGCTCGACTCGGCGGCCGGCTCGCGCCTGTACGCGCTGCCCACATACACGGCGCTGCTCGAGCTCCGCGACCTGCTGTCGCGGCGCGGACTGGCCGACCGGTGGTCGGCATGAGGTCGACCACCGTGGCATGGCACGACGTGGAGTGCGCGTCCTACGCCGCCGACCTCGAGCTCTGGCGCGAGCTCGCGGCAGCCGCGGAGGGGCCCGTGCTCGATCTCGGATGCGGTACCGGGCGGGTGGCGCTCGACCTCGCGGAGCGAGGCCACGCCGTGACGGCCGTGGACGCCGACGCCGAGCTGGTGGCCGAGCTGGCGCGCCGCGCGCGCGAGCGCGGGCTGCGGGTGGACAGCCTGGCCGCCGATGCGCGCACGCTCGCGCTCGGACGCCGCTTCGGCTTCGCCTTCGCCGCCATGCAGGTGGTGCAGCTGCTGGGCGGCCCTTCCGGGCGGATCGCCCTGATGACGCGCGTGCGCGAGCACCTGGCTCCGGGCGCGCGCTTCGGCGCGGCCCTGGCCGATCCGTTCGAGGCCGTCCCGCCGGCCGACGCGCTGCCCCCGCTCCCCGACGTGGCCGAGCTGGAGGGCTGGGTGCTGTCGAGCCGGCCGGTGGACGTGCGCGAGGAGTCGCACGGGGTGGCCGTGGACCGCCTGCGCCAGCTGGTCTCCCCCACCGGCGAGCTCACGGAGGAGATGAACACCGTCGTGCTCGAGTCGGTGAGCGCGGACGAGCTCGAGCAGGAGGCGGCCGAGGCCGGCCTGATGCCCGCCGGGCGTCATCAGGTGCCGGCCACGGTGGACTACGTGGGCAGCACCGTCGTGATCGTGGAGGCACCTTCATGAGCGCCCGTCTGCGCGTGTGCGCGCTCTACCCCGAGCTGATGAACATCTATGCGGACCGCGGGAACATCACGGTGCTGAGAGCGCGCTGCGAATGGCGCGGGATCGGGTTCGAGCTGGCGTCGGCCTCGCTGCGCGACCCGCTCGACCCGGACGCCCACGACCTCCTGTACCTGGGCGGCGGGCAAGACCGCGACCAGATCGCCGTGGCCGAGGACATGGCCGACACCAAGCGCTCCGCGCTGCACGCCGCGGCCGATCGAGGCGCCGTGGTGCTGGCGGTGTGCGGCGGATACCAGCTGCTGGGCCACTCGTACCAGCTGGGCGAGCAGAGCCTGCCGGGCGTGGGCCTCGTGGACCTCCACACGGTGCGGGAGCAGGGGCCGCGGCTGATCGGCAACTGCGCGATCGAGGCCGACCTGGGCCAGGGGCCGCGCGTGATCGCCGGCTTCGAGAACCACGGCGGCCGCACCTATCTCGGATCCGGCGCGAGCCCGCTCGGGCGGGTGCTCTCCGGCCACGGCAACAACGACCGGGACGGTCAGGAGGGGGTCAGGCGCGGGAACGTGATCGGTACCTACCTGCACGGACCGCTGCTGCCGAAGAACGTCTGGCTCGCGGACCGCCTGATCGAGCTTGCGCTGGGCATCGAGCTCGAGCGCCTGCCGGACGATGGCCTGGAGGATGCTGCGCACGCGGCAGCGCGGCGCGCTGCGGGCGTCTAAACGGAGCCGGCTACGCGGAGTACTTCGGCCACGGACGTGACGCCCTCGCGCACCTTCGCGAAGCCGTCGCCCCGAAGCGTGCCCATCCCCTCTTGCATGGCCACGTCGGTGATCGCCTCGGGCGCGCCCTTCTCGAGGATGAGGCTGCGCACGGGGTCGGTCACGTGCATCACCTGGTAGACGCCGATCCGGCCCTTGTAGCCGGTGCCTCCGCAGCGCACGCACTTGCCGG
Organism: uncultured Thermoleophilaceae bacterium; assembly: GCA_963764665.1. Lineage (GTDB taxonomy): Bacteria > Actinomycetota > Thermoleophilia > Solirubrobacterales > Thermoleophilaceae > JACVRW01. Next base: position 46,522 of record CAVXTL010000015.1, on the reverse strand, counting down.
GCTCGAAGGCCTGCAGCGGCGCGTACTTCGGGTCGAAGCCGTTCGACCGGAGCACCTCCTTGCTGAGCTCCACCGGCACCTTGCAGTCGCAGAGCCGCCGCACCAGTCGCTGGGCCACCACGCACTCGAGCCCGGAGGCCACGAGGAAGGGCTCGATGCCCATCTCGATCAGGCGTGCCGCCGCCATCGGCGCGTCGTTCGTATGCAGGGTGCTGAGCACGAGGTGGCCGGTGAGCGCGGACTCGATCGCGATCAGGGCCGTCTCGTGGTCCCGGATCTCTCCGACCATGATCACGTCCGGATCGGCTCGGACCATCGAGCGCAATCCCGCCGGGAAGCTGAGGCCCGCCTTCGGGTTCACCTGAACCTGCTTGATGCCCTCCAGCTCGTACTCCACCGGGTCCTCGATGGTCACGATGGTCTTGTCCGGCGTGTTGAGGGCGCCCAGGCCGGCGTACAGCGTCGTGGTCTTGCCCGAGCCCGTGGGCCCGGTCACGAGGATGGCGCCGTGGGTCTTGCCGAGCAGCGACTTCTCGAAGAGCGTGCGGTCGGTGGCGCCCATCCCGAGCGCGTCGATCGTGGTCATGCTCTGGCCCGCATCCAGGATTCGCATCACCACGGCCTCGCCGCGCATGACCGGCAGCGTGGCCACACGCAGGTCGATCCGGCGACCGTCCACCGTGAGGCCCACGCGGCCGTCCTGAGGCGCTCGGCGCTCGGCGATGTTCAGGTCGGACATGATCTTCACGCGTGACACGAGCCCGGCGACGAGGTGTCGCGGCACCGTGGTGGAGTCGCTCACCACGCCGTCGATCCGGAAGCGCACCCGCATGTCGCCCTGGCGCGGCTCGAAGTGGATGTCCGACGCTCCGCGGTTGACGGCGTCGGCGATCACGGTGTGCACCAGCTTGACCACCGGCGCGTCGTCGGCGGACTCGCGCAGCTCGATGACCTGGGCCGGATCCTCCTCCTCGGCCTCGTCCATCTCCTGCACCGACTCGTCGAGGCGCGAGAGCTGGGCGATCACCGAGTCGATGTCCTCGGCGGAGGCCACGGCGCGCCGGACCTCGTAGCCGGTGGCCATCTGGATGTCGTCGAGGGCGACCACGTTCGCCGGGTCGGCGGTGGCCACCAGAAGTGTGCGGTCGCCCGTGAAGGCGATCGGGATGGTGCGGCTGCGGCGGGCCTTGCCCGGATCCACCAGGTGCGCCGCGCCGTGATCGACCTCGAACTCGTTGAGGTCAACGAAGTCCAGCCCGTTGCGCTCGGCGAGCGCCCGGGCCAGCTGGCTCGAGTTGACCACGCCGTCCGCGATCAGCGCCTGGCCGAGCGGAAGACCGCGCTCGCGGGCGCGGTCCACGGACGCTTCCACGACCTCCCGCTCGGTGTAGCCGAGCTTGACTATCACGTCGCCGATCCGCCGCTTGGCGCCCGTGCGCTCGGACGGCGGGATCAGTCCGGGCGTGGAGGGAGCTTCCGCGGGGGCGGCCTGGACATCGCTCATGAAAGTCCTATCGGCAATTCGTCCATCGGCCTGAACGCCTCGGGAGAGGTCGGCCGAATGCCCGTTTATGGCTTCACAGCCGCTATTCAGCGGCCGGTGGAGCCGAAGCCGCCCGCGCCCCGGACAGTGGCGTCCAGCTCGTCGACCTCCTCGAGCTCGGGGCTTTCCACCGCAACGAGCACGAGCTGGGCGATCCGGTCCCCCGGATCGACGCTGAACGTGTGCTCTGGATCGCCGTTCATGAGCAGCACGCGCAGCTCTCCGCGGTAGCCCGCGTCGATCAGGCCGGGGGCGTTCACGAGCGAGATCCCGTGGCGCGCGGCCAGGCCCGAGCGCGGCACCACGAGGCCGGCGTAGCCCTCGGGGATCGCGACTGCCACGCCAGTGCCGACGCTGGCACGGTGCCCGGGCTCGATCGAGGCGGCCTCGACCGCATGGAGGTCGAAGCCTGCGTCGCCGTCGTGCGCGCGGGTGGGCGGCCGCGCCTCCGGCGATAGCCGCCGGAAGCGAAGCTTCACACCTGGCGCCCGTTGAGCGCGAAGCGCTCGAAGCGCTGCACGGCCGCGGCCGGCACGCGCGCCTTCACGATCACGCCGGCGGGGGTGTCCTCGCGCTCGAGCTCGCCGGCCAGCTCGTGCAGCTCCGAGAGGCTTCCCCCCTCGGAGTAGGGAACGAGCAGCTCCATCGGCATCAGGCTGCTGAGGAAATGGGCCTCCACCGCCTGGCGCAGGGCGTCGAGGCCCTCGCCCTCGGCGGCCGACACCTGCACGGCCTTCGGGAAGCGGAAGCTGAGCTCGCGGCGGCGCTCCTCGTCGAGGAGGTCCACCTTGTTCATGACCAGCAGCCGTGGGCGGTCCCCCGCCCCCGTCTCGTCGAGCACGTCGTCCACCGCGGCGAGCATCTCGTGCAGCTCCCCCTCCGCCACCGAGGCGTCGGCCACGTGCACGATCAGGTCGGCGCCGAGCGCCTCCTCGAGCGTCGCCGAGAACGCCTCCACCAGCTGATGCGGCAGCTTGCGGATGAAGCCGACCGTGTCGGTGAGGAGGTAGCTGCGCCCGGAGATCTCGAACGAGCGCGTGGCCGGGTCGAGGGTGTGGAACAGACGCTCCCGTACACCCACGTCCGACCCCGTCAGCGCGTTGAGGAGCGTGGACTTGCCGGCATTGGTGTACCCGGCCAGCGCCACGGTCGGGAGGCCGGCGCGCTCGCGCTCCTGGCGCATCGTGCTGCGCGTGGCCTTGGTGTGCAGCAGGCGCCGGCGGAGCTGGGAGATGCGGTCGCGCGCGAGCCGGCGGTCGGTCTCGATCTGGGACTCGCCCGGTCCGCGGGTGCCGATGCCGCCGTCCATGCGTCCCGCTCCCAGACGCTCGAGGTGGGTCCACAGGCCCCTCATGCGCGCGAGGTTGTACTCGAGCTGGGCGAGCTCCACCTGGAGCTTGCCCTCGGCCGAGCCGGCGTGGTCGGCGAAGATGTCGAGGATGATCGCGGTGCGGTCGATCACCGGGATGTCGAGCTCCTGCTCGAGGTTGCGCTCCTGGCGCGGCAGCAGCTCGTCGTCCACGGCCACGAGGTTGGCGCCGGTCTCCTTGACGGCGGCCTTGACCTCCTCGAGCTTGCCGCGACCGAAGTAGCGGTCCGGGTCGGGCCGGTCGCGGCGCTGCACCAGCTCGCCGGTGACCGCCACTCCCGCCGTACGGAGCAGCTCGCGCAGCTCGCTCAGGTCCGGCTCGTCTGGCGTGGCGCCGATCAGGAACGCGCGCTGGCGCGCTCTGCTGTTGCGGATGCCCTCGCCGTAGCGGGTCTCGGCGTGGCGGCCGTCGCGGCCTCTGTCCATCGAGACAAGTCTAGGCCCCTGTGACGGGCGGGAGCTGGAGACGCTCCACCGGCGGCAGGACGCCCGACCGGGGGAATTCGTTGGGGAGCGAGGAGCCCGGGAGCACGATCACGGCGTCCTCAGCGGCCCCCACCCAGGATGCGTGCCCGACCGCGTAGCGGTGGGCGCAAAGCGCGCAAGCCGCGGCATCCAGCTCCTCGATCCGGCGGTGCCACAGGTCGCCGCCGTCGTCGATCACGTGGTCGCCCACCAGCTCGTCGATCCGCAGCTGCATGCCGAGCGGATGCCGCTTGGCGGGCAGCCGGCGCCCCTGGAGGGCGCAGAAGACACCGTCCGCGTTCGTCTCGAAGAGCGGGAAGGCCCGGTAGGCGCCCTCCTGCACCGGACCGCTCTCGTCCCCGTGCTCGTCCGGCCGATAGGCAGCCATGCCGTCGAGCAGCGCGCCCAGCCGCTCGAGCTCTGCGTTCGGGCGCTGAGGCACCACCCCGCGCGCGGCCAGCAGGTCGTCGGCCGCGCGCCGCACCCCGTTGCCCGACAGCGGCGCACCCACCGCCAGCACCACGTCGCTGAGCGCCCGCAGCTCGGCGGCCACCTGCTCGGCGGTGCCGGGCTCGAAGAACAGCGCGCTCAGCCGAATCGGCGGCTCGGCCGCGCGCACCTCCTCGAGCACCGCCAGCTGGAGAGCGCCCTGGAGGGGCATCACGCCGCAGTAGTGCACCCGTCAGCCCCCCATGTTCGACCGCAGCCGGTCCACGGCCTCGGCCAGCCGCTCGTCGGGCAGCGTGAGCGAGATCCGGAAGAAGCCCTCCCCGTTCGGGCCGTACGAGGCCCCTGGGGACACCACGACCCCCGACTCTTCGAGCACCAGCTCGCAGAACGAAGCCGAATCGTGTCCCGCGGGCACGGGCGCCCACACGTAGATCGTCCCGCGCGGAGGCTCCACCTCCACGCCGATCTCGGCCAGCGCATCGCACACCATGTCGCGACGGCGGGCATACACGTCGACCATGCCCGCGGGCGGGCCCTGCTCGAGCGCCGCCACCGCCGCAAGCTGCACCGCCTCGAACATGCCGGAGTCGATGTTGGTCTTGAGCCGCCAGTAGGCCTCCACGGCCTCCGCGTTCCCCACCACGGCCGCGGTGCGCCAGCCCGTCATGTTCCAGCCCTTGGAGAGCGAGAACACCTCGATGCCCACCTCGCGCGCCCCGGGGGTGGCCAGGAAGCTCGGGGCCACGTAGCCGTCGAAGGTCGTCTCCGTGTACGACGCGTCGTGCACGATCAGCACGTCGTGGCGTCGCGCGAACTCCACGGCCTCCTCGAACAGCCCGTCGGGCACGATCGCGCCGGTGGGGTTGTTCGGATAGTTGAGGAACAAGAGGCGGGCACGCTCGCGGTCCGCCGGCTCCACCGCCTCCAAGGCGGGCGCGAACCCGCGTTCCGGGATCAGCGGCATGAGGACGGCCTCGCCGCCCGCCAGCAGCGGACCCCCGGTGTAGACCGGGTATCCGGGGTCGGATGCCAGCGCCGCGTCGCCCGGGTCGAGGAACGCGAGGTTGAGGTTGAACACCGCCTCCTTGGCCCCCAGGGCGGGGATGATCTCCGTGTCCGGGTCGAGCTCCACGCCGAAGCGGCGCGAGTAGAAGCGCGCCATCGCCTCCCGGAACTCCGGGCGCCCGCGGTTCGACGGGTACTGATGGGTGGACGGGTCGGCGGCGGCCTGCGCCAGCGCGGCCACCACCTCCGGCGGCGAGGGCGTGTCGGGATCGCCTATGCCGAGGCTGATCACGTCCACCCCCGCGGCCTTCTTGGCCGCGACCTTCCGCTCCAGCTCCGCGAACAGGTACGGCGGAAGCCGCCCGAGCCGCTCACTCGATCTCACGAATATCTCCCAACAGCTCGTCGCTCAGCTCGCCGCGATACACCGGCACGGCCCAGCCCGTCAGATCCACCTGCAAGTCCTCGCCCACCTCCACCTCGAGCTCGCCCCCGTCCAGCTGCACGGTCACGGGGCTCTCCACGCCGCCGAGCACCGCGGCCACGGCCGCTCCCGAGGCCCCCGTGCCGGACGACATGGTCTCCCCCACGCCGCGCTCGAAGATGCGCGCCCGGATCCGGCGGTCGCCGGTGCGCTCCCAGAACGAGACGTTGGTACGTCGCGGGAACCACTCGTGACCCTCGATCGCGGCGCCGTAGACGCCCACGTCGAAGTGCTCCAGCTCGGAGCCGACCTCGATCGAGCACTGGGGGTTGCCCACCTGCACGAACCGGAAGTCGAACTGCCTGCCCTCCACCTCGAGGATCCCGGCGCCGTCCTCGCTCCCGCTCGGAAAGTCGCGCTCCGAGCGCAGCTGAGCCTTTCCCATGGCCACCGTGCAGGTGTCCGGGCCGGTGATCCGGGGGCGGATCTCGCCCGCCGCGGTGCGCACCGAGAAGCTGTCCTCGTCCACCCAGCCGTTGCGGCGCATGTAGAGCACGGCCTCGCGCACGCCGTTCCCCGACAGCTCGGCCTCCGAGCCGTCCGGGTTGAAGATCCGCAGCCGCGCGGCGAAGCCCGGCTCGTCGTCACGGCTGAGCAGCAGCACGCCGTCCGAGCCGATGCCGGTGTGAGGCGCGCAGAGCGCCCGGATCCGTCCCGGGGTGAGGGGAAAGGGAAGCTCGGCCTCGTCCACGATCACGTAGTCGTTGCCGAGCGCCTGCCATTTCTCGAAGCGCACGGCGCGGCACTCTACCTCCGGGTGAGCTGCTCGACAGCGGCCGCCGCGGCCTCGGCATCCCCGTCGGTGACGTCGATGACGTGCACGTCCGGCCACCGGCGGAGCCATGTGAGCTGCCGCTTGGCGTAGTTGCGCGTGCGGCGCTTCATCGCCTCCATGTCGCCCTCCAGGAGCTCCGCGAAGCCGAGTGCCGCGCGCGCCGTTCGCGATGCACCCGCCGCAGCCGCGCGCCGCACCTCCTCCGCCGCCCCCGCGGCCACCATCGCGTCCACGCGCTCGTCGATCCGCGCGTACAGGGCGCTGCGCTCCATCACGAGGCCGCAGAGGACCGTAGGACGCCTGAGGCGGGCCGTCCACAGCCGCGACCGGTCCCCGGACGGCACGGGTTCCTCCCCCATCTCGAGCAGCTCGAGCGCGCGCAGGACCCGCGTGCGGTCGCCCGCCGCGATCGCGGCGGCGGCCTGCTGGTCCCGCACGGCCAGGTCCGCGTGGAGCGCTGCGCTTCCGCGGGCCGCCAGGTCGGCCTCCAGGCGGCTGCGGACCTCGTCGTCAGCCGGCGGCCGCAGCTCGAGGTCGGTGAGCGCCGCCTGGAGGTAGAGCCCCGTGCCGCCCACCACCAGGGGCCGCCGTCCCTCCTCCAGGGCGCCGTCCACCTCGGCCCGCGCCCGCTCGGCGAAGGCGCCGGCCGAGAAGGTCTGGTCGAGCGGGACGAACGACAGCAGCCGGTGCTCCAGGCGCGCCTGCTCCCCGGGCCCGGCGGCGCCGCTGAGGATCTCGAGGCCGCGGTAGACCTGCAACGCGTCGGCCGAGATCGCAACGGGGTCCTCACCCGCGGCCCGAAGCCGCTCGGCCAGCGCGATCGCGACCGCGGTCTTGCCCACGCCGGTGGGCCCGAAAAGGGCGATCACGTCCACGCGCCCAGTATGCCCGCGGGCCGACCCGCTAGGAATACGTCGCGATGTCCCGACGGATTGGAGCACTCCTCGCCGTGGCCGCCCTAGTGGCGGCGGGCTGCGGCAGCGGCTTCGACGAGGAGCGAGAGACCGCCAAGCCGCTCAAGGTCGCGCACGCCGGTGGCGAGAGCAAGGTTCCCGGCCAGGCCGAACGTCCCCTGGCGCTGAGCGACGGCGCCCTCGACGCGATCCTGGCGCTGCGGGACCGGCCCGTGGCCGCCCTGCTGCCGGGCGGCCGTGCGCCGGATTACCTGCACCGCGACGGCATGGAGGTGGGCCGCGCCCTCCTGGGCGCCCACCTGCTGCGCGTGAAGGTGATCGATCCGGACGTGATCCTCGGGAACAAGGCCGTGCACGGCCGCCTTTGGGAGCGCCTGAGCAAGATCGCTCCCACCGTGTTCAGCGAGGGAGGCATCGCGGCCAATTGGAAGCTCGACCTGCGCCTGTTCGGAGAGGCACTCGGCAGAACCAATGACGCCGAGGCCCTCCTGAAGGGCTGGGACCGCACGGCCGCGCGGGCGCGCGTACGGATGCAGTCGGCCGAGGGCACGCGCGTGGCGGTGGTGAGGATCGTCCGCGGCGGGCTGCGCGTGGCACGGCCCGAGGCGTTCCCGGGCAAGGTTCTCCTCGACGCCGGCCTCGTGCCGGCGGGGGAACGCGAGGGCGCGGACGTGGTGCTGGTGTCGCGGGCACCGGGTGCGCACGCCTCGCTCGCCCGGCTCGGGCTGCGCGAGGCGATCGTGATCGACGACCGGCTCTGGTGGGAGGGCGACGGCCTGCTGGCGGCGCGTGCGGCACTGCGGGAGTTGGAGCGGGTCCTGCCCCGCTAGGTCAGCCGGCCAGGCGGGCGAGCAGGCGCTCCTCGCCGGCGAGCGTGGTGCTGGTGGCCGAGGCGATCTCCACCTGGGCGAGCTCACCGGCCTCCGCCACGCCGGCGAAGTGGACCGTCTTGTTGTGCCGCGTGCGACCGCGCAGCCGCGCCGGGTCGGTGCGCGAGGGGCCCTCCACCAGCACCTCCAGCGTCCGGCCCACGAAACGCTGCGCCCGCTCGGTCGCGTGCCGCTGCACGGTCTCCACGAGCCGCTCCATGCGGGGGCCCTTGACGTCGTGCGGCACCTGCTCGCCGAGCGTGGCCGCCTCGGTGCCGCGGCGCGGGGAGAAGGCGAACGTGAACGCGGAGTCGAAGCGCACCTCGTCCACCACCGCCATCGTCTCCTCGAAGTCCTCGTCGGTCTCGCCGGGGAAGCCGACGATGATGTCCGTGCTGATCGAGCAGTCGGGCGCCCTGTCGCGGATCATCGCCACGCGGTCCAGGTAGCGCTCGCGGCCATAGGTGCGGCGCATCGCCTTGAGGATCCGACTGGAGCCCGACTGGAGCGGCAGGTGGATGTGCTCGCACACCGAGGCCAGCGCCACGTGCGCGTCGATCACGTCCTCGCGGATGTCCTTTGGGTGCGGGCTCGTGTACCGGATCCGCTCGATGCCCTCCACGGCGTCCACCTCGACCAGCAGCTCGGCGAAGGTCGCCTTCTCGCCGCGCGGGAGGTCACGGCCGTACGAGCAGACGTTCTGGCCGAGCAGGGTGACCTCGCGCACGCCGTCGGCGGCCAGCCGCTCCACCTCGGCGCGCAGCTCCGCCAGCGGCCGTGAGACCTCGCGTCCGCGTGTGGAGGGAACGATGCAATAGGAGCAGGCGCAGTTGCATCCCACGGAGATCTGAACCCACGCCTGGAAATCGCGGGCGCGCTTCATCGGGAGGTGCCCGGTGAAGCCCTCGAATTCGAAGTAGCCCTGGGCGCTCAGGCTGTCGCTCGTGAGGAACTCCGCCAGCTTGTGCACCTGGCCGGGCCCGAACGCCACGTCCACGAACGGGAACTGCTCGAAGACGCCCTCCTTGACGGACTGCGACCAGCAGCCACCCACGCCCACCACGCGGGTCGGGTCCTCGGTCTTGAGGCGCTTGGCCTCGCCCAGGTGCCCGACCATCCGGGTGTCCGCCTTCTCCCGGATCGAGCAGGTGTTGAAGAGGATCAGGTCGGCGCCGGCGCGCTCCTCCACCTCGGCGTAGCCGAGCGAGTCGAGCATGCCCTTCATGCGCTCGGAGTCGTGCTCGTTCATCTGGCACCCGAAGGTGGTCAGGTGGTAGGTGCGCGGAGCCACGGGCGCCGAGGATAGCCCTAGAGCCGCTCGGCAATGCCGGGGTAGTACGCCACGAACCCGTCGTCGTCGAGATCGAGGTCGGCGGTGAACCCGGGCGACGAGAAGCGCACGCGTCCGTCCGCGATCGGCTCATAGCGCTGCTCGGAGCGGTGCACCTGCAGGTCGGGCACCGATACCCAGGCCATCACGTAGTCCTCCGGTCCGCCGGCGTCCCGCTTGATCGGCATGAAGTTCGTGAGCGGCGAGAGGGCCAGATCGCAGTCGAGCGCCCCGGCCAGGTCCAGGTCCACGGGCTCACCGTCGGCGCGCCATTCGCCCTCCTGGTTCCTCCGCAGCTCGAGGCTCCGCGACCAGCCGTCGCCCTCGGCGCGCACGGACAGTCGCGTGGTCACGTAGCGCTCGGCGGTGTCCAGCTCGTACGTGAGCCGGTAGCCGCTCGGGTCTGCGCCGATCTGGACCCCGCGGGCCTGGAGGCGGTCGCCCTCCAGGGTCACCTCGGCGCTCTCGGCCGTCCACTCGTCGAGGCCCCTCCAGACGAGGACCCGCCGGACCATCAGCGCGCGTAGTCCGTGGCCCTGCTCTCCCGTATCACGGTGACCTTGATCTGCCCGGGGTACTCGAGCTCGCGCTCCACGTCGCGGGCGATCTGGCGTGAGAGCAGCGCGGCCGCGTCGTCGTCCACGTGCTCGGGCTGCACGATCACGCGAATCTCGCGTCCCGCGTGCATGGCGTAGACCTTGTCCACCCCCGCGTGGCGGCCGGCGATCTCCTCCAGCTCGTGCAGGCGCTTCACGTAGTGCTCGAGCGACTCGCCGCGCGCCCCGGGCCGCGCCCCGGACAGGGCGTCCACCACCTGCACGATCACCGCCTCCACGGTCTGCGGCTCCACCTCGTTGTGGTGCGCCTCCATCGCGTGGGCCACCGCCTCCGTCTCCTTCCAGCGGCGCGCCAGCTCCCCGCCCACCAGCGCGTGCGGGCCATCGGTCTCGTGCGACACGGCCTTGCCGATGTCGTGCAGCAGCGCCGCGCGTGCGGCAACACGCGCGTCGGTGCCGAGCTCGGCGGCGAGCATCGCCGCCAGGCGCGAGCACTCGATCGAGTGGTGCAGCACGTTCTGCCCGTAGCTCGTGCGGAAGCGCAGGCGCCCGAGCAGCTTCACCAGCTCGGGGTGCACCGAGCCCACGTTGGCCTCGAACACGGCCTGCTCGCCGATCTCCACCACGTGCTTGTCGATCTCCGACTTGGCGTGGTGGTAGGCCTCCTCGATCCGGGCCGGGTGGATGCGGCCGTCCACCAGCAGCCGCTCGAGCGTGAGTCGCGCGATCTCCCGCCGTACCCCGTCGAAGCCGGACAGCAGCACCGCGCCCGGCGTGTCGTCGATGATGAAGTCGATCCCGGTGAGCGTCTCGAGCGCGCGGATGTTGCGGCCCTCGCGGCCGATGATCCGGCCCTTGAGCTCGTCCGACTTGAGCTCCACCACCGACACCGTGGTCTCCACGGCGTGGCTGGAGGCCAGCCGCTGCATCACCGTGGCGAGGATGCTGCGCGACCGCCTGTCGGCGTCGCGGCGCGTCTCCTCCTCGATCTGGCGCACCAGGCGCGCGCTGTCGTGGCGCAGCTCGTCCTCGAGCTCGCGCATCATCACCTGCTTGGCCTGGGCCGCGCTCAGGCCGGCCACGCGCTCGAGCTCGCGGATCTGCTCGCGCTTCGACTCGCGCAGCTCCTCGCGTCCGTGGTCGACGTTGCGCCGCCGGTCCTCCAGCGAACGCTCCTGCTCGGCCAGCTCGGTCTCCTTGAGGTCCAGCGTGCTCTCGCGCGAGCGCAGGCGCTCCTCCAGGCGCGCGAGCTCGGAGCGCCGCGCCACCAGCTCCTCCTCGAGCTCGTCGCGGCGAACCGGCCCCATCGGCGCGGCGCCCGGCTGCGAGCGCTCCGGCGCGCTCACGCCGCCGCCGTTGGCCGGGAGCGCGCGCGGCCGCTGCACGAAGAGAACCACCACCACCGCGACCGCCGCGGCCACCAGCGCAGCCAACACGATCTCCATCTCGCACGTCTCCTTGTTCCGGCGCACGGGCGCCGGTCTCGATCTCGAATTTGTCGAGCGGTGCGGCTCAGCGCCGCGAGACGTGGACGTGGCAGTGTTCGCTCACGCGCCCCGGCAGGGCGCGCGAACCCGCCTTACAGCCCTTCCTGAACGCTCTTACAGGCTCTGAGAGCCATTCTGGTCGGGGTGGGGACGGTTCGATGTCGCGGGACCTCGCCCGCCGGTCGTGTCTGTGGAAAAAGTGCTGGTGCCATCGGGGGGCCGCCTGCGGCGGCTTCCGCCATTTGCTTGCGTTCCGGTCTCACGGCGGCCGTGCCGGCCGCTTCTCTTGAGGGTAACCACGCTCCGGTGCGCTCGCAACCCCGTGGGCGGCGCCGCAGGGGCGCCGTCAGGCGGCGTCGCCAGAGGCCGCCCGCTCGTGCTCGCGCAGGGCCTCGTAGGCCAGCTCGGGCTCGTACCCGCGACGAACAAGCAGGCGCCACGCGCGGTCGCGCTCGCGGTCGTCACGGGGCGCCTGGGGCCACCGCCGTTCGAGCAGCACCCGTGCGGTGTCGAGCTCGTCCTGACGGCCGCTCTCCGCCACCACTGCGGCGATCTGCTCGGCGTCGACGCCGCGCCGGCTCAACTCCCCGGCGATGCGGGTCGACCCCCATTGCTCGAGATCGCGCTTGTCGCCGGCGAACCGGCGCGCGAAGCGCGCGTCGTCCAGCAGACCGGTACCGAGCAGCTCCTCCACCGCGAGCTCCGCGGTGGCCTCTGAGATCTCGCGCCGCTCGAGAAGCGCGCGCACCTCGGCGACCGTCTGCTCGCGCCGCGCGATCACACGGTGGGCGTAGGCGAGCGTCCGCTCCAGCTCGGCCAGGTCCGCGGCCGGTTCGCCCATGACCTGGCGGTCGGACCCTACTTAGGCCGCCTGCTCCGCGGGCGTGGCCTCGACGGCCACCTCGCCCGCCTCGGCGTCGTCCTCGGGAACGGCCGCCAGCGATGCCTCGGCGGACGCGGCACCCAGCGTCTCGTAGATCTTGGCCTCGATCTCCTTGGCGATGTCCGGGCGCTCGCGCAGGTAGCCCTTGACGTTGTTGCGGCCCTGGCCGAGCCGCTCGTCGCCATAGGAGAAGAACGAGCCCGACTTCTGGACGATCCCGTGCTCGATCCCCAGATCGAGGATGCAGCCCTCCGAGCTGATGCCCTGGCCGTACTCGATGTCGAACTCGGCCTGGCGGAACGGCGCCGCGACCTTGTTCTTGACGACCTTCACGCGGACCCGGTTCCCCACCGCCTCGGTGCCCTCCTTGAGGGTCTCGATGCGACGGATGTCGAGCCGCTGCGAGGAATAGAACTTGAGCGCACGGCCGCCGGGCTGGGTCTCGGGCGAGCCGAACATCACGCCCACCTTCTCGCGGATCTGGTTCGTGAACACGCAGAGCGTGTTGGCGCGGTTCAGGTTCCCGGCGAGCTTGCGCATCGCCTGGCTCATCATCCGGGCCTGCAGACCCACGGTCTGGTCCCCCATCGCTCCTTCGAGCTCGACCTTGGGGGTGAGCGCCGCAACCGAGTCGATCGCGACGACGTCGACCGCGCCGGAGCGGATCAGCATGTCCGCGATCTCGAGCGCCTGCTCGCCGTGGTCGGGCTGGGAGACGAGGAGCTCGTCGATGTCCACGCCGATGCGCTTGGCGTAGACCGGGTCCATCGCGTGCTCCGCGTCGATGAACGCGCAGATGCCGCCCAGCTTCTGGGCGCTGGCGAGCACGTGATAGAGCAGCGTGGTCTTACCCGAGGACTCCGGGCCGAAGATCTCGACGATGCGCCCGCGCGGGAGCCCGCCCACGCCGAGCGCCAGGTCGAGCGAGATCGCACCTGTCGGAACGGCCTCCACCTGGACGGCGAAGGCGTCGTCCCCCATCTTCATGATGGAGCCGGCGCCGAACTGGCGCTCTATCTGCGTGAGCGCGCCATTGAGGGCCGACTCGCGGGCCTTGGCGGCCTTCTCCTGATCCTTGTCCATTTGACGCGTCTCCTCGAAGCTCTGGAACGACACAAAGTAGGAGTCGGACCGGACAGACGTTCGCCCCCGCGGGTGTCGTCCGGCTCAGCCCAGCGCCGTACGCGCCAGCGGCTCGTAGAGCGAGCCCTGCGGGCGCAGGGTCGAGCGGTAGAGCGTCAGCTCGTCCGGCTCGATCGCGCCCAGGGGCGGTCGATCCGCCCCGAGCGGCTCCACCGCGCGCTCGCCGCGCTTCACCCGCGCCAGCGTGACGTGCGGCCACCAGGGCCGGCGCTCGGGCCGGTACACGCCCAGATCCTCCAATGCGGCCGATGCGGCGGCCTGGAGCGCCCCGGCGTGCCCTCCCTCGTCGACCATGTCGAGCGCGAACAGCCGGGGACGCCGCGGCGGTACGGAGCGCACCTCGCCCGCGACCAGGCGCGGCTGCACCGACCCTGTGGCGGCCCCGAAGACCGCCTCGGCGATCGAAGGCGCTGCCGCCTCGTCCTGCCAGCCGAGGAAGGCGAGCGTCAGGTGGAGGTGACCGGTGGGAACCGCGCGCAGGTCGCTCCGCGGCCCGAACGCCTCCTCGCACCAGCGCCCGAGCTCCGACCGCGGCGCCTCGGGCAGGTCGAGGGCCACGAACATCCGCGCCCGCGGTCCGCTCAGAGGAGCCCCTCGTCCTCTCCCCTGAGGAGCCGCCGCAGCAGGTGCATGGCCACGGTCGTGGAGCGCTCGCGCACGTCGGCGCGCCCGCCGGGCAGCAGGATGTCGCGCGCGAGCACCCGCCCGTCGGCGGTGCTCACGCAGAAGCAGACCGTGCCCACCGGCTTCTCCTCCGTGCCGCCGCCCGGGCCCGCGATGCCGGTGATGGCCACCGCGGTGTCGGCCTCGAAGCGCCTCAGCGCCCCCTGTGCCATCGCCCTGGCCACCTCGGGGGACACCGCCCCGTGGGCCTCGATCAGCGCGGGATCCACGCCCAGCAGTTCGATCTTCGCCTCGTTCGAGTACGAGACCACGCCGCCGGCCACGTAGTCCGAGGATCCGGGGCGCTCGGTGAGGCGCGCGGCCATCAGCCCGGCCGTACAGGACTCTGCCGTGGCCATCCGGCGGCCCGCCAGGAGCTCGGCCACCTGGTCGTCCACCTTCGAGCCGTCCTCGGAGAAGAGCTCGCGGGGATGGCGGCTGCGAATGAGCTCCACGAGCGCTCCGTAGGCCTCCTCGCCCGATCCGGGCTCGTGGCGGGTGACGACCTCGACCTCGCCGCGGCGCAGGCAGGTGGTGATCTCGAGCCGGTCGAAGCCGGGTATGTCCTGCTCCGCCACCCGCAGCGTCTCGGCCATCCCGGACTCCGGCAGGCCGAAGAGGCGCATCGTGTCCTGCTCGTACGCCGTGCGCCCCGCGGTGGCCTCCTGGAATGCAGCCGTGGACACGGCCTCGTCCCACATCCCCTGTAGCTCGCGCGGAGGGCCCGGCAGGACCACCACCGTCGGCTTTCCCGGAACGACCACGCCCGGCGCGGTGCCGACCGGGTTGATCACATACGCGCCCTCGGGCACCAGCGCCTGCTTGCGGTTGGCGGCGCGCACTGCGTCGAAGTCCCAGTGGCGGAAGCGCTGCATCAGGCCGCGGAGGATGTCCGCGATCCGCTGCTCGAGTGCCTCGTCCAGCACCAGCGGGCGGTCCGCGAAGCGGGCCACCACCTCCACGGTCATGTCGTCGGCGGTCGGGCCGAGGCCGCCGCTCGTGATGATCAGGTCCACGTCCTGGTCGGCCATGAAGCGCAGCTGGGCCTCCATGTCCTCGGCGCGGTCTCCGGTGATGGTGATGTGCGCCAGCTCGATGCCGAGCTCGAGCAGGCGGTCGGCGAGCCAGGGGCCGTTGCGGTCGCTGATGCGGCCGGTGAGTACCTCGGTGCCGGTCACGACGATGCCGGCGCGGGCGCTCAAGCGCTCATCAGGCGCACGGGCGCTGTCCGATCGGCAGCGGGCGGGTGGCCCTGGGAGTGATGTCGAAGCCCACCGGCTCCGGACCTGGCTCGATCGGGACACGCCGCCCGTTCACGCTCACGCCGACGGCCGTCTTCCCGATGTTGAGGCGGACCCGCCGCCCTCTGAACGTGCGCGCGGTCTCGAGCGTCCCCTCGAACGTCACGTCCGTGTCGGGACCCGTGTCGACGCAGATGTAGGTGGGCGTGGTCGGCGCGATCCGGACGGCCACTCTCCGCGGGGCCGCCGGCTCCTCGCGCGGCTCGGTCTCGGTCCGCTCCGTGCGCGGGGTCGTCTCGGTGGCGCCGAGGGTGGTGCTGTCGTCGCCGCCGCCCTCTTTGTCGGTCATCAAACCGAGGGCCACCAGACCCACCAGCACCGCCACCACGAGCAGAGTGAGCACCATCCACGGGCGCGGGCCGCTCCGGCGCCGGTCGCGCCCGCCCCCTCCCGCGGGTCCGAGCGGCTTCAGGGCCTCGAGCTCGTCCCGCGGCTCGTAGCCCGCGCGGTACTGCTCCACCAGCGTGTGAGGGTCGAGGCCGAGCAGCTCGGCGTACGTGCGAAGGAAGGTCTTGACGAAAGTCGGCCCGGGCAGCATCGAGAACTCCTCGTTCTCGAGCGCCCGCAGGTACTTCGCGCGGATCTTGGTCTGCCGCTCGACGTCCGCGATGTCGAGCCGCTGGCGCATCCTGGCCTCGCGCAGCGTTTCCCCGATGGTGGGCATCGGCGCCTATTCTTGCGGGTTCCCCGGGGTCCGGCCCGGGGCGCAGGCCAGCTTGCGTCAGTCCTCGCTGGAGGCGGCCACGGGCGCCTCGGCCAGCGATTCGAGCACCCGCGGAAGGTCGGCCTCGGTGATCAGCACCTGGCGGGCCTTGGAGCCCTCGTACCCGGAGATCACGCCGCGCCGCTCCATCATGTCCACGAGGCGGCCGGCCCGCGTGTAGCCGACCCTCAGGCGGCGCTGGAGCATCGATGTGGAGGCTGTGCCCATCTGGACCACCGTCGAGATCGCGTCCGCCAGCATGTCGTCCTGATCGGGATCGAAGTCGCCGGGCGAGTCCTCGCTCTCCTCGGGCTCCACCGCCTCGAGCAGCTCCTCACGCAGCTCCGGCTCGCCCTGCTTGCGCCAGTGGTCGGTCAGCCGCTCGATCTCGTCCTCTCCGATGAAGGCGCCCTGGATGCGCGCCGAGCGCGACTCGCCGGCGGGCCTGAAGAGCATGTCTCCCTGTCCGAGCAGCGACTCGGCGCCGTTCTGATCGAGGATCACGCGCGAATCGGTCTGGGAGGACACCGCGAAGGCGATCCGCGCCGGCACGTTGGCCTTGATCATCCCCGTGATCACGTCGGCGCTCGGGCGCTGGGTGGCCAGCACCAGGTGGATGCCCACCGCGCGCGACTTCTGTGCCAGCCGGATGATCGAGTCCTCCACGTCGGCGGGGGCGACCATCATCAGGTCGGCCAGCTCGTCGATCACGCAGAGGATGTACGGGAGCGGCCGCTCGCCCTGGCCCTTGCGCACGCGGTTGAGCTCGGTGAGGTTGCGCGTCTTGGCGCGGCTCATCACGCCGTAGCGCTCCTCCATCTCCTTGATCAGATTGGCGAGCACGTTGGCGGCCAGGCGCGGGCTCGTCACGACGGGCGTGAGGAGGTGCGGGATGCCCTCGTAGTGGTTCAGCTCCACGCGCTTGGGGTCCACCAGCACCATGCGCATCTCGTTCGGAGACGAGCGCAACAGGACCGATGAGAGCATCGCGTTCACGCACCCCGACTTACCGGACCCGGTGGTTCCGGCGATCAGGATGTGCGGCTGCTTGGCGAGGTCGGTGCCGATGGCCTTGCCGGCGATGTCCTTGCCGAGCCAGACCGAGAGCGGCGACCAGCCCTTCGGCGCCTCCTGGAACACGTCGCCGAGGTGCACCATCTTGCGCACGCGGTTAGGCACCTCCACGCCCACCGCCTGCTTGCCCGGGATGGGCGCGAGGATGCGCACCTGCTCGGCGGCGAGGGCGTAGGCGAGGTCATCCTTCAGCGTGGCGACCTTCGACATCTTGATGCCGGGCGCCAGGCGCAGCTCGTAGCGCGTGATGTGCGGGCCGGTGACCGTTCCGATCACCTTGCCGTCCACGTTGAAGTGGCTGAGCGTCTCCACCAGCTGGCCGCCCGTGCGTGCGATGCCCTTGGTGTCGACCTTCTGAGCGCCGCTCGAGTGCTTGAGGAACGACGGCTTCGGCATCCTGTAGTCGATCTCGTCCGACTCGGTGACCGCCGAGCGGCGGTGGCCCTGAGGTGTCAGCGCGGGCGGCTCCTCGGCCCCGGCCTCGACCGGCTCCGGCACTGGTGGGGGCTCGGGGGCCGGCTCCAGGTCCAGCTCGAGCTCCGGCTCGGGCTCCGGGCCCTCGAAGGGATCGACGGGATCCTCCTGCTCGTCCTCGTACAGGTCGGGGTAGCGCTCCGAGCCGTCCAGCGCGGGCGCCTCCACGTGGGTGGCGCGCACGACGGGCTCGGAGTCCTCGGGCTCGGGCGGCGACACCGCCTCGGCCTGCGGCGACCGTGCCGGGGCCGTGGTGAGCCCGGAGAGGGCGTTGGCCAGGTCCTGCTTCGAGACCCGGACGCGCTCGGTGGTGGTGGCCACGCCCTGTCGCGTGGCGCTCACGACGCCGGCCACCGAGGCGCCGGTGAGCAGGAGCACGCCCGCCAGGAGCAGGAACACGAAGAGGATGTGCGACCCGGCGTGAGAGAAGAGGTGGCTCGAAACCCAGAACAGAGACTCGCCCACGAGACCGCCGTGCTGCCTCAGGTACTCCGCGTCCACGAAGCCGTCGCGCGGAGTGTCACCGGGGCCGAGGCCGAGCGAGCCGGCCGCGAGGCCGAGCGTGAGGGCGGCCCCGAGGCAGAGGGCGCCCACGCCCCACGGCTGCACCGCGGGCAGCATCGGACGGAGCATCACCACGGCGCCGGCGGCGAACAGCGCGATCGGGGCGAGGTAGCCGGCCCCGCCGAAGAGCACGAGCATGCCGTCGGCCATCGCCTCGCCCACCTCTCCGCCGGCCCAGCCGAGGTAGAAGACGCATGCGAAGAAGGCGGCGAACGACACGAGCCCCAGCCCGACCAGGTCCCACTGGCCCTGATCGAGCGTCGGCAGCTTGACGCCGCCGCGGAGTCGCCCTGCCGGGCGGCGGCGCTTGCGTGCTTTGGTCCGGCGTAGGGCCATCCACCGGAATTTCGACGGAGACCCCCCTCCCCCTCCCTACCATTGGGCCGATGAGCGGAAGGCCCCGCGTGCTGGTGGTGGAGGACGACGCCGACATCGCGGGCGTCCTGAGGCGGTCGCTCGACAAGGAGGGCTACGAGGTCCGGGTGGCCGGCGACGGCGAGGCGGCCCTCGTGGAGTCCGGCCTGTTCGAGCCGGATGCTGTGGTGCTCGACCTCGGCCTGCCGAAGCTGGACGGCGTGGAGGTCTGCCGGCGACTGCGTGAAAGCGCCGACGTGCCCATCCTCATGCTCACCGCCCGCGACGCCGTGGATGCGCGCGTGGAGGGCCTCGACTCGGGCGCCGACGACTACCTCGTGAAGCCCTTCGAGCGCGCCGAGCTGCTCGCGCGCGTGCGCGCGCTGCTGCGCCGGCGCCCCCCGCGCGGCAGCGCATTCCTGGTGGCGGGCGACCTGCGGCTCAACCCCGACACCCACGAGGTCGCTCGCGGCGAGCGCAAGCTCGAGCTGACCGCCCGCGAGTTCGAGCTGCTCGAGCACCTCATGCGCAACGAGCGCATCGTGGTCTCGCGCCAGGCGCTGCTCGATGAGGTCTGGGGCTACCACCCGTTCGCGGAGACGAACACGGTGGACGTGTTCATCTCGAACCTGCGCCGCAAGCTCGAGGCCGGCGGCGAGCCGCGCGTGCTCCACACCGTGCGCGGCGCCGGATACGTGCTGAGGGCCGACGCGTGAGGGCACGCCTCCCGGTGCGCCTCAAGGTGGCGATGGTGAGCTCGGCGCTCACGTTCGCGATCCTCTGCCTCTTCGCGGTCGTGATCGGCGCCGTGGCCGAACAGCGGATCCGCACCGGCTTCGACGACGACCTCCGGGCCACCGCGGCCGACCTGCAGGACCGCCTCCAGGACACCGTCACCCGGGAGGTGAGCCCCACCGGCGAGGTGACCCTGAACGTGGCGTCAGAGCCGCTCGGGTACGCAGCCGCCGGCGACGCCGCCGTTCGCGTGGTCGACCAGCGCGGCGTTCCGCGCATCCCCGCGACCGGCAGCGTGGATCTTGGTCCGACCACCCCGGAGGGCGTGCACGACGTGGGCGGCTACAGGGTGGTCTCGCGGCCGTTGGTGGCCGGCAGCAACGGCAGCGACTCCGGCTTCTCGCCGGGGCTCGGCCGTCCCGTGGCCCAGACCTTCGCCTACGTCCAGTACGGGAAGCCGGAGAGCGCGGTGGCCACCACGATCGGAAAGGTGCGCCTCTTCCTCGCGTTCGGCGTGATCGGCGGGACCTTCCTCGCCTTCGCGGGCGGGCTGTTCGTCGCGCGCAGGGCCATGCGCCCGATCTCAGGACTCACGCGCGCGGCGCGCGAGGTGGCGCGCACGCGCGACCCGGACGTGCGGCTTCCCAAGCCGCAGGCCAACGACGAGGTATCGGACCTGGCCCACACCCTCGAGGACATGCTCAGCGAGCTGAGCGCGGCGCGCGGTGAAAGCGAGGCGGCCCTGGAGCGCCAGCGCGACTTCGTGGCGGACGCCTCCCACGAGCTGCGCACCCCCCTCACGAGCATCCTGGCCAACCTCGAGCTGCTCGAGCCCGAGCTCGACGGCGAGGCCCGCGAGATGGCCAGCTCGGCGCTGCGCTCGTCGCAGCGGATGCGCCGCCTCGTGGCCGACCTGCTGCTGCTCGCGCGGGCCGACGCCGGCCGGCAGGCGCCCCAGCGGCCCCTCGACCTCGCGGAGGTGGCGCAGGAGGCGGCCACGGAGGCGAGCCCGCTGGCGGCCGGCCAGCCGCTCTCGCTCGACGCGCCCGAGCCCGTGCCGGTGCTCGGGGTGCCCGACGACCTCCACCGCCTCGTGGCGAACCTGATCGAGAACGCGCTCGTACACACCGCCTCTGGAACGCCCGTGACGGTGTCCGCCCGCCGCCGCGACGGCCAGGCGGTGCTCGAGGTGTCCGACCGCGGGCCGGGCGTGCCCCACGAGCTTCGCGAGCGGATCTTCGAGCGCTTCGCACGCGGCGTGGGAGACACGGCGGCCGGCGGCGGAAGCGGACTGGGGCTGGCGATCGTCCGAGCCGTGGCCGAGGCCCACGGCGGACGGGTGGAGCTGCTCGACGCCGAGGGCGGCGGCGCGCGCTTCGTGGTCACGCTCCCGCTGGCGGTTGGCTCCGAGGTGACCGCCGACCACCCGTCTGTGACCAGAAGCGCTCCGTAGCTCTCTCTACGGTGTTCGGGGACTAGCGGAACACCCGATCCGTAGGAGCTGTGTCTTGAAGTCCATCACCCGGCTGCGCCCCTCGCCCGCCATCGTCATCTCCCTGCTCGCGCTGTTCCTGTCGCTGGGCGGCGTCTCATATGGAGTCGCCACCGGCTACATAGACAGCCGGGAGCTCAAGAACAACACGGTGAGCACCCGCGATCTGCGCAACAACGACATCCGCACCAAGGACCTGCGCAACAACGAGATTCGCGGCCTCGACATTCGCAACAGCACGGTCCAGGGCCGCGACGTGGCACTGGCCACCCTCACCGGGGAGGACATCAGGGAGTCCACGCTCGCCAAGGTGCCGAGCGCAACCCGGGCGGACAGCGCCGCGGCCGTGGATGGGCTGCGCGTGATCCCGGCCACGCCCGTTCCCGCAGGGCGGCGCGGCCATCGACGCTCCTCACCTACGGTCCGCTCACTCGTCTCCGGCGGCATGCCCCGCCGATATGGGCGGCCCGCGCGCCGAGGTGCGGGTGCAGTCGACCGAGGCCGGATCGAGCGCGGACGGCGAGGAGGCCTCCTACGGCAACCTCGGAGCCGCGCCCAGGTGGTGGCCGCGGTGACGTCGGCGGGACCGCGGGTGATCGAGTCCTCGCCGCTCGTCGCATCCACCCCCACCACGCGGGTCGCGTTGAGCGGGGTCGTGGCGCTGATCGCCGACGGGGCGGGGAGTGGCTCCTGCCGCTTCGACGGCCATGTGGCCGTCAGCGGCGTCGCACCGCCGGTCCCCTAGACCTCGACGACCACCGGCAGGATCATCGGCCGCCTGCGAAGGCGCCGGTAGACGAACTCGGCCACGTCGTCGTGCAGGTGGTCCTGGAGCAGGTCGATCTCGGTGATGTGCTCCTTCGCGGAGCGCTCCAGCGATGCGTCCACGGCCTCGCGCAGCTCCGGGACGAAGGAGTCGGTCTCCTCCACGAAGGGCACGCCGCGGAAGATGATCTCGGGGTCCGCGACCGAACGGCCGTCCTGCTCGGACACCGTGGCGACGACGATGAAGATCCCGTCCGCCGACAGCATCCGGCGGTCGCGCAGGGCCACGTCCTCGATGTCGCCCACCTCCATGCCGTCCACGAAGATCATCCCGGCCTGCTCGCGGTCGCCGAAGCGCGCGCCCTTGGCGTCGAGCTCGAGCGGCAGCCCGTTCTCGCCGTGGAAGATGGACTTGGGCGGAATGCCCACCGCCTCGGCCAGCTGGCCGTGGAGGCTCAGCCGCCGGTGGTCTCCGTGCACGGGCAGCACGTAGCGCGGCTTGGTGAGGTTGAGCAGCAGCTTCAGCTCCTCCTGGTAGCCGTGCCCCGAGGCGTGCACAGGCACCTCGCTCGGGGTGATCGCAGTGGCGCCGAGGCGGTAGATGCGGTCGATGGTCTCGTTGACCGCGCGCTCGTTGCCGGGGATCGAGGTGGCGGAGAAGATCACGGTGTCGCCCTCGTGGAGAGCCACCTGCGGGTGGTCGTCGTGCGCCATGCGGCGCAGCGCAGACAGCGGCTCGCCCTGGCTGCCGGTGGAGAGGACCACCAGCTTGTGGTCCGGGTAGTCCTCGATCTCCCCCGGGCCCACGAGCATGCCCTCCGGGACCTCGATGTGCCCGAGCATGCGCCCGATGTTCACGTTCTTGCGCATTGAGCGGCCCACGAGCGCGACCTTGCGGCCCAGCCCGGCCGCGGCGTCCACGACCTGCTGCACGCGGTGGATGTTCGAGGCGAAGCAGGTGACGATGATCCGCCCCTCGCACCGGGCGAACACCTCCTGGAGGCGCGGCCCCACGCTCGACTCCGACAGCGAGGTGCCGGGGCGGTCGGCGTTCGTGGAGTCGCCGCAGAGCAGCAGCAGCCCGTCGCGCCCGATCTCGGCCAAGCGCCCGACGTCCGCCGGCACCCCGTCCACGGGGGTCTGGTCGAACTTGTAGTCGCCGGTCACGAGCATCGTGCCGAGCTCGCACGTCATCGCCACGGCGAAGGCGTCTGGGATCGAGTGGGCCATCTTCACCATCTCGAGCGAGAATGGGCCTGCGTCGAACTTCCCGCCCGCGAGGACGTCCTCGACGTTGACGTCCTTGAGCTTGTGCTCGTCGAGCTTCGAGCGCACCATCGCCGCGGTGAGCGGGCCGGCGTAGATGGCGGGTGCGCGGTCGAACTGCCGCAGCACGAACGGCAGCGCCCCCACGTGGTCCTCGTGGCCGTGCGTGAGCACGATCGCCTCCACGTCGTCGGCGCGCTCGCGCAGGTACGCGAAGTCCGGCAGGACGAGGTCGATCCCGAGCTGATCGGGCGTGGGGAACATCAGCCCGGTGTCCACCACGACGATCCGGCCGTCGTACTCCACGACGGTCATGTTCTTGCCGATCTCCCCCAGACCGCCCAGGGGGAGCACCCGGAGCGTGCCGTTGCTCGTCAAACCCGCGCCAGTAGGCCGTGGCGCTCGAGCGCGGCGCGTACGACCGCGATCTCGTCGTCCGAGGCCTCCACGAGCGGCAGCCGGAGGCCGCCCACCTCGTGGCCGGCCAGGGTCATCGCAGCCTTGATCGGGATCGGGTTGGTGGTCACAGCGAGGGCTTCGAAGAGGTCGGTGAGCGAATCGTGGATCTCATGCCGGCGCTCCGGCTCGTCGATCATCTGCCGCATCTCGCGGCCCACGAGCTGGGACGCCACCAGTATCCCCCCGGTCCCGCCCATGTCGAGCACACGCGCGAGCGTGTCGTCGTTGCCGGCCAGCAGGTCGAGGCCGTCGATCGGCGCGAGGTCCTCATAGCGGGCCTGCTTGACCGCTGAGACGTTTTCGATCTGCGCCAGCTCGGCCAGGAGATCGTTCGGCATGTCCACTACGACGCGAGAGGGAATGTTGTAGAGGATCACGGGTCGGTCGGTCGCTGCCGCCACCGCCTCGAAATGCGCCACGAGCCCGCGCCGGTTCGGCTTGTTGTAATAGGGCGTGACGACCAGCACGGCGTCCACCCCGATCTCCGTGGCGCGCTCGGTCAGCTCCGCGCTGTGGCGAGTGTCATAGGTGCCCGTGCCCGCGATCACGGCCGCGTCGCCGGACTCCTCGACCGCCAGCTGCCACAGGCGCGCCTTCTCCTCGTCGGTGAGAGTCGGCGACTCGCCGGTGGTGCCGGCCACGACGAGCCCGTCGGAGCCGGCGTCCAGAAGTCGGTGGATGAGGCGCACGGTCGCGTCCTCGTCCACCTCGCCATGGCGATCGAACGGCGTGACCATCGCAGTGAGGATTCCCCCCGGAATCATGCAGGCCGACGATAGCGCTCTGTCATCCCTTCCGGAACACCCGCTGCAAATGAGACAATTCCCCGTTCATGGACCGGGAGCGCGACTACAGCCACAGGACGACCGTGCAGAAGCTCGGCGTCAAACCCGACGATCGCGTCGAGGTCACGGGCGATGTGGGCTCCGGTCTCAGGCGGGATGTGAAGGAGGCGGCCGGGCGCGGGCTCGTCCGCTCCGGCGATCTCGACGGCGCCATCGTGCTGGTGGAATCGATGGACGAGGCCAGCGAGGCGCTGGTGCGCTACCGCGCTCGCCTGCGGGATACCGGCTACCTGTGGATCATCACCCGCAAGCGCGGCCACGAGAACTACCTGAATCAGATGACGCTGGTGCCCCACGCCAAGCGGCTCGGCCTGATCGACAACAAGACGTGCTCGATCGACGACGAGCGCTCGGGCATCCGTTTCGTGGTCCCGCGCACGCTCCGCAAGAGCAGCCGTACCGCGGCCTGACTCAAGTCGGCTCCGCTGTCACCCGATTAGGGGAAGAGCCGCCCGCGGCACCTCCTCCACCATGGAGCACCCAGCTCGAGCCTTCCCCCTGAACGCCCCTGCCCGGACCGAGGCCGGGGTGCCCGCCGAGGTGCGCTACCGGATGCTCGTGGAGCAGATCCCGGCGGTCACCTACATCGCGGACTTCACCGCCGACGCGCCGTTCCTCTACGTCAGCCCCCAGATCGAGCAGCTGCTCGGCTTCCCGATGGATCGCTGGATCGCAGACGATTCCCTCTGGGAGGAGCGCATCCATCCCGACGATCGCGAGAGGGTGCTGGCCGCCGAGCGGCAGACCTTCGAGCAGGCCATCCCCTACGAGGGCGAGTTCCGCATGGTGGCCGCTGACGGTCGCGTGGTCTGGATCTGGGAGCGGGACACGATCATCCGGGACAGCGACGGCCGGCCGGTGTGCACGCAGGGCGTGCTGGTGGACGTGACCGAGCTGAAGCGCACGCAGAGCGCGCTCCAGGAGAGCGAGGCTCAGGTTCGCGAAGAGCGCGACCGGGCCCAGGGCTACCTGGACATCGCCGCCACGATGATCGTCGTGCTGGCCGCCAACGGCACGATCAGCCTTGTGAACAGACGCGCCTGCCAGGTCCTCGGCCGCGACGAGGCCGGCCTGCTCGGCAGCGACTGGTTCGCCGTCGCGGTACCCGAGGCGGAGCAGAAGTCCGCCCGGCGCGGGTTCGACCAGGTCATCCGCGGGGAGGTCGAGGGCATCACCGAGTTCGAGAGCGCCGTGACGGCCGCATCGGGCGAGGAGCGCCTGATCCGCTGGCACAACACGGTGCTCCGAGGCGAGGACGGGTCGGTGACCGGGTCGCTGGGATCGGGCGAGGACATCACCGACCGCCGCCTGGCCGAGCAGCGCGTGGCCTTCCTCGCGTACCACGACCCTCTCACCGGCCTGCCGAACCGCGCGCAGCTCTCGGAAAGCGTGAACGCGGCCATCGAGTCCGCCCGCCTGTCCGGCCGCTCGGTGGGTCTCCTGTGCCTGGACCTCGACGACTTCAAGCTCGTGAACGACAGCCTGGGACATCCGGTCGGCGACGAGCTGCTGGTGTCCATCGCGCGCCGGCTCGAGAAGCTCAAGCGGCACGGAGACCTGCTGGCCCGCACGGGCGGTGACGACTTCTTCATGCTGCTCCCGGACCTGCCCGCCGACGGAATGGCGAACGTCGTGGCAAGCGCCGAACGCGTGGCCGCGGCGCTGGCCGAGCCCGTGGAGGTGGAGGGCGCCGAGTTCCACGTGAGCGCCAGCCTCGGCGTGAGCCTCTTCCCGCGGCTGGCCATCGGCGGCGAGGAGCTGCTGCGCCAGGCCGACACCGCGATGTACCAGGCCAAGCGCGCGGGCCGGTCGGGCCACATGGTCTACACGCCCGAGGAGCAGCACCCCCTGGATCGGCTCTCCCTGACCGCTCGGCTGCGCAGGTCGATCGAGCGCAACGAGCTGGAGCTGCACTACCAGCCGATCTACTCGCTCGACAGCGGGCAGCCCGCGGCCGTGGAGGCGCTCCTGCGCTGGAACGACCCCTCGCGCGGCCTGGTGCCTCCGGCCGCGTTCATCCCCGCGGCGGAGCACAGCGGGCTGATCGAGCCGATCGGGACCTGGGTGATCGACGAGCTCTGCCGGCAGGCCGCCGAGTGGGAGCTTCTCGGCCTCACACCGCGCCTGAGCGTGAACGCCGCGCCACGGGAGCTGCGCAGGCCGGAGTACGTCGACCTGCTCCGCGCGGCCCTCGAGCGACACGGCATCGAGCCGTCGCGCGTGGTCGTGGAGGTGACCGAGTCGGCCGCCATGGACGAGACCGCCGCCCGCGGTCCGCTCGAGCGGCTGCACGCCCTGGGCGTGGGCGTGGCGATCGACGACTTCGGCGAGGGTTTCTCATCCCTGAGCAGGTTCCGGGAGATGCCGGTGGAGCAGATCAAGATCGACCGTTCGTTCATGCGCGACGTGCCGCGGAGCGAGAGCGCCTCCGCGTTCGTCACGGCGATCATCCGCCTCGCCCAGGCTCTGGGACGCGAGGTGGTGGCCGAGGGCGTGGAGACCGAGGAGCAGCGCGCATTCCTCTGCGACCAGGGCTGTCCGATGGCCCAGGGCTACCACCTGGCGCGCCCGCTGCCGGCCGCAGAGGCCACCGCGCTGCTGCTGCGCAGCTAGCGCAGGTTCACGGAACCGGGGACCAGGACGCCAGCAGGTCGGTCCCCGCGCCGGGCGTGAGGTTGAACTGGTCGCTCCCGTCCGCGTCCATCACCCAGATGTCGCCGCCACCGGCGCGCGTGGACGTGAAGGCGATCTTGCGGCTGTCCGGGGACCAGTCGGGCTCGCCGTCGTACCCGGGTGGGCTCGTCAGGCGCTTGCGGTTGGCGCCGTTCGCGTCCATGACCCAGACGTCCGTGTTGTCGTCGGCTCCCGAGGAGTGGAACGCGATCCTCGTGCCGTCCGGCGACCAGGACGGGGCAGAGTCGCGTACCGCCGACTGGCTGATGTTCACCTGATCGCTGCCGTCGGCGTCCATCACGTATATCTGCGCGCGGCCGTCGCGGTCGCTCTGGAAGGCGATCTTGCTGCCGTCCGGCGACCACGCGGGCCAGCCGTCGGAGCCTGGTCTGTTCGTCAGGTTCTCCGGGTCGCCGCCGCCCGCTCCGATCAACTGGACCTCACCCTGCGCCTCGTAGGCGATCTTCGTGCCGTCCGGGGACCACGCCGGCGCTGACGCGAACGGGTCGGAAAGCCCCGTGATGCTCACGCGGTGGCTCCCGTCCGGGTTCATCGTCGTGAGCGCGCTCGTGGTCCCGAAGAAGGCCGAAAAGAGCAGCTTGGCGGCTCTCGGCGACCAGTCCGGGTCGATCTCGAACCCCCCTCCGCCGGGAACCTTCGTGGGGGTTCCGCCGCTAGGAGGTGTGGTGTAGATGTCGATGCTGCCCTGAGTGGAAGTGAAGGCGATCCGGGAGGCGCCGATCGCCGACGCGGTCGAGAACGTCCCGTCCTTCGAGCAGTTCTTCCGCGGCGGGCTCTCCTCGGCGTCACGGGCGCAGAGCTGGAAGTGGTAGGTCGTGTTGGGAGACAGCCCGGTGACCGGCTCCGACACCGGATGGGCGCTCTCGTCGTGGATGGCGATCGTGCGATGCGGGGTCTCCGACCCGTAGGCGGGCGTCCCGCCGTAGCGCCACCAGTACTCCGTGTTCCCGTCGAAACTCGAATAGATGTTGCCGCGCAACGTCGCCCCGGTCTGCGACACACCAGTCGTCGAGAGCGCCTCCCCGAACGCACAACCGCCCAGCACCACGGCGCAGACGATCACGAGGGCGACTGGTCGAAAGGCGGCGACCACTGGGCGCATACTGCGCAGCTGCGGCGCCCAGGGTCAACCCTGTTGCTACAGCAGCCGCTCGAGCCCGACGACCGGCGACTCGGTGAGCTCGCCGACCTTCCGGACCGCCAGCAGCACGCCCGGCATGAAGCTCTCGCGCGAGGTGGAGTCGTGGCGGATCGACAGCGTCTCCCCCAGCCCACCGAACAGGACCTCCTGATGTGCCACCAGCCCGGGCAGCCGCACCGAGTGGATCGGCTCATGCACGTTGGCGCCGGCCTCGCGCATCAGCTCGGCGGTGCGCTTGGCCGTGCCCGACGGGGCATCGAGCTTTCCGTCGTGGTGCAGCTCGATGATCTCGCTCTCGGGCATGTGCTCGGCCGCCTGGCGGGCGAACTGCATCATCAGCACCGCGCCGATCGCGAAGTTCGGAGCCACGAACAGGTTGGAGTTGCCGACCCCGCGCAACTCGTCGAACGAGGCGCCCGTGGTGCCCATCACGCAGTGCACTCCCGCTTCCAGGCACGCTCGCGCGTTCTCCAGCGCCGCGCCGGGCTGGCTGAAGTCCACCACCACGTCGGCATCGCCGAGCACGTCGGCCAGCGATACGCCCAGGTGGGGATCGGCGCGGCCCACAAGCGACATGTCGCCCGCGCCCTCGACCGCGGAGCACACCGTCTGCCCCATGCGCCCTGCCGCACCGGAGACGGCGACGTTGATCACGCCGCTAGTTCGGCGCTCACAGAGCCCAGCGCCGAGCGGAACATGTCCTCGTCCGCACCGACGCCCGCCGCCGCGAGCGACTCGGGCAGCCACAGCTCGCGAGCCAGGTCCGTCACGTCGTCGAGAGTGACTGCGTCGAAGGCCGCCAGCACCTCGTCCAAGGTGAGGAGCGGCACGCCCATCAGTATCGAGCTGCCCAGCCGGTTCATGCGGGTGGAGGTGGACTCCATCGACAGCACCGTGCGGCCCTTGACGTTCTCGCGGGCGCGCTCCAGCTCGTCCTGCGTCACCCCGTCGTCGATCAGGCGCCGCAGCTCCACACCGATCACCTCGAAGGCCTCGGCCACGTTGTCGGGCCGCGTTCCCACGTAGACGGCCACCTGCCCGGTGTCGGCGTAGTGGCTCGTGTACGAGTAGACCGAGTAGGCCAGGCCGCGCTTCTCGCGCACCTCCTGGAACAGCCGCGACGAGGTGGAGCCGCCGAGGATCGTGTCCAGGATGCGCAGCGCGAAACGGCGGTCGTCACCGCGCGGGAGGCCCGGCGCCCCGAGACACAGGTGGTACTGCTCGGTGTCCTTGCGGTGAAAGCGCAGCCGGTCGCCGGCGACCACGGGCTCCGCCAGGTCCGCGGGCACGCCGGCGGGCGCGGCGCCGTCGAAGGCGCCATTCACGAGACCCACCAGATGGTCGTGGTCCACGTTGCCCGCCGCGGCCACGACGATGCCCCCCGGCACGTAGCGGCTGTCGTGCCATGCCGCGATGCTCGGTACCGGCACCGACGACACCACGTCGGCGCGGCCGATGATCGGGCGCCCCAGCGGGTGCTCGCCGAAGAGCGCCCCGGCGAACACGTCGTGCACCTTGTCCTGGGGCTCGTCCTCGTACATCGCGATCTCCTCGATCACCACCTGGCGCTCGGAGTCGATGTCCGGGTAGGCCGGGTGCAGGACCATGTCCTGGAGCAGATCGAACGCCCGGTCGAGCTGCCCGTCGAGGAAGCGCGAATAGACGGAGGTGGTCTCCTTGCCGGTTCCGGCATTCACCTCCGCCCCCATCGCGTCGAACGCCTCGTCTATCTCGAGCGAGCTGAAGCGGTCCGTGCCCTTGAACAGCAGGTGCTCGAGGAAATGCGAGATGCCCGCCTGCTCGTGGCCCTCGTCCCGCGACCCGGCCCGGATCCAGAAGCCGAGCGCGATCGAGCGCACCGAGGGCATCGCCTCGGTGGCAACCCTGACGCCCGACTCCAGCGTCGTTACAACAGGCTCGCTCAGCGCTCGTCCGTCCGGTTGCGATCGCGATCCCGGTCGCGCCCGCCACGGCCGCCGCTCTCGCGACGCCGTCCGCCGTTCCCGCGACCGCCGCGGTCACCGCGATCGCCGCGGTCACCACCGCCGCGCGGGCCCTTGTCGCCGGTGCCCACCGAGGCGAGCTCTTCCTTCGACTTGCCCGCGACGTCAGGGTCCTCGGCGAGGCGCAGGCCGATGCGGCCGCGCTCGCGGTCCACCTCCACGACCTTCACCTTGAGCTCGTCGCCGCGGTTGAGCACGTCCTCCACGGTGTCGACGCGCTGGCCCGGTGAGACGTTCGAGATGTGCAGCAGGCCGTCGGTGCCCTTGGCGAGCTCGATGAACGCGCCGAAGGTGGTGGTCTTGACCACCTTGCCGGTGAACTCGTCGCCGACCTCGACCTCCTTGGTCATCTGGCGGATCCGGTCGGTCAGAGCGTCGCCCTGCTCGCCGGTGGCCGCGTAGATGCGGATCGTCCCGTCGTCATCGATGTCGATCTGCGCCTCGAACTCCTCGGAGAGCGCGCGAATGGTCTCGCCGCCCTTGCCGATGACGGCGCCGATCTTCTCGGTGTCGATCTGGATCTGCGAGATGCGCGGTGCGTAGGACGACAGCTCGGCGCGCGGCTCGGAGATCGCGTCCTTCATCTTGCCGAGGATCGCGAGCCGGGCGTTCTGGGCCTGCGTGAGCGCGTCGCGCAGGATGTCGAACGTGACGCCCGAGATCTTGATGTCCATCTGGAGCGCGGTGATGCCCTCGGACGTACCGGCGACCTTGAAGTCCATGTCGCCCAGGTGGTCCTCCACGCCCGCGATGTCGGTGAGCACGACGTAGTCGTCGCCCTCCTTGATCAGGCCCATCGCGATACCGGCCACCGGCGCCTTGATCGGCACGCCGGCGTCCATCAGGGACAGGCTCGATCCGCAGACCGAGGCCATGGACGACGAGCCGTTCGACTCGAGGATGTCCGAGACCACGCGAACCGTGTACGGGAACTCGTCCACCGTCGGGACGACCGGCACGAGGGCGCGCTCCGCGAGCGCTCCGTGTCCGATGTCGCGGCGCTTGGGTCCGCGCATGAAGCCGGCCTCGCCCACCGAGAACGGCGGGAAGTTGTAGTGGTGGAAGTAGTGCTTCTTCTCCTGGAGCCCGAGCGTGTCGAGCCTCATCTCGTCACGGGTGGTGCCGAGCGCGGCCACGGAGAACGCCTGCGTCTGGCCGCGGGTGAAGATCGCCGACCCGTGTGTGCGGGGGGCGACGCCAATCTCGATCCAGATGTCGCGCAGCTCATCCGCCGCACGGCCGTCGGGGCGCTTCTTGTCCACGGCGATCCGCTTGCGGATGATGTCCTTCTCGAGCGCGTCGAACGCGCGCTGCACCGCCGCCCGTCGATCGGAATCGTCGGCGTCGCCGGCGAGTGACTCGAGCGACTCCTCCTCCACCCGCTTGGTGGCGTCCTGGCGCTCGAGCTTGTCGACCACCTGGGTGGCCTCGTCGAGCGAGGGGCCGAAGCGCTCCTTCAGCTCGGAGCTGAGGCTCTCGTCGACCGCCGGGGCGGTGTGCTCGATCTTGTCCTTGCCGGCCTGCTTGCGCAGGTCGTGCTGTGCCTCGCAGAGCCGCTTGATCTCGTTGTGTGCGATGTCGAGCGCGTCGAGGATCTCCGCCTCGGTGATCTCGCTGGCGCCGGCCTCGACCATCAGGATGGCCTCCTCGGTGCCGGCCACCACCAGGTCGAGCGGGCTCTCCTGCAGCCACTCCTCGTCCGGGTTCACGATGAAGCTGCCCTCGGAGTCCTGGCCGATCCGCACGGCACCCACGGGCGCCGGGAAGGGGATGTCCGAGATCATGAGAGCGGCGCTGGCGCCGTTCATCGCGAGGATGTCGTAGGGGTTGACGTGATCGACCGACATCGTGATCGACACGAGCTGCGTCTCGCGGTTCCAGCCCTTCGGGAAGAGCGGGCGAAGCGGCCGGTCGATCATGCGAGCCGTGAGCGTCGCCTTCTCGCCGGCGCGCGCCTCGCGGCGGAAGAAGCTGCCCGGGATCTTGCCCGTGGCGTACATGCGCTCCTCCACATCCACTGTCAGCGGGAGGAAGTCGACGTCGCGAACGTTGCCTGCCGTGGCGGTGGAGAGCACCATCGTGTCTCCTGCGCGAACGACTACGGAGCCGCTCGCCTGCTTGGCGAGCTTGCCGGTCTCGAACGAGATCTCGGTACCCCCGACCTCGAGGGAGACCCGGCTAACACCATCAGTCATGTTGGTCCTTTCGGTCGCCTCCGGTTGGCGACATGCGTTTTTTCGTCCTATTGAGAACGCGGCCGATGCTAGCAGCGGCCTTCGAAAGGTCCCCGTGAAAAGCCCTTTCTAACGCCGTGTCTTGCAGTCGGTGCGCAGGTCGAGCGCGCGGCGCTGGCCGCGTGCCACGAACACCTGGCGCGCGGACCTGATCGTGCCCTCGGGCTGCTCGCAGAACAGCGTCCAGGTCTCCTGCTGGGCGGCCTGGTAGGGCTCGGGCCCCGCGAACGTCACGGTGCCGGTCCAGGACCCGACGGCGGCGTAGTTGATCACTCGCACGACGTACTTCCCGGCGGGATCCGGGAGGACGACCTGCTCATAGCCCAGCTCCAGGTTCGTGGGGCCGTTGCCCGAGGTCGCCAACGCGTCTCCGGTGGCCACGCCGGCCGAGGTCGCGCGATAGACCTTCACGTCCCAGTCGCTGACCGCGGGGAACTCCACCCGGATCGTGGCCTTCGCGTTATCGATCCCCGTGCCACTCGGCACCGTGATCACGTGATCCTCGTAACAGCCGGGCGGCGGATTGTCGATGTCCGCGCAGGGCGTGGTCCCCCCGCGCGAGGCGAACTGTTGAGCCGCGCTCGGCGGCCCCTTCGGTGCCCGGCCGCTCGCCTTCGCGGTGAGCGGGCGGGTGGACGG
This sequence comes from uncultured Thermoleophilaceae bacterium, assembly GCA_963764665.1. Taxonomy (GTDB): domain Bacteria; phylum Actinomycetota; class Thermoleophilia; order Solirubrobacterales; family Thermoleophilaceae; genus JACVRW01. The sequence goes on along the minus strand of CAVXTL010000015.1, from coordinate 13,842 downwards.
GTTCAGGTGCCACTCGAAGGCGCCGGAGGAACCGACCTTGATCGTGGTGTCGAGTTGATCGGTGAAGGTGGCGCCACTGAAGGTCGGCGTCTGGAAGGTCTTCTTCACCCTGAGCACCGCCCCGGCCGGCGCCTGCCCGCTCAGCACGGAGTGGCGGGCGGCGTCGGCCGTGTTCTCCAGCGCGTGGTAGTAGGCGCCCCTGTTGCCGGTGCCGGTGGCGTCGTCGCTGGTCCCGTTCCACTCGGCCACCGTCTCCGCGAACGGCGGGTGGAAGCCCAGGTCGCCGATCTCGAACGTGAAGCCGAGGCCGCCGGTGGACCAGTAGCTCCAGTCCTCGGTCGTGCCGGTGGTGTCGTAGAGCTCGTAGCCGTACTGGTTCGCGTAGCCGTTCTCGGCCGACATCCGTGCGCCGAGGGCCTTGTAGATCGTCTCGTCCGGTGTGGAGCCCTGCGCGGCGATTCCCGGCGGGCGCAGCACGAGACCGGAGAAGGTGTGGTTGGTGATCAGCGTCGTGACCTGCCGGCCGGACACCAGCTCACGCACGTTCCGGCTCTCGGGCTCCGAGAACGGCGCCGGGCCGCGGTAGGTCTGGATCAGAGGGTTGGTGTCCGCCCCCGGGCCGCCCCAGAAGGCGCCGTAGTTGCGGTTCGGGTCCACACCGGGCTCCGCTGCCCCGAGGGAGAGCTGGTTGCAGTTGCCGGCCGCGGCGTCGGTCACGAGCCGGCAGTTCTTGCGCCGGTACTCGTTGGGGTGCGTGGCGGCCGCGAGCAGGAACTCCTCGTCGCTGATGTCGCCGCTGCCGTCACCGTCGGTGTCGGCCCCGTCTCCGTTCATGTAGAGCTGGCCGGCCTCACGCGATGCGTTGAACCCGTCGGGGTTCACGACCGGGATCACGATCGTCCGGGTGCCCTGGACGAGCCGGCGCACGCGCGCGTCGCCATGGCGGTAGCCGAGCACGAGCTCGTAGGCCCATTCCATGGCGTGCTCGCCGGAGGGCCACTCACGGGCGTGGTGCACGCCCATCTGGAGGAACACCGGCCGGCCGTCGCGCGCCGTCGGGTTGGTGGCGATCTCCACGCCCTCCACCGGCCGCCCCTCGTAGGTGAGGTGGTTGAGGGTGATGGGCCGGACGAGGTCCGGGTGCTCGCGTACGAGCCGCTTCATGTCCTCGCTGTAGTCGAACAGCCGGCGATAGGTGTTCTGGCCGCTGGGAAGCTCGGTGTTCGGGTAGGCCTTGGCGAAGCGGGCGTCGGCCGCGCGATCACGCTTGGCGGCGAGCGTCAGGTCAGGCACGTCGACCGAGAAGGTGAAGCTGCGCGCGGCGAGCTTGGCGGCGTCGGCGGGGCTGTGGAGAACCACCTCGAGGAAGCCCGGTCCGCCGTGCTCGGTCACGTCCAGCCCGAGCGACGCCAGCTCGTTGCGGCGGGCCAGCGTGGGCGTGGACACGCGCACGAGCTTCGATGCCTGAACGCCCGAGGTGCTGACCGCCGTGGAGTCGACCTTCAGCGACGCCGTGGCCACCGTGCCCGACAGCCGGCAGGCCTGCACCACCAGCCGCTCGCCGGCCACGGCGTACCCCGCCGCGACCTCACGCGAGCCGCCATATGCCGAGCCGGCCACCACCTGGCCGGTGTCAGCCTCGAAGACGGCCAGGTCCCAATCTCCTCCGGCGGCGTCGAGGCGGGCCGTGACAGCGCCCGGGCTGGGCATCGTGACGGTCTTCTGGACGTAGCCCGCCCCCGACGAGAGCCGGCTCTGTGCGCAGCTGCGATCCACTGCGGCTCCCGTCGACACAGGTCCAGTGAGAAGGCTCGCCGCGCTGGCGCTGCTCGCGAATCCGAGCGTTCCGAGGCATGACAGGACCAGCAACCGGAGGACCAGGCGCATGAGGCTCGCTTTCTCCCGCTTCGATGGAGCGCCGCCCGATCTCAGATTCCGAGGGGCGAAACGCGCGACTCATGTACCCGATGGTTTATGACTCCAAACGCGCCACCAGGTCAGCGCCCGGGACACCGGGGTGCGCCACGCCGTCCACGAACTGGGTGGGCGTGGTGACCACGCCCGCGCGGATGCCCGAGCGGAAGTCGCGCTCCACCCGCTCGGCGACCTCGGCGGAGCGCCTGTCCAGCTCGAAGCGGTCCAGGTCGAGGCCGAGCACCCGGGCGCGCTCCCAGAGGTGCGGCTGGTCCAGGTGCGCCTGGTCCTCGAGCAGCGAGTCGTGCATCTCCCAGAAGCGGCCCTGCAGCGCGGCAGCCTCCGTGGCGCAGGCCAGCACCCTCGCCCGCGGGTGCTTCGAGGTCACCGGGAAATGCCGGAACACCCGCTGCACCGGCAGCGCCTTCAGGATCAGGTGCGCCCGTGCGCAGTGAGGGCACTCGAGGTCCGCGTACTCGAGCACCACCGGCCCGGTGCCGCGAACGTGGTCGTCCGGCCCGGGGTCAGGTGGCGCGCTGCTTGTCCAGCGCGTCAAAGATCAGGTTCACGCCGGGGATCTCGAGCGGTGTGGCCGAGACGTGCGACCAGGTGACCGTGCCCTCCGGGTCGATCATCACGAGCGCCCGCTCGCTGTGCCCGCGCTCCTCGATGAACACGCCGTAGTCGCGGGCAACCGCGCCCTTCGGGTGGAAGTCGGCCAGCAGCGGGATGGAGATGCCCAGGTGGTCCTGGAAGGCCTTGTGCGCGAAGGCCGAGTCCACCGAGACGCCGAGGAGCGACACGCCCTGCTGCTCCAGCTCGCCGAGGACCTCCTGGTACACGTTCAGCTGGTCGGTGCAGGTGGGGCTGAAGTCCAGCGGGTAGAACGCCAGCACCACGGTCCGGCCCCGGAAGTCCGAGAGGGATGTCTTCTTCCCGTCCTGGTCGCGGAGGGTGAAGTCCGGAGCGGGCTCGCCCGCCTGGATCACCTACGCAGGCCGAGCTCTTGAATCAGCGCGCGGTAGCGATCGATGTCGGATCGCTGGAGGTACTTGAGGAGCCGGCGGCGCTTGCCGACCAGCATGAGCAGCCCGCGGCGGGAGTGGTGATCCTTACGGTGCTCGCGGAGGTGCTCGGTGAGCTCGTTGATGCGGGCGGTCAGCAGAGCGACCTGGACCTCGGTGGAACCGGTGTCCTGGTCGGCCCGTCCGTGCTTGGCGACAATGTCGCGCTTGGCGTCCGCGGTGAGCGTCATCGGACGCGAAACCGTAGCAGCCGACCCGGTGCGCGTCGGGTCCTCACGCCGCGCGGTGGCTCGATCTGGCGCAGATCTCGCGCGCCTGGGCCACGTCGCGGTGCATCTGCTCCACAAGCGCGTCCACGGAGTCGAAGCGGCGCTCGCCGCGCATCCGCTCCAGGAACGCGATGCGCAGCTCCTGACCGTAGAGGTCGCCCTCGAAGTCGATTAGGTGCGCCTCGACCAGCAGGCCGCGGCCGGTCTCGAAGGTCGGCCTCACCCCCACGTTCACCGCCGCCGGGTGGCCGTGCGCCCAGGCGGCGTACACACCGTGGCCGGGGCACACCATCCGGTCGTCGGGAACGAGGTTCGCCGTGGGCATCCCCAGCTCGCGCCCACGCCGGTCGCCGGTCACGACCTCGCCCTCGAAGAGGAACGGGCCGCCCAGGAACTCGGCCGCCTGCGCCACCTCGCCGGCGGCCACGAGTCCGCGGATGTGGCTGGAGGACACCGTCTCTCCGGCTACCTCCACGAGCGGCACCACCCGGGTCTCGAAGGCGGTCTGCGCCCCCAGCAGCGCCGCGTCGCCCTCGGCGCCGTGCCCGAACCGGAAGTTCTCGCCGACCGACACGCGGCCTGCTCCGAGCCTGCCCACCAGCACGTCGTCCACGAACGCCTCGGCGCTGCGGGAGGCGAAGTCCTCGTCGAAGGGGATCACCACCAGCTCCTCCACTCCCAGGCCCGCGATCAGGTCGCGCTTGACCGCCGGCGAGGTGAGCAGCTTCGGGGCGGCCTCCGGGCGGATCACCGACATGGGGTGCGGCTCGAACGTCAGGACGGTGTCGCTGTTCCCAATCACCTCGCGGTGGCCGAGGTGGACGCCGTCGAACGTGCCGATGGCCACCGAGCGCGGGCGCTCTGCCGGAACCACGTCGGGGAGCCTGCTGACCTTCATGCGGGCGCGAACACTACGACGGGCCGAAGCTCGCCATCCCTCGGCTCGGCCACCGCCACGAGCTCGCCCCCGCGGGTGAGGCGCACGATCCCCTCGGCCACGCCGGCGGCAGGCAGCCGGCGGCCGTGCCGGACCGCGTCGTGCTCGGGCTCGTCGAGAGTGCGCTCGGGCAGGAACCCGAGGGCTTCGGCCAGCGGCACGAGGCGCTCGGGATCGGCGTCCTCCAGGCGGAAGGGGCCGATGCGCGTGCGCTCGAGCTCCTCGCAGTAGGCGTCCTCGAGGTCGCCGATCAGGCTGCGCACATAGGTGCCCGCCGAGCACTCGATCTCGAAGGTCGCACGCTCGGAGGTCTGGCTGAGCAGCTCGGCCCGGTGGACGGTCACCGGCCGCGGCTCCAGCTCGGGTGTCTCCCCCCTCCGCGCCGCGCGATAGGCGCGCTCGCCCCCCACCCTCACAGCGGAGAAGGCGTGCGGCGCCTGCAACAGGTCACCGGTGGCGAGCTCGAGCCGCTCGGGCACCCGGCCCGTCTGCTCCAGCTGACCGTCGCGGTCCCCGGTGTCGGAGCGCCAGCCGAGCCGGGCCACCGCGCGATAGGTCTTCGGCAGGCCCAGCAGGAAGCGCTGCGCGCGGGTGGCGCGCCCGACCAGCACGAGCAGCAGCCCGGTGGCGAAGGGATCGAGAGTGCCGGCGTGACCGACCTTCGTGCCCCGCTCGAGCCCGCGGCGAACACGGTCCACGACGTCGTGGGAGGTGATGCCCGCCGGCTTGGGGTAGAGCAGGACCCCGGTTGAGCTCACTCCGCGAGCTGCTCAGCCACCTGGCGGCGCAGCCCTTCCACCAACTCCGGATAGGGAATGTCGGTGCTGAAGCCGGCGGCCTGCGTGTGGCCGCCACCGCCGTACGTCCGTGCGATCCGCGACACGTCGACGTTCTTGTCGGTGGCCCGGAGGCTCACCTTGCGCATGCCGCCGCGGTCCTCACCCAGCAGCTCGCGCACGAGCACGGCGACCTGCGTGCCCTGGACGGCACGGAGGTGGTCGATCACGCCCTCCGAGTCGGTCTCGAGCGCCCCGGTCTCCTCGTAGTCCGACTTGACCAGGTGAGCCACGGTCACGGCTCCGTGGTCGTGGCGCTCCACCGTGGCCAGCGCTCGCTGCAGGAGCTCGAGCCGGCTGAAGGGAAGGTCCTCGTACAGGCGCTTGGACACGCGGCGCGGCTGCACTCCGGCGGTGATCAGATCGGCCGCCATGCGGTGCGCCTCGACGCCGGTGTTGTCGTACATGAACCGGCCGGTGTCCGTGACCAAGCCCGTGTAGAGCGCCTCGGCGATCTCCGGCGTGAGCTCGGCGCCCAGGTCCTTTGCCAGCTTCCACACGATCTCCGCGGTGCACGACGCGTCGGGCACCACGAAGTTCACGGTGCCGAAGCGCGTGTTGTCGTGGTGGTGGTCGATGTTGAGGATGTGGAGACCCTCGCGCTGGAGGAAGTCCACCGGCATGCGGTCGATGTTGCCGCAGTCGAGGAACACGATCGCGCGCTCGTCCACGTCGTCGGGCGGCGCGCCCACGAGGTGATCGAAGGTCCAGTTGCGGTACTCCCAGGGCAGCGGGAACTCGTCCGGGGAGATGTACATCAGCGAGTCCTTGCCGAGCTGCTCCAGGATGAGGTGCATCGCGAGCAGCGAGCCGAGGGCGTCGCCGTCGGGGTTCTCGTGCGTGGTCAGCAGGAACCGGTCCGCCTGGCGGAGGGCGGCCACCACCTGGTCCTGTTCGGTGGCGACGGTCATTCGTCGAGCAGCTCCGAGATGCGCATGCCGCGCTGAATCGACTCGTCGTACGAGAAGACCAGCGTGGGCGTGCGCTTCATGCGCAGCTCCTTCGCGATCGCCTGCTGCATCAGCCCGTGAGCGGCGCCCAGGCCGGCCAGCGTCTGCTTTTGCTCCTGGGCGCTGCCGAGCACGCTGACGAACACGCGAGCGTGTCGAAGGTCAGTGCTTGTGTCTACGGCGGTCACCGTTACGAATCCTATGCGCGGGTCGTTGAAGCCCTCCGCGATTCGGCTCGAGAGGACCTCCTTGACCGCCTCATTCACCCTGCGCATGCGGTCCGTGGACACTCTAACCCCCCAGCCGCAGGTCTTCGCCGGACAGCAAATGGCATTGCACGCGGGTCCCGTCCGGGAAGCTCGACTCGGCGTAGCGCCCGAGGCTCCAGCCGCGCTCGCGCAGGGGTCCGGGATCGCGACCCACGAGTGCGGCGGTGAGCGTGGCTCGCTGCCAGAGGTCGTGATGGTCCGTCTCCGCCACGGCGGCGCCGAAGCGGCGCTGCAGCCGGTCCTTCAAGGACTTCAACTCCTTCCGCTTCTCCTTCAGACTTCCGTTGCGCGGGAGATGCAGCTCCAGCTCCACGACGCAGACGAAGAAGCTCAAGCCAGTGTCTGCTCGACCTGCTTGGTTTCGTAGACCTCGATCACGTCACCCTCCTTCACGTCGGGGTAGTTCTCGAGCACGATTCCGCACTCGGTGCCCTGGGTCACCTCGCGGACGTCCTCCTTGAAGCGGCGCAGGGAGCCGATCCGGCCGTCGAAGACGACGGTGCCGTCGCGCACGAGGCGGCACTGAGCGCCGCGGCGCACCACACCCTCGGTCACATATGAGCCGGCGATCGTGCCCACGCGAGAGGCCTTGAAGGTTGCGCGCACCTCGACGGTGCCGATCGTCTCCTCCACCTCTTCGGGCACGAGCATGCCCTCCATCGCGGCCCGGAGGTCCTCGACGATCTTGTAGATGACCGAGTAGGCGCGGATCTCTACGCCCTCGCGGTCGGCCACCTGTGCCGCGTTGCCCACGGGGCGCACGTTGAAGCCGATGATCACCGCGTCGGACGCGGCGGCGAGCATGACGTCGGACTCCGTGATGCCGCCGACGCCGTCGCGGATGATGTTCACGTTCACCTGCTGCTGCGGAAGTCGCGCGATCTCGTCGGCCAGTGCCTCGAGCGATCCGGCCACGTCGGACTTGACCACGAGGTTGAGGTCCTGCTCGCCGCGCTCGGCGCGGGCCAGCACGTCCTCGAGGGAGACACGGCGCCCGGACTGGCGCGCCAGCGCCTCGCGCTTGACGCGGATCTCGCGCTCCTGAGCCTGCCTGCGGGCCTCGCGCTCGTTGTCCACCACGCGGAACTGCTCGCCCGCGTCGGGCACGCCGTCGAACCCGAGTAGCTCCACCGGCATGCCCGGCGTGGCCTCGGTCACGCGCTGGCCGCGGAAGTCGTGCATCGCGCGCACCCTGCCCCAGTGCTCGCCGGCCACGAGGGCGTCGCTCACGCCCATCCGCCCGCGCAGCACCAGCACAGTGACCACGGGACCGCGCCCGGGATCCAGGCGCGACTCGATCACGAACCCCGATGCCTCGGCGGTCGGGTTGGCCTTCAGCTCCTGAATCTCGGCAAGCGTGACCAGCGTCTCGAGCAGGTCGTCGAGGTTCTGGTGCGTCTTGGCCGACACGTCGACGAACTCGGTGTCGCCGCCCCAGTCGGCGGGGGTGAGCCCGCGCTGTGCAAGCTCGCCGCGTACGCGGTTGGGGTCGGCCCCCTCCTTGTCGATCTTGTTGACGGCGACCATGACCGGCACCTCGGCGGCCTTGGCGTGGTCGATCGCCTCGACCGTCTGCGGCATGACGCCGTCGTCGGCGGCCACCACGATCACCGCGATGTCGGTGACCTTGGCGCCGCGGGCGCGCATGGCCGTGAAGGCCTCGTGGCCCGGCGTGTCCAGGAAGGTGATCGTGTGGTCGGCGTGGTGCACCTGGTAGGCGCCGATGTGCTGGGTGATCCCACCGGCCTCGCCCGCGGCCACCTCGGTCTCCCGGATGGCGTCCAGCAGCGAGGTCTTGCCGTGATCCACGTGGCCCATGACGGTGATCACCGGCGGGCGGGTCACGAGCTGGTCGTCGTCGTCGTCGAAGACCACGTCCGCGTCGGCCTCGTCGGCGGCGTGGATGATCTCGACCCGCTTGTCGAACGCGTCGGCGAGCACCTCGATCGCCTCGTCCGTGAGGGTCTGCGTGAGCGTGGCCATCTCACCCAGCTCCATCAGCTTCTTGATGACCTCGGGCGAGGAGAGCTGAAGCGACTCGGCCACCTCCTTGACCGTCGAGCCCGACTGCACGGGCACGGCCGGCTCCTCGCGTGGCGCGTCGCGCGCTGCTGCCAGCGCCTCGAGATCGGGCTCAACCCACTGCGGCCTGCGCCGGCGTCCGCGACCGCGGCGTGCCGGCTGCTGGGGCGGCGGGGGCTGGCGATCCCGCCGCGCCGCCTGGGAGTCGATCACCACACGCCTGCGACGACCACCTCCGCCACCGCCGGCCTCGCCACCGCGTGCCGCGCGGGTGGGACGCGGGCGATCGCGCTTGGCGTCACCGCCGGCTCCGGCGCCGTCCGCGGGGGCGGCTCCGGCGCCGTTGGGGCCTGGAGTGCCGGCCGAGCTCGGCGCGCCGTCGGATCCCGACGAGGGCGCGGGCGCCTTGGCGCCGTCGGCCGGCTCGGCCGGGGCGTCGTCCCCGGCGGTTCCGCCGCTGAATGCCCGCACGATGTCGTCCTCGTCCACGCTCGATGCGGCCGCCTTGACGTTGAAGCCGGCCTTCTGAAGGATCGCGAGAACCTCCTTGCTGGAGATCCCCTTCTCCTTCGCTATCTCGTGAACGCGCTTCTTTGCCATGTTCGCAGTAAGTCTATGGTCTCCGGTTGGACTGTCACAGGCGCCCGAAACGACCGGGCCAGAGGGTTCGCCGAAGCAATTCGGTCGGCGCACTCCGAGCTCTTGCAGACGTAGGCGCCACGACCCTCGGCACGTCCTTCGGGGTCAGCCAGCACGACCCCGTCGGCTCCTCGTACGAGTCTAAGCAGATCGCGGCGGGGAAACGAGCGGCGGCAGGCGACACACTGGCGGAGCCGCTCTACGGCCGCTCCGCCCCCTCGGCGCCGGCGGGCTCGTCGGCCGTGGCCTCGTCGGCCACAACGGCCTCGGCCTCGACCGGCTCCTCCACCTCGACCGGCTCCTCGGCGACTGCCTCCGCCTCGGCGGGCACGTCGCCGGCCACGACCTCGTCATCGGCGGGATCGTCCGCGGCGGGCTCCTCGGCCGCCGGCTCCTCCGCCGGCGAGTCGCCGTTGGCGCCCTCCTCCGGAGGCACGACGAAGTCGCCCTCCTGGTCGTTGAGCGCCTGGTGCGCCGGCAGGCCGCAGTAACGCGAGCCGGGCAGCGAGGCGTTCGGGCAGCGCTTGCCGTTCGCGAGGATCGCGGCACACCGGCCCGCGACCTCCTCGTCGTCGTAGCCCATCTCCGCCTCTTCCTCCGCGAACTCGGTCTCGGAGCGGATGTCCACGCGCCAGCCGGTGAGCCGGGCGGCGAGGCGGGCGTTGAGCCCGTCCTTGCCGATGGCCAGCGAGAGCTGGTCGTCGGGCACGATCACGGTCGCCTGCTTGCCGTCGTCGTCCACGAGCACCTCGCGCACGCGGGCCGGCGAGAGCGCCTTGGCCACGAAGCGCGCGGGCTCCTCGTTGAACGGGATGATGTCGATCTTCTCGCCGCGCAGCTCGGACACGACCATCCGGACGCGTGAGCCGCGCGGGCCTACGCAGGCGCCCACCGGGTCGACGCCCGAGGCGTGCGAGATGACCGCGATCTTGGAGCGGTAGCCGGGCTCGCGAGCCACGTTCTGGATCTCGACCAGGCCGTCCGCGATCTCCGGGACCTCCAGCTCGAAGAGCGCCCTGATCAGCTCGGGCGAGCGCCGCGAGACGATGATGCTCGGGCCCTTCGACTGGTTCGACACGTCGGTGATGATCGCCTTGACGCGCTGCCCGTGGTCATAGCGCTCGCCGTGCACCTGCTCGCCGCGCGGAAGCAGCGCCTCCACGCGCTCGCGCAGCTGCACGAGCGTGTACCGCGAGTCGGACTGCTGGACGATGCCGGTGATCAGCTCGCCCACGCGGTCCTGGTACTCGTGGAACATCATGTCGCGCTCCGCCTCGCGGATCCGCTGGAGGATCACCTGCTTGGCGGTCTGGGCCGCGATGCGGCCGAAGTCGTGCGGGGTGACGTCGCGCTCGTCGATCTGATCGCTGTACTGCGCGAGGCGCTCCTGGTCGATCTCGGGCGGCTCGGGCTCACGCAACTCGCCCGTCTCCGGGTCCACCTGCGCCTCGCCCAGCTCCTCCTCCACCTCGTCGAGCAGCTGCTCCTCGAGCTCGGAGGGCAGGATCAGCTCGAACACGAGGAAGTCACCGGTCTCCCGGTCCACCTCCACGCGGGCGTACTTCGCCGCTCCGGGCGTCTTCTTGTAGGCCGAGAGGAGCGCGTCCTCGAGCGCTTCCATCAGGCGGTCTGCCGAGATGCCCTTCTCGCGCTCGAGCACTCCCACGGCCTCGACGATCTCCTTGGTCATCGGGCCTCCAGAAGGTTGCTCTTGTTGATCTCGGAGTAGGGGATCGACACGACGCCGTCGTCGGCCGCCACCGTCACCTCCGCGTCGGATGCGCCCACCAGCTCCCCGGTCAGGTTCTGCTGGCCCTCGCGCGGGCTCCGAAGCCGGAGCTTGGCCCGCTGTCCGAGAAAGCGCTTGTAGTGATCAGGCTTGGTCAGGGGCCTGCGGGGCCCGGGCGAGGCCACCTCGAGCCCGTAGTCCACGAGCAGATGCTGCAGGTGCCGCGTCACGCGCTCGCAGAGCGCGAGATCCACCCCGTCGGGGTGGTCGATCACGAGCCTGAGGCGCTCGGCGCCGACGCGCTCGCATGCGAGCAGCTCGACCTGCGGCTCGTCGGCCGCGAGCCGCTGCTCGATCTTCTCGTGTAGCTGTTCGGGTGTCATTTGGTCAAAAAGAGAGGTGGGCTGCGAAGCCCACCTCCAGGCGCGACCCGCGGTCGGATCGCGTACGACTGAAAGTCCTAGCGGGGAGTCAGTATAGAGCGGCTGGGACCCCCCAAAGGGCGGATCGCGCAGCGGCGCCGGCGCTTCCGCACGGCGTTTAAGCTGCAGCGACTTGGCCACGAGGAACTCCTCGAGGCCGTAGCGGCCCAGCTCGCGGCCGTGTCCGGACTGCTTGTAGCCGCCGAATGGAGCCAGCGGATTGAAGGCGCCGCCGTTGATCTCCACCTGGCCCGTGCGGATGCGGGCGGCCACCCGCCGCGCGCGGTCCTCGTCGGCCGACCAGACGCCGCCGGCGAGCCCGTAGATCGAATCGTTGGCGATCCGGACCGCGTCCTCCTCGTCGTCGTAGGGGATGATCGACAGCACCGGGCCGAAGATCTCCTCCTGCGCGATCGTCATGTCGGGCTCGACGTCGGAGAACACGGTCGGGCTGACGAAGTAGCCCTGCTCGCGGCCCTCGGGGGGCCCGGCTCCGCCGGTGACGATCCTGGCTCCCTCGGCCTCGCCCTTCTCGATGTACCCGCGCACTCGCTCGAGCTGCGTGGCGGACACGAGCGGGCCCAGCCTCGAGCTCTCGTCGAAGGGATCGCCGGGCGTGAACTGCTCGGCGGCCGCGGCGGCGATGCGCTCCGTCTCCTCGAGCTTCTCGCGCGGCACGAGCATGCGCGTGAGGGCGCTGCAGGTCTGGCCCGAGTTGAGGAAGCACTTGGCCACGCCGTCTGTGACCGCGCGCTCCAGGTCGGCGTCGTCGAGGATCACGTTGGGCGACTTCCCGCCCAGCTCGAGCGTCACCGGCTTGACGCTCTGCGCCGCCAGCTCGGACACGCGCCGACCCGCGCGGGTGGAGCCGGTGAACGAGACCATGTCGGTGTCGGGGTGCGACACGATCGCCTCGCCCACCACCGGGCCGGTGCCCGTGACGAGGTTGAACACGCCCGCGGGCAGCCCCACCTCCTCGATGATCTCGGCGAGCACGAACGCGTTGAGCGGGACCACCTCGCTCGGCTTCAGCACCACGGTGCAGCCGGCGGCCAGCGCCGGGGCGACCTTGTTGGCGATCTGGTGGAGGGGGTAGTTCCACGGCGTGATCGCCGCCACCACTCCGGCGGGCTCGCGCACGATCAGCGAGTTGCCCACCTTCTCCTCCCACTGGACCTCCCCCATCAGCTGCGGGATCAGCGAGAAGCTGGCCGTTGGGAGCCCCACCTGGATCATCCGGGTGAGCTTCAGCGGCATGCCCATCTCGGTGGCGATCAGGGCGGCCAGCTCGTCGCCGCGCTCGCCCAGCTTGGCGCCGATCGCGGCCATGTAGTCGGAGCGCTCCTGGGGCGTCGTCTGCGACCACGAGTCGAACGCGGCGCGCGCGGCCCTGACGGCACGATCGGCGTCCTCGGGGGTGCCCTCGGGGATGCGGCCCACAACCTCCTCGGTCGACGGGTTGATCACGTCGATCGTGCCGTCCCCGGCGGGGTCCACCCACTCGCCGCCGATGTAGAGCCTGTCCCGGACCAGAGCCTCAGCGGCTACCGCCATGTTGTTCCCCCTCGTATCGCGCGCGTCATCGGCGCGGAGTGTCTCACGCCTCCACCAGCAGCGTCACCGGACCGTCGTTCACGAGCGCCACCGACATGTGCGCCCCGAACACACCGCCGAGCGCGCCGAGCGCCGCCCGCACGTGCTCGTACAACGGCTCGGCCTCCTCCGGCGGCGCCGCGTCCACGAAGCTCGGCCGGTTGCCCTTGCGCACGTCGCCGTAGAGCGTGAACTGGCTGACGCAGAGGATCTGCCCGCCGCTCTCCCCGACCGAGCGGTTGAGCTTGCCGTCGGCGTCCTCGAACACGCGCAGGGCCAGCACCTTGCGCGCCACCCGGTCCGCTTCCTCGGCGCCGTCGCCGCGGCGGACGCCGAGCAGGACGAGCAGTCCAGGGCCGATGCGCGCCACCTCCTCGCGCTCGACGCTCACGGCGGCCTCGCTCACGCGTTGGACCAGGGCGCGCATCGCTCCGTACTCTGCCCGAATGGCCGCCATCGACGCCATCGACGCCTACCTCGCCTCGGAGCCCGACCTGAGGTCGCGCCGCCTGGCCCACGGCGAGTGGGGCCTGCAGGTGCCCGCCGAGGCGCTAGGCGAGTACCCGCTCGACGTCGGGCTGCGGATCTCGGACGGGCTGCTGCGCGCCCAGGCCCTGGCGCTGCCGGACGCGGCCGAGCTCGTGGATCCCTGGATGCTGCTGTGGTGGAACCGCCAGACGCGGCTCGTGCGCTTCGCCTGCACGCGCGGGCGCGACATCTGGGTGCACGCGGACCAGCCGGTGGCGGCACTCGACGAGCGCGACGTGGACCGTCTGCTCGGTCTGGTCGTCGAGGCGGCGGTGGCGGTGCGCCAGCACGCCGCGGGCGCGTCGGCGCCGGCGAGCGGCTAGGCCCTGGCCGACAGGCGCTCGCTGAGAGCGCGGTAGTCGGCGCGGTCCGGGCGCATGCCCGCCGCCAGCACCGCGTGCCGGCGCGCCTCGCGCAGGCGGCCGGTCTTCTCGAGCGACCGCCCGAGGCAGAAGTGCGCGTAGTCGTTCACGGGGTAGCGCTCGACGAGAGCCGCGAACTCCTCGGCGGCCTTGTCGAAGCGAGCCGAGCGGAAGTAGGCGCGGCCGAGCGCCTCGCGGATCGAGCCCTTGTCGGGGTCAAGCGTGCGGGCGCGCTCGAGCGAGATGGCGGCGGCGTTGAAGTCCCCCGCCTCCAGCAGCTCGCTGCCCTTCTTGAACAGGTCGTAGACGGCGCTCTCACTCATGATCTCCCTCAACGGTACTCGCCG
>CAVXTL010000014.1:0-16266 GCA_963764665.1 uncultured Thermoleophilaceae bacterium | reverse complement strand
CGTCGTTGAACACGCCCACCATCACGCCGATCGAGGTCGGGAAGGCGAGCGCGGCCCAGGTGGGGCGGTCGCGCGCCCGCAGGAACACGGCCAGGAGCCAGGTGGCCGCCAGCACCGCCAGCAGGTTCACCAGCGGCAGCGTCCACTGAAGTACGTCCGCGTTGCCCCACGAGACGAGCCAGCCCGCCACCGGGAGGAGGATCCGCTGGTAGCGGTAGGCGACGTTGTCGATGTGCTCGCTCGTGACCTGATGGCGGGTGGCCGCCTCGCCCCGCAGCAACGGGTCCTGGGCCAGGTAGAAGAAGAACTGACCGTCGTACCCGGTGTCCGTCTCGATGAAGGAGTCCGCCGGCAGGAGGTCCGGAGCCAGGTAGAGCTGTCCCGCCCGAATGAAGTAGCTCGGGTCGCCGGCCTTGCCCACGGGCTTGCCGAACCCGTACCCGACCACCCCGTAGATCAGGATCGCGGCGAGGACCGGCAGCAGCGCCGAGCGCCGGAGGATCCGGCTCAACTGGGGTTCCGGGATGCCATGAGGTCGGCATCGTAAGCGGCCGGCTCAGGTCTGGTTGCGGACCAACTGAAGCCTGCGAGTGAAGGAGTGTCTAGAACCCGCGCTCGTGACCGTGATGCGCAGGGTAACCACCAAGCGGTGCGCTCGACGAAGCTGCCGGCGCTTGGAGAAGCGCACCGGCACGCGGGCCCAGCCGGGCTTCGAGAGCCGCGTCCGTGCGAACCCGACCGGTGCCCGGGCGCTGCGCGCGCGTACACCGAGGTGCCGGGCCGCTCGGCGCGCGATCGTCGCCCGGGCGGTGACCCAGCAGGCCGCCTGGCAGCGGACCCGGAGGCGCAGGCCCTGACGAAGGGTCTTGAGGAGCGGGCTCTTCCGGATGGTGCGCGCGCGCCGGCGCTCACCCGCGGGAGGATCGTCCCGGCCTCCGGGGCTCCCGCCGCCGGGGGTCGGCTTTGGCGGCGTCTCCCCGGGCACGAAGCGCCGGTAGCCGATTCCCGCCTCCCCGGCCGCGGTCTCGTCGCCTCCCGCGGGCACTCCGGAACGAACCCCACCCCACCAGGCGGCGTTGGCGGCCAGCGTGGGCGCAAACGGCGAGAAGCCGCTGTTGCCCGTCGCGCAGTGAACGCGCTCGAGGTGCGTCGGCACCGGCGTGAACGGGTTCCACACGGCGTAGCACTGGCGGCCATTCGGTTGGCGCTCGTCGAGGCGCACGTTCGTGCGCCGGATGTCGATCAGCCGCGCCGGGTACTTGCGCCCTGCGGAATCGGCCCAATTGTTGGTGTCCAGGTTGAAGCCCTCGTAGATGGTCGAGCAGGTGACCTTGTCGAAGCGGATCGTCGCGGGCCCCGCCCAGGTCTGGAAGCAGTCGGGATGCTCCTTCGGCCAGCCGCCGATGGCGCCGGAGGCCGGCTCGGCACAGGCCGCGAGCCCTCCGAAGCGCGAGGCCTCGATCTCGCCGATGGAGTTCGGCTTGGTGGACGACATGTGGATCGCGTCGGAGAAGCCCGGCCCCCGGATCACGATGCCCTCGATGTGAGCGGTGCCACTGAAGTCCGTGATGTAGAGCGCGGGCGACTCGCGGTCGCCCAGGGCCTCGGCGCTGCATGCACCGGCGTCGCTCTTTAACTCGCCGCCCACGAGGCTGATGTCGTCGCAGCCGGCCACCTTCACCGCTCCGCGCACCGGCACCGCCGGCATCCGGACACGGCAATCGACGTTGGCCGGGTTGCCCGACCAATTGCCCCCACCGGCCGGGACGTCGATGGTGCGCACCGGCTCGTTCAGCGTTGGAGCAGGCCAGGTCAGCGGCTCTCGAAAACCCGAGACCGAAAACAGCAACAGCAGTAGAACTGGCGGCAGCATGAGGCGGCTCATGCGAGGTCTGCAGCGTAGGGATCGAGCGCCGAAGCCCTCGGCTATGTCGCAGATGCGGGGGTTTCCTGTCCCGAAGCTCCACCGTCGTCGTGCGTGACGCCACCCGAGCCGGGCCGCCGGGGAGGGTTCCGTGCAACGGCAGGATCGCCGTGCGTGGTGTCGAACGCTCCTCCGAGGCCAACCGTGAACCTCTACCAGGAGCTCTTCTTCCGGGCTCTAAATCTTCCACGGAGGCGGCGCACGATCGCCTGCCTTCATGCCCTTCGGCGAAGCCAGTACTGGACGCCGGACGAACTTGCGCGTTGGCAGCTGGCGCGGCTCAACGAGCTGGTCCTGCAGGCGCGCGGGCACTCCCCGTATTACAGGCGCGTACTCGCCGACGTGGCCCTCCCCCTGCGCTCGGTGGACGAGCTCGCTCTGCTCCCCACGCTGACCAAGCAGACCGGGCGGAGCGAGTACCGGTCCATTCCCACGCGCAACCTCCCCAGCGCGCGCTTCGTCCCGAGCCGAACGGGAGGGTCCACGGGCGAGCCGCTCCATTTCTTCTGGGATCGTTGCGGCCAGGACTGGAACCGGGCCAGCGTCTACCTCAGCGCCGAGTGGGCGGGGGTCGCGCTTGGGCAGCGGACGATCGAGATGTCCGGGTCGCATTTCGATTACACGTGCGCCCAGAGCGCCAAGGCCCGGCTGGCGGCGAGACTCATGCGCTACCGGCTGTACTCGGTCGCGTACCTGACCGACGAGCTCCTGGAGGAGTACTACCGCGGTCTCATCCGGTGGCGCCCCACGAGCATCTGGGGCTACGCGAGCGGCGTGGCCACCTTCGCCAGGCACATCGCCGAGCGCCACCCGCACGCCGATCTCGACTTCGTGCGTGCCGTCGTGACCAGCTCAGAGACGTTGCGTCCCGAGCAGCGTGAGCTGATCGAGGCCGTGTTCGGTTTCGGGACCGTGCACGACAGCTACGGCAGCCGCGAGATGTACATGGGCTCCGAATGCCATGCGCACGACGGCTACCACCTGCACGCGGACGTGGTGATGGTCGAGGTCGTGGACAGGGAGAACCGTGCGTGCGCGCCCGGCGAGCGCGGCCGGATCCTCCTCACCGACCTGACCAATCACGCCTTCCCGTTCATCCGCTACGAGGTGGGCGACATGGGCAGCCTCGCCGAGCCGGCCGAGTGTGCGTGCGGCGTCCGGATGCCCAAGCTCGCGACCGTCGAAGGCCGCATCGCCGACATGGTGGTGCTCAAGGATCGCGTCCTCACCCCGCCCAACTTCACGGTCCTGATGAGCGACCTGCGTGGCCTCGGCGGGTACCAGATCCGCCAGGACGCGCTGGACCACCTGGAGGTGCGGCTGGTGCCCGGGCCCGGCTACGACCACGCGGTGGCCGACTACGTGCGCCGCTCGATCGAACGCATGGTCGACGGACAGGCGCGCGTGGACATCTGCGAGGTCACCAAGATCGACGTGCCCGAGTCCGGAAAGCGGCGCTACATCGTCTCGAGCGTCGGCCAGGGCCGCATCTAACACGGAGTACGTACTCTCCCGCCGGTGCGGGTACGTCCTGAAACGGTCTCTCAATCGCTGCCGATCCCTGTCCGGACCTTCGGCAGGCGCGCCCTCTCGAGGGGCGAGTCGATCTTGAAGTCCGGAAGCGCGATCCAGTGCCCATGCTGCAACCGCACGTTTCGCACCCTGTCCGCGCACAGAGGGCGGCCGCAGGGCAGATGTCCCGGCTGCTGGTCCTTGCCGCGCCACAGGGTGATGCTGATGTTCCTGCGCGACAGCGGGCTGCTCCACCCGGCCCGCCGCGTGCTGCATCTGGCTCCCGAGGAGGGCCTCCACCGCCACCTCAAGCATCGGGCCGTCTACGTGGGCAGCGACCTGAAGCCCGGCCCCCGCGTGACCCGCACCTTCGACATTCAGCAGATCCCTTTCCCCGACGACAGCTTCGACCTCATCGTCTGCAGCCACGTGCTCGAGCACGTGCCCGACGATCGCCAGGCCATCCGCGAGCTTGCTCGCGTGCTCGCCCCTGACGGGCGGGCGCTGTTCCAGCACCCGATCGACACGACCGCGCAGGTCACCGCCGAGGATCCCGCCGTCGTGGCCCCGAATGAGCGCGAGCGGCTATACGGGCAGTTCGACCATGTCCGGATGTACGGGCTCGATTTCGCCGACCGGCTGACGGAGGCGGCCGGGCTTCTGGCCGAGCTCGCCGACTATCCCGGGACCCTGTCCTCCGAGGACGTGGGGCGGTTCGCGGTCCAGGACACCTCGCCGGTCACCAAGGGTGAGATCTACCTGGCGCGCCAACCCGGCTGACGCATGCCTAGAGCGGTGGCTCTCCTGCTCGTTGCCGTCGCGGCCCTGTGCGGGTGCGAGGGCGGGCCGCAGCTGACGTGGGCACCCCCGGCCCTCGACGACCCGATCCGGATCGAGGTGCCGCCGGAGGGCGGGCAGTGGGATCCCCCGCGCGACCGCGACTGCCTGGTGGTGATGCCGGACGTGCCGGTGACCGACACCGTGCGGGTCCTCGGTTGCCACGACCTCGTCCTCATCGGCGGCCAGACCAAGATCGGAGGCGCGCCGGACGGCAACCCGCCCAAGCCCGGCCTCTACCTCGTGGACTACACGGGCACCCTCCACGTGGAGGGCTGGCGGGCGGGCGGCTCGGGCCTCACCGACGGGATCTGGGCCTCCACTCGGTTCCGGGGGACCACGGCGCAGATCCAGAACGTCTACGTGACCGGGCTGCACGCCATGAAGGAGTACCGGCTCGGCCGCTTCGCGCCCGGATGGCCGGAGCCCGACGAGCATCCGGACGTGGTCCAGCTATGGCAGGGACCCACGCGCTTCCGCGCCGACCGCGTGTTCGGCCGCTCGCCCTACCAGGGCCTCCTGCTCGACTCCACCGCGTTTCGCCCACCCGAGTACGCGTGGAACCCGGCGAGGACGGTCGACCTCAGGCGCACCTACATCGCCCTGACCCGCACAGGGCGCTCGTGTTATGCCTACTTCCAGCCACGCGGGGCGCCGAAGGCGCGCCTCAAGGACGCCTACTGCTCGCCGGGCAGGCGGCGCTGGGTGGTGGCCGTGTCCCCACGCCGGGACCACGCGCCGAGATGGTGGAGCGGCGTGCGAAGAGGGAAGCCCCCCTTCCCCGTGCTCCTCGGGTCGCCCGGCCTGGGCTACGAGTCTCCCGGGTACCGCTAGGCCGCGAGGCGCTGCCGGTACCAGTCCCACGACGCCTGAAGGCCGCGGTCCAGGTCCCAGGACGCCTGCCACCCGAGCTCCTCGCGCATGGCCGACGAGTCCAGGTACTGGCGGTCGATCTCCCCGTGCGGGGTGCCCTCGCCCTGGATGTCGGGCTCGACGTCCAGACCGGAAACCGCGATCAGCCGCCGGGTCACGTCGATCACCGACACCGCCTCGCCGCAGCCGGCGTTCCAGGCGCGCCCGTACAGCTCGGGGCGGCGCAGGGACTCCGCCACGGTGAGGTAGGCCTCGACGGCGTCCTCGACGTAGAGATAGTCGCGCTCGGGGCTCCCGTCGGAGCGAATCACCGGGGTCTCACCGTTGAGCAGGGCGCGCGCCGTGTCGGGGATGATCCGAGTCCAGTTGAGGTCCCCCGGGCCGTACACGTTCGCGAGACGGGTGACCGCGACGGGCATGCCGTAGGTGATCGCGTACGAGCGTGCGATCAGGTCGGTGCAGGCCTTGGAGACGTCGTACGGGTAGCGCGGCTGCAGCGGGAGGTCTTCCCGGTAGGGAAGCTCCTCGTGGTCGCCGTACGCCTTGTCGGAGGAGGCGACCACGATGCGCTCCACGGCGTCGGAGACCATGGCGTGCGCGCGGCAGGCCTCGAGCATGTTGTAGGTGCCACGCACGTTCGACTCCCAGGTGGCCAGCGGGGAGCGGTTGGCCGCGCTGACGATCGCCTGCGCGCCCAGGTGGAAGACGGCCGTGATCTCGTGCTCATTGAGTATCCGGAGCAGCGACTCATAGTCCGTCAGGTCACCGAGCGCCTGGACGCAGCGCTCGCGCACCCCGTCGGTGTGAAAGCGCGATTCGGGGTCGATGTCCCGCCGCAGCGCCACCACCCGTGCGCCCTGGTCGAGCAGACGCTCGGCGATCGAGCACCCCACGAAGCCCTGCGCGCCCGTGACGAGCACGCTCTCACCCTCGTAGCCGGCGCTCAACGGTCGCTCAGCCGCCGGCGACGGCGGGGAGGATCGTCACCTCGTCGCCGTCCTCCACCGACGTATCCAGGCCATCGAGGAAGCGGATGTCCTCACCGCCCACGTACACGTTCACGAAGCGGCGCAGATCGCCGTCCTCGGCGATGCGGTCCCGCAGCCCGTCATAACGGTCGTAGAGGCCATCGAGCACCTCGCCGACCGTCGCGGCGCCGTCCACGGACGTCTCGGAATCGCCTCCCGTGACGCTCCGCAGCTGCGTGGGAATCTTGACCATCACCGCCATAGCGGCCCGCCAGCTTACAGTGCCCCGACGGGCTGTTCGACAGCAGCAGCCTCGAACGCGGCGGCCGTGGGCTCGATCTCGTGGACCTCGAACGTGTCGCGTACGGCGTCCAGCGTCTTCAGGCCGTCGCCGGTGATCACGACCACCACACGCTCGTCCGCTCCGATCGCACCCTGATTGGCCAGCTTCCGGAGCACGGCTGTGGTCACGCCACCGGCGGTCTCGGTGAAGATGCCGGTGGTCTCGGCGAGCAGCCTGATGCCGTCGCGGATCTCCTGGTCGGTCACGGACTCGACCGAGCCGCCCGAGCGCCGCGCCAGGTCGAGCGCGTACGGACCGTCGGCCGGGTTGCCGATGGCCAGCGACTTGGCGATCGTGCTGGGCTTGACGGGCCGGCAGAAGTCCTCGCCGGCGTCGAAAGCCGTGGCCACGGGCGAGCAGCCCTCTGCCTGCGCGCCGTTGAAGGTAGGCAGCGCCCCCTCGACGAGACCCAGCTCGAGCCACTCCTCGAACCCGCGGGCGATCTTCGTGAAGAGCGAGCCCGAGGCCACCGGCGCCACCACACGGTCCGGCAGCTCGAACCCGAGCTGCTCCGCGATCTCGAACCCGAGCGTCTTCGAGCCCTCGGCGTAGTACGGCCTCAGGTTCACGTTGACGAACGCCCAGTCGCGCTCCGAGGACAGCTCGGTGCACAGGCGGTTCACGTCGTCGTAGCTCCCGCGAACGGCCACCAGGTGGGTGCCGTAGACGCCCGTGGCGAGCACCTTCTGCTCCTCGAGGTCGGCCGGGATGAACACGTAGGACTCGAGCCCGGCGGCGGCGGCATGGGCCGCGACCGCGTTCGCGAGGTTGCCGGTGGAGGCGCAGGCCACCACCTCGTATCCGAGCTCCTTGGCCTTCGCCAGTGCCACCGCCACCACGCGGTCCTTGAACGAGTGCGTGGGGTTGGCGGTGTCGTTCTTGATCCACAGCTCGCCGAGACCGAGCCGGTCGGCAAGCCGCGGCGCCGCCTGAAGCGGCGTCAGCCCAACCGGGAGACCCGGCTGCGGCGGCGACTCGAACGGCAAAAAGTCCGCGTAACGCCAGATCGACTGCGGACCGGCCTGGATCCGCCGCCTGGTCGAGGCGGGGTCGAGACCCGAGTGGTCGTACGCGACCTCGAGAGGGCCGAAACACTGCTCGCACACGTAACGGGCGTCGAGCGGGTACGTCTGAGCACATTCCTTGCACTGGAGCGCTTGAACCGACATGGCTTCCTTTCGCCTATGAAAAAACCTCCGCCGCTGCTGTGACGGAGGCCTTCACGAGCGCCCCTTTGCCACATCTGCCGGACTAAGTCCGATGGACTTGGCACCTTTCCCTTGACGAATGGCCGAAGCCAGCGTCGCGGACGGTTGCCGGGGTTTCATAGGGCCATATCCCTCCACCCCTCTCGATGCAACGGCTATGTGAGGCGCAGGATACAGGGTCCGCGGATGGGTTGGAAGAGGCTTCCGCGAGGTTTCGGGCCCCAGGGCTAGAATCAATGGCGTGACCCCGGTTACCGACGATCCGCTCCAACGCGATGCCGAGCCTTCCGAAGCCACGCCTCAGGCGGTCCGCACGCGCGCGGGTCGATGCCGGTCACCTCGGGCCCGCCTCCACTGAGCCGAACGTCGAGACCGTCGACGGTCCCGGCGGCCTTCGCTGGATCAACATCGAGCGCCCCGGCCCCGTGGACCGGGCCTGGCTCGAGGAGCACTTCGAGTTTCACGCCCTCGACTACGAGGACGTGGCGTCGCGCAACCAGCGGCCCAAGATCGACGAGTACGACGAGTACCTGTTCATCGTCCTGTACTTCCCAGTCTTCGACAAGACCGTCGGGCGCCTGAACGCGGCCGAGCTCGACATCTTCGTCGGGCCCGACTTCCTGATCACGCTGCCGAACCTGCCGATCCCCCCGGTGGAGTACCTGTTCGAGCGCTGCCGCTCGTCGGAGGAGGTCAGGAAGAACCTCCTCTCGCAGGGATCCGGCTACCTCCTCTACAAGATCGTCGACGACGCCTTCGACTACTGCTTCCCGATGCTTCGCAAGATGGGCAACAAGCTCGAGCGGATCGAGGAGGAGATCTTCGAGGGCCGCGGCGAGGAGATCGTGCGCGACATCTCCAACGCCAAGCAGGAGATCATCAACTTCCGCAAGATCATCCGGCCCCAGCGGGCCGTGCTCCGCGACCTCGAGCGCACCAAGCAGCGCTACATCGCCGACGACCTCGAGATCTACTTCGACGACATCAACGACGCCTCCGAGCGGATCTGGGACATGCTCGAGAACTACAAGGAGGTCGTGGAGGCGCTCGAGGACACGAACGAGTCGGTGATCTCCCACCGCGTGAACGAGGTGCTGAAGGTCCTCACTTCGTTCAGCGTCGTGATCCTCCCGCTCACGCTGCTCGCCAGCACGTTCGGGATGAACGTGAACTTCCCGTTCCACACCGGCGTGGGAGCGTTCTGGGTGATCGTCGGCGGGATGGTCGTGACGCTCGCGGCGATGCTCGGCTACTTCCGCCGCCGCGGGTTCCTGTAGAACGCCGTCCGTGGTCGACCCCTCCATCTTCAAGGCGTACGACGTCCGCGGCACCTATCCAGAGCAGATGGACGAGGACGTGGCCTACCGCATCGGGCGGGCCTTCGCACACGTGCTCGGCCAGCTGGAGGACAAGGCCGTGACGGACCTGCGCGTGGCCCTGGGGCGCGACATGCGCCTCTCCGCCCCCTCCATGGCCGCCCGCTACGCGCAGGGGCTCGTGGACGAGGGCGTGGACGTGCTCGACATCGGGATGGCCGGCACGGAGATGGTCTACTGGACCGTCGGCTCGCGCGACCTCGACGGCGGACTGATGTGCACCGCGTCGCACAACCCCAAGGCGTACACGGGCGCGAAGCTCGTCCGCCGCGGCGCCCTGGCGCTGTCCGGGGACTCCGGCATCGGCGAGCTGCGCGACGTCGTGGCGGAGGGCGAGCCCGGGCCGCCCGCCGACGGCAGCAATGCCATCGTTCACACCGAGGACGTGAGCGAGCCGTTCCGGTCGGCCGCGCTCGACTACATCGACGCCGGCGCGATCGCGCCGCTCAAGGTGGTGCTCGACGGCGGCAACGGCATGGCCGGGCCGATGGTCGGGCCGCTGCTCGATCTCTTCCCGATCGAGCAGGTGCAGACCTACTGGACGCCCGACGGCGAGTTCCCCGACCACGAGCCCAACCCGCTGCTCGAGGAGAACCGCCGCTTCATCATCGACAAGGTGCGCGGCGAGGGCGCCGACCTCGGCATCGCCTGGGACGGCGACGCCGATCGCTGCTTCTTCATCGACGACACCGGCGAGTTCGTGGACGGCGACTTCCTGACGGCCCTGCTTGCCGAGTCGCTCCTGCGCAAGGAGGCGGGCGCCACGGTGCTGTACGACGTGCGCGCGTCGCGCGCCGTGCCCGACCTGGTGGCCGAGCGCGGCGGCACGGCGCTAGTCAACCGCGTGGGCCATGCGTTCTTCAAGACCCGCATGCGCGACACCGGCGCCGTGTTCGGCGGGGAGGTGTCCGGCCACTACTACTTCCGCGACTTCTACTGCGCCGACTCCGGCACGCTGCCGGCGCTGCTCGTGCTCGAGCTGCTGTCCAAGGAGGGCAAGTCGCTCAGCGAGCTGCTGCGCCCGTTGCGGGAGCGCTACTTCATCTCCGGGGAGATCAACACCGAGGTCGAGGATCAGGACGCCAAGATGCGGCAGATCGAGAAGACCTACTCGAGCGGCGAGGTGAGCTGGCTCGACGGCGTGTCGGTGGACTTCGAGGACTGGCACTTCAACGTGCGCCCGTCCAACACCGAGCCGCTCCTGCGGCTCAACCTCGAGTCGCTCGTGTCCCCGGAGCACATGGCCGAGAAGCGCGACGAAGTGCTCGCGCTCATCCGCGGCTAGCGCCGGCGGCCTGAATCCCCGCGAAGAGCCCGGCCGCCGTGGCGTCGGCCGAGTAGCGATCGGCGCAGTCCGCCGCGATGGCCCTCCGCCGGTCGAGCCAGCGCCCTCGCTCCCCGGCGAACCTCACCAGCGCCTCGGCCAGAGCCGCCGGCGAGTCCGACTCCACCACCGCGCTGTTCACGCCATCGCGCGCGGCCTCCACCTCCGGCGCATGCGGCTCGTCGCGCCCGAAGACCATCGGGACCCCGAAGCTGAGGCTCTGGACTATCGAAAGGCCCACGTACCCCGGCGAGACGCTCGAGATCGCCGAGGCGTAGAGCCGGCGAAGCCGCTCGTAGTCGGTGACCGCGCCGAGGAACAGCACCGGATTGGTCTCCCCGGCTGCCGCGCTGACTCGCTCGAGCTCCGCCCTCAGGGGGCCGTCGCCAACGAACAACAGCCGGACGTCATGAGGTAGGTCGGGCCTGGCCATGAGAAAGGCATCGAGGAGCAGGCGCGGCTTCTTCGTGTCGATCAGGCGTCCGGAGTAGATGAAGGTGTCGGGCGGCCCGGCGTCATTGTCGGGCGGCGCGATCAGCGCAGCCGGATAGAGCGCGTTCGGCGCCGAGTGCACGCTGGCGCCCGGGTGCAGCTCGAGCAGCTGCCGGCGCTCGGTCTCGGTGTAGACCACGAGCACATCGGCGAGACGGCGCATCAGGCCGCGAACGCGATCCGTGCGAGCGCCTCGGCCAGCGCGGGGAAACGCGTGGCCCCAGAGGACCGTGGGGCGCCCCAGCGCCTTGCGCGCCAGCATCGCCGTCCAGGAGGACAGGATTCTCGGATTCAATTCGAGCACCGCCACATCGGAGCGCACCAGCGTCCGGAGGCAGCCGGCCTGCCACAACAGCCGCCTGCCGAGCAGGTAGCGGTTGGAGACGGTCACGAGATGCCGGCCCAGATCCACACCGGTGCGCGCCGTGGGCTCGAAGTCGGCCTCGCCGGTGAACACGCGCAGATCGCCGTCGAGGAGCTCGATGAGGATCTCGAGCACGTGCTGGCGGTAGCTCCCGATCGCAGGACGGGCGAGGGCCACCCGCGGCGTGGCGCTCACGTGGCCGCTGCGACCCGGGCCAGGCCGGCGTCGGCGCGAGCGGGAGCGTCGGCGCGAGCGGCGGCCGCCGAGCGCAGCTGAAGGCCGCGCAGGGCAATCACCATGGCCACCGAGATCCACCCGTAGCGCTGGAACAGGGTTGGCTGCGCTTGAGCGAACAGCAGGAACGCCAGTACAGCTGCGAACAGGGCCTGGGCCGTGGCCCGCTCCTCCCGGCTGCGCGCCGCGAGCATCGCCTTCCAGCCCGCCGCAAGGGCGGACCCCGCCACCAGCAGCACGCCGATCAGGCCGAACAGCCCGGCCTGGTACCAGGCGGCGAGGAACAGGTTGTGCACGGCCAGCCCGGTGGGCGTGTCCGCGCCCTCGCGTGTGAGCCCCACCCCCACCACCGGCGAGGACTGGATCGTGTCCCACGCCGCCTCGTAGGAGTCGATTCGCGTCTGAAGAGTCGCGTCAGCCGTGCCCGAGTTCGAGCTGGCGGTGCCGAAGCGCTCGAGCGGCGACTCGTAGTAGCGGTTGTTGGCCGCCGCGAACGTGGTGAGCACCAGGATCGCCGCCGCCAGCGGCACGAGCACGCGGATTCGGCGGCTGGCAAGGGCCAGCCACACCGCGCCGGCGCCCCCCACCGCCACGGCGCCGCTGACCGAGCTCGAGAGCAGGATGCCCGCCACGATCAGCAGGAGCGCACCGATCGACGCGGCGCGCCCGGCCAGCGTCCTGGCCTGCGTCACCAACATCGCCGCGGGGAGGGCGGCAACCGCACAGAGGCCACCGAGGTCGTTCACCTGGTAGACGAAGCCGCTCACACGCCCGAAGTGCACGTCTCCGCCCGGGATGACGTCACCGAAGAGCGTCTGGACGATCGCGCCGGCACCACCGAGCGCGGCCGAGCCCACCCAGCACGCCATCGCCGCTCGGAGGTGCGCCGGCTTCGTGAGGAGCACGGTTCCGAGCGCGAACCAGATGAGTGTCAAATAGACGACGCGTGCCACCACGAGCACCGACTCGAACGGGGAATCGGCTGAGAAGGACGACAGAAAGCCCCCCACGCCGAACAGAACGACGCCGATGAAGAGAGCCGAGCCCATGAACACGGGCACCTGGCGCCGCCCCGCGACCATGGCCAGGGCCGCGAGTCCCAGGGCGCCGAAGAAGAGCAGGTCCGAGACGGTGACCCCGGCTGCCGGGCGCAGGACCAGGAAGCCCACCATCACACAGCCCGCGTAGTAGAAGGCGCGCGCCAGGGCCAGGTCGCGGTCCTCCGCCCCGGGTGGCTCATCGGCCGGAGCCACGTCCTCCTCGACCGGTGTAGCGCGCAGCCGGCGCCGCATGGCCACGAGGGTGAGGCCCGAGCAGGCGATGACCGCGCCCGCGGCAGCCGCTACCGGCCAGAGCACCACGGCGGCCACGGCCACCGCGTCCACGGCCAGGGCCACGACCGCGACACGCCACAGCGACCAGTCCCGCAGCGGCGCTCCGAAGGCGGGCCGCCGTACCCGTGGCCCGCGGCTCGGCTCTGGCACCAGCGGCTCGGGCACGACCGGCTCAGCCTCCTCCGGCGCCTCAGCCGGGTGCTCGGACCGGCGGGTGGCGAACAGAATTCCCACCAGCATCACCACCAGGCTCGTGGCGCCGGCGATGACGAGCGCGATCGCCACGCCCTCGACCCCCCAGCGGCTGATGCAGAGCGGCAGCGCGGGCGCGAGCGTGAGCAGGGAGACCACTTCGGCCACGGTGCCGAGCGTGGGCAGCCCGAGGCCGCGCGCGCCGTCGGCGAGGATCCGGCGGGCGGCGATGAGCAGCGCGCTCACCAGGAGGATCCGAACGAGGTCGATCGAGTCCCTGAAGGCCTCGCCGAAGAAGAACGGCACGAGCACGCCCGCGGTCAGCTCCAGGGCCACCACCACCGCCAGGCAGGCGGCGACCGTGATCGTGAAGAACCGCCAGAGCTTCCGCTTGGCCACGGCGGGGTCCTTGACCGAGGCCACGTGTGGGTAGGCGACCATTCCAACGCTCGTCGAGATGAACCGAGGGAGGTTCGTGAATGCCAGCGCCGCGACGTAGAGGCCGAGGGCCACGGGGGTCAGGAACAGCCCGACCACGGCCTGGTCAAGGCGGTAGTACTCGATCGGGGAGTTGGATCCGAGCAGCCCCTTGGCCCCGAACGCGACCATGCCGCGGATCCTGGGCGCCCGCTCGGGAAGCACCTCCCCCAGATGCCGCAGCGCGACCGTCAGGGTCAGCGCTCCGAGCAACGCGTTGGCCCCCGACCAGGCCACGGCGACCTCGCCGAGGGAATCCAGGTCCAGCAGGAGCAGCACCACGAGCGCCGCGGCGTATACGACCGCGGGCGCCTGGCGCAGCACGTTGAATGCCAGGAAACGGCCCTTCCCCTGAAGCGTGGCCAGCCCGTAGTCCTGCGCGAGCGCGGCCGGCACGAGCACCAGGGTCACCAGCGAGGCGCTGAGCACGTAGCTCGGGTCGTTCTCCAGCAGCGCCCAGAGCATGATCGCGTGCAGACCCGCGAGCAGCCCGCACTGGAACAGGACGAGCGGCCACAGCTTGGCCCAGATCCCCGCGGTGGCGGAGCGGTCGCGGGCCACGTGGTAGGTCAGGGCCAGCGGGATCCCGAGTCCGCCGAGTTTGGCCACGATCAGAGGCACGAGGACAAGCAGCGCGAGGTAGCCGCGGTCCTCGGGGCCGAGCATCCGCACCGCGATCACGCCGCTGACCGCGAGCACCACCTGACCCACGAGGCCCGTCAGGACGGTCCCGAGCGTCGCCCGCCGCACGGGCGATGCGATGGTCCGGCCGAGGCGCCGTCTCAGGGTTCGGAGGGGCTGTGCCATGGCCGGCGGCGCCGGTTAGCTGACCGCTGCCCGGTCCTGGCCCACGAGCGGGTCGGCACGGTAGTAACGGCGCCAGCGATCCGAGCCGTCGAGCTCGGCGTCGGTGACGGCTACGCCGATAGCGGGAACCGGGATGCTCTGCAAACGCCGGCGAAGCTCGAGCAGGCCGTCGCGATGGACGCCGCCAAGCCGCGTGACCACGAGCACCGCGTCCGCCATTGCGGCGAGCGCGATTCCGTCGCCGCCCTGCACCAGCGGGGGCGAGTCGATGATCACGATCTCGAAGCGAACCCGGAGGGAGGCCAGCACGTCCGGGAGGGTCGGCAGCGCGATCATGTCGCTCGGGTGCGACGGGCTGTGCCCTGCGGGGAGCACGGCGAGGCTGCCCACTCCCGGGTCGCCGCCGTTGGCGGCCCGTCCGACGATCGGCCCGGAGTCGGCGCGCACCAGCGCCGCGTCCACGCCGGCGCGGCCGAGCAGCACGTCGGTGAGCCCCAGTCGGGAGGTGAACCCGAATACACGGTGGAGCGCGGGCCGCCAGAGGTCGAGCTCGACCAGGGCTGTGTGGTGGCCCGCGCGTGCCAGCGCGAGCGCGAGATTGGCCGAGGTGGTGGTCTTGCCCTCCCCCTCCACCGCGCTGGTGACCAGGATCACCTGCGCGCGACGCTCCGAGTTGGCCATCTGGAGGCGGTACATGAGCGTGCGATAGCCGTCCGCCTCCGGGCTGTCCGGCTCGTGCACGAGCGGGAGCCGGGTGGATCCGCGGCGCTTCATCGTCCGCCCCGGCAGCCGCGCCAGGAGGGGAAGCCCAACGAGCTCTGCCGCTTCGTCAGCCGAGCGGACGCGCCGGTCGAAGAGGTCCCTCGCGAATGCGAGGGCGATCCCGAGCACCAGGCCGAGCAGGAGCCCGATTGCCGTGTTGCGGACGGGTCGCGGCTGCACCTTCTCGGCTTCGTCCGCTCTGCGGACGCGCGTCACGCCGGCGCCCTGGAGCGCGGCCACGGTCTCGAGCCGGCGAAGCGTGCCGCGAAGCTGCTCGGCCAGCTGCCCGCCCGTGCCCGGGCCCAGGTTGTCCAAGCGGCGCTGCACGTCGTTCCGCGCCTCGGCGATTGATGCCGCTCCCAGGCGGGCGCGGTAGCTCACGTACTCCGATGCGTAGGTGTCGGCCAGCTCGCGAGCCCGAGCCGGAGACGGGTCGTCGACCTTGAAGGTCAGGATGTCGGAACCCGAGCGCGCCTCCACCTCGGTCCTGTCCACCAGCTCCTCCGGGGTCTGCCCGTCGGCGCCCACCTCGCGGAGGACGCGGGCGGCGAGCTCAGGGGTCCGCGCCAGCTCCGCCTGGGTCGAGGCGTCGCGGTCGAGCTCGTCGGCGCTGCGCCTGCCGGACACGGATCCGAGCACCTGCGCGGTCGCGTCCTCGGTGTTCAGCAGGACCTGCGCCTCGCCCTGGTAGAGCTCGCTCTGCGTGAGCGTGATGGCGAGAACGGCGAGCGGAACCAAGACCGCCGCCTGGAGGACGATCCATTTGCGACGACGCAGTATCTGTGCGTAGTCGCCGAGTGTCGACGTGTCTCTGATATCGCGCTCCAGCGGGTCCGCGGGACCTCCCCGACCGGGGCGGAGCCCTGCTCCATTCTGTCAGCATGCTCGAACTTGTGGGCCACGTCCATCAGGAAGCCAACCATCGGGTACTGATAGTCGCGAGCCGCGATCCGGGCGGGCCGCGCACCGGCCGCAAGGCCGTCATCGCGACGATCATCCGCTCGCTCCAGGCGCTCGGTTACCCGCTGGAAGTGGCCGTGGTGGCCCGTAGGACGCCCGAGGGCCTGCCTCCGGAGCAGGGGATCCGCGTGCACAGGGTCCCGCTTGCCGGCCCCCTGCAGATCGCCAAGAACCTCGTGGGCTTCGCGCGCGGGCGCACGAGCCTGAACGAATGCCTCTTCTACTCGAAGCGCGGGGCGGAGCAGATTCGTGAGATCGCGGCCGCGAGTGGATGCACAC
>CAVXTL010000013.1:0-51364 GCA_963764665.1 uncultured Thermoleophilaceae bacterium | reverse complement strand
GCTCCTTGGCGATGATCTTCTCGACGAACTCGGGGGTGATCGGCTCGACGTAGGTGGCGTCGGCGATCTCCGGGTCGGTCATGATCGTCGCCGGGTTGGAGTTGACCAGGATGACCCGCAGGCCCTCGGACTTCAGGACCCGGCAGGCCTGGGTTCCGGAGTAGTCGAACTCGGCGGCCTGGCCGATGACGATCGGGCCGGAGCCGATGACCAGGACGGACTGGATATCGGTGCGCTTAGGCACGCTGGCCCTCCATCAGGGAGACGAAGCGGTCGAACAGGTACGCCGCGTCGTGCGGGCCCGCTGCCGCTTCGGGGTGGTACTGGACGCTGAAGGCCGGCTGGTCGAGGAGCTGGAGGCCCTCCACGACGTTGTCGTTGAGACAGACGTGGGAGACCTCGGCGCGGCCGAAGGGCGTGTCGGAGACCTTGTCGAGCGGGGCGTCGACGGCGAAGCCGTGGTTGTGCGCGGTGACCTCGACCTTGCCGGTCGTACGGTCCTGCACCGGCTGGTTGATGCCCCGGTGGCCGTACTTGAGCTTGTAGGTGCCGAAGCCGAGCGCGCGGCCCAGGATCTGGTTGCCGAAGCAGATGCCGAACAGCGGGGTCCTGCGCTCCAGCACGCCCTGCATGACGGACGACCGGGTGGTCGGCGGTGGCCGGGTCGCCGGGGCCGTTGGAGAAGAACACGCCGTCGGGCTCGACCGCGTAGACGTCCTCGACGGTGGCGGTGGCGGGCAGGACGTGCACCTCGATGCCGCGCTCGGCCATGCGGTGCGGGGTCATGCCCTTGATGCCGAGGTCGATCGCGGCGACGGTGAACTTCTTCGTGCCGATCGCCGGGACGACGTACGCCTCCTTGGTGGCGACCTCGGCGGAGAGGTCGGCGCCCTCATCTCGGGGGCCTGGCGCACCTTGGCCAGCATCGCGCCCGTCGTCGGGCAGCGCGTCGCCGGAGAAGATGCCGACCCGCATCGCGCCGCGCTCGCGGAGGTGGCGGGTCAGCGCGCGGGTGTCGATGCCGCTGATGCCGACGACGCCCTGGGTGACGAGCTCCTCGTCCAGCGAGCGGACCGGAGCGCCAGTTGGAGGGGATACGGGCGGGGTCGCGCACGACGTAGCCGGAGACCCAGATCCTGCCGGACTCGGGGTCCTCGTCGTTCACGCCGGTGTTGCCGATGTGCGGGGCGGTCATGACGACGACCTGGCGGTGGTACGAGGGGTCGGTCAGCGTCTCCTGGTAACCGGTCATGCCGGTGGAGAACACCGCCTCGCCGAAGGTCTCCCCCACGGCCCCGTAGGCGCGGCCGCGGAAGGTGCGGCCGTCCTCCAGGACGAGTACGGCGGGAACCTTCGCGGCTCCCCGGTGGAGGTCGTCATCGTGCGCCTTCCGTTCGGTGGTGGTCGGTGGTGCTCTGTGTGGTGAGGGCCGTCGACCCAGGCCTGGTGCTCGGCCGCGCGGTCGGAGCGGAAACCGGAGTCGATCAGCCTTGTCGCCGTGCCCCCAGGTGATGACCAGCAGGCCGCCCTCGGGCAGGACCTTGCCGGCGATGCCCTTGTCGAGCCGGGCGCCGCGCAGCGCGGCGGCCGGCACGAAGAAGTCCTGCGGCGCCCGGTCGTACGACGTCCAGGCCCTGGTCGGTCAGGGTCAGCTCGACCCGGCTGCGGGTGCCCAGGCCGTGCGCCACGATCCGGTCGAGCCACTGCCCGGCGGTGGTGGAGCCGTGGTAGCGGCCGTGCAGCGTCAGCCGCTGCTCGCCGGCGCTCGGGGGTGCGGCGGGCAGCTCGGGCAGATCGCCCTGGAGCGTCCCGCGCCACTTCCAGCCCTGGCGCATCAGCCAGTAGACGAAGGCGATGAAGACCAGCAGGCCGAGGACCCAGCCGATGCGGGCGGCCCAGTCGGTGACCTCCGCGGACTTCTGCGCGGCGGCCAGGTGGATCAGATGGAGGTGTCACGCCAGCTTCCCGTCGACGACCGTTGCCCGGCCCCGCAGGAAGGTGTGGGTGACGCGGCCCGGCAGCTCACGGCCCTCGTAGGGGGTGTTGCGGCTGCGGGAGGCGAAGCCCGCGGGGTCCACCGCTCCACGGTATGCGGAATCGACGCAGGGTGAGGTTGGCGGGCTCACCCGCCGAGACGGGCCGGCCGTGGCCTTCGAGGCGGCCGATGGCCGCGGGGCGGAAGGACATCCGGTCGGCGACGCCCGCCCAGTCCAGCAGACCGGTGTCCACCATCGTCTGCTGGACGACGGAGAGCGCGGTCTCCAGGCCGACCATGCCCATGGCGGCGGCGCCCCACTCGCAGTCCTTGTCCTCGTGCGGGTGCGGCGCGTGGTCGGTGGCCACACAGTCGATGGTGCCGTCGGCGAGCGCCTCGCGCAGCGCCAGGACGTCGGCCTCGGTGCGCAGCGGCGGGTTCACCTTGTAGACCGGGTTGTAGGTCCGTACGAGCTCGTCGGTGAGGAGCAGGTGGTGCGGGGTGACCTCGGCGGTGACGTTCCAGCCCTTGGACTTGGCCCAGCGGACGATCTCGACCGAGCCGGCGGTCGACAGGTGGCAGATGTGCACCCGGGAGCCGACGTGCGCGGCGAGCAGCACGTCGCGGGCGATGATCGACTCCTCGGCGACGGCGGGCCAGCCGCCGAGGCCGAGCTCGGCGGAGACGACGCCCTCGTTCATCTGGGCGCCCTCGGTGAGGCGGGGCTCCTGGGCGTGCTGGGCGACGACGCCGTCGAAGGCCTTCACGTACTCCAGGGCGCGGCGCATGATCACCGCGTCGTCCACGCACTTGCCGTCGTCGGAGAAGACCCGCACCCCGGCCGCGGAGTCGTGCATGGCGCCGAGCTCGGCGAGCTTCTTGCCCTCCAGGCCGACGGTGACCGCGCCGATCGGGCTGGACGTCGCAGTAGCCGGACTCCTTGCCCAGCCGCCAGACCTGCTCGACGACGCCGGCGGTGTCGGCGACGGGGAAGGTGTTGGCCATGGCGTGGACGGCGGTGAAGCCGCCGACGGCGGCGGCCCTGGTGCCGGTCAGCACGGTCTCGGAGTCCTCGCGGCCGGGCTCGCGCAGGTGGGTGTGCAGGTCGACGAGGCCCGGCAGCAGGATCTGGCCGTCCGCCTCGATCACCGTGGCGCCCTCGGCGCTCAGCCCGGTGCCGACCTCGGCGATGGTCTCGCCGTCGATCAGCACGTCCTGCGGCTCGCCGCCGAGGACCTTCGCACCGCGAATAAGGATCTTGCTCATGGTTACTTGCTCTCCTCGGTGCGCGTGCTGGTGCCGGTGCCGGCGGTGAGGGCGGGCTCGTTGCCGCCCAGCAGCAGATACAGGACGGCCATCCGGATGCAGACGCCGTTGGTGACCTGTTCGACGGCGGTGCAGCGCGGCGAGTCGGCGACCTCGGCGGTGATCTCCATGCCGCGGTTCATCGGCCCGGGGTGCATCACGATCGCGTGCTCGGGCATCCGAGCCATCCGGTCGCCGTCCAGGCCGTAGCGCCGCGCGTACTCGCGCTCGGTCGGGAAGAAGGCGGCGTTCATCCGCTCGCGCTGGACGCGCAGCATCATCACCGCGTCGGACTTCGGCGACCACGGCGTCGAGGTCGTACGAGACCTCGCAGGGCCACTGCTCCGACGCCTATCGGGCACCAGGGTCGGCGGGGCGACCAGGGTGACCTCGGCGCCGAGCGTGGTCAGCAGGTGCACGTTGGAGCGGGCCACCCGGCTGTGCAGGATGTCGCCGACGATGGTGATGCGGCGGCCGGCGAGGTCCTGGCCGAGCCCGGCGTCGGCGCCGACCAGGCGGCGGCGCATCGTGAAGGCGTCCAGCAGTGCCTGGGTGGGGTGCTCGTGGGTGCCGTCACCGGCGTTGACGACGGAGCCGCCGATCCAGCCGGAGGTCGCCAGGCGGTGCGGGGCGCCGGAGGCGCCGTGCCGGATGACGACGGCGTCCGCGCCCATCGCCTCCAGGGTCAGGGCGGTGTCCTTGAGCGACTCGCCCTTGGAGACCGAGGAGCCCTTGGCGGAGAAGTTGATGACGTCGGCGGAGAGCCGCTTGGCGGCGGCCTCGAACGAGATCCGGGTCCGGGTCGAGTCCTCGAAGAAGAGGTTGACGACGGTGCGGCCGCGCAGGGTGGGGAGCTTCTTGATCGGCCGGTCCGCGACCCGGGCCATCTCCTCGGCGGTGTCGAGGATCAGGACGGCGTCGTCGCGGGTGAGGTCGGCGGCCGAGATGAGGTGACGCTTCATCCGGTCTCCGTGAGTGAGGGAGTGTGCGGGAATGTCCGTGAGCAGGCGGGCGCGGCCGGTCACCGGGTCGTCGCGGTGCGCTGTCGCTCGCCTGCCGGGGCGGTCCGCTCGGCTTCCGCGACCCGTCCGCCTCGCCGGGACGGTGCTGCTTCACGCCGAGCAGCACGGCGTCGCGGCCGTCCTCCTCGGCGAGCTGGACCTTGACCGTCTCCCGCAGCGACGTGGGGAGGTTCTTGCCCACGTAGTCGGCGCGGATCGGGCAGCTCGCGGTGGCCGCGGTCGACGAGGACCGCGAGCTGCACGGCGCGCGGCCGGCCGATGTCGCCGAGCGCGTCGAGCGCGGCGCGGATCGTGCGGCCGGAGAAGAGCACGTCGTCGACGAGGACGACGAGGCTGCCCTCGATGCCGTCGGCCGGGGATCTCGGTGCGGGCGAGCGCGCGGGCCGGGCCCAGGCGCAGGTCGTCGCGGTACATCGTGATGTCGAGCGAGCCGACCGGGATCGTCCGGCCGGTGATCTCCTCGAGCTTGGCGGCCAGCCGCCGGGCGAGGAAGACGCCGCGGGTCGGGATGCCCAGCAGCACCACGTCGTCCGCGCCCTTGGCGCGTTCGACGATCTCGTGGGCGATGCGGGTCAGCACCCGCGCGATGTCCGGGCCTTCGAGAACCGGGCGTGCGGGGATCTGAGCCGGTGTCGGAACTGCTTGCGTCCATATGAAACGGACCTCCTTCTCCGCCTCACGGGACGGACCTTAAAGGACGTCGAAATTACGCATCCCAGACTACCAGGGGCCGCTCCGAGGACCCGGCCGCGCCCCCTGACGGTCGCGGTCCGGCCCATTCGGCTTGACGCAGCCAAATTACGCTGCGTAACCTCACAGTGAGTTACCAGCCACGCGGCGGAGCCGCATGTCGATCAGCCGTCCGGGGAGCCTTATGTCCAGCGAATACGCCAAACAGCTCGGGGCCAAGCTCCGCGCCATCCGCACCCAGCAGGGCCTCTCCCTCCACGGCGTCGAGGAGAAGTCCCAGGGCCGCTGGAAGGCCGTCGTGGTCGGTTCCTACGAGCGCGGCGACCGCGCCGTGACCGTGCAGCGCCTTGCCGAGCTGGCCGACTTCTACGGCGTCCCGGTGCAGGAGCTGCTGCCGGGTACGACGCCCGGCGGAGCCGCCGAGCCGCCGCCGAAGCTGGTGCTCGACCTGGAGCGCCTCGCCCATGTCCCGCCGGAGAAGGCCGGACCGCTGCAGCGTTACGCGGCGACGATCCAGAGCCAGCGCGGTGACTACAACGGCAAGGTGCTCTCGATCCGCCAGGACGACCTGCGCACCCTCGCCGTGATCTACGACCAGTCGCCCTCCGTGCTGACCGAGCAGCTGATCAGCTGGGGCGTGCTGGACGCCGACGCGCGTCGCGCCGTGGCGCACGACGAGGGCTGACCCCGCCGTCACCAGCAGAAACGTACCGCCGCCCCGGGCTACCGGGGCGGAGGTTCCTGTGCCCGCCGGCCCGGGCGTGCTGAGGCGCACGCGGGTCCCGGAGGCCGCCGGCGGCCGTTCTGCGGGCACGCGAAGGGCCCGGAGCTCGCTGCATCGCTCCGGGCCCGTTCACGGCTCTCGCCGCCGCCTACTGCGCTCGCGCCGCAGGCTCGGCTTCAGGTCCTTGAACCGGCCCAGCAGGCCGTTGACGAAGGCCGGGGAGTCGTCCGTGGAGAACTCCTTGGCGAGCTGGACCGCCTCGTCGATCACCACGGCGTCCGGGGTGTCGTCCACCCAGATCAGCTCGTAGGCGCCGAGCCGCAGGATGCTGCGGTCGACGACCGGCATCCGGTCGAGCGTCCCAGTCCACCGCGTAGGTGGAGATCAGCTCGTCGATGCGGTCCGCGTGCTCCGCGTACCCCTCGACCAGCTCCATGGTGTACTCGTTGACCGGCGGCTGCCGGTCGTCGGTCCGGGCGTGCCGGATCCAGTCCGCGAGGACGGTCTGCACGGACGCACCGCGCTGGTCGGCCTCGAAGAGGATCTGGAAGGCGCGCTTGCGGGCCTTGTTCCGGGCAGCCACGGTTAGCTGTTCACCCGGCCGAGGTAGTCGCCCGAGCGGGTGTCGACCTTGATCTTCTCGCCGGTGGTGATGAAGAGCGGGACCCCGATCTCGTAGCCGGTCTCCAGCGTGGCGGGCTTGGAGCCACCGGTGGAGCGGTCGCCCTGCACGCCCGGGCTCGGTGTGCTCGATGACCAGCTCGACGGCGGCGGGCAGCTCGACGTAGAGCACCTCGCCCTCGTGCTGCGCCACGACGGCCTCGAAGCCCTCGAGCAGGAAGTTCGCGGCGTCGCCGACGGCCTTGCGGTCGACCATCAGCTGGTCGTAGGTGTCCATGTCCATGAAGACGAAGTACTCGCCGTCCATGTACGAGAACTGCATCCCGCGCTTGTCGACGGTGGCCGTCTCGACCTTCACGCCGGCGTTGAAGGTCTTGTCGACGACCTTGCCGGAGAGCACGTTCTTGAGCTTGGTGCGCACGAAGGCCGGGCCCTTGCCGGGCTTGACGTGCTGGAACTCGACGACGGACCAGAGCTGGCCCCCGTCGAGCTTGAGCACCAGGCCGTTCTTGAGGTCGTTCGTGGAAGCCACGGTTGCGGAATCTCCTGGACTGCAGCTGGTGGAGACCAAGAAGCGCGCGCGCGAACCGCGAGGCTCACAGCGCGAGCAGCTCCTTGGTCGTAATGGTGAGTAGCTCGGGTCCGCCGTCCGCCTCGGGGCGGACGACGAGTGTGTCATCGATCCGGACACCGCCCCGGCCCGGGAGGTGGACCCCCGGTTCGACGGTGACCGGCACGCAAGCGTCCAGTTTACCCATGGCCGCGGGTGACAACTGAGGGTCCTCGTCGATTTCGAGCCCCACACCGTGCCCGGTCCACGGCCGCGACGCCCTCCCGTACCCCGCCGCGTCCAGCACATGGCGGGCCGCCCGGTCCACGTCGCGGCACGCCACACCGGGCGCGAGGGCCTCCCGGCCGGCCCGCTGGGCGGCGAAGACGAGGTCGTACAGCTCGATCTGCCAGTCGGCCGGCGTCGTGCCGATGACGAAGGTGCGGCCGATCTCGCAGCGGTAGCCGCGGTAGTTGGCGCCCAGGCGGACGGTGAGGAAGTCGCCCTCCTCGACCCTGCGGTCGGTGGGCAGGTGCCCGGGACGTCCCGAGTTCGGCCCGGTGGCGACCGAGGTGGGGAAGGCCGGGCCGTCCGCGCCGTGGTCCACCAGCCGGCGCTCCAGCTCCAGGGCGAGGTGCCGCTCGGTCCTGCCGACGAGGATCGATTCGAGGAGTTCGCCGAGGGCCTGGTCGGTGATCTCGGCGGCGATCCGCAGACAGGCGATCTCCTCGTCGTCCTTCACCAGCCGCTGCGCCTCGACCGCGCAGGCCAGGTCCGCGAGGGCCGGATCCGCGGGGCGACCTGGGAGAGCGCCCGGTGGCGGGTGACGGTGAGATGGTGCTCCTCCACCGCCAGGGTGTCCGCACCGGCCTTGGCGGTGATCGGCGCAGGCGACGACGGGATCCCACCGCGCGTGGGCAGCACGCTCACCCGCACGTCCTCGGCGGGCCGGCCTTCGGAGGGGTCACCGCTCAGCGGTGTTCCGCAGAGCAGGAGGTCCTCCTGGGGGCCCAGGAGCAGCGCCGCGCCGGGCGGCGCGCAGCCGGCGAGGTAGCGGACGTTGGCGGGGCGCGAGATCAGGGCGGCGGCACTTCCGGTCGCGGCGCAGCGGTCGCGCAGCCGCGTGCGTCGGACCGCGTACAACTCGGACATATCACGGCCTACGGCGGGTCTCCGCGGACGGCCGGTCGAGAGCAGCCGACCGGGGCAGATACGGGGGTTTCCGGCTACCAGTTGGGCGGGCTGGCGATGCTGCGGGCGACGACGTCGTCGAGCACCCGAACGGTCGTCGGGACGTCGCTCGGCCGCCAGGCCGAGGCCGAAGGCGGCCATCGGCACGCACACGAGCTCGAGCCTGAAGGCGCTGAAGATGGGGATCACCAGCACCGACAGCGCGCCCGCCACCGCAGCGGCCTTGAGGAAGCTGTTCACGGGCCCGCCACGACCAAGCAGGAACAGCAGAGCCAGGCCCCCGATCAGGTATGTGGCGGAATACCAGGCCCCGTCGCGGACGAAGCCTCCGTCCGCCTGGAGCAGGTCCACGAAGGCGCCCGGATAGCGCTCGGCCACGAAGCCCCACGAGGGGTCGGCGGCCGGCTGGAAGTTGTTCAGCATCATCGCCATCAGGTCGCGGATCGGCATCGCGAACAGGAGCGTCACGGGGAGCGTCGCGGCCACCGCGCTACCGAGCAGCTGCCAGGCTATTCTCGACCTCAACGTGAGGGTTAGCCATGCCGCCGCGGCGATCAGGATGAAGGCGCTGTCGCGGGTCATCGAAAGAACGAGGATCGACACCACCCAGGGGATCAGCCAGCGGGGTCCGCGCTGCAGCGCGAGGATGCCCGACGCCAGGGCGAGCGTCTCGAGCGCGAGCCCCCAGCTGTCGGTGAGGGGATAGCTCGAATGGTCCGCGAGCGCCGGCAGGAGGACCGTGGCGAAGGCGACCGCGGCGGCGATCGGCAGCCGGAAGCGGATCAGCAGCAGGGCGAAGATCGCGAGCACGGCCGCCACGTAGCCGGCGACGGTGAGGTTGAGCAGCGCGCGATCGCCCGACACCGGGTCCAGGGCGGCCGCGGCCGCCGGTAGAGCGATCCTGCGGGCGTAGAACTGAGCGTTGTAGCGCACCCACTCGGGGTCGCCGGACCGCTGCGGGTCACGGCTGCGGAGCTCCGCGCCCAGCGGCGCCTCGAAGGTGCGCTCGAGCGCGGTGTCCCGATCCTCGCCGCGCAGCTCCAGCGAGCGCGCCTGGTAGAAGAGCCCGTCGGGGGTCCAGGTCACGGGGTCGCCGAGCGTGTCCGCCATCGACAGCAGCGCGGCAGCGGCCAGCGCCGTCGCGACGAGGAGCGTCAACGCACGCTTGCGCATATACCCGATCTTCGCGGTGGGAGGCCGGGCTGCAACCCCCCGGAAGGCTAGCCTGGGAGTCCGGAGCGTGGTCTAGTTTCGAGGCGTGGCGGCCACCCTTGACGCGGTCATCGTGGCCTACCGAAGCGCCGCGACGCTGCGCGGATGCGTGGAGCCGCTGGCCGCCCTGCCGGACGTGCGCGTGACGGTCGTGGACAACGCCTCGCCGGACGACACGGCGGCGTCGATCGCGGGTCTCGACGTGGACCTCGTGCGCTCGCCTCGCAACGGCGGGTTCTCCTACGGCTGCAACCTCGGAGCCGCGCGCGGCGAGGCCCCGTTCCTGC
This sequence comes from uncultured Thermoleophilaceae bacterium, assembly GCA_963764665.1. Classification (GTDB taxonomy): domain Bacteria; phylum Actinomycetota; class Thermoleophilia; order Solirubrobacterales; family Thermoleophilaceae; genus JACVRW01. The sequence goes on along the minus strand of CAVXTL010000013.1, from coordinate 41,787 downwards.
TCTTCGTCAATCCCGATGCCCGCATCGACACCGCCGCGCTCGCGGCCCTGCGGGCGGCGCTCGACGCGGATCCCGGGGCCGCGCTGGTGGGGCCGCGGATCCTCGACGACGACGGCGAGCTGGCGTGGAGCCTGCGTCGCTTCCCGCGCCAGCGCTCGACCTTCGCGCAGGCCCTCTTCCTCCACCGCGTATGGCCCCGCGCGCACTGGACCGACGAGCTCGTTCGAGACCCCGGCGACTACGAGCGCCCCGGCACCGCGGAGTGGGTCTCGGGCGCCTGCATGCTCGTCCGCCGCCACGCGTTCGAGGCGATCGGGGGCTTCGACGAGCGCTTCTTCCTCTACTGCGAGGACACGGACCTCTGCCGCCGCCTCTGGGACGCCGGGCATGCCGTGCGCTTCGAGCCCGCCGCGGTGGTGCGCCACGTGGGCGGCGCCTCGTCCGGCGCCGGCCACACCCAGGCGATCGCCGCCCGCGCCCGCGTGATCTATGCGCGCAAGCACATGACCCCGGCCAGGGCGCGCGTACAGGCGCTCGGCGTGGCTCTCGGGGAGGCCACGCACGCAGCGGCGGCCCTCCCCCACCCCGCCTCGCGCCGCGGTCACCTGGCGGCGCTTCGCGCCGTCCTCCGCGGGGCACCCGCGGCGGGCAGCGGCTAGCTGTCCAGGGCGCGCAACAGCCGCTGCGCCACTGCCGTCCAGGTGAACTCCTCGGCGCGGCGCTTGGCGGCCGCTCCGAGCCGGGCCGCCGTGGCGGGGTCGCTCAGCCGGCGCATGGCCACGAGCAGCGAGTCGTCGTCGCGCGGGTCCACCACGAGGCCCCCCGGGCCGATCAGGTAGCCGGACCCGCCCGAGGTGGTGCCGATGCTCGGCACTCCCGCGGCCACCGCCTCCACGTACGTGATGGCGCTGGCCTCGGAGTGCGAGGGCATTACGAAGCAGGTGGCCGCCCCGAAGAGGCGGTCGAGGCGATCGCGCTCCTCCGCCACATTCAGGTGGAGCACGCCGTGGCCCGTCACACCGGGCTGCTCGAGCCGCGGATGGCGGCCCACCACGTCCAGCAGCACGGCCGGGACCTCCTCGCGCAGCCGCCCGAAGGCCCTGAGCACGCCGGCGCCGTTCTTGCGGGCCCAGTCCATGCCCACGAAGAGGAAGCGCGGGCGCGTCCAGTCGCGCTCGCCGGCCGCGGCGTGATTGCACCCGATCCCGACCACGTGCACCTTGGAGGGCGCGATCCCGTAGTCGCGGATCACGGACTCCGCGGCCCACGGGGTCGTGAGGCAGCACGCCACGGCCTGCTCGTACGCGCGCCGCTGGCGCGCCATGCGCGACGCGAACGCGGTATCGGAGAGGTCCTCCCAGCCGAGGTACGCGTGCCCCTTGGTCTGGGCGACGGTCATGTCCTCGAACGTCGCGATCGGCACGTCGGTGGCGAGCGTGTAGCCGGTGCCGATCTGCACGATCGCGTCGAGCCTGCCGGCCTGCCGCAGCCGCTTGGGCGCGGCCCACGAGTTCACGGCGGCCAGCGCAGGCGAGGCCCAGGCGGCGGCGCGGCTCTTCTGGACGGTGGACCTGATGCCCCCGCGCGGGCGCACGTAGGCGGCGGCGAGGGCGTTGAAGGCGACCGTGCGCAGGGCCATCGACGGCTCCACGCGGATCGGCACGGGCTCGACTCCGGCCCCGCGCAACCCGCGCATGACGCCCGAGGGCGTGCCCGACCACGTGGCCGGCTGGCTCGGATCACCCGGGAATGCCACCCCGACGCGCCTGATCCGAGCCGGCCCGATCACTCCTGCGTATCCCTCGCTACGACCACGCTGAAGCCGAGCATCACGAAGGCCAGGAACGTGACCTGGATGAAGGCGAAGGCGTCGAAGGTGAGCATCCCGACGGCGTACGACGCCAGCGCCGCCGCCAGGGCGGTGGCCAGCCAGCCCTCCGGGCCCAGGTCGGAGCGGGCCTTCTGCGCGAGGCGGCGGATGGCGCGGCAGAAGAGCCACAGCAGCCCGAGCACGCCCACGGCGCCGATCTCGAGCAGCGTGGTGAGCCACTGGTTGTCGAGGATCTGCACGTCCGAGGCCACCACCTCGCCGCCGGAGCCCACGTCGCCCGGACCGAGCTCAGTGGTGACCACCCGGGTTCCGAAGCCCTGCCCCAGGAAGGGCTCGCGCGACCACTCGCTCAGGCTGGGTCCGAGGTCCGCGATCCGGCCGCTGCCGGCGCCGGCCTCCTGGGACTGCTCCTGGATCAGGTAGCTCGGTTGGAGGATCGCCCGGAAGGTGCCGAGCGTGCCCGGCATCACCACCTGGATCACGATCACCAGCGGGATGAGCATCGGGAGCAGGCGCATGGTCTCCTGGCGCTTGATCCAGACATAGGTGACCAGCAGGACCACCAGCATGATCGCGGCCGTGCGCGACCCCGAGGCGAACGCGCCGAGCGTGATCACCCCGCCGCAGGCGAGCCAGCCGATGCGCTGGTAGCGCTGGTAGAGGTAGACCGTGAGCGGGATCAGCATGACCAGCGCCGCCCCGAGGGCGATCGGGTGCTGGGCGGAGCCGAGCGCGCGGAAGCCCGTGCCACGCGCGATGTGGGAGCCGAAGTCCACGTAGTTGAGGAACGGGATGACGCTGTCCAGCCCGTTGAAGAAGTTCGTGCCGGTGCGCCACTCGATCAGCGACAGCGCAGCCAGCAGAGTGCCGCCGCCGGCGAGCAGCTGCAGCATCCGGTCGAGCTTCGGGCCGCGGGCCACGATGCTGGCCACGAAGTACACGATCAGGAAGAAGGTGAGGAAGAAGGTGACCTGCTTGACCACGATCTCGCCCACCCCGTTCACGCGCGAGACGTTGAAGGCGAGCGAGCCGAGGATCGCCGCGAGCACCACGAGGATCGGCGCTTCCAGGCCGGACCGGCGCCAGCGCACGGCGGGGTCGGCGCACACCGCGAACAGCCAGCAGATCAGCACCACGCCGAGCAGCAGCCGGTAGGGCTCGAGCTCGACCGGAAGCCCGCCGCCCACTGTGTAGCGGCGGATCGGGATGAAGAGGATGACGAGAAGGATCAGGCCGAGCAGCGTCTGCCAGGCCAGCAGCGTGCGCTGGTAGGCCACCAGCGCCAGCGGCAGCACCACGGCCGCCAGGATCGGGTTGGCCTGAACGCGCAGGACGGCGGCGGCCAGAACCACGAGCACGCCGATGCCCACGGCGATCCAGAGGCCCCGCTCCGACCTTCCAGCTCCTCGCGCAGTGCCCGCCCGCCCCGCACCGGGGAGGACGGCTGCCCGAGTGGTCACCGCGCCCTGTACCTACTGGAGAGCCAGCTGCTGCGTGCCGGCTCGGGCGCGTGGGCGGCCATCGGCTCCTGTGCCTCCACAGGGTCCTGGTCGACCCGCGCGCCGTTCTCGGCCACGGTCCAGGGCACCACCACTCCGTCGAGCGCCTGAGTGTCCTCGCGTCCGTCGCGCAGCGCCGCCAGCAGGTGAGCCAGCGCCACGGCGCCGAGCGCGCAGAGCAGGAAGGCCAGGATCGAAGCGGTGTGCGAGCGGCCCGAGGTCATCACGGGCGCCGCCGGAGCGTTGATCTTGTCGATGTGGATCCGCTGCTCGGCGGGGATGGCGTTCCGCGACTGCTCGGAGGTGAGCACGGTCTGAAGGGCCTTCACGGTCTGCTGGTTGAGCTCGCGCGCGGCCGGGCCGCTGCCCGCCGTGGTGGTGAGCTTGATCACCGGCAGCTGCGTGCTGGCGTTGCCCTCCACGGGAAGCGCCTGGATCTGCGCGGGCTTGGGGCTCCCGGGCAGCTGGCGCCGGACCCGGTCGCCGGTGGCGAGCTGGGCGTACAGGCTCGCGAGGGCGGAGAGACGGTCGGGATCGGCGAACGAGCCGCCGTCGTTGCCTCCGGCGCCGCCCACCTCACCGGTGCCGGTCTCCGGCACGCCGGCCAGGGTACGGCCCTCGGGAAAGCCCGACTGCGTGACGAGGAGCGAGGACTCGCTGGTCCAGGTCTCCGATCCGCGCGGGGACAGTGAGGGAAGCTGGTAGGCCGCCAGGACGGCGAGCAGGGTGCCGAGCACCACGCCGCCGGCGACGACGGCGCGAAAGCGCCAGAGAACTGCGGCATGCTGGGCTAGGTCCATAGCTCGGAGCCTAGGTGCGCGGGGGGAGCCGGTCCCTACCCCACCTGCCGGAAGGTCCCTATCCCTACGTTCAGGTCTCGCGGCGCAGGACGAAGATGTCGCCCCGGAGCTCGGCGTGTGCGAAACCGCCGTTCAGGCGCATGTCCTCGAGCGCTCGCTCGAGCGGCATGGGCAGCAGATCCGGGTGCAGCTCGCCCACCACGAGCCGCGCTCGCGCCAGGGCCGGGCTCGCGGCGAGCGCCGCGTGCTCCATCCCCTCGATGTCCACCTTGAGCACGTCGACCTGGTCGATCAGCCCGTCCGCCAGGAGAGTGCTCAGGGAGAGGCCGGGGACCTCGAGGCCGTGGCCGGACGAGCCGTTCACGCGCGTGCCCCAGCTCGAGTGGGGCGTCCGCTCGATCACCACCGGTCCGTCCTCGGCGGTCACGGCGGCGTGGCGGAGCGTCACCAGCGGGTCGTTGCCGACGTTCCTCCTCAGCGTGGCGAACGTGCGCGGGTCCGGCTCGACGCAGAGCAGCCGCGCCTCGGGGAACCGGCTCCGGAACCAGAGGGCCGCCTGGCCCACGTTCGATCCGAGATCCACGATCACGGCGGGCCTGCCGCCCGCGGCGGCCGCGTACTCGCCCTCGCCGAAGATCTCCTCGAGCGCGAATAGCTCGCTCTCGTCCGAGAACCAGAAGACGCGTGGGCGTCCTTCGAGGCGCAGTCTCACCGGGACGGCCGTGCCGGACATGAGCCGGCGCTTGGCCGGGAACGCCAGGAGCGTCAGGAAGAGCCAGGCGCGGCTGACCGGGCCCGCGGCCAGCGCCGAGTGCCGGGCGGCCCAGCGGAACGAGGAGAGAAGTCTGCGCATGACGTCATCCGGGTGCGACGAACCAGCCGAAGCGATCGTTGAGCCGGCGCACGAACGGCACCCGCACGAGCACGCGCTTGACGGCCTCGCGGCGAGCCCGGCGCGCCCAGTAGCGCCTCCAGAACTCCTCCTTCTCCTTCGACGAGGTCGTGTAGTAGGAGCCTCCAGTGTGGTGCACGACCAGGTCGGCGAGCACGGCGGCGCCGAACCCGACCCGCTGGAGCGCCTCGATGTACACCCCGTCCTCGAGCCAGAACACCTCGTCGTCGTTCTCGCGGAAGCCGCCGGCCTTCTCGTTGGCCTCTCTCGAAGTCATCGCGCAGCCGCCGCCCGTGGGGCCCACCAGCAGGCTCACGTCGTTCACCTCGACGGCCGTGTACTCGTGGGCGCGGATGTGGTGGCGCCAGTGCGAGGCCTCGTCGTGAGGGTCGTTCTCGATGTCCGCGGCGAGGAAGCCGATCTCGGGCAGGCGGACGAACGCGTCGAGCAGCTTCGCGTCCCAGTCATGGGGCGCCTCTACCACGTCGTCGTCCAGCTCGACCATGTAGGGAGAGCTGGTCTCGCGGAACGCACGCGCGTAGCCGTTGTGGCCGACGTTGGTCTCGCTGCGCATCACCCGGATGCGCGGGTCGTCGAGCGTGGCGAGGTACTCCGGCGTCGCGTCGCTGGACCCGTTGTCCCAGATCACGATCTCGCGGGTGGCCGGCGAGGTGCGCAGGAGCACGTTCTCCACGCACTTCTTGAGGAGCTCGGCACGGTTGTGGGTAAGGACCACGACGGCGATCCCGGCGTCGGCTGTGGTCGGATTGCGCACCGCATCCAACCTAAGCGGCGGGCCTGGCCGGGGGACTATGCGGCCGTATAGTCCTGCCCCCTCCGCTGCCCGCGGGCGTACGCTGGCGAGGTGGCGGCGATTGGCGTGGTCATCCGGACCCTCAACGAGGCCGAGCTGATCGGGACCTGCCTCGAGACCCTCGGCCGGCAGCGCTCGGACTTCGATCTCGACGTGCTCGTGGTGGACAGCGGGTCCACCGACGCGACGGTGGAGATCGCGCGCTCGCACGGCGCCCGGATCCACTCCGTGCGCCCCGACGACTTCGACTACTCGATGGCGCTGAACGCGGGCATCGAGCGTGTCGCCGGCGATCTGGTGCTGGTGCTCTCGGCCCATGCCGTGCCCGTGGACGAGCACTGGGTGGCCGGCATGACCGCTCCGTTCGCGGATCAGCGCGTGGCCGGCGTGGCGGGCAGGCAGATGCCCTGGGACGACGCGCCGTGGCGCGAGGTGCTCCGCCTGGGCCGGCAGTTCGGCGACGAGCGCCGCGAGTTCACGCGCGAGAGCGGCGGCGAGATCCTGTTCAGCAATGCGGCGTCCTGCATCCGGCGGAGCGTCTGGCTCGATCAGCCCTTCACCCTCCCCGCCGCCGAGGACCTCGAGTGGGCCGAGCGGGTGGTGGCCGCTGGGCTCACGGTGGTCTACGAGCCCGCCGCGGCCGTGTTCCACTCCCATCTCGAGAGCCCGCGCGCACAGGCGCAGCGCCTGATCGACGTGAACCGCATCGCGTCGGGCGGAAACGGCTCGCGCACGCGGCGCCGGACGCTCCGGGAGGCGGCCGGCCTCTTCTACCGGGACTCCCGTTCGATCCTGGGCCTCGACGAGCCTCCGCCGCGCAAGCTGGCGCACCTGGTCGAGCTCACCCGCACGGTCTCGTTCTACGTCGTGGACTTCGAGCGCTCCGGCACCACGGCCGAGCGGCGCCGGGCACGGTCCTGACTCAGGAGGCCGGGGTGCCGCGGCGCAGCGCCGTGCCCAGGCGCTGGCGCTCGCGCAGCGCTCGTATGACGCGCTCGTCCGGGCACCGGGGCGCCCGGCTTGCCGCGGCGGCGGCGTAGCCCCAGAGCATTGCCAGCGCGGCCGGCTCCCTGCGCGCCCGGTAGAGCGCGCGCATGGCGAGGTAGCTGGGCCGGTAGCCCATGTACCAGGAGGCGCGGCCCAGAGCCTCGCCGTGGTGGAGCGAGGTGAGCTCCCGGCCCCCCTCCGGGCGATGGTGGCGGAAGGGCAGGTCCACCCAGGTCTGCGTGCGCATCCCGCGCAGCTGCACCCGGATCTCGTCGAGGCCGTCCCAGCCCATGCACGGCTCCAGCTCCATCATGTCGTCGATGCACTCGGCCCGGTAGGCGCGTGTGGCGCCCCAGACCGTGGTGTCGGTCTTGGCGCGGCGCACCCAGCTCCCACGCTCGAGCTCGTAACAGGTGCCGCTGGCGATGCCGAGCTGCTCGTCGGCGGCGAAGCGAGCCGTCAGGCGCTCGCAGAAGTCGGGGTCGAAGTCGATGTCGGCGTCCACCTTGATCACCACGTCGGCGGGCCGGGACAGCGCGCGGATGCCGTTGCGGAAGCCGATCAGGTCGCGCGCGTCGCGCCGTCCCGCGGCCAGCTGCCCGTTGCCGGTCTGCTGCGCCAGCGGCTTCAGCCACTCATGACGGGCGGCCAGGTCCGCCAGCACGGCGGGCGTGGCGTCGGTGGACCCGTCGTCCACCACCACCCACTCGGCCGGCGGGAGGGTCTGGGCGGCCAGGGCGGCGGCCAGTCGCGGCAGGTTGCGCTCCTCGTTGCGCGCAGGCGTGACCACGGCGTACCGGAGCGGAGTCATGCGGCCACCTGCACCCTGTCCCCGGCCATGGCGCGCGGCAGGTACTGGCCAAGCCAGAGCTCGAGCATCATCAGCGCGAGCAGCAGGTTGGCGTGCGAGCGCCGCCCGCCCCGCCACTCCATCACGGCCCTCTCCACCACCTCGCGGTCGAGCACCGCGGCGTAGGCGGGGTTCGGATCGAGCAGCAGCTGCTCCACCAAAGACCCGTCGCCGGCGGCCACCCACGACCCCACGGCCTCGTTGAAGAAGCCTCGCTTGCGCTTGTCGAGCACGAACGGGGGCACGTGGTCGCGAGCGGCGAGGCGCAGCACGTGCTTGCCCTTCAGCCGCCGCACCTTGTGGCCCGCGGGGATGCGGGCGCACAGCTCCACGAGCTCGTGGTCGAGGAACGGCACGCGCACCTCGAGCGAGCACGCCATCGAGGCGCGGTCGAAGTAGGTGAGCATGTCGTCCACCAGGCCGAGACGGGCGTCCAGGTAGAGCGCCGCCTCGAGCGGCGCGGCTCCGGGCGCGTCGGCCAGCCGGCGGCCCAGCAGCGCCTCGGCGGCGCCCGACTGCTCCGCCAGCGCGCCGCCGAACAGATCGGCGCTCAGGTCCGCGTGCACCAGCCCGCTCGACGCGAGCAGGCGCGTGACGGGGTCTCCCGCCTGAAGCACGTCCACGAAGCGTCCCGCGCGTCCCGGTCCACGTCGCAGCCCCGCTGCCGCGGCCGAGCGCAACGGAGCGGGCATCCGCTCCCACGACTGGGCCAGCGAGGCCACGCGATGCTTGCGGTAGCCGCCGAGCAGCTCGTCGGCCCCCTGGCCGGTCAGCGCCACCGTCACGTGCTCGCGCGCCAGCTCGCATAGCGGGAGGAACCCGAGCGAGGACAGGTCGGCCAGCGGCTCGTCGAGATGCCAGACGAGCCGCGCGAGCTCGTCGGCGTCGCTCCTGGTGGTCACCTCGAGCTCGTGATGGTCGGCGCCGTTCCACTCCGCCACCCGGCGGGCGTCGCCCAGCTCCGAGTCCTCGCCGGCGAAGCCGACGGCGAACGTCTTGACCGGCTCGGCCATGTGCCTGTTCATCAGGTTCACGATCAGGCTCGAGTCGAGTCCGCCGCTGAGCATGGCTCCGAGCGGAACGTCGCTCATGAGGCGCAGGCGGACCGACTCGTCCAGCTTCTCGAGCAGCATCTCGGCCCACTCGCCATCGGAGCGGTCGACGGGATCGGGCGCCGGAGCCGGGTAACGCCACCAGCGCTCGACCGTGGCGCGGCCATCGGCTACGACCAGGCGCTCGCCGGGCTCGAGCTTTCGGACCCCGAGCAGCGGGGTCATCGATCCGGGCACATAGCCCAGCGACAGGTAGGCGGCGATCGCCTCGGGATCGAGCTCCGGGCCCACGAGGCCGCTCGCAAGCACGGACTTGAGCTCCGAGCCGAACACCACGAGGTCGCCCACGGGCGCGTAGTAGAGGGGCTTGATGCCCATGCGATCACGGATCAGAACGCCACGGCGCTCGACGCGGTCCCAGGCGGCCACGGCGAACATGCCGCGGAGGCGGCTGGCCAGGTCGGGCCCGTGCTCCTGGTAGAGGTGCGGGAGCACCTCCGTGTCGCAGCGGCTGCGCAGGACGTGCCCGCGTGCGCGCAGCTCGTCGCGCAGCTCGGCGTGGTTGTAAATCTCGCCATTCTGCGCCGCCCACACGCGGCCGTCCTCGTCCGAGAACGGCTGGTGGCCACCCTCCACGTCGATGATCGACAGGCGCCGCGCGCCGAGCGAGCAGCCCTCGGCCGACACGTGGCCGGCGTCGTCGGGCCCGCGATAGGCGATCACATCCGTCATCGCGCGCAGCACGTGCTCCGGCAGGGCCGGAGCGCTCGCGCCGTCGAGCCTGAACGCTCCTGCGATGCCGCACATGGCGCCACCGTAGACGCCCCGGAGCCGGCTGAGCCTAACCGACCGTTCAGGACGCTCCCAGAGCGGCGGCCTTAACGTGCGCAGGGATGTCCTCTTCACCTGGCCCGGGCTTTCCGGACCTCCGCGCGCGGGTTGTCGGAGGTCTCGGTTGGGTGATCGGATCGCAGGTCGGGCTGCAGCTCACGCGTGCGCTCGCGGCGATCGCGATCGCGCGTCTTCTCACGCCCGAGGAGTACGGGCTGGCGGCGCTGGCGCTCGTGTTCGCGAGCCTCGTGATGGTCTTCTCCGACCTGGCCCTGGGCGCTGCCCTGATCCAGCGCAAGGAGCTGAGCGCGGTGGACCGCGACACCGCCTTCTGGGTCACGGTGGGCAGCGGCGTCTTCTTCGCGATCGTCGGGTTCGCGCTCGCCGGCCCGCTGGCGGCGCTCTACGGCGACGCGGACGCCAAGCCGCTCCTCCAGGTGCTCTCGATCGGCTTCGTGGTCTTCGCGGTGGGCGCACCGCAGCAGTCCCTGATGCTGCGCGACATGGACTTCGCGCGGGTCGAGATCCTGCCCATGATCGGAGCGCTGGCGGGCGCTGCCGCGGGCGTGACGGTGGCCGCGATGGGCGGCGGACCGTGGGCGATCATCGTCCAGTACGCGGCGGGCGCGACCGTCACGACGATCGCGGTCTGGCTGCGATCGAGCTGGAGGCCGCGCATGGCCTTCTCCATGGCCAGCCTGCGGGACCTCGGCGGCTTCAGCGTGTTCATGCTCGGCCACCGGATGCTCTACTACCTCCAGACCAACGGCGACCGCTTCCTGATCGGACGCTTCCTGGGCACGAGCGCGCTCGGCACCTACGCGATCGCGTTCAACACCATCCTCCAGCCCGCGAGCAAGATCGGCGGACCGCTTCAGCGCGTCATGTCGCCGGCGTTCTGCCGCATCCAGGACGAGCCCGAGCGGATCGCGGTCGCATGGGCCCGGGTGGTGCGGATCCTGGCGAGCGTCTCCGTGGCCCCGCTGGCGGCGCTGGTGGTGCTCGCGCCCGACTTCGTGCCGGTGGTGCTCGGCCACCAGTGGGACGCCGCCATCCCGGTGATCCAGATCCTCGCCTGGGTCGGGATCGTTCAGGCGCTTCAGAGCCTCAGCGTCGACGTGCTGATGGCACGCGACCGCGCTCGCACGATCTTCCGGTTCTCCGTCGTCCTCGTGACCTGCCACCTGGCCGCGTTCGCGGTGGGCCTCAACTGGGGCGTGGTGGGCGTGTCGGTCGCGTTCGCGGTATCCACGACGATCGTGGAGCCGTGGCAGACCATCCTCGCGGCGCGGGCGCTCGGGGTGTCGCCGATGATCTTCCTGCGGAGCATCTCCGGGGTGTTCCAGGCCGCCGCGGGCATGTGCCTGGTGGTGCTGGGCGTGCGCGTAGCGCTCGTGGACGCGGGAGTCCACGAGGCCGTGCGCCTGGTGGTCTGCACCGGGGTGGCCGTGGTGGTCTACGTGGCCCTCTGCGCCTGGCGGGTGCCGGAGCTCAAGCTCGAGCTGCGGGGGGTGCTCCGGCGGCGAGGATCGGGCCAGCGCCTCACCGGCCCTGCCGCTGCCGCCGAGTCCTGATCCGGCAACATCGCCTGCACGCGGGCCACGGGCAGAGCAGGTTCGGTAGCCTGGCGCGTTGATTGCCGCGGGTCAGGGACGACCCGCCCGGCAACGCCTCGAGCCGCCGCCTTGGCGACGGCTCGTTCAGGAGACAGCTGCCGTGGCCTTCTCCCACATCTCGCTGACAGCGGCTCTGCGTCGCGGCTCCGTGCTGCTCGCGGCGCTCGTGGCTCTACTGGTGCTGGCCCCCGCCACCGGAGCCGCCACCCGCCAGATCGCGCCCGGCGCACCCGACTCGGGCAACTGTCTCGGCTCCCCTTGCGGCAGCTTCGGATACGCCTACGCGCAGAGCGCCGGCGGCGATCTGGTGCGGGTCGCGCCGGGCGCCTATCCGCCGCAGGTGGTTCCCGCCGGGTCCAAGGCCGTCGTGTTCAAGGGCACGGGCCTGCCGAAGCTGCGCCAGCTGGACAACGCGGCGTCCAACGTCGTGTTCGACGGGCTGGAGGTGGACGGCGCCTTCGCCAAGGCGCTCACCTTCCACAACAGCGGCGACAACGCCGGCTTCAAGAACGGCCGGATCGGCAACGTCACCGATGAGAAGGGCGCGCTGGTGTCAGGCACGAACTTCACGTTCGACAACGTGGTGTTCCACGACGTGCGGGTGACCGACCCCCTGGTCCACAACGAGTGCCTGTACGCGATCGTGGTGCCGGGCATCACCGTCCGCCGCAGCCTCTTCCACGACTGCGCGACGATGGACATCTTCTTCACCTACGGAAGCTGGTGGTCGCCGCTGCCCCCGGCGTACGGCAAGGTGACGCTCGAGAACAACGTGTTCGGGCACACCTACAAGGACGACGGCACCTGGCACTACTACAGCCTCTACGTGGCCAACACCGCCAACGCCGGCGGCACCCTCGACGGCTGGACCGTCCGCAACAACACGTTCGAGATCCCCGCCAGCATGGAGCACGGCGCCACCGGCGGCTCTCGCTGGGTCGGCAACCTCGGCAGCTGGAACTGCGTGGCCGGCATGCGCTACAGCCACAACGTCGGCAAGAAGTGCGCGGCCTCGGACAAGACCGTCTCGCCCGCGGTGTCGTCGGCCGCGGCGATCGCCCCGCTCGGGTGGATCGACCCCGGCGCCTTCAACTTCCGGCTCAAGGCGGGCGCCCCGGCCATCAACGCCGCGGACCCGAACGACCACCCCGCGCTCGACCGCGACGGCTTCGCGCGCGACGCGCGCCCGGACGCCGGGGCCCACGAGTTCGGGGCCGGGCCTCCCGGGAGCGGGCCCGGCACCCCCGGCGGGCTGCCCGGCGCCGGCACCCCCGGTCGGCCCAGGCCGCGGTTCAGGCTGGCCCGCCTCCGGCCACGGGTGATCTGCAAGCAGCCGCGCCGCAGCTGCCCGGCCAGCGCGCGCCTCACCCTTGCGGTCAACACGAAGGTCCGCGTGTCGATCCGGATCCAGCGTCTGCGCCAGGCCCGCAAGCGACACCTCGTGCGCTCGCGCACGCTCGTCGTGAAGAAGCGCCGCGCCACGCGCATCCGCGCGCACGGGCTCGCCCGAGGCCGCTACCGGGTCGTCGTGGTGGGCACGAGCGCCAAGGGCAGGCGCTCGGCCGCCAGGTCTCTTACGTTCCGCGTTCGCTGACCTGACCGGCCCATCGGCCAGGTCTCGGCCTAGCCGATCGGGGGGAATGGCCGGCCGCCGCTTTCGCGGCCGAGAGGGCGCACTTAGGCTCGCCGGAGAGGCAGGTGGACCCGGGGGCCAACACGACAGATTTTCGCGCGCGCGCGCGAGCGCGATTCGCACGCGCGGCTCCGCTGCGCGCGTCCGCACCGAGCTCGGTGCCGCTGGTGGCGTACGTCGTGGGCGCCCGTCCGAACTTCGTGAAGATGGCGCCCGTGATCGACGCGATGCGCCGGCGCGGTCACACCCGCCAGCTGGTGGTGCACACCGGCCAGCACTACGACCGCAGCCTCTCGGACGACATCCTCGCGGACCTCGGCTTCCCCGATCCGGACGTGTCCCTGGGAGTCGGCTCCGGCAACCACGGCGACCAGACCGCCAAGGTCCTGGTCGGGTTCGAGGAGGTCCTGCTGGAGCGCCGGCCGGACCTGGTGGTCGTGGCCGGCGACGTGAACTCCACCCTCGCGTGTGCCCTGGCCGCCGCGAAGCTGGGCGTGCAGGTGGCCCACCTCGAGGCCGGCCTGCGCTCGGACGACTGGTCCATGCCCGAGGAGATCAACCGGGTGCTCACCGACCGCATGTCGGACGTGCTCCTCACCCACAGTCCGGAGGCCGAGCCGAACCTGCTGCGCGAGGGCATCGATCCCGCGCGGATCCACTACGTGGGCAACACGATGATCGACTCGCTGCGCAAGCTCGAGGGCCGGGCACGCCGGCGAGCCGCCTGGCGTGAGCTCGACCTGAACGACCACGAGTACGTGCTCGTGACCCTGCACCGCCCCTCGAACGTGGACGAGCCCGTGCGCCTGAACGCGATCGTGGAGGCACTCACGACGCTGGGAGCGTCGGCCCCCGTGGTCTTCCCGGTGCACCCGCGCACCCGCGACCAGCTACGCCTCGGCTCCGGCCTCGAGCGGCTGGAGCGCGCCAACGTGCGCTGCATCGGCCCGGCCGGCTACCTCGACTTCCTGTCGCTCCAGGGCGCCGCCGGGGCGATCGTGACCGACTCGGGCGGGGTCCAGGAGGAGGCTTCGGCGCTCGGCGTGCCCTGCTACACGTTCCGTGCCAACACCGAGCGTCCCGTGACCATCACCCACGGCACCAACGTTCTGCTCGGCGACGACCCGGCTCTGATCGCCGGCGTACGCCCCTCCACCCTGCCGCCCACGCCCTCGGCGATCCCGCTCTGGGACGGGCACGCCGCGGAGCGCTCCGCGGACGCACTCACCATGGCGCTGGCCGAGCGGCCCGCCGTGGAAGAGCGCCTGGCGCTCGCCTAGCCCGCGGACGGCGCCGCGCCGACGGCGGCGGGAGCGTTGCGCTCGACGAACGCGAGCAGCTCATCCAGCGAGAGGCCCGGCCGCGGCACCACGATCAGGCGCTCCACGTCGAGCTCGGCGTAGGCATCCACCACCGCCTGGTCGAGCGGGCGGGCCGGGCTGACGGCGATGTGGAGCGGGCGCTCGCGGCCGGCCTCCTCCACGGCGCGCCGCAGCGACTCGCGCTGCTCCGCCATGGCCCTCAGGCCCACCAGGAAGCCGTACCAGCCGTCTCCGTGCCGGGCCGCGCGCCGGTGAGCGGCGGGGCTGTGGCCGCCGATCACCACCGGCAGGGGGCTCTGGAGCGGGCGCGGGTGGGCATCCAGGCCGTCGAACTGCACGTGGCTCCCGCTGAAGCTGGGCGCCTCGTCCTCCCAGAGGCTGCGCATGGCTGCCAGGTACTCGTCGGCGCGCGCGCCGCGGCCTGCCATGGGCACGCCCAGGGCACGCAGCTCGGGCTCGAGGTAGCCCACCCCGAGGCCCAGCGTGAGGCGGCCGCCGGTGAGCACGTCCAGGCTCGCCACCTGCTTGGCCAGCACGAGCGGATTGCGCTGCGGAAGGATCACGAGACCGGTGGCCAGGCGGATGCGCTCGGTGCGCCCGGCCAGGTGTGCCAGCGCCACCAGCGGGTCGAGGATCGGCTCGTCCGGCTCCATCGGCGACGGCTCGACGCGCGGGCTCGGCACGACCACGTGCTCGCCGGCCCACAGCGAGTCGTAGCCCAGCTCCTCGGCCAGCTGCGCCACCCGCGCCGCCGCGCCCGCATCGGCGCAGGCGTGCGAGTTGATGCCGAACAGGCCTACGGTGGGCCTCACGCCCCGCCAGGCTAGCGGGGCGCGCAGCGCCGCCTCAGGCGGCGCTGACCGTGCCGCTCGCGTGGCCCTGATCCATCAGCCTGCGGCGCTCCACGTGCCAGGCGATGCTGCTCGCCAGGCCCTCGGCCAGACCCACGCTCGCGTTGAAGCCGAGCACCCGGGACGCCTTCTCGGTGTCCGGGATCCGGCAGCGCACGTCCTGGTAGCGGCCGCCGATCTTCTCGTACGGCATCAGCTTCGCCCGCAGCGGCCCGGCTATCCCGAGGCCCTCCTGGACGGCGGTGGCCAGCCGGATCATCGTGATCGGCTCGTCGCCGCCGATGTTCAGGATCTCCCCGACCGCGTCGGGTGTGTCGAGCGCCCTCACGAAGCCGTCGACCGTGTCGCTGACGTAGGTGAACGTGCGCACCTGGCGCCCGTCCCCGTGCAGGTCCATGATCTCGCCGTCGAGCAGCGCCTCGGTGAACGCGGTCACCGGGCCGCCCCACCACGTTGGGTGGTTGCGCGGGCCGTAGACGTTGAACAGCCGCAGGATTACGGGGCGCAGCCCCTTCTCCTCGGCCATCGCCAGGGCGATGTGCTCGTCGTACAGCTTCGACACCGCATAGGCCCAGCGACGCGTGGTCGAGGGGCCGATGACCACGTGGTCGTCCTCGGCGAACGGCGGCGTGGCGTTCCCGTACACGTCGGAGGTCGACGTGATGATCACGAGAGCGCCCAGCGACAGCGCCACCTCGCAGGCGGCGTGAGCGCCGGCCACGTTCGACTCCAAGGTCTGAAGCGCCCCGCCGTAACGCGGAATCTTCTCCGCGGCGAGATGGGCAACGGCGTCGCAGCCCGCGAACACCCGGCGCAGCTCGCGCGGGTTCCGGCAATCCATCTGGTGGAAGCGGAAGTTCGGGTGCTGAACGAAGCCGGCCATGTTGGCCGTGGTGCCGTGTGACAGGTCGTCCACCGCAATCACCTGGCGGCCCTCCGCCAACAGTCGTTCGCAGAGGTGCGAGCCGATGAAGCCGGCGCCGCCGGTCACTCCTATCTTGCTCGGGGTCGTCATGGCGCTCTCCTTTGCGAGGCGTCGAGGATTCGGGGTATCGGTGGGTAGGCACGCAGCGAACTCATGCCGCCGCCTCCTGACGCTCGGACGCCCGCAGGCGAGGAACGATGCCTTCGACCAGACGCTCGGCCACGCCGATGGCCGCCTGACCGTTCACGATCTCTGGATAGACGTGCGCCGACGAGGCCATGGCCAGGCCGGGCGCGGGGAACATGTTCGGAAGGCGGCCCTCGCCGCCAAGAGTGTGCACCGGCTCGGCAACCCGCGCGCGTGCCACCTGGCTTGCCAGCACGTCGTCGTCGGGCGAGAAGCCGGGGAACATCGTGCGCACGTGACCCATGTAGGCGTCCCGCACCTCGCGGTTCGAGCGCTCGAGCTCAACACTGTCGGGGTTCACGTACTTCGGCGCATACACGAGGTGCCCGCCCACGCGCTCGGGGTCGACCACCTTGGTGGTCTCGACCACGGCGGTGAGTGGCACGCGCCGGTCCGTGATGTTGAGCGTGTACCAGGGGCTGAGGCTGCGCCGCAGGCGCATCACCAGGCACACGATGCCGAGGTAGCGGCAGCGGTCCGGGCCCACCGCGGCGGCCAGGTCGCGGCCCAGCAGCGGAGCCGTGGCCGTGGGCAGAAGAGTCGAGATCACCTGGTCGTGCGGCTCGTACCCGCGCGTGCTCAGGGTGCCCACCGCGCGGCCGGAGCTCGACACGATCGCCTTGACGGGCGTGTTGCGCAGCACGCTTCCGCCGAGCCCCTCGATGGCCTCGCCGAGAGCGTCCACGAGCGTCTGGTAGCCGCCGTCGAGCGTTCCCATGACCTCCTGAGAGGACTTGTCGCGCGACCTACCCATCCGGCGCGAGCGCGACCAGAGGTAGGTGGCGGGAATGTCGTCGTAGCGGCCGTCGAACTTCGAGTCGAGCAGCGGCCGCCACAGCACCTCCCAGGTGCGCCGTCCGCAGATGCGCACGAGCCAGTCCTCGATCGGGACCTCCTCGAGCTGCTCGTAGCTGCTGCCGACCTGGCAGCGAGCGATGAACGCCACGAGGCGCATGCGGTCCAGCGCGGTCAGGCCGGGGAAGCTCAGCAGCTCACGCGGGGTGGACATCGAGGCGAGCTTGCCCTGGTGGTAGAAGCCCACGCCGCTGCGCTGGAAGCGGAAGCGGTCCGCGAGCCCGAGCTCTTCGGCCATCTCGATCACGCGCTCGTCGGTGGGCAGGGTCACGTGGTAGAAGCGGTCGATCGGGATCCCGTCGAGCGGCGTCGTGCCCGCCAACCCGCCGAGCTGCCCGTCGCGCTCGTACACGGTCACCGACACGCCGTCCTGAGCAAGCCGGTAGGCCGCCGCCAGCCCGAGCAGGCCGGCGCCGATCACGGCCACCCTCGGTGCCTCGTGGTCGGATGTGCGCAGCTGCGTGGGCGCGCTCATGCGGACCCTCCCTCGCGGCGGGCGAACGCCTGCCGCGTCATCAGCCGCATGTAGGCGGCCATCGTGGGGAGCACGCGCATCTTGCTGGCGCCCTCGCGCTGCGACCAGTCGATCACCACGGGCACCTCCTCGAGCCGCGCGCCGAGGCGGGCCAGCTTGAAGAGCAGCTCCGCCTTGCAGGCGAAGCCGGGCTCGCGCACGAGCGTGTCGCCGTGGCGCGCGTAGCCCTGGCGCAGGATCGATGCCCGGTAGACGCGGTAGAAGGTCGAGACAGTGCGCGCGTCCACACCGCTCGTGCGGCGCATCGCGTACGACGCGGACCGTGACAGGACACGGCGCATCAGCCCTACGTTCGAGAGCCCGCCGCCCGGTGCGTGCGTGGAGGCGAGCACCACGTCCGCGCCGTCGCGGGCCAGGTCGAGCATTCCGCCGAGCGCGTCCAGGTCGCTGGTGGTGTCGGCCTCCAGCGTCACCACGAAGCCGTCCTCGGGAGCGACCTCGAGCGCGCGCCTGAAGCCGCGGTCGAAGGCCCGTCCCGGACCCTGGTTCGTTCCGAGGCTGATGACCTCGACCGGCAGCGATCCCGGATGTGCGTCGGCCACCGCCGCGGTGGCGTCGCTCGAGCCGTCGTCCACCACGATCACCCGTCCGCCGGACCACAGCTTGGGCCGGGCCTCGAGGTCGGTGAGAAGGCGCGGGAGGTTGGCCTCCTCGTCGTACGCGGGCACCACGAAGACGTTCATGGCTAGTACGCCCCCCGTCGCGACAGAACCACCGGAATCGTCTGGCACAGAATCTTCATATCCCAGAAGAGCGACCAGTTCGTGACGTAGATGTAGTCCAGCTTCACCATCTCGTCGAAGGGGATGTCGGTGCGCCCGAGCACCTGCCACAGGCCGGTGATGCCGGGCGTGATGTCGAGCCTGCGGCTGGCCCAGCCGGTGATCTGCGAGGACTCGTGGACCACGAACGGGCGCGGACCCACGAGGCTCATCTCGCCCTTCAGCACGTTCCACAGCTGCGGAAGCTCGTCGAGGCTGGTGCGCCGCAGCAGACCGCCGACGCGGGTCACGCGCGGGTCGTCCTTCATCTTGAAGAGTGCGCCGGAGACCTCGTTGAGCGGGGCCAGCGCCACCCGCTCGCTCTCCGCGCCCACGCGCATGGTGCGGAACTTGACGATGCGGAAGATGCTGCCGCCGCGCCCGTGGCGCTCCTGCCTGAAGAACACGGGCCCGCGGCTGTCGAGCTTCACGGCCACCGCGACCAGGGCGAGCAGCGGCGAAAGCAGCAGCAGGCCGAGGCCGGCCACCGTCATGTCCACCAGGCGCTTGGTCAGGCGGATGCCGCGCGACAGGCGCATCGGCGGGAGGTTCACGATCGGCATGCCCTCCAGCTCCTGGATGGTGGCGTTGGAGGCGAACACCTCGAAGAAGCGCGGCACGATCGACAGGTGCACGTCCGGGCGCCGGGCGCCGCGGAGCAGCTCGAGCGTGTCCTCGTAGGAGGCGCGCGAGAAGGCCAGGATGACCCAGTCGATCTCCAGCTCGTCGACCAGGCGCGACAGGTCGGCGGGGCGCCCGACCAGCGGCGCGGTGCCCTCGCCGTGGGGCTGGTCGTCCACGAAGCCCACGAGGTCGAGGCGGTACTCCGGGTGCGCGCTGATCTTGCGCTCCACCATCTGCGCCACGTCGCCGGTGCCCACGATCAGCGTCCGCCGCGGCTGCATGATCGCCGGGAGGAGCCAGCTGCGGACGGATCCGCGGGTGAGCAGCACGAGCGGGAGCGCCGTGGCCAGGAACATCGCGGCCTCCACGGGGAAGAACACCTCGGCGTCCATGACGCGCCTGAGCACCTGGCTGAGGATCAGGAAGAACAGCGATCCGGCGATCAGCGCGTGGAACAGCTCGCCCACCTCGTCGAACGTGGCCAGCGAGATGCTCCGGTTCTGGCGCTCGTAGAGGTTGTAGGCGGTGAAGATCGCGACCCAGACGGGGAGCACCAGAACGGCCAGCAGCAGGATGAGCCACGTGGGGGCGATGATCGACGGGGAGGCCACGGCCTCCGCCACCGCGTAGGTGATGGCGAGCGCGGCCGCGATCGCGACCATGTCCGCCACGATCAGGATCCAGGTGCGTCCGCGCGGCAGGCTCTTCGGCTCCTGGGCCGGGGCGTCCACGACCGCCAGCGGCGGCGCTGAGAGGACGGCCTCCTGTGGACGTGCTTCCGACATCTAGCCGGCCTGGTCCAGGTCCACCGAGAGGATCGTCGAGCCGAGGCCCTCGTCGGGATCCAGCAGCACGGCTGCCGCCTCCTTGCGAGAGCGCACGCCCAGCTTCTGGAAGGCGGACGCCAGGTGGCTCTTCACGGTGCTCTCGGAGAGGAACAGGCGCATGGCGATCTGCCTGTTGCCGAGACCGCGGACCACGAGCGCGAGCACCTGCTTCTCGCGGTGGGAGAAGGCGGGGCGCACGGCGCAGCGGTGAAGCTCACGGGGGAGCGAGACCTGGCCCGCGAGCGCCGAGCGGGTGGCGGCGGTGAGCGTCAGCTCGAGCTGGGCGTCGGCCACGAAGGCGCTGGCGCCGGCGGCGAGCGCCGAGCGCACCCCGGCGCCGAGCAGAGCGGAGGAGACGACGATGACCTGGGGGTTGCCCGGATGCTTGGCGAGCTTGCGCACGGCGGCCAGCCCGTCGGCCCGCGAGGGGTCGCAGGCGAGCACCACCGCGTCCAGCCGTCGCGGCGGCCGGATGCTCGAGCAGCTGCTCCACGGACGTGCTGATAACGACCGCGGTGAGGCCGCCGCCGCCGAGCGCGGCTGCGATGCGGCGCGAGGCGAGCTGATCGGCCGCCACCACTGCCAGGGCAGCGTCGGTCGCAACGTCGCCGGGGTGCGCCCGCCGGGGTCCTAGCTTTGGAGTGGCCATCTTGTATACAACGGGCCTGGAGGGCCCCTCCTTCCGCGCTCTTCGTCAGTCCCCGGCAGCCGGCGAGGTCGGCCCCCGGCACGGGGTTGAGCGAGCGGCGCCCCATTCGGCACGCCACTCGCTCGCCCGCGCCCCGACGGGGGCTAAGGCAACGTCTTCGTGATGCCGCACGCCGGGCGGAGTGGGCCGTGGGAAACCCGTGTGCTCGGGCGTCACCTCATCCAATGAAAACGGCTTCCTTCCGATGTGCGGCCGAAGCCGCCTGCCTGCATTGCGACGCTACTTCGGGCCGCTTCGGGGGGCCCTGGTCCTTGGTTCAGGAAGCGGCGGCCGAGGGGGCAGTAGGGCCGTATCGAACGCGGCCTCTCGTCCAAATCTCAGCCGAAAGCGCGGATACCGCGAGAGAGATTGGGCATCGCTGGTGCGTTGGTGGATCGTGAACCCATCGAAGGCGGTGATCCTCGCCCAGGCGCACCGTCCCTCCTCAGCCCCCGGCCGGCGCTCCTTCGTCCGCAGCGAGCTGGCCGCGCCCCCGCTCCTCCCGCTGGCCAACCGTCCCCTCCTCGAGCATGCGCTCGACTGGCTCGACGCCGGCGGCCTCCAGGAGGTGGCCGTGCTCGCGCCGGACGGGCTCTCCTCCCAGACCAGCCGTGCGGTGGCGAAGGCCGGATGGGGGTTCGAGCTCACCTGGCTGGAGCGCAGTCCCGGCGCCGGCGTCGGCGCCTCCCTCGTCGCTCTGGCCGACTTCCTCGGCGACGAGCCGTTCGTGCTGCACCTGGCCGACAGCCTCTCCCGCCAGAGCCTCCACTCGCTGATGCGGGGCGACCCGGCGGCCGACGGCGAGGCGATCCTCTTCGTCCACGAGACCGCGGGCCACGGGGCCAGCGTCGTGGACCTGAGGGCGCGCCGCTCGGAGTCTCCCTTCGCCGACCACTACGCACCTGCCGGCGTGGCCATCCTCGGCTCGGGCGTGGCCGAGTTCGCGCGCGAGCTCGATCCCGCCCCTGGGCACGAGCTCGAGCATCTCGCCGACTCGCTCCACCGCGGCGGCGGACAGGTGCGCACCCGCCGGGTGGCCGACTGGTGGCGCCTAGGTCACGACGCGGACGCTCTGCTCGCTGGCAACCGCTTCGCCCTCGAGGGCATCACCGCCGACTACGGCGCCGCCAGCCTCACGCGCACGACCGTCCAGGGTGCCGTGGTGGCCCACCCCACCGCCGTGATCGAGTCGAGCGTCATCCGCGGGCCGGCGATCATCGGTCCCGGAGCGCGCATCACGCACTCGTACATCGGCCCCTACAGCTCGATCGGCCGCGACGTGGTGGTCGAGGGATCCGAGCTCGAGCACTCGATCGTCTTCCCCGGTGCGCGCATCCAGCACCTCTCGTCCCGGCTCGAGGCGAGCGTGGTGGGAGCGGGCGCGCGGGTGTCCCGCGAGTTCCGTCTCCCCCGTGCACTCCGGGTGACGGTGGGAGACGGCGCGGAAGTCTCGCTCGCCTGAGGTACGCCGCACCCCGGATGGAGTACGGGAAACGCGGCAATTTGCGTCCGCACCGCGATCCTCGCGCAAAAAACTAGGGGCGTGACCCTAGTGCAGCCGTAACCCCCCGGGCGTAGGGTCGGCCATCTGGTCCTCTTCGCACCGCAGGGGCTGTGCGGGGCGGACTTCGTCAGCAACCGTGGGGGATTCGTTGGCGCATATTGGCAAACTCGATGCGATCACAGCATCGGATGCTGCACCCGGGCGGTTCGCTCGGGCGCACGAGCAGGGGGATGAGTCGGACCTGGTCCGCCGGGCCGTGGCAAGCGCCAAGGCCGGGGACACCGGAGCCCTCCATTTCCTGTACGTGCGCTTCGCCGACGACGTGTGCACGTACGTGCGTGGGATCGTCCGCGACAGCCACGAGGCCGAGGACGTCACGCAGAACGTGTTCGCCAAGCTGATGACGGCCATCCACCGCTACGAGGAGCGCGAGGTCCCGTTCGCCGCCTGGATCACCACGGTGGCCCGCAACCTCGCTCTTGATCACGTGCGCGCCCGCCGGCAGATCCCGGTGGAGGAGGTCCGCACGAGCGACGAGGGTCACGACCAGATCGGCTTCGACCGCTCCCAGAGCCTGCGCGAAGCGCTGGGCCGGCTCCCGGAGGAGCAGCGCGAGGTGCTCGTGCTGCGCCACATCGCGGGGCTCACCCCGCGCGAGATCGCGGATCGCCTCGGCAAGTCCGAGGGCTCGATCCACGGCCTCCACCATCGCGGCCGCGGGGCCCTCAAGGCCGCGCTGGTCGAGCTGGACGCCGCGCCGATCACGGCGTAGGCGCGTCCAGGGTCCGTCTAGCGGTCGTCGGCGATCGCCGCTTCCGCGGCGATGCGAGCGGCCACGTTGCCCGAGTCCAGGTCCGCCACCAGGTAGAGGGCGGCATGCTCGAGCAGGCGCTCGACCGACACGCGCTGGCGCGCGGCCTCGGCCTCGGCCTCTTCCCAGGCGCGGTCCTCGAGCTCGACGTCGAGCTCCAGGGGCGCCGCCGCGGCGGTGCGGTCGAAGCGCGGAACCTTCAGCGAGGGCCTGCCGGAGTCGCGGTCGGCCAGGTAGTAGTCGACCGCGTGACTCACCAGCTCGCCGGGCTCGACCGAGTATCGGGCAGCCTCCCCCTCGAGGGTCGCGCGACCAAAATCGTCGAGAGCGAGTTTGAGACTTCGTCTCATTGCATCGTGCGGCTGACGTTGCCGCGAACTTCGGGGTATATCGACCGCAACGGACGAGCCCTTTAGGAGCTTCCGCGCGACCTCGCGTTCTCCGACCGATTCTTGCCCGCTTGGCGCGCACCCAAACTTCCGGCGCCGGCAGTCAGGCGATCGGGTCGTCGGGCGGGTGGTGGCGCCCGAGGGCCGCGGCCAGCTCGCGCCGGGAGGAGATCCCGAGCTTCCCGTAGCTGTGCTTGAGGTGCCACTCCACCGTCTTGACGGTCACGAACAGGGCGTCCGCGATCTCCCGGTTCGACTTCCCCTCCGCGGCCAGACCGGCGGTCTGGAGCTCGCGCGGGGTGAGCGCCTCGAGCCCGTGGAGCGCGGTGCGCCGGGGCCGCGCCCCCGCGGCGGTGACCTCGCGCATGGCCCGGGCCGCCAGCTGGCCGGCGCCGCAGCGCTCGGCGAGGTCCAGCCCGTGGCGCAGCGGCTCGCGGGCGTCGCGCGGGCGGTGCACCCGGCGCAGCGTGCAGCCGAGGTCCACCAGCGCGCGGGCGCGCTCGAGGGCGGTCTGCGAGTCCTCGAGGCACGCCACCGCGGCCTCGAGCGGCTCCACCGCGAGCTTGCCGATCTCGAGCGCCCCGATCGTCCGCAGCGCCCGTCCCACCGCGCCGGGCGCGCCGAAGGCGCGGGCGAGTGCCAGCTCCTCCTCGGCCAGCCGGTGCGCCTCGCGCAGGTCCCCCTGCGCCGCCAGCGCCCGGGCCGCGCCCGAGCGCCAGGGCAGCACCGAGGGATTCGGCGCCCCGGCGCCAGCCAGCAGGTCGCCGCAGGCCAGGAAGTCGGCCAGTGCCTCCTGCGGGCGCCGGCGGGCCAGGTGCAGCTCCGCGCGGCCCGCCAGATGAGCCAGCCGCGATGCCGCGTCGGTGTTCCCGTGCAGACCGGCCAGCTCCACCTGTCCCTCCGCCCCGTCCAGGTCACCGGACTCGGCCAGGGCCGCGGCAAGCACCACATGGGCCGACGGCAGCGCCAGGCGCCAGCCGTGGCGCTCTCCCGCCAGCGCCGCCCTGGCCGCCGCCGCTGCGGCGGTCACGCGCCCGCGGCGCATGATCGCGAAGCTCTGGAAGTGGGACGCGGTGGCCAGGCCCAGAGCCGATCCGCGCGAGCGGGCGTCGTCCACGGCTGCCGCCAGCGCGGCCTCCGCCATCTGAAGGTCCTCGGCCACGGTCAGGGCTGCTGTGGCCAGGTAGTAGACGATCCCCTCGGCCCCCTCGTCGTCGAGCAGCGCCCCGCGCGCGAGTGCCCGGGTGGCCAGGTCGCGCACCTGTTCGTGAGGATCCCCTCGCAACGCCGCATCGAGCGCCAGCTGGGCCAGCAGGGCGCGGCCCGTGGGCGTGTCCGCCTGCATGTCGACCGTCGCCCGGCCGCCCGCCACGTCGGGCCCCCGGCCGTGCTGAATCCGTGTGGCGGTGGCGCTGGCGGCGCGAAGCAGGCCACCCACCTCGCCCTCGCCGTCCGCGGCTGAACGTACGCCGAGGTCGAAGGCCGCGCCGGCCTCCTCCAGGCGGCCCAGCGAGAGCAGGGTTCGACCGGTCTCGAGCGCAGTCGCGGCTCGCTCCTCGGCCGCGGGAAGGCGTTCGATCGCCTCGGCCAGGCGGCCGAGCGCCTCGGGCGCTCCGGCGATCGCCTGAGCCCTGCCGAGCTCGAGCAGCACGTGCGCGCGCTGCGCGTTCGGCGGCGGCTCCTGGCGGGCGCGCTCGAGAAGCTCCACCGCCCGGTCGGCGGCGCCTGTGGCCAGGGCGCGCGCGGCGGCCGTCTGAAGCGTCTGCGTCACCCACTCGCCCCCGCCCTTGCCGGAGCGCAGCAGGTGCCCGGCAACCATCTCCGCCGGCGCGTCGTCGTCCGTGAGGGCACGTGCGACCCACAGATGGGCCTCGGCACGCTCCCCGGCGGGCAGGGCGGCGTGAACGGACGCCTCTACCAGCGGGTGCACGAACCTGAGCCGCTCGTCGCCCGCGAGCACACCAATCGCCGCCAGGGCGTCCATGAGCGTCGCCACGCGCTGGCGCGCCAGCCCGGTCAGGCCCGCGGCGTGGCGCACCTCGGCACCGGGACCGAGCACGGCCGCCGCCTCGACCAGCACCGCGGCATCGGGCTCGATGGCGCGGGCGCGGCGCATGACCGACGACGCCACCGACTCCGGCGCCGCGGCGCGCACCTCTGCCTGGGCGGCGGCGCCCGGCTCCACTCCCGCCGCGGACAGCTCGCGGCAGAGCTCGCCGATGAGCCAGGGGCTGCCGGCGCTGGCGTCGTGCACGGCGTCGCAGAACCGGTCGTGGGCGTCCGGGAAGAACGACGCGCGGATCCAGGCGGCGGTGCCCGCCCCGCTGAGCGGGTCCACGCTGCAGTGACGGGTGGCGGGGTGCGACACCACGGCTTCGAGCATGTCCGCACCCGCGTTGGCCAGGGCCGAGCCGAACGCCACCATCAGCACGATCGGCAGCGGCTCGATGCGACCGGCCAGGTAGAGCAGGAAGCCCAGGGTGGCCTCGTCGGCCATGTCGGCGTCGTCGATGGCCAGCACCAGCGGCGTGACCCCTGCCACGTTCGCCGTCAGGCGGTAGAGGCCGTGCACCAGGGAGCCCGCGGCCTCGGTGTCGCGCGCCGAAGGTCCTGCCTCGAAGAGCGGCAGCGCGGCCCGCGCCGGCCCTTCGAGGAGCAGCTCGCGCTCACGGGCATCCGCCCCGGCCACCCGCGCCTCGAACAGCTGGAGCGCCACGCCCAGCTCGAGTTCCCGCTCGAGCTCGCGTCCTCGTGCGGTCAGCACCTGGAGCCCGCGCTCACGCGCGAGCTCGGCCACGGCGTCGAGCACGGCCGTCTTGCCGCTGCCGTAGGGGCCCTCGAGCGCCACCACGCTGCCGCGGCCGGCCTCGAGGCCGTCCAGAGAGCTGGTGAGCACCGCCAGGGCAGCGTCGCGCTCGAAGAGCCCGCCGTCGGAGGCGGCTCGCTCGTATCGCCGATCGCTGGGTGCGCTTGCTTCCAGGTCCACTCCCACTTCATCGGACGCAGGCGCTCGCGTCCTCAGTTTCGAGGCGGAGAGGCCACGTTCCGCCAGGTCCAGACTACGGGCGCTCCGCCGCCAGGGCTACTCTGCCCCCACCGTGGCCCCGGAGACAGCCCTCGAGCGCGCGGAGGACCTTGCGGAGCGGCTGCTGCCGGACCGCTCGCCCAAGCGGCGGATGCTGGTGATCGTCAATCCGTACGCCACCACGGTCTCGGATCGCCTGAAGAACCTGGTGGTCTACGCGCTGCAGTCGCGCTACTCGGTCGAGGCGATCGACACCGAGAAGCGCGATCACGCCACCCGGATCTGCCGCGAGGCCGCCCGCGAGGGCTACGACGTGGTCGTCGCGTTCGGCGGCGACGGCACCGTAAACGAGGCCGCCAACGGACTCGTGGGCACCGATACTCCGCTCACGGCCCTACCGGGCGGGTCCACCAACGTGTGGGCGCGCACGCTCGGCATCCCGAACGACGTGGTGGACGCCACCGAGCACCTGCTGCGCATGGCCGACGACTTCACTCCGCGCCCGGTGGACCTCGGTCGCGTCAATGGCCGGCACTTCGTGTTCTCCTCGGGGGTGGGCCTGGACGCGAGCGTCGTGGAGCGCGTGGATGCCCATCCCCGCCGCAAGGCCCGCTTCGGCGCCTGGTACTACAGCTACGCCGCGCTGGGGATCTTCAACCGCCGCTACCTCATCCGGCCACCGCGCGTGCGGGTGATAGCCGCCGGGCGCGAGCTCGAGGGCGTCACCGTGATCGTCCAGAACTCCGACCCGTTCACATACTTCCGCAAGCGCCCTATCCGGGTTGCGGAGAGCGCCGCGCTGGACAACGGCTCGCTGTCACTGGCCGTGCTGACGAAGGCCACTCCGTTCGAGCTTCCCACCCTGATCCCGCGCCTGCTCTCCGGGCGCCAGGGGATGGTCGCGCGCCACCGCCAGGTGGTGAGCCTGCCTCGCCTGGACACAGTGCGCGTGGAGGCCCTGGGTGGCGAGCCCTTCCCGGTGCAGGTGGACGGCGACTACATCGGGCTCCACGAGGAGGCCGAGTACCGCTCCGTGCCGCGCGGGCTGATGGCCGTCTCGTAGCGCCGCCGTCAGTCGGGCAGCAGCGGCACGGAGATGCCGGGGTCGCGGCCCACCAGCACCGCGCGGGTGATCGAGTCGGTGCCGAAGCGGTCGCGCACGGTGTCGATGGTCAGGTCCAGAGCCCGCGCGCGGTGGCCCTCCAGGGGCAGCGCCAGCTGGATCGCGTCGTCGTTCTCGAGGTTGCCCAGGGCGACCCCGATCAGGGTGATCCCCTGGCGCTCGATCATCGGCATGGCCGTGGCCAGCAGCCCCCTCGCGGTGGCGAGGATCGTCTGGGTGTGCGCCGTGGCCTCGGCCAGCGTGTGCGAGCGCGTGGCTCGCGAGAAGTCCCGGAAGCGCAGCCGCAGCACGACCGTCCGGCAGACCCGCCGCGCGGCCCGCAGCCGGCGAGCGAGCCGGTCCACGAGCGCGACCAGGGTGGCGTCGAGGGAGGCCGCCGTCTGCGCTCGGCGCCCGAGCGCGCGCTGTGCGCCCATCGAGCGCCTACGGCGCCTCGCCTGCACGGGACGCGGGTCGCGGTTGTGCGCCAGCGCGTGCAGGTGCCGGCCCGAGCCCCGCCCGAGCAAGTCCACGAGCGTGGTCTCGGCCAGGGCGGCCACCTGGCCCACCGTGCGCAGGCCGCGCAGGTGAAGCTTCTCGGCGGTCACGCGCCCGACCCCCCAGAGGCGCTCCACCGGCAGTGGATGCAGGAACTCGAGCTCGCCGTCGGGAGGCACCACGAGCAGACCGTCGGGCTTGGCCACCCCGCTGGCCACCTTGGCCAGGAACTTGGTCCGCGCCACCCCGACCGTGATCGGCAGTCCCACATGCTCGAGCACCCGGCGCCGCAGCCGGCCCGCGATCTCCACCGGAGTGCCGGAGATCCGCTCGAGGCCGCGCACGTCGAGGAACGCCTCGTCGATCGACAGGCCCTCCACAAGCGGCGTCGTGTCGTCGAAGACCTCGAATACCGCCTTGCTGGCCTCCGTGTACGCCGACATGCGCGGCGAGACCACCACCGCGTCCGGACACAGCCGCCGCGCCTGCGATCCGCCCATCGCCGTCCGCACCCCGCGCGCCTTGGCCTCGTAGCTGGCCGCGAGCACCACACCCCCGCCGACGATCACCGGCCGGCCCTTGAGCGAGGGATCGTCCCGCTGCTCCACCGACGCGTAGAACGCATCGAGGTCCGCGTGCATGATCGTGGCCTCGCCGGACACGAACACACGTTCGCATAAGCATCAGCCGGAAGGCAACCCGGCTTGCAGCACTGCCCTCAGGTGGTCGGCGTGATGCTGTACGCGTCGAACACCGATTCGATGTTCCTGAGCCGCGTGACGCAGGTCTTCAGCGAGGTGGTGTCCCCCACCTCGACCACGAACCGGTTCTTGACCATCGGGTGCACGACCGTGCAGCGCGCCTCGAGGATGTTGATGCCGGTCTCGGCGAAGGCGCGTGACAGGTCCTCGAGCAGGCGGGTGCGGTCCCAGGCGTCGATCTGAAGCTCGACGCGGAAGGAGCTCGTGGTGTCCCCCTCCCACTCCACCTTGGTGAAGCGCTCCGGGCTCTTCATCAGGGCCAGAGCGTTCGAGCAGGCCTCGTGGTGGATGGTGATGCCCTTGCCGAGTGAGATGTAGCCCACGATCGGGTCGCCGGGCACGGGCCGGCAGCACTTGGCCAGCCTCAGCATCACGTCCTCCACCCCGTCGACCTTGATGCCGTAGGTGGACGACGCGGCGGTGCGCTTGGGCTTCTCCTTGCGCTCGAGCAGCTCCGCGGCCACGCTGGGCGGCTCCACGGCCGACTCGCCTTCCTTCAGGCGGTTCATCAGCTTGCTCGTGATCGTCTTCGCGGAGATCTTGGACTGGCCGAGGGCGATGTAGAAGTCCTCCGCCTTCTGGAAGCCCATCTCGCGGATCACGTCCGCGAGCAGCGGCGACCCGACGATCTTCTGCGAGGGCAGGCCGGCCCGCTTGAGGTTCTCGTGCAGGATCTCGCGGCCGCTCCGCTCCGAGTCCTCACGGCGCTCGCGGGTGAACCAGGCGCGGATCTTCGACTGGGCACGGGTGGTCTTGGCCAGAGAGAGCCAGTCGCGCGACGGTCCGCGCTCCTTCTTCGAGGTCAGCACCTCGCAGATGTCGCCGGAGCGCAGCTCGTAGTGGAGCGGCACGATCTTGCCGTTGACCTTGGCGCCGACGCAGCGGTGCCCCACGTCCGTGTGGATCGAGTAGGCGAAGTCGAGCGGCGTGGCGCCCGCGGCGAGTGACTTGACCTCGCCCTTGGGGGTGAAGACGAAGACCTCGTCCTCGAACAGGTCCGCCTTGAGCGTCTGCGCGAACTCCTGAGGATCGGTGGTGTCCTCCTGCCAGTCGAGCATGTGCTTGAGCCACTCGACCTTCTGCTCCGGCGGGTGCGCCACGCCGTCCTTGTAGATCCAGTGCGCGGCCACGCCGAACTCGGCGGTGCGGTGCATCTCGTCGGTGCGGATCTGGATTTCGAGCGGCCGGCCCTCGGGCCCGATCACCGTGGTGTGGAGGGCCTGGTACATGTTGAACTTGGGCATCGCGACCCAGTCCTTGAAGCGCCCGGGCAGCGGCTTCCACAGCGAGTGGATCACGCCGATGGCGCCGTAGCAGTCCTTGACCGACTCCACGATCACCCGCATCGCGGTGAGGTCGTAGATCTCGTTGAACTCGCGGCCCTTCTTCGTCATCTTCGAGTAGATCGAGTAGAAGTGCTTGGCGCGCCCGGAGATCTCCGCGCCGATGCCAACCGC
The DNA here is from genome assembly GCA_963764665.1 of uncultured Thermoleophilaceae bacterium. GTDB lineage: Bacteria > Actinomycetota > Thermoleophilia > Solirubrobacterales > Thermoleophilaceae > JACVRW01. The sequence goes on along the minus strand of CAVXTL010000013.1, from coordinate 11,861 downwards.
GTGCAGCTCCTTCTCGAGGTACAGGCCGGCGCGTGACACGTAGGCCTCGCGCTCGGTGCGCTGCTGGCTGACCAGCTGCTTGATCTCGTTGTACTTGCGCGGGTGGAGCGTGGCGAAGGAGAGGTCCTCGAGCTCCCACTTGATGGCGTGGATACCGAGCCGGTGCGCCAGCGGAGCGAAGATCTCGAGCGTCTCCTTGGCCTTCTCCTGCTGCTTCTGCTTCGGCATCGAGCCCAGCGTGCGCATGTTGTGCAGCCGGTCCGCGAGCTTGATCAGGATGACCCGTATGTCCCGGGCCATGGCGATCATCATCTTGCGGTAGTTCTCGGCCTGCCGGTCGTCGCGGCTCTGGAAGGTGACGCCGGAGAGCTTGGTCACGCCGTCCACGAGCGCTCCGACCTCGTCCCCGAAGTCGGTGGCCACCTCCTCCAGCGACGCACTCGTGTCCTCCACGGTGTCATGGAGGAGAGCGGCGCAGAGGGTGGCGGTGTCGAGCCGCATGCCGGCGCAGATCTTGGCCACGCCGACCGGGTGCACGATGAAGTCCTCGCCGCTGGCGCGGCGCTGGGCCGCATGGCGGTCGCAGGCGAACACGAACGCCTTCTGCACGAGGTCGCGATCGATCTGCTCCGCGGCTTCGTCGGCGTGCTCCTCCAACACCGCGAAGAGGTCTCCGAGCAGCCTGCGCTGGTCCTCGTCGAGCTTGGTTACGGGGACGGCAGTGGCCGGCTCGGCGTGCGCGTCCACGGGATGGCGCTCGAACTCGCGCTCCTTCGAGCGTCCGTTCGCGGAGCGCTTGGAGCGCCTGGGTGCTCGCTTCTTGGCCGGGGTGCTGGCCATCGACTCGATTCTAGAGCCGTATGGGGCGTCCGGGGCCTGCTACGCCACAGCGGCGGGCCTGGCCGGCGCCTGGCGCTCGCCGCCGAGCCTGGCCTCGATCTCCGCGTAGCGCTCCAGGCAGGAGCGATACGTGGGCGAGAGCTCCAGATCGGTGCGGGTGCCCTCGACCACGCGGCACGCCGGCGGATCGAGCGTCAGCTCGATCAGCCCGAGCTCGCGCAGCACGCCGAGCAGCCGCGCGCACAGCTCCGCGGTGCACGGGTGGCGGCCCTGGCCGCGGAGCGCCCGCTCGAGCGCGTCGGCGTCCGCCGAGGCGTCCAGCTCGCGAAGCGCCCGGAAGCATCCGGCCAGTGCGGGACGCAGCTGGAGCCCGTGACGCCACACGGCGAGGGCGAAGTCCACGTCGGCCGGCCCCCAGGCGAGGTGCGCGTGTCCGGCGAGCGCAAGCATGGGATCCGCCGCCGCGCCGGGCGGCGGGTCGAGCGCCACCAGGTGCGCGAAGCCCTCGGCAAGGGCGGGGTCTGCCGCCAGGGCGTCCCAGGACACCACCGCCAGCCCGCCTTCCGCGAGACCGGCCACGAGCGTCTCGAGGGACTCGCGCCGGCGTGCCACGTCGGCCACGCCTACCAGCACCGGCTGGCCGCTCGTGATCAGCTCCCCGACCACGCCCGCGAACCCGCCGCCGCGGCGGTCGACGATCTCACCCGCGGGCCCCGGCGGGAGGTCCTGCCCGGGAGCATCCAGCAGGCGTGCGACCCTGTGCCAGAACGAGCCGTGCTCGCCGAGCGCGCGTACCTGGCCGGGCTGGGTGTCGCACAGCGCGCGCATCAGGATCCGCGGCTCCTCCACCCCCTTCCAGCGATTGCGCTCGAGCCTGAGCACGATGTCGTGGGGAGCTCGCGTGGCGGGAGTGAGAGATGCAGGGCCCGAGCCGAACGCCACGCCCCGGGAGCGCGAGCCACCGGCGGTCACGAGCGTGAAGCGGGAATGCTGGCGCTCGTCGCCCATGGCCACCACGTTCTCCACCCGTGCGCCGGGTACGAGCAGGCTGGGCTGCGGGTTGCCCGAGCCGAAGGGCCGCAGGCGCTCGAGCTCCTCGGCGAGGTCGAGCGTGAGCGCCCCACCGGGCACGACCGCATCCACGTGCTCGCGGCGCCGCAGGTCGGAGGGACTCAGCGCCGCCCCGGCGTGAGCGGCGAGAGCGCGCCGGAACGGCTCCACCGAGTCCGCCTGCAGCTCGACCCCGGCGGCCACGCGGTGACCGCCGAAGCGGGTCAGGTGCTCGGCGCATGCGCCGAGCCCGGCGTGAAGGTCGTACGCGGGGATGCTGCGGCCCGAGCCGCGGCCACCCTCGCCGTCGAGCGCGATGACCACGCAGGGCCGCCGCCAGCGCTCCACGAGGCGCGACGCCACGATGCCGACCACGCCCGGATGCCAGTCCTCGCCGGCGACCACGATCGCGGCGGCGGCCGCCTGCGGCGCGCAGGCGCCCTCTGCGGCGAACAGGATTCGCGTCTCCGCCTCCCGGCGGTCGCGGTTGAGAAGGTCGAGCTCGCGCGCCACCTCGGCGGCGCGCGCCTCGTCATCGGTGAGCAGCAGCTCCAGAGCGGCCGCCGCCCGCTGCATGCGCCCGGCGGCGTTGATGCGCGGGCCGAGCCGGAAGCCGAGCGCCTGCTCCCCCACGTCCGCCGGATCCACCGACGCCACCTCCATCAGCGCCCGCAGGCCGGGTTTGCGGGTTCGGCTGATCGCCGCCACGCCCTCCCGCACGATGCGGCGGTTCTCGTCGCGCAGCGGCACCACGTCGCAGACCGTCGCGAGCGCTGCCAGGTCGAGGTCCTCCTCGGCCTCCGTGGGATCGCGCCCGGCGCCTGAGCGCAGCCCCTCCGAGAGCTTGAGCGCCACGCCGGCGGCGCAGAGCTCGGGGCACGGATAGTCGCCGAGGCCGGGGTGCACCACGGGGCAGTCGGGGAGCTCCGCCCCGGGGCGGTGATGGTCGGTGACCACCACGTCCATCCCGGCGGCGCGCGCGGCGGCCACCTCGGCCACCGCGGTGATCCCGCAGTCCACGGTCACGAGCAGGTCCACCCCGCCCGCCGCAAGCCGCTCGACGGTGCCGGTCGAGAGGCCGTACCCGTCGTCGAAGCGGCTCGGGATCTCCCAGGTGGGATCTGCCCCGAGCGCGCGCAGTGTTCTGACGAGGATGGCGGTGGAGCACACCCCGTCCACGTCGTAGTCCCCGTGCACGGCGATCCGCGAGCCGCGTGCCACGTGGGCGAGGATCAGCTCGCAGGCCGGGCCGAGCCCGGGGATCCCCAGCGGATCGTGTCGCTCGCCCGCATTCAGGAAGCGAGTGGCCTCGTCCGGGTCCACGAGGCCGCGGCGAGCCAGGACGGCCGCCAGCGTGGGCGATATGTCGAGCGATCGCTCCAGGCGCAGGGCGGCGCTCACCTCATAGGGCGCGCACTGCCACCGCGAAGATCGCGTCTCCATCCCCAGCCATTCTGGGTCGACCCCCCGACGGAACGGGAGAGCGCTCCCGGCGGCTCAGACGATGAACGTGCGATGGCGCCGGGCGCCCCGCAAGGTCGCCCAGAGCTGGATTACGTCGAAGAGCAGGAAGAACGGCGCATGCCTCGGCCGCGCCGAGCGATCGCGCAGCCGCCGCCTCAGGTCCAGCGCGTACGGGATCGAGAGCAGCGCCGCAACCGGTGCGCGGCGGGTAACGAGCCCGGCGCCCGCGGCGAGCAGCAGCGGGTGCGAGCGGTCGTAGAACACGCCGAGCGGCAGGTTCTTGCGCAGCCCAGGGTTCCGCTTGTAGGCACCCACGGCGTCGGTCGCGAGGAGGGCGTCGCGGAGCGCGGCCGCCGGCCGCCGCGAGAACACGGCGTGGTGCACCAGGGCGTCCGGCTCGAACGCCGGCGAGCCGCCGGCGGCCACGGCGCGGCAGCCGAGGTCGGAATCCTCGCCGGCGGCGGTGATGAACGCCTCGTCGAAGCCGCCAACGCGCTCGAGCAGCCCGCGCGGATAGACGACGTTCGCGGTCTCGAAGTGCTGGCTCGGCGCGTTGATGTTCACGGTCTTCGCAAAGGCGCCCAGCGAGTGCGCCTCGGACGGGTTGGGCAGCGTTCGCCCGCGGACGATCGCGTCCGGGTTCGAGCGGGCCGCCCGAAGCATCGTCTCGAGCCAGGTGGGCGTGGGCACGCAGTCGTCGTCGGTGAAGGCGATCACCGGCGCCCTGGCCAGCTGCCAGCCGCGGTTGCGCGCCGCTGCGGGCCCGGCATGCGCCGACGCGGGCGGTATGCACAGGCGCAGCTCGCCGCGCCTGGCCTCGCGGGTGAGGACGTTCTGCGTGGCATCGGAGGAGCCGTCGTCTACGACGATCACCTCGAAGCGCTCGAGCGCAAGCGTCTGCCGGCGCAGCCCGGTGAGGAGCTGGGCGAGACGCAGTGCCCGATTGTGTGTGGCCACCACGACCGAGACCTCGGGCGCCACGGCCATGACTCGCTGAGCGAGCATCGATTCCAAGATAGGACGGACCTCGGGTCCGCGCGCCGTTAGTGCTCGGACCCTGCGCGGGTGAAGCCGTGATCGACACCCGCAGCGCGGTCGTGCCGGGCCCCGTAGAAGTAGGAAATCGCGAGGCCGATCAGCGCTCCGGGAACGGCGAGCAGCGCCTGGATCACGTCCGTGTCGTTGGCGCCGGGAACCGTTGCGCCGTTCACGAGGAAGCCGAACAGCACCGCCGACACCACGGCGGCCATGAAGGCTCCGACGATGCCGCCCCAGAAGCGGTCGGGCACGAACACCGTGAAGTGCCAAACCGCGATTCCCATCATCGTCCAGACCACCAGTGACATGACTCAGTGCCTCCCGTGCTTCTTGCGCGGACGGCGCTTGGGCTTTGGCTTGGACGGCGGCGACCCGGCGCCGGCGGTGCTCGTGACCGACCTGGCCGGCCGCGGTGCGGCGGCCGGCTCCGGGGCGGCCGGCTCAGGCGTGGCCGGCTCAGGCGTGGCCGGCTCGGGAGCCGCGGGAGGCGCATGGCCGTCCCCGTCGGCACCGTCCGTGTCCGCCGGAGGCGGGGGCGGCGGTGGTGGCGCAGCCGCCCGGCCGCGCGTGGCGCCCGGGCGCGTGGCTCGCCGGGCCGCGCGCCGCTCACGCGGCGTCTTCGAACCCTCCTCGCCGTCCTTCTCGCCGATCGTCTCCGAGGGGAACGGCGGCACCACGCCGTCGTTCTCCTCCATCACGAGCCGGCGGCGGCGCATGTAGTTGGTCTCGCGCTCCTTCCACTCCACCAGCACCGGCGTGGCGATGAAGATGGACGAGTAGGCGCCAGAGGCCACGCCCACGAGCAGGGCGAAGGCGAAGTCCTTGAGCGTGTCGCCGCCGAAGAGCAGCAGGGAGCCCACGGGCATCAGCACCACGAAGCTTGTGGCCAGCGACCGGGTGAACACCTCGGACATCGACCGGTTCGCGATCTGGGAGAAGGTGGCGCGCGGCATGCGCGGCACGTTCTCGCGGATGCGGTCGAACACGATCACCGTGTCGTAGAGGGAGTAGCCCAAGATCGTGAGCAGCGCCGCGACCGTCGACGTAGTCACCTCCCGGTCGAACAGGGCGTAGACGCCCGCGGTTATGAGGAGGTCATGCGCGAGCGCGATCAGCACCGGCACGGCGAACTTGACCTCGAACCGGACCGCGATGTAGATCGAGATCAGGAGCAGCGACGCGATCACCGCGATGATCGCCGTGCGGGCGATCTGCTCCCCGAAGGTCGGTCCGATGGAGGTGGCCGAGAAGTCGTCGCTCTGGACGCCGTAGTCGTCGTCGAGCGCCTGCTCGACCTCGTTCACCTCGGCGGGCTCGAGCTGCGGAACGGCGAGCTGGATCACGTTGTCGCCCAGCTCCGGATCGTCGACCTCCTGGATCTTCGCGTCGGCGTAGCCGAGCGGGTCGAGGGTGTTGCGCACGTCCTGGACGCTCGCGGCCCGCTCGAGGGGCGTGGTGATCCGCGTGCCCGACTCGAAGTCGATGCCGAAGTTGAGGCCGAGCGAAGCGATCGCGATCGCCCCGGCGGCGAGGATCACCCCGGAGAACGAGAAGAACCAGCGCGACCTGCCCATGAAGTCGAAGCGCCAGCCGGTCGTGCTCTCCTTGCTCACGCCCAGCGCGCTCGGGCTGCGGAGGATGCGGCTCCGCGCCATGGTCCCGAGGATCGCCGAGGTTGCCAGCACGGCGGTGAACAGCGAGACCAGGGTTCCGATTCCGAGGGTGAACGCGAAGCCCTTGATGCCGGCCGTGGCGAGCGTGAACAGGATGAACGCCACGCCGATGGTCACGACGTTGGCGTCGATGATCGTGCGCAAGGCCTTCGAGTAGCCGGCGGAGATGGCCGCGGGGATCGATCTGCCCGCACGAACCTCTTCCTTGATGCGTTCGTACATGACGATGTTCGCGTCGGCGGCCACCGCCAACGTGAGCACCATGCCGGCGATGCCCGGCAGCGTCAGGGTGATCGGGATCAGCTTGACGAGGGCGAACAGCAGGACCGCGTAGATCAGCAGCGCCGCTGTGGCCACCAGGCCGAGCACGCGGTAGAAGACGAGCAGGAACAGGATCGTGAGCGCCAGGCCCGCGCCGCCGGCGAGCAGGCCCTGGTCGAGCGCCTGCTGACCGAGCGTGGCCGACACCTGCGTGTTCGAGATCAGCTTGAGCTCGATCGGCAGGGCGCCGATCCGAAGGCTCTCCGCCAGGTCGTTGGTCTCCTGGAAGCTCCCGATGTTCTCGATCTGGGCGCCCGTGCGCCCGTCGATGCCCTCGGGGTTCGAGACGTAGTCGATCGTCGCCAGCGAGACGATGGAGTTGTCGAGCGTGATCGCGAAGCGCTGGAAGGTCTGCTCGCGCGGGGTGCCCGACTGGGGGATGATCTTGGAGCCGCGCTCGGCGATCTGCTTGGTCACCCGGGCGAACGCCTCGCGGCCCTTGTCGGTGAACTCCATCGTCACCACGGGCTGGCTGTTCTGGTCGGTGGCCGCCTTCGGGTTCTTGATGTCGGTGCCGCTTAGCTCCGTGTCGTCCTCGATCACGAAGAAGCGCTTGATCTGCGGCGGCTGGTTCTCGACGCGCTCGCCCTCAACCACCACGATGCCCTTGGGCACCTCGATCACCCGAGAGCCGGCCGGCGGGCCACCGGAGCCGAGCGCGTTCAGCTCCTCCAGACACGCCGTCCCCTTGGCGAACTCGGGCGGGTCGCCCGGCTCGGAGTCGAAGTCCGAGAGCACCTCCTCGCAGGTGCCGCCCGGGTCGTAGTCACCGGTGCGGAGCGGCTGTCCGTCGGGACCGATCGGGATCTGGTCGGGCCCGAACAGGTAGAAGCGGGGGGTGCTCGCCGAGTCGTTGCTGGCATCGGCCGCGGCCGGCGTCTCGTCGGAGCCCGGTGCCACGTCGGTGGCCTCGGCCTTCGGCTTCTGCTTCGAGGCCTCCTCGGTGGCCTGGAAGAGCGCCTTCGTGCCCGCGTACGGCGAGTCGGGGCCACGGCCGAGCACGTTTGGCTCCCAATCGTAGAACTGGAGCTGCGCGGTGGTGCCGACCTGGGCGATCGCGCGCTGGGCGTTCTGCACGTCGGGCAGCCCGACGGAGATCTGGTCGCGCCCGGAGCGCTGGATCTCGGTCTCGGTGACGCCGAGCGAGTTCGTCCGCTTGCGAATCGTGTCGATCGCGTCGTCCACCGCCTGCGGCGTGACGGTCGGCACCTGGGGAGTCGGGCGGCCCTGGTAGACGAGCTCGGTGCCGCCGCGCAGGTCGAGGCCCAGCTTGGTGGGCTTCGTGGCGATCACGACCGCCGACGCGATCAGCAGCGCGACGACGATCCCGAGGATCCCGAGGTTGCGGTTACGGCTGGTCATCCCGGTGTGAGCACCAAGAGAAGGCCGCCGTCGTCGTCGTAGGCGGGGAAGATGTCCGCCTTCGCGCTCTCGGGGCGATCGCCCTCGGCGTGGACGGTGACCGGCTTGTCGAGCACGCGCACGCCCCACTCCAGCGCGATGCCGATGTGGTCGTCACCGCCGCCGAACTCGAGGCCCAGCACGTCCATGACCGGGCGGCCGATCACGTCGAGGTCGCCAAGGCCGGTGAGCTCGCGGGCGCCCCTCCCCGTGCCGATCAGCCGGCCCTGCTGGTCGATGATGAAGAAGGCGGCGTTGGGCGCCGGATAGTAGTCGTCGAGCAGCTCGAACAGGAAGCCGAACCCGCACTTCCCGCAGGCACGGGCGCGGTTCTGAAAACCGGCCGTCCGCTCCGTGGAGAGGCTCCGATCCCCGCAGTTCGGGCAGATGAATCTGGGCATGGCTTTCGTAGGGTAGGCGCTCTCTTAAAGCGGAGGTTAGCCACGGGTTCCGGGGCCCTAGAAGAGCCGTTGCCCCGCGACGCCGGAGCGCTCGAGGCCGAGGTGAGCGTAAGCGGCGTCCGTGGCCACCCGCCCGCGCGGTGTTCGCATCAGGAATCCCTGCTGCAGGAGGTAGGGCTCGTACACGTCCTCGATCGTGTCGGGCTCCTCCCCCACCGCCACCGCCAGCGTGGACAGTCCCACCGGCCCGCCGCCGAACTTCTCGCAGATGAGCGACAGGATGGCGCGGTCCAGCCGGTCGAGGCCCGCGGCGTCCACCTCGAGCAGATCGAGTGCCTCACGCGCCACCTGGGCGTCGATGTGGCCGGCGCCGCGCACCTCCGCGAAGTCGCGTGCGCGCTTGAGCAGCCGGTTGGCCACGCGCGGGGTGCCGCGCGAGCGCTCCGCGATCGCCTCCGCCCCGGCGTCGTCGATCTCCACCTCGAGGATTCCCGCCGAGCGCATGACGATCCGCGCGAGATCGCGGGGCTCGTAGAGCTCGAGCCGGTGCGACACACCGAAGCGGTCACGCAGCGGCGTGGTGAGGAGCCCGGTGCGGGTGGTGGCGCCGATCATGGTGAAGGCGGGCAGGTCGAGGGTGACCACCCTGGCCCCCGCCCCCTGGCCCACGGTGATCGGCAGCCGCCGATCCTCCATCGCCGGGTAGAAGGTCTCCTCGAGCGCGCGCGGGAGGCGGTGGATCTCGTCCACGAAGAACACGCTGTGGGGCTCGAGCGCGGTGAGATAGCTGGCCACGTCGCCCTTGCGCTCGAGCGCCGGGCCCGCGGTAGCCACGAACTCGGCGCCGAGCTCCGAGGCCACGATCTGGGCCAGCGACGTCTTGCCCAGCCCGGGCGGACCCGCCAGCAGCACGTGGTCGAGCGGCTCCCCGCGCGCCTTGGCCGCCTCGATGAACACCGCCAGCTGGTCCTTGACGCGCTCCTGGCCGACGAAGTCCTCGAGCTTGCGCGGACGCAGCGAGCGGTCGAGGTCGTCCTCGGCCCCCAGCGCCACCGGGGTCTGCACGCGCTCGACCCCGGGGGTCCGGATGCCGCTCATCTGGCGGCCCTCAGAGCTTCGGAGATGAGGTCCTCGGGCGTCGATCCCTCGGCGTCCTCGAGCAGGCCGTCGGCCTCCTGCGAGCTGAAGCCAAGGCCGAGCAGGCCCTCACGCGCGAGGCTGTGGGGATCGTCGGAGGCACCGCGGCGCACCAGGATCTCCTCGCTCACCCGGCCCGCCACCTTCTCGCGCAGCTCCACGATCACGCGCTCGGCGGTGCGCTTGCCTATTCCCGGCACGGCCTGGAAGCGAGCCGCGTCACCCGCTGCGATCGCGCTCATCAGCTCGCGCGGCCGGCCACCCGAGAGCACGGCCAGGGCCACCTTCGGCCCGATGCCCTGGACGGCGAGGAGCATCAGGAAGAGCTCGCGCTCGGTCTCCGTGGCGAACCCGAACAGGTGCATGCCGTCGTCGCGCAACACCAGATGGGTGTGCAGCATCGCCGGCTCGCCCACCCCCGGCGCCCCGCCCAGCGTCTCGCTCGAAACCGACATCCGGTAGCCCACGCCGGCGGCCTCGATGACCACCTCGCCCGGGCGACGGGCGATCACGGTGCCGGACACGGAGGCGATCACGCGAGCGCCTCAGCCAGGGGAGCACCGTTGGCGTGGCAGATGGCCACGGCGAGGGCATCAGCGGCATGGTCCGGCTCGGGCGGCTCGGGCAGCGAGAGCAGCGTGCCCACCATCCGCTGCACCTGGGCCTTCTCCGCGCCGCCGCTGCCGCACACGGCCTGCTTGACGGCCTGTGGCGTGTAGGAGAAGCAGGGCACGCCGGCCATACCGGCGGACAGCAGCACCACCCCGCGGGCCTGGCCGACGGCAAACGCGGTACGAACGTTCCGCCCGAAGTAGAGCTCCTCCACGGCCAGCGCCTCCGGCCGGTGCTCCTCGATCAGGTCGCAGATGCGAGCGTGGATCTCGGCGAGCCGGCGCTCGAGCGGCGTTCCGGAGCGCGTCTGGATCACGCCGCCGTCCAGCGCCGCGAGCGTGCGCCCGCGCGAGAGCACCACGCCATAGCCCGTATTGGCGCTGCCTGGATCGATGCCGAGAACGACCACCACATGGGTGATTCTGCGCCCAGGCGCGGACGCCTTGTGGCCGCCGGACCGCTTGCGAGGGCTATACGGCTGCGAGGCGCTCGAGCACTTCGGCGTCCACGTCGAAGTTGGCGTGGACCGCCTGGACGTCGTCGTGGTCCTCGAGGCCTTCGATCAGGCGCATGAGCGAGCCCACCTGGCTCTCCTCTACCGGCGTGCGCGTGGTGGGTCGCATCACGAGCTCCGCGGACTCCAGCTCCACGCCGGCCGCCTCGAGGGCCGCTCGCACGCCGGCCAGCTCGGGGGGACCGGTCACGATCTCCCAGATGTCGCCGTCGAGCGACACGTCCTCGGCGCCGGCGTCGATGGCCGCCAGAAGGTCGTCCTCCGCGTAGCGATGCCCGTCCACCACCACCTCGCCCTTCTTCTCGAAGGTCCAGGCCACCGACCCGGGCTCGCCGAGGCTGCCGCCCGCCTTCGTGAACAGGAAGCGGATCTCGGATCCCGTGCGGTTGCGGTTGTCGGTCAGCGCCTCGACGAGGATCGCCACGCCACCGGGGCCGTACCCCTCGTAGACGATCGACTCGTAGGTCTCGCCCTCGGAGTCCGCTCCGGTGCCCTTGGCCACGGCCCGCTCGATGTTGTCCTTGGGCATGCTCGCGTCGCGCGCCTTCTGGATGGCGAGCGCCAGCGTGGGGTTCCCCTCAGGGTCCCCGCCGCCCTCGCGCGCGGCAACCGTGATCGCGCGCGTGAGCTTCGTAAAGAGCGCGCCGCGCTTGGCGTCGACCGCCTTCTTCTTGTGCTTGATCGACGCCCACTTGGAATGACCGGCCATGACGGGGAGAGACTACCCACGGGGCGTCCTTGGTATGTAAGAGCCGAACCCGTCAACGCCACCAGGAGAACCAGATGCCCAACCGGAAAGCCACTGCCAGCTGGAACGGATCGCTCCCAGATGGCAACGGGACCATGAACCTCGCCAGCGGGGCGTACGAGGGCGCTTACTCCGCCAAGTCGCGCTTCGAGGACGGCGACGGCACCAACCCGGAGGAGCTGATCGCCGCCGCGCACGCCGGCTGCTACTCGATGGCCCTCGCCGGGAACCTGGGTCGCGCGGGCTTCGAGCCGGAGAACGTGGCCACGGAGGCCACTGTCACGATCGAGCGCTCCGGCGACGGCTTCAAGATCACGGCGATCCACCTCGAGACCACCGCGACGGTGTCCGGCATCGAGCCCGACAAGTTCCAGGAGGTCGCGGCGGCAACGAAGGACACCTGCCCCGTGTCGCAGGCGCTGGCGGCGGTGGAGACGATCGAGGTGGACGCGCGGCTGGCCTGACAGGGTCGGTGCGCAGCCGGCCGAGCCGGCTGCTTCCGCTAGAGGACCAAAAACTTCCCGTCGCGCTGGAGCTCGTCGCCGTCCACGCTGAGCGACCCTCCCTGGCGGAGGTCGCAGACCATGTCCCAGTGCACGGCTGAGCTGTTGGCCCCGCCGGTCTCGGGATAGGACATCCCGATCGCCAGGTGCACCGTCCCG
>CAVXTL010000012.1:0-129124 GCA_963764665.1 uncultured Thermoleophilaceae bacterium | reverse complement strand
CCCAGTCCGTCACGGCCGCAAGGTGGCGCTCCCACTCGTCCCGCTTGTAATGCCGGAACACGTCGTAGAGGCGCCCCGGCATGGCGCTGCGCACGATCTCGTCCTTCTCGAGCTCGACCAACGCGGCGCCGAGGCTCTCGGGCACGCGCTCGAGCCCGTGTCCCTCCTCCTGGAGAAGGTCGTAGGTGTTCTTCGACTGGGGCTCGCCGGGGTCGATCTCGTTGCGGATTCCGTCGAGCCCGGCCACCAGCAGCGAGGCGACCGTGAGGTACGGGTTGCAGGAGGAGTCCACGCCGCGGTACTCGAAGCGGCCTCCGCTGGCCACGCGCACGGTGCAGGTGCGGTTCTGCCAGCCCCAGTTCTTGTAGACGGGGGCCCAGAAGCCGAAGTCCCACATGCGGCAGTAGGAGTTCACCGTCGGGTTGCCCACGCACATGAGAGCGCCGAAGTGCTCGAGCATGCCGCCGAGGAAGTGGCGGGCGGTGTCGGACAGCTCCGCCGGCCCGCTCGGGTCGTGGAAGACGTTGTTGCCCTTGTCGTCGCAGAGCGTGAAGTGGTGGTGGTGCCCGTTGGCCGACACGCCGCTGAACGGCTTGGGCATGAAGGTGGGGAGGAGGCCGTGCTTGCGGCCCACCGCAGCACAGATCTGGCGGTAGGTCGTGATGTTGTCGGCCGTCTTCACCGGGCGGTCGAAGCGGAAGTTCAGCTCCAGCTGGCCGGGCGCGTCCTCGTGGTCGCCGTAGCTCATGTCGAGCCCCAGCGCCTGGCCGTAGTCGACCACGTCGAGCAGCACCGGACGAAGCTCTTCGAACTGGTGGATGTGGTAGCAGTACGGCTTGGTCACGCCGTCTGGCGGACCGCCGTCCGGATCCTGCTTGAGCCACATCATCTCGGGCTCGATGCCGATCAGGAAGCTGAGGCCCAGCTCCTCCTCGAACTCGGCCACGACGCGCTTGAGGTTCTGGCGCGGATCGGCGTCGAAGAGCTTGCCGGTCTCGGTGTCGTAGCAGTCGCAGTACACGCGCGCGACGCGCGGGTCCCAGGGGAGGCGGGCGAAGGTGTCGAGGTCCGCCATGGCGGCGAGCTCGGACTCCTCGGGGCCGAAGCCGATGTAGTCGCCGGCGCGGTCGGTGAAGAGGTTCGCGGTGGCGCCGTACACGAGCTGGTAGCCCTTCTCGGCGACCTGCGGGAAGAACGACGCGACCACGCCCTTGCCCATCACGCGACCTGTGATGGAGACCTGCTGGAAGAAGACGTACTTGATGCCCTCGGACTCGATGCGGCGCGTGATCTCCTCGATGCGCTCGCGGCGTCCCGGCTGGTTGCGGGCCTCTTCGAGGGTCGCGGGCGGAGGCGACGTGCGCGCACTCTGGAGGACCGTGTCCACGCCACCGCCAAAGGTCACGTCTGCCATCGGCTCGATTGCCGTCATTCCCTCTCCTTATGCCGTTTGCCCGAGTCGAGATTCAGCCCGGCGGACGCCGGCCGACTATACCTGCATTGCACGAATTGGTCCAATCGGTTCAGGAGCCCGAGCGGGTGCCTGAACCGCGCCCGATCGCCGGTACCGGGGGCACGTCCTCGAGCCACCGCACCACGTGCAGATCGAGGCTCCGCGGCAGGAAGATGTCGGTGGAGCGCTCGACCGGCGCTCCCTCCGCGGTGCAGGTCACGTGCTCGATCTCGAGCGCCGCGGTCGTGTCGGTCACGCCCAGGGCGATGCCCACGCGATCGCGGCGCGTGAGCACCCGCGCCATCACGTGCGTGCGCGCGTAGGCCACCGGCACACCCTGCTTCAGCAGCACGTCGAGCACCATGTCCCCGCGCTCCAGCATCTGGCGCAGCCGGTTGGGCGCCGGCAGCTCCACCTCGGGGTGCACCACGTCGCGCATCCGGGCGCCGGGCTGCCCGTCCATGAGCAACACGCGCGTGAATGTGGTGGCGAGGGTGTCGGCATCGAGGCTGAAGAGCTCGCCCAGCTCGGGGCCCAGCCGGCGCTGCTCGATGGAGAGCTCGGCCACCTCGAGCTTCACCCCGCGGCGCCGGGCGAGCTCGGTGTAGGACACGAGCTTCTCGAGCCCCTCGTCGAGCGTCCAGGAGCCGGCCTGGCCCACGAACGTGCCGCTGCCCTGCCGGCGCACGATCTCGCCGCTCTCCTCGAGCCGGCGCAGGGCGGTGCGCAGAGTCCCGCGTGAGATGCCGAGCCGCTGCGAGAGCTCCTGCTCGGGCGGCAGGCGCTCGCCGGAGCGGTGCCGGCCGGTGGCGAGCCAGGTTCGGAGCGCGTCCTCCGCCACGTCCACCAGCGACTTCCGGGCCTCGGGAGCAGGTGCGACTCCGGAGTCGGTCGCCTCGGTCATTGAGCGCGTGATGCTACGCCCGCCCTCAGCGGGCCCGGTCGGCACCGCCGGTCGGACGCTGGACCTTCAGGTCGATCAGCTTCCCCGTGTTCGCGTCCACCCGAGCGACGGCGAGGCGGGAGAAGCTGTCCGGCTGGTCGAGCGGGATGGACAGCGAAACGATCCACACCGGCCTCGAGTTCAGGCCCTGGCGCAGGAACCGCACCTGTTTGCGAGTGGGCTCGAAGTTCACCTCGCGCTCGGCCGTCGCGATGGCCTGGTCCTTCGTGACGCGTATCTGGGACTGCTGGCAGCCGCGCGAGACCACGAATGCGAGGACGAGCACGCCCAGCAGCACACCCGCGCGAAGCCAGCTCGGCCCGCCGATCAGCCGGGCCCGAGACCGTGCGCTCGACGCAAGCGCGCTCACGGCCATTCGCCTTGATGGCCGACCGTCTCCGGCCAGCGGGTTGCTCGCGTCAGGCGGTGGGACGGAACTCGTTCCCCATGCCCGTGAACAGCACGATCACGAGGACCACGATGGCACAGACGATCGAGATCGCGACCATCGCGAGCTCGAACGACTTGACGTGGGTCTGGTCCGGCGGGAACTCGATCTGGCGCTTGCCGTGTCCGTTGTCGATCATGCGATCTCCTAGGGCCTGGTCGTGCCGGGGTGAGGTATCTGCTCGTCGCCGCCGGGCCCGTGAAGGATGCCCCGCGCGGAGTATGCGATCAGCCTGCGGTTCTCGACCACGACCCACGCGACGAAAACGGCCAGTACGACCGCCGCCCCCAGCCAGGTGAGGACGTAGTAGGAGGTGGCCGCCGAAGCCCCCCCGTCCCCGTATGTGGATCCCGGGCCGAACGTCATGAAACCCGCGCAGTCCTGATAGTTGGCCTGGAGGATGAAGTCGGCCGAGTCGTCTGCCGGCTTCGCACCCTCGACGTGGGTGACGCATTCCGGAGCGCTGTTGATGATGGCTGGCATTCTGCTCTTACCTCCTCGCCGATCCGGGGATCTCACCCGCGAACAGCCGTTCGGCCTCCACCAGGGTCCCGTCCGGCTCGACGATCTGCTCGCCTCGCGCGGCGTTTTCGGGGAGGTAGATGTCAGGTGAGTACTCGATCGTGTCGAGGCCGGCGAGCTCCACCTCCGGCGGGACTCGCAGGAGGTTCATCTTCCTCAACACCCAGGAGGCGAGATAGCCGGTGAGGAAGCCGAGCGGCAGGAACGTAGCCATGCCCATGAGCTGTCCGCCGATGCTCGAGTCGACGTTGTTGAGGCCCGTGGGGTAGCCGGCCGCGAACACACCGACCCAGAGGACGCCCAGGAACCCTGCCACGCCGTGCACCGCCACGGCGCCGACCACGTCGTCCACGCGCGCCTTGTGCTCGATCCACTGTCCGGCGTAGTACGCCATAGCGGCGGTGACGATTGCGAGCAGGTAGGCGAGGACGGGCGCGTAGACGTCTGCTCCCGCCGACACCCCGATGACTCCCGCGAGGCCGCCGGAGATCGTCCAGAACGGGTCTCCCTTGCTCGCGAAGTAGCCCCCGGTGAAGCCACCCGCGAACCCGAACGTGATGGTCATCGTGATCGAGCCGAGCGTGGTGGGACTCAGATAGATGTTCGCCCAGCCTGGGAAGGAGGTCGACGCGATCACGAGACAGGCCGCGTAGAACGCGTAGAACCCCGTGAAGATCAACATCAACCCCATGATCGTCATGTGCAGGTTGTGGGGTCTGAACTGGCGGGCCAGGCCCTGCGTGTACTTCCCTATTCGAGGCCCGAGCTGGAACAGGACTCCCAGCGTGAAGGCTCCCGCGATCCCATGGACGACCAACGAGGCGATCGAGTCATGGAAGCCGAACCGAAGCGTGAGCCAGCCGCCCGCGCTCCAGCCCCAGGCCGCGTCGAGGATCCAGACGGCAGAGCCGAGGATGGCCGCCAGGATCAGGTAAGCCGAGAGGCGCACTCGCTCGAGCAGCGCTCCCGACATGATCGAGGCCGTGGTCCACGAGAAAAGCAGGAACGCGAGGAAGAAGATCAGATTGATGTTGTTCGTCAGGTTGTTGGCGAACGCATCGCTCCACGGGATCCCGCCCTGGCATGCAGCCGCGGTGAAGTCGGTCGAGTTGGGACCGATCGGGAGGCCGGGCTGATTGCAGTTGTAGATCCACCAGCCGAAGTAGTAGAAGGTCGGCGTGACCGCGGCGATCGTGAGGATGTTCTTCATCGCGGTCGCAAGGACGTTCTTGCGCCGCACGACTCCTGCCTCGTAGGTCATGAAGCCCACGTGGATGAGCCACATGAGAACGACGGTCCAGAAGTAGAACTGCTCCGCGAGGATCGCGCTGTCCAGCGTCTGCGCCTCGACCGGGGCGGCTTCCTCGAGACTCTGCACCTGAGCAAGGAACGTCTGGAACATTCATCCCCTCCCGCCCGCAGGCGCGAGCGCCGTGCGAGTCATCGGAACGCCGTTGTGGCAGGCCACGCGAAAGCGAACCTAACCCCCTTGGACAGATGGGTGCAATGGAGGTTTGCACAGGCCTAGACCTGGACGAATGTGCGATTCGTACATAGGGTGTCCGTGCGGCCCTCACTAGCATGGCCGCCACGGAAAGGAGGGCTCGTGTGACGGTCTCACCGGTCACCGAGGGCGGTGACGCGCTCAGCCGTGTGCGGCGCGAGAACGAGACGCTCTACGCGGTCATCAAGACCGTGTCCTCCTCGCTGGCGCTCGAGCGCGTGCTCGGCGGGATCGTGGACATCGCCACCGACGCCACGGAGTGCAACGCCGCCTTCATCTACTTCCTGGAGGACGACCAGCTGGTCCTCCGTGCCGCTTCGCCGCGCTACTCGCACCTCGTGGGCGCGCTGCGGTGGGGCCGCCACGAGGGACTGACCGGCTGGGTGGTGCGCACGAAGACCGCGGAGTTCATTCGCGAGCGTGCGCTCGCGGATCCGCGCATGAAGTACGTGCCAGAGCTCGAGGAGGAGCGCTTCCAGTCCATGGTCGCAGTGCCGATCCTCTCTCGGGCCGGCGATGTGATCGGAGTGGTCGTCCTACACACGGAGGCGCCCCGTGAGTTCGACGAGGACGTCCTGAAGTTTTTGGTGCACACGGCGTCGCTCGTGGGCGGCGCGATCGAGAACGCTCAGCTCTTCGAGGAGACGCGCCGGCGGGTGGACGCGCTCACCACGCTCACACAGCTCAGCCATTCGCTCGCGGGCGTGACGCTCAGGGAGGACCTCTACGACGCCGTCACGCGCGGCGCCCGCCAGCTGCTCGGCGCGGACGCCTGCCAGATCTGGCGGCTCGATGCCGACGCGGATGAACTGGTGCTGGCGGGGTCGGATCCTCCCGACGCCCCGGAGGCTACGCCGCGCCCGGGGCGCGCGGCCCTCATGCTCGACCTGATGAGGCGCGAGAAGCGGGGCTCGACCCGGGGAGCCGGCGTGGCCGCGGCCGAGGTGGACGACGACGGTCTGCTGGTAGCCCCGCTCGTGGCCGGCGACGAGCAGCTCGGCATCCTCGCCTGCGTGGTCCGTGGCCGCCGGTTCGGCGAGGACGATGCGGAGCTCCTCCGGGCAGTCGCCAACCAGACGGCGGTCGGCCTGAAGAAGGCCGCCCTGATCGAGCGCCTCACGGCCGAGAACATCGTCAAGGACATGTTCGAGGCACTTGCCGCCGGCTCGGTCGGCACGGCCGAGGCAAAAGCGGGCGATGCCCGCTGCGATCTCAGTCGGCCTCACGTGTTCCTCCACGCGGAGCGAGCGCCCGGCCAGCCCGACGGGTCACCGTGGCCGGAACTCGCTGGACGCTTCAAGGCGCGCGTCGAGCGTCGCTACCCGCGGGCGTTCTTCGACGCCCGTCACGACGAGTTGCGCGCGCTCGTGCCGCTCCCTACCGACAGGTCGGACGACGAGCTCTGGGGCGTGGTGGACGAGATCGCGCGGGACGAGGGACTGAACGTCGGCGTGAGCGCCCTGGACCGCGGAGCGGGGAGCGCGCGCCGCCGGCTGCGCGAGGCGGCCGACGCGGCGAGCATCGCGCGATCGCTGGCGGCCGACGGTGGAGCGGTCTCGTACGAGCAGCTCGGTGCGTACCGCTACCTCGTGCACCTGGAGCTCGACGAGACGCCGCACGACCGCTACGGGCAGGCCGTGAACGAGCTGATCGAGTACGACGCGCGCCGCAACGCGCAGCTTGTGGAGACGCTCGAGCGCTATCTCGGTGCTCGCTGCAGCGTGGCCACGAGTGCACGCGATCTATTCATCCATCCCAACACCGTTCGCCAGCGACTCGAGCGTGTCGAGCGGGTCACGGGATTGGATCTCGCCGAGGAGGACCTCCTGTCACTCGAGCTCGCGCTGAAGCTGGCGCGCCTGCACCGCGTGCGGGGCAAGTAGGGGCAGGAGTGCCGCTAGGCCCGGCGCTCGCGCCTGCGCATCGCGAGCCAGATCCTGAAGACCGCGTATCCGAATACGTGGAAGAGGATCACGAGCAGCACCCACCACGCCTTGTAGAGGAACGCGAGGTCCTTCTCCTGCCACAGCTCGTACCCGGTCAGATAGGCGAGGATCAGCAGTGCGACCAGCAGAATCGGTGGAATCTGGCCGGTGAAGACGAAGAGGATCATGGGCGCGGCCACGATATAGGGGAGTCGGCGTGACCATCCGGGCCAAGCTCTGCACGGCGATCATCCTGCGGCTGGCACGCTACGAGCAGGCCGTGCGCTCGCGACCGAACGGGCTTTCGACGACGAGCGCGACGACGCCCGCAAGCGGCTGATCGCGGTCGCGCTCGGTGGCACGGCCGTTCACCGCCATGGTCTGCGCGCTTCCCGACCGCAAGGCCGCGCTGGACGCGCGGCGAGCACCCGCGCCGCGGCTGGCCGGGCGGCTCGGCCTGGACAGACCCGCGGCTCAGTAGAGCTGCAGGTAGCGGTTGACCTCCCACTGCGAGACCTCGTTGTGCCACTCGCTGAACTCGCGCTGCTTCGTGCGCACGTAGTAGTCCACGTAGTCCTCCTTGGGCGTCGTGCCGAGCGCCGCGCGCATCACGTCGTCCTGCTCCAGCTCGCGCGTCGCGTCGAGCAGCGTGGCGGGCAGCATCTCCACACCCAGCTTCTCGCGCGCGTCCTCGGTGAGCTCGTGGAGGTTCAGCTTCGTCGTGGGCTCGCCGGCGTCGAGTCCGCGCTCGATGCCGTCCAGGCCGGCGGCGAGCGTCACAGCAGCGCCCAGGTAGGGGTTGCACGAGCCATCGACGGTGCGGTCCTCGATGCGGCCCGCCGCGGGAATGCGGAGCATCTGCGTGCGGTTGTTGTAGCCGTAGCTCACGTACACCGGCGCCCAGCTCGAGCCGCTCCGCGTGCCGACCACCAGCCGCTTGTACGAGGTCACGGTGGGGGCGGTCACGGCGATGTACGCCTTTGCGTGCGCCTTCAGCCCGCCGATGAACTGGTAGGCCGTCTCCGACAGGCCCATGCCGCGCGGGTCGTCCGCCGGGTCCGCCTCGAACACGTTCTCACCGTCGCGCCAGAGGCTCATGTGGAAATGGCAGCCGTTGCCCGTCAGGTGGGAGAAGGGCTTGGGCATGAAGGTCGCGATCATGCCGCGCTCCTGTGCGAGCGACTCGACCATGTAGCGAAAGAAGATCGAGCGGTCACAGGTGGTGAGCGCGTCGGCGAAGTCGAAGTTCTGCTCGAACTGGCCGTTCGCGTCCTCGTGGTCGGTGGCGTAGTTGCCCCACCCGAGCGCGGTGATGTTCTTGGCCACCATGGACACGAAGTCCAGGTTGCGCGTCAGGCCGCGCATGTCGTAACAGGGCTGGTCGAGCGTGTCGAGCGGGTCGGCCAGCTCGATCGTGCCGTCGTCGCGCAGGCGCACGAGGAAGTACTCGAGCTCGGCGCCGAGCATGAACTCGAAGCCCATGTCCTTCGCGCGGGCCAACTGGCGGCGGAGGATCGTGCGCGGGCAGTAGGGCCATTCCTCGCCCTCCACGTGCACGTCACAGGCCAGCCTGGCCACCTTCGGCCGCCATGGAAGCGGCGTGAGCGTGCGGATGTCGGGCATGGCCGCGAGGTCGGGCTCGTGGGGCTCCTGGCCGATGTCCCCGGCTGCGAAGCCGGCGAACCCGGCTCCGTCCTCGAGCAGGCCGTCGAGGTGGGTGGCCGGAACGAGTTTCGCGTTCGGCTTCCCGTGCATGTCCACGAACTGCGCGAACAGGAACTCCACGTCGTTGTCGCGGATGTATCGCTCCACGTCTTCACGGGAGCTCGGGGCTGTGAATGGCTTGTCGCTCATCGGCCCCGCAAACTATCCGCTCGCGGTGCCCGCGGACAATGTGCGAACCGCACACATCGGGGCCCTGAATTGTGCGCCGGAGAACGTGGGTCTGCACATGGGCCGACCCTAGACTCGGTGGTCTCATGTGTGGAATCGCCGGACTCTTCTCCAAATCGCTCGACGTGAGTGGGTCGCTCGGGGGCCACCTCGGGGAGATGCTGCTCCAGCTGAGCGACCGCGGCCCGGACAGCGCGGGAGTGGCGTTCTACCGCGAGCCCGCGCCCTCCGGCTCCTCGAAGGTGTCGCTGTTCGGCCCGCCGGGCTACGACTGGGCCTCGGTCCGCGCGGCCCTGGACGGCGAGTTCGGGGCCGGCGAGCCGCAGCTGCGCGGGAGCCACGCGGTGATCGTGGTCGAGGCCGACGCCGAGGTGGCCCAGGCGTGGCTGCACGAGCATCGCCCCGAGCTGCGCGTGATGAGCGCCGGGCAGACCATCGAGATCTTCAAGGAGGCCGGCTCGCCGCGCGAGTTCGTCGAGCGCTTCGCGCTTCGCGACCTCGAGGGGAGCCACGCGCTCGGACACACGCGGATGGCCACCGAGAGCCGCGTGACCACCGAGCACTCGCACCCGTTCTCGACCGGGCTCGATCTCTGCCTCGTGCACAACGGCTCCCTGTCGAATCACAACCGGCTGCGCCAGCGCCTCCGCCGCGAGGGCATCGAGTTCCAGACCGACAACGACTCCGAGGTGGCGGCCGGGTACCTCACCCACCGGATGAGCGAGGGCGCCTCGCTGGAGCAGGCCCTCGAGGGCTGCCTCGACGACCTCGACGGCTTCTACACGTTCGCGGTCGGCACTGCCGAGGGCTTCGCGGTCCTGCGCGACCCGATCGCGTGCAAGCCGGCGGTGATGGCCGAGACCGACGACTGGGTTGCGATGGCGTCCGAGTACCGCGCGATCGCGGTGCTGCCGGGCGCCGAGAACGCGGTGGTGTGGGAGCCCGAGCCCGGGCACGTCTACAGCTGGGAGCGGGCTCCCGTCTGATGGGCGCGGTGGAGAGCGGGCTCGACGCCCGAGAGGTCGACCTGGCCGTGACTCCGCTGCGCGAGCTGAACGCTGCGCTGCACACGGTCGGGGACGACGGGCCAGTGCGCTGGCGCGTGACCAACCCGCGCGGGGCCCACGCTCTCGCGGCCGGGATCGATGCTCCGATCGAGGTCGAGATCGAGGGCCACGCCGGCTACTACTGCGCCGGCATGAACAAGCACGCCACCGTGCGCGTGCATGGCAACGCCGGAGTGGGCGTGGCCGAGAACATCATGTCCGGCACGGTGGTGGTGGACGGGAACGCCAGCCAGTCCGCCGGCGCCACCGGCCGGGGCGGCCTGCTCGTGATCCGCGGCGATGCCTCGGCGCGCTGCGGCATCTCGATGAAGGGCGTGGACATCGTCGTGCACGGCTCCGTCGGGCACATGAGCGCCTTCATGGCGCAGAAGGGCCGGCTCGTGGTGTGCGGCGACGCCGGCGAGGCGCTCGGCGACTCGATCTACGAGGCGCGCCTCTACGTCCGCGGCGCCGCCGCGTGCCTCGGCGCCGACTGCGTCGAGAAGGAGATGCGCGAGGAGCACCTGACCGAGCTGGGCGAGCTGCTCGAGCGCGGCGAGGTCACCGGGGCCGAGCCGGGGCAGTTCCGGCGCTACGGCTCCGCGCGCCGGCTCTACAACTTCCATCTCGACAACGCGGGGGAATACTGATGCTCCGGTCCCGGCCGAGCCGGTCCCCTCGCACATGGCGATGAGCGAGTCGCCGGGGCGGCGGCCCGGCCTGCGCGAGTCGGCGCTGTTCGACCGAGACGTCATTCACGAGATCCAGCGCGCCGCGCGCGAGGGCATCTACGACATCCGCGGCTTCGGCGCCAAGCGCCGCGTGCCGCACTTCGACGACCTGCTGTTCCTCGGAGCCAGCATGTCGCGCTATCCGCTGGAGGGGTACCGGGAGCGCTGCGACACCGACGTGATCCTCGGCGCGCGCCACGCCTCCAAGCCGATCCACCTCGACATCCCGGTCACGATCGCCGGCATGAGCTTCGGCGCGCTGTCGGCGCCGGCGAAGGAGGCGCTCGGCCGCGGCGCGAGCGCCGTGGGCACGAGCACGACGACCGGGGACGGCGGCATGACGCCCGAGGAGCGCGAGCACTCGAGCAAGCTCGTCTACCAGCTGCTTCCGTCGCGCTACGGCATGAATCCCGACGACCTCCGCCGCGCCGACGCGATCGAGATCGTGGTCGGCCAGGGCGCCAAGCCGGGGGGAGGGGGGATGCTGCTCGGCCAGAAGATCTCGGACCGCGTGGCCGAGATGCGCGACCTCCCCAAGGGGATCGACCAGCGCAGCGCGTGCCGGCACCCCGACTGGACGGGGCCCGACGACCTCGAGATCAAGATCCACGAGCTGCGCGAGATCACCGACTGGGAGAAGCCGGTGTTCGTGAAGGTCGGCGCCACGCGGCCCTACTTCGACACGGCCCTGGCCGTGAAGTCCGGCGCCGACGTGGTGGTGCTGGACGGCATGCAGGGCGGCACGGCCGCTACGCAGGAGGTGTTCATCGAGCACGTGGGCATCCCGACGCTCGCCGCCATCCGCCCCGCCGTGGACGCATTGCTCGACCTCGGCGTGCACCGCGAGGTGCAGCTGATCGTGTCGGGCGGGATCCGCACGGGCGCCGACGTGGCCAAGGCGCTGGCGCTCGGCGCCGACGCGGTGTCGATCGGGGTCGCGGCGATCATCGCGCTCGGCGACAACTCGCCGGAGTTCGAGGACGGCTACGCCGAGCTCGGCACGTCGGCCGGCTACTACGACGACTGGCACGAGGGCAGGGACCCAGCCGGTATCTCGACCCAGGACGAGGAGCTGGCCGCGCGCTTCGACGCGGAGCTCGGCGGGCGCCGGCTGGCCAACTACCTGCGGACGATGGTCCTGGAGGCGCAGACGATCGCGCGCGCCTGCGGGAAGTCCCACGTGCACAACCTCGAGCCCGAGGATCTGGCGGCGCTCACCCTCGAAGCGGCGGCGATGGCGCGCGTGCCGCTCGCAGGCACCGGCTGGATTCCGGGCCCGCCCACCCCGTCCGGTTGATCCTTTAGACCAATTTGTATAAGATGCCGCGGCCAGCGAGACGCACTTGAGCTACGTCCTGACCTGCCCCAACTGCGGCCCGAGAGAGGTCACCGACTTCGGCTTCGGGGGCGAGATCAATCCGCGCCCGCGCTCGGATCCGTCTGAGCGGGAGCTCGGGGTCTACAACTACTTCCGCCGCAACGTCGCCGGCGTCCAGCGCGAGTGGTGGTGCCACCGCTCCGGCTGCGGCGCGTGGTTCCTCGCCGAGCGCGACACGCGCACCAATGAGGTGCTGCTCACCGAGCTGCCGGAGCCGCCCGCATGAGCCGCCTGCCGCCTCGCGACGGCGAGCGCATCGACCGCGAGCGCGAGGTGGCGTTCAGCTTCGACGGCAAGGACGTGAAGGGGCTCGAGGGAGACACGATCGGCTCGGCGCTCTACGCCGGCGGACAGCGCACCTTCTCGCGGAGCTTCAAGTACCACCGCCGCCGCGGCCTCATGTGCTGCGCCGGCCAGTGCCCCAACTGCCTCGTGCAGGTGGACGGCGCTCCCGGCGTGCGCGCCTGCACCGAGCCGCTGCGCGAGGGCATGCGCGTCGAGCACATGAACGCCAGCCCGTCGCTGGAGTTCGACGCCATGCGCGCCACCGACCTCTTCGGCGGGCCCTTCACCCCGCCCGGCTTCTACTACAAGACCTTCATCCGCCCGCGGCGGCTGTGGCCGCTGTACGAGAAGGTGCTGCGTCACGCGGCCGGGCTCGGGAAGCTCCGCAAGGACCAGGAGGAGCGCGAGTGGCGCACCGAGTACCGGCGCCGTCACGCGGACCTGCTCGTGGTCGGGGGCGGCGCGGCGGGCCTCAGCGCGGCGATTGCGGCGGCCGAGCTGGGCGCTGACGTGGTGCTGGCCGACGAGGGCGCGGAGCCCGGCGGGCGCCTGCTCGCCGAGGGACATCACCTCCGCGCTCGCGAGCTCGCAGCGCGGGCGCGCGATCTCGGCGTGGAGGTGCTGTCGGCGGCGCCCGCGCTGGGCGCGTTCGACGGGCTCGTGCCGGTGTGGCAGGGCGGCACGCTCCACCAGGTGCGCGCCCGTGAGATCGTCTACGCCACCGGGTCGATCGAGCAGCCGCTGCTGTTCCCGGGGAACGACCTGCCCGGAGTGATGCTCTCCGGCGGCGCCGTGCGCCTGGCCGCGCTCTACGGCCTCAGTCCAGGCAGCCGGGCGGTGGTGGCCACGGTCGACGACCGCGGGCTCGAGGCGGCCGTGGCGCTGCTCGATTACGGCGTGGAGCTGGCCGCCGTGGCCGACCTCCGCGAGGAGGCCGCGAGCGACGCGCTCGATCAGCTGACGAGCCGGGGCGTGAACGTGCTCCAGGGGGCCACGGTTCTGCAGGCCGAGGGCCGCTCGGCGCTCCAGCGGGTCACGCTCGGCCCGCCCGGCGCCGGCGAGGGCGGGGCGGGCGAGGTCACGCTCACCTGCGACCTGCTCGCGGTGTCCGGAGGCAGCGCGCCCGCCACGTCGCTGCTCACCCAGTCGGGCGCCAGGACCGGCTACGACGAGCGGCTCGGCCACTTCGCGCTTCGCGAGCTGCCCGACGGGCTGCATGCGGCGGGCGAGGTCGTGGGAGCCGCCCAGCTCGGCGATGCCGAGCGCTCCGGCGCCTTGGCGGGTGCCGAGGCCGCCCACGCGATCGGGCTCGGCGACGAATCCTCGCGGGAGCGCGTGGATGCCGAGCGTGAGGAGATCGCCAAGCGCCCCCAGCCGGACGTGGCCGTGCCGCCGGCGGTCACCAGCACGCGGCGCGGCAAGTGCTTCGCCTGCCTGTGCGAGGACGTGACCACGAAGGACATCCACCTCAGCGTCCAGGAGGGCTACGACTCGATCGAGCTCTCCAAGCGCTACACCACCACGACGATGGGGCCCTGCCAGGGCCGCATGTGCCAGCTGCCCGCGGTGCGGCTGATGGCCCAGGAGACGGGCCAGAGCCTGGCCGACGTGGGCACCACCACCGCCCGGCCGCCCTGGCACGCGGTGCCGATGGGCGCGCTGGCCGGGCGCCCCTTCGAGCCCGCCAAGCGCTCGTCGATGCACGCGCGTCACCGCGAGCTGGGCGCCAACGTCCTGTGGGCGGGCGACTGGCGGCGCGCCTACGACTACGGCGACGCGCGCGCCGAGGCGCTGGCGGTGCACGAGACCGCCGGCCTGATCGACGTGTCCACGCTCGGCAAGCTGATCGTGCGCGGCCCCGACGCCGGCGAGTTCCTCGACCGGCTCTACCCCAACCGCTTCTCGAACCTGAGCCCCGGCCGCATCCGCTACGGCGTGATGGCCAGCGACGCCGGGCGGATCATGGACGACGGCACGATCTGCCGGCTGGACGACGACAGCTTCTACGTGACCACCACCTCGAGCGGCGCGGGCGCCGTGTACGAGTGGTTCTCCTGGTGGCTCGCCGACTGGGGCCTGCGCGTGCATCTCACCGACGTCACGCAGGGGCTCTCGGCGGTCAACCTCGCCGGGCCGCGCGCGCGAGACATCCTCTCCTCGCTCACCGAGCTCGACTGCTCGCCCGAGGGTTTCGCGTACCTCGACGGGAAGCGCGCCGAGGTGGCCGGCGTGCCGTGCCTGCTGCTGCGCATCGGCTTCGTGGGGGAGGTGGGCTACGAGCTCCACTTCCCCGCCGCGCACGGGGAGCACCTCTTGGACGCTCTGCTCGAGGCCGGCCGGCCGCATGGCCTGCGCCTCTTCGGGCTCGAGCCCCAGCGGCTGCTGCGCCTCCAGAAGATGCACATCCTCGTGGGCCAGGACACCGACTCGGAGTCCACTCCGTTCGGGGCCGCCATGCCCTGGATCGTGAAGCTCGACAAGGACCAGGACTTCATCGGCAAGTGGGCGCTCGAGCGCGCCGCGGGCGAGGACCTGGAGACCACGCTGGTGGGCTTCACGCTCGCCAACGGACACGTGCCGACGGAGGGGGCGGTGGTGCTCCCGGACGGCGACGGGCCGGTCGGGCAGGTCACGAGCGCGCGCTTCTCGCCGCAGCTCGGAGGCGTGATCGGGATGGCCTGGGTGCCGGTCTCGATGGCCAAGGACGGAGCCACCGTCACGATCTCCGACGAGGGCAGCCACTTCGAGGCCGCGGTGGTCACCAAGCCCTTCTACGACCCCGACGGCGAGGTGCTCCGCTCGTGAGCCTGGAGTTCCTCTCACCCGCCGAGTCGGCGCTCGCGCGCAGCCCGATGGAGCGCGAGGCGCGCGCCGCCGGGGCGCGGGTCGAGACGCGCCACGGCTGGAACGTGGCGGTGCGCATCGACGGCGAGGAGCCCGAGCGCCGCCGCTGCGAGACGTCGGTGGGCTTCGCCGACCGCTCCCATCTCGGAAAGATCGAGCTGCAGGCCGGCCCCGCGGACCTGGCGCAGCTCGTGGCGGCCGGCAGCGGCGGCGAGTCGCTGGAGCTCGGCCGCGCCACTCGCGCCGCCGGCGCCTGGTGGTGCCCCTACACGCCCACGCGCGCGCTCGTGCTCTGCGAGCCCGCGGACACGGCGACGCTGCGTGCCCGGCTCGAGGAGGCCGCCGCCGCGCGCGCCGGTCCCGCCAGCGTGATCGATGTGACCACCGCGTTCGCCGCGCTCACGGTGGTCGGGCCGCTGGCCGGCGAGGTGTTCGCGCGCTTCAGCGCCGTCGACCTGCGCCCGGCCGTCATGCCCGTCCACGGCTTCCGCCCGGTGTCGGTGGCTCGCACCCCCGGCACGGTCCTGTGCGAGGCCGAGCAGCGCTACCTGACGCTCTTCGGCGCCGCCCTCGGCAGCTACATGTGGACCGTCGTGGCCGACGCCGCCGAGAGCCTCGGCGGCGGCCCGGTGGGACTGGAGGCGCTCGGCGATGCGTGACCTCTTCCGCACGCGCCGCATGTGGCGCAAGCGAGGCGAGCTGAAGGACTCCTACGACGTGGTGATCGTGGGCGGCGGCTCGCACGGCCTGGCCGCCGCGTACTACCTCGCCAAGGACCACGGGATCGGCAACGTGGCCGTGCTCGAGAAGAGCTACATCGGCTCCGGGGCCGCCGGCCGCAACACCACGATCCTGCGGAGCAACTACAAGACCGTCGAGGGCGCGCGCTTCTACGACGCGTCGCTCAAGCTCTACGAGGGCCTCGGCGCGGAGCTGGGCTTCAACCTGCTCTTCTCGCAGAACGGCCACCTCACGCTGGCGCACTCCGATCGCGCGATGTTCGTGATGGCCAACCGCGCCGAGGTCAACCGCATCAACGGGATCGACTCGCGCCTGGTCTACCCCGACGAGATCAAGCGCCTGGCCCCGGCCATGAACGTGCACGACCCGCACGCCGTCTATCCGATCCAGGGCGCGCTCTACCACCCGCCCGGCGGCGTGATCCGCCACGACGCGGTGGTGTGGGGCCTGGCGCGAGGTGCCGACCGCGGCGGCGCCGAGCTGCACCCGTACACGGAGGTCACCGGCATCGAGCGCTCGAACGGGCGCGTGGAGGCGGTTCAGACCAACCGCGGCAGGATCAGGACGAAGGTCGTGCTCAACTGCACGGCCGGCTGGAGCTCCCTGATCTCGGACATGGCCGGCGTGCAGATGCCGATCACCACGCACATCCTCCAGGCCTGCGTGACCGAGCCGCTCAAGCCGTTCCTCGACGTGGTGATCGTGTCGTCGCAGATGCACGTGTACGTGTCGCAGACCGACCGCGGCGAGGTGCTGATGGGCGCCGAGATCGAGCCCTGGACCACCTACCGGATGCAGGGCACCCTGAACTTCATGCAGGAGGTGTCGCGGCACACCCTCGAGCTGTTCCCACAGCTCGAGCGGGCGCGCATCCTCCGCAGCTGGGCGGGGCTCTGCGACCTGAGCCCCGACTACAGCCCGATCCTCGGCAAGACCGACGTGGAGGGGTTCCACGTGAGCTCAGGCTGGGGCACGTACGGCTTCAAGGCGGCGCCGATCGTGGGCAAGACGCTGGCCGAGCTGGTGGCCACGGAGCGGACTCCGGACCTGATCGAGCCGTTCAAGCTCGAGCGCTTCTATGAGGACCGGCTCGTATCGGAGCTGGCTGCCGCAGCCGTGAGCCACTGATGGGAGGAGAGGTGCCGATGAAGAGCAGTCTCGAGATCGCGCAGGAGGCAGAGCTTCAGCCGATCGACTCGATCGCCGCGAGCGCCGGGCTCCAGCCCGACGACTTCGAGCCCTACGGCCGCCACAAGGCAAAGGTGTCGCTGGGCGTGCTCAACCGCCTGCGCGACGCGCCGGACGGCAAGCTCGTGTGCGTGGCCGGGGTGACGCCGACCAAGGCGGGGGAGGGCAAGACCACCACCGCCGTGTCGCTCACCCAGGGCCTCGGCAAGATCGGCAAGGACCCCGTGCTCTGCCTCCGGGAGCCGTCGCTCGGTCCCGTGTTCGGCATCAAGGGCGGCGCCGCCGGCGGCGGGCTCACCCAGGTGGTGCCCATGGAGGACCTGAACCTCCACTTCACGGGCGACATCCATGCCGTCGGGGCGGCCAACAACCTCCTCGCTGCGCTGCTCGACGCGTCGATCCTGCACGGCAACCCGCACTCGATCGACGCCCTGAAGGTGGAGTGGAAGCGCGCGCTCGACATGAACGACCGGGCGCTGCGGCGGATCACGCTCGGCCTGGGCGGCCGCGCGAACGGCTACCCGCGCGAGTCGGGCTTCGACATCACCGCGGCCTCCGAGGTGATGGCGATCCTCGCCGTGTCGCGCGACCTCCAGGACCTGCGCGCGCGCCTCGGCAGGATCACCGTGGCCCGCTCGTTCGACGGCGGCAAGCCCGTGACCGCCGAGGACCTCGGCGCCGCCGGCGCGATGGCCGTGCTCCTCAAGGAGGCCCTCAAGCCGAACCTGATCCAGACGCTCGAGGGTCAGCCCTGCCTGATGCACGCGGGCCCGTTCGCCAACATCGCGCACGGCAACTCGTCGCTGGTGGCGGACCTGATCGGGCTGAAGCTCGGGGACCACGTGATCACCGAGTCGGGCTTCGGCTCCGACATGGGGATGGAGAAGCTCTTCAACATCGTCTGCCGGGGCGGCGGCATCCGGCCCAGCGCGGTGGTGCTCGTCGCGACAGTGCGCGCCCTCAAGCACCACGGCGGCATCGAGGACGACCCGCGCGTGGAGCGCGTGCGCGGACTGGCGGCGATCGCCGCCGGCGCGGCCAACCTCCACCGCCACCTCGGGATCGTCCGCAGCTTCGGGCTCCCGTGCGTGGTGGCGGTCAACCGCCGCCCGGGCGATACCGACGACGAGGTTGAGCTGGTGCGTGCCCTGGCGCTCGAGGGAGGAGCCGTGGCGGCCGAGATCAACGACGGCTTCGCCCGTGGCGGCGAGGGCGCCGCCGAGCTGGCCGAGGCGGTGGCCCAGGCGGCCGAGCAGCCGTCGGAGTTCAAGCTCACCTACGAGGACGACGATCCGATCGATGTGAAGATCAGGAAGGTCGCGAGCCAGGTGTACGGTGCCAAGGACGTGGTCTTCTACCTGGAGGCCGAGCGCAAGATCCGGCAGTACACGGAGGACGGTCTCGACCGGCTTCCGATCTGCATGGCGAAGACGCATCTCTCGCTCTCCGCCGACCCCGCGCTGCTGAACGCGCCCGAGGACTTCACGCTCCCGGTACGCGACATCCGCGCCTACACCGGCGCCGGCTGGCTGGTGCCGCTGTGCGGCGACATCCAGCAGATGCCCGGCCTCGGCAAGACCCCGGCAGCCCTGAACGTGGACATCGACGACGAGGGGAGGACCGTCGGGCTCTTCTGAGCACAGCGGCTGACCCATGTCGAGAAACCTCACCGATCTGCTGCGGGCGCGGGAACGCGACGGGCGCCCCACGGCACTCGCCGCGCTCAAGGAGGCGATGGACCGGCGCGGAGAGGTCACCGATGAGGATCGCCGCCAGGCTGCCGCGCTCTCCGGCCTTCCGGAGGCGACCGTCTACGGCATCTCCACCTTCTACGACGATCTGACCCAGCCGCGCGGGCGGCGCCACGTGTCGGTCTGCACCGGCACGGCGTGCTGGGCGTCGGACTTTGGCGGCCACGTGGCGGCGGTCGGGGAGCGCCTCGGGCTCGAGCCCGGCGAGCGCTCCGGCGACGGCGAGGTCTCGCTGGGCGCGACGGTCTGCCTCGGCTTCTGCCACACGGCGGCGGCGGTGCGCGACGGCGACCTGGTCGACGCCGGCCCGGGCGTGGCCGACCGGGTGGCGGCGGGCGCGTGCGCGCCGGCGGGCGAGCCGGACGGCGGGAGCGTGCTCGACGAGCCCGTGCTGCTCGCGCCCGGGAGCTTCGCGGGTCTCCGCCACGCGCTCGCGGGCATGACGCCAGAGGAGCTGCTGGCCGAGGTCAAGGCCGCCGACGTGCGCGGCCGGGGCGGAGCGGGATTCCCCGCCGGAACCAAGTGGGAGTTCGCGGCGAAGGCGAGCGACCCCGACAGGGTGATCGTGGTCAACGGCGACGAGGGCGACCCGGGCTCCTACATCGACAAGCTCCTGATGGAGCGCAACCCGGAGCTGCTCCTCGAGGGGATGGCGCTGGCCGCGTACGCCGTCGGCGCCCGGCAGGGCTTCGTGTTCGTCCGCTCCGAGTACCCGCGCTCCACGCCGCTGCTGCGCGAGGCGGTCGAGCGCGCCCGCGCCGCCGGGGACCTCGGTGAGGACATCCACGCCAGCGGGTTCTCGTTCGACGTCGAGATCGAGGAGGGCGCGGGCTCGTACGTGGTGGGCGAGGAGACCGCGCTGCTGGCGTCGCTTCAGGGCTTCCGCGGCACGGTGTCCGCGCGTCCGCCGTTCCCGGCCGAGCGCGGGTGGCACGGCAAACCCACCGTGGTCCACAACGTCGAGACGCTCTGCAACATGCCCTTCATCGCGCTGCACGGGCACGAGGCGTACGCGGCGCTCAGCCCGGGCGCCACGCCCGGCACGAAGCTCGTGTGCCTCAACGACCGCTTCGAGCGGCCCGGCATGTACGAGGTGCGCTTCGGCACGCCGGTCGCGGAGATTTGCAACGAGCTGGGCGGCGGCCTCAAGGACCGCCACGAGATCAAGGCGGTGCAGATCGGCGGGCCGCTGGGAGGAATCCTCCCGGGCTCGAAGCTCGATACCCCGTTCGACTTCGACGAGCTGGCGGCCGAGGGCTGCATGGTGGGGCACGGCGGGATACTCGCTTTCGACGACCGCACGGACATGCGCGCGCTGGCGCGCCACCTGCTCGAGTTCGGCGCCCACGAGAGCTGCGGGAAGTGCTTCCCGTGCCGGATCGGGCTCCAGCGCGCGTTCGAGATGGTGGATTCACCGGGGAGCGTGGACCGGGACCGCCTGGAGGCGCTGCTCGAGACGCTCGAGCTGGGCTCGCTCTGCGCGCACGGCGGCGGCATGCCCGCGCCCATCCGCAGCCTGATCCAGCACTACCCCGAGGAGCTCGGGCTGTCCGGTCCCGCGGGACCGGAGGACGAGCCCGACGATCCGTACTCGCGCCGGCCGGAGGAACGCCGCGAGGACGACCCGGGGGACCGATGAGAGTCGAGGTAGACGGACAGGCGGTGGAGGTGGAGCCGGGCGCGACGCTCCTCGAGGCGGCGCGGGTGGCCGGCCGCTACGTGCCCACACTCTGCTTCGACGACCGCCTGGCGCCCTTCGGTGCCTGCCGCGTGTGCATGGTCGGCATGGAGGGAGCCGCGGCGCCCGTGGCCGCGTGCACCACGCCCTGCCGCGAGGACATGCAGGTGCACACCGAGGACGCCACCGCGCGGCGCGTGGCGGCGGCCACCGTGGAGCTCGTGCTGTCCGAGCTGCCCGAGCCGCCCGCCGAGCACACCGAGCTCGCCCAGGTGGCGCGCTTCTTCGAGATCGGGGAGCCGCGCTGGCAGGGCGAGCGGCGCCGGCCGGTTCACGACGAGCGCCATCCGTACCTCGCGCTCCAGCACGAGCTGTGCATCTCGTGCGGGCGCTGCGTGCGCGCGTGCGACGAGGTGCAGGGCGCCTTCGCCCTCACGGCCACGGGCCGCGGGTTCCACTCGGGGATCACCGCCGGCCTCGACTCCGGCTTCGTGGACTCCACCTGCGTGTCCTGCGGCGCCTGCGCCGACACCTGCCCGACCGACGCGATCACCGAGCATTCGCTCGTCGAGATGGCGTCGGCGGCCTACACTGAACACGGAGAAGAGGGAGGAGGTTTGCGGTGACCGACCGCTTCGACGCCACGACAACCACAACCTGCGGCTACTGCGGCGTGGGCTGCCGTCTGGAGGCCCACCGCAAGGGTGGGCGGATCATGTCGATCAGCCCCGCCATGGACGGCCCCGCCAACAAGGGCCACACCTGCGTCAAGGGCCGCTTCGCGCATCAGTTCTCGCGCTCGCGCGACCGGCTCACCGCGCCGCTCGTGCGTGAGAGCGGCGGCTTCCGGCTGGCGTCGTGGGAGGAGGCGATCGATCGCATCACCGAGGCGCTCGGGCGCATCAAGTCCGAGCACGGCCCCGACGCGATCGCCGGCCTCGCATCCTCGCGCGCGACGAACGAGGACTGCTACGTGATGCAGCGCCTGATGCGCGCCGCCATCGGCACGCACAACATCGACAACTGCTCGCGCGTATGCCACTCGCCCACGTCGTTCGCGCTCCGCAAGTCCTTCGGCCTCTCGGGGGCCACCGGCTCCTTCGACGACATCGAGGCCGCCGAGGTGGCGCTCCTCATCGGTGTGAACCCCACCCAGGGGCACCCCGTGGTGGGCGCGCGCATCAAGCAGGCGGCCATCAGGGGCCTCAAGCTGATCACCGCCGACCCGCGCCGCATCGAGCTGGCCGACTACGGCCAGCTGCACCTCGGCAACCGGCCGGGCACCAACGCGGCGCTCCTCAACGGCCTGGCGCACGTGGTCATCCGCGACGACCTGGTGGATCACGAGTTCGTGGCCGCGCGCACCGAGGGCTTCGACGTCGTGGCCGACCTGGTTTCCACCTACACGCCCGCGAGCGTGGAGGAGATCACCGGCGTGCCCGCGGCGGACATCGAGGCGGCGGCGCACCTCTACGCCGGTGCCGACCGGGCCAGCATCCTCTGGGGCCTCGGAGTGACCGAGCACCTGTACGGGTCGGAGTGCGTCCAGCTGATCTGCAACCTCGCCCTGATGACCGGCAACGTCGGCCGGCCGGGCGCGGCGCTGCTCCCGCTGCGCGGGCAGAACAACGTGCAGGGCTCCTCCGACCATGGCGCGCTGCCGGACACCTTCACCGACTACCGCTCGGTGGAGGACGACGAGGTCACGTCCGCGTTCGAGCGCCGCTGGGGCGTCGAGATGAAGCGCGAGCGCGGCATGAAGATCCCCGAGATGTTCGACGCCGCCGTGGAGGGCCGGCTGAAGGCGATGTACATCTTCGGCGAGGACGTGGCCCAGACCGACCCGGACACCGAGCACGTGGTCCACGCGCTCGAGTCGCTCGACTTCCTCGTCTGCCAGGACATCTTCGAGACCGAGACCACGAAGTACGCCGACGTGATCCTGCCCGCCTCCTCCTTCCTGGAGAAGACCGGCACGTTCACCAACGCCGAGCGCCGCCTCCAGCTCGTCACGGCCGCGAACGAGCCGCCCGGCGCGGCGAAGACCGACTTCGAGATCCTCACCACCGTCTCCAAGGCGCTGGGGCACGACATGGGCTACGAGACGCCCAGCGACGTGATGGACGAGATCGCCGAGATGACGCCGCGCTACGCGGGCATCAGCCACGAGCGGGTGGGCCGCGGGGGGCTCCAGTGGCCGGTCGCTCCCGACGGCACCGACACGCCGATTCTCTACACGGACCACTTCGAGCTCGAGGGCGGCCGTGCCCGGTTCGCGCCGCTGCCCTACAAGCCGCCCGGCGACCAGGCCGACGAGCAGTTCCCGCTGATCCTCGTGACCGGCCGGCGCCTGGAGCACTACAACGCCGGGACCATGACGCGCAGGACCGGCAACCTCGAGCTGATGAGCGCCGACTGGCTCGAGGTGCACCCCGACGACGCCGCCGCGCTGGGTCTGGCCGACGGCGAGACGGTGACCGTCCGAAGCAGGCGTGGGCAGATCGAGCTGGCTGCGAGGATCACCGAGCGGATCGAGCCGGGACACGTGTTCACCGCCTTCCACTTCCCCGAGGTGCGCACCAACCTCCTGATCGGCCAGTCGGCGGACGTCAACACGTCCTGCCCGGAGTACAAGGTCGTCGCGGTGGCCGTGGAGCCGGCAGGCGATCGCGCGCCCGCGCCGGTGGCCGTTCGCGAACAGCCACTCGTCGGCGCGGACTAGCGATGGACGCCGCCACCGCCGCCTCGATGTCGAAGGCGGTGGAGCGCGACGGCGGCGTGGACGAGGTCGCCGTCGAGCTCCCGCTCGAGGTGCGCCTGAACGGCGAGGCGGTCGCGGTCACGATGCGCACGCCGGGCCACGACTTCGAGCTGGCCGCCGGCTTCCTGTTCGGTGAGGGCATCGTGAACGCGCCGCCTCACGTCACGCTCGCGGAGGACCTGGCGGCGAACATCGTCGAGGTCCACGCGCCCGGCGCCGAGGCGCCGGCCAGCCGGCGCTTCTACACCACCTCGTCCTGCGGCATCTGCGGCAAGGGAGCCCTGGAGGAGGTGGAGGCCATCGCGCCGCGGGTGGAGGGGGGACCGTCGATCGAGCGGGCGCTGCTCGCGGCGCTGCCCGACCGCCTTCGCCAACCCGCGTTCGAGCGCACCGGCGGCCTGCACGCCACAGGTCTCTTCGACGCCACGGGGCGGCTGTTGCTCGCGCGCGAGGACGTGGGCCGCCACAACGCCATGGACAAGGTGATCGGCCACGCCCTCCTGCATGGCGGGCTGCCGATGACCCAGCGGATCCTGTGCGTGAGCGGCCGGCTGGCGTTCGAACTGGTGCAGAAGACGGCCCGCGCAGGGGCGGCGATCCTCGTGGGAGTGGGGGCGCCCACGTCGCTTGCCGTCGAGCTGGCGGACGACCGGGGGATCACGCTCGCGGGGTTCGCGCGCGGCGACAGCGTGAACGTCTACACGCACGGCCATCGCGTTACCTGACGCGGTTGACATGTGACCAAATGGTCACCTATAGTCCCGGACATGGACCTGGTGTTCAGGGCACTAGCGGATCCGACGCGCCGGAGCCTCCTCGACGAGCTGTTCAAGGAGGACGGGCAGACGCTCAGCGCGCTCGAGCGCCGGTTGCCGATGACGCGCTTCGGCGTGATGAAGCACCTGAAGGTGCTCGAGGAGGCCAATCTCGTCACCACGCGGCGGCGTGGGCGCGAGAAGCTCCACTTCCTGAACCCGGTCCCGATCCGGCTCGTCCACGACAGGTGGGTGAGCAAGTACGCCGAGCCCTGGGCAGCAACGCTCAGCGGGCTCAAGAAGACACTCGAGGAGGACCAGATGGAGAAGGTGTTCGAGATCTACATCAAGACGACCCCGGAGCGCCTCTGGGAGGCGATCACGGACCCCGAGATGCGGCAGAAGTACAGCTTCGGCGTGGGCGTGAGCTCGGACTGGGCTCCCGGCTCGCGCTACGAGGCCGTGCACGCCGGTGCCGGGATTCCGATCTCGGAGGGAGAGAACCTGGAGGTGGACCCGCCGCGCCGGCTCGTCCAGACCTTCACGGCCCTCTGGAGCGACGAGGTCAAGGCCCAGGGCACGTCGCGAGTCACGTGGGAGATCGAGCCGGTGGGCACGTCGTGCCGGCTCACGGTCGTCCACGACCAGCTTCCGGAGAGCGCCAACCCGGAGCTCTACGGCGGCTGGCCGATGATCCTGTCTGGGCTCAAGACGCTGCTCGAGACGGGCGAACTGCTCGAGACGCCGGGGTCACAGCGGTACTCCGAGTCGTTCGCGTAGGAGAGCGGCCCTCGCCCAGCCGCCGCAGGCGAGCGCCTGCGGCGGCTAGGGTCACCCCATGCGCGCGAGGGTCGTGATTCTGCTCGGAGCCTGGGCCGCCACGCTGGCCCTCGTGGCATGCGGAGGGTCTGACGGCGGCGACGAGGTCGCCGACTCCCCTCAGCCGACCGTGACGGTCACGGTGCCCGAAACCGAGACGGCACGCGACAAGCCGGCCGAGAAGGCCACCGGCAAGGGCGAGGGGTCCAAGAAGCCCTCGAAGAAGGAGACCCGAATCGCCGACGTGCCTTCGGGAAGCGGCGCCGAGGAAGAGCCCCGGTCCGGGTCCGGCGGGAAGAGCAAGGGGTCCCCGGGCGGGCCCGGTCCGGGGCAGGTCCAGGCCACCAACGGCTCTCCGCCCGAGGTGACGCTCGCGGTGATCGACGCGAAGAGCGCCTACGTGAAGAAGACCGTCGTCGCTCGCTACGCGGCGCTGCTCGACGACCTCGAGCCTCCCTGCCGGGAGCCGCGGGCGCAGCTCGCCGAAGCCGCCCTGACGGCAAGCCACGCCACGATGGGGACGGACGCGCCGCTCTCGATACTGGACGTGCTCAGGGAGGTCGTGGCCTCCCGGCCCTCGGGAGTGTGCGGACCCGCCTTCACTCAAGTGTCCGAGTAAACCTCGGTACCCCCCTTGGAAAACCTCAGTACCCCCTTCGATTGCCCGAAGCACGAAGTGGGACTAGGTTGGATTCCGCGAGCCCCGCGACATGCGGTGGCCCGGGCCGAACGCCCGATTCGCCTGGCCCGGTAGGCCTCCCACCATGGCCGGCCCCGCCCGGGCCGCGGAAGGAGTCCCGATCGTGTCCAAGCTGGTCCGCTTCCTCGGAAACAACGTCGTGGGGCTGTTGGCCCTGTTCGTCGCCCTCGGGGGCACCGCGTATGCGGTGAACACCGTGGGCAGCACCGACATCATCGACGGGCAGGTCAAGTCCGTGGACGTAGGCGACGGCGAGATCGGCTCGGCCGACGTCAAGGACGGCTCGATCAACACCTTCGACGTCCACTCCTTCCTCGGAGTTGACGTGGTGGACGGCACTCTCACCGGCGACGACGTGGCGGACACCTCGTCGCTCGGCCCCCAGGAGATCCGCGAGGAGTTTCTGACCTTCAACGACACGCTCGTCGACTCGGACCTCGCGACCGGATCTGTGGGGAGCGACGAGGTGGACGACAACTCGCTCACCGGCGCCGACATCAACGAGGCCACGCTCGCCCTGCCGAGCACCGCGACCCCGGTGGGGTACAGAGCCGCGAGCGACGTTGCCCTGAGCGACGCCAACCAGCCCACGCAGGTCATCAACCTGAACGTGCCGCAGGGCAACTACACCGTGGCAGCCACGGCGACCTTCAGCGGCGTGTCCTTCAACGGTGGCGGACCCGCGATCAGAAGCGTCGACTGCAGGATTCGCAGCGGCGGCGTGGACACCGGCAGCATCACGCGCGACCGCAGGCCGGTTCCAATCAACGACTTCGTGGAACGATCGCTCAGCCTGAACGGGATCGCCTCCGCGCCCGCCGGTGGCGGCGACGTGACCCTCCTGTGCGCCAGCATGACCGCAGACGAGTTCATCGACGACGCCCAGATGGTCGTCACGAGGGTCGGCAGCTTCTTCTAGTCCGTGGGGGCGCGCGAGAGAAGCCCCCGGGGTCGGGGGCTTCTCGATGCGCCTGGGCGAACGCGTCGACCCGATCGGCCACTTCCCGCCAATTCTTGTCGAGCATCATGTCGTGGCCCATCCTGGGCACGACCTCGGCTTCGGTCGAGTAGGCGCGCGCCGTCCTGCGCATCTCCGCGACGGTGAAGAAGCCGTCGTCCTCGGCTGCCAGGACGAGTACGGGCGCGTGGACGCGCCGGGGGCGCGGCCACTTCCAGATCGTGTCGATCAAGGCGAGGTAGGACTCGTCCTGTAGGCGTGCGTCGCACTCGTCCACCACTTCGCGCGGTGTTCTCTCGGTGAAGAACAACTCGCGCACGAGGGCCGGAGTGGCGATGAACGGTCTCAACGACCACAGCAGGTTGACCTTCAGCAAGACGAGCGGATGGCGGACGCCAAGGCGAGCGATCGCCGCGAGCGTGCCTCGAGTCGGAAGCGACGCCATCAGAACCGCGCCGGGTGCCGGATTCCGCTCGAGGTACTTCTGCGCGACGAGGCCGCCGAGCGAGTGGCCGACGATGATCGGGGGCTGGGCGAACTCGCCGGCGGCGCTTTGCACGTCCTCCACGTAGTGATGGACGCGAGGCCAGATCCGGCCGGGCCGCTGGTCGTGGTCCCGGAGCTGTACTGCGCGGACGTCGTGGCCGCGATCAGTCAAGCGCCGGGCGAACTCGTCCCAGCACCAGGGGCCGTGCCAGGCCCCGTGAACGAGCAGGATGCCGGACATGAGGGGAAGCTCAGACCTCCTTGCCGCGATGCGCCCAGGGAGACTCGAACTCCCACGGACCAAATGGTCCACAAGGCCCTCAACCTTGCGCGTCTACCAATTCCGCCACAGGCGCGTGCCGGCCGAGTATAGAGCCGGATGGGCGCTGTCCTTCAGGCCCTTGAAGCCGTCCGGGTACCGGTGTAGCTTACGAACACATGTTCGAGGCACCACATACGCGACGGCTGCAAGGGGAGAGCTGACATGGTCGAGCTGAATCTCACGAAGCGCCAGCAGGAGATCTTCGACTACATCAGGCGGTACGGGTCGGAGCACGGCTATCCGCCCACGGTGCGCGACATCGGAAAGGCGATCGGACTCACGTCTTCGTCGACCGTGCACGCGCATCTCGCCAACCTCGAGAAGGTGGGCCTGCTCCGGCGCGACCCCACCAAGCCGCGGGCGCTGGAGATCCTGGTGGACAAGGCCAAGCAGGCGGTGGCTCCGGCCGGGCTGCCCGTCGTCGGACAGGTCGCGGCGGGTGCGCCCATGCTCGCCGAGGAGAACATCGAGGACTACGTGGCGGTGCCCGGCATCGCCGGGGGCGACGAGGGCGAGTTCGTCCTGCGGGTCAAGGGCGACTCGATGAAGGACGCGGGAATCCTCGAGGGCGACCACGTGGTGGTGCGGCGCACCGACAGCGCGACCAACGGGGAGATCATCGTGGCCTTGGTCGACGACGAGGCCACGGTCAAGCGCTTCTTCAAGGAGGAGGACCACGTTCGCCTCCAGCCGGAGAACGAGGCCCTCCAGCCGATCCTCGTCACCGACGTCGAGGTGCTCGGGCGTGTGGTGGGTGTCTGCAGGAGGGTCTCATGACCCCCGCCGTCCTGACCACACCGCGGCGGCGTGCATCGCGCGAGCAGTGCGTGGGCGACCGCGGCCGCGGGCTCACGCTGGAGCAGCGCCTCGGAGCGACCCTGGCCGCGGCAGAGGCCGGCCAGGTCGCCGACTGTCCGGTCTGCCGGGGATCCATGAGCCTTCGCGCCGGTGCCGCGGTCTGCGGCGACTGCGGATCGCAGCTGAGCTGAGCCGCCCGCAGCCGAGCGGCGCAGTTAGGCGACTCTTGGGGACTGAGTCCCGCCCAGCGGGACTCAGTGCAATCGAGTCGCGGGCCGAAGGGCCAGCGGGCTCCGGAATCCGGCGCAAGCTCGCCCGCATCGCTGGTCGCCGGCGCCGAACGGGCCTAGAATCCGGGTTGCCGGCCTAGCAGTCGCGGGGAGCTCGGGGAGACAACCGGGCCTTCGAGGAAAGTCCGGACACCGTAGGGCAGGGTGGTCGGGGGACCGACCCGGGGAAACCCGCGGGAAAGTGCCACAGAAACACACCGCCCAAGCGCCGGGCCGCACGTGAGCCCGGTGCCGGCAAGGTTGAAATGGTGCGGTAAGAGCGCACCGGCGGCGTGGCGACACGCCGGCCAGGCAAACCCCACCCGGTGCAAGGCCAAGCAGGAGCGACGACGCTGCCCGCCGAGCTCCAGGTAGGCCGCAGGTGCCGAAAGGCCCCACCCATTCACGGCACAGCCGCGATCGGGCGAGATGGATGACTGCTCAGGACAGAATCCGGCTTAGAGGCCGGCTAAGGAAAGGGCCCCGACTTCGGGGTCCTTTCTATTTCCGGAGGCCCCACATTGGACAGATGTCCACCGGATTCGCGTTTCGGCGCCCCCCGATCGGGCGAATAGGTAGTTGTCCGGAGTCGTACCGACCCTCCGGATCGGAGGACCGGATGTCATCACTGAGCGAGAGCGGGCAGGAGGCCGAGGACGCCTACTGCCCGCATTGCCACCTCGTGATCGAGGCGGAGGCGGGGGACGACTTTCCGCCCGAGCCGCAGCGCTGTCCCCACTGCCGTCTGCTGATCGGGGCGGGCCGGGCACGCAGCGAGCCCTCCGAGGAGCCCGGGGCGCGCGGCAGCGCGGCCGGCGTCTTCGCCCACCAGGCCAAGCGCTCCGGGGCCGAGAGCGACGTCTCCGACAACGACATCTGCAAAGCCATCCGCAGCGTCGCGGAGAGCACGGGCGCTCGTCCCGAGCGGCTGTTGATGGTGGACTACCAGCAGCACGCGGCAGACGACACCAGCCTGCCCGGGCTGGCCGACGTGTTCGCGGCCTACGGGAGCTGGAAGCGCGCCCGGCGGGCCGCCGCCGATTCCACCTGAGGCGAGCTCGCCTCGGCATCGCACGGGGAAGGTAGAGTCCCGGCCGCCATGGAA
Organism: uncultured Thermoleophilaceae bacterium; assembly: GCA_963764665.1. Classification (GTDB taxonomy): domain Bacteria; phylum Actinomycetota; class Thermoleophilia; order Solirubrobacterales; family Thermoleophilaceae; genus JACVRW01. The sequence goes on along the minus strand of CAVXTL010000012.1, from coordinate 99,821 downwards.
GTCCTGCTCGTTCTGGTCCCGTTTCTCCTAGCCGGGGCCGTGGTCATGTTCATCGCCTTCTCGGGTGGCCCGGCGGCCGCTCGCGAGGCGTACCTCACGCGCGGCGGGCGCGGCTTCAAGATCCTCATGCTGCTGCTCTACGTGGTTCTGGGCGCAGCCGTGCCGGCAGCCGTGATCGCTTCGCGCGGCGAGTCCGAGGGTGGCGTGGGCAAGCTCCGTACCGCCTCGCTGACCCAGACCGAGGAGGAGGGCAAGCACCTCTTCCGCCAGACCTGCTGGAGCTGCCACAACCTCGACGCCGTGCAGGCCCAGGGCGTCACCGGACCGGATCTGGACGACCTCGGCCTCGACCGCGAGCGCGTGCTGAACGCCATCGAGCGTGGCGGCACCGGCGACGGGCGCATGCCGGCCGACCTGCTCCAGGGCGAGGAAGCGGAGGCCGTGGCGGACTACGTGGCCAAGGTCGCCGGCCAGTAGCGCAGCGCGTCCCGTTGTCGTTTGGCGGAAGCCGCCGGCTTGGCCGGCGGCGCACCGATGTCCTCATTTTTCGCCCAGGATGCGGCGCTTTTCCGTCCGACGGTTCCGCTCTGCTGGTAGCATGCCCGCGTCCAAGGAGCCTAAGCCCGCCTACCCGGGGGGCGCGGGGGAACCAGTTGGATGGCCGAGAGGCCAGGGGCGAATCGCGGTTTTCCGCGTAGCGCAACTCTTTCAGCGCGAGCCCGACAGCTAACCCCGCAGGCGATACGAAAGAGACTGATGAACCCAGGCGGCGCCCGCGCTCTGCGCGAGGATCATGAGGACATAAGCCGCGAAGCGGTGCTTCTCGAGTGGGAGCGCAAGATCGAGGCGGCAGAGGCACGCCCCGGCCGCTTCGACCGTCCGGCTGCGCGCACGGACACGCCGACCACGCCCGCCGCCGGGCATGAGATCAGCACGCACGCACCGGCACCGAAGCGCCGGTTCGAGCGCTCCGTGGCGGCTCCGGCCGGCGAGCGCCGGACGATCACGATCACCGGCCGGCCCACGCCGGCCCGCCGCCTGCCCGGCGTGGCCGAGCGGCAGCTCGCTCAGCCCGACCGGATCGCGCTCTGGGCGTTCCTGATGGGCCTGTTCCTGGTGGCCGTGGCCGCCGGCACTGCCCACGCCTGAGCCCTCGCTTCGATCCGCCCGGCCAGCGGCTGCGTACTCCTAATGGAGTGCGTAACAGCCCATTTCTTCCCTATACTTACTGCCGGTAAGCGGCATGCAGAAAGTGAAGTGGCAGGATGAAGACGAAGGAGAGCAGGTTCCAGGTTCACGATGAGTTGACCGCTCCCGAGCGGAGCGTGCCCGTGCTCAAGGGCGCGCTCGCGGGTGGAGGTCAGCTCCCCAACTTCCTCGGGGTCCTCGGTGGGGCGCCCGCGGCATTGCGCGCGTACGCGCGCTTCCGCTCGGAGCTCCGGCACGGAACGCTCCAGTGGACCACCGCCCAGCGCATCGCGCTGGCCGTGGCCGAGCATCAGGGCAGCGAGTACGCCCTGTCCACGCTGCAGCGCACGGCACGCGACGCAGGGCTGGGCCTCGACGAGATCGCGCTCGCCCGCGAGTTCGACTCGCGCGACGAGCACGAAGCGGTGCTGTTGCGGTTCATCAAGGCTTTGCTCCAGAGCGAGGGGGCGCCGCAGCTCCACATCCTGGAGGAGGCGCGTGAGGCCGGCTGGACCGACGAGCAGATCCTCGAGGCGGTGGCCCAGGTGGCCCTGGCCTCGTTCGCGAACCTCGTCACCCGCGCCGCCGACCTCCCCGTGGACGGCTCACCCGAAGGGTCGCGGCTCCTTCAGGCCGCGTGAGGGCGGGTAGCATCTCGGTCATGGTGTCCCGCACCCCGATTGCGGAGGCCCACGACTCGGAGCAGCGGGAGTCGTGCTGCACCGCCTATCACCGGGCTGTGGAGCTGGTCGGAAAGCGCTGGACCGGCGCGATCCTGTTCGTCCTGATGGACGGGCCCGCTCGCTTCTCAGAGGTCAAGCAGCTGGTGCCCGACCTGTCGGACCGGCTGCTCTCCGAGCGGATGAAGGAGCTCGAGTCGGAGGGCATCGTTCGCCGCCGGGTCGTGGACGAGACGCCGGTCCGCGTGGAGTACGCGCTCACCGTCAAGGGTGAGGCGCTCGAGCCGGCCGTACGCGCGCTCAAGGTGTGGGCGCGCTCCTGGCTCTGAAGCGACGCGCGCCGGCGGCTGGCCGCCGTTAGCCTACGCGGCTCCCACCCCGACCCCGGAGGAGCCGAATGGCTGACCAGCCGACTACCCCCGAGGACGTCAAGTCCTTCGTAAAGGACCGTGACATCCGGTTCATCCGGCTCTGGTTCACGGACATTCTCGGTCAGCTGAAGAGCTTCTCCGTCAACGCCGAGGAGCTCGACGACGCCTTCGAGGGGGGGATGGGCTTCGACGGTTCCTCGATCACCGGCTTCAACGCGATCGAGGAGTCGGACATGATTGCGATGCCGGACGCCTCCACGTTCAGGGTGCTTCCGTGGCGCCCCGAGGACAAGGGCGTGGCGCGGATGTTCTGCGACGTGGTCACCCCGAGCCGCGAGCCCTACGAGGGCGACCCGCGCCACGTGCTGCGCCGCACGCTCGAGCGTGCCGAGGCCCTCGGCTTCACCGACTTCTTCGTGGGGCCGGAGCTCGAGTTCTTCTACTTCCGGAACGCGAGGCCCGAGAACGGCATTCCGGAGATCCTCGACGAGGGCGGCTACTTCGACCTGACCACGCTCGACGCCGGCTCGGACGTGCGGCGCGAGACCGTGCTGGCGCTGGAGCAGCTGGGCATCCACGTGGAGTACACCCACCACGAGGTGGGCCCCTCGCAGCACGAGATCGATATGCGCTACGCCGGCGCGCTGAAGATGGCGGACGACTGCATGACGTACCGCATCACCGTCAAGGAGTACGCCATGAAGTACGGATGGCACGCGACCTTCATGCCCAAGCCGCTGTTCGGCGAGAACGGCTCGGGGATGCACACCCACCAGTCGCTCTTCCGGGATTCGAGCAACGCCTTCTACGACCCCGACGACCAGTACTACCTGTCGGACATCGGCAAGGCGTTCATCGCGGGCCAGCTGAAGCACGCCCGTGAGATCACCTCGGTGTTCGCGCAGTGGGTCAACTCCTACAAGCGCCTGGTGCCGGGCTACGAGGCGCCGGTGTACTGCGCGTGGTCACGGCGCAACCGCTCGGCGCTCGTGCGGGTGCCGCTCTACCACCCCGGCAAGGAGCAGGCCACGCGCATGGAGCTGCGCTGCCCCGACCCCGCGTGCAACCCGTACCTGACCTTCTCGATCCTGCTCGCGGCGGGGCTGGAGGGGATCGAGAAGGGCTACGAGCTTCCGGAGCCGATGGAGAAGAACCTCTACCACATCAGTCCGGAGGAGCGGAAGCGGCTCGGCATCGAGCAGCTGCCCGAGACCCTGGGCGAGGCGATCGAGCTGACGGCCGAGTCAGAGCTCGTGCTGCGCACCTTCGGCGAGCACATCTTCAACCGCTACGTGGAGATCAAGCGGCAGGAGTGGGAGGACTACCGGGTGCAGGTGACCGAGTGGGAGCTCGACCGCTACCTGTCGGTGCTGTAGCTAGTCCGGAACCTTGTGCCGCCGCGGCGCGCGGTGGTCGATGGCGGAGGCGAGCGACGAGGGCCACCAGATCCGCGGCCCGATGTCGAACACCAGCGCCGGCACCAGGATCGAGCGCACGATCAGGGTGTCGAGCAGCACCCCGAAGGCGACGACGAACCCGATCTCGGTCAGGAACACGAGCGGAAGCACGGCCAGCACCATGAAGGTGCCGGCGAGCACGATGCCGGCCGACGTGATCACGCCGCCGGTCACGGCCAAGCCGCGAAGCATGCCCTCGCGCGCACCATGGCGCTGGGATTCCTCGCGCACCCGCGCCATCAGGAAGATGTTGTAGTCGATCCCCAGGGCGACCAGGAACACGAAGGCGAACAGCGCCAGGTCGGGCGAGCTTCCCGGGAAGCCGAACACCACGTCGAAGACCACGAAGCCCACGCCCAGCGAGGCCGCGAACGAGAGAACCACGGTGGCGATCAGGATCAGGGGGGCCACCAGGGCTCGCAGGAGCAGGATCAGCACGATGAAGACGACCGTGAGCGTGAGCGGCACGATGACCTTGGCGTCGTGCTTGTTCGCCTCGCGCACGTCGTACTCCACCGCGCTTGCTCCGCCGACGAGCGTCCCGGGTCCGCCGGCCTCGTGCGCCGCGTCCCTGATGGCCGGGATGAAGGCGAAGGTGTCCTTGTCGTACGGGTCGCCCTCGAGCACGGCGTTGAGCAGCACGCCGTCCGGCGTCCGCAGCGCGGTGCGCACCTCGGCCACGCCCTCGGTGCCCTCGAGGGCGGCGGTCACGTCGGCCGCACGCGCGGGATCGGGCACCACGACCTCTGTCGGCGCGTTCGTGCCGCCCGGGAAGGAGGCGTCGATCAGCTCCTGTCCCTTCACCGACTCGACGTCGTCGCGGAAGCCGTTGCCGGTGGTTAGCCCGTCGTTGTAGGCGAGGTTGCCGAGCGCCATGATCAGCAGCACCGCCACGGTCCCGACCCATACCCGCCGGGGGCGCACGCTCAGGCTCTCCGCGGTACGCCGCCAGCGGCCGTGGGTGGCGTCGTCGCCGGTGTCGCCCACGTGCGGCACGCGCGGCCAGAACACCCCGCGCGGAGCCAGCACCAGCGCCGCGGGCAGCAGCGTCAGCATGGCCGTCATCGCCACGGCGATTCCCACCGCACCGATCGGGCCCAGGCTGGCCGTGCTGTTCAGCTCGGCCACGGAGAGGGTCAGCAGCGCGGCGATCACGGTCATGCCGGACGCGAAGATCGCGGGGCCGGCGCTGCGGAGCGCGCGCGTCATCGCGTCCGTGCGGCTCTCGTGCCGGCGCAGCTCCTCCCGGTAGCGCGCCACGAGCAACAGGGCGTAGTCGGTGCCGGCGCCCAGGACGAGCACCGAGAGGATCGACGACGACTGGCCGTTGACCGTCACGCCGGCCTCCGTCAGGAGGTAGCCGACGCCGCGCGTGGCGATCTCCGCGAACGCCACCGCCAGCAGCGGGAACCACAGGAGGATCGGGCTCCGGTAGATGAAGATCAGGAGCACGAAGACGAGCAGGAAGGCGGCGCCCACCAGTGAGCCGTTGATCTGCTCGAACACCTTGATGGCGTCCGCCGAGAAGCCGGCCGGCCCAGTGACCGCGACCTCGAGCCCGTCCTCGCCGTCGCCCACGATCTCGCGGGCGTCCTCGACCGGGTCGGCGATCGTCTCCGCCTCGCCGTCGGAGGTGATGTTCGACGTGACCAGCACGGCGCTTCGGTCGGGCGCCCTGGCGGCCACGCGGAAGGCGACGCCGCCGGGACCCTCCTGCAGCTGTGGGTAGCTCAGCTCGTTCAGGCTCCGGAGGTCGCGCGCGACCTTGCCCCGGTCCGCCGCGGTCAGCCCGCCCTCTCGCCGGTAGACGATCACCATCGTGGCCTGCTCGCCGTCGGTCAGGCGCTTGGTGGCCTCGAGCGCGCGCGTGGCCTCGGCGTCACCCGGCAGGTACGAGCTCGAGTCGTTGCGCTCGGCGTCCGAGAACTTCCCGGGCAGGTTGAACCCGAAGCAGGCGAAGATCGCCACGAGCCAGACACCGATGATGATTACCCGCGTGCGTGGCTGGGCTGCACGGGCCAGGAGCGCGCTCATCGCGCGGCAATCTTTCATATGGCGCCGCGCGGCGTCTAGCGGGGGAGCAGCGCCGCTTCGGTGAGCCTGCGAGCCTGCCGCAGCGAGCGCGGATCGAGCCTGTCCGGGCGGTCGCAGGGCAGGTGGCGGCAGGGCTCGCCGGCGGCGCCGACGCCGAGCTTCGCCGCCGGCAGGCCGAGCAGCTCGAACTCGCGGTGGTCGGAGTTGCCGGTGCCCTCGTCGCGCACCCAGCTCGCCGGCACATGTGCGCGGCGGGCCGCCTGGAGCAGCGCGCCCTCCACTCGGGGCCGCGGCGAGGCGGCCGGCGAGCGCAGCCAGAACGGCCGGTCGCGGCCGACCTCATCGAGTGAGAGGGCAAAGCGCAGGCGCGTGCGCCCCCCACGGGCGCGTGCCCGGCGCGCGAGCGCCAGCGCGCCGAGGTGATCCGGAGACCCCGTGTACAGCCGCTCCTCCGCGCCCGTGGCCACGAGCCAGACGTCGCAGCCCGGGCCGAGCCGGCGCAGACGGGACGCGACGGCGGCCAGCACGCCGAGGCCGGAGGCGTTGTCGTTGGCGCCGGGCGCGCCCGGCGCCGAGTCGGTGTGGGCCATCACGATCCGCAGGCACGTGCGCGGTGTGTCGTACACGCCGATCACGTTGCGGGAGCGCCCGCGCCCGGGAACGTCGAAGCGCTGGATGCCCACCCGTAGCCCCGCCGCGCGGAAGGAGCGCGCCATGAAGCGGTGGACGCGTGCCTCGGCCGCGCCGGCCGCCGGCCGTGGACCCCAGGTCGCGATCCGCGCCGCGACGGAAGGAGCCTCCATCGGCGCGGCGAGGGCCAGCAGCGTCAGGAGAGCAGCCGTTCGAGCTCCTCCGGCTCGGTCACGGGCGCTTTGCAGGCGAACCGCTCGCACACATAGGCGGCGGCTTGCCCGTCGACCGGGTGACGGTCCTGAAGCAGCGGCACGCCGTCGTGCTTGCCCCCGGCCAGCACCACGTTCGGCCTGAACGCCCCGCGTACCACGCGCTCGAGCGCGTGGGTGTCGTCACCCGCGAGAGCCACCTCGCGGGTGGGGGAGAGGTGGAAGTCGAGCGCCTGGAGCAGATGCCCGAACGCCTGCGGATGCTGGGGCGCAAGCTCGTGGAGCAGCCGCAGCACCGACACGCCGCGGCGCTCGTACTCGTACTCGCCGCTCAGCGCCGCCAGCCGCAGGAGCCCGAGCGCGGCGCTGGCGTTCCCGGACGGGATCGGGTGGTCCTCGAGGTCCTTGCGCCGGGCCACGAGCTGTTCGTGATCCGCCGAGGTCTCGAAGAAGCCGCCGTTTTCGTCGTCGGCGAAGCGCTCGATCATCGTGTCCGCCAGCTCGCGGGCCGCGGCGAACCAGCGTGGGTCGAAGCTTGCCTCGTAGAGCGTGACCAGGGCCTCGAGCAGGAAGGCGTGATCCTCCAGGTAGGCGTTGAGGCGCCCGTTCCCGTCCTTCCAGGTGCGGAGCAGGCGGCCGTCGGCGTCACGCAGCTCGGCCAGCACGAACTCCGCCGCGCGGGTGGCGGCCTCGAGGTAGTCGGGGCGCTCGAGCACCGCGCCCGCCTCGGCCAGCGCCGAGATGGCGAGCCCGTTCCATGCGGTCAGCCGCTTGTCGTCGAGTCCCGGCCAGACGCGCTTCTCGCGCACGGCGTACAGGCGCCTGCGCCAATCCGGGAGGCCGGCCGGGCTGCCCTCGCCGCGCACGAGGATGTTGCTTCCCTCGAAGTTGCCGCGCTGGGTGGCCCCGAACCAGGCGATCGCCTCGTCCGCGTCGTCACCGAGCACATCGCGCAGCTCGTCGAGGCTCCAGACGTAGAAGCGGCCCTCCACGCCCTCGGAGTCGGCGTCGAGCGCCGAGTAGAAGCCGCCCTCGGGACCGCGCATCTCGCGCAGCATCCAGTCGAGGGTGGTCTCCGTGACCTCGCGCAGCAGCGGATCGCCGCTGACCTGCCAGCCGTGCAGGTACGCGCGGGCGAGCAGCGCGTTGTCGTAGAGCATCTTCTCGAAGTGCGGCACGAGCCAGCGCGTGTCGACCGCGTAGCGGGCGAAGCCGCCGCCCACCTGGTCGTGGATGCCGCCGGCCGCCATCGCCCTGAGCGTGTGGATCGCCGGCTCGGTCTCGCCGCGGCGCAGGAGCAACTCCACCGCGGAGGCCGGCGGGAACTTCGGAGCGCCGCCGAAGCCGCCGTGCACGCGGTCATAGCCCTGGCGAAGGCCGGCCACCGCCTCGGTCAGCGCTCCCTCGTTCATGGGCTCGGCGGAGGGCCGCAGGAGGGCTCCACCGCGCAGCCGCTCGGCTATGCGCTCGCCGCCCGCGCGGATCTCGCCGGAGCGGTCGGCCCAGGCCTCGGCCACGGCCTCGAGCACCTGGCGCCAGCTCGGTGCGCCCATCCTCGGCTCGGGCGGGAAGTAGGTGCCGGCGTAGAACGGCACCTGCTCGGGCGTGAGGAACACGTTCAGCGGCCAGCCGCCCGCCCCGGTCATCGCCTGGCAGGCCTCCATGTAGATGGAGTCGATGTCGGGCCGCTCCTCGCGGTCGAGCTTGATGCAGACGAAGCGCTCGTTCATCGCCTCGGCGGTCTGCTCGTCCTCGAAGGACTCGCGCTCCATCACGTGGCACCAGTGGCAGGCCGAGTAGCCGATCGAGAGCAGGATCGGGCGGTCCTCGGTGCGCGCGCGGTCGAGCGCCTCCTCGCCCCACGGGTGCCAGTCCACGGGGTTGTCCTTGTGCTGAAGCAGGTACGGCGACGTCTCGCCGGCCAGGCGGTTGGCCATGCGCCGAGGCTACCCGGTGATCCGATCTCTACCCCGGCGCGAAGGAAGCACCGAACCGCCAAGGGAGGCGCTCGGGACCAGGGCTCCGCCCGCGACACGGGCGGGCGGGGCCTACGTTCCGCGAATCTCCGCGCGCTTGATCTTGCCGCTGGCCGTCTTCGGGAGCGAGTCGGCGAACTCGACGATGCGCGGGTACTTGTAGGGAGCGGTCTCCGTGCGCACGTGCTCCTGGAGCTCGCGCGCAAGCTCCTCGCCCGGATCCGCCCCCGGCCGCAGGACCACCACCGCGCGCACCACCTGCCCGCGCACGTCGTCAGGGGCGGCCACCGCCGCGGCCTCCGCCACGGCCGGATGGGAGACCAGCGCGGACTCGACCTCGAACGGGCCGATGCGATAGCCCGCCGAGATGATCACGTCGTCCGTGCGCCCCTCGAACCAGAGGTAGCCGTGCTCGTCCTCGCGCACGCGGTCGCCGGTGCGCCAGGGCTGGTCGCGCGGCCCGTCGAGGAAGAAGGTGGGCACGGTCTCCGGGTCCACGCAGAGCTCGCCGTCCTCGATCCACATGCGGAAGCCGGGCAGCGCGGTGCCCATCGAGCCCGGCCGTACGGGCGGGCCGATCGGCATGCCGGTGAGCGCGCCGGTCTCCGTCTGCCCGTAGCCGTCGTGCACGTCCACGCCGGCGCCCTCGCTCCAGGCGTGCACCACCTCGGGGTTGAGCGGCTCGCCCGCGGCCACCGCATGCCGCAGAGCGGGCAGCGGACGGAGCTCGGCCCGCTTGGCGATGGCCCGGTACTCGGTGGGCGCCATGCAGAGCACGTCCACGCGCTCGCGCAGCAGCAGCTCCAGCCGCTCCTCGGGATCGAAGCGGGCATCGTGCAGCAGCGCGCTCGCGTCCCGCAGCCACGGGGCCACGAACACGTTGCGCGCGGACTTGGACCAGCCGCTGGCCGCCGTACACCAGCAGAGATCTCCCGGCCGGGCTCCGAACCAGTGCTCCGCCTGCACGGCCTGACCAGCCAGATACCCGTGCCCGTGCCGGATCGGCTTGGGCTCCCCGGCGGTGCCGGAGGTGAACACGATCAGCGCGGGCTCGCTCGCGTCCACGTCGACTGCGGGGGCGGGCTCGGCGGCGAACAGCTTCTCGTCCGGCACCGTGAGAAGCGGCCCGCGGAAGCCGGTCTGCGCCACCAGATCCGCGTCACGCTCGTCCGCCACCACGGCACGCGGCTCCACCTTGTCCATTCGCGAGCGCAGGTCGTGCGGGCGCAGCTGCTCGATGCAGGGCTGCGCCACGGCTCCGAGCCGCCAGATGGCCACCATGGCGTAGACCCACTCGGGCCGGTTGCCCACGAGCGTCATCACCACGTCGCCGCGGCCCACGCCGGCGCCCGCCAGGGCGCCGGCCAGGCGCGCCGAGCGGTCGGCCACCTCGCCGAAGGCGATCTCGCGCCGCCCGCCGTCGCGAGCCAGCACCACGAGCGCCTGCCGCGCCGGGTCGGCGGCGTCCACCACGTCGCGCGCGAAGTTCACCCGGCGGTCCAGCGCTCGCCGCGGCTCAGGCGGTCGAGCCCGAGCCAGGCGAAGTCCATCGCCGTCTCCACCATCTGCCGGCGCGGCACGCTCTCGTTGTCGGCCCACCAGTTGGCCATCGTCTGAACCGCTCCCACGAGCATCTGGGCGATCAGCAGGATTCCGTGCTCGCGGTCCCTGGTGCCCTTCGGGAGGTTCTGCGCCCCCGGCTCGGCGGCGATCAGGCCGGCCACCACGGCTGTCACCTGGGTCAGCATGCGGTCGAGCGCAGCCACCGCCTCGGGGTCGGTGGCCTCACGGAAGAGCATCCGCCAGGCGTCCCGGCGCTCCTCCACGAAGCGGAAGAAAGCGTCCAGCCCCGTGGCCAGGCGGGCGGCGCTGCCCTCCACGCTCGGCACCGCGGCGGCCAGCCGCTCGTACAGCTCGGCGGCATGCGCCTCCACAAGCTTGGCGTGCAGCTCCTGCTTGGAGGCGAAGTGCTCGTAGATGAGCGCCTTCGAGACACCTGCCTCGCCCGCGATCTCGTCGATCGACGCGCTGTGGTAGCCGCGGGCCGAGAAGACCGTGCTGGCGGCGTCGAGGATCGCCGCCCGGCGGGCCTCGGCGGTGAGTCGCTTGCGAACCGGGGCGGAGCCGCTGCTCACGCGCGTCCGCCAAGTGTGATGTAGTTCACAGACAACTGACTGACCGTTCAGTTAGATGCGTCGGGACCAACGATGAGGGAGCTTGGCACATGACGCGCATGCGAATTCCGGCCCTGACGGCCACCTTCTCCGCAGCGGCACTCGCGCTCGTGGCAGCGCTCCCCGCGCTGGCCCACGGGGCCACCGGGAACGAGCCGGCGGGCGGCGCGGCGGCGGGCGAGGCCCTCGGCGCCACCGCGGCGGCGCTCGTGGTCACGGGGCTCATAGCGCTCCTCATCGCCGGGCATCGGAGCGGGCGGGTGCCCTGGCTCGACAAGGCGGCGCGCTTCTTCGAGCGCCAGACCGGCCTGCCGGGCTGGGCGGCGCTTCCCTCGGCGGTTCTCGGCATCTCGCTGCTCACCGCCGTGACCGGGATGTACTGGGACATCTCGCTCCACATCGACAACGGCCGCGATGCCGGCCCGCTGGCGAACCCGGCGCACTACCTGATCCTGATCGGCCTCTACGGCACGCTGCTGGCCGGGGCGCTGACGATGGCCCTGTCGCGCGGCCGGCCGAGCGACTCGGCGGTGTACGTGGGCGGGGGCTGGTGGGCGCCCGCCGGGGGCCTGATGATCGCCGCCTGCGGCGCCTTCGCGCTCACCGGCTTTCCCCTGGACGACCTGTGGCACAGGCTCTTCGGCCAGGACGTGACGCTCTGGGGCCCCACCCACCTGATGCTCATCGGCGGCGGCTCGCTCGCCACGCTTGGAGCGATGGCGCTGACCACCGAGGCGCTGGCCGCCAAGCGCCGCGACGAGGCGCCGAGCGAGTCGCCCCTGGTCCTCCGGATCAGGCGTGCGTTCCTGGTGGGCGGCTTCCTGGTCGCGCTCTCGACCTTCCAGGGCGAGTTCGACTTCGGGGTGCCCCAGTTCCGGCTGGTGCTGCACCCGACCCTCATGATGCTCGCCGCCGGCATCGGCCTGGTCACGGCTCGCGTGTACCTGGGGCGTGGAGGCGCGCTCATGGCGGTGGGCGCCTTCCTGGTGATCCGCGGGTTCCTCGCGTTGACCGTCGGGGTCGCCTTCGGCCAGACCACGCCGCATTTCCCGCTCTACATCGTGGAGGCGCTGCTCGTGGAGCTCGTGTTCCTGCGTGCGACCCGGCTCCGGCCGGTGGCCGCCGGCGCGTTGGCGGGTGTGGCGATCGGGACGATCGGACTGGGCGCGGAGTGGGGCTGGTCGCACATTTGGATGCCCATTCCCTGGCCGTCGGCGCTGCTGCCGGAAGCCGCCGTGGCCGGCCTGCTCGCCGCCGTGGCCGGTGGTGCCGTGGGCGGGTTCGTGGGCGCCGCGCTGGTGCGCCCGCGCCCGTTCCCGCCCTTGCGCGCGGAGCGCCTGGCGGCTCTTGCAGCAGGCCTGGTGCTGATGGCGGTGATCGGGTGGGGGCTTCCGCTCTCCACCGACGGCCCTCGCAGCGCCAGCGTGACTCTGACCGACGTGGCCGGATCGGAGGGCGGGCGCGAGGTGAACGCCACCATCAGGGTGACCCCGGCCGGCGCCGCGGACGATGCGGCGTGGCTCAACGTGACCGCCTGGCAGGGGGGTGGCAGCGTGCTCGACCCGCTCAAGCGGGTGGGCCCCGGCGTCTACCGCACCACGAAGCCGATCCCCGTCCACGACGGCTGGAAGTCGACGCTCCGCCTCCAGCGCGGTGATGCCCTGGTCTCGGTGCCCATCTACATGGCCCGCGACCGCGCGATCCCGGCGCCCGAGGTGCCGGCCCAGGCGAGCTTCACCCGCGAGTTCCAGGCCGACCACGAGCTGCTCCAGCGCGAGCGCAAGAAGGGCGTGCCCGGCGCGCTGACGGCGGCCGCCTATGCGACGGTGCTTGCGATCGCGCTGTCGCTGATCGGGCTGATCGCCTGGGTCCTGATCCGCATGGAGGGCGGTGGCGGAGGGGCGTCCCGGCGCCGTCCCAGCGGCCGCGTAAGTGCAAGACCCGCTGCAGATGGGTACTAGGACAATCGTCATGCACGTCGAATAGATCTGCTACTTTGCCCGAACGCCGAGTTCACGCGATGCGTGGAGCGGGGGACCCAGAGTGGCCCAGGCCACTGGGGCTAACTTCCTAGAGGAGGCGCGCAAGCTCTTTCAGCGCGAGCCCGTCAGCTAACCCCGCAGGCGTACGAAAGAGAATGCCTGCGCGCCCTAGACACACCCTGACGTCCGTAGCCATGGTTGCGGCCTGCCTCGCAGGTCTCACGGTCGCCGGCACCGCGAGCGCGGAGACGCCCGTCAGCTCCGGCGGCGCGGTGTTCGTGCCGCCACCGGCACCGCCCAAGCGCGCTGTGATCGTCGACGGGCGCGCCATCGCGCCCACCTCGGCCCCCACGCGTGTCAAGCGCGTCATCGAGGCCGCCAACCGCCTCGTCGAGAAGCCCTACCGCTACGGCGGCGGGCACAGGCCGTTCGGCCGTCGCCTCGACAAGGGCTATGACTGCTCCGGCTCCGTGAGCTACGCGCTGTACGGAGGCCGCTTCCTCCGCTCCCCGCTTCCGTCGGGAGCCCTGATGAACTGGGGCCGCCGCGGGCCGGGCCGCTGGATCACCGTGTACGCGCACGGCGGCCACGCCTACGTGGTCGTGGCGGGACTGCGCTTCGACACATCAATGCGCGATCCGGACGCACCCGGGCCGCGCACCGGACCGCGCTGGAGCAAGTCGCTCCGCAAGTCGGGCGCCTTCGTGGCGCGCCACCCCAACAGGTACTAGCGCCACAGCGCCCTCCGCCCGGCTACGGTCCGGGTCTGTGAGGGCCCTCCGCGCAGCGCTAACGGCAATCGCGGCCCTGGCCGTGCTCTGGGTGGCACCCGGCGCGGCAGGCGCCGCACCGGCCGCAGTCCGGCTGTCGCCCCTGCACGCGGATCCGGACGTCCGCGCCGGAGGCCGGATCGTGGACTCGCAGGGCCGTGAGGTGCTGCTGCGCGGAGTGAACGTGAACTCCCTCGCCCGGTACTGGAGGGGAAGCAGCTTCCGCACGGTGTTCCCGCTCGCACGCAGGGACCCGGGCCGCATGGCGGCGATCGGGTGGAACGCGGTGCGGCTGCTCGTGTCGTGGTCGCGCGTAGAGCCGGAGCCGGGCCGCTACGACCGCCGCTATCTCAATCTGGTTGCGGAGACGGTGAGGCGGCTGAGCCGCCACGGGATCTACACGATCGTGGACCTGCACCAGGATGCATGGGGCCCCACGCTGGCCGCCCGCAACGGCGAGGTCTGCGATTCGCCCAGCATCCCGGCCGTGGGCTGGGACGGCGCGCCCGGGTGGGCGACCCTCGACGGCGGCGCAGCGCGCTGCTTCCCGCCGGGCACGCGCGAGCTGAGCCCGGCCGTCAGGGCGGCCTGGCAGGCCTTCTTCACGGACGCGGCGGGACCCGGGGGAGTGGGCATCCAGACGCGCTACGTGCGGATGCTGCGGCAGGTGGCCCGCCGCTTCGCCCGCTACGACGCAGTGGCGGGCTTCGACGTCATGAACGAGCCCAACGCGATCGGCCCCGCCCAGCAGACCGGTCTGTCGGCCTTCTACACGCGCGCGCTCGATCAGATCCGTGCCGGCGAGCGGGCCGGAGGCGGACGGCGCCACCTCGTGCTGTTCGAGCCCTCCGTGCTCTGGTCGGCGTTCGGGAACGGCGCGCCACCCGACTTCGACCGCGACCGCGACGTGGTCTACGCCCCGCACATCTACACCGGCGGGTTCACGAACGGTCCCATCTCCCGGGCCGCCTTCGCAACCGCCCGCCTGGAGGCCCGGGGCTTCGGCGGGGCGCCTGTGCTGTCCGGGGAGTGGGGCACCGATCCACGCCGCGCCGGCAAGCCCGACCGCTACTTCGTCCGCCACCAGGCGCTCCAGGACTCGTTCCGGATGAGCGCCACCCTCTGGACCTGGCGCGAGAGCTGCGGCGACCCGCACAAGATCGCGGACATGCGACAGGGCGTGGCGGTGCCGCAGGTGTGGGGGGTCTTCCAGGTGGACTGCCGGACCAACCGGACCACGCGCCTGCGCCGTGCGCTGATCCGGGACCTGACTCGGGCCTACGTGCGCGCCGCGCCCGGTCGCCTCGCGGGTACCCGCTACACGTCCACGGGCGCGCTGGTGGCCTCCGGGCGGGCGAAGCGGCGAGACGGGCCGCTCGTGGCCTTCCTGCCCCTGTCCAGGCCGACCCCGGTTGGCGGGAGGGACCAGTACCTGCCCGCCAACTGCGTGTCCGTGCGGGCCTGCCTGCGCATCCGCGCGCGCGGCTTGCGAGGGCTGAGGCTGGTCCGCGGGCCGGGCAAGACGCGCTACGTGGTCGCGCGCCCCAGCGGTGGCCCGTGGTCGCTCAGGGTGGCGTCCGGCCGGTAGCCCGCAGGTATCCTCCGTTCGCCTCGACCGACCGACTCAACGACACCGGAGCACCTATTCCATGGCAGTAACCGCGAGCGCGTACACCGAGAAGACCGACGAGCAGAAGGCGATCACCGACATGGTCCGCCAGTTCGTGGACAACGAGGTGCTCCCCATCGCCGAGGAGCACGACCACGAGGACAAGTTCCCCGACGGGCTCGTCGAGCAGATGCGCGAGCTCGGGCTGTTCGGCGTGACGATCCCCGAGGAGTACGGCGGGATGGCGCTGGACCTCACCACCTACGCGATGATCGTGGAGGAGCTCTCACGCGGCTGGATCTCGGTGTCGGGCATCGTGAACACGCACTTCATCGGCTCGTACCTGCTCATGAAGTTCGGGAGCGACGAGCAGAAGCAGGAGTTCCTTCCGCGCATGGCCACCGGCGAGATCCGTGCGGCCTTCTCGCTCTCCGAGCCCGAGGTGGGCTCCGATGTCCAGGGCATCAAGTCGGTCGCCAAGAAGCTGGACGACGGCGACTGGGAGCTGAACGGGCAGAAGATGTGGGTCACGAACGGCCTCCGCTCTGGCCTCGTGTTCGTGCTCATGAAGACGGACACCAAGGCCGACCCGCCCCACCGCGGCATGACCTGCTTCATCACGGAGAAGGAGCCCGGCGCCTCGGAGGTACCCGGTCTCACGGTGCCGCCGCAGATCAAGAAGATGGGCTACAAGGGCGTGGAGTCCACCGAGCTCGTGTACAGCGGATTCCGCTGCCCGCCCGACCGCATCCTCGGCGGCGAGGAGGCCGGGCTGGGCAAGGGCTTCTCACAGATGATGGACGCCCTCGAGGTCGGCCGGGTGAACGTGGCGGCGCGCGGGGTGGGCATCGCCCAGCGCGCGCTCGAGCTGGCGCTGCGCTACTCCCAGGAGCGCAAGACCTTCGGCCGCGAGATCGCCAAGCACCAGGCGATCCAGTTCAAGCTCGCCGACATGGCCACAAAGGTGGAGGCCGCCCGCCTGCTGACCCTCAAGGCAGCCCGTATGAAGGACGCCGGCGAGCGTTCCGACCTCGAGGCCGGCATGGCCAAGCTGTTCGCCTCCGAGACCGGCAAGGAGGTCGTGGAGGAGTGCTTCCGCATCCACGGCGGCTACGGGTACTCGAAGGAGTACGAGATCGAGCGCCTCTACCGCGACGCTCCGCTGCTGCTCATCGGCGAGGGCACCTCCGAGATCCAGCGCATGGTGATCGGCAAGAAGCTGCTCGAGCGCAACAAGATCTGACGACAGCCGGGGGCTAGGGCCTGAAGCAGCCCCGCAGGAAGGACACGAGCGGCGGTGTCATGACCGTGTCCCCCGGGGCCCCGATGCGAGCGTTGACCTGGGCGTGGTTGAGCGACCGGGCGTCCACCAGGGTCACCGGCACGTCCAGCGTCCGCAGGCGCGCGGCGAAGGCCGTCTCGATGCGCTGGCGTCCCGGCGTGCCCCGGTAGACCGTCAGCGCCGGCGCGATGCCGGTGCCGCGGCGGGCGATGAGGGTGGCCGAGGTGGAGGTCATGTAGTCGGCCTTGTTCCCGAGGGCCAGGCGCCACTGGACCTGCTCCCTGGGGCTGGCCCGCGGCTTGTCGAAGCCCGCGGTGTCGAGTGGGGCGAAGCAGCGGAGAGCGGTCAGCCGCTGGCGGTGGCGGCGCAGGTAGTTGGGGTTGACGGCCACGTTGCTGACGATGTCCGCGCCGGCGGAATGTCCGAGCAGGGCGATGCGCCGCGGGTCGCCGCCGCGCCGCTTCACGTGGGTCCGCAGCCAGGCCACGGCCGCCGCCACGTCGTCGTAGTGGGTGGGGTAGCGGGCCGGAACCGGGTCGGTGAGCTTCGTCAGCCGGTAGTTGACGCTGGCGAAGATCCACCCGCGCTTGGCGAACAGGGCCACCTTGTCGGCCACCTGCTGGGCCTTGTCTCCCTTGCGGTACCCGCCGCCGTGGACCCACACGACCACGGGCACGCGGTCGCGCTTGCGGCAGCGGGCAGGCGGCACGTACAGGTCCAGGCTCGTCAGGTTGCGCTCCACGCCGGGGATGGAGCGGTAGGCGACGGTGCGCGGGGCGGAGGGCACGCACGTGGCGGCCTGCGCGGTGGCGGGGAGCAGCGCGGCGAGCGCCACCGTCGAGCCGATCACCGTCCGTAGCCGCATCGCGTGCCGAAACCCGGGTCTGCCCCGGGAGTTGCGCCACAACGACGAAGCGGCCCCGGAGGGCCGCTTCGCACGACATGCGGGCCCTCGCCTAGGCGAGGGCCCGCGGCATCCTCACTACTTGAGCGGAGTGAGGACGCAGAGGGGTCCGATTCGAGTGCTGCTGGCCTTGACCTTGAGCGACACGGTGGTCTTCCGGGTCGCCACGGTCTTGCCCCTGACGGTGAGCTTGCCGTACACGCTCAGGCTGCCGTTCAGCTTCTTCACCTTCGACTTCTTGAGGGTGAAGCGGCAGGTGGCTGCGCGAGCCCGCACGACGCCGACCTTGCAGCTGGCGATGCGCTTGCCCTTGCGCTTGACCGTGATGCTCAGCTTGCCGGTCTTGCCGGGCATGAACTTCACGATCAGGCGTCGCCCGTTCCGCGCGATCAGCGGCTTCGACAGCGGCTTCACGGGCGTGGTCGGGTTGCTCGGCGGGTTCGGGTCGCTCGGCGGCAGCGGCGGATCCGGGAGATCCGGAGTGGCCGGCGGCGTCGGACGTGCCCGAATCGGGATCTCGACCGCGTCGAACGTGCCGTCGGCTGCGGTGGCGGTGATCCGCACCTTGCCGTCGGCGGGCACCTTTGCGGGCGCCTTGTAGAACCCGCTCGTGTCGATGGTGCCCACGGTGGCGTCGCCGCCGGTGACTCCCTCGACGGCCCAGCTGGGCGTCTCGACCGGGTTCACCGCGGCGGTCAGCGCCGCGCCCTGGCTCGTGTAGAGCCAGGCCGGTGCACCGCTGATGCCCACGGAGGTGTCGCCGTTGCCGCTACCCACCTGCAGCATCACGCTGGCGCTGGCAGGGTTGAGCGGGAACTGGCTCGTGGCCTGCTTGACCGCGAACTTGAACTCGTCCGGGCCGTTGTACGAGCCGTCCTTCTTGTAGATCACCTGCGAGCCGGCGAACCAGCCCTGAGCGTCCGGCACCACGCCGGCGGGCGGGGCGACGGTCCCGTGCTCCGGCTGCTCCACGATCTTGTAGCGCGGATCGCCGAGGAGGGGGGTGCCCACCGCGGTGTTGCGGAACGAGGTCTGCGACAGCGTGATCGTCGAGGTCGAGTCCTTGACGCCGCTCACCTGGAACGGGTTCACGGTGCCGATCGGCTTCGCGATGTAGCCCGGCACGGTGGACTTCGCCGTGGCGAAGACCGGCGTGTTGTTGGCCTTGTTCGACTCGCGGAGCAGGTTGTCGGGATCGACCTGGGACCGGAGCCAGAAGTGGCCCGGCTGCAGGTTGGACACGTCGATGTACTGGAACGGCAGGGTGCGCTCGTACACGTCACGCCACCCGGTGCTGATGCCCATGTCGATCTGCGTCCGCTGCGGGACGACGTTGTCGTTGGGGTCCGGGAAGGACGGAAGGTGCGCGAGGCAGTTGTTCGTGCTGCTCCCGAACGTCTTCGGCGCCACGGTCCCCGAGTACTGGAAGTGGATCGGGGCGTCGAGAGCGGGGTTGTAGTTCGGATCGCCGTGGCCGATGTCCAGGAAGCAGAAGCCGACCTTGCTGGAAGCGTCGATCTCAGCGTTCTTGGCCTCGTTCCACAGCGAGTAACGCGCCGCCCGCTGGAAGTGCCAGTGGTTGTGGAGGTCCGTGGTCTCGTACTTGAGCTCGGCGCCGGGAAGCGGAACCGAGGTCTTGTCGAGGATCCCGTTGAGGTCCGTGTCGTGGTTGTGCGTCAGGACCTGGTTGAGTCCGGCGCCGCTGATCCGTCCGTTCACGGGGTTCACGCCGGTGACCTCGAGAGGTCCGGCTCCGATGTTGCGGACGTAGCTCGTAAAGCGCAGCAGAAGCCGCGTCTGGCCGTCGACGGTGTCGGTGGTGGCCGTGGTGTCGGCCTGACCCACAGGCTCGGCAACGAGGTCGGGAAGGAGCTCGTCACCCTCGGCTCCGGTCGCCGGCACCACTGTGGCGGCGAGCAGGCCTGCGAGAACGAGCAATGACACGATTGCCGCAATGGCGCGGCGCGAAAGACGGCGTGTTTGAGTAGTCAAGATCATCCCAATCGGCGAGGTTGAGGATCAGCAACGGGACCCGCGGTGGCCGCGTCCTGCGGCCCGGGCCTGGATCCAACGTAAGCGCGGTTTGGGCTCTCGTCAAAAATTCGTCCAGAACTGCCCCCCAGAGGTTTAGGTCCGGCACCTGGGCTCTAGACCGGGAGCCCGCTGTCTCTGCCAGAATCGCGGCGTGTCGTCAGGAGACACGAAGACGCTGATCGCCGGCGCAGTCGAGCGCCTGGGGGAGGAGATCCCCGCTCTACGCCGGCTGAAGCTCGTGGTCCGGCTCGAGCTGCGCTCGCGCGGGGATGTGCCGGTCTGGAGGGTCGAGGTGCCCGGTCCGGTGATCACGAAGGACCCGGCCGCGGATGCCCGCCTGGACGTGTCGATCGCGCGCTCCCACTTCAACGAGCTCGCGGCGGACGGCCGGCTCAGCCATTGGATCGACGCCTACGAGCACGGCCACGTGAAGGTCACGGGCGATTCCGCCGTGATGAAGCTGCTCGGCGCCGTGATCGAGCGCCAGCGGGCGCGCGCGTAGCCTCAGGCCGGCGCCAGCACCATCTGGGTGCACACGAAGAAGGCCGCGAGACGGTCGCCCTTGTGGCAGCGCACCTCCCACGCCTGGGTGCGCCGTCCGCGGTGCAGGGGCGTCCCCACGGCCACGAGCACGTCGCCGGTCACCGCCGGTGCGAACACGTTCGTCTTGAGCTCGACGGTCGTGAAGTCGTGGCCGGCGGGGAGGTTGCGCAGAGTGCCCCAGGCGGCAACGGTGTCGGCGAACGCCACCCAGACGCCGCCGTGGACCGAGCCGCCGGGGTGCAGATGGCGCTCGTCCACCACCAGCCGGCCCTCGACCCGCTCGTCCTCGATGCTCACGACCTCCACCCCGAGCCGGCCCGGGAAGCTGCCGGCGATGCGCTCCCGATAGAGCGCGGGATCCACGCCGTGACGGCTCACGCGGCGGACTTTATGGAGAGAGAGCGGGGATCGGGGCTCCCGCGCCCCGATTTCCCCTCTGGCGGTCGTCTCCGACCGTCATGTCTGTGGTCTACCCGCCAAGCGCCTGCTTGAACCCCGCGGGCTCAATTGCGCTCGAGCGCAGTGCCTTCGTAGAGCTTCACCACGCGAACCGCTCCGGGAGGCGCAGCCTCGAGGCAGAGCTCGCAGAGCACGCACTCGTCGAGCTGCTGCTCCACGATCTCCACCCCGGCATCGGTGGCCTTGAAGATGTCCACCGGGCAGACCTCCTCGAGCTTCCTGGCCAGCTCCACGTCGCCGCGCACGCTCTCGCCCACCTCGACGTCGATGAAGAGACCCGGCATCAGGCAGCCGCCCCGAGCTTCTCGCGGACGGCGTCAGGGATGGCATCGATCCGCTCCACGACAGGAATCCCGGCGGCCTCGAGCCGGTTGATCTTCTCGGTGGCCGTGTCCTCCTTGCCCTCGACGATCGTGCCGGCGTGGCCGAAGGACATGCCCTTCATCTCCTCGTCGTCCATGAAGCGGCCCGCCATGAACGCCACGATCGGCAGCCGCGAGTTGTTCTCCGCCACCCATTCCGCTAGCTGGGCCTCCATGCGGCCGCCCGGCTCCGTGTAGATCACGATCGCCTGGGTCTGCTCGTCGGCCTCGAACAGCGGCATCAGCTCCGCGTACGTGGATCCGATGATCGCGTCGCCGCCGATCGAGATCGCGGTGGACACGCCGAGGCCGGCAGCCGTCAGGGTCGAGGAGATCTCGGTGGTCATCCCGCCCGACCGCGACATCACGCCCACGTTCCCGGGCTGGTAGGCCTGTCCGGTGTTCTTGGCGGGTCCGCCGATTCCACCCATCTTGGCCACGCCCGGGACCACCAGGCCCAGGCAGTTGGGCCCGATTATCCGGGCGCCGCGCGCGCCGGCCGCCTCGACCATCTGAGCCACGTCGCCGCGCGGGATGCGCTCGGTCACGATCACGATCAGGCCGATCCCGGCCTCGATCGCCTCGAGCACCGCGTCCTTGGTGAACGCGGGGGGCACGGTCACGACAGACCCGTCCGGCACCCGGCCGCCGTTGTGCTCCACCACCTGCTCGACGGTGTCGAAGACCGGGACCCCGTGAACGTCCCGGCCCTTCCTGCCCGGCGTGACGCCGCCGACGATCTTCGAGCCGTAGTCCAGGCACTCGCGCGTGAGGTTCACGGCCTCGCGCCCCGTGATGCCCTGGACGATGAACGTGGTGTCCTCGTTGATGAGAATGCTCATGCCGGAGCGCCTCCCTGGATCTTCGCGACCGCACGCCGCGCCGCCTCGTGCATGGATACTGAGCGGTCGCAGTACTCCACGCCGTAGCGGTCGAGGATCTTGAAGCCCTCTTCCTCCCAGGCGCCCGGGATGCGGAAGATCGCGATCGTCTCGCCGGGGTCCTTGCCCAGCTCGAGGCACGCCTTGATCACGCCGCGGGCCACGATGTCGACCCTGGTGTTGGAGACGATCGACATCATCACCGCGATCTTCTCCACGCCGTCCTTCTGCAGCACCTGCTTGGCCAGGCCGCAGGCCTTGGCCACGGACGGATTGCCGCCGATCTCCGAGTAGTTGGCCGGGCTGCCGCCCTGCGAGCGGACCGCGTCGGTGAGCGTCAGCGAGCCGCCGCCGGCGCCGATCACGAGCCCGAGGTTGCCGTGGAAGCCGGTGTCCTTGCCCTGGATCACGCCGCGGTGGTCGGCGGCATCGATCGCCGTCACGGCCGCCTCGAAGGGAGTGGGCTCGTGGCCCTCGCGGGTGCCCTCGTCGTCCTCGATGCCGATCTTGCGCAAGACCGCCTTCTGGCGCGGCATCGCCTCGTTCTCCATCTCCATGTGGGCGTCGAGCGCCACGAAGGTGCCGTCCTCGAGCTGCGCCAGCGGGTTGATCTCGGCGAGCGTCATGTCGCGGTCACGGAACAGCCGCGCCAGCCGCGCCACGATCGGCGTGAGCCGGTTGAGCTCCGTGCCGGTCACCCCGGCGTCGGCGATCACCTGCTTCGCCTGGAAGTCGGAGAACGGCAGCAGGTTCGAGAAGTGGCGGCGCCCGACGTGGTCGGGGTGCTCCTCGGCCACCTGCTCGATGTCGATCCCGCCCATGTCGCTGAAGAGGATCAGCGGCCGCTTGGCGGTGCCGTCCCACACCACGCCCGCGTAGTACTCCTGCTTGACCTGGGCGCGCGGGTCCACGAGCACCCCCCGGGGCATGTGCCCGCCGATCTCGAGCTGGAGGACGGCCTCGGCATGCGTGGCCGCCTCATCCGGCGTGTCGGCGAACTGCACGCCGCCGGCCTTCATCCGGCCTCCGCTCAGCACCTGCGACTTGATGACCGTGGGGCCGCCGATCCGGGCGGCGATCTCGCGTGCCTCCTCGGGCGTCTTCGCGAAGCCGAAGTCGGTCACAGGGATCCCGGCGTCGCGCACGATGGCGCGCGACTCGTACTCGTAGAAGCGCATGGGCGGCGCGGAACCCTATCTAGGCGGGCGTTGGTTCGAGCTCGTAGGCCTCGGCGAGCTCGGGATCCTTGCGGGCCAGCTGCTCCGCGAGGTCGACCATGACCTTGCACTGCTTCCAGGTCGCGTCGTCCTGCATCTTGCCGTCGATCATGTGCACGCCGCGGCCGTCCGGGATCGCCTCGATCACCTTCTTCGCGAAGCGGACCTCCTCGGGATCGGGCGAGAAGACCTTCTTGGCGATGTCGATCTGCACGGGATGGAGCGACCAGGCGCCCACGCAGCCGAGCAGGAACGCCGCGCGGAACTGCGCCTCGCAGCCCGCCGTGTCCTTGATGTCGCCGTAGGGGCCGTAGAACGGGAGGATCCCCGCCGACGTGCACGCGTCCACCATGCGCGCGATCGAGTAGTGCCACGGGTCCTGCTGGGCGCTGGCGCGGGGCGCCTCGGGATCGTCCGGGTCGGGATCCTCGATCACCCGGTAGCCGGGATGCCCGCCGCCGACACGGGTGGTCTTCATGCGGCGCGAGGCGGCGAGGTCGGCCGGACCGAAGCTCATGCCCTGCATCCGGGGGCTGGCGGTGGCGATCTCCTCGAGGTTCACCACGCCCTGGGACGTCTCCAGGATTGCGTGGACCAGGATCGGGCGGTCCAGGCCGGCCTTGGCCTCGAGCTGGGCCAGGAGGCGGTCCACGTAGTGGATGTCCCAGGCGCCCTCGACCTTCGGCACCATGATCACGTCGAGCTTGTGGCCGATCTCCGTGACCAGCTGCGTGATGTCGTCGAGCACCCAGGGGCTCTCGAGGCTGTTCACGCGCGTCCAGAGGGCGGTCTCGCCGAAGTCGGCGTCGCGAGCCGTGTCGATCAGCCCACGGCGCGCGGCCTCCTTGCGGTCCACGGGCACGGCGTCCTCGAGGTTGCCGAGCAGGATGTCGGTCTTGGTGGCGATCTCGGGGGCCTTGGCGGCCATCTTCTCGTTCGAGAAGTCGAGGAAGTGGATCATCCGCGAGGGCGGGAAGGGGATCTCGCGTAGCGGCTCGGGGGCCCCGACCGCCAGGGGGTTGAAGAAGTCACGTGGGTTGCGCATTGGCCCGGCAGGTTACTCACCTCGGCGCGGCGATAAGTAGGCTTCGGCGCTCTATGAGCGAGACTTCCACGACCGGAATCGAGACCAACCAGGCCGAGCGCGAGGCCTCCGGAGCCCACCCCTACGGGCGCTACCTGGAGGAGTTCGAGGTCGGTGCCGTGTACAAGCACTGGCCGGCCAAGACCGTGACCGAGGCGGACGACCACCTGTTCTGCCTGATCACGATGAACCACCATCCGCTCCACCTGAACGACGTCTACGCGGCGCAGTCCCAGCAGGGGCAGAACGTGGTCGTCGGGCCGCTGGTCTACTCACTCGCCCTCGGCATGTCGGTGAGCGACGTGTCGGGCAAGGCGATTGCCAACCTCGCCACCGAGGACCTCTCCCACCCGGCGCCGGTGTTCCACGGCGACACCCTGTTCGCCGAGAGCGAGGTGCTCGACGTGAAGGAGTCGCAGTCGAAGCCGGATCGCGGGGTTGTGCGGGTTCACACCCGCGTCCACAAGCAGGACGGCACGCTCGTGGCCGAGTTCAAGCGCGCGGTGCTGGTGCCGCGCCGCGTGTCCGGCTGAGCACCGAACCCTCAGCGCGAAGCAGCCGGCTCGGCCGGCTGCGCACCGACACCATCAGCGGGCGCCGAGCCGGACTGTCCAGACCGTCGTGAGAGCGCCGTCGAGGCGCCCTCGCGCCCAGCCCACGCCGATCAGGCGATAGGAGCTGGTCTGGAGGAGCGCGTGGTGGGTGGGGGAGTTCTTCCAGCCGAGGGCCACCGGCGCGGTATCGAGGCGCCAGCCGCTCTGGCGGGC
Source organism: uncultured Thermoleophilaceae bacterium (assembly GCA_963764665.1). Lineage (GTDB taxonomy): Bacteria > Actinomycetota > Thermoleophilia > Solirubrobacterales > Thermoleophilaceae > JACVRW01. The sequence continues at coordinate 75,205 of CAVXTL010000012.1, read as the reverse complement.
GATCAGCTCAGCCACGCGCCGGAAGCCGCGCCCGGCACCCAGATGGGCGGCGTGCCCGAAGCTGGTGCGGATCTGGCGGCGCGACTGACGGGCCGCGGCGCGGCTCAGCTTCCGGTCGGCGCGAAGCGGCTCGAGGCCGGCCCGCGTGCGCTCGTGGTTGAGGCGCTGGATCATCTGGGCGCCGGTCCCGGCCTTTGCGGATGCGGGACACACCGCCGCGAGCACGGCGCACAATGAGGCCATATGTACGGCAGTGCGAGTCCGCGGCGGCATGCGCACCCCTCTCTCGACGGCCTACGGGGTTAGCTGACGGGCTCGCACGGAAAGAGTTCGCGCGCCGCGCTCATGAGAGCGCGATTAGCCCCAGTGGAACATGTGGTTCCCCCGCTCACTCCGGCACGACACCGGAGCGACTAGGCGATTTGCAGCAGGAAAGCTAGGAAGCCGGCCGGACGGAAGCGCTGCTAGCGCTTGCGCAGGTTCATCTTGCCGGTGCCGCGGTGAACGGCCACCTGGCGGCGCAGGATCACCGCGGCCACGGTCCAGGTGAGGATCTTGATGTCCAGCAGCAGCGTGCGCTGGCTGGCGTAGAGCCGGTCAAGGTTGACCTTCTGGGGCAGCAGCCGGTCGACGTAGTGCCCGAGCGGGTCGTCGTCGTCCAGGATCCGGCTCTCCTCGGCGAACGCGAGCTGCGAGAGGCCGGTGATGCCAGGCCGGACCGAAAGGATGTGGTCGTAGGCGCTGCCGTGGCGCTCGACGAACGAGGGATCCTCCGGGCGCGGGCCCACGAGGCTCATCTCGCCCTTGACGACGTGCCAGAGCTGAGGCACCTCGTCGAGCTTGAACTTGGCCAGCCAGGGCCCGATGCGGGTGAAGCGGTCGTCGTCGTCCATCGTGAGCGCCCGCCCGCTGGCGCCCTCGCGCATCTTGCGGAACTTGAGCATGCGGAGCCTGCGGCCCCTGAAGCCCGCGCGGTCGCAGCGGAAGAACGCCCCGCCCGGCGAGTCGACGACGATGAGGATGCTGGCCAGCGCGATCAGCGGGACCAGCAGCACGAGGAGGCCGCCGGCCACGAGCACGTCGATGGCGCGCTTGGCGGCCCGGTCGGCGAGTCGCAGCACGCGTGCGGGCTCCTGGGTGCCTCGCACCGGAAGCGCGAGCACGTCAGCCGAGGGGCCTGTGAGAGCCGAAGCCGGCTCTCCCGCGGTGCTGCTATCGAGTCTTTGTGTCGCCGTGTCCAATTTGAGTCCAGGTCTGGGCCGACCGAAAGGGCGAATAGGCTGATCTATCTCCGCGCAGGCGGAGCACTATGGAGGCGCGACGATGCCCCCTACACCGACTAGACAGACTGACTCACCCGTAGCGGCTTCCGGCCCCTCCCAGGTTGGTCTTCGCGGATCATCATACCCTCGGCCTTTTCATTTCGCCACACCGGGATTAAGCGATTTCGCCGCCATCGCCGTCCCGCGTTTTCTGTATAGCGAGTGCTTCGGTTGAACAGGCCGATTGGATGAGTCGAGCAACCAATCTTTATGAACCCCGCTGAGGTCATCGAACGGAAGGGCATGCCCCGGGCGCTGGCGCGGACGGGCCTCTCGCCGGCGGAGCTGCGCGCCGCCCTGCCCTTGCTGCTCGCGCTCCCGGTGCTGGGGCTCTGGATCTACCTGGCCCCGAACAGCGGCGGATACTTCCCGCGCGACTGGTATCCGGCGGCGATCCTCGCGGTCGCGCTCGCGATCGTCGTGGGGATGGCCACCGGCCGCGCCCTCCCGGAGGCGCGCGGCGCCCGGGTGGCGCTGGCGCTGCTCGCCGCGTACGTGGCCTGGGCCTTCGCGTCGCTGCTCTGGGCCGACTCGACCGGGAGCGCCCTCGAGGCCGCGGACAAGCTGCTGTTCCTCCTCGCCCTGGCCTGGGCGCTGGCGCTTCTTCCCTGGGACGCCCGGTCGGCGCGCTGGCTGCTCGGGGCCTGGTCGCTCGGGCTCGCCGTGGTGGCGGTGGTCAGCCTCACGGGCGCCTCTGGCACCGGCGACGTGAGCAAGTACATCTTCGAGTTCCGCTACCAGCACCCCACCGGATATGCGAACGGCAACGCGGCGCTCGGGGTCATCGGGATGCTGGCGGCCTTCGGGCTGTCCACCGACCGGGACGCGAACCCGGTGCTGGCCGGGCTGTTCCTCGCCGTGGCGGCGCTGCTGGCGGACTTCGCCCTCCTCTCCCAGAGCCGCGGTTCGTTCATCGGCGTGGCCGTCGCGACGCCGGTGTTCCTCATCTTCGCCCCCGATCGGCTCAGGGTGGTCACGCGGCTGCTCGTGCTCGCCGGCGCCGTGGCCATCGCCGCGGGGCCGATCTTCAACGTCTACGACACCGGCGAGCTGGGCGGCGCCATCGGCCCCGCCCTGGACGACGGGGTGGCGGCGATCCTGCCGTCGGTGCTCGTGGCCGGGGCCGCCGGGCTGCTGCTCTCGCTCGCGGAGCGCGCCGCGCGCGGGCACGAGCGCATCGAGACTGCGGGCCGTCGGGCCGGCCTCGTGGGCGTGGCCCTGCTCGCGGCCGCGGTCGTGGCCGTGGCGCTGGTCAACCTCGACCGCATCACCGACACCGTCGACGAGCAGTGGGCCACGCTCACCGGCGCCGAGTACGAGTCGGGGGAGGGGGCGCGGATCTCCAATCTCGACCCCTACGAGCGCCCCGACTACTGGCGGGTCGCGATCGACCTCTTCGAGGAGTCGCCCGTGACCGGCGTGGGCACCGGGAACTTCGAGCGCGAGTACACCGCGCGCAGGGACGAGCCGAAGCACTCGCGCTACGCGCACAACATGTTCCTGCGAGCCCTCGGCGAAGGCGGCGCCGTGGCCGCGGCCCTGCTCGTGGGCTTCTTCCTGACGCTCTTCGTGGCCGGGGCTACGCTCCGGCGCCGCCTCGCGCGCGCACCCGCGCTCGTCCTGGCCACCACGCTGGCGATCGCCGCCTACTTCGCCGTACACCTGAACTTCGACTGGCTCGAGGAGATCCCGGCCGTGGCGTCGCCCGCGCTGACGCTACCGCTGGTGGCACTCGTGGCCGCCGCGCGGCCGTCCGGCTCGGAGAGCGCCCGGAGCCCCACCCGCGCAGCGCGCGCGGGAGCGTGGGTGGCCGGAGGCCTCGCCGCCGTCGCGCTGGTCGCGCTCGTGCCGGCCTACCTGTCGGTGCGGTATGTCAACCGGGCCGAGGAGCGGGCGGCGGTCGACGTGGACAGTGCCTTCGAGGACCTCGACCGGGCGCGCTCGCTCAACTCGGCATCGCTCGATCCCGACCTCGCCGAAGGGCGGATCGCCATCTTCGACCGCCGCTACGACGAGGCCCAGGACGCCTTCGAGCACTCGCTCACGGTGGAGGACAACTGGCTCGCCCACTTCGAGCTCGCGCTCATCGACGCCGGCCGCGGGCGCTTCGGCCCCGCAGCCGCCCACCTGAGCCGGGCCCGCGCCCTGAACGCCCGAGACCCCGTGCTCACCCGCCTCGCCCGCAACATCGCCGCCCGGCGCCGGGTCGATCCCAAGGCCGAGAACACCCGCATTCAAAAGGCCGCAACGGATCGCTTTACAACGTCCGGAAGGTGAGGTACGTTGGACCGGGCTGGGAGAAATCTCGTCCAAGGGGATCACACGTGCATAAGAGGCTTTTGAAACTGACTCTGGTAGCAACTTGCGTACTGGCGCTTATGGTCGCTGGTACGGCTTCAGCTCAGACTCCGACCGGGGACACCTACGGTGGCCTGGCCGGAATCGCGCAGGGACCGAGCGGTGGTGACACCGCCGGCCAGGAGGCCGCCGCGGTCGACACCAGCGGTCAGCTCCCGTTCACCGGACTCGAGCTTGGAGTCTTCGCCGTCATCGGCGCGGGCCTGCTCGGGACCGGTCTGGTGCTCCGCCGCACTCTGCGGTCGGATCAGGTCTAAGCAGCACTTGCGCGCCTCACGGGGCCGTTCCGGGGTCGGCCGCTAGGTCGGCACCCATCGAGGAACGGCCCCAGAAGCGCGGAGGAAAGTGAAGGGCGGCGGGGTTTCCCCGCCGCCCTTCGCATTTCTATGGCCGGCTGCAGACCGTCGCATCGCGGCGTCCTCGGTCGCTCGCGTGCGTTCGCACGCCACGCTCCCTGCGTCCTTGCGCTGCTCGGTCTTCGCTCGGCCAGGGCTAGCCGGCTGCAAGGCAGCGCAGCCAGGCTCGGCCGCATGGGCCACTCGACTGCACTGAGTCCCGCTCGGCGGGACTCAGTCCCCACGAGTGCCTGTCAAGGCGGGTCCGGCTCGGGAACTCCGGCGTCGCTCAGGAGCCGCGGAGGACCTCAGGAACCGTGCGGCTTAGTTCTTCGAGGGACGGTCTTCTGAGCGCGACGGCTTGTCCGCGCGGGCGCTGCGCTCATCCGAGCGCGGCGGGCGTGTGGGGCGGCGGTGTGGTCCCTCGGGGCGCCGCGGGCCGTTCTCGGCGCCGGGGCGGTCGGAGGCCGGCCGGGCGCTGTCGCCCTCGCCGTTGTTGCTCGCCTTCACGTTCTCAGCGGGGCGCTTGACCTCGTCGGCCGGGCGCTTCGCGTCCTCGGCCGGGCGCTTGGCGTCCTCGCTGGGGCGCTTGGCGTCCTCCACCGGCTTCTTGGCCTCGGCGGCGGGCCGCTTGGGGGCCACGGCGGGTGTGCCCTTCTCGCGGTCGCCGCGGTCGCCTCGCTCGCCTCGCGGCGCGGAGCTCTCCCGCTCGATGGAGCGAGGGGCCACGCGGTCGGGGCGGCGCCGGACCGGCCTGTCGGAGGAGGCGGCGCGCTCGCCGGCTGCGTCGGACACGATCTCGCTCGACGACTTGGTGGGCGCCGGGCGCGGCCGTGGGGCATCGCCGCCCGGCGTGGGGTCCTGCAGGAAGAGCTCGCGGCCGGTGGCCCCGTACGCGTAGTAGGCGCTCGTGCGCGGCGTGGAGTCGCCGATCACCAGGAAGCCCGCAGGCGTGTAGGCGGTGCGCTCGAGGAGGTCGCGCATCATCTCGAAGTTGGCGCGGTTGGTGTTGCCGGGCTTGGTGACCACGATGATGCTGTCCACGTCGCCCACCAGACGGAGGGCGTCGCTGATCTCGCCGATCGGTGCGGTGTCGATCACCACGTAGTTGCAGAGCTCGCGAGCGTCCGCGATCAGCTCGGGGAGGCGCCGGCTGAGCGCCTCGACGAGTGCCACATCGCCCTCGGCGACCGTGGTGGTGAGCACCGACAGGGCCGGAAGGCCGGGGGCCGGCGACAGCAGGTCGCGCAGCTGGGTGTCCGGCTGGAGCAGGCCCGTGAGCTCGGTACCGGGCTGCACGCCCAGGGTGCGGCCCACGTCCGGCTTGCGGAGGTCGAAGTCGAGGAGGATCACCGGGTCGCCGCTGGCGGCAGCCGCGGCTGCGAGGTTCACGGCGGAGGTGGTCTTGCCGTCGCCGGTCGAGGCGCTGGTGACCATCACCACGTGCGCGCGTCCCTCGGGGTGCGGGCCCAGCTGGATCATGAGCGTCCGGAACGCCTCCCGCACGGCGGGCAGCATGTGCCAGCCGGAGGCCTGGCGGCCGCGCAGCTGGCTCGACTTGAGGAGCGGGATCCGCGCGAGCACCGGGAGCGGGTAGAGCGCCACCGTCTCGTCCTCGTTCCTGATCCTGCGCTCCGTGAGCTCGAGGAGCAGGGCGGCGCCGGAGCCCAGGGTGAAGCCGGCCAGCGCCGCGAGGAGCACGATGACCGCCATCGGGGGGCCGCTCGGCGACTCGGGCTTCGTGGCCGCCTGCGAGAGCGTCAGCGTGGGATCGCCGTCCACCCGCACCTTCTCGAGCGCGTTGATCCGCTCGGTCACGGTGGCCGCGGCCTCGGTGCCTTCGCCGAGGTCGTCCTGACTGGCCCTCAGGCGCTCCACCTCGGCGGTGGCCTGCCTGGCGATGATGTCCCGGCGGGCGGCGAGCGACTCGCGGGCGAAGGTGTTTGCCAGCTGCTGTGCCTCGGTCGCGTCGTCCGTCTTCGCGGTGACCGCGAGGATGTTGCTCTCGCCCTCCGGCGTGACGCTGATCGCGTCGAGCACCTTCTTGGCGGTCCAGTCGCCGCCCAGCTCGCGAGCGGTGCGATCGGCGGCGGCGGTGGACTTGATGAGAGTGGCGGCCGTCTGCGCGGTACGGGTCGGATCGCCGGCCTCGCGCACGGCGTTGAGGCCCTGGAACTGCGTGTCCTCCTGGGCGAGCGGCGTCAGGAGGATGTTCGCGGTGGCCTGATAGTCGGCCGGACGCAGCGCGGTCCACGCGATGGCCGCGCCGACCGCGGCCAGCATCACAGCGACCACCAGCAGGCGGTGAGCGCGGATTGCGCGGAGGTACGGCCCGAGCGCGCCCTCAGCGGGGCGGTTCAGAGCGGAGATGTCCGGGGCGGAGTTCAGAGGAGAGCGGAGTGTAGTTCGGCTGTCTCGCACATCGTTCGGCCGTGGCGCTCAATCCTTGAACGCGGGGCGCGACGCTGCGGGCGCCCCTCACCGCGCTGCGACCGGTCCCCAGGCCGCGCATGGCACGTTGGAAGGTAGCGGGTTCCGGGCTGGATTCGGGCTCCGGCGCTCATACATGCGTCCATCCCCCGGCGCACGGCGCCGCAGCCGGCAGCGCCCTCCCGATACCGGGTGTTTACCCGCCCGGTCCCAGGAGGCCCGTACTTGTCTCGCAGGTTGTTCGTCCCAATCCTCGCGCTCGCGGCTCTGGCCGTGCTGGCGCCGGGGGCCGGCGCCGCCACGAAGAAGCGCGTGTTCACCCCAGCCGCGGCGGACAGCGGCGTGCTCGTCTTCAAGGTCGAGGGCCTGGCCGCTCGCAGGGTCAGGCGCGGATATCTCGAGCGGCGCGGCCAGCGCCGGGCCGTGAAGGCCGGTCGGATCCGGGAGGCGGCGGGGGGCGGCCTTCTCAGGATCAGGATGCCCAGCGCCTGGCGCGCTCGCGCGGCCGACGAGGAGGAGGACAGGGCAGGCCGGGCGCGCCTGGTCGTGCTCATGGCGGACCCCGGCGACCTGGGCCGGACGCACCTGCGGCTCCGCGAGCGTGACGCAGGGCCTCGGCAACTTCGGCGTGGGAAGCTGGCCGGGAGCGTGCTGGCGCCCGTACGCGGACGACTCGCCCTTCAATCAGCTTCTGCCGCGCAGGCCCCGGCTCGATCCGCGCTCCGACGCGATCGTGCGCCGGGTGACCGGCTGGGGGGAGCCCGCCGAGCTGCGCGCCGGCGTGGCCGGCACGGAGGGGGACTGGCAGCACCCGATCTACTACCCGGACGGCAGCGATCCCGAGTTCGAGATCCACTGCGTCGAGGACTGGGGCACCTGCGAGATCGAGGGCATGCGAGTGCGCATCCCCGACGCTGCCAAGGCCGCCGCCGGCTCCGACGGTCATCTGACCGTCGTGGATCAGGACAGTGGCTGGGAGTACGACTTCTGGCAGGTCCGGCGCAAGCCCCGCGGCGGCGGCCGGCTGGTGATCTCGTGGGGCGGGCGCACCCGCATCGAGGGCGACGGCCTGGGCTCCGACGCCAACGCCGCCCACTACGGATCGCTCGCGGGAATCATCCGGGCGGAGGAGATGCGCCGTGGCCGGATCGACCATGCGCTCTTCATGCTCGTGCGCTGCGACTCCGGCCGGAAGGTCTACCCGGCTCGCGGGCTGGGGCTGGCGTGCGACCGCTCAGCCGGGGCGCCCTCGCAGGGCACGCGCTTCCAGCTCGACATGTCGCCGGCCGAGATCGACGCGCTGAGAGCCCCCGCGTGGAAGAAGACGATCCTCCGGGCGATGGCCGACTACGGCCTCTACGTGGGCGACACCACCGGGGGCACGCCCTGGAACATCTGGTTCGAGTCGGGCGCCAGCTACACGAGCTTCGGGCGCCGGGACCCGTTCGTGAGCTTCGCGCGCGACGCCGGCCTCCGCCGGTCCTCGGACGACACGTACTACTTCGACTGGGCGAGCGGGATCAACTGGCGCCGCCACCTGCGCGTGGTGGACCCCTGCGTGGCCGAGCGGAGCTGCTAAACGGCGACGTGCAGCCGGCGGCGCAGCTAGGAGTGGCGCCTGCGGCGCACGAGCACGATCACCGACGTCGCCAGTGTGAGCAGCGCCGCGAGGGCTACCAGGCCCGGCACGAGCGGCTCATCCCAGTCGGTGAGCGCGTTGGAGGCGGAGGTCAGGGCCCCGTCGTCGTCATCGTCATCGCCGCCGGAACCCACCGGGGGCAGGGCCGCGCTCGCTGAGTCCTCCTCGGCGTTCTTGTCCTTCTTGGACCCGTCGTCCTTCTTCGAGTCCTTCTTGTCGCCGCTCTTGTTGCTCGAGCTGTCGGGCGTGTCACCGCCCGACGGGGTGCCGCCGGTGATCTGGTCGAGCGTCTGGTCGTCCGCCGAACCGGAGCTGTCCGAGCTCTGGCCGCCGTTGTCGTTGTTCTCCTTCTTGTTCTTTCCCGATGCCGACGGTGGGGAGGGGATGTACTGGTCCCGGGACGGTGAGTCACTCTGGGCCTGCGCCGCCGGTGCCGCGATGGCCACCAGCGCGATGACCGCGGCAAGCGCCCTGAGCGCGCCTATAGGGTGAATCGCGTGACGTCGCAAACGCTCTCGCGTACACGCGTCGGGGTCCGCAGACCGGGCGTTCAGCTCCTCTCCAGTGGTCATTTGGTCACCGTAGCAGTTGCCCTCGGAACGCTCGCCACCACGCTTCCGGACGGCGCATACTCGGCCCAGGCGCGGGCGATCCTCGCCGTGGCGGTCTGGTGGGCCGTGGTGGCGGGAGTGCTCCTCCGGCTCTTCCCGCGCTCGCCGGTGCCGGGGGAGGCCTTCGCTGCCGGCGGCTGCCTCATAGCCCTCACGGGATTCACCGCGCTCTCGATGGGCTGGGGCGTCGATGACGGCGGAGCGTTCGACGACACCATGCGTGCGGTGTGTTACTCGGGGGTGTTCGCGCTCGTGGTCGCGGCGTCGCCCGCGCGAAGCGCGCGCAGCTGGCTGGCGGGGCTGGCCATCGGGCTCGTGGCGCTGAGCGTCGTGGCCCTCGGCAGCCGGCTGGTGCCGTCGCTCTTCCCGGGGGCGGCTGTGCCCGCCGACCTGGCCGCGACCCGCGCGCGGCTGAGCTATCCGCTCGGCTACTGGAACGCCCTCGGCGCCCTCCTGGCCCTGGGTGCGGTGCTGCTGGTGGCCCTGGCGGGCATGGCGCGCACGGTGGCGGGCCGGACGTTCGCCACCGCCGCGGTCCCGCTGCCCGCCTTCGCCGTCTTCCTGACGTCGTCGCGTGGTGGTGCGGTGGCCGGGGCCGTGGGGTTCGTGATCCTGCTTCTGCTCAGCCCCAACCGCGTGCGACTGGTGACCGCGGTGACCATAGGCGGTGTAGGCACGGCCGTGCTCGTGATCGCCTCGTTGTCGCGCGATCTCTTCACGGACGGGCGCACCGGCGCCGCGGGGTACGACACCGAGGCCAACGTCATGCTGCTGCTGACGCTCGTGGTGGTGGCAGCCGCGTTCACCCTCAGGCCGATGGTGGACGGTCTGGTGGAGCGGTTGCGCGTGCCGCGCGCCGTGTCGGCGGTGCTGACGGTCGGCGCGGCGCTGGCGCTGATCGTCGGCCTGCTTGGGGCGGACCCGGTCGAGCGCTGGCATGAGCTGAAAGCGCCGCCCGACACACAGGATGCGGTGACTGGCAGGGGCCTCGTTACCCGCCACCTGACCAGCACGGAGGGCACCGGCCGCTACCAGTTCTGGAAGGCGGGGTGGGAGGCCTTCGAGTCCCAGCCGCTGCGGGGCGTCGGCGCTGCGGGGTACGAGCCCTGGTGGGCGCAGCACGGAACCCTCGACTACTACGTGCGGAACGCGCACTCCGTGTTCGTGGAGACGGCGGCGGAGCTGGGCGTGGTCGGGCTCCTACTGTTACTGGGCTTCCTCGGGACCGCCGTGGTCGTGGGGGTCCGGCGCCGGTTGGGGGAGAGGACCCCGCGGCGGTGGCCGCCCTGCTCGCGGTGATGGCCTGCGGCATCACGGCGGCGGGAGTGGAGTGGACGTGGGAGATCCCGGGCGCGTTCCTCCCTGTGGTGATCGCGGCTGCCCTGCTGTGCGGTCCGGCGCTCGCGCCGGGCCGTCCGTGGCGGAGGCCGTCACGGCTTCTGCTGGGGGCGGGCGTGGTGGTCATCGGCCTGGCGTGCGTGGTGGCCGGCGGCATCGCGCTCACCAGCGACGCCAAGCTGCGCGCGAGTCGCGAGGCCGCCGCCGACGGCGACCTGCCGCTGGCGGCCGACGAGGCGCGTGCGGCCATAGCGATCCAGCCGTGGGCTGCCGCACCGCGTCTCCAGCTGGCCCTGGTCCAGGAGGAGCAGAACGATCCGGTCGCTGCTCAGCGGTCACTCGACGAGGCCGTGGAACGCGCGCCGGAGGACTGGCGCGTGTGGTATGAGCTCACACGGATGAGGGCGGTGAACGGCGACCGCGCCGGGGCCCTGCGGGCGCTGCGGCGCACGCGCCAGCTCACGCCCCCGTCCGCGTACATACGCGGGGTGCTGGGCCTCGAGAGCCGCGAGTAGCGCGCAACAGCCGCGCGAGCGGCGCTTTTGCGTGTGCCAGTCGCTAGCTTGAGCGGTCGCCGAATCATGTTCCGAACCACTGTCACGAGTCACGCCCGCTCGTCTGTGGCCACCGCCGCAGCACTGTGTGCGTCGCTGGTCGCGCTTGCGCTGGCCGCCGGCGGCGCGGAGGCGAAGGTGCCGCGTGCGTTCTTCGGCGCCGAGGGCGACCCTGGTGCCACCGTGGCCGGGGAAGCCACCGCGCAGCGGGACTTCAACCGGATGCGGTCCGCCCGCCTCGGGACGCTCAGACTCAACTTCAACTGGGGGAGCATCGAGCCCACCCCCGGAGCGGCGAGGGACTGGTCGTACTACGACACGATGGTCGAGCGCGCGGCCCGCGCCCGGGTGGGCATCCTGGCCGTCCTCGTGGGCAGCCCCGGCTGGGCCGCCGACGCGAGCGCCTACGTGCCGGAGTCGGCAGCCGCACGCACCGCCTTCAGGCTCTTCGTGCGCGACGTGGTGCAGCGCTACGGGCGCGGCGGCGCGTTCTGGAGAGCCAACCCCGGCGTGCCGCGGCGGCCGATCCCCGCCTACCAGGTCTGGAACGAGCCGAACTACCCGCCGCACTGGTCCGATGGGCCGTCGGTGGCCCGTGACTACGCGGCGTTCCTGAAGCCGATCGCCCGCACGATCCGCGCGAACGATCGCCGGGCCCTGATCGGCACGGCCGGCCTGCTCGCCAACTCCACGCGAGGGCCCGCCGGGTACCGCTACCTCGACGACCTCTACGCCGTGAAGGGGATCAGGCGCTCCTTCGACGCCGTGGCCATCCATCCGTACTCGGAGAACGCCCGCGGCGTGCAGGGCGAGCTCAGCCGCATCCGCGGCGTGATGCGGCGCCGCGGCGATGGCCGGACGCCCGTCTGGATCACCGAGCTGGGATGGGCCACCGGCGGCGGCAGCGAGTACTTCTCGACCACGCCCGCCGGCCAGGCCAGGCGGCTGGGGTCGGCGTTCCGCTTCGTGGTCCGGAACCGCAACCGCTACAACGTGAGCAAGCTCGTCTGGTTCAGCTGGCGCGATCGCGCCGGGCCGAGCTCGCGCGGGTGGGAGTTCTACTGCGGCCTGTTCCGCCTGAACGGGCAGCCAAAGCCGGCCTGGGCCACCTTCCGCCGCTTCACGCGCGCGACCGGCTGAGCGGCGGAGCCGGGCCTACGCCCGCTCGAGCCGCTGCTCGAGCGCCGTCAGCTGCTCGCGCAGGGTCTCCGGAAGACGGTCGCCGAAGGTGGCGAAGTGCTCGTGGATCAGCGGGATCTCCCGCTTCCACTCGTCCGGATCCACCTCCATCAGCGAGTCCAGCTCCGAAGCCGGCATGTCGAGGCCCTCTGTGTCGATCGCCCCGGCGGCCGGCACGCGGCCGATCGGGGTGTCCACGGCCTCGGCCTCGTCGTCGCAGCGACGGAAGATCCATGCCAGCACACGGCTGTTCTCGCCGAACCCGGGCCAGAGGAACTGGCCGGACTCGTCCTTGCGGAACCAGTTGACGTAGAAGACGCGCGGAAGCCGGGCCCCCTCGCGCTCGCCCACCGTGAGCCAGTGCTCGAAGTACGTGGCCATGTCGTACCCGCAGAAGGGCAGCATCGCCATCGGGTCGCGGCGCAGCTTGCCCACGTCGCCGGCGGCGGCGGCCGTGGTCTCCGAGGACATGACCGACCCCAGGAACACGCCGTGCTCCCAGTCGAAGGCCTCGTGCACCAGCGGGATCACCGTGGAGCGGCGACCACCGAACAGGAAGGCGTCGATCGGCACTCCGGCCGGGTCCTCCCACTCGGGCGCCATCGAGGGGCACTGGGCGGCGGGGGTGGTGAAGCGGGCGTTCGGATGGGCGGCGGGCTTGTCCGAGTCCGGCGTCCAGTCGTTGCCGTGCCAGTCCACCAGGTGGCCGGGCGCCTCCTTGGTCATGCCCTCCCACCAGACGTCGCCGTCGTCGGTGCGCGCGCAGTTGGTGAAGATCGAGTTGGAGCGCACCGTGGCCATGGCGTTCGGGTTGGTCTTCTCGCCGGTGCCGGGCGCCACGCCGAAGAAGCCGGCCTCCGGGTTGATGGCGTAGAGCCTGCCGTCCGCGCCGAACTTCATCCACGCGATGTCGTCGCCGATGGTCTCGACCTTCCAGCCGGGAAGGGTGGGGATCAACATGGCGAGGTTCGTCTTGCCGCACGCCGACGGGAAGGCCCCGGCCAGGTGCTTGGACACGCCCTCGGGCGAGGTGACCTTCAGGATCAGCATGTGCTCGGCCAGCCAGCCCTCGTCGCGGGCCATGACCGACGCGATCCGCAGCGCGAAGCACTTCTTGCCCAGCAGCGCGTTGCCGCCGTATCCCGAGCCGAACGACCAGATCTCACGGCTCTCGGGGAAGTGGACGATGTACTTGTTATCCGCGTCACACGGCCACGGCACGTCCTCCACGCCCTCCTCCAACGGCATTCCCACCGAATGGAGGCAAGGCACGAAATCCCCGTCCTCGCCGAGCGCATCCAGTGCGCCGGCGCCCATTCGGGTCATGATCCGCATGCTCACGGCCACGTAGGGCGAGTCCGTGAGCTGCACGCCGATGTGTGCGATCGGGGAGCCGAGCGGGCCCATCGAGAACGGGACCACGTACATCGTGCGGCCGCGCATCGAGCCGCTGAACAGGTCGGACAGCATCTCCCGCATCTCGGCGGGATCGCGCCAGTTGTTCGTGGGCCCGGCGTCGGCCTCGCTCTCGGTGCAGATGAACGTGCGGTCCTCCACGCGCGCCACGTCGCCCGGGTCCGAACGCGCCAAGTACGAGTTGGGACGCTTGGCGTCCGAGAGGCGCTCGAAGGTGCCTGCGTCCACCAGCTGAGCGCAGAGACGGTCGTATTCCTCGGCCGATCCGTCGCACCAGACCACGGAATCCGGGGTGGTCAGGTCGGCCATCTCATCGACCCAGCGGAGCAGCTTCGGGTTGGTGGTGGGGGCCTCCGAGGCGGCCCAGCTCGTTCTTTCGGGCATGAATGCACCCTACACTCAGATTCCGGATGAGCGCCACAGAAGTACGGCCCCGCAGCCCGGTCAAGGTGGTGCTCCGCTTCATCGCCTCGGTGATGATCGTGAGCGGTCTCCTGCTGATCGGCGACGCCGGGATGACGCTCGCGTGGCAGGAGCCCGTGTCGGCCTTCCTGGCCGATCAGGAGCAGGCTCAGCTGAAGAAGGAGCTGGACCATCCGCCTCCCCGGCTGATCGCCCGGAACCCGCTGCCGGGGGATGCGATCGGCGAGATCCAGATGCCCACGATCGACAAATCCGCCTACATGGTCGAGGGCACGGACACCGACGATCTCCGCAAGGGGCCGGGCCATTACCCAGAGACGCCCATGCCCGGCGAGCGCGGAACGGTGGCCATCGCGGGCCACCGGACCACGCATGGCGCGCCTTTCCGCAACGTCGACAAGCTCGAGCGGGGCGACCGGATCGTCCTCCAGCTGCCGTACGGGAGCTTCGTCTACAGGGTGGAGCGCACCCAGATCGTGGAGCCCACGGCGCTGTGGGTGACGAAGCGGGTGGGGTACGACAGGCTCGTCCTCAGCGCCTGCCACCCTCTATACAGTGCTGCGCAGCGCCTGATCGTGTTCGCGCGGTTCGTCAGGCGGGGGTACTCGAGCGTCGAGCGCGGCTAGCTGCGCCCGATGATCACGGTCCCGGGATCCGTGGAGTCTCGCGAGTTCTCGAGGTCGGAGCTGTCGCGCGACTCGAAGAAGAGCACCAGCAGCACCAGCAGGGCCAGGGAGATGACCAGGACGGCCAGCCAGTACAGCGTCTTCACGATCACGGTGCGGGGGCGCGGCATCCTGATCGGGACGTTGTACAGCCTAAGATGGACGGCCGGTGGCCGGGATGGCCTTCGATCCACGACTCAAGTCGTGTCGCCGAACGCCGAAAGGGGATAGAAGAATGGGTAGGCGCGCAGTCATTCTCGCCGGCGGCAAAGGGTCGCGGCTCGGGCCGTACACCACGGTTCTCCCGAAGCCGTTGCTACCCGTTGGCGATCGCGCCATCCTCGATGTCGTGGTGCACCAGCTCCGCGACGCCGGCTTCGACGACCTGACGCTCGCGGTCGGCTACCTGTCCCACCTGGTCCGCGCGGTCATGGGCGACGGGTCCACGCACGGCCTGAGCATCGACTATCACGAGGAGCTCGAGCCGCTCGGCACCGTGGGCGCCCTCGCGACGATCGACCGCCTCGACGACACCTTCCTGATGATGAACGGCGACGTTCTCACCGCGCTCGACTACGACCACCTGGTGGACGTGCACCGTGAGAGCGGCAACGCCCTCACGATCGCCTCCCACCGCCGCGTGGTGCGCACCGAGTACGGCGTGATCCACCTCGACGGCAACGCCGGCGAGACGCGCGTGGTCACCGGCTTCGAGGAGAAGCCCGAGCTGCCCTACATCGTGAGCATGGGCGTGTACGTGCTCCAGCCCGAGGCGCTCGAGCACATCGAGGCCAACCAGCGCCTGGACCTGCCGGACCTCGTCCAGCGCCTGCTCGAGGCAAACGTGCAGGTGGGCGCCTACGTCTACGACGGGTACTGGCTCGACATCGGACGCCACGAGGACTACGAGAAGGCGATCCTCGAGTTCGAGCAGGTGAAGCCCCTACTTATGAACGAGAAAACGGCCAACGAGCCGCCCGCAACCCATCGCTCGAGCCAGCCCGCGGCTGGCCACGCCCCGGTCAACCCGGTAGCCCCATGACGGTCACCGTCACAGGTGGAGCCGGCTATGTCGGCGCGCTCGTCGTGGACGAGCTGCTCAGCTCCGGACGCGAGGTCCGCGTGCTGGACGTGCTCCTGCACGGGCAGGAGGACGTGGCCAAGGACCTCACCGACCGCGGTGTCGAGCTGATCCGCGGCGACATCCGCGACGCGGATGCCCGCCGGCGCGCTCTCGAGGGCGCCGAGGCCGTGGTGCATCTCGCCGCGATCGTCGGCGACCCGGCCTGCGCCCGCGACCCCGAGCTCTCGAACGACGTGAACGTGGAGGGCAGCCGGGCTCTGGTGCAGGACGCCCGCGACCTCGGCGTCGAGCGCCTCGTCTTCGCCTCCACCTGCTCCAACTACGGGCGCATGGCCGATCCGACCGTTCCGATCGACGAGAACGGCGAGCTGCGGCCCGTGTCGCTCTACGCCGAGCAGAAGGTCGGCATCGAGAAGGCGCTGCTCGAGTCCGTCAACGGAAATGGGCACGGCCTGCGGCCGACCTGCCTGCGCTTCGCGACCGTGTACGGCGTCGGCTACCGGATGCGGTTCGACCTGACCGTCAACGAGTTCACTCGCGACCTCTGGGCGGACAAGCACCTCGAGGTGTTCGGCGAGCGCTTCTGGCGTCCCTACATCCACGTCCGCGACGCGGCCCGCGCCGTGCACACCGTGCTGGACGCCCCGGCGGACGCCGTGGCAGGCAAGGTGTTCAACGCCGGCCACTCCGACGAGAACTACCGCAAGCTCGACCTCGTGGAGATCATCACCGGGAAGCTCGGCAAGGGCGACGTGGAGTACGTGGCTCGCGACGAGGACCCGCGGGACTACAAGGTCTCGTTCGAGAAGATCCGCGCCGAGCTCGGCTTCGAGCCCGTGAACCGCGTGCCCGACGGCATCGAGGAGATCGTGGGAGCGCTCGAGGAGCAGCGCTTCGGCGACCCCTACGACGGCCGCTACAGGAACTAGCCGCATGGCGGACGAACGGCTGATCCCGCTCTTCGACGTGAAGCTGGGCGATCGAGAGATCGCCGCCGTGGAGGCCACGCTGCGCTCGGGCTGGCTCACCATGGGCCCCCGCACCCAGGACTTCGAGGCGGCGTTCGCCGAGCATCTGGGCGCGCGCCACGCGATCGCCCTGTCGAGCTGCACGGCCGCGCTCCACCTGGCCTATCTGGCGGCCGGTGTGGGCCCCGGTGACGAGGTCATCGTGCCCGCCATCACCTTCGTGGCGTCGGCCAACGCCGTGCGCTACTGCGGCGCCACGCCCGTGATCGCGGACGTGCTGGGCCAGCACGACCTGGGGCTCGACCCCGAGGATGTGGCGGCCCGCATCACACCCCACACCAAGGCGGTATGCGCGGTGCACTACGGCGGCTACGCGGCTGACGTGGAGGCGCTCGGGCGACTCTGCGAGGAGCACGGCCTGGCGCTGATCGAGGACGCGGCCCACACGCCGAGTGCCACACCCGTCGGCAACGACCGCAAGCTGGGCACCTTCGGCCTGGCGGGCTGTTTCAGCTTCTTCTCCAACAAGGTGCTCTCCTGCGGCGAGGGCGGACTGCTCTCGACCGACGACGACGGCGTGGCGGAGCAGGTGCGGAGCCTTCGCTCGCACGCGATGACCTCGGGCACCTGGGACCGTCACCGCGGACACTCCGCCGGCTACGACGTGCTCGGCCTCGGCTTCAACTACCGGATGGACGAGCCGCGCGCCGCTCTGCTGGGTGCGCGCCTGGAGGGCCTCGAGGACGACATCGCCCGGCGCCGCTCGCTCGTTCACCGCTACCGGAGCATGCTCGCCGACGTGCCGGGACTGACCGTGCCCTACCGGGACGACGAGGTGGACACCTCCTCCTGCTACGTGATGCCGGTGATGCTCGACGACGCCGAGGTGCGCGAGCCGCTGCGGGCCAAGCTGCTCGAGCAGCGCGTGCAGACCAGCGTGCTCTACCCGGCGATCCACGAGTTCACCGCGTACGAGGGCTCTGTGGAGGGATCGCTGCCGCGCGCCGAGCTGGCGGCCCGCACCGAGCTCACGCTGCCGCTGTTCCCAACCCTGTCCGAGAGCGACCAGGACCACGTGGTCAGCGCGGTGCGCGAGAGCCTCGCCGCGCTCGAGCGCGAGCGGTCGCTCGCCTGACGAGGCGACCGCCGTGCACACGCAAGAGCTTCCGACCGTCGACGTGGTTGTGCCCGCCTTCAACGAGGAGGGGCACGTGGATCGCTGCCTCGACGCCATCTTCGCCCAGGACTACCCCGCCGATCGCTACCGCGTGTGGGTCGTGGACGCCGGCTCCACGGACGAGACGGCGCGCGTGGTGAGCGACCGTGCTGCGACCGACCGCCGGCTCGCGCTCGTGAACGGGAGCGGGCGGCTGAACGCCGCCCAGGCCTGCAACCTGGGGATCCAGCAGGGTCGCTCCGAGCTGATCGCCCGCGTGGACGCCCACACCTACCTGTATCCGGACTACCTGCGCCGGGCGGCCGAGCTGCTGGTCGAGGAGGGCCCCAAGGTCTGCTGCGTCGGTGCCCAGCCCGAGCAGGTGGGGGAGACCCCGTTCGGCGAGGCGGTGGCGCTGGCCCGCGGCTCGAGCTTCGGAGTGGGGAACAGCGTGTACGCCGACGACAGCACTCGCGCCGAGGTGGACACGATCCAGGCCGGCGTCTACCGGCGCGCCCCCCTCGAGGAGGTCGGCGGCTTCCGCACCGACATGCTCGTGGGCGAGGACGAGGAGCTCAACTGGCGGCTCAAGAAGGCGGGCTACAAGCTCGTGCTCGACACCAGCGTTCGCTTCGTCTACACCACTCGCTCCTCGTGGGGCGCCGTATTCCGCCAGCACCGCAACTACGGCCAGTCGCGCGTGCGAGTCCTCGCCGCACACCCGGACTTCCTCCGCGTCTACCACCTCGCTCCGCCGGGCCTGGTGCTCACCCTCGGCGGGCTCGCGCTCGCCAGCCCGGTGAGCTCGAAGGCCCGCCGCGGGCTGCTCGGCCTCACGCTCGCGTACGGCGCGGGTGCCACCGCCGCGTCGGTGTCCGCCTCGCGCTCGCGGCCGGAGCTGATCCCGCGACTTGCGGCCTGCTTCCCGGCGCTGCACCTCGGGTACGGCCTGGGGATGATCGAGGGAGTCGCGCAGAAGCTGGGCGCCCGCCTCGGGCTGGGGCAGCCGCGCACGGCCGTCCGCCAGCGCTGAAGTGGGCACCTAGACTGCGCCGGGACACGCGATGAGCAGCTTCGCACCCAGCCTCCAGCCCTCGAACCGGGCCGCTCCGCGGCCGGTGCCGATACCCCAGCTCCGCCCCGGGACGATCATCGCGATCACGCTGATCGCCTGCGTGGGCGTGGGCGCGCTGATGGCCCACGACCCGAAGCTCGGCATCGGCGTGCTGGTGGGCCTCTGCTACCTGCCGCTCGCGCTGGTGAACCTTCCGCTCGGCATCGCGCTCTGGGTGCCCACGACCTTCCTCACCGGCCTCCCGGGCATCAGCACCGCCTCGCAGGCGGCCGGCCTCGTGATCGCGCTGGCGTGGCTCGGCACGCTCCGCAGCCACGCCCACGACCAGGGCAAGCACGTGCCGCGCGGACTGCTCGTCCTGGTGGCCGTGTTCATCGTCTGGCTGTCGCTCTCGATGGTCTGGGCCGAGGACCCGGAGATGTCGTTCCGCGCGCTGCAGCCCTGGCTGGGCTGCGCGCTCATGTTCACGGTGCTCACGACGCTCAACTTCACCCGCACGCAGATCAGGACGATCGCGCTCGCATTCATCTTCGGCGTCACCTTCTCGGTCGCGCTCGGGCTGATCGGCGGGGTCACGCCGCCCAGCGAGACCAGCGCCGTGGCGAACGACGGGCGCCTGCGCGGCGGCCTCGACGACCCCAACTATCTGGCGGCCGGGATCGTGCCGTCGCTGGCGATGGCGGTTGGTCTGGCAGTGGGTGTGCGCAGCGCGCTCGCCCGCCTCGCGCTGGCCGGGATGGGCGTGATCCTCGTGCTCGGTCTCGGCGCCACCGAGTCCCGCGGCGGCCTCATCGCCGCGATCGTGGCCACGGCCGCCGCCCTGGTGGTGGCGAAGCGGGGGCGGATCCTGGTGATCGCGTTCGTCGCGATCATGGTCGGCCTCGTGGCGATCTGGTTCGCCGCCACGCCCGATGCCTACAAGCGGGTGACCCAGACGGCGGATCAGGGGAACGGCCGCAGCAGCCTCTGGATCGTGGGTGGCCGCATCTTCAAGGACCACCCGATCGCCGGTGTCGGCCTGGAGAACTACCAGGTGTACGCGCCGCGTTACGTGAGTGGCCCGGGCGTGCTCACGTTCGTGAACTTCATAGCCGAGCGGCCCCACGTGGTGCACAACGTGTACCTGCAGATCCTCGTCGAGGTCGGGCTGATAGGCCTGGGCCTCTTCCTGGCGATCATCCTCAGCTCGCTGGCCGCCGCGATGCGCGCGGCCCGGAAGTTCGAGAGCAGGGGAGACGACGATTCGTCCGCGTTCTCCAGATCCGTTTTCGTGGCGCTCCTGGCGGCGCTGGTGGCCTCCTTCTTCATCTCGAACGGCAACGGCTTCCAGATCTGGGTGCTGCTGGCGTTCGGGCCGATGCTCTTGCGGCTGGCTCAGCGCGAGGAGGACTCCGCACCGGCGCCCATGCTGGCCGGGGTGCCCGAGCCCCGCGACGTCCCGGCACTCAGCGCTCGCCGGGAGCCGGCCGTTCTGGCCTGAAGCGCGCGTTCACGCTGCGCCAGAGCGCCACCAGGTCACTGGGGCGCGGGATGAGGTCGCGGATGCCGGCGCCGAGCGTGCGCCCGAAGATCACGGCGGCCGCGAGCCCGCCGAGCGTGTAGGAGGTGGCGGACGCGATCGAGGCGCCCAGGCCGCCGTGGTCCGGGATCAGGGCGAAGTCCAGAGCGAACACGGTCACGAAGGCCACCGCCACCGCGCCGGTCTCGAGGAGCGGCCGGCGCTGGGCGGTGAGGGCGTTGCCCAGCAGCTTCAGCGTCGCGATCCCGAACGAGCCGAGACAGAGGACGCGGAGCATCTCCACCGAGCCCGAGAACTCGCTCCCGAAGATGGTCGTGCAGAGGAAGGGCGCGAGCAGGACCATGCCCACCGTGCAGGCGAGGGTCAGGAGGAGCGCGCCGCGCAGCACCATGGACGCTCGCCTCCGAGCCTCCTCGGGGCTGGCGCGCACGAGGTCGGGGCGCTGGACCGCCACGAGCGTGGTGGGCAGGAAGAACAGGACCTCCGACCACGCGACGGCCACGCTGTAGAGCCCCAGCTCCTTGGAGCCGGCGATCACGCCCAGGATCCACTGGTCGGCGCGGTAGTTGCCGAACAGCATCGCCCTGCCGAGGTGCGCCTTCAGCCCGAAGGCGAGCATGCGCCTGCCCAGGGCCGGGTCCGGGCGGGCGAAGCCGCCGAGCCGGCGCGCCACGGCCCAGCCGAGCATCGTCGTGCCCACCAGCATGCCGCCGATCCAGGTGGCCACCGCCGAGGTCACGGTGATGGCGCCGAACAGCGCGAACGCGCCATTGACGGTCACGTTGATCGTCGGGCTGGCGAGCCACGAGAGGTTCGTGATGCCGAAGCCGTAGTGCGCCTGCACCAGGTACATCAGGTACTCCTGGAGGATCAGCATCGGGATCGCCGCCAGCACGAGCAGCAGGACTCCGGTGCTCGCCTCGCCCGTCATGTCCGGGAACACGACCATCACGCCGCCGAGCACGAGCGCGGCCGTGCCGCCGAACACGAAGGCGAGCGTCAGCGACGTGCCGGCCAGCTTCGGGCTCAGATCCGGCTCGCGGGCCGCAAAGTTGGCGTTTGCCTGCGCGAGCCCGAGCGTCGAGAGCTGCGCCGTCAGGTAGGCGATCGTGGTCAGGAACGCGATGTCGCCACGGCCGATCGCGCCGAGCGACCGTGCTGTGATCAGCACGCTCACGAACGAGAGCAGGGCCACCGCCAGGTTGGTCCCGTAGGTGGTGGCGGCCGAGCGCGCGAACGAGGGCCGCTGCATCAGCGGTCCTTGCCCCTCCCCGTTCTCAGGCACGTCAGGCACTCAGTCGAAGGTAACCGCCATCGGAGGACGGCAACCCTGGCGACTAGGATGCTGCCGGGTGCGGGTGGCCGCCTACAGCGATGTGGAGTATCGGCGCGACGGCGATTCCCTATACGCCCCGGAGTCGTTCGTGGTCTTCATGTCCAGGCTCGGGCGCTTCGTGGACCACCTCACGCTCGTGGGCCGGCTGGCCCCGGAGCCGGGGCGCTCCCACTACCTGGTGCCCCCCGATGTGGGCTTCATGGGGCTGCCCCACTACGCCAAGCTCTCCCGGCCCTGGACCGCGGTCGGCGCCATGGCCCGCTCCGTGCGCCGCTTCTGGAGGCTGCTCGACGACGTGGACGTGGTCTGGCTGCTCGGGCCGCACCCGCTCGCCGTGGCGTTCGTGATCGCGGCGGGGCTGCGCCGCCGCCGCGTCGTGCTCGGCGTGCGCCAGGACTTTCCGAGCCACATGCGCACCCGCCATCCGGGGCGCCGCGGCATCCTGTTCGCGGCGCTTCTCCTGGAGGGCGTATGGCGCGCTCTGGGCCGGATCTACCCGCTCGTGGCGGTCGGGCCTGATCTCGCCCGTCGCTATCGCGGGGGTGAGGTTCTGCCGATAGTGATCTCGCTGGTGGACGACGAGCACGTGACAACGCGCGAGGACGCTCTTGCCCGTTCCTACGACGGGGATCTGAGCGTGCTCAGCGTCGGGCGGCTCGATCCCGAGAAGAACCCTCTTCTGCTCGCCGAGGTGTTCGCGCGGCTGCGCGAGCACGACCCGCGCTGGCGCCTCGTGGTGTGCGGCGACGGCACCATGAAGGAGGAGCTGGCCGAGGCGCTGCGGGCGGCCGGCGTGGAGGACCACGCGGAGCTGCTCGGCTACGTGTCGCTCGACGGCGGCCTCAGGGAGCTCTACCGGAACAGCCACGTGTTCCTGCACGTGTCCTGGACCGAGGGCGTGCCCCAGGTGCTCTTCGAGTCGTTCGCCGCCGGTCTGCCGGTGGTGGCCACCGCCGTGGGCGGGGTGCCCGAGCTGGCCGAGGGCCGCTCGGTGCTGATTCCGCCGGGCGACGCCGAGGCAGCCGCCGAGGCCACCCGCAGGGTGGTGTCGGACCCTGAGCTGAGGACGCAGCTCATTGATGCTGGGCTCGAGTGCGTCGGCCGCTTCTCGCTCGACTCGGAAGCCCAGCGGGTGACGGCGCTCTTCGCCGGGAACAACGCAGCCGGTCTCTAGCCATCAGCGTCATCCAGCGACAGAGCTGGGTCTGGGCCGTGTTGCCCGAGAAGGTCGCGCGCATCGACAGCCACGGCGATCCCGCCCTGGCCGAGGTGCTCCGCGACAGCGGTTACAGCGTGACCGAGTCGCCCGCGGGCGCGCACGCCGGAAACGGCGGCGTGGACGCCGTGCTCTACGACACCACCGGCGTACCCGGGCATTCCGAACTCACTGACGCGGTGGCTGAGCTCTCGGAGGGGGGCGTGGTCTCGATCGCCGTGGCGGGCGGTCGCGTGACCCCGCCGCGCGCAGTCCCGACCGTGCTCCGCATGGCGCAGTTGCTGCTCTCGCCGATCCAGACGGCCAGCGCGCTCGCGGAGGCGCGCAAGGCGCGGCGCGCGCTCAAGGACGTGGGGCTCGAGAGCACGCGCATCGCGACCGGCGACAGGTCACGCAGCCGCTACGGCCTCGGGCGCGGCGGATGGCTGCGCCGGCTGCGAACGCCGGTCGGGTTCGTGCTCACCGGCACCCGCGGGCCCAGGGCGCCAAGCCTGCTCGACACCGCCATCGATCGTGCTCGCGAGTCCGCGGGCGTGCCGCTCGAGCGCCTTTCCACGACGGTCTTCGAGTCCGGCAGGGTCATGGTCTGCCTGCGCGCGCCGGACGGAGAGTCGTTCTTCATGAGGCTTGCCGCGGGTCCGTCCAGGCGCCAGCTCGACATGTCGCTCGACGCGCTGGAGGCCATCGCCGGCGCGAGCGCGCCGCCTGAGGTTCTCGACCGGATGGTGATCCCGCTCGCCGAGGGCGCGGTCGGACCGCTGCGCTACTCGTTCGAGCCGAACGCGGTGGGAGCCCACCCGTGGCGCATGACCGAGGACCTCTGGGAGGACGCGCTCGAGTTTCTGGTCGCGCTCTTCGGGGTGGACGTATCAGGCAGCGCGATGCAGGTGGAGGAAGGCTTCGTCAAGCAGGGCGAGCGCATGATGGAGTACGTGGGGGAGCAGGAGCGAGAGGCCCTTCCGTCCATCCTGGCGAGGCTCGAGGAGCGGCTCGCCGGGGTGCCGCGCGGCCAGAGTCATGGCGACTTCTGGGCGGAGAACTTCCTGGTCCGCGAGGGCCGGCTCGCCACTGTGCTCGACTGGGAGTGGGCCGCCCAGGAGGCGCTGCCGCTGCTCGACCTCTTCGACCTGATCGCCCTGTCGCGCAAGCGGGTGCGGGACCTCACGCCGGGCGAGCGCTTCACGGAGGTGCTCTGGCCGCTCGTACGCAACGGAGGGAACGAGCAGACGCGCGCCTACTGCAAGGCGGTCGGCGTGTCGCCCGACCTACAGACCCTGGAGGCGCTCGCGGTCGCCTACTGGCTGAACCGCGTGGGGCGGCAGCTGCATCCGCTGGCCGTGTTCCTCCAGCGCGAGGGATGGAACGAGAGCAACCTCCACGGGCCGATCCGCAAGCTCGTGGCCGCGGGCTGGTGAACCGGCGGCTAGCGGCTGTTCGCCCGGGCGAGCAGGCGATCCCCGCGAGGCAGGCGCCCGAGCGCGCCGGCGGCCGCCACGGCCGGCCGGCCGAGCGAGCCGCGGCCGAGGACCATCGTCTCGACTCCGGGGTCACCGTCGGCGAAACGCCCCTTGTAGGCGTCACCGCCGCGCAGGAAGCGGTATTCGCGCATCCCGTCCTCGAAGGCCGAGCGGATGGTGTGCGCAAGGAGAACGAAGCCGACCGAATGCTCGTCCCAGGCCGGGTCGCGGCCCGACTGGTAGAAGCACTCGCAGCCGGCGTAGCGCAGCCCGTACCAGGCAGCGACCGGAGTGCCGTCCACCTCGGCGAGCCAGAGTCGCAGCCAGCCGCGCTCGAGGGCCACGGCGGCAAATTCGCGGTGGAACGCCTCGAGCTCCGGCTCGAAGGCGGCGGACTCGTCCTCCCATCGGGCCGAGTGGAGACGCAGCAGGACTCCCATGTCCTCCTCGAGGTGTGCGGCATCGCTCAGCCGGAACGAGAGCTCGTGGCTCTTGGCCAGCTTGCGCTCGCGGCGCCGCACCTGGTCGCGGAAGTTCTTGCTCTTGGAGGCGAGGAACTCGTCCCAGGTCTGTCCGTCGATCGCCAGCGTGGGGCTGGGCTCGGCAAGCAGGACCGTGGCGCCGGTGCGCTCGCTCCACTGCTCGGCTCCGCCCACGCGGTCGCCGACGAGCAGGTCGGCGCGCCAGCGCCGGTCGGCAAGCAGCTCCCGGAGTCCGCCGGCCACACGCTCGCTGTCGGCGGGGGCGCACACCGGCCCCAGCTGATCGGCCGGCCCGTGTCCCAGGAAGCGCAGCACGCGCAGGGGACGCGTACGGTTTACGTAGAGCGGCAGGATGACGCTGGTCGGACCGTCCGCGTCGCGGCCCGCGAGGACGCGCACCTCCCGGTCGGCGCCGAAGTGGCGCCACCACACCGACGCCCACTCCGGGGTGGAGAAGACGTTCCCGGCGGCCTCGGCCAGCCTGGCCCAGTCGGTGTCCGCGGCGTCGATCCCGTCGAGCAGGTCGAACTTCAATTGCATGTCTCCACTATCGGTAGGTTAGGTCCGCGACTCGACGGCGGCCCGGGATGAGGGATGTCCTGGTCCTCTGTTACCACGCGGTCAGCGAGCGCTGGCCGTCCGAGCTCGCGGTGAGCCCGGGCCTGCTGGACGAGCAGATCACGGCGCTGGAGCGGCGCGGCTACCGGGCCGCCACCTTCACCCAAGCGGTCACCGACCCACCGTGGCGGCGCACCCTGGCGATCACGTTCGACGACGCGTATCGCTCCACGCTCGACCTGGCCGCTCCAGTGCTGGCCCGCCACGGCGCGCCCGGCACGGTCTACGCGCCCACCGACTGGGTCGGGCGCGAGGAGCCGATGTCGTGGCCCGGGATCGAGGAGTGGTCCGACGGGCCGCACCGCGACGAGCTCCTGTGCCTCACCTGGGACGGCCTGGGGGAGCTGGCCGAGCAGGGATGGGAGGTGGGCTCGCACACGCGCTCGCACCCACGGCTGCCGCAGGTCGTGGACGACGCGGAGCTCAGGGGCGAGCTGGCCGGCTCGCGCGAGCTGGTGGTGGAGCGACTCGGCCGCTGCGACTCGATCGCCTACCCGTACGGGAACTACGACGAGCGGGTGGTCCGCGAGGCGGGCGCCGCGGGCTACCGCGCCGCCGGCACCCTCACGGGGCTCCCGCACGCGGCCGCACCGCTGAGCTGGCCGCGAGTGGGGATCTACCCCGGCAACCGCCCGCTGTTCCTGAGGCTCAAGACGTCGCCCGCGCTGCGGGCGGTGGCGGTGGCCGCCGGGCGTTTGCGCACTCGATCGCACTGAGTCCCGCCCAGCGGGACTCAGTCCCCACGAGTCAGCAGCTGCGCTCGCTCACGCACGGATCGACCACTCGCAGGCGGCTCCGCCAGTCGATCCCCTCATCCAGGTCGAAGTGGTAGCGGCCGTCGGCCTCGCGCGGGATGCCGATCCGCTTGGCGTACCTGAGGATCCGGTCCGGATAGCCGAAGCTCGTGTAGGTGGACCCGGACTCGAACTCGAGGTCCCACGGGGATCCCCCGGTGTCGCCGACGAACATGCCGTAGCGCGCCAGGGCCCGCAGGATGGCCCGCTTCCAGCGGGGCGCTCCGAGCGCGCGGATCTCGGCCTCGGACATGTCGAGCTGGAAGCGCATGCCCTCCGCGGGCGCGTCGGTGCGGTCCTCGCAGGGAGCGCCCCGGCCGCGGGCGGGGTAGACGAAATCGCCCGAGTCGCAGTCCGCCACCAGGAACAGCGCGTGGTCGATGCGGCCGGCCAGCAGCTCCTCGGCCCGGATGATCCCGGCCAGGAGGCCGAAGTGGGCGGCCGTGGCGTCCGAGGCGAGGCCGTCGCCGTCGATGCGGGTGCGCCCGCCGTAGCCGGTCACGAGCTCGCCGCCGCCGCTCGGCTTCGACTCCACCTCCCAGAGGTCGTACTCCCAGCCGCCGCGCTGGTCCACCACGGTGAGGTGAGCGTCCGAGCCTCCGGCCGGCCGCGCGCGGTCCGGGATACGCACCTTCATGCCCTCGATCTCGCAGCGTCCGTAGGGACGGGTGCAGTGGATCGTGAAGACGGGATCGTCCGCGGTGGACCAGTAGGTCGGGTGCTGGACGTCGCCGTCAGAGTCGGCGATGCCGGCGCGCAGGTCCGAGGGGCCGCCCTGCTCGGTCAGGCGCGCGACCACGGCCGACGAGCGCGGGTGTAGCTGCGGGTCTTCGGGCAGCACCTGGTTGAAGGGCGAGCTGTCGGAGTAGGGGCGCCAGTCGGCGGGCGGCCAGTTGCCCACGCCGAACCCGTCGGCGGGATCGCCCGGCGCCTGGGGCCCGGGCGGCTCCTCGGAGGGCGACAGCACGTCGATGGCCACGAAGGCGACCACCAGCGCAAGCCCCACGGCTACCCCGATCCGGACGCGATTCTTGGTGCGAACCATGGAACCTGACCGATCGTAGTGGGCATTTCCTGTCCCTCTGCCGGTCCCGGCGGGGTTGGCGCTGGCGCGCTCACGAGGTCGGAGGTACCTTCGAGGCAGGGGTACGAGCCGGTCCCGCCTTGCCGCCGCCGCCAAGGTGCTCGCCCTCATCACGGACGATGATGCGAACCCTCCGCTCTCCCAGCCAACTCGTCGTTCTGTGCATCGCGTTCGTCCTCGCCGCGGGCGCCACGTCCGTGATGGCCTCGAAGGGCGCGCCGGACCGAAAGCCGCCGAAGCTGAGCCTCACGAGCCCGGCCGGCGGGTCGGCCACCTTCGACACCACTCCTCGGCTGGCGGGCAGGGCAGGCCACGCGAAGGGCGACAGGCGTGCGGTGGCGGTCCGGGTCTACCTGGGCGCGAAGGCCACGGGCAGGCCGCAGCGCGTCCTGACGGCGCGGCGCAGGGGAGCTGCCTGGGCCGTGAACCTCGTACCTGCGCTGCTGCCGGGCACCTACACCGCCAAGGCCAGCCAGCTCGACGGCTCCGGCAACCGCGGCGCCAGCAGGGCCTCGACGTTCACGATCAGGCGGGCGCCCGTGGTCAAGCCGCCGGTGAAGGTCACGCCGCCTCCGGCCAAGCCCGTGACGCCCCCGGTGAAGCCTCCGGTCAAGCCACCGGTGATCCCCGAGCCGACCGCGGCGATCGTGTCCCCGGCAGCAGGCGCCGAGACCGCTGACCCCACACCCACCTTCGCCGCACAGGCGAGCGACGCCGGGGCGCAGCCCAGCGCGGTCACGCTCGCGATCTACCCCGGCGCGGCCGCCGCGGGGGCGCCCACCCGGACCCTGGAGCTGACCCAGGCGAACGGCACCTGGTCCGGGACGCCCGCCGAGCCGCTCGACGACGGCGTGTACACCGCCCAGGTGGAGGCGCTGGGGGCGAGCGGCAAGACCGGCAGGAGCGCAGCGGTGACCTTCCGCGTGGACACCGTCGCGCCGCAGCCCAGCCTCACGGCCCCTGCCGAGGGCGCCGCCACGAGTGACAGCACTCCCGCGTTCTCCGGCTCGGCCGGGGCTGCCGCGGGCGACTCCACCCAGGTTCGCGTGTATGTCTACGCCGGCCTCAGTGACTCCGGCACGCCGGTGGCCAGCCTCACCGCCAGCCGCTCGGGAGCGGCCTTCTCCGTGTCCGCGGCCGGCGCGCTCCAGGTGGGCACCTACACGGCGCGCGCCGAGCAGCAGGACGGCGCGGGCAACACCGGCCGGAGCGCGCCGCGCACCTTCGCGGTCACGTCGACCGCCGCGGCCGCCACCTATCGCGACACCGTGATGGCCGACGCCCCGCGCGCCTACTGGCGGCTGGGCGAGCCCAGCGGAACCGCGGCCGCCGACCAGACCGGCTTCGCCAACACGGGCGCCTACCAGGGCTCGCCCGCGCTCGGCCAGGCCGGCATCGTGCCGGTGGCGCAGAGCACGGCGATGGCGCTCGACGGCACCAACGACTCCGTTCGGGTGCCGACCTCCGCCAGCCTCAGCCCGAGGGCGGCGCTGAGCCTCGAGACCTGGATCCGGCCGGCGACCCTTCCCACCAGCACGGCGACGCTGATGCGCAAGGACCTCCAGTACATGCTTCGGCTCGGCTCGAGCGGCGCGGTGAGCTTCCGGCTCTGGCGTGGCGGCGCCACGAGCGAGCTCACGACCCCGGCCGGCGCGGTTCCTGCAGGCACCTGGAGCCACGTGGTGGCCACCTTCGACGGAGTGTCGATGGCGATCTACGTGAACGGCACCGTGCGCGCCACGCTGGCCATTGCCGCCACCGTGGACACCGCCACCGGCGTGCTCTCGCTCGGCTCGAGCGGCTCGACCGACTGGTTCCGCGGGCGGATGGACGAGGTGGCCGTGTACGGCAGCGCGCTGCCCGGCCCGCGCGTGCTCGCCCACTACACGAAGTCGAGCCCGGTGGAGGATCCGCCGCCGACCGTGGTGCTCGAGTCCCCGGCGCCCGGCAGCACCGTGGACCTGCGCCCCGTGTTCGCCGGAACGGCGGACGGCGAGACCTCCACCGTGACGGTCAAGGTCTACTCGGGCGGCTCGGTCTCCGGCAGCCCGGTGCAGACGCTCTCCGCCACGCACCAGTCGAGCAACCTCTTCTCCGTGGCGGCCTCCGGCAACCTGAGCCCGGGCGCCTACACCGTCCAGGCCGAGCAGGCCACCGCCGCCGGGCTCGTGGGCAAGAGCGCGCCGGTGAGCTTCACCGTCCAGGCGCCCAGCGGCGAGACGGTCACGATCGGCGCGGCGGGTGACATCGCCGACTGCGGCGGCACCGACGACGAGGCCACCGCGAACCTGCTCGACGCGATCCCGGGCACCGTGATGACTCTGGGCGACAACGTCTACGTGAACGGCACGACCAGCGAGTACGCCTGTTACAACAGCAGCTGGGGGCGGCACAAGGCGCGCACGCGGCCGATCCCCGGCGACCACGACTACGGCGTGCCCGACGCCGGCGGGTACTTCGACTACTTCGGCGCGGCCGCCGGCCCGCGCCCCTCCGGCTTCTACAGCTACGACATCGGCGCCTGGCACGTGGTGGCCCTCAACTCCGGCTGTTACGTGCAGCTCCGGTCCTGCAACGCCGCGCAGGACGAGTGGCTCGAGAACGACCTCGAGCAGAACGACTCGCAGTGCACGCTCGCCCAGCTGCACGAGCCGCGCTTCAGCTCCGGCGAGATCCACGGCAACGTGGGCAGCGTCCAGCCGCTCTGGCAGATCCTCTACGAGCACGGCGCCGACGTGGTGCTCAGCGGGAGCGAGCACATGTACGAGCGCTTCGCCCCGCAGACGCCCACCGGACAGGCCGACGCCACAAACGGCATCCGCCAGTTCACGGTCGGCACCGGCGGCGAGAGCCACTACCAGGTGGGAGACATCCTGCCGAACAGCCAGGTGCGCGAGAGCAACACGTTCGGCGTGCTGAAGATGACCCTGCGCCCGACCGGATACGACTTCCAGTTCATGCCGGTGGCGGGCAAGAGCTTCACGGACAGCGGCAGCGGTTCCTGCCACTAGCTCCCGCCCGCGGCCCGTCTAGGCTAGGGGCCATGAGCATCACGGGCACGCGAACGGTCGGATCCATCGTCGGCGGGGCGTCGGCCAAGGACGGGCAGCGCGTGGAGTCGCGCAACCCGGCCGACCTCGACGACGTGGTGTGCGAAGCGCTGCTGGGCGACGTGGACACCTTCGTGGACGCCTGTCGCGCCGCGCGCGAGGCACAGCGCGAATGGGCGGCCATCCCCGCCCCCGTACGAGGTAACGCCATCAAGGAGATCGGGCGCCTTGTGGAGGAGAACAAGGAGGCGCTGGCACGCCTCGTCACGCGCGAGATAGGCAAGCCCTATCCGGAGTCGCTGGGGGAGGTGCAGGAGGTCGTGGACACCTGCGACTTCTTCCTGTCCGAGGGCCGGCGCCTGTACGGCATGACGGTGCCGAGCGAGATGCCCGACAAGCAGCTCTTCACGTTCCGCAACCCCGTGGGCGTGGCGGCCATCGTCACGGCCGGGAACTTCCCGGTGGCCGTGCCCTCGTGGTACATCGTGCCCGCGCTGCTGTGCGGCAACGCGGTCGTGTGGAAGCCGGCCGAGTACGCGCCGGCGCTCGGCGACGCGCTCGCGCGGCTGTTCCTCGCCGGGGGCCTGCCGGACGGGGTGCTCAACCTGGTTCAGTGCGACGGGCCCACCGCGTTCGCCGGCCTCGAGCGCGCGCTGGACGAGCGCCTCGTGGACAAGGTCGGCTTCACCGGCTCGTCCGCGGTGGGCGCACGCATCGGCGAGCTCTGCGGCCGGCACGTGCAGTCGCCCTGCCTCGAGCTGGGCGGCAAGAACCCGCTTGTGGTCATGCCCGACGCAGACCTCGACCTGGCCGTGGAGGGTGCGCTGTTCAGCGGCTTCGGCACCGCCGGCCAGCGCTGCACCTCGCTCGGCACCGTGATCGTCCACCGCTCCCTCCACGACGATTTCGTGGCGCGGCTCACCCGCGCCGTGGAGGACGCCCCGATCGGCGACCCGAGCGCCGACGTGCTCTACGGGCCGATGATCCACCAGCGCTTCCTCGACCGCTTCCTCGAGTGGCTCGAGCTGATCGAGGACCACCACTCGATCTCCGGGTCGAGCGCCACCGGGCGGATCACGGCCGACAATCCGCGCGCCGGCTTCGTGGGCGACCCCGAGGCGGGACTCTTCTGCCATCCCACCATCGTCGACGGCGTGACGGCCGACGACGCGCTGTACTCGACCGAGACCTTCGGCCCGCTGATAGGGGTGGCGGAGTTCGGCGACCTGGACGAGGCGCTGGCGCTCGCCAACGGCCACGGCTACGGGCTCTCGGCCGCGATCTACACGAACGACCCCAAGTCCGCTTTCCGCTTCCGTGCGGGGGTGAGCGCCGGGATGGTCTCGGTGAACAACTCCACGTCCGGGGCGGAGGCGCACCTGCCGTTCGGCGGTAACGGCAAGTCGGGCAACGGCAGCCGCCAGTCGGGCGTCTGGGTGCTGGACCAGTTCACCCGCTGGCAGGCGCTCAACTGGGATTACGCCGGCAAGCTCCAGAAGGCGCAGATGGACGTGCCCGAGCTCACCGGCGATCCCGGCTTCCGGCTCGAGGACTGAAGACCATGGACAGCGGTCAGTCGGGCCGCACGCGCGCCAGCGTGCCGGCGTAGGCGCGCTTGAGCAGCGGTCGCGCGGTCGCGCGGTAGGTGTAGCTGACGCTGCCCCTGAAACCGCGCTCGTACGCGTGGAAGCCCACGTGGGCGCGCTCGCCGGTGGCGAACTTGCTCTTCCACTCCGCCTCGTCGCCGAGCAGCTCGTGCGCGTCGATCCCGAGCTCGAAGCAGCGCTCGACGATCGACAGCCGCATCACCAGGCCGGGGGCGAGCTTGCGATAGCGCTCGTCGTAGCCCGTCTTGAGGAGATACAGCCGGTCCCGGTAGAGCAGACAGAGGTCGAAGGCCGCCCAGTGGCCGTCGAGGACGATCCGCGACAGCGCGAGCTCGCCTCGGGCCGCGAAGGCGTTGGCGATGTCGCGGTAGAACATCATCGTCCGCTCGTCCGAGAGGATCGCGGTGCCGCTCTCGCCCTTCCAGCCGCTCGCCTCCACGGCGAAGCCGCGGGCCAGCTCGGCGTCGAGATCGCCGGGCTCGGCCACGATCGAGAGCTCGGCCACGTGGTCGCGCACCATCTTGCGGCGGAAGCGCTCGAGTGGCGCGCCCCAGCGCGGCCTCGACCGCGCCCGCCAGTCCTCGTAGGTCCCCGTGGTATCCACGATGGGCGACACGTGCTGGGTCCCGATCACCTGCCGGCGGCCGGCCACGGTCGTGGCTTCGCGCAACAGCCCCAGTGAGGGGTCGCCGGTCGGAAGCGCCTCCAACTCGAGGTTGCCGCTTCCCCGCGCCAGGGCCGCCTCGACCACCGCCCGTATCGCCCGGGGGTCGCTACCGACCGGCCGGAAGACGGGGGTGTGGACGTTGGCCATGGCCGCGAGCGAACGACGATGGTGCTCGACCAGCGGGAAGGCCGCTCGGAGGCGATCCCCCTCCCAGGCCAGGCAGACGCGCATGCTCCCGGATTCGCCAAACGCTCGGTACCACGCGGCGTACCACGGGTGGAGGTCGAACGGCCTGGCGTCGCCGGGGAGCATCCGGTCCCAATCGGCCGACAGGAGCGCAAAACGCTCCGGGTCGCCGAGCCACTCGATCCTGAAGCTCACCTCGTCCCACGGTACATCGGAAGCGCCGGCCGGCACTCGCCGATCGGGGAGGGCCGAAAGGGCCCTGTGAGTACCCATATGGGTACTTATCGGCTATTTGGGGCAGTCCTGTACCAGCGCGGCGACGTGTTCGGGGGCGGGCCCATCGAGGCCCGCGCCAGGAGCAGCGAGGGCTCTTCCAGCGCCACGTGGCGTGCGAGGGCGTCGGCGAACCCGGCACCCAGTCCCTCCACCGCTTCCGCGTGTACGCCGAAGGACCCGGCCAGGCCCACGAAGTCGGGTGTCTGGAGGTCCACGCCCTCGTGCGGGTCGCCGCGCCGGTCCTGGTCGAAGCGCAGCATTCCGTAGCCGCCGTCGTCCACCACCAGGGCGGTGAGCGGGATCCCCTCCTGCGCGGCGGTGGCCAGGTCGCCGCAGGCATAGAGGAAGCCGCCGTCGCCCGACACGCTCACGGCCGGACCCTGGCCGGCCAGTGCCGCTCCCAGGCCCTGGGGGAACGCGCAGCCGAGCGTGCCCCAGCCCAGCGGGTACGACAGCTTCCGCGGCGCCGCCGGGCTGCGGAAGCCACCCAGCCAGTAGCCGGGGATGCACATGTCGCAGACCACGATGGCGTCGTCGGGCAGCGCGCCGTCCAGCGCATCGAGGAACTCGCGCGCCTCGGGATCCGTTCGGCCCACCTGGTCGAGCGCGGTTGCCGTGAGACCGCGGAGGCGGGCAGCCAGGTCATCGAGGCCGGGCCGCTCCGAAACCGCGCCCGCGAGCGCATCGAGCGCCGTGGCCGCATCGGCCTCCACGACCACGTCCGGCTCGTAGTTCTTCGCGGCGTCGGCGGGGTCCAGATTGACGGCCACGAGCCGTGGCGGGGCGGGCATGGACCAGCCCTGGGTCATCATGCCGTCGAGGTCGCTGCCGATGGCCAGCACCAGGTCCGCCTCGTCCCAGAGCCCGCCCGCCTCGGGCACATGAGGGGGCACCGCCACGAGGCAGGGGTGGTCCGGCGCCAGCAGCCCGCGGGCGCTGTAGGTGAGGATCACCGGGGCCGCCAGGCGCTCCGCCAGCCGGGCCACGGCGGGCCCGGCGCCGGCCTGCAACGCGCCGCCGCCCACCCACAGGAGCGGCCGCTCAGCGGCTTCGATCAGGGCGGCCGCGCGCCCGAGGGCAGCGTCGTCGACCGGCACGGGTGGGGGAGGGGCGGGCGCCTCGGCGGCAGCCGGGCCGGCATCCCCGTCCAGGAGGTCGGTGGGCACCTCCAGGTAGACCGGCCGCTGAGGTGGCGCGAGCGCCAAGGCCGCCGCGCGCGTGAGCGCCGGTCCCAGCTCCTCAGCCGAGCCCACCCGCAGCGCCGCTTTGACCACCGGCTCGAACATCGCGGCCTGGTCCGTGGTCTCGTGCAGGGCGCCGCGCCACTGGCCCGGCCGGCGCACGGTCGTGGGCACGTCCGTGGCGATCACCAGCACCGGCTGGCGGCAGGCCCACGCCTCGCCCACCGCGGCGAGGGTGTTGGCCGCCCCCGGGCCGGTGGTGGTCAGCGCCACCCCCAGGCCGCCGTGTGCGCGGGCGTAGCCGTCGGCCGCGTAGGCGGCGGTCTGCTCGTGGCGGACTCCCACCAGGCGGATCGGCGAGCGTCCCAGCGCCCGCCACAGGCTCAGGTTGTGGACGCCGGGGAGGCCGAAGGCCACCTGGACACCGGTGGCCTCGAGCGCGGCCACGGCGGCGTCGGCCCCTGTCAGGATGGCGCGCGATGGAGAGCTCACGTGAACACCCGCCGCTCCGCGGCGTTCGCGTGCTCGATCTCTCGCGCGTGCTGGCCGGCCCCTACGCCGGCATGGTGCTCGCCGACCTCGGCGCCGACGTGGTCAAGGTCGAGCGCCCGCAGGGGGGAGACGAGACACGCACCTGGGGACCGCCGTTCGTGGGCGGCGAGGCGGCCTATTTCCTCGCTCTGAACCGCGGCAAGCGCAGCGTGGCGATCGACCTGGGCAATCCGGAGGGCCGCGAGCTGGCCCTCGAGCTGTGCGCCGGCGCCGACGTGGTCATCGAGAACTTCAGGGCCGGCGGGGCCGAGCGACTCGGAGTGGGCTACGAGAGCGTGCGCGAGCGCAACGCGAAGGTCGTCTACTGCTCGATCACCGGGTTCGGCTCGGAGCGCGAGCCGATCGGCCGGCCCGGCTACGACTTCGTTGCGCAGGCCGAGAGCGGCCTGATGTCGCTCACCGGCCCGGAGGACGGCCCGCCGTACAAGGTCGGCGTGGCGCTGGTGGACGTGCTGGCCGGGCTGCACGCCACGGCCGGCATCCTCGCCGCCCTGCACGGGGGCGAGGGCGGAAGGGTGGAGGTGCCACTGCTGGACGCCGGGCTGGCAGGGCTCGTGAACGTGGCCCAGAACACGCTCGTGACCGGCGTCGAGCCCGGGCGCTTCGGGAACGCGCATCCGAACATCGTGCCTTACCAGGACTTCGCCACGGAGTCCGGCCGGCTGGCCGTGGCCGCCGCCAACGACGGCCTGTTCCGCGCGCTCTGCCGCGCGATGGGGCTGGACGATCTGGCCGACGACCCGCGCTTCGCCACCAACTCCGCGCGCGTGGAGCACCGCGAGGAGCTCGTTCCGCTGCTGGCTCAGCGCTTCCGCGAGCGGCCGGCGGAGGAGTGGGTGGCCGCGCTGGACGCGGCCGGGGTGCCGGTGGGGAAGGTGCGCTCGGTGCCCGACGCCCTTGCTGCCGCCGCGGCGGCGGGCCGCGCGGCCACGATCAGCGTCGAACACCCTGCGGCCGGGCAGCTCGAGCTGGTGGCCTCGCCGATCTGGACTGACGCCCCCGCCGGGGTACCGCGCCCGCCGCCCTTGCTCGGACAGCACACGGAGGAGGTGCTGGAGGAGCTGGGCCGCTCTGCCGAGGACATCGCCGCTCTCGCTGAGCGCGGCGCGGTGCTGCTCGGCGGTCAGTGAGCCTCGTCGGCGCTCGACGCCGGCGGGCGTGACTCCTCGGCCAGCGAGGTGATCGCCAGCTGGCCCCGGGCGGCCTGTTCCAGCACCTCGGTGGCCTCCTCGGAGGAGCGCGCGTAGAGCTCGACCAGCATGTGGACCACGATCCTGTCGTCCTCGTGCTTGTGGAAGCGCACGTGCGTGAAGAACTCGCGGGTGCCGTGGTCGCCGAAGGCCGCGAACGCGAGCGAGTCGGCCGCGTCCGGGCCGGAGCAGGACTCGACCTCCTCGGCATCGACCGTCACGGTGCACGACGCCACCCAGGGCGTGCCGGTGACCATGCGCTCCCAGCGATCCTCCACGGGCTCGATGCGGGAGATGCGGCGCCCGTTCTCCTCGTAGAAGCTGAGGCTCAGGTGGGGCTGGTCGTGCAGGCAGTCGAGGCACTGCACCACCGCCTCCTGGACCTCCTCGACCGGCTCGATCGCCTCGGCGGTCTCGGGGTCCACCTTGAGGATTCCCTCGTAATGGAGCTGCACCTCGAGGTTGCGCGACCAGCAGCGGTAGCAGCGCAGCCAGCTCGAGAGCGTCCCTACGGATTCCGGAGCTGAGCCTTCCACCACCCCCATTATGCTCACCGCCGATGAGGTGGGCGGCGATTTGCGCGCTCGCGCTGCTGCCGGGGTGTTCGCTGGGGGGTGACGAGGAGCCCGTCAGGGCGAGCGGGGCCGCTCGTGAGATCGAGGTGGTGGTGCGCCAGCTGGAGCTGGCCACCGGCCGCAGCGACGGCTCCACGGTCTGCGAGGACCTGCTCACGCGGGCGGCTCGCGACCGCATGGGCGGCGACGCCTGCGCACGACGCGTCCGCGCGCGCCTGGCGCGGGTGCGCGAGCCGCGGATCGCGCTGAGGGGGATCGCCCTGCGCGACGGCGGAGGGAGGGCGGTGGCCCGGCTGCGGACCGAGGTGGAGGGGCGCCGGCCGCTGGACGAGGCCCTCGAGCTGAGGAGGGTCGAGGGCGAATGGCGATTCGAGGCCCTGCGCTAGTGCCCTGAGTCGTTGGTCGAGCGCACCTTCCCGGCGTCTGAACGCGCCTGACGATCGCCGGCGACCTCGCCGTACTCTCGAGTACGCCTCCGGTCGCAGTCAACCGTCAGCCACGCTCAGCCGGCCGGGAAGATGATGCCGAACCTCCGACTCAGGTCACTAGTTCGGCGGGTTCACAGCTTCGACACGTGGCGGGCGGCCGGGGGTGCGATGTTCGCCGGGCCCGCCGATGAGCTCCTCGCCCGCCACCCGCCCCCGCAGCGCGCCGCCGGCATGGCCCCGTGTGGCGGTGATGATCCCGTGCCTCGACGACGGCGCCACGATCGCCGAGGCGGTGGCGTCGGTGACCGCGCAGGAGCCCTGCGAGCTGGTGGTGGTCGACGACGGCTCCACCGACGCGCACACGCTGCGAGTGCTCGACGGGCTGGCTGAGGCGGGCCACACGGTGATCCACCAGCGCAACGGCGGCACCTCGGCGGCCCGGATGGCCGGTGTGGCGGCCACCCGGGCGCCATACGTCTTCCCGCTCGACGCGGACGACGCCGTGCTGCCCGGCGCGCTGAGCACGCTGGTGGCTGAGCTGGACTCGCGCCCGGACGTGGCCGCGGTGTGGGGGAGCGTGCGGCTGTTCGGCGAGGTGGAGCGGGCCGAGCGCGGCCGTGCCGGCACGCTCGATCCATGGCGCATCACCTACTTCAACAACATCCCCTACGCGAGCCTGATCAGGCGGGACGCGCTGGTGGCGGTCGGCGGATGGAGCCTGCCCGGCCCGTTCCAGGACTGGGATCTCTGGATGGCGCTGGCCGAGGCCGGCTATCGCGGCGCGGGCGTGGACGAGCCGGTGCTCAACTACCGGCTCCAAGCCGGCCGCCAGTTCTCGCGGGGCGCGGAACGCCACGCGGAGCTCTACGCGAGCCTCAAGAGTCGTCACGAGCGCCTCTTCGCCTCCCGCCGGCGCAACTGGAGGCGCTCCTCCGACCCGTGGCGGGTACGCCTCGGGCTGCCGGTGGCCACCGCCATCCCGGGGCTCTCGCAGCGCTACCGGCACCGTCTCTTCACCCTGGCCGACACGCCCCACGAGGCGATCGACCTCGCGCGCCGCCGCTTCTTTCGACAGTAGTCGGCGGCCTAGCCGGTCAGCCGCTCAGCAAGCTCGGCGCCGAGGCCGGGCGCCGGCTGGGCCACCGTGGTCCGCTTGCGCGGCCCCGCCTTGACCAGGCGCATGACCCCGATCTCGCGGAAGCCCGCCTTGACCACCGCCCTGCGCGAGGCCTCGTTCTCCACGCCGACCTTGGTGATCATGTGCGTCAGGCCCTCGTCCCGGAGCGAGTCGGCGATGGCCGTCCAGGCGCCCGGGGCTATGCCGCGGCCGCGGGCCCGCGGGGTGGTGGCGGAGTCCTCGAGGACGACGCTCTCTGCGGGGATCTCGAGCCAGCCGCCGGGTGCCGCCAGCACGGGCGCCCGGCGCCGGTAGATCCAGCACCGGAACAGCGGCCCGCCCTCGTCCTCGGCCAGCCACAGGTCGTTGCCCGCGGCGCGGCGGTCGCGCACCTCCTCGAGCCGCTGGCCCATCTTCACGGCGCCGGAGAGCCGGTCGTCGCCGGCGCGGATGAGCCGGACGTCCTCGGGCAGCTCGCGGCGCGGGCGCTCTCCGGCCACGTCGAGCTGGTACCAGACGTGCTCCTCCACGAGATAGAGGTGCGCACGCGCCAGGTCGAGGGAATGCCTGGCGGCGGCGCCGAGCCCGTCGGAGCGCACGCGCCGAACCACGTGACCGACTCGATCGGGAGCTCCCATCCGCCGCAGCGTAGCTGCGAGAGGGGGCTCCGCGGGCGCTGCGAAGCGCCCTTGCGTACCCTCCCGCCCGGTGATCGGTGCGGTTTTGGCGGGCGGGTCGGGAAGTAGGCTCGGACGCGGCTCGAAGGCCGCCGTGGAGGTGGCCGGCAGGCCGCTCCTGAGCTATCCGATCTCCGCCCTCGCCGGCGCCTGCGGGCGCGTGGTGGTCGTCTGCAAGGCCGACACGGAGCTTCCCGCCCTGCCCGGGCTCGAGCGCTGGGACGAGCCCGCCGAGCCGCGGCACCCCCTCACGGGGATCGTCCACGCCCTCACTGAGGCCGATGGGCCGGTGCTCGTGTGCGCGGCCGACATGCCGTTCGTCACGGCCGACGCGTGCCTGACGCTGCTCCAGGCCGCCGCTGCGTCGCCGGCGGTGGTGGCGGTGGCCGACGGCCGGCTCCAGCCCACCTTCGCGCTCTACGCCCCCGCGGCGCTCGAGCCGCTGCTGGCGGCGCCTCCGGACGCGCCGCTCACCGACACCGTCGAGGCGCTCGGCCCGGTGCACGTGGCGCTGCCCCCCGCGCTCGTGCGAAGCGTGAACACGCCGGAGGACCTGGCCGAGGCCGAGGAGCTGCTCAGCCGCGACTGAGGATGGCCACGAGCACGATGGCGAAGGCGACCTGGGCGATGCCCAGCGACACGCCCAGGTTGGCCGCTCCGGCCAGCTCCGCCACCAGCGTCGTGACCACCACCACGCCGGTCAGCAGTGCGATCTGGCGGAGGAGCATCAGGCCTCGATCCTCCGCTCGAGCAGCGCCACCAGCTCGGCGGTGCCGGCCTTCGGGTCCTGATCCGCCAGGAGGCGCTCCGCCTGGCGCCTGCCGCCCAGCGTCCGGAGCGCCCGCTCGCCGTGCTCGGCGGTGAGCTCTCGCAGGGCGGAGAGCCGGCGTGCCCGTGGCCTGCGGGCCTCCGGGTCGAGGCTCTCCCCGTGCGCGTCCAGCGCGTCGGCGAGCTCCTCAACGCCGGCCGGCGGCGGGATGCACGACACCGCCAGCACGGGCACCTTGCCGGCTCCTACCGCTCCCACGGCCTGCTGGAGGTCGCGCCGCGCCCGGTCGGCCGGAGCGCCGAGGTCGGCCTTGGTCACCACGAGCACGTCAGGCACCTCCATGATGCCGGCCTTGAGGAACTGCAGCACGTCGCCGGAGCCCGGCTGGACCACCACCGCAACCGTGTCGCAGACCTCCTCCACGTCGGTCTCCGACTGTCCCACACCGACGGTCTCGACCACGACCACGTCGAAGGCGGGCGCGAGCGCCTCGGCGGCCTCGCGCGTGGGTGCGGCCAGCCCGCCGAGCCGCCCGCCGGCTGCGGTGGACCGGATCAGCACCCCGTCGTCGTGGGGGTCGTGGTCTATGCGGGCGCGATCGCCGAGGAGGGCGCCGCCCGAGCGCTTCGACGAGGGGTCCACCGCGAGCACGGCCACGGTGCGCCCACGCGCGCGCCAGACCTGCACGAGGCAGGAGAGCAGCGAGGACTTGCCGGCCCCGGGCGGCCCCGTGACCCCGATCAGGTGGGCCGGTGCCTCCCCGCCGAGCGCCGACGGGGACAGCTCGGCCAGGAGCTCGGCCGTGGCCTCGCGGCCGTTCGGCGTGCGGTCCTCGATCAGGTTGAGCGCCGCGGGGGCCGCCGCGCGATCACGCTGTCGCAGTCGACGACCGATCTCGTCCGGTGTCGCCCGCATCCGGGGGCAAGCTAGCAAGGTGGCGTGCCGCCACCAGGGCGAACCCTGCCGCGAGCGCCGCCGATCCGGGCGGCTCGACCCACTGCTCGTCCACGATGGCGTCGAGCACGTCGAGCACCGCTGCCGCACCGAACAGGGCCACGCCCAGGACCACGAGCCGCGCGCCCCAGACCGAGACCGCGATCAGGTCCCGGTACACGTAGAAGAAGGCCACCGCGGGCACTGCGTAGAGGGCGAAGACCACGTCCTCCGGCGAGTTGGTGCCCGGCACGTCTGCGAGGAACTCGAGGTTGTAGCCGATCGTCTCGTGCAGGGCCAGCATCTCGTCGAGCGCGAGATACGTCAGTCCGAGGCCCAGCAGGACGAAGAAGCGGAACGTGCGCGGCACGCGCCGCCCGATGCGCGCGGCCGTCAGGAACGCCACGAGGCCGCCC
Organism: uncultured Thermoleophilaceae bacterium; assembly: GCA_963764665.1. Taxonomy (GTDB): domain Bacteria; phylum Actinomycetota; class Thermoleophilia; order Solirubrobacterales; family Thermoleophilaceae; genus JACVRW01. Next base: position 34,522 of record CAVXTL010000012.1, on the reverse strand, counting down.
AGGGCGAGGATCGCGCCGTTGAGGATGTCCAGGCGCACGAGCGACTCGCGCGCCACCCACAGCTCGATGCCGCCCAGGACCTCCACGCGCTCCACGGTCATGGGCGAGTACGGCAGCAGCTCGCCGCGCGCGAGCACCTCGGCGGTGGCCACCGCGGCGATCAGAAGGCCGGCGATCGCGATGACCGCTGCCAGTGGAATGGCGTGCCGCAGCCGAACCGTCCGCAGCGTTCCCCCGCTCATCCTTTACAAAATAACTACAGACCGGACAACTTCAACCGTCAGGCGGCTGCTGCCACGCCGTGGTGCTGTGCCACCAGCTCCACGATGTCGCCCATGATCCGGCTCACCTGGAAGTCCTTGGGCGTGTAGACGCGTGCGACCCCGGCGGCGAGCAGCGCCTCCTCGTCGGCCTTGGGGATGATCCCGCCGACGACCACGGGCACGTTCGCGCCGGCAGCCCGCAGCTCGTCGAGCACGCTCGGGATCAGCTCGGCGTGGGAGCCGGAGAGGATCGAGAGGCCGACCACGTGCACGCCCTCGTCCACGGCGGTCCGCGCGATGCGCGCCGGCGTCAGGCGGATGCCCTCGTAGACCACGTCCATGCCGGCGTCGCGCGCCCGCACCGCGATCTGCTCCGCGCCGTTCGAGTGGCCGTCGAGCCCGGGCTTGCCCACAAGGATCTTGATCCGCCGGCCGAGCCCCTCCGACACTCGCTCCACGCGCTCACGGAGGTCCTCGAGCTCGTCGTCGCTCGTGGCGGCCGCGGCGTCGGCCACGCCGGTGGGGGCGCGGTACTCGCCGAACACTCCGCGCAGGGCCGCCGCCCACTCGCCGGTGGTCACCCCGGCGCGCGCCGCGGCCAGCGTGGCGTGCATGACGTTGATCGATTCGTCGGCCGCCGCCGCGCGCAGCTCCTCGAGCGAGCGCTCCACCGCAGCGGCGTCGCGCTGCTCGCGCCAGCGCTCGAGCGCGTCGATCGCCGAGCGCTCCACCGCCTTGTCCACGCGCATGATGCCGCCGTCCTCGCCCTCCTGGAGCGGAGACGGCTCGGCCTCCGTGTAGACGTTCTGGCCGATCACCTTGAGCTCGCCCGCCTCGATCCGGCGAACGCGCTCGCGGTGCGACTCCACCAGCTGCGTCTTCATATACGGGACGGCCTCCACGGCGCCGCCGCGCTCGGCCACCACGGCCATCTCCGCGCGGGCGCCCTCGGTCAGCTCCTCAACGAGGCCGTCCATCACCTTCGAGCCCTCGAAGATGTCGGGGTAGTCGAGCAGATCGGTCTCGTAGGCCAGGATCTGCTGGATGCGCAGGGACCACTGCTGGTCCCAGGGCCGCGGCAGGCCGAGCGCCTCGTTCCAGGCCGGGAGCTGGAGCGCGCGGGCGCGGGCGTCGCGGCCCATCGTGACCGCGAGCGCCTCGAGCACGATCCGGATGATGTTGTTCTCGGGCTGGGACTCGGTCAGGCCGAGCGAGTTGACCTGCACGCCGTAGCGGAAGCGCAGCAGCTTGGGATCCTCGACGCCGTAGCGCTCGCGGCCGAGCTCCTCCCAGAGCCGGCCCATCGCGCGCAGCTTGGCGTGCTCCTCCACGAAGCGGATGCCGGCGTTCACGAAGAAGGACAGCCGGCCGAAAACGCGTGGGAAGGTCTCCTCCGGCACCCGCTCGCGTACGCGGTCGAGCACGGCCATCGCGGTCGAGAGCGCATACGCGGTCTCCTGTACCGGCGTCGCTCCCGCCTCCTGGAGGTGGTAGGAGCAGATGTTGATCGGGTTCCACCTGGGCACCTCGTCGACCGTGAACGCGATCATGTCGGCGATCAGCCGCATCGAGGGCTCGGGCGGGAACGCGTAGGTCCCGCGCGAGAGGAACTCCTTGATGATGTCGTTCTGCGTGGTGCCCTGGAGGGCGTGCATGTCCACGTCGTTCTCGTCCGCCACGGTCATGTACAGCGCGAGCAGCCAGGCCGCGGTGGCGTTGATCGTCATCGACGTGTTCATCGCGTCCAGCGGGATGCCGTCGAGCAGGGCGTGCATGTCGCCCTTGTGCGCGATCGAGACCCCGACCTTGCCGACCTCGCCGCGAGCGAGCTCGTGGTCCGGGTCGTAGCCGGTCTGGGTGGGCAGGTCGAAGGCCACCGACAGCCCGGTCTGGCCCTTGGCGAGGTTGCGCCGGTACAGCTCGTTCGACTCGCGGGCCGACGAATGGCCCGCATAGGTGCGCATCACCCACGGGCTATCGGGCTCCGGGAGTCTGTGTGCGGGCCCGCTCACACCGGGGATTGTAAGGTCGAAGGCTCGTGAGCAGGCCGATCGACGTGATGCACCTCGGCCGGGACCGAGTGATCTGCGCCTACGAGCAGGACGGCGTGATCGTGGATCCGGGCCCGTCCACAGGCGTGGAGACGCTCCTGGCGGAGCTCGGAGCGGTGGAGCCGCGCGTGCTCCTGCTCACCCACATCCACCTCGATCACGCCGGCGCCTCGGGCGTTCTGTGCCGCCGCTTCCCGGAGCTGGTGGTGTACGTGCACGAGCGCGGCGCGCCCCACCTGATCGACCCGTCCAAGCTCCTGAAGAGCGCGGCGCGCCTCTACGGGGACGACATGGAGCGCCTCTGGGGCGAGGTGGCGCCGGTGGACGAGGCGCGCGTGCGCACGCTGTCGGGTGGCGAGGTCGTGGAGGGGTTCCGGGTGGCCTACACGCCCGGTCACGCGTCCCATCACGTGTCGTATCTGGAGGAGGCCTCCGGCGACGCCTACGTGGGGGACGTGGCCGGCGTGCGGGTCCCTCCGCACGGATTCACCGTCCCGCCCACGCCTCCGCCCGATATCGACCTCGAGCTCTGGGAGGAGTCGCTGCGGACGCTCGAGGGGTGGGATCCCACGGCCCTCTGCCTCACGCACTTCGGCCGCCACGCCGACGTGGCCGAGCAGATCGCGGGCGTGCGCGAGGGCCTGCGCACGCAGGGCGAGCTCGCCCGCGACAACGACGAGGCGGGGTTCGTGGCCGCCATGCGCGAGCGGCTGTCCGAGCACATGACCCCTGAGGCCCAGGCCAGCTTCGAGCAGGCGGCGCCGCCCGAGCAGCTCTACCAGGGCCTCGACCGCTACTGGCGCAAGCGCGAGGAGGCGGGCGCAAGGTGAGCGGCGGCTCCACAGTGGAGATGCCGCGCGTGGCGGGACCGGACAGCGGCCTGGGGGGCAGCTGGCGCGTGATCGTGCTGAACGACGACCACAACACCTTCGAGGGCGTGGCACAGGCGCTGGCTCGCGTGCTGCCCGGCGTGTCGTACGACGGCGGGATGGCCATGGCCAACACGATCCACCGCAGCGGGCGCGCCGTTGTCTGGACGGGGCAGCGCGAGCCGGCCGAGCTCTACTGGGAGCAGCTCGAGCAGGCGGGGCTCACCATGGCCCCGCTCGAGCAGGCCTGATTTGCCGAAGCACGCGGCTCGGCCGCGTGCGCACGGATGTCCTACGTTTCGAAGCCGCCGGTTGCGGCCAGCTCCTGGATCGCCTTGCCCGAGCCCACGACTTCCTGGAACGTGGGCAGCAGCGGTACCTGGTAGGTGCCGCTGAGCTGCGTGCGGAGCTCGGCGATGCGATCCGAGTACCAATAGCGCTCGAAGTGCGCCTTCGAGGGGAAGTTGGCGATCTGGAGGAAGTCGAGCCGCCCGTCCTTGGCCCTGTAGAAGGCCCACTCGGTCGCGCCGTAGTCGAGCACCGCCGCGGCGCCCGGGAGCCAGCCCTCGGCGAACTTGTCGCCGCGGAACGGGTTGGCCACCCACTTGATGTGGACCGCGATCACGCGCCCACCTCCGCGTAGATCGCGCCCTCGCCCTCGGTGGCCTTGCCCTCGCCCTCGGACTCGGCGCCGACCAGGATCGAGATCTTGCCGAGGTGCTGGTTGTCGCGCATGAGCTGATGCGCGTCCGGCACGCCGTCGAATCCCATGGTGCGCCACAGCACCGGGCGAATCTGACCCGACTCGATCAGCTCGTTCGCCTTCATGCACTCGTAGGCGTTGGCGAAGTGCGACCCCAGGATCTCCTTCTGGCGCATCCACAGGTAGCGCACGTCGAAGTCGAGGTTGAAGCCCGTGGTGCCGGCGCAGATCACGACCTTGCCGAACGGCTTGACCACGAACACCGAGGTGGGGAAGGTGGCCTGGCCGACGTGCTCGAACACGATGTCGGGCGAGTCGCCGAGGATCTCCTTCACGCGCTTGCCGAAGGCGCGCGAGACCTTGAAGCGCTCCTTCTCCTCGTCGGCCGACTCGCTACCGGTGCGCATCATGCCCTTGAACTCGGCCCGGTCGATGTAGTCCACCGCGCCCAGCCGCTTGACCAGCTCGCCCTTCTCGGGCGAGGACACCACGCCGACCGCGTGTGCCCCGGCGATCTTGCAGAGCTGGATGGCGAACACGCCGAGCCCGCCGGCCGCGCCCCAGACCAGGACGTTCTGGCCCGCCTGGATGTTGCAGCGCGTGATCAGCATGCGATACGCGGTGAAGTACACGAGCCCGTAGGAGGCCGCCTCCTCCCAGGTCAGGTTCTGGGGGCGGGGGAGGAGCTGCTGCGCCTGGACCTTGGTGAACTGGGCGAACGAGCCCCAGGTGGTCTCGTAGCCCCAGATCTTCTGGCTCGGGGCTGCAAGCGGGTCGAGGCCGTGCACCTCCGGGTCCTCGTACGAGGCCTGGTTGCAGTGGACGATCACCTCGTCGCCCGGCTTCCAGCGCGTCACGCCCGGGCCGACCTTCCAGACCACGCCCGAGGCATCCGAGCCGCCGATGTGGTGGCCGTACTCGGGGTGGTCGCCGTAGCGCCAGACCCCGACCGGCTCGCCGAGCGCGGCCCAGACGTTGTTGTAGTTCACGCCGGCCGCCATCACGCGGACGATCACCTCGAAGGCGCCGGGCTCCGGCACCTCGATCTCCTCGAGCTGGAACGCGTCGCGGGGCTCACCCTGGCGCTCCTCGCGGATCACCCACGCGGACATCGTCTCTGGGAGCGTGCCCGGCTCCACGGAGAGCGCGCTGGGCTTGGTCAGGTCGATCTGGGCCATCGGTCCTCTCGGTCGCTTGCGGTCGAGATCGTACCGGCGCCTGGGCGCGGGGGTGTCGCCTCGCGGGGGAGGGGGTCGTTCGTTTTCTGGATGTATGCCAGCCGGAAAGCGACGCACCCCCGGGCGGAACGGTTCCCGCCGGGCCGGCCGCTTAGGATGCCCGCCGTGCGCGCGACCCTCTTCGGCGTGCCGGGATCGCACCCGGCCCTTGCGGGTCAGCTCATGCTCGAGCGCAAGGGTTTCGACGTCCGGCGCCTCGACATGGTGGCCGGGGTTCACCGCGTGCTCCTGCGAGGGCTCGGCTTCTCGCGCATGACCGTGCCGGCGGTGCGCCTGGACGGCCAGCGCCTGCAGGGCACCCGCACGATCGCCCTCGCGCTCGACGCGATGGTGCCCATGCCACCGCTGGTCCCGGCGGAGCCCGAGCGGCGCGAGTCGGTGCTGCGGGCCGAGGCGTGGGCGGACGAGGTGCTCCAGCCGGTGGCCCGCCGGCTGGCTTGGGGGGCCCTCAAGCGCGACCATTCGACAATCGCCTCGTACCTCGAGGGCGCCCGCCTGGGCATCCCGGTGTCGCTGGCCGCGGCGATGGCGCCCCCGGTGATCCGCCTGGCGGCGAGGCTCAACCACGCCGACGACGAGCACGTGCTCCGCGATCTGCGCGCCCTTCCGACGCTGCTCGACCGCCTCGACGGCTTCCTCGTCCAGGGTGTGATCGGCGGGGAGGAGCCGAACGTGGCGGATTACCAGATCGCCACCACCGTCCGGCTGCTGATGTCGCTGGACGATCTGCACGGCTGGATCGAGCGCCATCCGGCCGGTGCGCACGCGCAGGCGGTCGTGCCGCGGTTCCCGGGCCGGATCGGGCCCGTGTTCCCGCATGACTGGCTGCCTCCGGCCGCTCGCTAGTCGTTTTGGAAGCAGCCGGCTGGGCCGGCTGCGCACCGATGCTGACCTTTTGCGCCCGTTCCGTCAGGTTCCGCCCCTACGGTGGGACCAGACAACCATGGAAGCTGCGACTCCACTCAGGCAGGCCCACGTGGCCGTGGTCGGCGACCGCCTCGTCGTCCGCGAGCTCGACGTGCAGGACGAATGCGCCGTTCGGCTCGTGCGCGAGCGCGAGCAGGCGGGCGACGACGCGGCCAAGACCGTGCGCGACGCGCTCGTGATCGGGGCACGCGTGCTCGACCGCGAGCAGGCCGCGGCCAACTCCGAGTACGTCAAGACGGAGTTCGAGCGCACGTCGAGGGAGCTCGAGCGCCAGTTCACCGACAAGGCCCGCACCGTGGCGGAGCATTTCGGCACCAAGGTGGACGAGGTGTTCGGCCCCGAGAACGGGCACCTGGCGCGCGACCTCGAGAAGCTCTTCGGCGACGGCAGCGCGGCCTCGGTCCAGAACCGGGTGCGCGAGCTGGTGGCCGAGGCGCTGGTGCGCTCGCGCGAGGACCTCGTGCGCCAGTTCTCCGCGGCCGACGGCTCGAACCCGCTCGCCGACTTCAAGGCCGGTGCGCTCGAGACCATCACCCAGGCCGCCAACCGCTCGCACGCCACCGAGCGCGCCCTGCTCCAGCAGCTGGGCGAGCTCCGCAAGGAGCTCCAGGGGCTCCGCGACGAGAAGGAGAAGCTCGAGGAGGTCGGCGCCGAGCGCGAGAAGGGCACCGCCAAGGGCCGCACCTTCGAGGAGGCCGTGGCCGACTCGCTCGACGCGATCGCGCTTCGCCAGGGCGACGTGGCCGAGGCCGTGGGCGACCAGCTCGGGGCCTCCGGCAAGACCGGCGACGTGGTGGTGGACATCGGCGCCTGCGACGGGCCGGCACGCGGCCGGGTGGTGTTCGAGGCAAAGGACAGGCGGCTCTCCAAGCCGCGCGCGCTCGAGGAGCTCGACCGGGCGCTCGGCGATCGCGACGCCGACTTCGCCGTGCTCGTGGTTCCCACCGCCGAGGAGCTGCCGGCGAAGCTCGAGCCGCTGCGCGAGTACAACGGCGACAAGCTGCTGATCGCCCTGGATCCCGACGACCCGGACGGCCTGGCGCTCGAGGTGGGCTACCGCCTGGCTCGCGCCCGGGTGCTGATGGCGCGCGGGGGGCAGGAGGGCGTGGACGGCGCCGCGGTGCACGACGTGGTCGAGCGCGCGCTCCACGCCATGGACGACGTGCGCAAGGTCAAGAGCCAGCTCACCGGCGCCAAGACGGGGATCGACAGGGCCTACGACGTCGTGGAGGAGATGGCGGCCCGCGTGCGCGCCCTGCTCACAGAGGTGGACGCGCTCGTGCTCGCCGCCTCACCCGGCCACGCGCCGGAGCTCACTCCCAAAGAGATCGACCAGCTCGAGCTCTAGGGGAGCTCGAGGTCGCCGCTCGCGCTCTCGCGATCGGGACCGATGCGCAGGATCGCGGGCTTGATCTCCTTCGGCACCGCGGCCTCGCTCCCGGCGCTCACCTCGTACTCGCCGGCCTCCAGGGTGCGCCGGATCGTGGCGGTGTCCGTGGGCGCCACCGGCCCCACCTCGGCGTGTATCGAGCCGCCGTCGAGCGAGATCGTGTGAGGGTCGTCGGTCTGGTTGGCGATGGTGATCATCACGGGTCCGCCTCCGACCTCCGTGGGGGAGATCGTGACCTGCTCCGACTGGACGACGCCGGTCAGCTGAACGGCCACGGGCTGGCGCGGGTCGTTCTTGAAGTCTTCGTCGCCGCACGCGGCCAGGGAGGCGGCAAGCACGACCGCCAGCAGAACCGCGGGGCCGCGTGGCGTCTTGCTTTTCGCGGTCATCCCTCCACCGCCACCCTAACCGAACCACACTGAGCCACGCGCAGCGACGAGCTCGTCCAGCTCGGTCTGGATCCGGCCGCGAATGTCCTCGGCGATTCCCTGCACGAGCGCCACGTCGTCGGCGTCGTCCTCGCCGTGCGCGGAGAGGTCCACCGGCTCGAGGAAGCGGATCTTGAACTTGGCAGGCATGTACATGCCTGCCGCGGCGAGGCCGAAATGCGGGAAGGCGTGGTTGATCGGGAAGTAGATGAGGCCCGTCAGGCGCTGCAGCAGCGGCACGTGGGCGAAGATCGGCATGGCCTCCTCGGCGCCCACGACGGCGACGGGCACGATCGGCACACCGGCCCGGATGGCGGTGCGCACGAACCCTCCGCGCCCGAAGCGGCGCAGCCTGTAGCGCTGCCAGTACAGCTTGCGCGAGCCCTTCTGCCCCTCGGGGAACACCAGGGCGAGTCGGCCCTCGTCGCGGAGCAGCCGCTGGGCGTTGGCCGGGTGCGCGCCCACGAGGCCCATCTTGTTCGCCAGCAGGCCCACGCCCGGGTAGCCCTTGAACCAGTTCTCGCCCAGCATGTAGAGCGGGCGCGGGCGCGGGTGCTCGTGACGGATCGACTGCATGATCATCGGGGCGTCCGGCGGGAGCGCGCCGGAGTGGTTGGACACGAGCAGCGCACCGCCCTCGGAGGGCACGTTCTCCACGCCCTCGACCTCGACCCGGAACCAGTAGCGGTAGTAGAAGTCGAGCAGCGGCTCCATCAGGTCGAAGACGCGTTCGGAGCGCCCCCAGTCGTCCACGCCGCGGCCCGTCTCGGCCGGCGGGATGAGCGTGCGGAGCGCGCGCGGCTCCGGCAGGGGCGGCGCCTGCGAGCTCGGCAGGTCGAGCGTGCCGCTGCGGGCGTCGTAGGCGGGGGCGGGGGAGCGCGGCTCCTCTGCGCCCGCGTCGGTGGTGAGGGGCCCGCCGAGCAGCGGGCTGGCGCCGGAGAGACCGTGCCGGCTCCGCGGGGCGCGGCGCCGGTCGCGGTGCTCAGTCACCCGTGAACGGCAGCTCGACCACCGTGGCCACGGCCCCGGCCACCAGCACCTCGCCGCCGGGCGCGGCCTCCCGGCGCACCAGCGCGAGAGCGATCGGCCCCAGGCGCGGCGACTCGCAGGTGGAGCCAATCCGGCCCACGACCTTGTCCCCGAGCAGGATCTCGTCGCCGCGGGCGGCCGGCGCGGTGAGCTGGAGACCGCGCAGGTGACGGTTCGGCTTGCCCTTGTAGTGCAGGCGCGCGACCGTCTCCTGGCCGACGTAACAGCCCTTGGAGAAGCTGACGGCGCGCTCGTTGATGCCGGCCTCCTGCGGAATCGTGTCGCCGTCCATGTCGAGGCCGAGGCGCGGGCGTCCGCTCTCGATCCGCCGGCACTCCACGGCGTCGTCGGACACCTCCGGCACGTCGAGGGCGGCGCGCGCGGCGTCGGGGTCGGAGGTGATCACGTCCACGCCGAGCGCGGTGCGCACGTACATGCCGTGCTCGCCCTCCACGAACGAATGCTCCTCGGCCGGGGGCGCCACGTCGAGCGCGGCCGCGGCCGCCGGGCCGATCAGGGAGAGCACCGACCGCTCGGCGGTCAGGTCCTGGAACGAGACGTCACGGCCGAGGCTGTAGGTCTGGACGGTGTGGAGCAGGACCGCGCTGCCTACCGGGTCGCAGTCGGCCCAGACCCAGTCCTCACCGCGGAGGACGCGCAGGTCGGTGCGGAGCTTCCCCTTGTGGTTGAGGATCGCCGCGTAGCAGCCGGTGCCCGGCGTGAGCGCCTCCACGTCGTTGGTCACCTGTCCCTGGAGGAAGTCGATCGCGTCGCTCCCCCGCAGCAGCAGCTTCGTGCGGTCGGAGCGCTCCACCAGGCCCGCTCCCTCGGTGACGAGCTCGTAGTCGGCGGTGGCGATCACCCCACCGATTCTAGGTGCCCCCCGAAGTGGCGCCGGAGCCTGCGGTGGCGATGGCGGAAGACCGTCTTGTAGAGCGGCAGCAGCGCACGGGCCGGGACCGGGAGCCGAGGCTCGAACCGCACCCTGTCGCGCACCACGCAGCCCCCGTCGGGGGTCGGCTCGAGCCTGCGCTCGTGCTCCCACGTGCGCATGCTCAACATCGAGGAACGCTCGAGGAAGCCATTCGGCGGGTCCAGGCGCTCGAGCACCAGGTCGTCCCAGTCGATCGGCACGAGCCCGAACAGCAGGATCCAGCAGCGGCCGATCGGCTTGCCCACGGCAACGCTGTCGAGGTCGAGTCGCTTGACGCCGCGGGGGAGGGTCATGCGCACGATCGGCATCAGCTCGCCGTTGACGCCCTCCGGCGTGGTCACCCGCTGCCAGACCTCCTCGCGCGGCGCGGAGACCCGCGAGGCGACCCTGAGCTCCGCGTCGTTCATTCGTCCAGATGCGGGCTCAGATGGGTTTTAGTCTTGTCTAACATCTGCTTCAATGGCAGCCAATGCGTAAGTTGTGGGAGCATAGAGTCTCGCGGCGCAAGCTGCTCGGAGGCGCGGCGGCCGCCGGCGCGGTGCCGGTGCTCCACGAGCTGGTCCCGCACCGGGGTCTCCACGGCGCCACCTCCGCCGCGGCGGCCACCTCGCATCACGGCATGGCGCATCAGGGCTCCGCCCACCGCGGCGCGGTGGGCAGGGTGGATCCCGCAGGGAACGGCTTCGACCCACAGGAGATCCTCCGCGACTTCGACGAGGGCGTGGTCACCGGGGGCGTGCGCGAGTGGGACATCGTGGCCGAAGACCGCGAGATCGAGGTGGCGCCCGGCGTCAAGTACGCCGCCTGGACCTACAACGGGCGGGTGCCCGGCCCGACGCTGCGCGCCCGCGAGGGCGAGCGGCTGCGCGTGCGCTTCACGAACGGGTCGAGCCATCCGCACACGATGCACTTCCATGGCATCCACCGGGACGTGATGGACGGCATCCCCGGGATCGGCGCCGGCAACATCGAGCCGGGCCGCTCGACCGTCTACGAGTTCGACGCCACGCCGTTCGGGCTTCACCTCTACCACTGCCACTCGACCCCGCTGGCCGAGCACATCGCGAAGGGCCTCTACGGCGCGTTCCTGATCGACCCGAAGGACGGCCGCCCGCCCGCGGACGAGCTGGTGATGGTCATGAACGGGTTCGACACCAACTTCGACCGGGCGAACGAGATCTACGCCGTGAACACGGTCGCGTTCGCGTACATGGAGGAGCCGGTCAAGGTCAAGCGCGGCGAGCTGGTCCGGATCTACCTCGTGAACGCGCTCGAGTTCGACCTCCTCAACTCGTTCCACATCCACGCCAACTTCTTCGACTACTACCCGACCGGCACCCGCCTCGAGCCGCGCGACTTCACCGACACCGTGATCCAGGGGCAGGGTGAGCGCGGCATCCTCGAGCTGCGCTTCCCGTACGCAGGCAAGTACATGTTCCACGCCCACGTCTCGGAGTTCGCGGAGCTCGGGTGGATGGGGTTCTTCGAGGTGGAGGACTGATGGAAGCGGCCACCACGTCGCTGCGGCGCCTGCCCGGCTGGCTCACCGCGCTCCTGCCCGTAGTGCTGCTCGGCGCGGCGATCGGGCTGTTCGTGGCGCTCGACGCGCCCGGGCTCGACCGGGTCGGAGTGCCGCAGGAGGAGCTGGCCGTGGAGCGCACCGTGCTGCGGCCGGGCGAGATCGAGCTGCACCTGCGGAACGACGGCGCCGACCCGGTGCGCGTGGAGCAGGCGATCGTGAACGACGCGTTCGCCGCGTTCACGCAGACCGACGAGGAGATCGGCCGGCTCCGGTCGGCCGAGGTGACGGTGGACTACCCGTGGATCGAGGGCCAGTCCTACGAGGTGATGCTGCTCACCGCCACCGGCGCCACCGTCGACCACGCGATCGACGCTGCCGCGGAGTCGCCCGACGCCGACGTCGGGTTCTACGGGCTGATGGCCCTGATCGGCATCTACGTGGGTGTCATCCCGGTGGCCATCGGCATGCTGTGGCTGCCGTGGGTGCGCACGATGGACGCCCGCTGGATGCGCTTCATCCTCGCCTTCACGGTCGGGCTTCTGACCTTCCTCGGTATCGACGCGCTGCTCGAGGGCACCGAGCTGGCGGGGCAGGGGGCGGAGGCCCTCGGCGGCGCCGGACTGGTGTGGCTCGGGGCGGTGGGGGCCTACCTCGTGCTTGCCGGCGTGGACGCATGGCTCGGCGAGCGCCGTGCCCGCGCCGCGGCGGGGAGCGGAGAGGAGGCGCTCGGCGAGCGCGCGGCGTTCCTCGTGGCGCTCGGGATCGGCCTCCACAACCTCGGCGAGGGGTTGGCGATCGGATCCGCCTACGCGGTCGGCTCGCTCGCGCTCGGCGCGGCGCTGGTGGTGGGCTTCGCAATCCACAACACCACGGAGGGCCTGGCCATCGTGGCCCCGGTGGCGCGCTCGGGACGGGTCAGGACGCGCACACTGGTTCTGCTCGGCCTGCTCGCGGGCGCGCCGGCGATTCTCGGCGCCTGGATCGGGGCCTCGGCGTTCAACCCCAGCCTGGCGGCGCTCATGTTCGGCATCGGCGCCGGCGCGATCGCGCAGGTGATCGTCCAGATCGCCCGTCAGATGCGCGGGGCGGAGGGGCGCGGGCTCACTCCGGGCGTGGCGGCCGGCCTGCTGCTCGGCCTGGTCGTGATGTACGTGACCGGCCTGTTGGTGAGCGTCTGATGGCAGCCCAGCCGCAGATATCCACCGCTGTCCAGGACTACGCGAAGGCGATCTGGTCGCTCGGCAGGCGCAGCGAGGAGCCGGTGGCCACGTCGGCGATCGCGGATCGCCTGGAGGTCTCGCCGGCCTCGGCGTCCGCGATGGTCAAGCGGCTCGAGTCGCTCGGGCTCGCCAACCGCGAGCCCTACCACGGCGTGAGCCTCACGACCGCCGGGGAGCGGGTGGCGCTGGAGGTGCTCCGTCACCACAGGCTGCTCGAGCTGTACCTCGCCGAGGCCCTCGGGATGTCCTGGGACCGCGTGCACGAGGAGGCCGAGGTGCTCGAGCACGCGATCTCACCGGAGCTGTCGGAGCTGATCGCGGCCAAGCTCGGCAACCCGACGCACGACCCCCACGGCGACCCGATCCCCACCTCCGAGGGCGAGATCGACGAGCCGGCCACGCGCGCGCTGGCCGACCTCGATCCGGGCGCCAGCGGCGTTTTCGTACGGGTGTCGGACTCCGATCCGGAGATGCTGCGCTACCTGGCCGGGCGGGGCATCGCCCCGGGGGACGGCTTCGAGGTGCTCGACCGCGAGCCCTTCGACGGTCCGCTCACCGTGCGCTTCGGCGACCGGCAGCACGCGCTCGGCGGCACGATCACCCGCGCCATGCGGGCCGTAGTCTACCTGATGGAGCCGGCCACACGGGCGAAGCACAGCGGCCCCGCCGCCGACCTGCCGATCGTGTTCGAGCCGAGCCCGCTCGAGCGCCTGCGCGCCCGCGGCCGGATGCGCCACGGCCTGGCTCTCCTGGGTCCCGCGTTCGTGGCCGCTGTGGCGTACGTGGACCCGGGCAACTTCGCCACGAACATCGCGGGCGGCGCCCAGTACGGCTACCTGCTGCTGTGGGTGATCCTCGCGGCGAACCTGATGGCCATGCTGATCCAGTACCTGTCGGCCAAGGTCGGCGTGGTCACCGGGCGCAGCCTGCCGGAGCTCTGCCGGGAGCACTTCCCGCGGCGGGTGAGCTTCGGGCTCTGGGTCCAGGCGGAGCTGATCGCGATGGCCACCGACCTGGCCGAGTTCGTGGGAGCGGCGATCGCTCTCAACCTGCTCTTCGGCGTGCCGCTGTTCGCCTCGGGGCTGATCACCGCGGTGGTGTCCTTCGGGATCCTCGCCCTCCAGACCCGCGGCTACCGGCGCTTCGAGACCACGATCATGGGGCTGCTGGGGGTGGTGCTGCTCGGCTTCGTCTGGGAGCTGCTCCACTCCGGCGCCGACGCCGGCGGCGTGGCGTCGGGCTTCGTGCCCGGCTTCGCGGACACCGAGAGCATCCTGCTGGCCACAGGCATCCTCGGCGCGACCGTGATGCCGCACGTGATCTACCTGCACTCGGCTCTCACCCAGAACCGGATCAGGCCCTGGAACGACGGCGAGCGCCGTCAGCTGCTGCGCTTCGAGCGCCTCGACGTGGGCCTGGCGATGGGCATCGCAGGCCTCGTGAACATCTCCATGCTCGTGGTGGCCGCCGCGCTGTTCCACGGGGTGGTCGACGTCGACTCGATCGAGGAGGCCCACGCCGGCTTCGAGGCCCAGCTCGGCAGCGGCGCCGCGCTCGCGTTCGGCATCGCGCTGCTGGCGTCCGGGCTGTCCAGCTCGAGCGTGGGCACGTACGCGGGGCAGGTAGTGATGCAGGGGTTCATCCGCCGCTCGATCCCGCTGGTCGTGCGGAGGCTCGTGACCATGGCCCCGGCCCTCGTGGTGCTGGCGCTGGGTCTGGACCCGACCAAGTCCCTGGTGGCCAGCCAGGTGGTGCTGTCGTTCGGTATCCCGTTCGCGCTGGTGCCGCTGGTGCTTCTCACGCGCCGGGCCGACATCATGGGCGCGTTCGCGAACGCCCGCGCAACGACGCTCGCGGCGAGCGTGGTGGCGGGCCTGATCATCGCGCTCAACCTGTTCCTCGTGGTCAAGACCTTCGCGGGCTAGTCACCCTCAGCGGCGAGGCGCAGGCCGCGCAGCGCCCAGAGCGCGGCAGCGACGGTGGCGATGCCTACCGCCAGTGGCCAGCCCACCAGCGTCGGAGACGAGGGGTCGTCTCCGGAGCCGCCCTCGTAGGGCCCGACGCCGGCCGCGAGCCCTGCGCTCATCACGAACGCGGCCAGAGCGAAGAACGCCAGATATGCCGGTCCGGGCTCGAGCCAGGTCGCGGCGTAGGCGAGCAACGCGAGGCCCTCGATCACGGCCACCAGCTCCCAGCCCCAGGCGACGCCGTCGCCGTCGGAGAAGAACAGGAGGAAGAAGGAGGCGCCGTTGAGGTTCGCGGTGACCAGGGCCACGACGCCGGCCGCGGCCACGAGCACCGTTCCCGCGCGCTCGCCCCTCACGAGCCCGGCCAGGAACAGGACCGCGAACGAGGCCGCCAGCAGCGCCCGGAACGTGTCGAGGCTCTCGGTGTCGAAGATCCAGTTGACCGCTTCGGCCAGCAGGCCGACCGACGCCAGGGCGGCGATCAGGAGGCAGGCCGTCGAGCGGGACCGGATGGCGCAGAACCAGGCAATCGCGGCGAAGGCGAGGAGCAGGAAGGTGAGGGTGCCGCCGCTCGATGTGGCGTTCTCGCCCTCCAGCAGGTCCCCGGCGCGTGCGATTGCCACTCCAGCCAGAACCAACCCCGCGACGAGGTAGAGCGTGACCAGCGCGCGCGATGTGTCGTCGGTACGCGCCGCGACCAGGCCGGCGGCGAGGAGCACGAGCGCGGGCACGGCGGCCACCCCGAACAGCGCAGGGTCGGACCACGGGTCGTCCATGCGGATCTCCGCGAGCGCCACGAACACGGCCAGGCCCAGGGCGGCGGGCGCGAAGGCTGCCAGCGTCGCGCGGGTGGGGGGATCGAACGCCACGGCTGGGATGCCGGTTCTCCGGCGCTCGCTCAGGTCCTGCTGACCGGTGGCCGCCGGTAGCCTTCCGGCCATGCCCCTCGCCGACGAGTTCCAGGCCCTGCTCGACGCGCTGCCGCCCGACTGGTCGCAGCTCGAAGCCGACCTCCGGATCGACGACGAGGACCGCTACATCGAGGCGGCCACGCTGCTCTCGCAGATCAACGCGATGCCCTATTCCAAGCACGACTGGCACTGGCGGCTGCGATCGGCCCGCGAGTTCGGTCACGCCGCCGCGCCCCAGACCGTGCGCGGCACCCTTGCGCTGCTGGACGACCAGGGCATCACGGGCACGCTCGCGCCGCGGGAAGCGCGCTCCGGCCGGGTGGAGGTCACGCAGATGTGGGGCCGTCCCGAGTCGGTGCGCCAGGAGTTCGCCCGCCGCCGCGGGCAGTAGCGCCCCTGTGGCGCGCGTGGCGCTCATCTGCCCCGACCTCCTCTTCGGGTCGAAGCTTCGCGGCGCGCTCGGTGTAGCCGGTCACGAGGTGGTCGCGCCGGGCGATCCGGCGGACGTTCAGGTGATCGACCTGACCGCGGACGCCGACGAGCGGCTGGGGGAGGCGCGGATCGGCGAGCTTCCCACCCTCGCGTTCTACTCGCACGTGGAGGTGGAAGTCCGCGCCAAGGCCGAGGCCGCCGGGGTGGACCGCGTGGTGCCGCGCTCGCGCATGGCGCGCGAGACCGTGCCGCTGGTGGAGGCGCTGCTGCCCTAGGGCGTGGCGAAGGCCCGGTCGAGGTCCGGCGGGCGGGTGAGGATCCCGAAGCGCACGTCGAAGCGCGCCCAGGCCTCCAGAGCCCCCGGGTCCAGCCTCAGCGGCGGCCTGAAGGCGGGGGCGAGCGCCTCGAGCTGCGCCCGCACCACCTGCTCGTCCTCGCCCGAGGCCTTGGTCACCTCGTCCACGGCCTTGGCCGGGTTCGAGAGGGCCTCGCGCGTGCCGTCGCGCAGCGCCGCCAGCGTGTCGCGCACGAGCTCAGGGCCCCGGTCGAGGGTCGCCCGCGTGGTGGCCACCACCAGCTCGGGGTAGCGCGGCGCTCCGTAGCGGTCCACGCGGAACTCGGTGGTGTCCACGCCGCGGAGGCGCAGCGTCACGCCCTCGGCGTTCCAGAACGCCACCACGGCGTCCACCCGCCCGGCGATCAGGCTCGGCACGGCCGAGAAGCCGATCGTGACCCGCCGGACATCGCCGAGCGACGCTCCGTCGTGTTCCAGAACGGCGCGCAGCACGGCGTCGTCGGAGGGAAGGCCGGTCACGCCGACGCGCTTGCCGGCCAGCCGGCGCGGGCGCTTGAGGTCGCCGCGCGCGATCACGGCGGCCAGGGGGCGCTGGACCAGCGCGCCCACGCCCACGAGGTCCTGCCCCCGCTCACGGGCGAGGGCCAGATCGTGGATGTCCACCACGGCGAGGTCCGCCCGGCCGGCGGTGAGCAGCTTGATCGAGTCCGTGGACGCCGCCGGAGGCCGCACCTCGAGGTCCACGCCGTGGCGCTGGTCGGCGCCGTCGCGGATGGCGGTGTAGATCCCGGCGTGCACCGCGTTGGGCTGGAAGTCGAGCGCCAGCCGGACGCTACGGACGCCGGCCGGCTCGCTCCCGCAACCGGTCACGGCCGCCAGCGCCCCCGCAAGGACGATCACGGTGAGAAGGCGAGTGGGCAAGCGCGGCGAAGGCTACGTACCGGAGAGTGCCGGTCGCGGGGAGTGCCTGCGCCCGGACCAGCGAACGCCTCAAGGAGGTCGCAAGTGCAGGAACGCGGACCCGCCTCATATCTCGCCGAGTTCCTCGGCACGCTGATGCTGGTGCTCTTCATCTGCCTGGCCGTGTGCCTGTTCGTGCCGCTGCCCAGCCAGGCCCAGCCGAGCCCGTTCATCGACTGGAGCGTGATCGGCCTCGTGCACGTGTTCGTGCTCTTCCTGCTGATCCAGACCCTCGCCGTGGTCTCGGGAGCCCACTTCAACCCGGCCGTGACGGTGGCGATGGTCACGCTGCGCCAGATCAAGCCGGCGGACGCGGGGATCTACATCGTCGCGCAGCTGGCCGGGGCGCTGGCCGGCGTGCTGATCGTGAAGCTGCTGCTCAACAACTTCGCCAACGCCGACCTCGTGAACTACGGGGCCGTGGGCATCAGCGATCGGCTCGACGGGAAGGTCGGGCTGGGGATGCTCGCCGAGTTCATCGGCACCTTCGCGCTCGTGTTCGCGATCATGGGTGTGGCCGTGGACCCGCGCACCGACCGCGCGCTCGGCCCGCTCGCGATCGGCGCCGCGCTGGGTGTGGGCGTGATGGTGATCGGACCGCTCACCGGCGCCGGCTTCAACCCGGCGCGCGCCTTCGGACCCGCGCTGGTGTCTGGCGAGTGGGGCGGGATGGGCAACTTCCTGCTGGCCTACGTGCTCGCCCCGTGCATCGGGTCGGTGGTGGCCGCGCTTGTGTACTTCAACCTGTTCATCGCGCCGGGCGCCAAGGGGCCGGAGGGCCTCGAGCCGGTGGGCTGAGGCTCGCCGGCAGCGGGTCGTAGACTCGGGCGATGCGCCGGGTCACCTTCTCGCGCAACTTCACGCTCTCGCTGTCGCGAACCTGCCAGTGCTACTGCAAGTACTGCGCGTTCGCGACGCACCGGGCGCATCTCTACGCGCCCGAGGAGGTCGAGCGGCTGCTCGACGAGGCCGCGCGGCGTGGCGTCAAGGAGCTGCTGGTGTTGACGGGGGAGAAGCCGGAGGTCAACCCCGAGGTGGCGGCCCGGCTGGCCGAGTACGGGCATGACGACTTCCTCTCGTACGTGGCCTGGGCCTGCGAGCGGGCGCTCGAGCGGGGAATGCTCCCGCACACCAACGTGGGCGTCTGCACGCGCGACGAGCTCGAGCGCCTGCGGCAGGTCACCGCGTCGCAGGGCCTGATGCTCGAGTCCGTAAACCCGGACCTGGTGGTGCATCAGGGCTCGCCGACGAAGCACCCGGAGCGCCGGCTCGAGACCATCCGGCTCGCGGGCGAGCTGCGCATCCCCTTCACCACCGGCATCCTCGTGGGGATCGGGGAGACGCCGGACGAGCGCGTGGCGGCGCTGGAGGCCCTGGCCGCGGTGCACGCCGAGCACGGGCACCTCCAGGAGGTGATCCTCCAGAACTTCGTCCCGCATCCGCGCTACTACGGCGCTGAGCCGGCCGAGATCGCCGACGAGGCCCAGCGCACCGACACGCACGGTGAGGCGCTGCCGCCGCCGGCGTGGTCCACGCCGGTGTCGCTCGACGACATGCGGGTGCTCGTACGCGAGTCGCGCCGGCTCATGCCCGACGTGGGGGTGCAGATACCGCCCAACCTCTCAGACTGGTGGCTTCCACTCGTGGACGAGGGAGCCACCGACCTGGGCGGCCTGTCGGCCAACGGAGACCACATCTCGCCCGAGCATCCGTTCCCGTCCGTGCACCGGATGCGCAAGCAGCTCGCTCCGCGCGGATACGCCCTCACCGAGCGTCTGTGCGTGTACCCCCAGTACATGGCCGCAGGCTGGATCGAGCAGGGCGTGCTCGACGTGATCAAGACGACGTACTGGAGCTTCATCCCGCGCCGCGGGTCCGGCCGCCGCGAGGACCGGCAGGTGCGCCGCGACCTGGTGGGCGGCGCGATAGCCAAGGGCCGCAACGGCGAGGCGCTGGCCGAGGAGGAGCTCACAGCGCTGTTCGCCGAGACGCGGCCGGAGGCCATCGAGGACATGCGCCAGGCCGCCGACGACCTGCGCCGCGAGCTGGCGGGCGACACCGTGACCTTCGTCGTGAACCGGAACATCAACGTGTCGAACATCTGCACGGTGGGGTGCGCGTTCTGCGGCTTCGGCCAGGGCAAGCGCTCGCCCGACGCCTACGAGCACGACCGCGACGAGCTCGAGCGGCGCGTGCGCGAGGCCGTGGAGTACGGGGCAAGCGAGATCTGCATGCAGTCGGGCATCCACCCCGACTGGGGGCTCGAGGACTACGAGCACTGGCTGCGCGTGGTCAAGGAGGTGGCGCCGGAGATCCACCTGCACGCCTACTCGCCCATGGAGGTGTCGCACATGAGCGACGTGTCCGGGCTCGATCCACGGGCGGTGTTCGAGCGCCTGCGTGCCGCCGGCCTCGGATCCACTCCCGGCACGGCCGCCGAGGTGCTCCACGACGGGGTACGCGAGCGCATCTCGCCTAACAAGCTGCCGGTGGCGCGCTGGGTGGAGGTGATCGAGGCATCGCACGCGGTCGGCCTGCGCTCCACGGTCACGGTGATGTTCGGGCACGTCGAGGAGCCCTGGGAGCTGGCCGAGCACATGCGCGTGGTGCGCTCGCTCCAGGAGCGCACGGGCGGGTTCACCGAGTTCGTGCCGCTCTCATTCATTCCGTTCCACACGCTGCTCGGCCGCACGCACGGGATCGAGGAGATCTCCACCGAGGAGAACCTCAAGCACACCGCGGTCTTCCGGCTGGCGCTGGGCCGGAGCGTTCCGAGCCTCCAGGCAAGCTGGGTCAAGATGGGGCTCGAGGCCGCCACGGAGGCGCTTCGCTGGGGCGTGAACGACCTCGGCGGCACGCTGATGGAGGAGAACATCAGCAGGCTGGCCGGCTCCTACCACGGCGTGAAGCTCGATCCGCCGGACCTGATCGCGGCCGCGCACGCCGCCGGACGCCCGGCCGCCGAGCGCGGCACGCTGTACGACATCAGGCAGCGCTTCGAGCTCCCCCTCGCGGCATGGCGTCTGGACGCGCCTGACGATCGCCGGCGACCTCGCCGTACTCTCGAGTACGACTCCGGTCACCATCGACCGTCAGCCACGCCCAGCCGGCGGGGAAGCTGATGCCGAACTTCCGACCCACGACACTAGGATCGCGCCATGAGCGACTTCACGATCAGGCGGATCGACGAGATGGAGGCCTACTACCTCGGCGCGATGAAGAGAGCGCGCGCCGAGCTGGGGGTCACGTCCTTCGGCCTCCAGGTGATGGATCTCCCCCCGAACCTCGAGTTCTATCCCGAGCACGACCACGCGGAGAGCGGCCAGGAGGAGGTCTACGTGCCGTTGAGCGGATCGGGCGAGATCGAGCTCGACGGCGAGCGGCACCCGCTCGAGCCGGGCGTGATGATCCGCGTGGGCCCGGGCGTGCGGCGCAAGGTCTGGCCGGGCCCCGACGGCATGCGGCTGATCGGTCTCGGCGGGGTGCCGGGCGGCCGCTACGAGCCGCCGGAAGTGACCGAGCTGGGCCAGCCGGATCCCATGGCGGGATAGTGGACACCGAGCTCGAAGCGCGGATGGCCGCCGCCTTCGAGGCGATCAACGCGGGAGACCTCGACGCCTTCCTGGCGCACACCACCGAGGACGTCGAGTTCACGTCGATGGTCGCCGAGGCGGAGGGAACGACCTTCCGCGGCCACGACGGCGTCCGAGCTTGGTGGGAAACGATTCGCGACGCCTTTCAAGACGTGCACTGGGAGGTGCTCGACTTCCGCGGATCCGGCGACCGGGCTGTCGCGCACTTCCGAATGGCCGGCACGCTCGGCGACGTACCGGTCGAGCAGACGATGTGGCAGGCCGTCAAGCTGCGGGACCACAAGGCGTACTGGTGGGCCAACTTCCGCACCGAGCGGGAGGCCCTGGAAGCGGTCGGGCTGTCGGACCAGGTCTAGGCGCCGACCCAGCGCACGCGCGCGCCGGAGAGGCTCGAGCTCGAACGGCCGGGACGACGCTCAGGCGCGGGCTGCTCGGAGGCCGGCAGCTCGTCGAGGCGGCGCTTGACCTCGGCCCGCGCGTCGTCCAGCTCACGCAGCCTGGTGAGGAGGCCGTCGCGCACGTCCTCGAGCTGCTCGGCGGAGAGGAGCGCTCCGCCGGACGGCGCCTGCCGGCGCTGCTCGCCCGCCTCGGTGGGGGGCGGAGGACGGCGCGCGAGCTCCGCCTCGAGCCGCGCGATCTGCCTGCGCAGCGTGCGCCGCGCATCGAGCTCGGCGCTCTGGCCGGCCGCGGTCTCGGCTGGGCGGCGCACGAACGTGCCGCGTCCCTGCTCGCTGGACACGAGTCCCTCCTGCTCGAGGCGGCCGTAGACCGCGCGCACCGTGTTCACGTTCACGCCGGCGGCCGTGGCGGCCTCGCGCACGCTGGGCAGCCGGTCACCCGGGCCGAGCTCGCCCGTCTCGACGAGACGGCGCAGCTTCCAGGCCAGCTGGGTGCCGAGCGGAACCTCGGCGTCGCGGTCCACGCGCAGGTCCATGCGCCCATCCTAGCGCACAGTGTTGATGTACTAGCACTTACTGTGCTATACCAGCAGCACAGTGATGGTCCAAGCCGCCGCCGATCGCGTGTTCCTGCCGACGAAGTCGATGCTGGAGCAGGTGGGCGACATGATGGTGCTCACGGGCAAGACCCTGGTCTCGGCCGTACGGCCGCCCTATCCCTACGGCACCGAGTTCGTGCAGCAGTTCCTGTTCATGCTGCGGCTCTGCTGGCTGCCCCTGACGATCACCACCATGGCCTTCTGTTACGGGGCGCCGGGGCTGCAGGCGGGGAACTTCCTCGTCCTGTTCGGGGCGATCGACCGGCTCGGCGGCTTCTTCGTCCTCGCCTCGATCCGTGAGTTCGCGCCGATCGCCTCGGCGATCATCCTGGCCGGCGTCGGCGGCACCGCGATCACCGCCGACCTCGGCGCCCGCAAGATCCGCGAAGAGCTCGACGCGCTCCAGGTGCTCGGGGTCGACCCGATCAAGAACCTGGTCGTGCCGCGCTTCCTGGCGTTGATGGTCGTGACCGGCCTCTTCAACATCTACGCGCTGATCTTCGGGATCTTCGGCGGCGTGCTCGCCACGCTCTCCTTCGACGCCCCGCTGCGCCCGTTCTTCGCCACGCTGCTCAACAACGCGACCACCACCGATCTGTGGGGCAGCGTCGTCAAGACGACCTTGTTCGGGGCGATCATCGCGATCGTGTCCTGTTACAAGGGCATGACCGCCTCCGGCGGCGCCGAGGGTGTTGGCCGGTCGGTCAACCAGGGCGTAGTGATCGCCTTCCTCGCGATCTTCGCGTTCAACTACGTCTTCACCCAAACACTGCTCGCCACCCACCCCGAAATCTCCGTGATCAAATGACGGCGGATGACCTTCTCGAGCTGGGCGAGCGCGTGACCCGCGCGCTGGTGATCGCTTTGCTGGCCGCGGGCGTGGTGCTGGGCAGCGCCTTCCTGTGGATCGGCATCCCGCTGGTGGGCCTATGGCTGGCCGGCGAGCTCACCCGCACGGTGAGCACCTTCCTGCTCTCGATCCTGATCGTCGTGCCTACGTCGATGGTCGCGTTTGGCTGGCTCCTGTTTCGCGTCAACGCCCTCTACGAGCACGTGCGCGGCGCACCCGAGAGCCCACCGGCGCGCTCGGCGTGGCTCGTGAGCTCCAGCGACGAGCGCAGGGCGCTGCGCCGCGCCCGCGGGCCGCGAACCCTGCTGGACATGTCTATGACCGCCTCCGCCGTGGCCGCCCTGATCCTGATGACGGTCTGGTTCTTCTTCCTCGCCGAGGCTCCGCTGGCGCCGCTCCCATGACCTGGCTCGACGTGCCACGCGACCTGATCGCCTCGTTCGGCGAGATCGCCCGCTTCAGCGGGAGGGTCCTGGCGCACGTGCTCAGCGGGCGCGTGTTCAGGTTCGTGGGCGAGGCGCTGCGCCAGGCCGGGATCCTGATCATCGGCTCGGCCATGGTGATCTGGGGCCTCGCCTTCATCCTCGGCCTCCAGTGTGGGATCGAGGGGGCCTACTTCAGCCGCAGCGTGGGAGCGCCCGCCAACGCCGGCACGTTCGCCGCGTGGTGCGACCTGCGCGAGATCATGCCCTACGCGTTCGGCTACATGATGTCCGCGAAGGTCGGCACCGGGCTGGTGGCGGAGATCGGCGCCATGCGGATCTCGGACGAGATCGACGCGCTCGAGGTCATGGGCATCAACTCGCTCGTCTTCCTCTGCGCCACCCGGCTGCTGGGCGCGTGGGTAGTGCTCCCCGCCCTCTACGTGGGCGCGGTCGGCGCCGGCTTCCTCGCTTCCTACGTGGCCATCGTGCAGCAGATCGGCGAGGTGTCCTCGGGCGGCTACTTCCTGATCTTCTGGATGTTCCAGAACCCGCCCGACCTGTTGTTCAGCCTGGTGAAGGCGATGGCCATGGCCACCGTGATCGTGCTGGTGGGCTGCTACTACGGCTACACCGCATCCGGGGGTCCGGTGGGGGTGGGCACCGCCACCGCCAAGTCGATGGTGCTGAACACCGTGCTCGTCCACCTCGTGGGAATGGTGGGCACCCAGATCTTCTGGGGCTCCAACCCGAGGGCTCCGATCGGCGGATGACCGGCGCCGGCCTGCTCACCTCGCCGCGGCTCAGGGACGTCCCGAGCGAGGCGGCCGCGTGCCGCGACCTCCGCGGCCAGGTGGCCCGTCTGGAGCGCGAGCGCACGGAGCTTGCGTGCTCCACGTGGCCGCGCATCGGCCTGACGGCGGCGAGCGCGGCCGGCGGCGCCGCGCGACTGCTCTCGCTGGGCGAGCTCGAGTCGCTCCGGGATGCGCTCGTGGACTCGCTGGCCCGTACGCGGCGCGAGCTCGGGGAGCGCCTGGCGGCGGAGGAGCGGAACCGGCGCCTGATCGAGGCGATGCTGGCCGACCCCGCGGCGCATCCTTGGGTGCGGGTCTCGCACGCCGACATCGGCGAGCCGGGCTGCCGCCACTGGCACGTGCGCCCGCGTTTCGGCCTGCTGGGGATGCTCGCCGGCTGGTGGCGGGTCGTCGTTTCCTCCGGCTGTCCGTTACAACCTGAAGGGTGCTTTGCCCTCGATTGACGCTACTGACGGTCGTCGTCGCGCTCGCAGTCACCGGCTGTGGCGGCGGTGACGACGATGACACGGCGGCGGACGCGGACGGCGCGCGCAGCGCGCAGGAACCCGCGACCTCGGCGCCGGCCACCACACCGGAGGGCACCGAGGCTCCGCCCGGGGCCGAGACTCAGGAGGAGGAGGAGAGCGGCGGCGCCGCTCCGGAGACCGGCGAGCCCGGCGTGCCGCAGGGGTCGCCCGGGCGCGGCTGCCTGAGGGGGTCCTACGTGAGCCTGGCGTTCGTGGGCAAGCGCAGCGTCAGCTCTCCCTTCGGATCGGTCGACCTGTCCGGAAAGGGCCGCGGCCTGGAGCTCACGTTCACCCGCACCAGGTGGGTCATGCGCGGCGTAGGGCGCAAGCCGATGCGCGGCCAGGCTCTGGGCATCGACGGCACCCTCAAGATCAATGGGTCGGCACGCGGCCGCCTCATACGCGCCAAGGGCGAGCGCATTCGATTCCGGCAGACCGGCTCGCGAGGAACCGTGAAGCTCACCGGCCTCGACCAGACCTTCGAGCTGCCGGTGTCGGTGGTGGCTCCGGCGGTGGTGCCCGACGGGCGGGCGACGGTCACGTGCAGCGGCCCTCGCCTGACGATCGACAGCGCCTCGGGCGTGCTTCGCCTGGAGCGGCGCTGAGTCGTCAGGTCTCTACGAAGTAAGGCCCGTCGCCCTGGCCGCTCGAGAACCAGCGGCTCGTGACGGTCTTCTTGCGGGTGAAGAACTCGACCGCGTCGGGACCGTGCGCGTGGAGGTCCCCGAGGAAGGAGTCCTTCCAGCCCGAGAAGGGGAAGAACGCCACCGGAGCCGCCACGCCGATGTTCACGCCCACCATGCCGGCCTCGACCTCGTGCCGGTAGCGGCGTACCGACGCCCCCGACTCGGTGAAGATCGAGGTGCCGTTGCCGAAGCGGCTGCCGTTGACCACGGCGATCGCCTCGTCGAGCGACTCCACCTGCACGATCGAGAGGACCGGACCGAAGATCTCCTCGCGCGCGGCCGCCATGTCCGGGCGCACGCCGGTGAGGATGGTGGGGCCAACGAAGGCGCCGCCCGCGCCGGGGCCGGCCACCTCCCGGCCGTCCACCGCGGCCGTGGCGCCGTCGGACACGGCGCGCTCGATTGCGGCGAGGATGCGCTCGCGGGCCGTAGCGGAGACCACGGGGCCGACGTCGGTGGCGTCGTCGCTTCCGTCTCCCACGCGCAGCGCCTGGGTGGCCTGCGTGAGCGGGTCGAGCAGGCGCTCGTGCGCCTCGCCGACGGTCACCACCACCGAGCCGGCCATGCAGCGCTGGCCCGCGGCGCCGAAGGCCGAGCCGATGATCCCGTCCACGGTGCGGTCGATCACCGCGTCCGGCATCACGACCATGTGGTTCTTCGCGCCGCCGAGCGCCTGCACGCGCTTGCCGGTGGCCGCCGCGCGCTCGTAGACGATCCGCGCGACCGGGGCCGAGCCGACGAACGAGACGGCGTCGATGTCGGGGTGGCCGAGGATGCCCTCGACCACCTCGCGGCCGCCGTTCACGAGGTTGACCACGCCGGGCGGCAGGTCCAGCGAGTCGAGCACCTCGAACGCGATCTGCTGGGTGAGCGGGACCTGCTCCGAGGGCTTGAGGATGAACGCGTTGCCGCACGCGATCGCGAAGGGCAGGAACCAGAACGGCACCATCGCCGGGAAGTTGAACGGCACGATGGCCGCGCAGACACCGACCGGCTGACGAACGGTCTCCGCGTCCACGTTGCGCGCCACGTCCTCGATGATCCGGCCCTGCATCGTGGTGGGCACCGCACAGGCCGCCTCGACCATCTCGATCATCCGGGCCACCTCGGCGCGGGCGTCCCCGATCGTCTTGCCCATCTCGGTGGTCACCGACAGCGCCAGCTCCTCTCGGCGGGCATCGAGACCCGCGCGGAGCGCGAACAGCCGCCGGCCGCGCTCGATCACGCTCACGGCGCGCCACTCCGGCAGCGCGGCGCGCGCCGCCCGCACCGCGGAGTCCAGGTCCGCGGCGTTCGAGAGCGGCACCTGCGCCAGCGTCTCGCCGGTGGCGGGATTGGTCACGTCGAGGCGCTCGCTCGACGAGGCCGCCGTCCAGGCGCCGCCGACGTAGTTGTCGAGCACTCGGGTCTCCTCAGGGGCGCGCGTGGCCATGGCGCTCACGCTACCCGACCGTCTACCGGAACATGTCCTCCGCGGGCGGGCGCCGCAGCGCGGCGGCGCCAGGCCCGTCGTCGCCCGTCACGAAGCGCTCGAGCCCGCGCACGACCACGGCCGGCCGGCGCGAGTCCTTCGATCGCGCCAGGTCGGCGGCCGCGGCCACCGAGTCGGCCACGGCGATTGCCGTCGCGCGCAGCTCATGTCCCTCGGCGTCCCTCCGGCCCGCCCAGTCGTCGAGCGGCACGAGTCCCGCGGCGCCGATGGCCACATCCGTCTGCCCGAGCCGCCAGGCGCGGCCGAAGGAGTCCGTGATCAGGATCGCCGGCCGGACGCCGCACGCAGCGGCCAGCTCGGCGCGCAGCCGCCGGGCGGAGCCGTCCGGATCGTCGGGCAGCAGGACCACCTGGTCGCCCGGAACGTTCGAGCGGTCCACGCCGGCGTTGGCGCACACCAGGCCGTGGCGCGTCACGCACACCATCACGCCGCGCTCGGCGCGAAGCACCTCGGCCGACTCGTCCAGCACCACCTGCACGAGCCGCTCGTCCTTGCCGTGCTCGCGGGCGAAGGCGAGGGCGCGCTCGCCGGCCTGCACGTCCGCGAGGTCCCGGATCCGGCCCTCGGCCTTGGACACGACCTTGTGGGCCACCACGAGCACGTCGCCGTCGGCCAGGTCGGCCGGAGCCGCCGCCGCCAGGAGAGCGCCGAGGTCGTGGCCCGGGCGCACCTCCGGCAGGGGCGGGAGTGGGGTGGCGGAAAGCGTCAGGCCGACACCCGGTGCGGCGCCAGCGCGGCGCGGGTGGCCGGCGCTCCGCCCTGGCGGCCGGCGAGCACCTCCACCAGCCGGCCGAGGTCGTCGCCGGTGTCCACGTCGAGCACCAGCGACGGGGCCTGGTCCACGAGCAGGTCCGCGCCGGCGGACTCCGCAGCCTGCCTGTGCCGCTCGAAGCTGCCGGGGCCGAAGCTCGGAGCGATGGCGTCGGGCGGGTCCAGCAGCAGCGCGTTGGTGCCCGTGCCGTGGCGGTCCGGCACGATCGTCACGCCGAGGGAGCGTCCGGCGCCGCGTTCCAGCAGCGCGTCCACCTCCCCGGGGTCGAGGAGGGGCGTGTCGCCGGGCACGAGCAGCACCCTCGAGAAGCCCTCCGCCAGGGCGTGCCGCACGCCGATCAGCGCTGCCGGCGACTGGCCGTCCCGCGCGGTGTCGTCGAGAACCTCGCAACCCGCCGCCAGGGCGGCAGCGCGCGCGGCCTCGTCGGCCGTGACCACAGCGATCGCGTCCAGCGCCCGCACGCGCGCCAGGGCAGCGAGCACGTCGCTCACCATCGCCTCGGCGAGCGAGCGGCGCTCGGGCACCGGGAGCGCGGGCGACAGGCGCTGCTTGGCCGCGCCGAACGTCTTGACCGGAAGGACGGCGAGGGTCCTCATCGCTTCAGCGAGCGTGCCAGCTCGAGCACGCTCTCCGCCACCCGGCGGCGATCCTCCGCGGTGTCCATGAGCGTGCCGATCCTGACAGCGGGCAGGCCGGTCACGTGCTCGTCGGCCGCGATGCCGTCGAGCACCCCGTCATACGCGGCCACGACGCCGGCGGCGCTCAGCTCGATGCCGGCCTGGGCGCAGAACGACTCGGTGGGCCCCTTCACGGCGTGCCCGCCCACGAACGGACTCAACGCCACCACCGGGGCGGCCGCGGCCGCGAGCGCCTCGCGCATGCCGGGCACCGCGAGGATGGGGCCGATCGAGATCACCGGGTTGGACGGCCCGATCACGATCGCCTCCGCCTCGGCGATCGCGGAGAGCACCGCGCCGGTGGGGCGTGCCGCCTCGATCCCGCTCAGCTTCACGCCCTCCACGGGCCCGGCGGCGCCGCCGACGATCATGAACTCCTGGAAGGGCAGCCACTCGCCCTGCGAGCGCACCCAGGTGGCCACCGGCTCGTCGCACATGGGCAGCACCGGCGTGCGCACGCCCATGGCCTCCACCACGGCGGCGTGCGCCTCGGTCAGGGTGCGCCCCGCCCGCATCTCCTCGGTGCGGATCAGGCACATGGCGAGATCGCGGTCGCCGAGGCGGAACCACGCCGGACGCCCCGCGGCGGCCAGGGCGTCGAGCACGGCGAAGCTGTCGCCGCGGATGCCGTAGCCGCGCTCGTCGATCGCGTCGGCCAGCCAATAGGTCACGAGGTCGGGGTCCGGCGACACGTGCACGCCGTATACCTCGGCGTCGTCGGCGGTGTTGGCCACCACCGTCAGCTCGCCCAGGTCAGCGAGCCCGCGCGCGAGCTTCGCGCCGCCCGTGCCCCCGGAGAGCAGCGCTACCAGCGGGGCTCCGGCAGGCCGGTCAACCGAACGCCGGCGTGCGTCTTGTTGTTGATGTTCACGGAGATCAGGAGCGGCGTGAGCGCCTCGATGTGGCGTGCCTGCTCGAGCCTGCCGGCGTTCACCGGGCGCAGGCCGTCGATCGTCCGGATCAGCTCGGCCACCCTGGCCTTGGCCTCCTTCGAGTCGCCGGCGATCAGCACGTCCTCGCCGAGGTCGTTATCGAGGTCCGCGAGCACCGCGGCGCTGACCGTATGGAGGGCGGACACCACGGTCACGCCCTCGGGAGCCATCTCCTGTGCCTGCTCCGCGGCCGAGCCCTGGGGCACGCCCAGAAGCCGGGTGGCCTTGCCCGACACCGCGGCGGCAAGCGGCACGGTCGCGTCCACCAGGATCTGCCCCGGGGCCAGCGCCTCCTTCAGGTTCGTGAGGTTCTCGGACTGCGCACGGAAGGGCACGCACAGGAGCACGATCGGGCCGCGCGTGGCCGCCTCGCCGTTCTCCAGTCCCTCCGCCGAGGCCCCGGGCACCCGCTCGCGGATGCGGCCCGCGGACTCCTCGGCCCGCCCGGCGTCGCGCGAGCCGATCGCCACGGGCACGCCGGCGTGCGCGAGCCTGAGCGCCACGGCGAAGCCGAGCGCCCCCGTCCCACCGATCACCGGGACCGTGTCCACCGGTCGGCCACCCTAACAACGGATAGGCTCCCGCCCGCCTTGCGACTCGCGGACCGCACAGCGCTCGTGACCGGCGGAGCCTCCGGGATCGGCGCCGCCACCTGCCGCCGGCTCGCCGCCGAGGGCGCGCGCGTGGCGGTCACCGACGTGAATCTCGACGGCGCCCGTGGCGTGGCGGGCGAGATCGACGGAGGCGCCTACGAGCTCGACGTGCGCTCGACCGACTCGATAGCCAGGACGGTCGCCGCGGTTGAGGAGGAGCTCGGCCCGGTGGACGTGCTCGTGAACAACGCCGGCTACGACGAGTGGGGCTTCTTCACCAAGACCGACGAGGCGCTCTGGCGCCGCGTGCTCGAGGTGAACCTGCTCGGCGTTCTGGGAGTGACCCATGCGGTGCTCCCGGGCATGCAGGAGCGCCGCCGCGGCCGGATCGTGAACGTGTCGTCGGAGGCGGGCCGGGTGGGCTCGAGCGGGTCGGCCGCGTACTCGGCGGCCAAGGGCGGCGTGCTCGGCTTCACGAAGGCGATCGCGATCGAGAACGGCCGTTACGGGATCACAGCCAACGCCGTGGCCCCCGGTCCGATCGAGACCCCGCTGCTGATGGCGGCGCCCGACGCGATGGGCGACCTCGGCAAGAGGCTCGTGGAGAACATGATCGGCTCCACGGCGCTCCGCCGCCTGGGCCAGCCCGACGAGGTGGCCGCCGTGATCACCTTCCTCGCCAGCGACGACGCCTCGTACGTGACGGGCCAGTCGCTCGGCGCCAGTGGCGGCCTGGCCCGGCTCTAACCTCCGGGGGCGATGGTCGCGATCCGCGAGGTGGGCCCGCGTGACGGGTTCCAGAACGAACCCGAGGTCATCGCCACCGATGACAAGGTCCGGCTCGTGGAGATGCTCGCCCGGACGGGCTTGCGCCGGCTCGAGGTCACGAGCTTCGTGCGCGCCGACGCGATCCCGCAGCTGGCCGACGGCGCCGAGGTGCTGCGCCGCGCCGACATCCCTGGCGACGTGGCGGTGACCGTCCTGATCCCCAACGAGAAGGGCCTCGACAACGCGCTCGAGCTGCGCGACCGCTTCCAGGAGGTGAATCTCTTCCTGTCCGCGTCGGAGACGCACAACCAGCGGAACGTGAATCGCTCGGTCGAGGAGTCGCTCAGCGGCCTCGAGCGCGTGGTGGAGCGGGCGAGACGGGAGGGGCTGCGCTGCGAGGGGGTCATCTCGGTGTCGTTCGGCTGCCCCTACGAGGGCGAGGTGCCCGAGGAGCGGGTGCTCGGCATCGCCAGGCGGCTGGCCGAGGCGGGCTGCGAGGAGGTCGCGTTCGGCGACACCACCGGCATGGCCAACCCGCGCCAGGTGCGCGCCTTCTTCGAGCGCGCCGCGGACGAGCTCGACGTGGAGCTGACCGCCCATTTCCACAACACGCGCGGCCAGGGGCTCGCGAACGCCCTCGCCGCCCTGGAGGCGGGCGTCCGCTCGTTCGAGTCTTCGTTCGGAGAGCTCGGCGGATGCCCCGTGCCGCCCGGAGCCACCGGCAACGTGGCCACCGAGGACCTCGTGTCCATGCTGCACGAGATGGGGGAGGACACCGGCATCGATCTCGGCGCGCTGGTGGCGGCCGCCACCGAGGCGCAGCGCGTGCTCGGACGGCCGCTGGGCAGCCATGTGCTCACCGCGGGGCCGGTCGACTGGCGGGGCGGATCGTGAGCGTCGCGGAGCTGCGCCACGACGTGGAGACGCTGGCGGGCATGACGCGCGACTCCGCCGGCGCCGGCGAGCGAGCGTCGGCCGAGTGGGCCGCGGATCGGCTGCGCCAGCTCGGCGCCGCCGAGGTCCGGGTGGTGCCCTACCGCTACCAGAGCACGTTCGCGCTGGCACAGGGCGCTCATTTCGCGCTCGGCGCGCTGGCCGCGCGCCGCGGGCGGCGGCTGCTGGCGGCCGCCACGCTGGCGTCGTTCGAGCTCGACTACAGCGGGCGGGCCCAATGGTCGCGGGCGCTCTTCCCCACCGGCGAGGGCGCCAACGTGATCGGAACGCTCCCGGCGCGCGGTGAGCGCACCCGCACCCTGGTGCTCGTGGCGCACCACGACGCCGCTCGCACCGGGCTGATGTGGGATCCGCGGATGCTCGCCGCCGGCGACGCCGCGGCCGAGCGCACAGGCAGGCGCGCCTCGCTGGCGCTGCTGCCCGAGCTCGCACTGCTCGGCGCCGTGGTGGGCGGCCGGAAGACGCGCCTGGCCGCGACCGCGGTCCTGGCCACCGCTGTGGCACTGTCGGCCGACCAGGCGCGGAGCCCCACCGTGCCCGGCGCCAACGACAACGCGAGCGGAGTGGCGGGGGTGCTGGCCGTGGCAGCCCGCCTGGCGCGTGACCGCCCCGCCGGCCTCGAGGTGGTGGTGCTCCTGTGCGGGTCCGAGGAGGCCGGGATGGGCGGCATGGCGGCCTGGATGGGTGCTGAGGGGCGGGCGCTCGACTCCGCCACCACGCTCGTGCTCGGCCTCGACACCGTGGGCTCGGGGGAGCCGGTGGTGCTCGAGGCGGAGGGAGGCCTCTGGCCGGTGCGTTATCGCGAGGAGGACGTGGCGTTCGCGGAGCGCGCGTCCGGAGCCGCCGGTGTGCACCTGCGGCGCTGGCGGCTCGGCGCGTGGACGGACCCCGTGCTGGCCCGGCTCGGCGGCCTTCCCGCGGTCTCGCTCCTGTCCGTGCGGCAGGGCGGCTTCCCCAACTATCACCGTCCGCAGGACACCCCGGATCACGTGGACTACGGCTGCCTCGAGGCCTGCGTCACGGCGTCCGCTGCGATGGCTCGCGCGCACGCCGCCTAGAGGCCGGGGCTTCGCTTCGCCATCGCCCGGGTAGGGATGTGACCGGGGGAACGAGAGGGAGGCGATTTGGCCACGGAGACGGAGGATCGCCCGCGCGACGAGAAGCCCGAGATCGGTCGCACGGGGACGTACAAGACGCTGGACGAGCAGACGGGGAAGCTCTCCGAGGCGGAGCAGCGCTTCGAGCGCCGCCGGCGGACGATCGGCCTGTTCCTGGGCCCGCTCGTGCTCGCTGCGATGCTGCTGATCCCGTTCGACCTCGACCCGAACCAGCATCGGCTCGCCGCGATTCTCGCCTTCGTGATCGTGTGGTGGGTCACCGAGGCGATCCCCATCCCGATCACGGCGCTTCTCGGGGTGACGCTCTGCGCGCTGCTCGAGGCCACGCCGCCGCCCGAGGAGGGCGACAGCAGCGTCGACGTCGTCTTCAGCCTCTTCACCGACGACACGATCTTCCTGTTCATCGGCAGCTTCATCATCGCCCAGGCGATGCTGGTCCACGGGCTTCACCGGCGGCTCGCCTACCGGGTGCTCGCGATGCGGCAGGTGGGCGGCTCGACCTTCAGGATCATCCTCGCCTTCGGCCTGATCGGCGCGGTCACCTCGCCGGTCATGTCGAACACCGCGGCCGCGGCCATGATGCTCCCGATCGCCCTCGGCGTGATGGGCGTGGTGGGCGGCATGGTGGCCAAGCAGGCCGGCGGCGACAAGGACCCCGAACGGCTGCGCTTCGGCGCCGCGCTGATGCTCGTGATCACCTACGGGATCACGGTCGGAGGCCTGCTGCTCCCGATCGGGAGCCCGCCGAACCTGATCGGTCGCGAGCTGCTCGAGGAGGAGACGGGCGAGCCAATCACCTTCGTCGAGTGGTTCGTCATGGCGCTGCCGATCGTGCTCGTGATGTTCGCCGCCGTGGTGCTGATCGTCATGCTGTTCAACCGGCCCGAGGTCAAGCATGCGGAGGGCGTGGAGGAGTACGTGGCCGAGGAGCGCGGCAAGCTCGGCCCGCTCACGCGCGGTGAGAAGAACACGCTGTTCGTGCTCGCGTTCGCTCTGGTGGGCTGGTTCCTGCCCGGACTGGTGGGCACGATCGTGGGCGACGACTCGGATGCCTACAAGGAGGTGAGCGAGGCGGCCAACGAGGGCATCGTGGCGATCCTCGCTGCCTCGATGCTCTTCGTGCTGCCCGTGGACTGGGCGCGCCGCCGCTTCACCCTCAACTGGAACCAGGCGGCGGGGATCGACTGGGGCACCGTCATTCTCTTCGGCGGCGGGATCACGCTCGGCACCCTGCTGAGCCAGACCGGGCTGGCCACGGTGGTGGGCGAGTCGCTGTCGGACGCGATCGGGGTATCCAGCCTGCTCGGCGTCACGATCGTCGTCGTTGTCGTGGCGGTGATCATCTCCGAGACCACCAGCAACACGGCGAGCGCCGCGATCGTCGTGCCGATCGCTATCTCGATCGCGGCGGCGGCCGACCTGAACCCGACGATCCCCGCGCTGGCGGCGATCTTCGGCGCCAACTACGGCTTCATGCTCCCGGTGTCCACCCCGCCGAACGCGATCGTGTACTCGTCGGGGCTGCTGCCGATCACGCGCATGGTCAAGGCCGGGGCGGTGTTCGACGTCATCGGGATCGTGCTCTGCGTGGTCGGCGTGTCGATCATGGCCAACGTCGTGGGTCTGGTCTAGCGCACCGTTGTCATAAGTAGCCTCGGGCCATGTCCAGGCTCGCGCGCGCCGCCGGCCTCGCGGTGGCGGTGGGAGCCGCCACCGTGCTGCCCGGTTTCCTCGTCGGTGCGCTGGCGCTGCAGATGCGCGGCGACCTGGATGCGAGCGTCACCGCCGTCGCGGCGGGCGTGACGGTCTTCTTCCTTGCCGGAGCGGTCGGGGCCGGTGCCGGCGGCCGGCTCTCGGAGCGCCTCGGCGCCCTGGCGGCCATGCGCGGCTCGGTGATCGTCACGGCGGCCTGCCTGTTCGCCATAGCCGGGCTGGCGCAGTCGCTGGCGGCGGTGTTCGCGCTGCTCGCGGTGGCCGGGCTCGCCAACGCGGTGAACCAGCCCGCGATCAACCTCTTCATGGCCGACCAGGTCCGCCGACCGCCAGGGGCTCGCGTTCGGGATCAAGCAGTCGGCCATCCCCGGCGATCCTCGTGAGCGGTCTCGCGCTGCCGCTCGTGGCGATACCGCTCGGCTGGCGCGAGACCTTCGCGATCTGCGGGGCCATGGTGCTGGTCGTGGCGGTGATCGCCCGGCAGGGTGAGGGCTC
>CAVXTL010000011.1:0-137260 GCA_963764665.1 uncultured Thermoleophilaceae bacterium | reverse complement strand
TGACGTGGTCACCGACATCCGCCGCTACCGCAGCCGCGGCGGGTCGGTGAAGGTCAACTGCATCCTCTCGGAGCCGCCCCGCTACGAGGGCGTGGCTGCCGAGGACGCCGACCGCCTGCTGCGCACGGGCGTGGCGCTCTGCCCCTCGCTCGACTACCTCGAGCGCGCCTGGCAGGACGCCGTGCGCGGTGTGCCCGCCGAGGGTCCCTACGTGGAGGTCGAGGTGCCGAGCACCGTGGACTCCTCGCTCACGGACGACGGCAGCACGGTGCTCACGATGTTCACCCAGTTCGGCCCGCACCGCGAGGAGGACTGGCCCGAGGGAGCGCGCGAGGCGTACGCGCAGCGCTGCCTCGACATCGTGGCCCAGCACGCCCCGAACGTGCGGGACGCGGTCATCCACCACGAGGTGCTGGCCCCGCCCGACCTCGAGCGCATCTTCGGGCTCGTGGACGGCTCGATCTTCCAGGGCGAGCAGGGGCTCGACCAGATGGCATTCATGCGCCCCTCCCCCCTGCTGGCCCAGTACGCCACGCCGGTGGACGGGCTCTACCTGTGCGGCGCGGGCACGCACCCCGGCGGCGGCGTGATGGCGGCCTGCGGTCACAACGCCGCCCAGCGCGTCCTCAAGGACCGCCGCGGCCTGCGCAGGCGCCGTAGATGATCCCGAGCTGCCCCCTACAGAAGGGGCACCATGAGAGCGAAGCTGATCGTGGCCGCCGTGGCGGCCCTGGCGGTTGCGGCCGTGGGCGCCACACAGGTGCCCGGCAAGGCGCCCTCCAAGCCGCCGCTGAACTTCACGCTCAACGGCAAGATCGAGACGGTCAGCTTCGTTGACAACGCCCCGGACGGCGACTCCGTCGGCGACGTTAGTGGTCTTCACGCAGACGCTGCGGAACCTGGGCGGCAAGGTGGTCGGGAGCGACCACGCGACCTGCACCAAGACCCTGCCGGCGGGGCACCGCGTGTGCTCAGGCGGCTTCCTCCTGGCGCGCGGCCAGCTCACGATCCAGGGCATCGACCCGCCCGACAGCGCGTGAGGGGCGAGATCGACGTCCGCCACCTGAGCCCGATCGAGGAGCGGTTCGTGTTCCAGCTCAAGCGGTGAGAGCTACTTGATCCCCACGACCATGGAGTCGGGCCCGAGCAGGTGCTCTACGTAGGTCTCGCTGAACCCGGTGTCGGCCATCCAGCCGCGGCAGTCGGCGCCGGTGTAGTCGAAGCCGCCGGGCGTCTCGATCAGCATGTTGAGGCTCATCAGCAGGCCGAAGGCGTGCTCG
Organism: uncultured Thermoleophilaceae bacterium; assembly: GCA_963764665.1. GTDB lineage: Bacteria > Actinomycetota > Thermoleophilia > Solirubrobacterales > Thermoleophilaceae > JACVRW01. The sequence goes on along the minus strand of CAVXTL010000011.1, from coordinate 135,980 downwards.
CGCCGGTCGTCGTCGATGATCGCGTCGTACACGATCAGCGCCCCGCCGTCGGGCAGGGCGTCGTACGTCCTCTGGAGCAGCCGGCGCTTCTCGTCGAGGTCCCAGTCGTGGAGGATGTGCCCCATCACGTAGACGTCCGCCGGGGGCAGGTCGTCCGCGAAGAAGTCGCCGCCGGTGAACTCGAGGCGGTCGGCGAGCCCGAACTGGGCGACGTACCGGTCGAAGATCGGGCCTAGCGCCGGAAGGTCGAAGCCACCGCCGGAGATGTGCGGGTGCGCGAGCGCTACCTGGACGGGCACGGCGCCCTCGGCGCAGCCCAGGTCGATCACGCTCCCGTGGTCGCTCCACGGGAACTTGGCCGCGATCGCCTGCCCCGACGGGACGCTGATGCTGCTCATGGCGGCGGCGAACTGGGCCAGCTTCGCCGGATCGGCGTACAGAGCCTCGAACATGTCGCCGCCCTCCCTGGCCTCGTTCTGCGGGACCCCGGTCCGGAGACCCTCGGTCAGATTCGCCCAGAAGGGGTAGAGGCGCGCCTCGGCCATCTCGAGGATGCCCCCGGCGTACGAGGGCTTGGCACGGTCGAGGAACAGGTCGGTGGCAGGCGTGTTCGAGTAGCGGCCGTCCGTGCGCTCGAGCATCCCGAGCGCCACCAGCGCGTCGAAGAAGTCGGTGGCGCTGCGCTCATGGAGCTCCAGACGCGCGCGCAGCTCATCTCCCTCCAGCGGGCCTGACTCGGCGAGCACCGAGAACAGCCCCAGTCCGACGGCACTCAGCAGGGTCTTCGAGGCCCAGAAGCCGAGGCCCAGCTGGATGATCCCTTCAGGCGTGACCTGCGTCTGTTCGGACATCGGCCGATCCTAGCCGCGAGCCGGAGCGTCCTGTGCCTCGGCTGGGAACGGCAGCGCGATCGGGTCGGTGGCCAGCCGCGAGCGGCCCTGCTCGTCGAAGCGGTCGAGGCCGAGATCGGACACGTCGACCACGTCCGTGTGCCCGGTGAGCGCCAGCTGCGCCGCGGCGCTGGCCACGGCCGGCCCCCACATCATCCCGTGGCCGGCCGCGCTCGCGATCACGAGGCCCTCCACGGGCGAGGCCAGGATCGGAAGGTGGTCGGGGGTGTAGTCGATCGTGGCGGCCCACACCTTGCGCAGGCCGAGGCCGGCCGTGGCGGGCACGTCGTCGGCCAGGCGGGCACGCACGCGCTCCATGTAACTCAAGTCGATCTCGCGCGCCTCGCCGGGGCGCTCGTCGGGGTCGCTCCACCCGAACAGGAGCCCGTCCTCCTCCTGGCGCCAGTAGACCCCGGCGCCCACGTCGAACACCATCGGAAGCGGGTCCCCCGCGAAGGCCTCGTGCGGCGAGGTGACCGCCACCTGGTGGCGGGCCCCGCCGGCGAACACGTTGAAGCCGAGCCGGCGGGCGGTGTCGCGCAGCGAGGGCCCGCCGGTCAGGATCACCCGCGAGCAGGCGATCTCCTCGCCGCCCGCGCGCACGCCCACCACGCGCCCGTCCTCCACCAGCAGCTCCTCGCACTCGCAGCGCTCGCGCAGCTCGACCCCGGCCTGCTGGAGCGCGAGACCGTAGGCGCGCACGTTGCGCGGCGGGTCGATGCAGCCCTCGATCGGGCAATAGCTCGCGCCCACGAATCCGCCCGGAGCGAGCGTCGGGTTGAGCGCCACCGCCTCGTCGGGATCCACCCAGCGCACGTCGAGGCCCTCTGCCTGCTGCATCGCCACGCGCCGGCGGCCCTCGGCGGCCTCGTCGTCCGTGCGTGCCAGCAGCAGATAGCCGAGCCGGCGGAAACCGGAGTCGGTGCCGATCAGCGAGTGCTGGCGCTCGTAGAAGTCGATTGTCCAGCGCCCGAGCGCCACCGCCGTGGGCGTGCCGCCCTGCGCGCGCACGATGCCGGCCGCCCTGCTCGACGCTCCCTGGCCGGCCGTGTGGCGTTCGAGCACCGTCACGCGGGCGCCGATGCGGCTGGCGAACCACCCGGCCCAGCCGCCGACGGTCCCGGCGCCGATCACCACCACGTCGGGGCTCATGGCATCAACGCAGTACCAGCGAATGCTCGGGGCGCCAGCCGAGGCGCACGCGGTCCCCGATGTTCCAGCGGTCGTGCGCCTCCACCCGCGCGGTGTTCTGCTCGAGCGCCACGAGCCGCACACCCGGCTCGAGCTCCACGATCACCTGCGTGGTGGTGCCCACGTACACGCGCTCCACGATCGAGCCCTCGAGCGAGACCATTCCGGGCTCGAGCTGGTCGAGCCAGATCTTCTCCGGCCGCACCGACAGCTGCACCTCCGTGCCCACCGTGCAGTCGCCGGGCACCGCGGCCTGGCAGAGCTGCCCGCCGGCGAGGCGCACGCCGAGGTTCTCGGCCACGCCGGGCAGCAGATTCGAGATGCCGATGAAGCCGGCCACGAACGGCCCGGCGGGACGCTCGTACACCTCCTCCGGCACACCGCACTGCTGCACCACGCCCTCGGACATGACCGCGATGCGGTCGGACATCGCGAGGGCCTCCTCCTGGTCGTGGGTCACGTACAGGAACGTGATGCCCACCTCGCGCTGGATGCCCTTGAGCTCCACCTGCATCTGCTTGCGGAGCTTGAGGTCGAGCGCGCCCAGCGGCTCGTCGAGCAGCAGCACGGCCGGCCGGTTGACCAGCGCCCGGGCCAGCGCCACGCGCTGCTTCTGACCGCCGGAGAGCTCGCGCGGCCGGGCGCTCTCGCGGCCCTGTAGCTGGACCAGCTCCACGGCCTCGCCCACGCGGGTGCGGATCTCGGCCGCATCCACCTTGCGGCGCTTGAGCCCGAAGGCGATGTTGTCGGCCACGTCGAGATGCTCGAAGAGCGCGTAGCTCTGGAAGACCGTGTTCACGTTGCGCTTGTACGGGGGCACGTTCTCCACGGGGTTCCCCTCGAGGAAGATGCTCCCCTCGGTGGGCTGCTCGAACCCGGCGACCATCCGCAGGGTCGTGGTCTTGCCGCAGCCCGAGGGGCCGAGCAGCGAGAAGAACTCGCCGTTCTCGATCTCGAGGTTGAGGTCCCGCACGGCCGTGGCCTCCCCGAACCGCTTGGTCACGCCCGCGAACCGAATGGCCGCATCGGTGGCGTCGCTCATGCCCCCTCCCTTCCGATGAGTACCCCGAGCCCGCTCTCGCGGCGGCCCAGCAGGCGCGGCAGCAGCAACGCCAGCCCGATCGCCAGCATCGACACGGCGAGCATGAACGAGCCGATCGCGTTGATGGTCGGTGTCACCCCGAAGCGGATGGCCGACCAGATCCGCACCGGCAGGGGCTGCGGCGACTCGCCGGTGGTGAAGAACGACATCACGAAGTCGTCGAAGCTGAGCGCGAACACGAGCAGGCCCGCCGCGAGGATCGCCGGCCACAGCTCGGGCAGCGTCACCAGCCGGAACGTCTGGAGGCGGGTGGCCCCGAGGTCCAGCGCCGCGTTCTCCACCTCCGGCCCGAGCGAGGCCAGGCGCCCGCGCACCACCACCGTCACGTACGAGATCGAGAAGGTGATGTGGCCCAGCACGATCGTGGTGAGCGAGAGCTGCAGGCCGATCTGGGTGAACAGCAGCAGCGCCGATGCGCCGGCCACGATCTCCGGGGTGACCAACGGCACGAGCATCAGCACGTTGGCCGTGCCGCTCCAGCGGGTGCGCGCGCGCACGAGCCCGTAGGCGAGCATCGTGCCGAGGATCGTGGCGACGACCATCGTGATGAGCGCGATCTCCACGCTCGCGATCAGCGAGTCGCGCAGCGACTCCGACTCGAAGAAGCGCTCGTACCAGCGCAGGCTGAATCCCTCGAAGTTCTGGAGCGACCGCGTCGAGTTGAACGAGAACAGCACGACCAGCACGATCGGCGCGAAGAGGAAGACGTAGAAGACAGCTGTGAAGACGCGCAGGAAGCGCGGGCGGTCGAACTTCTTGACGCGCCGCCGCCGGGGCGCCGGCGCGGCCGGGGCCGGTGCCGCCTCCACGCTCATGCCACCGCCGCCTCGCGCGCCGCGGCGCGCAGGTACATGATCATCCAGACCAGCAGGAAGAGCATCATCACCACGGTGAGCGCGGCGCCGAACGGCCAGTCCTCGGCGGCGAAGAACTGCTGCTGGATCAGGTTGCCCACCATGTACTCGTCGGGTCCGCCGAGCAGCTGCGCGCTCACGAAGTCCCCGACCGCGGGCAGGAACACCAGCACGGTGCCGGCCAGCACGCCCTGGAAGGTGTGCGGGAGCGTGACGTGCCTGAACGTCTGCCAGCGCGACCCGTACAGGTCCTTGCCCGCCTCGATCAGCGAGGGGTCCATGCGGTCCAGCGCCGCGTAGATCGGCAGCAGCATGAACGCGAGGTAGCCGTAGACGAGGCCGCCGATCACGGCGTAGGGCGTGTTCAGGAAGCGGATCTCGGTATCGAGCGCCCCGTTCACGAGCCCCTCGTCGCCGAGCATCGCGATCCATGCGTAGGTGCGCACGAGGTAGTTCACGAAGAACGGCAGCACCACGAGCGCCACGAGCACGTGCTTCCAGCGGCCGCCGAACACGGCGATGTAGTACGCCACCGGGTAGCCGATCAGCAGGCAAAGGACCACCGTCGCGAGCGCGAACCCGACCGAGCGCGCCAGCACCGGCAGGTAGATCGAGTCGAACACGCGCGAGTAGTTCTCCGGGTACCACCCGTAGATCGCGTTGCCGAGGTCGTCGGTGGTGCCGAACGAGATCGCGAGCAGGATCCCGAGCGGGACCAGGAACAGCAGCAGCAGCCAGAGCCCGCCCGGGAGCAGGAAGCTGGTGGCGAAGCGCCGCTCGCTCACGCAGGTCCTAGGAGGCCTTGACCTCGGTCCACGTTCGATCCCACGCGCGCCGCCCCTCGCCCTTCAGGTTCTCGAACTCCTGTCCGTTCTCGAGGTCCTCCACCGTCACCTCGATCGCGGGGTCGTCCTTCACGAGCCCCTGGAAGGCCTCCGAGGCGCCTCCCTCGTAGGGCATCGGGTAGCCCACGTACTCCACGTTCCTAGCTGCGTTCTCAGGCTCCAGCATGTACTCGATGAACAGCAGCGCCGTGCCGGGATGCTCCGCGTTCACGGGGATCGCGAAGGTGTCACTGCCGACCGGGATGCCCTCGTCGTTCTTCTGGAACTTGAAGTCCTCCGGGTTCTTCACCTGGTTGCGGATGTTCACGATGTCCCCGTTCCAGAGATGGTGGACCCACGCGCTGCCGCTCGCCATGTTGGTGATCGGGTCGCTCGAGATCGCCCGGAGCTTCGGCTTCAGGTCCACGAGGTAGTCCTTCGACTGCTCGAGCTCGTCCTCGTCGGTCGTGTTCAGCTCGAAGCCGTTCACCAGGTTGGCCATGCCGATGCCCTCCTGGAAGTCGTCGAGCATGAAGCTCCGCCCGCCGCTGTCGGCATCGCCGAGGTCCTTCCACGAGCCGGTCATGCCGGTCACCTTGTCGGCGCGATAGCCGAGACCGGTGGCGTACATCGTGTACGGCGTGGTGTGCTCGGACCCACTGTCGTACCAGGGCTCCTCGAACGTGGCGTACACGGAGTCCACGTTCTTTAGCTTGTCGCGGTCGATCTTGCGGAGCTGGTTGCCCGTGATCAGGCGATCGGTGAACTCGGCGCTCGGGAAGATCACGTCGTAGCTGATCCCGGCGCGGAGCTTGGCCATCATCGCCGGCATCGAGTCGAAGTTGGACTCGCGCACCTTCACGCCGTAGCGCTTCTCGAAGCCCTTCAGCAGTGCCGGGTCGATGTACTCCGCCCAGTTGAAGTAGACCAGGTCGCCGTCGATCTTCTTGGCGATCGGCTTCTCCGTCTCCTCCTTCGAGCCACCCGAGTTGCCCACGCCGCAGCCGGCCAGCCCCACGGTCATGGCCAGCCCAGCGCCTCCGCGCAAGAGCTCGCGCCGGTTCAATTCACTCCTCAGCACCCGGTCACCTCCATGTAGATCGTCATGCCGCCTCTGTCCGCAGCTCGCAACCCAGCTCGCGCTCGGCGAAGCGAAGACTCAGCTCCCGCGAGAGCTCCGGCGTCACCTGACGGTCGCGCAGGGCGGTCTGCACCGACAGTCCGTCCATCAACGACGCCAGCAGCACCGCGAACTCCTCCGAATCGACCGCGCCGAACTCGCCGCGGCCCTGCCCGTAGCGCACGATGTCCGCGATGGTCCGCCGCCATCGCTGGTCCAGCTCGGCGCGGGTCCCGGCCAGCTCCTGGTCGCGCAGCGCCCTGGCCCACAGGTCGATCCAGAGCGAGGCGTCGTAGTCGCCCTCGCCTACTCCGGAGTGCACCACTTCGACCATCCGGTCGCGCGCGCTGTCCATGTCGGCGAGCTCGCGGTCGAGCTGCTCGTAGAAGCGCTCCTCCGCCGACGTGAGCGCCTCCTTCAGCAGCTCCGCCTTGGAGGCGAAGTAGTAGAGCACCGACGGCGCGCTGGTACCGGCGCGCTCCGCCACGTCGGCCACTCGCGCGTTCTCCAGACCGCGCTCGCGGATCACCGCTGCCGCGGCTTCGAGCAGCTCGGGCCGCCGGACGTGGTCGAGACGCGGGCGCGGACTCATCGGCGGGGCCAGGCGATGAGGGTAAGTTGAACGGGGATTCAGAAAACCTAATCGGCGGGCATGCGCGGGTCAACCCCCAGCTCCTGCACGAGGAACGCCCAGACCTCGGCCCGCGCGCGGTCGAGCGAGAGCTCCGTCAGCAGGGCGCGCACGCCGAAGCCGTCGCACATCGCGAGCACCCGGTCCGCGGTGCGGCCCGGGTCGGCATCCGCTCGGAACTCGCCGGCCTCGACCCCGGCCGCGATCGCCTCCGCGAACCACACGTGCATGCGCGCGTAGAGGCGCTCCGCCGTGGGGCGCAGCTGCGGACGGCGCACCGCGCGCAGCCACAGCTCCACCCACAGGATCCAGTCGCGTTCGAGCGCGCCCGGGTAGGGCAGGCACTGGTCCACCATCGCGGCCAGGCGCCGCGAGTGGTTGGGCGCCTCGTCGTCGCTGTCCCCGATGCGCCCGTCGCCGGCCAGCTCGAACGAGTACTCGAGCGCCTGCTCGAGCAGGGCGTCGCGCGTCTCGAAGTGGTAGTGCACCAGCGAGGTCGACACCCCTGCGTCCATCGCTATGCGAGCGATGCGCACGTCGTCGATTCCGTCGCTCGCGATGCGCTCGACCGCCGCGGCGAGGATGCGCTCACGTGCGCCGAGGGTCGGCTCTGCGGTGGACGCGCTCATGCGTCGTCACCCAGGTCCGCCCGGATGCGGTCCGCGAACCAGGCCACCGCGGCCTCGCGGCCGGACAGCGGCCCGGGCTCCCAACCGCGCGTCTGGATCCCCTCCTGCACGTTCTGGACGAGGTCGAAGTCCTCGTCGCCGACGACCTTGTTCACCTTGTAGTTCACACGCTGCGCCAGCCGCGTGCGCAGCGATGCGTCCGGGTGGCGGTAGAGGTGGGCTGTGTCGCGGGTGGTGACCGCGTCGTCGGCGTCGATCTTCCAGGTCCAGACGAGGTCGGGATAGAGGTCGATGGCGGTGTTCGGATAGATGAACACGAAGCGCCAGACGCGCCGGTCCGCCTCGCCGAGGCCGGGCATCGGCGAGACCAGGCGCTGGTACGTCCGCTCCATCAGGTTGCCCGACGGCTTGTCGCGTAGCGGCGCCTCGAACCAGACCCAGTTGTCGTGCACCTCCACGTCGTAGTGCTTGTAGTCCAGGAGCCGCATGAGCCCGGGGTGGGCGATCGGCACGTGGTAGCCCTCGAGGTAGTTGTCGGCCGCGATCTTCCAGTTGGCCGGCTGGGTCCCGTCGTAGGGGGTGTGCTGCTCGAGCTTCTCGATCTCGTAGGGAGCCATGCGCTCGGGGAGCCCGGCCACCTGCTCCGCCAGGGGGGTGGCGTGCGGGTCGAGGTTCACGAAGATCAGCCCCGCCACCGTTTCCACCCGCACCGGGAAGAGCCCCAGCGCCGACTTGTCGAGGCCGGGGATGCTGCGCGCCTCGGGCACGCCGATCAGCGCGCCGTCCAGGCGATAGGTCCAGCCGTGGTAGAGGCAGCGGATCGCCTTGCCGCACTCCCCCGACCCGGCCAGGAGCCGCGAGCCGCGGTGCCGGCAGACGTTGCGGAAGGCGCGCAGCTCGCCGTCCTCGTCGCGCAGCACGAGCACGGGCTGGGTGCCCGCCTTCGTCGTCAGGTAGGTGCCCGGGCCGGGCAGCTGCGAGACGTGCGCGGCCAGTTGCCAGGTCCGCTCGAAGATCCGCTCGCGCTCGAGCTCGAGCACCTCGGGGTCGCGGTACAGGCGTGCGGGAAGCGCAGCACTCCTGGAATTCCGCTCTACCGTCGCCACCACACCACTCCTGACTTTGTGATCAGTCGCATGATAACATGCCCCCGTGGGTCAGTTCGGCGCCCGCCACGCATGGCTTTCCATCACCCCGGAACCCGAGCGCGAGCTGCCCGAGGCAGTCGCCGCGCTCCGTGCCGGCGGCATCCCCAGCGCCGCCGCGGTGGAGGTGGAGCGCACCCGTGCGGAGCGCCTCGTGACCCGCGGAAGCCGGCGCGCATGGGCCGCATATCTGCAGGAGGCGGGTGCGCTGGCACGCGACGCCCCCGCGACGACTGAGCTCGAGGCCGCACGCGCTCTCGTGCTCGACGTGATCGACAACCACGACAACCTCAAGCTCGGACTGCCAGGACGAAAGGGACCCGCATGACGATCAGCACCGCCGCCGCCCCGGCCCTCACCACCGCCGCGGACTTCACGCCAGAGCAGCTCGACCTGCAGGCACGGGCGCGGCGCTTCGTGGACGAGGTCCTGATCCCCAACGAAGAGCTGGCCGAGCGCGCCGGCGGCCACATCCCCGACGAGCTGCACGAGCGCATCAAGAGCGAGTCGATCGAGTTGGGGCTCTCCGGCGGCCTCCACGCCCAGGAGTACGGCGGCCAGGGCTGGACGAAGACGGAGTGGTTCCTCGTCGAGGAGCAGCTCGGGCGTTCGACGAACGCGCTCTCCTGGCACATGCCCGGCGCCTACAACGTCCTGGCGAACGGAACGCCGGAGCAGATCGACCGCTACCTGCGTCCGGCGCTGCGGGGCGAGCTCCACGACGCCTACGCCGTCACCGAGGCCGACGCCGGCTCCGACCCCTCCCGCATCAAGACCACAGCGAAGAAGACCGACTCCGGCTGGGTCATCGACGGTGAGAAGTGGTTCGTGACCTACGGCGACATCGCGAAGGTCTACATCGTCATGGCGAAGGCGCTCGTGGACGGCCGCGAGGAGCCCACGCTGTTCCTCATCGACGCCGGCGCGGACGGCATCGAGATCGTCGACGACCCGCCCTTCACGCACACCTACCCGCACGGCCACCCCGCGATCCGGTTCACCGGTGTCGAGGTGCCCGAGGACGCCGTGATCGGCGGCGTGGGCGGCGGCGACGACCTCCAGCGCGCCTGGTTCACCGAGGAGCGGCTCGGCATCGCGGCCCGCGGCGTGGGCTCGATGTGGCGCCTGATCGAGGAGGCCACCGCCTGGGCGATCGAGCGTGAGCAGGGCGGGAACCGGCTGATCGACTACCAGGGCGTGTCGTTCCCGCTGGCCGACTCGGCCGCCGACGCGGCGGCCGGGCGGCTGCTCACCCTCGAGGTGGCGCGGCTGGTCGACGCGGGCGCCGACCCGAAGGTGGTGCACGCCAAGGCCTCGATGGCCAAGCTGTTCGTGAGCGAGGCGGCCTGCCGCTGCGCCGACCGCGCCGTGCAGATCTTCGGCGGGCGCGGCTACATGCGCACCAACGTGGCCGAGCGCTTCAACCGTGAGCTTCGCGTGGACCGCATCTGGGAGGGCACCAGCGAGATCCAGCGCCTGATCGTGGCGCGCGCGCTGGAGCGCCGCGGCGTGGAGCGCACCCTGCACTAGTGGAGCGTCTGCTCCACCCGAAGACGATCGCGGTCGTCGGGGCCAACGACCGCGAGGGGTCGTACTCCGGCGAGACGCTGCTCAACCTGGCCAGGCTCGGCTACCCCGGCACCGTCTGGGGAGTGAACCCGGGACGCGAGGAGGCGCACGGCGTGCCCTGCTTCCCGTCGCTGTCCGACCTGCCCGAGCCGCCCGACGCGGTGGTGGTGGCCATCCCCGCCCCGGGCGTGGCGGCGGTGGTGGACGAGGCCGGCGCGATCGGTTGCGGCGGCGCGGTGGTCTACGGCGCCGGCTTCGGCGAGATCGCCCAGGGCGCCGCGATGGAGCGCGACCTCACGGAGGCCGCGCGCCGCCACGAGCTGCCCCTGTGCGGCCCCAACGGGAACGGCATCGTGGCTCTGCACGAGCGCGTGGCGCTGTGGGGCGATGCCCTGAGCCCGCTCGAGCCCGGACGGGTGGCGCTCGTGTCGCAGAGCGGCAACGTGGCCGTGAACACGCTGGCCACGCGCCGCGGGCTGCGCCTGCACACCGTGATCTCGTGCGGCAACTCGGCCGCGCTCGACCCGGCCGACTGGATCGCCCAGCTCGCCCGTGAGGAGGGCGTGGGCTCGATCGCCGTCTACCTCGAGGCCGACGGCCACGGCGCCCGGCTGGCCCTGGCGCTGGCCGACTGCGCGGAGCGCGGCGTGGGCGTCTCGGTGCTCAAGGTCGGCTCCTCACCGGCGGGCGCGCTCGCGGCGGCGGCGCACACCGGCGCCGTGGCCGGGGACCAGCGCGTGTTCCGCGCGCTCGTGGAGGAGGCGGGGGCCGCCTGGGCCGAGGACGTGCACGAGCTGCTCGAGCTTGCGAAGGCGCAGGCCGTGCCCGAGGCCCGGCCCCGGACCGCGGTCGGCGGCGGCCTGGCGGTGCTCACCTGCTCCGGCGGCGACTCCGCCCTGGCTGCCGACTACTGCGCGCGCAACGGCCTCGACCTTCCTCCGCTGGGCGCGGCCACCTCCACGCGGCTGCGCGAGCTGCTGCCCGACGCCGCCACGGTCGGCAACCCGCTCGACTACACGGCGCTGATCTGGGGCGAGGTGGAAACCCTGCGCGACATCGTGGCCACCGTGGCCACGGACGAGGCGGTCGAGCAGGTGCTGGTGCTCTATGACCAGCCCATTGGAATCGAGGGCGCGGCGGCCGAGTCGTGGGCCGCGGTGCGCGAGGGCATCCACGCCGGCGCGGCCGCGAGCCCGGTGCCTGTGATGGTCTCCTCCACCCTCCCCGAGCTCCTGGACGACGAAGCCGCCGCGCGCTTCGCCGACGCCGGGATACCCGCAATCGCCGGCCTGCGCACCGGACTCGTGTGCGCGACCGCGCTCCGCACCCCGCCGGCCGACCCGGCGCGCCTGCGCGGCATCGCCGCGGCCGCTGCAACCGGGGCGAACGGGCGGAGCCCGCTCGCCGAGCACGAGGCCAAGGAGCTGTTGCGCTCGGCCGGCGTGCCGGTGGTGGAGGGCCGCCTGGCCACCGGGGAGGAGGACGCCGCGGGCGCGATGGACGAGCTCGGCCCCGCGCTCGTGCTGAAGCTCTCGTCCCCCACCCTGATGCACAAGAGCGAGCTGCGCGCCCTCGCGCTCGACCTGCGCAGCCCGGAGGACGTGCGCGCGGCCTACCGTCGCCTGCTGGCACTCGGGATCGACAGCGCCGCCGTGCTCGTGGAGCAGATGGCGGCGCCCGGACTGGAGCTGCTCGTGTCCGCCCGGCGCGACGCCGTGGTGCCCGCGCTGGTGGTGGGCCTGGGCGGGGTGTGGACCGAGATCCACGACGACGTGGCGGTGATCCCGCTGCCCGCCACGCCGGAGCGAGTGGAGCGCGGACTGCGCTCGCTGCGGGGGGCCAGCATCCTCACGGGCGCCCGCGGCGGCACGCCGCTCGACCTGGCCGCCGCCGCCCGCCTGGGCGCCGCCGTGGGAGACCTGCTGCTCGCGGAGGGGCTCGGGCTGATCGAGCTCAACCCGGTGCTGGTGCACGAGCACGGGGCGCTGGCCGTGGACGCGCTGGCCGGGTAGCTCCCCAATCCATCCGGACCCCTGGCTTAGCTCCGTCCGGTGGAGCGCTCCGATCCCACGCGCATCACGGCGTTCACCGACGGCGTCATGGCGGTGGCGATCACGCTGCTGGTCCTGAACATCGAGGTTCCCACGGTCCCCGACGACCAGCTGGCCTCGAGCCTCGACGACCTGGTCACGCCGCTCGCCGCCTACGCGCTCTCGTTCGCGCTCGTGGGACGGTTCTGGGTCGTCCACCACCGTCTGTTCGAGGCGGTCCAGCGCTTCGACGGGCCGCTGATGGCGATGAACCTCCTGTTCCTGGCTCTGATCGCCCTGGTCCCGTTCTCGACCAACCTCCTGAGCGACTACTCGGAGGTGCCTGAGGCGGCCGCCGTGTTCGGCGCGACGATCGGCCTGGCGTCGCTCACCAACTGGACGATGGCCGTCTACACGCGGCGCAGGGCCTTCGTGGCCCACCACGGCGAGCACCTCGTGCACCCGTTCGGGAGCCGGCTCGGGCTCACCTTCTCCGCCATCTTCTTCGTGTCGATCCCGGTGGCGTACATCTCCACCACCCTGTCGATGGTGCTCTGGGTGAGCTCGATCTTCGTGCGCTACCCGCTGCGCCTCGTGGCCGGCCGGGGCGACGAGACCTCCTCGTAGACCTCGGCCACCTGGCGGGCCACGTCGGCCCAGTCGAAGCTCAGCACGTGCTCGGACGCCTCGGCCACGAGCCGGTCGCGCAGCTGCTCGTCGGTGAGCAGCCGCTCGGCCATCTGGCCGAGCGAGTGGGGGTCGCGCGAGCGGAAGCGAAGGCCCACGTCCTCGTTCGGCACCACCTCGCGCAGCCCGCCGGTGTCGGCCACGAGGCAGGGGCAGCCCGAGGCCATCGCCTCCAGCGCCACCAGCCCGAACGGCTCGTAGATCGAAGGCACCACGGTCAGGTCCGCGATCCGGTAGAGCGAATGGAGCACGTCGTCGCCGATCCAGCCGAGGAAAGTGCCGTACTCGTCGAGCCCGAGCTCCTTGGCCTGCTGGCGCAGCTCCTGCTCGGCCGTGCCTGAGCCGGCCACGATGAAGCGCACGTTCCCGAGCCGCTCGATCAGGCCGGGCAGCGCCTCCAGCGCCAGCTGGAAGCCCTTCTCGTAGACCAGCCGGCCCACGAGCAGCACCAGCCGCTCGTCGGGCTCCGCGAAGCGGGCCCTCAGCGCATCCAGGTCGTCCACCGGCACGAGCTCCGAGGGGTCGATCCCGTTCGGGATCACCGTGATGCGCGACTCCTCCAGCCCGTAGATGTCCGCCACGTGCTCGCGCATGTAGGCGGAGCAGGTGATCACGCGCTCGGCGCGGTTGGCCATCCAGCGCTCCACGCCGTGGATGTACGACTGCGGGTGCTTGTCCACCCAGCCCTGGTGGCGGCCGTACTCGGTGGCGTGGATCGTGACCACGAACGGCGCGCGGAAGCGGTTGGCCAGGTGGTCGCCCGCGGAGGCCACGAGCCAGTCGTGCCCGTGCACGACGTCGAAGTCGTAGCGGTCGCCCACCTCCACCCCCACGGCGAGCATGTCCGCGTTCATCCGCTCGATCCAGGTGACGAACTCGCCGAGCTCGCGCGGCCGCTCGGGCTCCAGCACCCGGTGGACCATCACGCCGTCCATCTCCTGCTCCGCCGGCGACTCCTCGCGGCCGCGTGCCAGCACGTGGACCTCAACGTCCTGGGCCACGAGGTTCTCGGCCAGCTTGCGAACGTGGCGCGCCAAGCCGCCCTCGATCAGGGGCGGGTACTCCCAGGAGAGGATCAGGGCGCGCATTCCGTTACGAGCTGGTGAGGGGAGCGAGGTCGAGGTCCGGGGCAAGGCTGCGCAGCGCTGGCTCCGGCACGGCCGCGGAGTCTGTCAGAGCGGCCAGGGCCGCGTCGTGGGCCGCGCGGTGCGCGGCGGTGCGCACCTGCGGGTAGTCCGCGGCCAGGTGGCGGGTGCTCATGAACGCCCAGTCGCTCGCCTGGAGCGCCAGCAGCTCGCGCGCCGCCCGCTGGAGGGCCGGGCTCGCCCCCGCCCCGTTGGCTGCCGCGGCCACGGTGCGCAGCTCGGCATGGCGGGCGCCGAAGGCCAGCTCCGCCACCCCGTGGGCGTCCCAGGTCGACAGGTCCTTGCCCGCCCCCCAGGTCGAGGGCTCGAGCGCGCGGCGGGCCGCCGGCGTGCGCTCGACTCCCTCGGCGACGGTCACGAGCTCCACCCCCTCCTCCTCGGCCTGATCGATCACGGCGGCGAGCCACTCGGGCCCCTCGTACCACCAGTGGCCGAGCAGCTCGGTGTCGAGCGCGCAGCACACGAGGCCGCCGCCCTCGGCCCGCTTCGCCACGTGGCGGAGGAAGTCGCGCGCGTGGCTGCGGGCGAGCCCAAGCGCCGCCTCGCGGTCGTACGGCTCGCCCGAGTTGGCCCAAGGACGCAGGTCGTGAATCGTGCGCCGGTGGTAGTCGCGGTAGGTGGCGTGCCCCGGGTAGCCGTCGCGCTCGTTCCACACGAGCTCCACCGTCTGCCAGTCCACCGGCACGGCCACCGGCCCCGAGTCGAGCGCCACCGGCTCGAGCTGCTCGGGCGCGCCCAGCCCGTGGGCCGCGGTCTGGTCCACGCAGAAGCGGCGCACGCCGTGCTCGACCAGGGCGTCCTCGAGCCCGGGCGCGTATGCGCACTCGGGCAGCCAGAGCCCGCCGCTCCAGCCGCCGAACCGACGCCGGTGCGACGCGATCCCGGTGCCCAGCTGGAGCCCCAGGCCGGCGTCGGTGGCCAGCAGCGGCAGCACGGCATGGGTGGCCGACGAGGTCCAGAGCTCCACCCCTTCGAGGGCGCCGAAGGCGCCGAGGAGATCGCGGTCGCGCCGGGCAAAGCTCTCGGCGGCACGCTCGTAGTCGCACGCGGCGCGGCGCACCTCCGCCGCGAGCACGGGCTCGCCGCCGCTCTCGAGTCCCACCGAGTCCTCGGCGTGCACCTGCGCGCGCACGTCGTTCAGGAAGCGCAGGTAGCGGTCGCCCGGCTCGCCGCGCATGGCCTCGAGCTGGTCGCAGAGCACCGGCGTGAGGCCGATCGTGACCGGCGCGCCGTCGAGCAGGTCGAGCAGCGGCAGGTACACGCACGCCACGGCCTCCCAGAGCCACTCCTCCCCGAACGGCCACGTGCCGAAGCCCTCCACGTAGGGCATGTGGGTGTGAAGAACGAGCGCGAGCGCCCCGCGGCGTTCGCTCATCCCGGGCGGCGCAGCACTGCCACGAAGTCGAGCGCCCGCTCGAGGTGCCCGGTGCGAAGCGCGAAGTCGCTGGTGGCGATCGCGGGCGTGAAGCGGTCGTAGAAGGGCTTCGTGATCCCCAGAGCGGCGTGCACGCGGTCCCAGCCCCCGCGCAGCGCCAGCTCGTGGACGCGGAGCTTGCGCGCGTGGAAGAGGCCGTACATCTCGAAGCTGTCGAACACCGACGCGCACAGCGCCCGGAACTCCTCGGCACGGTACTCCCGCAGGTGCCACGGGTTGTCCGACTTGTCGGCGCCCGGCGGAGCCAGCGTGAGCAGGTTCGGCGTGGACACGAAGGCGGCGCCACCCGGGCGCAGGAGCGACTGGAAGTGGCGCAGCACGTCCTCCGGGCGCTCCACGTGCTCGATCGTCTGGAGGAACACCACCGCGTCGCACTCCTTGCGGTAGCTCTCCACCAGGTCGCGCTCGAAGCTGAGTCCGGGGCGCGTGTACTTGAGCCGGGCGTGCTCGTGGGCCTCGGGGTTGGCATCCACCCCGGTCACGGTGCGGGCGCGGCGCCCCAGCACATCGGTGCCGTAGCCCTCACCGCAGGCCATGTCCACCACGTCGAGGCCCGCGCAGCGGTCAGCGATCCACTCGTACACGGCGAGGTGGCGCCGGTACCAGTAGTTCTCGGCCGGCACATCGGGCATCGTGCGCTCGCCGGTCAGGGCCAGCGGCGGGACGCCCGCGGGCTGGTCCCGCTGGACGGTCGCTTCGCTCACAGACGCCTGAGTTTATGTACCTCGGTGCGCACCCGGCCAAGCCGGGTGCTTCCGCAAAAGGTGGGTCGGCCCGCCGGTTCGTTGGCGTAGGCTTCCCGCCCGCATGGAAGCAGGCGACCAGATCCGCGACGCCAACGTCCGCTACCACGACCTGGCGGCCGCCGGCTACGACTCCAAGTGGGGGATCGCGTACGACGCCGAGGGCGAGCGCCAGGTGCTCGGCAAGCTGCGCAAGGCGCTCGGGTCCGAGCCTCCGCGCTTCGAGCGGGCGCTCGAGATCGGAGCCGGCACCGGCTACTTCATCATCAACCTGGTCCGTTCCGGCGTGGTGAGCGAGGCGGTGGCCACCGACATCTCGCCCGGCATGCTCGAGGTGCTCTCGACCACCGCGGCCGGGCTGGGCGTGGAGGTGGAGACCGCGGCCTGCGAGGCGTCGGCGCTGCCCTTCGAGGACGCCTCCTTCGACCTGGTGGTCGGTCACGCCGTGCTCCACCACCTTCCGGACCTGGACGCCGCCTTCCGCGAGTTCCGGCGCGTGCTGCGTCCCGGCGGCGTGGTGGCGTTCTGCGGCGAGCCCTCCTACTACGGGGACAGGCTGGCCGAGCTGCCGAAGCGCGGCGCACACGCCGTCGCGCCGCTGTGGCGGGCGCTGATGGGCGCCGGCCCGCGCCCGAACGGGCACAGCGGCACGGCCCGCGAGGAGGACCTGCTCGAGCACGTGGTGGACGTGCACGCCTTCACCCCGGCCGCTCTGTCGGCGCACGCGCGCGGCGCCGGGCTCGAGGAGGTGCGGGTGAGCGGGGAGGAGCTGGCCGCCAGCCTCTTCGGCTGGGCCAACCGCGCACTCGAGGCCACCGCCGCGCCCGACGAGATCCCCTACGCCTGGCGCATGTACGCCTACCGCGGCTACCTCCTGCTCCAGGCGCTCGACCGCTCGCTGCTGGAGCCGCGCCTGCCGGCGGCGATGTTCTACAACCTGCTGATCTCGGGCCGGGCGCCGCTCACGGCTTAGAGGGCATAGCCCCCACCCGGCGGGACTCCCTCACCACCCACCCGAGCACCGCGTCCAGGAAGGGCACCGGCTGGTGCGGCACGTCGCGCAGCGAGGCCGCCAGCGTGCGCGCCGCCGCGGCCAGGCGGCTCTCCGGTCCCAGCGTGTCGAGCACCTGGGCCGCCTCCTTCATGGCCGGCACGCGCCGCAGCTTGCCGAGCATCCGCCTTCCCACGTCCCGCAGGCCCTCAGAGCCGGCCGCCGCGCGCATCCAGGTGGCCACCAGCACGAGCAGGGTGGCGCGCAGCGCCCGCCTGAGCGTGGTGTCCAGGCCGAGCCCGCCGCCCAGGCCGAAGAGCAGTGCGCCGCCGCCCAGCACCGCGCAGAAGGCGAGCCCGGTGGGAAGCACCGAGTTGTCCGGCCGCGATAGGGGCCAGGCCACCGCCAGGAAGACCGATACCGCGAACAGCACCGCCCACTCGGTGCTGGCCAGCAGGACCACGAACGCCAGCGCCGCCGCCAACGACACCGCGCGCGGGTCGAAGCGCCCTCGGTGCGCCCGCGCCGCCGGTTCCGGCTCCTCGACGGCCTGGTCCGGCGCCTTGGCCTCCAGCTCATCCCAGGCGTTCAGGCCGCGCGCGTACACCAGCACCTGCACGGTGGTGGCGAACGCCGCCCAGGCCAGCAGCCCGATCGCGGTCACCACGAGCGCGTCCTCGGTGCCCACCTCGAAGCCCAGCCGACGGGCGAGTGCATCGTAGGTGCCGGCATATGCGTCGAGCCCGCCCGCGATCACCCATATGAAGAACGCCGTGGTGGCCGCGTTGTGGATCAGCCTGATGACCACACAGGCGGCGAACTGCGCGACCCGCCCGGCGCCACGCGCGTGCAGCCGCCCGAGGATCGGTGCGGTGATGGCCTGTGTGAGCGGCACGCCGAAGCGCGCCGGCCCGATGATTGCCACGGTCTCGAGCATCGCGGCGATGCTCGCGCCGAAGCCCTGCCGCGCTCCGCGCCGCTCCGCCACGCGCGCGACCGCCACGCCGCCGGCGAGCGCCACCCAGAAGCCGCCCGTGGGGGCGGCGCGGGCAGCGAGGAACGAGACGACCGCCACGTGCGCCGGGCCCGAGGGGACCCGGGAAGATACGGTCGCCATCCGGCGACCGTATCTGGCGCTGAGCGCGGGGAGGTCTAGTCCTGCTTGCCCTGATAGCGACGGATCGGGGTGTCGGCGATGCGCCGTCCCAGATCTGCGATCTGCTCGTCGCTGAGGTCTTCGGTATCGAAACCGGCCTCCTCCAGCTCGTCGCGGACCTGCGTCACACCACTGATGTAGTCGAGCTTGGACCCCAGCTGCACCATCACCGACTTCGCGTCTGCGTCGTCGATGGCAGCGCTGCCATCCGCCGCCGGCTTGAGGAGCCAGGCCTTGAGGGCCTCCGCCTCGTCCAGCGTCAGCTCGAGCGTCAGGGTGCTCTCCTCGCTATCGGGTTGACCGTTCTTGACGTCGATGGACATGCGGCCTGTATCGACACGCGGCGGCGAAGCTTGAGCCCTGCCGGACCCGGAGCTAGGGTGCGAAGTCCCATGATTGTGACCGCCGTGAGCCGCCGGGCCGAGCACAACGTGAGCAAGCTGAACCAGGACTCGATCCGGCTGCTCGCCGGCATCGGGGTGGAGGACGATGTGCACGGCGCGATGCCACCGCCGAACCTCCGCCAGGTCCACCTCATCCACGAGGAGCTGCACGACGAGCTCGGCCGGCGCGGCTTCCGTGTGGGGGCCGGTGAGATGGGCGAGAACGTGACCACCAGGGGCATCGAGCTCCTCACCCTCCCGGCGGGCACGAGGCTGACGCTCGGCGCCGCCGCGGTGGTCGAACTGACCGGCCTGCGCGACCCCTGCTCTCAGCTCGAGGGCATCCAGAAGGGGCTGATGAAGGCGGTGCTCGACCGCGACGAGCAGGGCCGGCTCGTGCGCAAGACCGGCGTCATGGCGATCGTGTTGGCCGACGGCGAGATCCGGCCGGGCGACGCGATCTCCGTGGAGCTGCCACCGACGCCCCACGTGCCGCTCGAGCCGGTCTAGGGCGATCAGACCCGGTAGCGCTCGAGCGCCGCGCGGCGCGCCTCGGCGTGGTCCACGATCGGCTCCGGGTAGTCCTCGCCCACAACGCATCCGGCCCCGCGCTGGACGTCCTCGGGCATCAGCCAGGGCTCGGCCAGGTGCTCGTCGGGCACGTCGCGCAGCTCGGGCACGTAGCGGCGCACGTAGTGGCCCTCGGGGTCGTGACGCTCCATCTGGCGCGCCGGGTTGTAGATCCGGCGAAACGCCGGTGCCGGATCGGTGCCCACCGAGGCGATCCACTGCCAGTTGCCGTTGTTGTTGGCCTCGTCGCCGTCCACCAGCAGCCGCATGAACCAGCGCTCGCCCCAGCGCCAGTCGATGCCCAGGTCCTTGGTCAGGAACGACCCCGCCACGAGCCGCGCGCGGTTGTGCATCCAGCCCTCGCGGCGCAGCTGGCGCATGGCCGCGTCCACGAGCGGGAAGCCGGTGCGCCCCTCGCACCAGGCGTCGAAGCGCCCGCGCGCGTGGCTCCACGAGATGCTGCCGCGATATCGCGCCTGGAACTCGGAGACCGCGTTGCGCGGGAAGTGCAGCAGCACGTGTTGGTGGAAGTCGCGCCAGCAGAGCTGGCGCCGGAACGCGTCCGCTCCCGTGCCGCCCGGCAGCCGCTCCTCCACCTCGCGCGCGGACACGCACCCGAGGTGCAGGTAGGGCGAGAGCCGCGACGTGCGGTCGCGAGCGAGGGCGTCGTGGTTGTCCGCGTAGGCGCGGACGTCGTCGCCGAGAAAGCGCGTGAGGCGCTTGCGGCCCGCCGACTCGCCGCCGGGCGGCGGCTCCTCGACCAGCTGCTCCAGTCCCAGCTGCTCGAGCGACGGCACCCTGCCCTTGGCCAGGCCCCGCGGGAGGGCCGGAAGCTTCCGCGGCGCCGCGTACACGTCCCGGCGCGGCGCCTCGAGCCAGGTGCGATGGAAGGGCGAGAACACCGTGTAGGGCTTGCCGGCCTGCGTGCGCAGCTCGCCCGGGTCGTCCACCACGGCCACGCCCGGGTGGGACACGGCCTCCACGCCCTGGTCGCGCAGCGCCCGCGACACCGCCTCGGCCCGCCGCCTCGCGAACGGGCTCACGTCCGCGCTCAGGTGCACCTCCTCCGCCCCCAGCTCCGCCGCGAGCGCGGGAAGCTCGCGCTCAGCCGGACCGCGCCGCAGCACCAGCCCTCCCCCGCGCTCGGCCATCGCGCTGCCCAGCTCGTCCAGGCACTCGATCAGGAACTGCGTGCGTGACCCGGAGGCATGGCGGCCGCCGAGCAGCCGATCGTCGAAGCAGAACACCGGCACCACCCGCTCGTGCCGGTCGAGGGCGGCGCGCAGGGCGGGATGGTCGTGCAGGCGAAGGTCGCGCGTGAGCCAGACGAGGGCGGTCACGCCAGGAGTACGTGCCCGCGGGCGTTCCGGCCTACCGCGAGCTGTTCATCACGCGCCCGAGCGCCGCGGCGAACTCGCTGTTCTCCTCGTCGGTGCCCACCGTCACGCGGATCCCGGCGGGCGCGCCGAAGCCGGGCAGCTCGCGCACGAGCATCCCCTCCTCGCGCAGCAGGCGACCGGCCAGGGCGGCGCCGTTCCCGTCCGGCACGTCCGCGTACACGAAGTTCGCCTGGGACGGCTCGGGATCGAGGCCGGCGCCGGCGAGCGTCTCGCGCAGCAGCTCGCGCGAGCGCCGGGCATGGTCCACCCGCAGAGCCACCGCGTCCACCTCGCCGAGCGACGCCAGCGCCGCCTCCTGGGCCGGCTGGTTCACGTTGAAGATCGGGCGCACGCGGTCCAGGGCGTCGGCCACGTCGGGAGAGGCGAGCGCGTAGCCCACGCGCAGGGCGGCCAGGCCGTAGACCTTGGAGAAGGTGCGCAGCACGCACAGCCGCGGCGCTCCGGAGCGCACCAGCGCCGGGCCCTCGGGCTCCGGGTCGGCGTATTCGGCGTAGGCCTCGTCCAGCACGCAAATGGCATTGGGCAGCTGGTCGATCAGGCTGCGGACTTCGGCTGCGCTCACCGATACGCCCGTCGGGTTGTTCGGGTTGGCGAGGTATACGAGCTTCGTGCGCGGCCGGCGGGCAGCCTCGAGCAGCCCGTCGAGGTCGGCATGGCGGCTCGCCAGCGGCACCGCGATCGGCTCGGCGCCGCCGCAGCGCGCCGCCGTGGCGTAGCTCGGGAACGACGGCCAGGAGAACGCCGCGGCGTCGCCGGGATCCAGCGTGGCCACCGCGCAGAGGCGGATCAGCTCGTCCGCCCCGTTGCCCAGCACCACCTGCTCGGGCGGCACGCCGTGGTGCTCCGCCAGCGCCTCGCGCAGCGGCACCGCGCCGCCGTCCGGGTAGCGATTGAGGTGGGCCACGGCGGCCTCGAACGCCGCCACGGCCGCCGGCAGCGGACCGAAGGCCCCCTCGTTCGACGAGAGCTTGACGATCCGCTCGAGCCCCAGGCTCGCCTGAAGCTCCGCCATCGGGCGCGCCGGTCGGTAGGGCTCCACCCGGGCCAGTGCGTCGCGGAGCGGCACCCGTCTAGCCTAAGCACTGACAGGACATGAGCGACACGGTCGAGAGCTTTCCGCTGTTCCCGCTCGGCCTCGTGCTGCTGCCGCAGGAGCGCCTTCCGCTGCACATCTTCGAGGACCGCTACCGGACGATGATCGGGCAGTGCCTCGAGGCGGGCACCGACTTCGGGATCGTCTGGCTCTCCGACGACGGGCTCAAGGAGATCGGGTGCAGCGCGAGCATCGACCGGGTGCTCGAGCGCTTCGAGGACGGCCGGATGAACATCCTCGTGGAGGGCACCACACCCTTCCGCCTGCTCCGCAGGATCGAGGATCTGCCCTACCCCGCGGGCGACGTCGAACTGCTCGACGATCTCGAGGACGGCGACCCGGAGGCTGCCGCCGCGGCCCGGGCGCGCTACGCGGACCTCGTCGAGCGAGTGACGGACGAGCGTCCGGAGGCCGACGTCCTGGACGACCTCGATGCGTACGGGATGGCCGCCACGCTCGACGTGGCGGCCGACGCCAAGCAGTCGCTCCTCGAGCAGCGCTCGGAGAAGGATCGCCTCGAGCAGCTGGAGCAGCTGTTCGCCTCGGCGCTCGAGCGCATCAAGCTCGTGGAGAAGGCGGCCGAGCGCTCGCAGGGCAACGGCAGCATGAGCAGCTAGAGGCTCGCGCGTCCCTCGGCCCTGGAAGGATGCCGGGCCGTGCGCGCCACCACCCGCTGCCTCGTCACCGCCGCCCTGCTGCTCGGCGCCGTGGCCCCCACCGCCGCCGCCCGCGGGCTGGTGGACCACGTGAACCCCTTCGTGGGCACGCTCCCGGGCGCCGCCGACTTCGGCACCGGCGGCGGGGCGGGCAACACCTTCCCCGGGGCCACCACCCCGTTCGGGATGGTCGCGTTCAGCCCCGATACCTCGCCCGGCGCGAGCACCCTGTCGAGCTACAGCTACGCCGACACGCGACTCCGGGGCTTCTCGCTCACCCACTTCAGCGGCGCGGGCTGCCTGCTCTACGGCGACGTGCCGCTCCTGCCCACCACCTTGCCGGTCACCCGCTCCCCGATCGACGGCGGCCTCCGGCTCCTGCCCGACTTCTCGCCGGCGATCGATCATCGTCGTGAGCAGGCCTCGCCCGGCCGCTACCGCCTGACGCTCGACCCGGCCACGCCGCGAGCCATCGAGAGCGAGCTCACGGCCACCACGCGCACCGGCCTCGCGCGCTTCACCTTCCGGCGTGGCGCGCGCAGGAGCGTGCTCCTGAACGCCGGGGGCAGTACCAACAGGAACACCGCCCTGCGGCTCGCGATCGACCCGCGCCGGCGCGAGGTGTCGGGGATGGTGGAGAGCGGCGCCTTCTGCGGCCAGCCGTCGGGCTACCGGATCTACTTCAGCGCGCGCTTCAGCCAGCGCTTCGCGGCCCACGGCACGTGGAGCGGCGAGGATCTGCGAGCGGGCTCCAGACGCGTGTCGGCCCGGGCGGGCGCGGGCGCCTACGTGACGCTCGGCGGCCGCGGCCGAACCGTCGAGGCGCGGGTGGGCATCTCGTTCGTGAGCGTGGACGGCGCCCGGGCCAACCTCGCGGAGAGCCGCGGACGCAGCTTCGCCGCCGTGCGGGCCGGGACTCGGCGCACATGGACGCGAACGCTCGACCGTGTGCGGGTGAGCGGCGGGCGCAAGCGCGACCGCCGTGTGTTCGCCACGTCGCTCTACCACGCGCTGCTCGAGCCGAGCGTCTTCTCGGACCGCGACGGGCGCTACCGCGGCATGGACGGGCGGGTGCACCGCGCCCGCGGGTTCGTCAAGTACGCCGACATCTCGGGCTGGGACGTGTATCGCGGCCAGACGCAGCTCATGGCGATGCTCTTCCCTGGCCGCGCGGCCGACGTGGCCACGTCGATGCTGGCTGACGCCCGTCAGAGCGGCTGCCTGCCGCGCTGGCCCTACGCCAACCAGCAGACCAACGTGATGGTCGGCGACCCGGCGGCGCCGATGCTCGCCTCCACGTTCGCGCTCGGCGCGCGGGGCTTCGACGCCCGCCAGGCGCTTCGGGCGCTCGTCCGCGGCGCGGACCGGCCCTGCCACACGGCCAACGGGGACTACACCGAGCGCGAGGCGCTCGCGGAGTACCTGCGCCTCGGCTACATACCCCACGAGCTCAGCGTGGACGTGATCGTGCACACCTTCACCGATCGCGAACGGCCCTGGGGATCCACGGCCACCACGCTCGAGTACGCACTCGCCGACTTCGCCATCTCGAGGCTGGCCCTCGCCCGCGGCGAGCGCTCGATCGCAGCCCGGTTCACGCGGCGGGCGGGCACGTGGCGCACGCTCGTCAACCCGTCGAGCCGGACGATCCAGCCGCGGCTGGCCGGCGGCGCCTTCATGCCGGGCTTCTCCCCTGCCGGCGAGGACAGCTACGTGGAGGGCAGCGGCGCGCAGTACTCGTGGCTCGTGCCGCACGATCCGGCCGGCCTGTTCGCCTCGATGGGCGGCGGCGCCCCGGCGCTGGCGCGCCTCGACCGCTTCTTCACGGAGCTGAATGCCGGGCCACGCTCCGAGTACGCGTTCCTCAGCAATGAGCCGAACCTGGGCGTGCCGTGGCTCTACGACTGGCTCGGCCGGCCCGACCGCACCCAGGCCGTGGTGCGAAGGGCGCTGCTCGAGCTCTACGGGCCCGGCCCGGCCGGCCTGGAGGGCAACGACGACGGCGGGACGATGGGCGCCTGGTGGGTCTTCGGTGCGCTCGGGATCTACCCGGCCGTGCCCGGCACCGACGTGCTGGCACTCGGCAGCCCGCTGTTCCCGAAGGTGACGATCCGCCTGCCGCGCGGAACGCTCCGCATCGACGGCGTGGGGGCCGCGCCCGGACGCCCCTACGTCCGCGCGCTCGCCCTCGACGGCAAGGCGTGGCGCAGGCCATGGCTGCGCTACCGGAGCCTGGCGGACGGCGCGCGGCTGCGCTTCCGGCTGGGGGCCGCGCCCACGCGCTGGGGCTCGGCGCCGAGCCAGGCCCCGCCCTCCTACAGCCCCTAGGTCACTAGTCGCGCACCACCACGGCGGCCCCGCCGCGACGCGGGTCGCCCGCGCCGGTGAGCTCGCCTGTCGACGGGTCCCGCGTGACCGCCTGGACACCGCCGAAGAACAGGTTTCGCTCAGCCCAGCGGCGCACCGTCCACCCGCGCTCCTCCAGCCGGTCCAGCGCCTCGGGGTCGATGCCGGGTTCCGCGTCCAGCTCGCGGCCCTCCACGTGGACCCGCGGCGCGGCCACGGCCTCCTCCGCGCGGGCGCCGCCGTCCACCACGGCGAGCACCGTCTGGAGGATCGCGGAGCGGATGCGGTTCGACCCGGCGGAGCCGAGTGCCAGCTCGGGCCGGCCGTCGCGCAGGACCACCGTGGGAGCCATCATGCTCGGCACCCGGGCGCCGGGCGGGTTTAGGTGGAAGCCGAGCGGGTTGAGGTCCTCCTCGCCGAGCATGTTGTTGAGGTGCATCCCAGTGCCGGGCACCACCACGCCCGAGCACGAGCCGTTCGAGCAGGTGACCGTGGCGCAGGCGCCGTCGGCGTCCATCACCGACACGTGGGTGGTGCTCCCCAGCCGCGTGCGCACCTCGGTGGCCACCGAGTCGAGCGCCTCCTCCGCCAGGAAGCGCTCCAGGTAGCCGTCGCTGCCGAGGCCCTCGAGGAAGTCGGCGTCGCGTGCGCGGTTGGTGGACGCGATCACCTCGGCGACCACCGCCGCGCCGTGGGGGCGTTCTAGCCGCTCGAGGATTCCGAGGGCGTCGGCCACGAGGATGCCCCCGGACGAGGGCGGGGGATTGGTGAGCACCTCGCGGCCGCGGTACGCCACGCGGGCCGGCTCGCGCTCGACCACCTCGTAGCTCGTGAGGTCCTCGCGGGTCAGGAGCCCGCCGCGCGCGAGCACCCAGTCGCTCACCGCCGCGGCCACGTCGCCCTCGTAGAGGAAGCCGGGCCCCTCGGCGCCCAGCCGCTCCAGGAGGTCGCCGAGCTCGGGGAGCCGGATCGTGTCCCCCGCCTCGAGGAGCCGCCGCCCGGGCGCGTAGATGGCCTCGCACTCCGGGGTGGAGCGGAAGATCGGCTCCAGCACGCTGAACAGGAAAGCCTGCATCGGCAGCACCTCGACCCCTGATCGCGCCGCCTCGGCGGGCGCCCGGGTGAGCTCGGCCAGCGGCATGGTGCCGAACCGCTGGAGCGTCTGGGCGAGCCCGAGCGGCGTGCCGTGGGCGCCGACCGAGGAGGGGCCGACGTTGAACCGCTGCACCGCCCCCTCGGCAAACGTGATGTCGATGGGCGTGAGCTCGGCCGGCCTGCGCTCACCGTCGCCGCGGCCCGGCGCCGCCACGAAGAAGTCGAGCAGGTGGTCCTCGCCCCCGGCCGTGTGGACGAGCATGAATCCGCCCGCGCCCGGCCCGGTGAGCGGCGACTCGGCCACGAACGACATCAGCACGCAGGCCACGGCGGCGTCGACGGCGTTACCGCCTTGGCGCAGAACCTCTGCGCCCGCCTCGGCGGTTACCGGGTGACCGGCTGCGACTACGCCCTTCACGGCGCCCATTCAAGCGGTCGCCGCCACGAGTGGGGCGACCGGTGTCGTGTGAGAGCTAGCGCCGAGGAATGAACTCGGGTACGTCGACCTCTCCCAGAATGCTCGACTCGCGCTCGCGCGCGCGCCGGACGCTCGGCTCGGCGTCGGCCGGGATCGGATCGCTCCGCGGGGTGAAGCGGTGCTGAGGGCGGTCGCCGTAGCCGGTGGCCACGACGGTCACCCACACCTGGTCGTCGACCTTCTCGTCGACCATGGCGCCGAAGATGATGTTGGCGTCGGGGTGCGCTGCCTCGGCCACGGCCTTGGCCGACTCGTTGACCTCCCACAGGGAGAGGTCCCGGCCGCCGGTGATCGACAGCAGGATCGACTGGGCGCCCTCGAGCGAGGTCTCGAGCAGCGGCGACTCGATGGCGTGCTCCACCGCGTCCATGGCGCGCCGTTCCCCGGTGCCCATGCCGATGCCGAGAAGGGCCTGGCCGGCCTCCGACATGATCGTGCGCACGTCGGCGAAGTCGAGGTTGATGAGGCCGGGAAGCGTGATCAGGTCGGAGATGCCCTGCACGCCCTGGCGCAGCACGTCGTCCGCCACGCGGAA
The DNA here is from genome assembly GCA_963764665.1 of uncultured Thermoleophilaceae bacterium. GTDB lineage: Bacteria > Actinomycetota > Thermoleophilia > Solirubrobacterales > Thermoleophilaceae > JACVRW01. The sequence continues at coordinate 109,282 of CAVXTL010000011.1, read as the reverse complement.
CGCCTCGACCATCGATGTGGACTTGTCGAGCACGGTCAGCAGCCGCGCGTTCGGGATGACGATGAGGGTGTCCACCTCCTTCGCCAGATCCTCCACGCCGAGGTCGGCCTGCTCGCCGCGCCGCGCGCCCTCGAAGGCGAACGGCTTGGTGACGATGCCCACGGTGAGCGCGCCCACCTCTCGGGCGATGCGGGCCACGACCGGCGCGGCGCCGGTGCCCGTGCCGCCGCCTGCGCCGGCGGTGATGAAGACCATGTCCGCGCCCTTGAGGGTGCTCTTGAGACGGTCGTACTCCTCCATCGCGGCGGTGCGGCCCAGCTCGGGGTTCGACCCGGAGCCGAGTCCGCGGGTGCTCTCGCCGCCGATGTGCAGGCGGTTGCTGGCGGCCGACTGCTCGAGCGACTGCATGTCCGTGTTGACGGCCACGAAGTCCACGCCCTCGACCTGCGCCTCGATCATGCGGTTGACCGCGTTGACCCCGGCTCCGCCCACGCCAACCACGCGCAGCACGGGCTCCGAGGAGCCGCGCGACAGCGGCGGCTCGGGCTGGATGGCGTCCTGCTCGAGGCTGCGCTCGGGGGAGCGCTCCATGATGTTCTCGGGGATATCCGAGGAGAACACGCTGCGCAGGCGCTCCTCCGGCGTGGGCACACCCTCGTAGCGGCTCACGCGCGGCGCAGGCTCGGCGCTCTCGCGCTCGGCACGGCGACGCTCGGCCCGCTCCTCGGCACGGCGCGCGGCCTCGGTGGCGCGGCTGGCAAAGTTGTCCTGGGCAGGCTCCTCCGCTCGCCGCTCGCGGCGCGGCTCGGGCTCCTGCCGGGTGGCCTGCGGCGCAGGACCGCCCTCGGGGAGCGGCTTCCCGGCCTTGGGGTCGGTGTCGGAGCGCGGCGCCTCGGTCTGACCCTCTTCCTCGTCCGTCTTGCGGAAGAGCTGGGCCAGGGGTCCCTCACGCATGCTCGCCCGCTTACTGCTTGCCATTCGCCAGGACCTCCTCGGCTAGCTGACGGTAGGCGTACGCGGCCTTCCCGTCGGGGTCGTACTTCAGTACCGACATACCCTTCACAGGAGCCTCCGCGAACCGCACCGTCTTGTTGATGCGGGAGGCAAAGACACGTTCCCCGAAGTTCTCCTCCAGGATCTCGATCGCCTCCTTGGCGTGCACGGTTCGGTTATCCACGAGTGTCGGCAGGATGCCCTCGATCTCGATGTCGGGGTTCAGCTCCTCGCGCACCATCGACAGGGTGTTCTGGAGCTGGATCAGCCCGCGCATGGACAGATACTCGCATTGCACGGGGACGATGACCTTGTTGGAGGCCGTGAGGGCGTTGATCGTGAGCAGCCCGAGGCTCGGAGGAGTGTCGATGAAGACGTAGTCGTAGTCCTCCTTGACCGGCAGCAGGGCCTTCACCAGCGAGCGCTCGCGGCCGATCATCGTGGACATCGCGATCTCCGCGCCGGCCAGGTCGATCGACGCGCAGGCGATGTCCACCTCGCGCCTGCGGATGACCTCCCGCAGCGACACGTGGTGCACGAGCACGTCGTACATCGACACCTCGAGCGAGTCCGGGTCGATGCCCTGGCTCATCGTGAGGTTGGCCTGCGGATCCAGGTCCACACACAGGACGCGGTGACCCTGCTCGACGAACGCAGCGGCGAGGTTGAGCGTTGTTGTGGTCTTCGCAACGCCCCCCTTCTGGTTGGTGAAGGCGATGACCTTGGCCTTGGACGACACGGGTGCCTCCGGTTCAGTCGGCTGCGCAGGACGAGAGCGCTCGAACAGTCCCATTACGCAAGGCCTATTCGCACGAGCTGGGGGGAATCCTTCACTCTGTCCTCCGGTGATGTCACTGCTGGACAAGCGTTTGGTGGTCGTAACGGGCAAGGGCGGGGTCGGCAAGACCACGATCGCGGCCGCCCTCGGCCTGGCCGCGGCACGGCGCGGGAAGCGGGTGATCGTGTGCGAGGTCGCGGCGCAGCAGCGGCTCCCGGCGATGCTGGGCCAGCCCGGCGCGGCCGACGGTGAGCAGGAGCTGGCACCGGGCCTGTCCGGGGTGGCCGTGGACCCGGAGCGCACCAAGGAGGAGTGGCTCCGCTACCAGCTGCGCTCGGACACCCTCGCCGGCCTGCTCGGCGGCAGCCGCGTGTTCCAGTACCTGACGGCGGCGGCTCCCGGGCTCACCGAGCTCGTGACCATGGGCAAGGTCTGGGACCTGGCGCAGCTCGAGCGCCGCACGGAGGGCGCCGTGTACGACCTGGCGATCGTGGACGCGCCCGCCACCGGCCACGGCCTGGCGATGCTGCGCGCGCCCTCCACCTACGCGGGCGTGGCTCGCGTCGGGCCGATCCGCCGGCAGGCCCTCATCATCGACGCCTTCGTGCGCGACACCGACGCCACCGGGGTTCTGGCGGCCGCGCTGCCCGAGGAGATGCCGGTGAACGAGACGATCGAGCTGGAGGGACGCCTGCGCGACGAGCTCGGCATGGCCCTCGACGCGATCGTGGTCAACGCCGTCTACCCCCAGCGCTTCAGCGCCGCCGACGCCCGCCGGCTCGGGGCGCTCGACGGCCGCGGCTCGGCCGAGGTGCGCGCAGCCGCCGCCGCGGCGCTCTCGGAGGAGCGCCGCGCACGTGCGGAGCGCTCCCAGACGGCGCGGCTGCGGCGCGCGGCAGAGGCGCCCGTGTTCACCCTCCCCTTCATCTTCGAGCCGGACATCGGCCTCGAGCAGCTCGAGCGGCTGGCAAGCGTCCTGGAGCGGCGGCTGTGATCGACCGCTGGCTGGATGGCAAGGAGGTGTGCGTGTGCGCCGGGCCCGGCGGCGTGGGCAAGACCTCCACCGCCGCTGCCATCGCTCTGGGCATGGCCGCCCGCGGCGGCAAGGTCGCCGTGCTCACCATCGACCCGGCGCGCCGGCTGGCCCACGCGCTCGGCCTGGACGAGCTGGGACACGAGGCCCACCTGGTGGACGCCCCGGTGAAGGGCGAGCTCTGGGCGATGATGCTCGACCCCAAGCGCACCTTCGACGAGCTGGTGGAGCAGCACGCGCCCGACGAGCGCACGCGCGAGTCCGTGCTCTCCAACCCGATCTATCGCGAGCTGTCGAACGCGGTGGCCGGCTCCCAGGAGTACATGGCGATGGAGAAGCTCCACGAGCTCCACCGCGAGGGTGTCTACGACCTGCTGGTGCTCGACACGCCGCCCACCCGCCACGCGCTCGACTTCCTCGACGCGCCGCGCAAGCTGGCCGCGTTCATCGACTCTCCGTCGCTCCAGCTGCTCGCGGGGCCGGGGGTGATGGGGCTGAAGCTGCTCGGCCGCGGCAGCGGCGTGCTCTTTGGCGCGATGAGACGCGCCACCGGCGTGGACCTGCTCGCCGACCTGTCCGACTTCTTCAACAGCTTCGGCGGGATGGTGGAGGGCTTCCGGGAGCGCGCCAAGGAGGTCAACGCGCTGCTCGCCCACGAGCGCAGCACGTTCGTGGTGGTCACCTCCCCGCGCCAGGACTCGCTCGACGAGGCGGCCTTCTTCCACGAGCGGCTGCGCGAGGCCGAGCTGCCGTTCGCCGGCGTGGTGGCCAACCGCGTGCGCATGCACGTACCGGCCCATCGGGCTGACGTGAACGCCGAGGTAGAGGAGCTGCTGGGCGAACAGCTGGCCCGCAAGGTGGTACGCACCTGGGACGAGGAGCGCGCGCTCGCCCTACGCGACCGCGCGGCGCTGCGGCGACTGCGCGCCCGGCTCGACGGCACACCGCTCATCGAGGTGCCCCGGCTCGACGACGACGTGCACGACCTCGACGGCCTGGCACACATGAACGACCACCTGTTCGCCCGCCGGCGCGGCGGGCGGCGCCGGGCTCAGACCGGCGCCGAGTAGTCCTCCGGGTCGTCCCAGCCCCAGTCGGCGGACTCGGTCACACCCTCCAGGTGGGGCTGCGGCGATTCCTCCGCAGCGACCACGACGGGCTCGGGCTCGGCCACTGCCTCGAACTCCGTGGTCTCCGGTTCGGGTTCCAGTTCGCGCTCGGGCGGCGGCTCTGACTCCGGCTCGCGCAGGTCGCGTGCCTCCAGCCGCAGCTCCGAGCCGCGCTCACCGTCGAGCGCGAACGGCTCGGGCGCGGTCTCGAGCAGGATGTCGTCGGCCACGCTCTTCAGGTCGGACTCCAGGTAGCCGCAGAGCACGTCGCGCAGCAGCGCGCGCAGGTGCGTCTCCATCTCTCGCACCAGGTCGCGCGGGGACTCCGAGCCGATTCGCTCCTGGAGGCTTCCGCGGCCCCCCATCAGGAAGCGCTCGAGCGACAGGGCCGCCTCGATCCGGCGCTGCACGGCCCGGCGCTGGCCCTCCTCGGCGCAGAGCGCGGCCACGCGCAGCGCGAGGCTGGCCTCGCCCGCCTCGCTCGTGGCGTCGAGCAGCGCTCGCAGCCCCAGCAGGTAGTCCGACAGGGCTTCGGCCTCGTGCGGGCGCTCGCAGCCCATCTCGAAGCGCCCGAGCGCCCACCCCACGGGGCCGCCCGCGGGCGTGTCGCCCAGCGCCTCGAGGAAGTCGCGCAGGTCGTCCTCCTCGTCCGCGGCGAGCGTCCAGTCCGCGCCACGTGCGGTGCCCGGCCCGCCAATGCCCACAGCAGCCCAGCGCCCCTCTCCCGAGCGCCGGAAACCGGGGGCGCAGAGGGCGATCGCGCCCGGCGCCCACAGGCGCAGCGCGGTCACGAGCCCGCGGAAGCGCTCCTCGGCCTCCGTCACGGGAATCTGGTCGTCAGCCTGTACCTCGCGCTCGAGAACGCACATCACAGCGGCCTCGGCCTGCTGGTCGTCACCGGGCCAGGCGGCCTCGGGCGGCACGTCGGCGCGGTCGCCCATCACGAGCGAGAGCCCGCCGCCGAGATCCACGCGCTCGCTCTCGATCGTCACCCCGGCCAGCGGGGCGACCACGCGCGCCCCCACGGCGTCGCGGTAGAGGGTGGTCTCCACCTCCTCGTAGAGCCGGTCGAAGCGCTCCTCGGGAAAGACGAAGCTGGTGGCGTCCTCGTAGAGCCGGTCCAGCATGGCGCGCAGCGCAGGCTCGGCCTGCTCGCCGCGCATGCCGTTCACGCGCAGCCACGGCGATGCGCCTGCGCCCAGCTCGGCCGACGCCTTCTCGCAGCCCGGCAGCCGGCGCAGCCCATCCCAGCGCGCGTCCAGGAAAGCGGACGTGCGCGGCTGATACCGGTAGAGCGACGGGCCGCCTCCGTGGCCGCCGTCGACGACGTCGAACTCGAGCTCCGCGCCGTCGCGGATCTCGTCGCTGAGGAAGGCCGCCGACTCGAGCGCGAACTCACGCAGCGCGTCGTGGAGTTCACGGTTGCGCATGCCGGCGGGATTCGCCTCCCGCGCGGGGGTTCCTGCCGAACGGCCGGTGCTAGGCCGCGGCGACGGCGGAGCCGGACGTGCGCTCGGCGGGGCTGCAGTCGCCCTGCTCGACTCCGAGCCAGTCGCGTCCGTAGGTGCGCATGTCCTCGATCAGCGGGGCGAGCGCGCGGCCCTTCTCCGTGAGCGAGTACTCCACCCGCGGGGGCACCTCCGGGAAGGTGTGGCGAGCCACGATGCCCTGCTCCTCGAGGCCGCGCAGTCTGAGTGACAGCGTGCGCGGGCTGATGCCGGCCAGTGAGCGCTCGAGCTCGCAGAAGCGGCTGCGTCCGCGGTCCAGGTCACGAATGACCAGGATCGTCCACTTGCCGCAGATGATGTCCGCTGTTGCGCAGACGGGACAGCTCTCATCAGGCATACGAAGGCCAGTCTAGCGCAAGACTTCACGAACTGAAGTGAGCGAAACGCCTGCTAGCCGCCCAGATTCCCGAGCAGCCCGCCGCCGCTCCCCGCGGCCTCCACCCGCCCCTCGCTCGGCTGCACGAGCACCCACCCCGGCCCGGTGAAGGCCATCTGGAACGACTCCCCCGATCCGAGTCCGATGAGCCCCTTCAGCTTGATGTCGGTCTTGACCGACGTCTTCACGCTCGACGACCAGGTGATCGCCGCCTGGGGATCCGCGAAGGTCGGCGCGTCCTCCGGGTTCAGGAGCACCGGCGGGCCGTCGGACACGACCGCCACCCAGCCGGTGCCGCGGAGCACGGTGTTGAAGAGGCCGCCCGCCATCACGCCGCTCCCGCCCTCGACCTTCTTGATGTCCCAGTCGATGCCGGCGTCGAAAGCGAGCAGGTTCCGCGAGTTGGCGGTGATGGAGTCGTCCTCGAGCCGCAGGAGGTGGATCTCCTGCGCCTCGTCGGCGAGGAACACCTCCCCGGTCCCGGACATCTTCATCAGCGACTGGCCCTCGCCGGTGACCGCCTTCTTCAGGAGCCGGCCCATGCCGCCGCCCACACGCTCGAAGGAGACCTCGCCCTGGTAGGCCACCATCGACCCGAGCTTCGCCTGGATCGTGACCTCCTCGAGCCGGACCTTCAGCAGCTTGTGGTTCTGCAGCGCGAAGGGGTCATGGGACTGAGTCTCCGCGAACTGCGCCAGCGTGTTCTGCACCGTGCCTCCTGAGTCGTTGCGGGCCGACTCGGATAGTGGCGCAAACGCCTGTCCGTTGCTCAGCGTTTGTCCCGCTAGGCTGCGGAGCCTTGCTGCGGCGTGTCCTGTTGTCGGCTCTGGTGGCTCTGGCGCTCGCACCCGCGGCGCGGGCCGCTGACCCGATCATGCCGCTCACGCAGGTCCGGCCGGGCATGCAATGCGTGGGACTGTCCGTGGTCCGCGGAACGACGATCTCGCAGTTCAACGTCGAGGTGATCGACGTGATCGGAGCGCAGGCGGGACTCTCGGGACCGCGGATCCTGGTGCGCGCCTCCGGTCCCGCCGTCGACGCCACGGGGATCGGCCCCGGCTTCTCCGGCTCGCCGATCCTCTGCCCCGGGGCCGGGGGGGTCCGCGCCAACGCCGGCGCGATCTCCGAGAGCATCGGGGAATACGGCAACCACGTGGTGCTCGTCACACCGATCGAGGAGATGCTTCGCGACCCGCCGGCCACGCCGGCAGCGGCATCGGCGCGCAGAGGTAGCGCGCTCGCCCGCTCCGCGCGGCCGCTGGGCATCCTGACCGTCTCCGGGCTCTCCCCGCGCACGCGTGGCCTGCTTGCGCGCGCCGCACAGAGGGCGGGGACCGCGGTGCTGGCCGCCCCCGCGGGACCGCTCGGCGGCTTCCCGCGGCAGGAGCTCGCGCCCGGCGCCGCGGTGGCCGCGACGCTGTCCACGGGCGACATCGCGCTCGGCGCGGTCGGCACGGTCACGTACCGCGACGGTCCCCGCATCTGGGCCTTCGGCCACGCGTTCGAGGGGCTCGGCCGGCGGTCGCTGTTCCTCGAGGACGCCTACGTGTTCAGCGTGGTCTCGAACCCGTTCACCCTCCCCGACTTCGGAGCGGGCACCTACAAGCTCACCTCCGCCGGAGGCCATGTGCAGGGCACGATCAGCTCGGACGCGGTGGCGTCGATCGCGGGAACCGTGGGCGATCCGCCCGCCGGGATTCCGCTCGAGGTGGTGGCGCGCGAGACCGGCGGCGAGGGCCGCGTGGTCAAGCTCGGCTCACAGCTGGCCGACGAGCGAACGCTCGGGTTCGGCGCCGGCCTGTCGTTCGCCGCCCCGCTCGGCGCCTCGCAGGCCCTCGAGCAGCTGCTCCGCAACTTCGGGCCGGCCACCGTCTCGATGTGCTTTCGCATCAAGCTCGCCGGACGCGCCAAGACGCTCGGCTACTGCAACCCCTACTTCGACGCATTCACTCCGCTCGACGACCTGATCTCGGCCTCGTCGCTCGTCGACGCCTTCGACCTTCCGCCGCCCACGATCGAGCGCGCGTCGGTGAGCATCCGCGCCCGCCGGGGCGTCAAGTCGGACGTGCTGATCTCCGCCCGGGCGCCCCACCGGGTGGTGGCCGGCAAGCGCGTGAAGGTCCGCGTGACGCTGCAGCGCCGAAGCGGCGGCCGCCGCACGCTCCGAGTTCCGGTTCGGATCCCGCGGGACATCCGGCCCGGCCCGCGCACGCTGCTTCTGTCGGGCACGAGCGGTGGGTCCGGCTCGGCCGAGGACGCCTTCCTGCTGGCGTTCTCAGAGGTCTTCGACGACTTCGGCGGCGGCTCCGAGCCGCGCACGACGGGCGAGCTGGCACGCCGAATCGCCGCGGTTCACCAGGACGAGGGGATCTCCGCGCGCATCAGGCGCGGCGACCAGCGCCTGGTGCACCGGTCGGACGACGTGAGCTTCCAGGGCCGGCTGCGCGTCAGGCTTGTGGTCCGCCGGGCGCGCCGCTGACGGCCGGCTCGCCGTTGCGCTCGTCGAACGCCGACTCGACCGAGGTGTGGCGCTTGCCCTCGGAGGCCACGAGCAGCTTGAAGTCGTGCGGATGGGTGGACGCCTTGAGGGCGTCCTCCATCGATATGCGACCGGCCTGATAGTGGTGCAGCAGGGCCTGGTCGAAGCTCTGCATTCCGTAGTAGCCGCCCTCGGCGATCACCTCGGGCAGCCTTCCGGTCTCCTCCGGGTTGATGATCATGTCCCGCACGCGTCCGGTCATTCGCAGGATCTCGCACGTCGGGACGCGCCCCATGCCGTCCGGGGTGGGCACCAGCCGCTGCGATATCACGCCCTTGAGCGTGCCCGACAGCATGGCGCGGGCCTGGCGCTGCTCGGCCTGGTCGAAGAAGTCGATGATGCGGTTCACGGACTCGGAGGCGTCCACCGTGTGGATCGTCGAGAGCACCAGGTGCCCGGTCTCAGCAGCCGACAGCGCGGTGCGAACCGTCTCCTCGTCTCTCATCTCGCCGATCAGGATCACGTCCGGGTCCTGACGAAGAACGCGCCGCAGGGCGCGCGCGAACGAGACGGTGTCCTCGCCGACCTCGCGCTGGTTGATGATCGCCATCTTGTCGCGATGGAGGAACTCGGCCGGGTCCTCGATCGTGACGATGTGCTTGGCGTAGGTCGAGTTGATGTGATCGATCATCGCCGCGAGCGTCGTGGACTTACCGGAGCCGGTCGTGCCGGTCACGAGGATGAGCCCGCGCTCCTCGTCGGCGAGCGTGTTGATCACCTCGGGCAGCAGCAGCTCGGCCACCGACTTGATCTGGAAGGGAATGGCGCGCGCGACGAGCGATACCGACCCGCGCTGCACGAAAGCATTCACGCGGAAACGGGCGACGCCCGGGATCGAATAGGAGAAGTCGACCTCGCGCTCCTGGCGGAACGACTCGAGCTTGCGCTCGTCGGTGAGCATGTGGAACAGCACCTGCTCGGTCTGCTCCGGACGCAGCCGCTCCGTGTGGGGAATCGGCAGCAGCGAGCCGTGGCGACGGATGACCGGCGGCGACGGAACCTTGAGGTGGAGGTCCGAGCCCTCGGTCTCGATGACGTGCATGAGGGCCTGATCGATGTCGAACATGACTAATTGATCGACATCGGGAGCCTCTTACTGAAGCCCCGAAATATGTGTCTGGACCGCCTGGCTAGGCGACGTCGCGAAGCTTCTGCGCCTCGGCGAGCGACTGAAGCTTCTTGAGCGACTGGTTCTCGATCTGGCGGATGCGCTCGCGCGTGACGTTGAACGTGCGGCCCACCTCGTCCAGCGTGCGCGGGTGCTCCCCGCCGAGGCCGTAGCGCAGCTCGAGCACCCGGCGCTCCCGGTAGGAGAGGTTCTCGAGCGCCTCGCGCAGCGCCTCCTTGGTGAGGATCTCGGCGGCGCGCTCGTAGGGCGACTCGGCGCGCTCGTCCGCGATGAACTGCCCGAACTCCGACTCCTCCTCGTCGCCGACCGGCTTCTCGAGCGACACCGGAGCCTGGGCGGAGCGCTTGATCGACTCCACCTCCTCGGGCTCGATGCCGGTGTGCTCGGCGATCTCGTCCGGGGTGGGCTCACGGCCCAGCTCCGTGACCAGCTTGCGCTCGGCGCGTCCGATCTTGTTGAGCTTCTCGACCACGTGCACCGGGATGCGGATCGTGCGGGCCTTGTCGGCGAGCGCGCGGGCGATCGCCTGGCGGATCCACCAGGTCGCGTAGGTCGAGAACTTGAAGCCCTTGCGGTAGTCGAACTTCTCGGCCGCGCGGACCAGGCCCAGCGTGCCCTCCTGGATCAGGTCGAGGAAGGGAAGGCCCTGGTTGCGGTAGTTCTTCGCGATCGAGACGACCAGGCGCAGGTTCGACTCGACCATCTTCTGCTTGGCGTCGAGGTCGCCGCGCTCGATGCGCTTGGCCAGATCGACCTCTTCCTGCGCCGTGAGCAGGCGGACCTTGCCGATGTCCTTCAGGAACAGCTGAAGGGAGTCGGTGGTCATGTCCGGCTTCAGGTCGATCGCGGTCTTGGCCTTCCGCCTGCTGCGGCGGTCGACCGCGCGCTCGACCTCGGGCGCGGCATGGGTGGGATCGTCCTCGACGAGCTCGATCTCCGACTTCTCGAAGTATCCGTGCAGCTCCTCGATGTCGCCCTCGTCGAGCTCCACCTCGGAGAGCGCAGTGGCGACCTCCGTGAAGGTCAGCGTTCCAGTCTGCTGGCCCTTCGCGACGAGGAGCTTGACCTCTTCAAGCTCTTGCAGTTCAGCTACAGACATTTCTTTCCTTGCGGCAAGCAGGACCCAGCGCTAGGGCGCCGGGCCCATCTAAACAGGCCTGATGAGCATAGAGCTAGGGAAAGTGAAGTCAAGCGTTGGAAAGCGGAAATTCTGCTGACTAGCCAGTCAGCCAAGTGGGTTCTACCCCGAACACCCCAAGGGGATACACATACCCCGTCACGTTGCATCCTGCGCCGGTCTCGGCGCGGGACATGGAGGCTCGGACCGTTGCTCCCAGTCACTCTAGACTGCGCACCGATGAGCGACGACAAGGGAGTGCTCGGAAACCTGCCCCGGTCTCGGCCGGGGCGACGCAGCACCAAGCGTGCCGGGGACACACCCGAGACCGCCGCGCCGCCGGCCGGGCGTCTGGCTGACGCGGCCGCGAAGGCCGCCACGCGCTCGGAGGCGACCGGCCCGGCCGCGCCGAAGCCGCCCCGCAAGCCGGCGGCAAAGCCGCGGCCCGCGAAGCGCGCCAAGCCCGCTGCGCCCCCACGCGCCGCCCAGGCGCCGAAGTCGAGGCCCGAGCCCGTGCCCGATCCCGCCGCCCCCGCTCCGGCGCCCGAGGCGGGAGGCGACCCCGTGACCGAGGCCGCGCGGGTCGCCGCGAAGGCCGTGGGCACCGGCGTCAAGATCGGCACAGGTCTTGCTCAGGAAATTTTGCGAAGGCTGCCGCGCCCCTGAGCGCGGTGTGCCCAGCAACGGCGTAGGCCCCTACTCCGCTTCGGTGACCGGGCCTGCGATCGAGGGTATGCTCCGCCAATGCCGAGCGGAGCGAAGGATCCGCCTCGTTGCCTGATCGTCGACGACCACCCAGTGGTCAGGGCAGGGGTCCGGTCAGTGCTCCAGGACGCGTTCGCGGGGGCCCACGTGCTCGACGCGGCGTCGCTCGACGAAGCGATCGAGGCCTTCGGTAACGAGCACCCCGACGTGGTGATCGTCGACCCCTGGAAGGTCGACGCCGACATCGCCAGCGTGGTCGGCCGGCTGTCCGGTGAGCTCGGCGCGCCGATCGTGGTGTTCACATCCGACGGTGGCGCCCGCCTCCTTGCCGAGGCGCTCAAGGCCGGGGTCAAGGGCTACGTCCGCAAGGACTCCCCGTCCGCAGATCTGATCCGGGCCATCGAGGCGGCGCGGGCCGGCGAGTTCTACGTGGACCCGGGCCTGTCGTCCACGATCGTGCTGGACGAGGCCGACCGCACCCTGAGCGCCCGCCAGCGCGAGATCCTCCAGATGCTCGCCGACGGGATGCAGACCGATGCCGTGGCCGAGCGCCTCGGGCTCTCCACCGAGACCGTGCGCACCCACACCAAGCGGATCCTGGCGAAGCTGGAGGCCTCCACGCGCACCCAGGCCGTGGCGATCGGCATTCGCCACGGGATGATCGACTGAGGCTCTAGGTCGTGGCTTCTTCGGGCGCGGCCTCGGGCTGAGGCTCGCCCAGCGCCACGCCGTCGCCGGCGGCCTTGGCGCGGTACATCGCCTTGTCCGCCACGTCGATCAGCGTCTCCGCGTCCGTGCCGTGCTCGGGGCATGACACCGCCCCGATCGACAGGCCCACCGGCGGGTCGTCGGGCGTGGCCACCTCCTCGGCAGCAGCGGCGTTGAGACGCTCGCCCAGCTTCAGGGCGTTCGCGGGGTCCTGCTCGGGGGCGAGCACGCAGAACTCGTCGCCGCCGATCCGGCTGGCGATGTCCACCGAGCGGATCGACCTGCGTACCGACATGGCCACCTGCATCAGCACGCGGTCGCCGGCCTGGTGCCCGTGGGAGTCGTTGATCCGCTTGAGCCCGTCCACGTCCATGAGCAGCAGGCCGAACGGATGCCCGTAGCGCTTGTGGAGGTCGAGCAGGTGCGCGATCTCGCGCTGGAGGTGGCGGAGGTTGCCGAGGCCGGTGAGGGCGTCGGTGTACGCCTGCGACTCGAGCTCGCGGGAGCGGCTGCGCACGAGCTCCTCTGTCACGGCGGCCTGGATGGCGCCGGTGGCGTCCACGAGGTGCTCCACGGCGTCGGCGAACAGCGAGGGGTCGCTCTCCGCGAGCTCCTCCCGCAGCGCGCGCACGAGCACCGCCTGTAGCGACGCCACGTCGCGTGCCACCTCCGACACGGACGCGTCGCGCCCGCCCCTGAAGCCGGCCAGGGACGCCGCACGCTCGACCTGCTCGTCGTCGAGCTTGTACGGGTCGGTGCCGTTGCTGGCCACCGAGCGCAGGATGTCGCTGATCAGCTCCGGCAGCTCGCGGGCTATCCGATCCGTCGGAAGGTCGCGGATCTCATCTAGCGAGGCTCGCTCGATCAGCCGCACCAGAAAGGCCTTTGCGAGCTCCTCCCTGGAACGGTCAACCCGTGCGAGGGGACCTCGAATGGGTGTCATGGCACAGCTATCAGTTCGTTTACCGAACGTCTTTGGCGGCAATACGATCCTACCCCCGAAAACGGCGGAGCCTGGCCGGAATTTGCACAAGACCGCACCTCGGGCGAATGCGCGTCCCTGGAAGGATTGGCGGCATGAGCAGCCTGATTGCGATCGACGAGGCGCGCCGGCGGGTGCTGGCGGAGGTCAGGCCGCTCGGCGCCGAGGCCGTGGATCTCGAGCGGGCGCTCGGCCGCGTGCTCGCCGAGGAGCTGTCCGCACCCGGCCACGTGCCCCCCTTCGACAGCTCCGCCATGGATGGCTTCGCCCTGGTGGCGGGGCCCGCCGCCGAGCTCCCAGTCGTGGGCGAGTCGCGCGCCGGGCACCCCTATCCCGAGGTGCTCGAGAAGGGCGTCGCGGTGCGCATCTCCACCGGAGCGGTGGTGCCCGAGGGCGCCGACGTGGTGGTACCGGTGGAGCGCACCGAGGAGGACGGCGAGCGCGTTCGGGTGCCGAGCCTCGAGCCGGGACAGAACATCCGCCGGGCCGGCGAGGACCTGCTGGCCGGCGAGGTCGTGCTGCGCGCCGGCACGCCGCTCGGACCGGCGGAGCTGGGAGTCGCGGCCTCGATCGGCCGCGCGCAGTTGAGCTGCGCCGCCCGGCCGCGCGTAGCGCTCGTGGTGACCGGTGACGAACTCGTGCCTCCCGGCGAGCCGCTGGCTCCCGGCCGCATCTACAGCTCCAACGGGTTCGCCCTGGCCGGCCAGGTGGAGCGAGCGGGCGCGGAGCTGGTCTCGCGCGCGAGCGCCCCGGACACCGCCGAGGGCACGCGCCAGGCGCTCGAAGCGGCGCTGGCGGGCGCGGACGTGGTCTGCGTGTCGGGCGGCGTGTCGGTCGGCCAGCACGACCACGTGCGCGGCGCGATGGGCGAGCTGGGCGTGGAGGAGCGCTTCTGGGGCGTGAGCCTGCGGCCCGGGAAGCCCACCTGGTTCGGCGTGCGCGACGAAGTGCTCGCGTTCGGGCTGCCCGGCAACCCGGTCTCGGCGATGGTGACCTTCCAGCTGTTCGTGCGGCCGGCCCTGGCCGCCCTCCAGGGGGCGGACCCCGCCGCCCGGAGGATCACCGCGCAGCTGGACGAGGCGGTGCCCCGCAACCCGCGCCGCGAGGAGGCCGTGCGCGTGCGGCTGAGCGGGGACCGCGCGCTGCGCGCGACGCCCACGGGGCCCCAGGGCTCGCACCAGCTCACCTCGATGCTGGGCGCGGACGGGCTCGCGCTGATCCCCGCCGGGGACGGCGAGTTGGCCGCCGGCGAGTCCGTGGCGGTGGAGCTCCTGTGAGGCCGCGCGACCCGCGCCGGCTGCTCGAGCGCCACCGCCGCGCCCAGGCGCGCGTGCAGATCGTGCGCGTGCCGCGCTCGGACTACGCGGCCGACGGCAGCATCGGCAGCAGGCAGGAGGCGGAGGTGAGCCTGCCGCGCTCGGAGCTCGACCGGATCTGGTCGGCCGAGTACCTGGAGCGGCTGGCCGCCACGTACTGGCGCTTCCTCACGCGCTTCTCGCTCGGGCTGCTCCGCATCCACTACACCGACGACGCGCGCGAGGTGGTGTTCCTGACACGGCCGTTCGTGCTGCTGCGCTTCCACAAGCCGGAGTACGAGATCGGGGCCAATGGAGGGACGGTCTCGTGGCCGATCGAGAAGGGCCTGCTCGTGGCCCCGTCGGGGCGCACGCGCGGGTATCTGCGCCTCTCGGTGCGCCGCCCGCCCGACGATGACGGCGCGAGTGAGGACGCCACGATCACGATCTCGTCCGAGGTCATGAACTTCTATCCGATGATCGCCGGCTGGGGCTGGTTCTCCAGGGTCGGCCGGCTGATCTACAACGAGACCCAGCTCCGCATCCACGTGCTCGTCACGCACGCGTTCCTGCGCTCGCTGGCGAACCTGGACCTGGTGGAGTCGTCCGTCGGGGCGCTCGCGAGCCCCGAGCGGAGCGAGGCGCCTAGCCGAGCCGTTCCGAGGTGATCTCGCGCAGCTTCGCCCGGTCGTGGCGGGCCGTGATGGTCCGCACCGTGCCCGAGCGGGAGCGCATCGAGATCGACTCGGTGGTGGCCCCCTCGGGGCCGATGTACTGGACGCCGTCGAGCATCTCGCCCGCGGTCACGCCGGTGGCGGCGAAGTGCACGTCGTCGCCGGACACGAGCCGTTTGGTGTCGAGCACCTCGTCCAGGTCGTAGCCGGCCTCGAGCGCGGCGCTGCGCTCCTCGGCGTCGCGCGGCCACAGCCGCCCCACGATCTGGCCGCCCGTGCACTTGATGGCCGCCGCGGCGAGCACGCCCTCGGGAGTTCCGCCGATGCCGTAGAGGAGGTCCACCGGCGAGCCCTGGGTGACCGCCGCGAGCGCCGCCGACACGTCGCCGTGCGGGATCAGCCGGATGCGGGCGCCGACCTTGCGGATCTCGGCCATCGCCTCGTCGTGGCGCGGGCGGTCGAGCATGATCACGACGATGTCGCCCACCCCCACGCCCTTCTCCTTCGCCATCAGCTGGAGCGTCTCGGGGAGCGGGCGGTCGAGGTCGAGCAGGTGGGCCATGTCGCGCGAGGTGGCCATCTTCAGCATGTAGACGCACGGGCCCGGGTCGAACATGGTGCCGCGCTCCGACAGCGCGATGGTGGCGATGGCGTTGGGCAGGCCCTTGGCGCACAGCTCCGTGCCCTCGAGCGGATCGACGGCTATGTCCACCTGGGGCGGCGTGCCGTCGCCGATGGTCTCGCCGTTGTAGAGCATCGGCGCCTCGTCCTTCTCGCCCTCGCCGATCACGACCCGGCCGTCCATCGAGACCGTGTCCAGCATCAGGCGCATGGCGTCTACGGCGGCGCCGTCGGCCGACTCCTTCTCCCCGCGGCCGATCCAGCGGGCGCAGGCCAGCGCCGCGTACTCCGTGGTCCGGACCAGCTCCATCGCGAGGTTGCGGTCCGGGCGTGCCGAACCGGCGCCGGCGGGCGGGGCGGCGGCTGCGTCGGCCATCGTCCTAGATCACGCCCGGCGGCTTGCGCGCCGTGGTGTAAAGCGCCTGCCGCAGGTATCCGGCGGCGAGCATGCCGGCGGACGCGAGCAGTCCCACGAAGTAGCCGATGGCGAGCCCGATCTCCACGCTGTCGCCGGGCCGGCCGAGAATGATGCCGTTGCAGAGGATCAGGACGAAGGCGGTCATGCCCACCACCATCGTCACCTCGCCGGGCTTCCAGGTGAGGCTGTGCCCGCGGGCGATGATCCAGGCGAGGATGAACGGCGCGCTGCCAGCCGCCACGAGCAGCAGGTCGAGCGTCGAGAACACCTGCCACGCGGTGGCGCTGTCGCCGCCCGCGATCTCCCCTCCGCCGAGCGAGGAGTTCGGGTTCGAGCTGCTGGTGGTGAACCACGGGAGGAACAGCGACAGGACCAGCACCACGGCCGCGCCCATGCCCATGTACTCGCCGGGGGTGAGCCGCCCGAAGTCGAGGTACCCGCCCTTCCGCTCCGCCCTCGAAGCTTCCATCGAAGGGAACCTACACGCTGCCACCGGGCCCGTGTAGGTTCACCCCGCACGGACCGGAACCCGGTCACCCCGCGGAAGGAGAGCCATGGCGGTAACCAAGATCATCGAGGTCGTGGGCAGCTCGCCCGAGAGCTCGGACGGAGCGGTCAAGGCCGCGCTCGACGACGCACGCCAGTCACTTCGGAACATCAAGGCCGTGGACGTGGTGTCCACCGGACTGCGCGGCGACAACCTCGACGAGTGGCGTGCGCTGGTGCGCATCTCGTTCCTCGTCGAGCGCGTGAGCGAGTAGCCGGCTCGGTAGAGCCCGAGACAGCAGCGCCCCCCGGAGGGGTCGAGGCGCTTCTCGCGGAAGCCCGCGAGCGCACGCTCCACCTCGTGGAGCCGGTGAGCGACCCGGACCTCGACCGGGTGCACGACCCGCTGATGAGCCCGCTGGCGTGGGACCTCGGCCACATCGCCGCGTACGAGGACGTGTGGGTGTGCCACCGCACCGGCGGGCTCGACCTGCTGCGCCCGGACCTGGCCGAGCTGTACGACGCGTTCGATACTCCGCGGTCGGAGCGCGGGCAGGCGCCCTACCTCCGGCGCGCCGAGGCACTCGGCTACATGGAAGCCGTGCGCGAGCGCTCGCTGGAGGTCCTGGACGCGATCGGCCCCGACCACCACGTGTGGCAGCTGGTGGCCCAGCACGAGCACCAGCACGACGAGACGATGCTCCAGACCCTCCAGCTCGCCGATTCCGGCGCCTTCGCCCCAGAGCGGCCCGCGGTGACCGGAGCGGCCGCGACCGGCACGCTCACCTGGCCCGGCGGGCCCGTGGAGCTGGGCCACGCGGGACCGGGCTTCGTGTACGACAACGAGCGGCCGCGGCACCTGGTGGAGCTGGCCCCGTTCGCGATCGACCGCGCGCCGGTGACGAACGCGGCCTACCTGGAGTTCATCGAGGACGACGGCTACCAGCGCGAGGAGCTGTGGTCGGAGGAGGGCTGGACCCACCGGCTCCGCGAGCGCTGGGAGCGGCCGCTCTACTGGACGCCCGAGGAGGTAATCCGCAGGTTCGACCGCGAGGTCGAGCTCGAGCCCGAGCTACCCGTCATGCACGTGTCCTGGTTCGAGGCCGACGCCTTCGCCCGCTGGCGCGGCGCGCGCCTGCCGAGCGAGGCGGAATGGGAGCATTCCGCCAGCGTGGCCGGCGACGAGCACGGCCACCTCGACCAGCTCCGGTTCGGCCCCGGGCCCGCCGGGCCGTTCGTGGGCGACTGCTGGGAGTGGACCGCGACCGAGTTCCGCGGCTACCCGGGCTTCGCCCCGTTCCCCTACCGCGAGTACTCGGAGGTGTTCTTCCACAGCGGCCACCGGGTGCTGAGGGGCGCCTCCTGGGCCACGCGCCCTGCCGTGGCGCGCCGGACCTTCCGCAACTGGGACCTGCCGCAGCGGCGCCAGATCTTCGCCGGCTTCCGGTGCGCGCAGGCGCTCAGGTAGAGCGCGCCGTCCTGAGCAGGAGCGTCCGCGCCGCCTCGATCACCAGATCGCGGTCGTGCGTGATCGCGAACTCGAACCTGCGCGAGTGGTCCGGGCCGTCGTCCCCCAGGTCCATGCCCACGAACGCCGCCGAGAAATGCGGCGACATCACGATCACGTTCCACTCTCCGCGGAGCGCCTCGCTCTCCTGGATGGACACGCCGCGCACGCCCGGCACCGGGCTCGCCGACATCCCGACGCCGAAGGCGCCCACCAGCACGGCCCGCTGCGCCAGCTCGCGGTAGCGCTGCGCGGACAGCTCCGTGAAGAAGCGCTCATCCTGGAAGGTGGCCAGCACCACGACCTCGCGGTCGAGGCCCACGGCGCGCGCCTCGAGCTGGCGGGAGAAGGAGAGCAACAGCGGCTTGTCGCCGACGATCGTGGAGCGCTCGGCCGCGACGACCGTGAACGGGCTGGGCGCGGACGGCTCGAGGCGGCGGCCGGAGATCGGCGCCCGCGTGGCGGGAGCGCCGAGCTGCTCGGGCAGCGGCCCGGGACGGCCGAACAGCCAGCCCTGCCCGAAACGGGCGCCGAGCGCGATCGCGCGCTGAAGGTGCTCGTCGGTCTCGATGCCCTCGGCCACCACGGCGGCCCCGGTGCGCTCGGCCTCCGCCTGCACGGCGTGGACCACGCGCGCCAGGTCGGCGTCGGGGCGGCGGCGGGTGAGGCTCATGTCCAGCTTGATCACGTCCGGCGCGATCAGCGGCATGAGCGCGAGCGACCCGTCGTCGATGCCCACGTCGTCGAGGGCGATCCCGAAGCCGCGCCGGCGCAGCCAGCGCACGAGCTCGAAGAGCTCCCGCGGCCGCGCCGTCAGCGCACGCTCGGTCAGCTCGACCATCACACGTAGCCGGCCGTCGAGCACCGCCTCCTCGGCCTCCGGCTGGAAGCGGCGGTCCTCGTCGAGCGTCGATGCCTCCACGTTCACGAAGAGGGTGCTGGCGGGGTTGAACCCGGCGTCGAGCGCCCCCGTCACGGCCGCCTCGCGGCAAGCCTCGTCCAGGTCGGTGGCGAGATTGGCCACCGCCGCGGCGCCGAACAGCTGGTCCGGCCGCTCGAGCCCCGACCCGGCGGGGCCGCGGACCAGCGCCTCGTAGCCGATGACCTCCATGTCGGCGAGCGCCACGATCGGCTGATAGGCCGCCCTGAGCTCTCCGCTCGCGAGGAGCTCCAGAAGGGCGGAGCGAGTGGCCGTGCGCGTGGTCATGGTGTTTGTGTCGACAACTGACCCGCCGGCTTGAGCAGAGTGGCCGTCGGGTAGCCTGCTCGGCCGATGAAGCTCGACGGAATCGGCGTGCTCGTGGCCGGCGGAGCCTCCGGCCTCGGGGCCGCCACCGCGCGCGAGCTCACGGCTCGCGGCGCCCGCGTGGCCGTGGTGGACCGCGACGGCGAGCGCGCCGCCGCGCTGGCGGAGGAGCTCGAGGGCGCCGTTTCGCACCAGGCCGACGTGACCGCCGAGGCCGAGGTGGAGGCCGCCGTGGCCGGCGCCGTGGAGGCGCTCGGGGGTCTTCGCATGGTCGTGTCGTGCGCCGGGATCGGCTGGGCCGAGCGCACCGTCGGGAAGCAGGGCCCCGCCCAGCTGGCCCCCTTCGAGACCGTGGTGCGCGTGAACCTGATCGGCACGTTCAACGTGCTGCGCCTCGGCGCCGCCGCGATGGCCGCCGGCGAGCCGGATGCCGACGGCGAGCGTGGCGTGGTCGTGATGACCGCGTCGATCGCCGCGTTCGACGGCCAGATCGGCCAGACCGCCTACGCCGCCTCGAAGGGCGGGGTGGTGGGCCTCACGCTGCCCGCCGCCCGCGACCTCTCGCGGATCGGCATCCGCGTCTGCACGATCGCGCCGGGCCTGTTCGACACCCCGCTCCTGGCCGCGCTTCCCGAGGACGCGCGCCAGGCGCTCGGAGCACAGATCCCCTTCCCCTCCAGGCTCGGGCAGCCCGACGAGTACGCCCGCCTGGCCTGCCACATCGCCGAGAACCAGATGCTCAACGGCGAGACAATCCGTCTCGACGGCGCCCTGCGTATGGCGCCTCGGTAGCGTTTCGCGGAAGATTCCTTCCGGTCCCATCCGTCGCCACAGGAGATGAACGAATGCCCGAAGCAGTGATCGTCGATGCCGTCCGCACGCCCATCGGGCGCGCCTTCAAGGGCTCGCTTGCCCAGCTGCGCCCCGACGAGATGGGCGCCTTCATCGTCGACTCGCTCCTCGAGCGCAACCCGGATGTGGACCCGGCGCTCATCGAGGACCTCTACATGGGGTGCGGCATGCCGCAGGGGCTCCAGGCCTTCAACATCGCGCGCATCGTGTCGCTGCTCTCCGAGCGGCTCCCGGTGGGCGTCACCGGCGCGACGATCTCGCGCTACTGCGCCTCGAGCCTCGAGTCGATCCGCGCCGCCGCCAACGCTGTCACGGCCGGGCAGGGCGACGCCTACATCGCCGCCGGCGTGGAGTGGGTCTCGCGCTACAACGAGCGCACCGAGGCCGCCGGCGAGGCCGACCAGAACGAGCATCTCCAGGGCAAGAACGGCGACCCGAACGCGTACATCTCGATGGGGCTGACGGCCGAGAACGTGGCCGACAAGTACGAGGTCAGCCGGGCGGACATGGACAAGTACGCCCAGCGCTCCCAGGAGCTGGCGGTGAAGTCGCAGGAGGACGGCTTCTTCGACCGCGAGATCGTGCCGGTCACCCTGCCTGACGGCACGGTGGTGTCCAAGGACGACGGGCCGCGAGCGAGCTCGACGCTCGAGAAGCTCTCTCAGCTCGAGCCCGCCTTCCGTCCCGACGGCAAGGTCACCGCGGGCAACTCGTGTCCGCTCAACGATGGCGCGGCCGCGGTGCTCGTGATGTCGGACTCGAAGGCCGCCGAGCTCGGCCTCACGCCGCGCGCCCGGATCGTCACGGCGGCCACCGCCGGGATCGAGCCCGAGATCATGGGCGTCGGCCCGATCGGCGCGATCAAGAAGGTGCTCGACCGCGCCGGCATGACCATCGAGGACGTGGATCAGGTGGAGCTGAACGAGGCCTTCGCCGCCCAGGTCATCCCGATCATGGACGAGTGCGACATCCCGCTCGAGAAGATGAACCCGCACGGCGGGGCGATCGCGCTCGGCCACCCCTTCGGCATGACCGGAGCACGCATCATGACCACGCTGATCAACGGCCTCGAGACGGACGACAAGACGGTCGGCCTCGAGACCATGTGCGTGGCCGGCGGGCAGGGCCAGGCGATGATCGTCGAGCGGCTCGGCTAGGTCACACGAACCGGCTCACGCACGAACCCGGCGATCAGCTCGGCCAGCCGGCCGGGCTGATCCTCGGAGGAGAACGTGCGCGCGTCCTCGATCCACTCGAGGCGCGCGTTCCCGAGGTCGCGGGCCAGCGCCTCGGCGTGGGCCGGCTTGAAGAAGCGGTCGTCGCGCGACCATGCGATCAGCGCCGGCTTGGTGAACTCGCCCAGCCGGTCCGCCGCCTCGTTGGTGAAGCGCTTGTGGAAGCCCTTGACGACCTTCTTCACGTCGTCCGTCACTCCGGGCACGGCCATGCCGGCAAGCACGTATGAGTCCTCGGCGTCGCGATCGATCGGGCGCTTGACGAGCCAGCCGAACGCGAACGGCAGGTGCCGCGGGGCCCGGAAGCGCATCGGCGCCATCAACACCTTGAACGCCCCGGGTATCGAAGCCGCCGGCTTGAAGTAGGCGAACATCGGGGGCGGGAAGTTGTCCCGGTAGTCGCACGAGGTGAGCACCAGGCGGCCGATCCGCTCGGGGCGCCGGGTGACCACGATCTGGGAGAGGGCGCCACCGCTGTCGTTGCCCACGAGCGTCACCTCGTCGAGGCCGAGTGCCTCGATCGCGTCCGCGATCAGGTCCGCCAGGCCGTATGGGCTGAGGTCGGCGTCGGAGTTCATCGGCCTCAGGTGCGAGCCGAGCGGCAGGTCCAGGGCGATGCAGCGGAAGTCCGGCGACAGCTCCGCCACGACCTTGCGCCAGAGGTTCGCGTTCACGAGCAGGCCGTGCACGAACACGATCGGCGGTCCCGAGCCGGCCTCGTAGGCGGTGACCCTTCCCTGCGGGAGGTCGAGCTCGCGCCGCGTCCCGAGTGCCGGGGCGCGCCAGCGCGCCCGCTCCGCGGTGCTCACGCCCGCCTCCTTCCGGCGATCAGCGCGCGCATGAGCCCCGCGCTCGCCCGCGGGCGCCTGAGCAGCGTCAGCGCCAGCGGGAGCGGATCGAAGTAGGAGTGGCGCTCGGCGATCAGGCCGTCGCGGAGCACCAGGCGGTCGACGGCCGTCCACGCGAGCGGCCGGCCGCCGAGCGTGCCGTGCAGCCGGATCTCGATCAGGGCGCCGTCGTCCGTGGCGCCCCACCTGACCACGTCCACCCTGAGGTCCGGCACCGCGTGGAACAGCGGCGCGAACAGCTGCCGCAGGCCCTCGGGTCCCCGCGCCAGGCGCCGCCAGCGGCTGGGTCAGGAGGCAGTCGGGCGTGAAGCGTGCGCCGAAGTGGGCGTAGAACCGCTCCGGGTCGGTGGCCCCGGTCCTCCAGCCCTCCTGGAAGAAGGCCACGAGCTCCGCGGCCTCGGTCGTGGGCGCCGCGACGGTCATGCCGCCGCCTCTGTGCGAGCTGCGAGCAGCGCCGGCGGGAGCTGGCTCGCGTCGATGAACGTGTCCTTCCGCGCGACGAGGCCCTCGGGCGAGAGCATCACCAGGTCCATGCAGTCGAAGCGCACCGGAGTGCCGTCCACCCGGGCGATCAGCGCCCAGTCGAGGACCCAGTGGTCGTCACCGTGGACGACCCGGTAGGTCTCGAAGGCGAAGTCCTCGAAGGTCTCGAACAGCCCCGCGAAGGTGTCGCGGACGGCGGCGCGCCCGATCACCGGCTGCCCGGCGAAGTGGGACCAGAACATCGTGTCCTCGGTGTGGAGCGCCGCGATGGCGTCGGGGTCGCGCGCCTCCCAACCGGCGAAGTAGGTCTCCGAGATCCGCTTGACATCGAGGGTGGGCAGGGCGCTGGTGGGCATGGGCTCCCCTTCTGGCCGAGAACATACAGACTGTATGGCGTAGCATACACACTGTATGTCGAGGGGGGAAGCCACACGTGAAGCGCTGCTGCGCGCTGCCCGCGAGCTGTTCGCCGAGCACGGCTACGCGGGTGTCGGCACGGAACGGATCGTCGAAAGCGCGGGCGTCACACGCGGCGCTCTCTACCACCACTTCGAGGACAAGCGGGCCCTTCTGCGTGCCGTACACGAGGAGCTCGAGCAGGAACTGGTCGCGTCGATCGGCGAGCGGATCGCGGGGATCGAGGACCCGTGGGAGCTCCTGGCCACAGGGGTGCGCGCGTTCCTCGACTCGTGCACCGACCCGGCCATCATGCGCATCTCCCTCGTCGACGCCCCCGGCGTGCTCGGCTGGGAGGAGTGGCGCGAGATCGACGCCCGCTACGCACTTGGGCTGGTCAGCTTCGGCCTTCGGAACGCGATGGACCACGGCGTCTTCCGCGAACAGGAGGTCCGGCCGCTCGCCCATCTGCTGATCGGCGCGATGACCGAGGCGGGGATGCTGATCGCGAACGCATCCGACCACGCGGCCGCGCGCCGTGAGGTCGAGCCCCCGCTGATCGCTCTCCTCGAAGGCCTGCGCGTCCGGGCCTAGGCCAGCAGCACGATCTTGCCGAGCTTCCCGCCGGCCTGGAAACGCTCGTAGGCCTCCTCGGCCTCGTCGAGCGGGAACGTGGCCGCGACCGGCACCTCGAGGGCGCCGGAGTCGAAGAGGGGAAGCACCTCGCGCTCCACCAGCCGCATCGCGATCGCCTTCTCCTCGAGCGGCCGGGCCCGCAGGGTGGAGCCGTGGATGCGAGCGCGCTTGCCCATCAGGGCCAGCAGGTTGAGCTCGCCCTTGAAGCCGCCGCCCACGCCGATCACGGCGATCCGCCCGCCGGTGGCGAGTGCCTTGAGGTTCCCGCCGAGGTTGGGGGCTCCCACCAGCTCGAGCACCACGTCGAAGGGCCCGTGCTCGTCGAAGCCCTCGGGCGCGATCACCGTGGCCCCGAGGCGCTCGACCCCGGCCCGCAGCTCCTCGCGGCGCACTGTGGCCACCACCCGGGCGCCGGCCGCGCGGCCCAGCTGGATGGCGGCGGTGCCCACGCCGCCGGCGCCGCCGTGAACGAGCAGCCGCTCGCCGGGACGCAGCCCTGCCTGGCTGAAGATCGCGTCGTGAGCGGTGGTGAAGACCTCCGGGAGCCCGCCCGCGTGTGGCCAGTCGAGCCCCTCGGGCACGGGCATCGCCGCGCGCTCGTGCACCAGGGCCAGCTCGGCGTGGCCGCCCCCGCCCACGATCGCCATCACCCTGTCGCCCTCGGCGAAGCGCTCCGCTCCGGGGCCGCGAGCCGCCACCTCGCCCGCCAGCTCGAGACCGGGAATGTCGGCCGGCGAGCCAGGCGGAGCCGGATAGCCGCCCTTGAGCTGGAGCATGTCGGCTCCGTTCAGACCGGCCGCGCGCACCCGCACCAGCACCTCTCCTGAGCCAGGCGAGGGGTCGGGCCGCTCCTCGACTACAAGCCGCCCGTCCTGGATCGTCACCGCGCGCACGCCGCAAATCTAGTGCTGACGGGCGATTCGGTGCGGTCACGAGCATTCGGCCGCAACCCGGGTTATGGTGGTTTCAACGGTGAGCGGAAGGATCCCCATCACCGGCGGCCACCGGCCGCCTCTCTGGCGGGAGGCGCGTATAGGGCTCGAAACTGCGGCCCTCTTGCGCGATCCAATCCTGCGCGGACATGGAGTGAAGGACGGTCGCGGCCAGCCCGTATTGCTCATTCCGGGCTTCATGGCCGGAGACGGCTCGCTTGCGCTCATGGCCAACTGGCTGCGCCGCACCGGCCACCGGCCGAGCAAGGCCGGGATGCTCGCCAACGTGGACTGCTCCGGGGCCGCGGTGGAGCGCCTGGAGAAGCGGCTCGAGAAGCTCGTGCGCGAGCAGGGCAGTCGCGCGGCCATCGTGGGTCAGAGCCGCGGCGGCGGGCTCGCGAAGGTGCTGGCCTCCCGGCGGCCCGAGCTGGTGGCCGGAATCGTCACGCTGGGATCCCCGCAGGCGGACCCGCTGGCGGTGCACCCGCTGGTGCGCGCCCAGGTCCGGGCGGTGGCGGCGGCGGGACAGTTGGGAGCGCCGGGGCTCTTCAAGTCGAGCTGCCTCGAGGGCGACTGCTGCATGGACTTCTGGGAGCGCCAGCGCGGCGGACTCCCCCGGGGTGTGGCCTTCATCTCCATCTACTCGGAGAGCGACGGCGTGGTGGACTGGCGCGCCTGCCTCGACCCGGCGGCCGACCGCCTGGTGGAGGTGCGCACGAGCCACTGCGGCATGGCCGTGCACCCGAGCGTCTGGCGTGCGGTGGCCGAGGCGCTGTCCGATTTCCGCACGCGCGACGCGGGCAACCGGCGCGGGCGCGTCCGCCTGGCCAAGGCCGCCTAGCATCCCTTAAGGCACGAGCACCGCCGCTCCTCGTACCGCACCCGAGCGCAGCCGCTCGAGCGCCTCGTTCGCCTCGGCCAGCGGGTGCGCCTCCACCTCCGTGTGGACCGGCACCGCCGGAGCCACGGCCAGGAACTCCTCGCCGTCCGCTCGCGTGAGGTTCGCCACCGAGCGCAGCACGCGCTCCTCCCAGAGCAGCTCGTAGGGGAACGACGGGATGTCGCTCATGTGGATGCCCGCGCATACGACGCTCCCGCCCTTGGCCACCGTCCGCAGCGCCGCCGGCACCAGCTCGCCGGCGGGCGCGAAGATCAGCGCGGCGTCGAGCTCCTCGGGCGCCGGGCCGAGCGCGTCGCCGGCCCACTCGGCGCCGAGCGAGCGGGCGAACGCCTGCGACTCGACGTCGTCGGCGCGGGTGAAGGCGAACACGCGCCGGCCCTGGTGGCGCGCCACCTGGCAGATGATGTGCGCAGCCGCCCCGAAGCCGTAGAGGCCGAGCCGTTCGGCGTCCCCCGCCAGCCGCAGCGCCCGGTACCCGATCAGCCCCGCGCACAGCAGCGGCGCGGCCTGGAGGTCCGGATAGTCGTCGGGGATCGAGAAGCAGAAGCGCTCGTCGGCCACGGCCAGCTCGGCGTAGCCGCCGTCGCGCGTGTAGCCCGTGAAGATCGCCCGGTCGCACAGGTTCTCGCGGCCGGAGCGGCAGTAGCGGCACTCGCCGTCCACCCAGCCCAGCCACGGAACACCCACCCGGTCGCCGGCCTGGAAGCGCTCGCCGCCCTCCACCACGCGCGCGACGATCTGGTGCCCGGGCACCAGCGGCAGCTTCGGCTCCGGCAGCTCGCCGTCCACGACGTGCAGGTCCGTGCGGCAGATGCCGCACGCGCTCACCTCGAGGAGCAGCTCCCCGGGGCGGCGCTCCGGCTCCGGCAGGTCGCGGGGCTCGAGCGTGCCCGGGGCTTGTGCCAGCACCATGGCGCGCACCCGGCCTAGGCTACGCCGGTGCGACCGCTCGCGGACGCGCGCTGGCTGCGCGAGCATCTGGACGATCCCGACCTCCGGGTCGTGGACTGCCGGTTCACCCTGGGCGAGCCGGGCGCCGGCCGCCGCGCATGGCTGTCGGGCCACCTGCCGGGCGCCGCCTTCCTCGACCTGGACGCCGACCTCGCGGCGGAGCCGGGCGAGCGTGGCCGGCATCCGCTGCCCGCCCGGGAGGCGTTCGAGAGCGCCGCCCGCCGAGCCGGGATCGGCGCCGGCTCCCGCGTGGTGGCCTACGACGAGGCGGGCGAGGGCGGCGCGGTGCGCCTGTGGTGGCTGCTGCGTCACTTCGGCCACGAGAACGCGGCGGTGCTGGACGGCGGCCTGGCCGCGTGGCGCGAGGGCGGCGGGCCGCTGCGCGCGGGCGAGGAGAGCCTGGAGTCAGGCGACTTCATCGCGCGCACGCGCGAGGGCGACACCGCCGACGCCGAAGAGGCCGGCGGCGCTCCGGTGCTGCTCGACGCCCGCGCGCCGGTGCGCTTCAGCGGCGAGTCCGAGCCGATCGACCCGGTGGCGGGCCACATTCCGGGAGCGGTGAACGTGCCCTCCTCGGAGCTGGCGCCCGGAGGACGCTTCCTCGACCCCGCGGAGCTGAGAGCCCGGCTCGAGAGCGCCGGCGCCACGCCGGGCCGGGACGTCGTGGCGTACTGCGGCTCGGGCGTCACCGCCTGCACGATCGTGCTCGCCGCCGAGCTGGCCGGACTGGGCCCGGCGCGGCTCTACCCGGGCTCGTGGAGCGAGTGGTCGCGGGGCGCACGACCCGTCGAGCGTTCGGCCGCCGACTGAAGCGCGCGTCGATCCCCGCCGATACCGGGACTATCTTCAGCCGGCCGGATCAGATTCGGCTCCAAGGTGAGCCTGTACCACGGAGGGTCAGCATGCCGACAACGAGAGTCATCAGGGCCGCCTTCGCGGCGACGCTCGTCTCGTCGCTCGCGCTCGGCTCCGCACAGCCCGATCCCGCGGCCGCGGCGGTGCAGCGCGCCAAGCTCGCCGACCAGGCCAAGAACGCCCAGAAGGTCAGGGGCATCGGGGTCTCGCGCCGCCCCCGCCCGGGGATGCTGCTGCCACTCGGCCGCAACGCGCGCTTCCCGGCATCCGTGCTGACCAACATCGTCGATTCCTCGCTGCTGCAGCGGCCGCTCGCGCGCGTGTGCCCGGTCGGGCAGTCCATACGCGCGATCACGCGCATGGGAGCGGTCACCTGCCAGGCCACGGGCGACATACAGGCCGTCCGCGCGGGCGCCGGCCTCACCGGCGGAGGCACCTCCGGAACGGTGGACCTGGCCGTGACGCCGCCGCTGGCGTTCACGCTGAGCACCACGGTGCCGCTGCTCGACATCACGAACAACGGCACGGGCGGGGCGATCGAGGCCGAGTCCAGCTCGAGCTTCGCGAGCGGCTACTTCCGGGCACTCGGTACCGGCGCAGGCGCCGCGCTGCGCGCCGACACCACCTCCGGGTCGCAGGGCAACGCGGTCAGCGCCTACAACTACGGCACCGACGGCTACGCCCTCTGGGCGGAGCTCGTGAACGCGAACAACCCCAAGGCGGCGATCTTCGCGCGCACGGCCGGCGGCGGCCAGGCGATCCGTGCCGAGATGAACAGCGACAGCAGCGCCGCCGACGCCCTCTTTGCGCGATCCACGAGCACCGATCCCGAGTCCTACGCCGGCTTCTTCTCGGGCAACGTGAACGTGACCGGGAACCTGAACGTGGAGGGCACCCTGTCGAAGGCCGGCGGCATGTTCCGGATCAACCACCCGCTCTCACCGGCCACCCGCTACCTCCAGCACTCGTTCGTCGAGTCGCCCGACATGAAGAACATCTACGACGGCGTGGTCCGCACGAACGGCCGCGGGTACGCCACCGTGCGCCTCCCACGCTGGTTCCAGGCCCTGAACGAGCGCTTCCGCTACCAGCTCACCACGATCCGGTCCTTCGCGAAGGCCATCGTCTGGCGCGAGGTGAGCGGCAACAGCTTCGTGATCCGGACCCGGCGCCCGCACGTGAAGGTCTCGTGGCAGCTGACCGGCATCCGGCACGACGCCTACGCCAAGGCGAACCGCATCAAGGTCGATGTGGCCAAGCCGCGCGCCGCGCGCGGCCGCTAGACCGTCGGCTTCCGTCCCACCCGCCCGTCACGATCCCGGCGGTATGGCCTCGGCGAAGCTACTGATCGGCGGCGCGGGCGCCGCGGCTCTCACCGTGCGGGTCACGCGCTCCCTGTACTCCCGCTGGAGCGCGCTGCCGCCCGCCGAGCGCGAGCGCATCGAGCCGGTGGCGGAGCGCGCCAAGCAGTCGGCGCTCGATTTGCGCGGCGCGTTGGACCTGGAGCTTGCCGCGCTCGAGGCGCGCGCGGCCGGAGAGAGCCTGGCAGCGGCGCTGGTCGAGTCCGCCGCCGGAGATCCGGAGCTCGAGGAGGACGAGGTGGTGCTCCTGCGCGAGGATCTCGCCCGCGAGCTGGCCCGTCTGGCAGGCGCCGACATTAAGGCTTCGAGAAGCACGCCAGAGCCGGGCACCGCACCCGGGTAGCATTTCGGGCGCTCGCCGTTCGAGCGCCCCCTCGTGAACTCTTCAGAACCCGCCCAGCCTCCGGGGCCGTCGGCACGCCCCGCTGCAGCGACGCTCGAGTTCCGCGACGCCACCAAGCGCTACCCCGGCCAGGACCAGCCGGCGGTGGACCGGCTCTCGCTGACCGTCCCGTCGGGCGAGATCTGCGTGCTCGTCGGCCCGTCCGGGTGCGGCAAGACGACCGCCATGCGGATGGTCAACCGAATGATCGACATCACCGACGGGGACATCCTGCTCGATGGGCGCAGCGTGCGGGAGCGCCGCCCGGCGGAGCTGCGGCGCGAGATCGGCTACGCGATCCAGCAGATCGGGCTGTTCCCGCACCTCTCGGTGGCCGACAACATCGCCACCGTCCCGCGGCTCCTCGACTGGCCGAAGGAGCGCATCCGGGCGCGCGTGGACGAGCTGCTCGAGCTCGTGAGCCTCGACCCGGCCGAGACGCGCTCGCGCTTCCCGGGGCAGCTGTCGGGCGGCCAGCGCCAGCGCGTGGGCGTGGCCCGCGCCCTGGCGGTGGACCCGCCGCTGATGCTGATGGACGAGCCCTTCGGCGCGATCGACCCGATCAACCGCGAGCGGCTCCAGAACGAGTTCCTGCGACTCCAGAAGGAGATTCGCAAGACCGTGGTGTTCGTGACCCACGACATCGACGAGGCGATCAAGATGGGCGATCGCATCGCGGTGCTGCAGAAGGGCGGGAAGCTCGCCCAGTTCGCGCCGCCCGCCGAGCTCCTGATGAATCCGGCCGGGCGCTTCGTGGAGGACTTCGTGGGTTCGGACCGGGCGCTCAAGCGGCTCGCGCTGCAGCGTGTGCGCGACATCGACCTCTGGCGCGCTCCGCTCGTTCGGGTGGGCGAGCCGGTGGCCGAGGCGCGCGCGAAGGTCGGCGACTCGGACCTCCCCTACCCGCTGCTGGTGGACGCCGAGGGCAAGCCGCTCGGCTGGCTCAGCGACCGGGCGCTCACCGGCGACCGCGTGACGGACGACCTGCGCTCATCCGCCGAGCCCGTGGTCGATCTGGACGACGTGCTGCGTGACGCGCTGTCGCACCTGCTCCAGCACGAGACCCAGTACGCCCCAGTGGTCGATTCCCGCGGGGCGGTGGCCGGAGTCCTGTCCATCGAGATCATCGGCCATGCGCTGACGCAGCCGGCCGAGAACGTGCCGCACGGGGCCGACGCGCTGGTGGTGGACGACTGATGCTCGACCTGATCGCCCAGCTCCAGATCCAGGATCGCTCGGGGGGCGAGGCCGACTGCGTGGCCGACAACGGCTTCTGCCCGAGCTGGATCGTCGACAACTTCGACCGCTACACCGACCCGCTCGTGCAGCACGTGTACCTCACCGTGATCTCGCTCGTGATCGGGTTCGGCATCTCGTTCGGGCTCGCGCTGCTGGCCCACCGGCGCCGCTGGTTCATCGGCCCGATCACGCAGATCACGGGTGTGCTCTACACCCTGCCGAGCCTCGCCGTGTTCTTCCTGCTGCTTCCGATCACCGGGCGCGGGAACACGACGGCGATCATCGCGCTCGTCTCCTACTCGCTGCTGATCATCTTCCGCAACATCATGGCCGGGCTCGACAACGTGCCCGCGGAGACCAAGGACGCCGGCCGCGGCATGGGGCTCACCGACAGGCAGCTCCTCTGGCGCGTCGAGCTGCCGCTGGCCCTGCCCGAGATCCTGGCGGGCCTCCGGATAGCCGCCACCACCACGGTCGGGCTCGCGACGCTCGCGTTCTTCGCCGGCGCGGGCGGCCTCGGCGAGCAGATCTTCGCCGACATCATCTTCAAGTCGAACGTGGTTACGGCGGGCGGACTCGCGGTCCTCCTGGCCGCCGCGCTCGACGCGGTGATCCTCCTCGTCCAGCGAGCGGTCACTCCATGGACCCGCGCGAGGGCCGCATGACCACGACGATCGCGTTTCTCGGCGAGTTCGGCGACGCCATCCAGTTCATCTTCCAGGGCCAGACCACCCAGGAGGGGACCGAGGTGGGCGGATCGCAGTTCCTCGACCTCACCTGGGAGCACCTCAAGCTCACCTTCGCGGCGATGGCCGTGGCCTGCGCGATCGCGATCCCGGCCGGGCTCTGGCTCGGTCACATCCGCCGCGGCAGCTTCCTGGCGATCAGCGTGTCGAACGTCGGCCGGGCGGTGCCCAGCCTGGCCCTGATCGCCCTGTTCGTGGCCTACCTCGGCACCGGCTTCACCAACGTGACCCTGGCGCTGGTGCTGCTCGCGATCCCGCCGATCCTCACGAACACCTACGTGGCCGTCACGCAGGTGGAGGGCGACACGGTGGACGCCGCGCGAGGAATGGGAATGACCGGCGCCGAGATCGTCCGCAAGGTCGAGCTTCCGCTGGCACTGCCGCTCATCTTCGGAGGAGTGCGGATCTCGGCGGTCAACGTGATCGCCACCGCCACGATCGCCCCGCTCGCCGGAATCAACACGCTCGGCGACCCGATCATCAACGTCTCCGGTTACGGGGACACGGGTCGCCTCGCCGCCGCCATGTGCGTGGCGGCGCTCGCAATCTTCACGGAGCTAGCCCTCGGCGCCGTTCAGCGCGCCGTGACGCCCGCAGGGCTGAAGCTCGAACCCGACACCGCGTCACGGCGCATGAGACTCCGTTTCGGGAGGGAAGCAACGACATGAAGAGGAACCCCCTTGCGGCGGGGCTGCTGGCTCTGCTGCTGATGCTGACGGCCTCGTTCACCATCGCCGCCTGCGGCGAGGACGACGACGAGGGCTCGAGCACGGGCGCGGCCACCGAGACCACCGGTGAATCCGCGTCCGCGATCGAGTCGAACCCGGACAACAAGAAGGTCAAGCTGACCATCGGGTCCAAGAACTTCACCGAGCAGAAGGTGCTCGGCGAGATCTACGCCCAGGGTCTGGCGGCGGCCGGCTACACGGTCGACACGCAGCTCAACCTCGGCGACGAGAAGATCGCGCTGAAGGCGCTCGAGACGGGCGAGATCAGCGCCTACCCGGAGTACACGGGCACCGCGCTCGGGTCCTTCTTCGGCGTTCCGTCGAACGAGATCCCGAAGGATCCGCAGGAGGCGTACGAGCAGGCCAAGGCCGACTTCGCGAAGAAGAAGATCACGGCGCTGCCGCCCACGCCGTTCACCAGCTCCAACGAGGTGGGCCTGACCAAGGAGAAGGCCGACGAGCTCGGGGTCACGAAGATCTCGGACCTCGAGGGCAAGTCTCAGGACCTGACGCTCTACGGCTCGCCGGAGTGCCGCCAGCGTGAGGACTGCCTGCTCGGCCTGCAGCGCGTCTACGGGCTGAAGTTCAAGAAGTTCGTGCCGGTGGACATCGCACTGCGGCACGAGGTGCTCGACAAGGGGCAGGCCGACCTGTCGATCGTCTTCACCACCGACCCGCAGATCAAGCGGAACGGCTACGTGCTGCTCGAGGACGACCAGGGCATGTTCCCGCCCTACAACTCGATGCTCCTCGTGAGCGACGACACCTACCAGGAGGCGGGCCTCGACCTGCCCGAGGTGGTCGGGAAGCTCCAGGAGGGCCTGAACGCCGAGGCGATCCAGGAGCTGAACGCCCGCGTGGACATCGACAAGAAGACCCCCGAGCAGGTGGCCGGGGAGTACCTGTCGGAGAGCGGCCTGGTCCAGTAGCCACAGCCGTATCGGATCTTTCGCGGGGCGGTCCTTCGGGGCCGCCCCGCGTCGTTCTGAAAGGCATCCGGGCGCACCCGGCCGAGCCGGGTGCTTCGGCTAGTGTCGATCGAATGCCGATGGATGCCGAACGACTGCTCTCGGAGGCCCGCCGGCCGCTCTGCATCGGGATCGGCGGCGGTGGCGACGTGGTCGGGGCGCTGGCCACCGGGGAGGCGTGCCGGCTCTACTCCGGGGCGGACCCGGTGCTCGGCGGCGTCACGTGGGAGCGGCGGCCGATCGACCCGCTTCCCGGCCCGCGCGCCGCCGCTGAGATCGCGGACGCCGAGGAGCTCGCCCCCGGGGTGCTCAGCGCCGGCGCCGCGACCCGCGTGCGCTCGAGCGGGGTGCGCTTCGCCGAGGCGAGGATGGCCGAGTTCCTGGGTGAGCCCACGGTGCTGGTGGACGTGAACCGTGGAGCACCCACGGTGGCCCGCGGACTGGCCCTGGCCGTGGAGCGCCTCGAGTGCGATCTCCTCGTGCTGGTGGACGTGGGCGGCGACGCCCTGGCTCACGGCCACGAGTCCGGCCTCGCGAGCCCGCTCTGCGACGCGGTGATGCTGGCCGCCGGGGCGATGCTGGCCGAGGAGGGGTCCGTGCCGGTGCTCGCCGGGGTGTTCGGCATCGGCTGCGACGGGGAGCTGACTCCCGCCGAGGTGCTCGCACGCCTGGCCGAGGTGGGTGCCGCGGGCGGCCTGGCCGGCGCGCGCGGGCTCACCGAGCCCGTGGTTGAGCGCCTGGACGCGGCGGTGGCGGCGGTGCCCACCGAGGCGAGCGCGCAGGCCCTGCGCTGCTTCCGCGGCGAGCTGGGCGAGACCACGATCCGCGCGGGGCGGCGCGCCGTGCAGCTGTCGCCGGTGGGCGCCATGACCGTCTACGTGGACCCAGCGGTGGCCGTGAGCTCGGCCGCAAGACTCGCTGCCGCGGTGCGCGAGCGCCCCGACCTCGAGGCCGCCAACCAGGCCCTGAACGCGCTGGGCGTGCACACCGAGCTCGACTGGGAGCGTGAGGCCGCGCACACAAGCGCGCCCGCATCGCCGCCAAGCTAGGAGCATGCTCAAGCGGCTTCCGGATGGCACTCAGATCCTGATCCGCCCGATCCGGCCGGACGACAAGGCCCTGCTCGAGCAGGGCCTTCACAACCTCTCCGAGACGAGCGTCCAGCGGCGGTTTCTCACCCCCAAGCCGAGCTTCAGCCGCGCGGAGCTGCGCTATCTCACCGAGGTGGACGGGCGCAATCACGTCGCGCTCGTGGCCGAGCGCCCGAACGCCCCCACGCGCGCGCTGATCGGAGTCGCGCGCTACGTGCGGCTTCCGGACGACCCCGAGACCGCCGAGGTGGCGGTGGTCGTGGCCGACTACTGGCAGGGCCGCGGAATCGGCACCCTGCTGGTGGACGAGCTGGCGCCCCGCGCCCGTGCCCGCGGCGTGCGCCGCTTCACGGCGACGATGGCCGGAGACAACAGGCCGGCCCACCGGCTGTTCGAGAAGCTGTCGCGCCACGCCGAGGAGCACCACCACGGCGCGGTGACCGAAGTGGTCACCGACCTGGCCGCCTAGGCCACGGTCCAGGTCTCACCCGAGTGGAGGAGCTTCTCGAGCTCCTCGATCCCCACCCCGGCGCGGGTCTGCTCCAGCTCGAGCGCCAGCTCCTCCCCGTAGACGGGGCGCTCCACGTCGCGGAACACGCCGATCGGGGTCGGGCCGGTGGGGTGCCTGGCCAGGTGGGCCAGCTCGAAGGCCAGGCTGGGCTCCTGGCGGTGCGCGTCGTGCACGAGCAGTGCGCCCTCACCCGCATCCGCCACCTCCACCAGCTCGAGGCGGCCGTCGGCCCCGCGGGCCACGCCGCGCTCGCCGTCCGCGCCGAAGCGGATCGGCTTGCCGTGCTCCAGCCGGATCTGGTTCAGCTCCCGCTGCCCCTTGGCGCGCACCGCGTCGAACGCGCCGTCGTTGAACACGTTGCAGTTCTGGTAGATCTCGACGATCGACGCGCCCCGGTGCGCCGCGGCCGCTCGCAGCGTCTCCGCCAGGTGGGGCTTGTCGGTGTCCACGGTCCGCGCCACGAAGGTGGCCTCTGCGCCCAGCGCCAGCGCCACCGGGTTGAACGGGTGGTCCTGGGAGCCGAAGGGCGTGGACTTCGTGACCTTGCCCTCCTCGCTCGTGGGCGAGTACTGCCCCTTCGTGAGGCCGTAGATCTGGTTGTTGAACAGGAGGATCTTGAGCGGCACATTGCGGCGCAGGGCGTGGATCAGGTGGTTGCCGCCGATCGACAGGGCATCGCCGTCGCCGCTCACCACCCACACCGAGAGGTCCGGCCGCGAGGTGGCCACCCCGGTGGCCAGCGCGGGCGCGCGCCCGTGGATGCCGTGCATCCCGTAGGTGTCCATGTAGTAGACGAAGCGCCCCGCGCAGCCGATGCCGGTCACGAACACGATCCGGTCCGGCGGGATGCCCAGCTCGGGCATGAAGGACTGCACCGATGCGAGCACGGCGTAGTCGCCGCAGCCCGGGCACCAGCGCGTCTCCTGGTCGGAGGAGAAGTCGGCCTTGGTGAGCGGCGGGGCGCCGTTGTGTCCGTTCTCGCTCACGAGCCTCCCCCGTTCGACGAGCCGCCCACGCGCGCCAGGATCTCCTCGATCACGTCGCGCGTGAAGATCGGCAGCCCGTCGACCTTGGTGTAGCTCTCGCAGTCCACGAGGTACTCGGCCCTCAGGATCCTGACGAGCTGGCCCATGTTCATCTCGGGCACCAGCACGCGCTCATAGGAGCGCAGCACCTCGCCGAGGTTGGGCGGCAGCGGCTTGAGGTGGCGGATGTGGGCCGCGGCCACGCTCACGCCCTGCTCGCGCCGGACGCGCCGGGCAGCGCCCTGGATCGCGCCGTAGCTCGACCCCCAGCCGAGCACCAGCAGCGACGCCTGCCCGTCCGGGTCGTCCACATCCAGGTCGGGGACCTCCACGCGCGCCACGCGCTCGGCGCGCAGCCGGGTCATGTGGTCGTGGTTCTCGGGCGAGTAGGAGATGTTGCCGCTGCCGTCCTCCTTCTCGAGCCCGCCGATGCGGTGACGCAGGCCCGGTGTGCCGGGCACCGCCCACGGCCGCGCGAGCAACTCGTCGCGCAGGTAGGGCATGAACGCCCCGTCCTGGTTCGGGCCGGTGGCGAAGCCCGGATCGATGTCCGGGAGCGAGTGCACGTCCGGCAGGAGCCAGGGCTCGGACGAGTTGGCCAGGAACGTGTCCGACAGGAGGATCACCGGCGTCCGGTGGCGGATCGCGATCCGCGCCGCCTCGATCCCGGCGTGGAAGCAGTCCGAGGGAGTGCAGGGCGCGATCACCGGAAGCGGGGACTCCCCGTGGCGGCCGTAAAGGGCGGCGAGCAGGTCGGCCGCCTCGGTCTTCGTGGGCATTCCGGTGGACGGGCCGGCGCGCTGCACGTCGATCACGACCAGGGGCAGCTCCATCGCCACCGCCAACCCGATCGTCTCCGCCTTCAGGTCCATGCCGGGCCCGCTCGTGGCGGTCACCCCGAGCTGGCCGGCGAAGGCGGCGCCCAGCGCCATGCTGGCCGCCGCGATCTCGTCCTCAGCCTGGATCGTGCGCACGCCGAGGCGCCGGTAGCGCGACAGCGCGTGCAGAAGCTCGGATGCCGGCGTGATCGGGTAGCTCGCGTAGAACAGCCCGAGGCCCGACTTCACGCCGGCGGCGATCAGCCCGTACGCGAGCGCCTGGGTTCCGTTGACGTTGCGGTAGATGCCGGGCGGCGCGGGAGCGGGCGCCACCTCGTAGGTCACCGCGATCAGCTCTGCGGTCTCGCCGAAGTTGTAGCCCGCGCGGAAGGCGGCCAGGTTGGAGTCGCGCACCGGCGCGTCGTCCTCGAACTTCTTGGTGATCCAAGCGACACTGGGCTCGGTCGGGCGCCCGTACATGAACGACACGAGCCCGAGCGCGAAGAGGTTCTTGCAGCGCGCGGCGTCGCGGGGGGTGATCCCCTCGATGTCCTCGGTGGCACGGACGGTCATGCTCGTCATGGGCACCCGGAACACCTGGTAGCCGTCGAGCGTGTCGTCCTCGAGCGGATCGGCGTCGTAGCCGGCCTTGCGCAGGTTGTGGC
Source organism: uncultured Thermoleophilaceae bacterium (assembly GCA_963764665.1). GTDB lineage: Bacteria > Actinomycetota > Thermoleophilia > Solirubrobacterales > Thermoleophilaceae > JACVRW01. The sequence goes on along the minus strand of CAVXTL010000011.1, from coordinate 72,435 downwards.
TCGTGAACCCGTCCTCGTTGAGGATCACGGTTCCGCCCTTCTCGACCGTCGCGAGGTTCGTGATCAGGGCGGCCGGGTTCATCGCCACGAGCACGTTCGGGTGGTCCCCCGGGGTGAGGATGTCGCGCGAGGCGAAGTGGATCTGGAACGCGGAGACCCCGTGCGGCGTGCCGGCGGGCGCCCGGATCTCGGCCGGGAAGTCCGGCAGCGTGGCCAGGTCGTTCCCGACCATCGCGGTGGCGTCGGTGAAGCGGCTGCCCGTGAGTTGCATCCCATCGCCGGAGTCCCCGGCGAACCGGACGACAACGCGATCCCTCTTCTCGACTGTCCTTCGTTCCACGGGCGCGGAGTGCCGAGTCTACCCCTCGGCTCAGTCGGGCTAACCCGCTTTGAGGCGGACCACCGGCGGCGGCTTCCAGACGCGCCTGAGCACCGAGCGGCGCGGCTCGTAGACCCGCATGAGCATGCGGAACCGGCCCTTCGGCGCAGGCAGCCAGTTCGCGGCTGCCACGCCGGCGGGGCGCGTGCGCTGGATCGCGACCGTGAGTGAGCCGTCGGCGTTGCGGCGCAGCCCCGGCGTGCGGTCCCCGATCGCGTAGCGGCGCGCCGCGTTGGGATGGAGGTAGCCGTCGCTCTCGTACATCGTGATCGACCAGAACGCGTCCGCGGGCGGCAGCTTCCCGCGCGCGAAGCGCATGCGGTAGCGGTGGCGGCCGCTCAGGGTGCGCCCGCCGCTGTCGGTCACGGCCGACGGGTAGACGGTCTCGGGGGCCGTGTTGGCGCCCAGGGCGAACCGCGCGATCACGGCGCGCCCGAGGTAGTTACGGCCGTAGTCGCCGATGTAGCCGAGCGACACCAGCCAGCCGTTGTTGCGCACGCGGCTGTACGAGTTCACCTGGGCGACCGCGCGGGTGACGAGGCGCGGCCCGGCCCTCGCCCCGGCGAGCAGCGCGGCGCGCACCGTGCCCTTGGCCTGCGTGGAGGGCGTGAGCCCAGGGCCGATCCCGACCTTGCGGAACGCGCGCAGGGCGCATGCGTCGGCCTTTGGCGGCGGGTTGTCGGCCAGCGTCTCGCCCAGCTGGTCGAGGTAGGCGAGGCCCTTGGGCAGCACGAGCTGGTTCTGCTGCGGTGGGAACGCGGGGAGCACGATCGGGTTCGAGCGCTGGCCGGCCGACCAGGTCGCGAGCGGGGTTAGGCGGTACTCGCGCATCAGGTCGGTGACCGGCGCGAGGTCGGCGATGTCCCTGACGAGCGTGCGGCCGATCAGCCAGATCAGGTTGGTGGGGCTGGCTATGCGCTTGACGCCCGCGGGCAGCGCTCCCGAGTACCCGGGCGGCACGAGCGCATAGGAGCCAGGCTTGGTGCCGGTGGTGCGCCGGCCGATGTAGGAGAACGTGTTCGAGTAGGCGTCCATGAACTGGAGCACGTAGTAGCGCCCGGCAGTGTCGGGCACGTCCACCACGAGCGGTCCGTCGGAGAGGTCGATCTGCCCGACGGTGTAGGTGGTGTCCACGTTGGGGGCGATCACGGTGCGCACCTCCGGCTCGACCAGCTGGGCGATGCTGATGATCTGGTTGCGCGGGAAGCGCGGCACCGTGTTGCGGACGCTCAGCGGGGCCAGGCCGTACACCCAGGCCGCGACGCCGGTGGCGTACGCCCTCCTGGCCTTCGCCCCCTGGTAGCGCCGCTCGGCGCGAGCCAGGGCGGCGGCCTGGAAGCCGCGCAGGTCGGCCGCGCTCGTGCCGAGGGCACAGGCTGCCACCGAGGGCGCGGCCGCATTGGCGGCGGCCGGAGCCGCCGCGGACAGGACCAGGACGAGGATGAGGACCCGGCGCACGACCGGGCAGTCTAGGTGCCTTCCCGCGCCGCGGCGCACGCCGGGCACCGCTCGACTACCCTTTCGCGCCCCCTGGCTGCCCCACCGTCCCCCCAATGAAGGTCTCGGTACCGAAGGAGCAGGCCGAGGGCGAGCGCCGCGTGGCGCTGGTGCCCGAGGCCGTTCAGCGACTCGCCAAGGGCGGGATCGACGTCGTGGTCGAGTCCGGCGCAGGCTCTGAGGCGCATCAGCCCGACGCCGCGTACGAGGAGGCGGGAGCCTCGATCGGCGACGGCTTCGGCGGCGAGGTGGTGGCCAAGGTGGCCCCGCCGTCGCCCGAGGAGATCGGCCGGCTGGGGCGTGGCTCGGTGCTCATCGGCTTCCTGAACCCGCTCGGCGGCGGAGACGCGGTGCGGGCGCTTGCCGACGCCGGGGTCACGAGCTTCGCCATGGAGGCGATCCCGCGGATCACGCGCGCCCAGTCGATGGACGCGCTGTCCTCCCAGGCCACCGTCTCCGGCTACCGCGCCGGGCTGATCGCTGCGCAGGAGCTGCCGCGCTTCTTCCCGATGCTCACCACCGCGGCGGGCACCGTCCGGCCCGCGAAGGTGCTGGTGCTCGGCGCAGGTGTGGCGGGTCTCCAGGCGATCGCGACCGCGCGCCGGCTCGGCGCCGTGGTGCAGGCCTTCGATGTGCGCTCGGCCGTGAAGGAGCAGATCGAGTCGCTGGGCGCTCGCTTCGTGGAGCTCGACATGGGGCTCGAGGACGCCGAGGCGGCGGGCGGCTACGCACGTGCGCTCACGGAGGAGGAGCAGCAGCGCCAGCGCGAGCTGCTGGCCGACGTGATCGGGCAGATGGACGCCGTGATCTCCACGGCGGCCGTGCCGGGGCGGCGCGCGCCGCTGCTGGTGACCGCGCAGGCGGTGAAGAACATGAAGCCCGGCTCCGTGGTCGTGGACCTGGCCGCCGAGACCGGGGGCAACTGCGAGCTAACCGAGCCGGGCCAGACCGTGGTCAAGGAGGACGTGACGATCATCGGCCCGATCGGGCTGGCGTCGTCGATGCCGGACCACGCCTCGAGCCTCTATGCCCGCAACGTGACCTCGCTGCTCGAGCTGATGGTCAAGGAGGGCGAGCTGACCCTTGACTTCGAGGACGACGTGATCGCGGGCGCCTGCATCACCCGCGACGGCGAGATCGTGCACGAGGGCGCCAAAAAGGCGGCGGGAGGTCCGGCGGAGCCGGACCGTTCTCGCGATGCCGGAGGCGGAGCTGATTCTCAGAGCGCGGGGCCGGACGCCCCGCGGAGGTAACCATGGACCTCATCACCGAGCTGACCATCCTCGTGCTCGCCGGGTTCGTGGGCCTCGAGGTCATCTCGAAGGTGCCGAACACCCTTCACACGCCGCTGATGTCGGCCACCAACGCGATCCACGGGATCGTCCTGCTTGGCGGAATTCTGCTGATCGGCGAGGCCGACGGTGCCTTCAACAAGCTCCTGTGCGTGATCGCGATCGCGTTCGGCACGATCAACGTGGTCGGCGGCTTCCTCGTGACCGACCGGATGCTCGAGATGTTCAAGCGCCGGCCGGAGCCCAAGAAGGACCCCAAGGCGTGACGACCGGCGCCTTCTCACTCCAGGACCCGGACTTCATCCGGGTCTGTTACATCGTCGCGTTCTCGCTGTTCATCATCGGCCTGCGGATGCTCAACCATCCGAGCAGCGCGCGGCGCGGCAACATCGTCGCGGCGGCAGGCATGGCCGTGGCCGTGGGCGCCACGCTCCTGGACGAGAGCGTGGGCGACTACGGGCTGATCGCGCTCGGCATCGTGCTCGGGACCGCGGTGGGCGTGCCGGCGGCGCGCAGCGTGAAGATGACCGCGATGCCGCAGATGGTGGCGCTGTTCAACGGCGTCGGCGGCGGCGCGGTGGCATTGATCGCGTGGGCGGAGTTCCGCGACTCGGGAGGCGATCTCCCAACCGACGTGATCATTCCGCTGGTCTTCGCGGCCATCGTAGGGTCGGTGTCCTTCTGGGGCTCGAACATCGCGTTCGGCAAGCTCCAGGAGATCCTCCCCGGCCGCCCGATCCAGCTACCGGGGCAGCAGTTCATCAACGCGCTGCTTGCGATCGTGGCCGTGGGCGCCGCCGTGGCGATCGCGGCCGGCGCCGAGTCGGAGGGGCTGTTCATCCTGCTGCTGGTAGCGGCGGGCCTCCTCGGCAACATGTTCGTGCTCCCGATCGGCGGCGCGGACATGCCGGTCGTGATCTCGCTGCTCAACGCCCTGACCGGCCTGTCGGCGGCCGCGGCAGGCATCGCGCTCGACAACGTGGCGCTGATCGTGGGCGGGATCATCGTCGGCGCGTCCGGCTCGATCCTCACCAACCTGATGGCGACCGCCATGAACCGGTCGATCCCCAACATCATCGCCGGCGGCTTCGGCGGCGTGTCGGTTTCGATGGGCGACGGCGACGGCGAGCAGAAGCCGGTGCGCTCCACCGACGCGTCGGACGTGGCCATCCAGCTGGCCTACGCCGACAAGGTCGTGGTGGCGCCCGGCTACGGCATGGCGGTGGCGCAGGCCCAGCACACCGTGCGCGAGCTGGCCGACGAGCTCGAGAAGCGCGGGGTGCGCGTGGACTACGCCATTCATCCCGTGGCGGGGCGCATGCCGGGGCACATGAACGTGCTGCTGGCCGAGGCCGACGTGCCCTACGACCATCTCAAGGAGATGGACGAGATCAACCCCGAGTTCCCCGAGACGGACGTGGCGCTGGTGATCGGCGCGAACGACGTGACCAACCCGGCCGCCCGCACCCAGGAGAACTCCCCGATCTACGGGATGCCGATCCTCGACGTGGACAAGGCCGGTCAGGTGATCGTGCTCAAGCGCTCGATGAACACCGGCTTCGCGGGCATCGATAACCCGCTCTTCTACAACGAGAACACCGCGCTGCTGTTCGGCGACGCCAAGAAGTCCGTGGCGGCCGTGCTGGCCGCGGTCAAGGAGCTCTAAGCGTCGATTACGCAGTTCCTGCGTAATCTTTACACGATGTTTGTGTTGCGCAAGAGCTGCGCAAAATTTACACAGATCTAGCGTAAGCGGCCGTATCCTCCACGGAGGATGCGACAGGCGAGCGCGGAGCTGTTCCCCACCAACGAGCCGATCCCGGCCAGCCAGATGATCGGCCGGGAGCGCGACGTCGACGAGCTCACCAGCCGGCTGGAGAACGGCCTTCACCTCTGGCTGGCGGGACCGCAGGCGCACGGGCAAGACCAGCGTCTGCGACGCGGTGCTCACGCGCTGCGAGGCCCAGGGGCACTACATCGCGAAGGTGGACCTCTTCCGCGTGGGGGACGCCGCGGAGCTGGCGGAGACGCTGGCGGTCCAGGTGATCAGGAACCGGTCGGCCGCCCACCGCCTCGTGCGCGCCACGCGCAAGGCGGGCCGCGCGGCGCTGTCGGCGGCGCAGGCCACCGCGGTGCTGAAGCTGGGGCAGGAGCTCGGCGAGGGCGTGGAGATCGCCCTGTCGCCGGGCCTGGCGGCCGAGGAGCCGCAGAAGGCCCTCGATGCGGCGCTGCGCCTGCCGGAGGCCGTGGCCAAGGCGGACCGCAAGCGGCTCGTGCTCTTCTTCGACGAGTTCCAGGAGGTGGCCGCCGAGCGCAAGCCGTACGGGGACCCCGATGCGGTCACCAAGCGCATGCGGGCCATCTTCCAGCGCACGTCGAGCGTCAGCTACCTGTTCGCCGGCAGCGTGGAGCACGTGATGCGGGACCTGTTCGGCCCGAGCGACCGCGCCTTCAGCGGCTTCGGCGAGTTCTACGAGCTCGGGGCGATCGACGCGGACGCGTGGAGGAAGGGGCTGGTCGAGCGCTACGCCGTGGACGGCTGCCTGATCGCCGACCCGGCCCTCGGGCGCCTGATCGAGCTCGGCGCCGGCCATCCGCGCGCAACGATGCTCGTGGCGCAGCAGGCCCACCTGCTCTCGGTCCAGCTCGAGACCACCACGATCAGCGCCGACCTGGTGGAGCTGGCGTTCCAGCGCGCGATTGCCGGCGACCGCCCGACGATGGAGCAGACCGTGGAGAGCATCCGGAGGCTGCACCGCCAGGCGCTGGCCGTGGCGCGCGGGCTGGCCACGGGCCATCCGCCCCAGAGCCGGCTGCACCCCGGGGTGCGCGACCGCGTGCTCAAGCGCCTCCAGCACGCCGGTGTGGTCGAGCACGTGGCGCGCGGCGACTGGCGGATCATCAACCCGCTGCTCAGGGCGTACCTGGCCGAGCTGGATCCGCTTCGGCCGTAGCGGCGCCGTGCGGAAGCAGCCGGCTCGGCCGGGTGCGCACCGATGCCTACAGCAGGCTCTCCTGGCCGGTGGTGGCCACCCTGGAGCGCCGCCGCGGCAGGCCCGCCGCTTCGGCGAGGGCGGTCTCCACGTCGGCGAGGATCGCGCGCTCGGAGCGCGAGGCCACCACGGGCTCTGTGAGCCCGTCCACGTGCACGTAGGTGCGGCGGCCGTCGCGCCGCTCGGATCCCTCGATCGGAACCAGCGCGAAGACCCGGTCGGCACGCACGAACTTGCCGTATCCGAGGGGCACCATGCGGGGATCGCGCTTGGCCATGGAATCGGAGAATCAGGTGGACGCCGTCTCGCGGCGCTCGGTCGGCCTGGCCGCCCGCGCCGACAAGCGCCGAGGCAGCCTCCGGGCCGCGCTCGGCCACGTCGCGAGCGAAGGCTGCGTCGAGGTCGGCGATCCGCTTTCCAGACCCGCGTTCGAGGAGCGGCCCCAGCATCCCTCTGAGCACCAGCATCACCCGGATCCAGCCGGGGTGGACCACCGTCCGCGCGCGCCCCTCGATGCCGGCCACGATCTTGCCCACGGCATCCGACAGCGAGTGGGTCTTGCCCAACGGCCCGGGTATCTCCGATCGCGATTCGCGGAACACGGGGTGGGAGTCCCCGCCGCGCACCATGTCCGTGTCGAGGAAGGCGAAGTAGCCCACGCCCACGTCCACCCCGAGGTGCGCCACCTCGGCGCGCAGCGAGTTGCCGAAGGCCTCGGCTCCCGCCTTGCTCGCCGCGTAGGCGGCCATGCCGGGGCCGTGCGAAGCCGCTGCGAGCGACGCGATCACGAGCACGTATCCGCGCCGCTCGATCACGTGCGGGAGGCAGGCGCGAACCGTGCGGAACACCCCGAGCAGGTTGACCTCGATGGTCCGCTCGAAGGCTCCGGGATCCAACGAGCGGACGAAGCCCGTGCCGGCCACCCCCGCGTTGGCCATCACCACGTCGATGCCGCCGAAGCGCTCCACCACGGACTCCACCACGCCGGCCAGGGCGTCGCTGTCGGTCACGTCGGCCTCGAACGCGGCCGCGTCGGGACCGCACTGGCGAGCCACCCGCTCCAGCTCCTCGGGCTCGAGCCCCACCAGGGCGATCCGGGCGCCGCGCGCCGAGAGCTGGCGCGCCGACTCCGCGCCGATCCCGCGTGCCGCGCCGGTTATGAGGATGGTCTTGCCGCGCAGATCCATACCGGCGCACTCTACGGCCCGCTCGCCGCGCCCGCTAGCCTCGCGGACCGTGACTTCGCTCCAGCACCTCCAGGAGGACCTCACGCCCGAGCAGGCGTCGGAGCTCGCCGCGAAGGGCGAGATCCGGCTCGTGGACGTGCGCGAGACCTACGAGTGGAACGAGGGCCGCATCGCCGGCGCGCGGCATGTGGAGATGGACCAGCTCTCCGCGGAGGCCGGCTCGCTGAACGGTGACCCGCCCGTGGTCTTCTACTGCCGCAGCGGCCACCGCTCCGCCGTGGCCACGCAGGCGTTCCGCGCCTCGGGCCTGGATGCGTACAACCTCGCCGGGGACTGCTCGCCTGGGTCGAGAAGGGCCTGCCGATCGAGCCCGACGACGGCAACGTCGCCGCCCACTAGCCCGTTAGCGGAAGCAGCCGGCTCGGCCGGCTGCGCACCGATTATCTCAACGCGCGGCGGTGGCCACCCGCAGCGCACGCACCGGCAGCGACGGCTTGCGCAGCTCCCAGACGTCATGGGCGGCCACCGGCCATGCGTACGCCGGCCAGCCGTCGCGGATCAGGTCGCACAGCTCGTCCTCGCCGAGCTCCGCCGCCGACCAGTCGTAGAGGCCGGCCAGGCGCGGCTGGATCACGCCGAAGTCGAGCAGTCGCCCAAGGCTCTGCTCCGAGTTGACGTACTCGCCCACGTCGCGGTCGAGCGGGTAGCGGTCCGGCAGGACGCGCCCGAGCGACAGGAAGGCCCCGGCCATGCCGAGTCGTGGATCCCCGAGCAGGCGCCCCAGCGGGGCGAAGCGCCCGAGCGCCAGGCGCGGGGCCGCCACGAGGGCGTGGGCGTAGAGCACCCGCAGGAGGACGACGTTGAGGAAGAAGCGCTCGCCTGCGCTCTCGCAGTCGGCCAGGGCGCGGTGCTCGAGGTACGCCGCGACGATGCTCGCGTTGTGGGCCCGGTACCAGGTGCGAGCCGTCGGCCCGGCCACGAACGACTGCCACAGGCCGACCGTCCGCGACGATGGCTCTCCGCCCATCCCGCCCGCGAACGCGACCGACTCGCAGCCATCGCGCAGCAGGCGCTCGTTGACGGCGCGCCACCAGCGGCTGCCCGGCGGGGTCGCGCCGAGCGGGTCGAGCACCCCCCGCTTCTCCTGCCAGCGCATGAACGACAGCGCCGCTCGCCGGAAGGGCAGGTGCTTCGGCGCGCGGCCGTAGGGGCCGTGGTAGGTCGTGGTGAGGAGCGCCAGACGTCCGGCCGGGTCGTCGCGGACCGCCTCGACCTGCTCGGACGCCCAGGCCGCCGCCGGGCCGAGGTGGCTCATGTCGCCTGCCGCAGCTGCCCCTCGTACGGGCCGCGGCCGGTCAGGCACGCCGCCCCGCAGCGGGCCCCCAGCTCGAGCGCCGCCGGCAGGGCCATGCCGGCGCCGAGACCGTAGGTGAGACCGGCCGCGAAGCTGTCACCGCAGCCGTACGCGTCGCGGATCGGCCCGGGCAGCGGGACGGCCTCGTAGCCACCGGCGGCGTCGGCGGTCTCCCATCTGCCGCCCGCGGCGCCGCCTGTGCGCACCACGGCACGCGGGGCCGGGTCGAGCGTGCCGGTCTCGTAGCGCTCGCCGCTGTCGGCGCCGCTCGACACGAGCGCGTCCAGCTCCACGCCCGCCTCGGCCAGCGCCTCGATCCCGCGCACGGTGGACACGAGCACGCGGGCCGCGCGCGCCAGCCGCACCGCCGCGGGGTCGCCGGCGGTCAGGTACACGGCGTCGGTGTCGCTCAGCTCGCGCCAGGGCAGCGGGTCGTCGGCGCGCGGGCCGAGCCGGTCGCCGATCACGGTGATGGTGCGCTCGCCGGCGCCGTCCACGTGCACGAACGCGCGCCGCTGGGGCTCGGGCCGGAAGGTCGCCTCCACCCGCAGGCCGAGCGCCTCCAGCTCGCGCTTGGCGCGGTGGCCGAGCTCGTCGTCGCCGAGCGCGGTGTAGAGCGTGGCCTCCCCCGCGAGCTTCGCGAGCTGAACCGCGGCCACCGCTCCCCCTCCCCCTGGCTCCTCCCAGACCTCGCGCGCGTGGACGATGTCGCCGGCGCTCGGCACCGCGGGCACGGCGGCGAACTCGATCCATTCCACGTGCCCAACCACCGCCGCGCGCATCGCGGCGCAGTCTAAGTTGCGGAAGCAGCCGGCTCGGCCGGCTGCGCCCCGATGCCGTCTAGGCTGGCGGCGCATGGCGGACGAGCTGCACATCGGACGCGGCGTGGCGGTGCCGCTCACCGAGATCGAGCTGCGCACGAGCCGCTCCTCGGGACCGGGGGGCCAGCACGCGAACGTGACGGCGTCGCGGGTGGAGGCGTCGTTCGACGTCGAAGCGTCGGCCGCCCTCGACGACGAGCAGAAGCGCCGCATCATGGGCCGCGCCGGACGGGTGGTGCGCGCCAGCGCCCAGGACACCCGCAGCCAGGCGCGGAACCGGCAGCTGGCGCTCGAGCGCCTGCGGGCGAAGCTGGAGTCCGCCCTCGCGGTCCAGCGCACGCGGCGGGCCACCAGGCCCACCGCGTCCTCTCGGCACCGGCGCGTGGAGTCGAAGAAGCGCCGCGGGGAGACCAAACGCGCGCGCAGGCGCCCCTCAGGCGACGATCACTAGGAACTTCGGAGCGCCTAGGGCTCGGCGGGAGCCACGGCCCCGCCGCCCTCGCCGCCCTCCGGGGCGGCCGGCTGCGGAGTGGTCTCGACGGGCGGGGTGGCCGGTGTCGCGGTTCCGCCGCTCGGGTCGCCCGTGCCGGCCGGCGGGGCCACGGGCGTGACGGTGGTGGACGTCTCGGTCTCGGTGTCCGTGGTCTCGGTATCGGTGCCCGACGAGCCACCGAGGTTGTCGGGCGTGGTCTGCACACCGAGGTCCGCCGGGTCGCTGCTCGGCTCGTCGTCCCCTCCGCCCCCGACCGCGGTGGCGATCAGGACGATCAGCAGGATGACGAGCACGGCTCCGCCGATAGCGGCCAGGCGCCGGCGCCGGTAGATGGCCTCCTGCTCGGGCCTGCGCGGCGGCCGCCGGCCGCCCGAGGAACCCCTGCCGGGGTCAAGTCGGCGTGTGGGCGGATCCTCCAAGTCGGGCGAAGGTATCAGCTTGACGGCCCGCAATCGCCTCGCGGGGCGCGTCCCGCGTCAGGCGAAATGCAGGTCCGTGACCTCGTCCTCGCCGACCGGCTGGGCGCATGTGGGACACCAGCGGCGCATCTCCACGGGTGTGCCGCAGACCTCGTGGCGCGGTGTGTCGCCGCCCTCGCGGTGGCGTGAGCCCCAATCGGCCAGCAGCCGCAGAGCGTCGGCCAGCTCGCGGCCCGCGGCCGTGAGCTCGTAGACGTAGCGCGGCGGGCGCTCGGAGTAGGGCTCGGCCACCACCACGCCCTCGGTCTCGAGCCGGCGCAGGCGGCCGCTCAGCACGTTGGGCGCGATCCCCGTGAGGTCCTCCTGGAGGTCCCCGAAGCGGCGCGGACCGGGGAGCAGCGCCTCCACCAGCAGCAGGGCCCAGCGATCGCCGACGCTGTCGAGGGCCGCTGCCAGGGGTGAGGCGGCGGGCTCGGGCACGATCGCTGATGGTAGGCGCACGACCTTCGGTATGGTAGTCGCTTGCAACTAGCAAGTGAGTATGGAGGCTGAGATGGCGGACCTGGCGGATATGCAGCGGACGATCGCGGAGGCCGCCGAGCGGGTGGGCCCCGCGGTGGTGGGTCTCGGGCGCGGCTGGGCGCTCGGATCGGGCGTGGTGATCGAGCCCGGGAAGGTGCTCACCTGCGCACACGGACTGCGTGGCGAGGAGGTCACCGTGGCGTTCGCGGACGGCCGGCGCGTCACGGGCGCCGTGGCGGCGGCGGACCCGGACCTCGACCTCGCGGTGCTGAGCGTGGACACCGGGGACATCGAGCCGGTGACCTGGGAGCCGGGCGCGGCACCCGGCATCGGCGCGCCCGTGCTGGCGCTGGCCAACCCCGGCGGCCGCGGCCTGCGGGTCACGCTCGGGTTCGTGTCCGCCGCCGGCCGGCGCTTCCGGCTCCCTCGCGGTCGCAGGATCGAGGGGGCAGTGGAGCACACCGCCCCGCTTCCGCGGGGCTCGTCCGGCGGCCCGCTGGTGGACACCTCCGGTGGGCTCCTCGGAATCAACGCCGTTCGCCTCGACGGCGGACTGATCCTCGCCCTTCCGGCCAGCGCGGAGATCAAGCGCCGCGCGGTGGCGCTCGCCGGCGGCGAGGCGCCCGAGCGGCGGCGCCTCGGCGTGGCGGTGGCCCCGCCCCGGGTCGCGCGCCGGATGCGCCGTGCAGTGGGCCTCCCCGAGCACGACGGCCTGCTCGTGCGCGCTGTCGAGTCGGGCAGCCCCGCGGCCGAGGCCGGCGTGGAGCGCGGCGACCTGATCGTCACGGCCGGGGGGCATCAGCTCGACGGCGTGGACTCGCTTTACGTGGCGCTCGACGAGCTGCCCGCGGCGGATGCCGAGCTGACGCTCGCTCTCCTGCGCGGCACCGAGGAGCGCAAGGTGAGCGTGGCGTTCGGGAAGAAGGCGGCATGAGCGTGGCCGCGGTGGGCGAGCCGGCTCCGGTCGATCCCGGCGACGCCGAGGCGCTCGACGCGTACTCGCGCGCCGTGATGGCCGTGGCCGAGCGGCTTACGCCCTCGGTCGCGAGCCTGCGCGTGATGCGGCGCAGCCGCGGCGGCCAGACGCCGGCCGGCGCGGGCAGCGCGGTGGTGCTCACTCCCGACGGCTTCCTCCTGACCTCCGCCCACGTGGTGGGGCGCTCGTCCGGCCATGGGCGCGCCGGCTTCGCCGACGGGCGCGAGGACCGCTTCGAGGTGGTGGGACGGGACCAGCTCTCGGACCTCGCCGTGGTCCGCGCCGACGGCGACCGCTTCGTCGAGGCCGAGCTGGGCGACGCCGACGCCCTGCGGGTCGGGCAGCTCGTGGTGGCGATCGGCAACCCGCACGGCTTCAGCGGCTCCGTGACGGCCGGAGTGGTGTCCGCCCTCGGCCGGTCGCTGCCGGCGCGCTCGAGGCGAGCCGCGCGCGTGATCGACAGCGTGATCCAGACCGACGCCGCGCTCAATCCCGGCAGCTCGGGCGGCGCGCTCGCCGACAGCCGCGGGCGCGTGGTGGGCGTGAACACGGCGGTGGCCGGCATGGGCCTGGGGCTCGCGGTGCCGATGAACGACAGCACCCGCCAGGTGATCTCCGCGCTGATGCGGGAGGGTCGCGTGCGCAGGGCCTACCTGGGCATCGCGGGCGGGCCGCGCCCGCTCCCTCCGCACGCACGCTCCGGCCGCGATGCGGACACCTGCATCGAGGTGGTGGAGGTGATGGAGGCGAGCCCGGCCGAGCAGGCCGGCATCCGGCCCGAGGACCTCATCCTCGAGATCGACGGCCGGCGGGTCGAGCGCGTGGAGGACCTCCAGCGCCTGATGGTGGCCGAGCTGATCGGCGCCCGCGTGGAGGCGCTGCTGCTGCGGGCCGGCGCGGAGCTGCGAGTGGAGCTGATCCCCGCCGAGCTGGAGGCACGATGACCGGCAATCCTCCGACGTTGTTCGAGTGGGCCGGGGGCGCCGCGGCGCTCGAGCGCCTCACGGCGACGTTCTACGACCAGGTCAGGCGCGACCCGGTCCTGGAACCGGTGTTCAGGCACATGGACGAGCGCCACCCGCAGCACGTGGCGGTGTGGCTCGGCGAGGTGTTCGGGGGCCCGCCGCTCTACACCGACGAGCACGGCGGCTACGCGCACATGGTCGCGAAGCACCTGAACAGGGCGCTCACGGAGCAGCAGCGGCGGCGCTGGGTGGAGCTCATGCTCGACGCGGCCGACCGCGCAGGGCTCCCCGACGACCCCGAGTTCCGCTCGGCCTTCGTCGCGTACATCGAGTGGGGTACCCGGCTTGCGCTGCGCAACTCGCAGCCGGGCGTCGAGGTGCCGGCGCAGGTACCGCCGGTGCCGCGCTGGGGCTGGGGCGAGGCCCCGCCCTACAACCCGGGAACGTGACGGACGGCGAACCCGGCGGTGCTGCGGGGCGCGTCCTGCCAGCGGGTGCCGGAGCGGCCGCGGCCGCTGGTGTCGAACCGCAGCCCGGCCACGACCATGAAGATGTGCCCAGGGTTCGTGTAGATCGTTATCCAGTCGCCGGGGCCCTCGCGCCCGTAGCCCAGGAAGTCGCCTGAGGTGAGCGGGCGCCCGAGCAGCCCGGCCCCCGCCAGCGCGAACGACACGGATCCGGAGCAGTCGTACCCGTTGTCGCGCCATGCGCCGTGGCCGCCGCCCCAGCGGTAGGGGAACTTCGCTATCTGGTTGGCGGCGAGGATCACTCGCTTGACCACCTCGGGTGCGTCCTCGGGGGCCACGGCCGTGCCGTCGCTCGCCACCCGCGCCCGCGGCCCGGTGGGCAGGTAGGCGGTGGAGGTCAGGTAGCCGCGGAAGTCACTCAGCGCCGCCCGCGCGGCACGAAGCTCGGCGCGCACCTCGTCGTCGGACTGGGCGCCGGGGCTGGGGCGGTCGTCGCCCGGGTCCGCCTCGCCCACCTGGGCGCCGGCTCCGCGCAGCTCCACGGCGCGCGCCTGCGAGCGCGCCTCCTCGCGCTTCTCGCGATCGGCCGTCGAGCGCGCCTCACGGGCGGCCTCGGGCGTCAGCACCGGGTCCGGCGGGGTCTCGCGTCCCCCGGTGTCCTCGCCGCAACCGGCGGCGGCCAGCGCCGCCGCCAGGCCCAGCGCGATCAGCCAGCGGGGCGGTCGGACTGGAATCGAGCCTTCCACTCCTCGTAGGGCATTCCGTAGACGGTCGTCCTGGCCTCGGCGTCGGGCAGCTCGACCGCGCGCTCCTCGGCGGCCTCGCGATACCAGCGCGCCAGGCAGTTGCGACAGAAGCCGGCCAGCTCCATGAGATCGATGTTCGGCACGTCGGTGCGCTCGCGCAAATGCTGCACGAGGCGCCTGAACGCCGCGGCCTCGACCTCCGTCTGGGTCGCCTGATCCATATCCGTGGAACCATAGGGACGTGCCACATCAAGATCGCTTCAACTCAGATCCGCACGACGTGCTCGCCGCCGAGGAGTTCGGCATCGGAGGGCGCGATGAGCGCTTTCCTCCGGATCCGCTCGGGGTGGCCGACCCACACGACACGCTCGCAGCCGAGGAGTTCATCATCGGCACGCGTGACGATCGCTGGCCGCGCGACCCCAGCGGCTACTACGAGCCGCACGACGTGCTCGCCGCCGAGGCCTTCCCCATGCCCGTGCCGGACCCCAGTGGCGCCCGTGCCGCGGACTCGCCCCGAGTCCTGCTCCGGCTGACGGTGGCCCTGGTCGTGCTGGGCACGGCCGCAGTGCTGATCCGCCGGCGGTAGGTCCAACTGACTCTTGGGGAATGAGTCCCGCTATGCGGGACTCATTGCAATCGAGTCGTGCGCGCAGGCCCGAACGCGGACAGGAGCCCTACGGGTAAAGGTCCCCCGACTCCCCGATCACCGCGATCGCCGTCACCGGGCAGTTGGCCGCGGCCTGGAGCACGTCGTCGAGTGGCGCCCCGTCGGGGTCCACCACCACGGCCTTGTCCTCGTCGTCCAGCTGGAACACGTCGGGGGCGGTGTCCACGCAGTCGCCGGAGCCGATGCACAGGGCTCGGTCCACCACGATCTCGATCCGGTTCTCGGGCGACAGCTCGGGCACGCCGGCGAGGTTAGCCGCGCGGGCGCCAGAACGAGGTCCGCTTGCGCGCGCCCGCGCGCGCGAGGCCGATGTGCACGTGGTCGCGGTGGGCCAGGGTGCGGTTCACGCGCTTGCGCGGGCGCCCGCGCCGGTCCACGCACACGGAGTAGCGGCCCATGCGCTCGGCTCCCGACCACCACGAGCGGCAGTTCCAGATCAGCTCCTGCACGCCCATGCGCCGCGCCAGGGCGTGCGGGTTCCCGGCTCGGTCCGTGGCCAGCAGCAGCGCCACGAGCCGCCGCGCGGCGCGCCGGTCCGCCGGGCTGGACACGTCCAGGTGCCAGTCCACCGCCCGGCCCTCGGCGTGGAGGCTGCCGCGCTCGCAGCGCACGATTCCCCAGGAGACGCCGCGCACGTGGCGCTCGAGCCAGTCCGTGAGCGCCAGCGCGCCGGCCGACGGGCGCTTGCGGCAGCGCGTGGCCTTGTCGTACCGGTAGTCCTCGATCGGAAGCCGCGCGAGCCGGTCGGCCGGGTTGCCGGACACCGGCCCATACGGCTCGGCCGGCGCCGCGGCCGTGGCGCCGAACAGGGTGATGAAGAGCGCGAGCCCGAGTGCCGCGCGACGAACGTAGGAGCTGCTCACCCTCCGGTGATCGGCCCGATGCGCGCGGGCTTTACGCGGCGACCTCGCCGCTGGCCAGGTGTGCGGGGCTCTTGCTCAGGTGCGCTTGCCGCGGCCGTACACGAGCTTGAGCATGCGGCCGATCAGCTTGGTGGTGCTCGCCTTGTACGGGAGCATGTGAATGTCCCGCTTCGGCGCGAAGCGGGTCACCAGGATCGACTGCTTCTTCGTGTACTTGCGGATTCCGTCGGCACCGTGGCGGGAGCCCAGACCGGACTCCTTCCAGCCGCCCATGGGCAGCTCGAGAGCCACGTAGTTGATCTGCGCGTCGTTCACGCAGCACACGCCCGCCTCGACCCTGCGCGCCAGCCGCTCGCCCTTG
The DNA here is from genome assembly GCA_963764665.1 of uncultured Thermoleophilaceae bacterium. Classification (GTDB taxonomy): domain Bacteria; phylum Actinomycetota; class Thermoleophilia; order Solirubrobacterales; family Thermoleophilaceae; genus JACVRW01. The sequence goes on along the minus strand of CAVXTL010000011.1, from coordinate 56,430 downwards.
GCCAGGTCCTTGGTCCACACGGACGCCTGGAGCCCGTAGGGCGAGTCGTTGGCCAGGCGCACCGCCTCGTCGGCGTCGGCCACCTTCATCACCGGCAGGGTCGGCCCGAACGTCTCCTCGGTCATGCATTCCATCGAGTGGTCCACGTCGAGCAGCAGCGTGGGCTCGTAGAAGTCGCCCTGGCCCGCCCGCTTGTGGCCCCCCACGGGGGTCCGGGCGCCCTTGGCGACCGCGTCACGTACGTGAGCGTCGATCAGGTCCATCTGCGGCGGAGAAGTGACCGCGCCGATGTCCACAGACCCGGGATCGCCGGGCGGGCCCTGGCGCAGGGCGCTGAGCTTGTCCTCCACCTTGGACACGAACTCGGCGTAGACGGGCTCCTCCACGTACACGCGCTCGACCGAGATGCAGGTCTGGCCGCCGTTCTGCATGGAGTAGTGGACGGCCGCGTTGGCCGCCCGCTCGAGATCGGCGTCGGAGAGGACGATCATCGGGTCCTTGCCGCCCAGCTCGAGCCCGACCGGGGTGAGCGTGCGCGCGGCGCGCGCCATCACCTTCTTGCCGACCTCGGTGGACCCGGTGAACATCACGAAGTCCACCTCGTCGATCAGCGCCTCGCCGACCGAGCCGCCGCCGGGCGCGACGATGAACACGTCCTCGGGAAGCCCGCACTCGCGCAGGCCCTCCGCCATGAGGAGCGATGTGAGCGGGGTGAGGCTCGCCGGCTTGAGCACCGCGGAGTTGCCGGCGGCGAGGGCGGGGATGCAGTCCCCGAAGGAGTTGGTGAGCGGGTAGTTCCAGGGGCCGATCACACCGGCTACGCCCACCGGCTCATAGCGCACGAGGAGCTTGCGCCCCATTACGAACGGCGAGGTGGTGCGCACCTTTTCGTCCGCCAGGTACTTGGGAGCGCGCTTGGCCCAGAACCCGAAGGCCCCGGCCGCGTAGCTCACCTCTGCGAGCTGGGCGTCCTCGTAGGCCTTGCCGTTCTCGCTCACGATCGTGCGCGCGATGCGGTCGGCGTTGTCGATGACCCACTTCTGCGCGCGCTTGAGGACCTTGGCGCGGCCGTCGAATCCGAGGGCGTTCCACCCGGGCTGCGCCGCACGCGCCCGCGTGACCACCGCTGCCACGTCTTCCGGGCTGAGCGCCGGCACGGAGGCGATGACCTCTCCCGTGGCGGGGTTCTGCACCTCGATGGTCTTGTGCTGGCCGTTAGTCCTTCCGGCGGCCAGGCCCTCAATCGTCGTCTCGGCCACTAGTCCCTCCTCGGTTCGGTACGTGAAGACTATCCCGGTCGCGCCGCGCGCCCGGTCCGCTAGCCGAACGTGAACGCGTAGCCGGTGATCCCGGGGGAAAGCTCGAGTCGCAGCGTCCGGTCCTCGACCCCCGGCAGCGACACCAGCCGGTACAGCCGCTGGCCCGACACGCGCAGCTTCGCCCCGCGCACGTCGCCGCCGGCCTCGCGCGCCCGAATCGGGCGGCCGTCGAGCAGCACCCGGGCCGTCCTCGGGCGCCCGCCGCGCGAGCTGAGCACGAGGAAGACCTTCCTGGCCACGAAGCGCGCCGACAGCGCGGCGTCGCGTCCGGCGGTGGCCGACTCGCGGCCGCCCCGCCATTCACCCTCGACCGCGAATCGGCTCTGATCGAGTGGCCTCGTGCGCGGGTAGCGATGCAGTCCCGGTCCCGCGGCGCCCGGCACGAAGCCGCGAGCGCGCTCGTAGCCGAGGTAGGTCTCCGGAGTGGACGTGCCCGGCGACGGCGACTCGCCGGACGCCCGCGTGTACTCCCCCAGCGAACGCGACCCGGCCTCGTGGAGCAGCGAGCGGATGGCCTTCTCCGTGGCCTCGTATTCCCCCTCGCCGAAGTGCGTGTAGCGCACCTGCCCGCGGGCGTCGATCAGGTACTTGGCGGGCCAGAACTGGTTCCCCCAGGCGCTCCAGGTCGCGTAGTCGTTGTCCTGGAGCACCGGATATCCGATCCGATTCGCGGCGATCGCGCGCCTGACGTTCGCGGTGTCGTGCTCGAACGAGAACTCAGGCGTGTGGACGCCCACGATCGTGAGTCCGCGGCGGGCGTAGCGCGCGTTCCAGGCCCGCAGGTGCGGCAGCGTGCGCAGGCAGTTGATGCAGGTATAGGTCCAGAAGTCCACCAGCACCACGCGTCCGCGCAGCCCCGCCAGCGTCAGCGGACGACCGCCCGGACGGTTGAGCCACGGACCGGAGCCCGCGAAGTCGGGGGCCGGCCCCAGGCGGGGGTACTCGCCGGAGGCGGCCCGGTCCACTTTCGAGTCGAAGCGCGAGCGGCCGCGCAGGCCGGCCAGCCGGTCCTCAACCGCGGCGGAGCGCTCGAGGGCTCGCGTGGGATTGCCCACGAACGCCGGCAGGTCGTTGGCGAGGGCCGTCTGGAAGCGGATGTCGAGGTCCGCGCTCATGGCGAGCGCGGTGGCGATCAGCACCAGTCCGAGCACGCGCTGGACGGCCGGCCCGCGGCCGAGGCTCCTGATCCGGCCGATCACGTGTCGTCCGCCGTAGGCGAGCGCCAGCAGGACCGCCGCGGACCCTAGCCCGTAGCCGACCGCCACGGCCACGAGCTCGCCGGACGCGCCGCGGGTGGCGCCCACGGAGATCACCGCCGCGAGGATCGGGCCCGCGCACGGCGCGTATAGGAAGCCGAGGGCACCGCCCACGAGCACGCCGGACCAGAAGCCCGAGCCCGCCGACGAGGGACCAAAGCGAGTGAGCCGCGCGAACGGCCGCTCGACGACCTCTCCGAGGCGAGGCCACAGGAGCGCCAGGCCGAACAGGAGGAGCGCGCAGATGGCGAGCGTGCGCGTGACACCGCCGGCCAGGCCCACCCCGTCGATCACCGTGGCGATGCCCACGATCGCGATCACGTGCGTGACCGTCAGACCGAGGATCACCCCGAGCGGGCGCCGGCGGCCGCCGGTGGCGCTGGCCGACAGGAGCGCGGGCAGCACGGGCAGCACGCACGGCGTGAGCGCCGTCCCCGCACCCGCCAGAACGGCAAAGGCCACAAGCAATGCCATCTCGCCGGAGTATGCGCATGAGGCTCACTGTCGGATTAAGGGCGGATACTGTCCCCGCCCGTGACCCGCGGCGGAATCGACGGCGTGAGCAAGTTCTTCGACCTGCGCTGGGAGAGCTCTGACGTGGTGCGGATGGCCATACGGCCTGACCTGATCAACGCCGCCGGCCTGCTATCCGGCGTGGCCACCTACGCGCTCGTGGACTACTGCATGGGCTCGACCCTCTGGCGCGAGACCACCGACGAGGAGGCGATCGCCACCATCTCGATCGCGATCAACTACGTGGCCACCGCCACCGAGGGCGATGTGATCTGCCGGACCACGCTCGACCGCCGCAACCGCCGGTTGGCGGTGCTTCGGAGCGAGGTCACCGCCGCGGAAGAGCATCCGGGCGCACCCGGCCGAGCCGGGTGCTTCGGCAATTCGCGGCTCCTTGCCACCGCGATCGGCAGCTACACGATCTTCCCGCGCCGGAAGATCGAGCCCTAGGCCGGGCCGGCCGAGTCGACCGCGGCCACAGCCGCCTCGAGCTCGGCATGCACGGGCGCCGCGCGCTCGAACTCGACGATGTCCAGCACGCGCGCCACGGGCCCTCCGGGCACGGCCACGACGCGAAGCTCCTGCCGGCGCGCCGACACGTGCCTCACGAGCTGGAAGAGCATCGCGATTCCGCTGGAGTCGATGAACTGCAGGTTGAGGAAGTCGATCACGACGCCGCGGGCCGAGCTCGGCACAGCCTCAGTGATCCGATCGCCCGTGATCGACGCCTCGGCGATGTCGAGCTCTCCGGTCACGTGCGCGATCACGATGTCGTCGCGTTCCTCGATTTCGAGTCCGACCAGCCGGTCCGACACTAGGAGTCCCCCTCTCCAGTCAGCTCACGCTGCAGGCGCACCCTAGTCCCATCCGGCCCCGGGGATACGTCCACCTGGTCCATGAGCGCCTGCATCAGGGAAAGCCCCCGCCCTCGATCTCCCTGCCGGGGCGAGCGCCAGGCGCCGCGATCGCGCACGGTCACGTCCACGCGGCGGCCGTCCAGCAGGCCGGCGACCTCGAAGGGCACCTCGCCCGCCGCGCCCGCGTGCTCGATGGCGTTCGTGGCCGCCTCGCCGCAGGCGGTCACGATCTCGGCGGTCTCCTGCTCCCCGGCCCCGGCGTACCGCAGCCAGCGCCGCAGCAGCCCGCGCATCGCGGCGAGCGCCTCGGGCGCGGACTCGAACTCGCTGCGGATCCTGTCCGTCATCGGCACGTTGCGCAGGGCGAGTAGGGCGACGTCGTCCGAGGCGTTGCCGTCGGGCACGAGGGTGGCCAGCAGGTGGTCGCAGAGCGCCTCTGGGTCCGTGCCCACGCCGTCCACCACCTCGGCCAGCTGCGCAATGCCATCGTCTATGACCTCGCCCGGCCGCTCGACCAGGCCGTCGGTGTAGAGCACGACCGAGCTGCCGGCGCTCAGCGTCGCCGCGGCCTCCTCGAAGGTCGGGAACGGAAGCACGCCCAGCGGCACGGACCGCGCGCCCCTGAGGAACTCGGTGGAGCCATCGCCACCCACCAGCAGCGGCGGCATGTGCCCGGCGTTGACCCAGCGGATGGCGTTCTCGCCGGGGTCGACGATGGCGTACAGCAGCGTGGCCATCTCGCTGTCTCCGGCCTCCGTCCAGAGCAGCCGGTTGAGCTGCTCGAGCGCGGTGGCCGGATCGTGTCCCTCGAGCGCGTAGGCGCGCAGCGCGCTTCGCAGCCGGCCCACCATCGAGGCGGCGGCCAGGCCCTTGCCCGCCACGTCGCCCATCACCATGCCCACCCGGCCGCCGGGGATGGGGATCACGTCGTACCAGTCGCCGCCCACCTCGGCCTCCGACGCGGCAGGGAGGTAGCGCGCCGCCACGGTCAGCCCTGGAAGCTGCGGCAGACGGTCGGGGAGGAGGCTCCGCTGAAGCGTCTCGGCGATGCGGTGCTCGCGCTCGTAGACGCGGGCGCGGTCGATGCCCAGCGCCACGCGGTCGGCGGCCAGCCGCAGGAGGCCCACGTCCTCGACCGTGAAGCGGCGCGCCCCGGCGGTGCACACCACCAGCACGCCCGTGACCTGCTCCTCGGCCAGCAGCGGCATGCCGATCAGCGATCCCAGCTCGAAATCGCGCAGCGCCGGATCCTCCAAGTCGGCGGAGGGGTCCTCGCTGAGCACCGCCTGGCGCCCGGCGGCCACCGCGCCGACGAATCCCTCGCCGAACGGGATCGGCTCGGGGGACTCATCCGCCGAACCCTCCGACGAAGCCCGCAGCACGAGCCGGTCGTCCTCGGCCAGGAAGATCGTGGCCGCGTCCGCGCCGACCACGTCCTTCAACGCGCGCCACGAGGTCGGGCAGGATGTCGCCGGTGGTGCGGTGCGCGAGCGCGGCGTCCACGAGCAGCTGCATCCCGCTCACCATCTCGGCCACGCGCTCGGCCTCGGCGCGCGCCGCCTGCTCGCCGAGCAGCGCCTCTCGCTCCTTCCGGCGGCGGATCCGCTCGGTGAGGTCCCGGATGAACGCCGAGAGCATCACCTCGTCCCCCACGCGCACGCGATGGATGGTCTCGTCCGCCGGGAACAGGGTGCCGTCCCTGCGCTTCAGCTCGACCTCCACGTGCATGACCTTCAGCGGCTCGGGGGCCTCAATCAGCTCCCTCACCCGCTCCTCGTGCTCGGCGACACCCTGCTCCGGGAAGATCAGGCTGCGCAGCGGGCTACCGATCGCCTCTGCCGCCGGCCAGCCGAACAGGCGCTCCGCGGCTGTGTTCCAGGCCGTGACGAGGCGGGTGCGGCCGTCGACCGCCACGAACGCGTCGGGCGCGGTGTCGAGGAGGAGCCGGATGCGGGACTCGCTCTCGCGCAGCTCGCGCGTACGCGCCGCAGTGGCGGCGGCCTCCCGCCGAACCCCCCCGAGGAGGCGCGCCATCAGGAGCCCGGTCACCGCTGGGGTGCCCACCGCGAGCGGCCAGCGCAGCAGCGGGCCGTCCTGGATCACCAAGACGACTGCGTAGTTCACCCCGATGAAGGCGAGCTGCATCAGCGCCCACCGCATCCGGAAGAAGTAGAACGAGAACAGGGCCGTCCACGAGAACAGCAGCGGATAGAGCAGCGTCAGGCCCACCGCGAGGTTGGCCAGCGAGACCATCACCGTGCCCACCCCCACGCCCACGTGGAGCTGCCACTCGCGGATCCGCTCGGCGTACAGGTAGAGGACCGCGCCGACAGCCGTGGCGCCGATCACCAGCAGGAGGACCGCTGTCTCGTCCACCTCACCGTCGTGCGGAAGAACGAGGGTGAGCACGCCGATCCCGGCGCCGGCCACGAACAGGTAGGCGAGCGAGCGCGCCTTGACCCCGAGATCGAAAAGCTCGGGGAGCCCCCGGAGCGGGGCGGTGGACTCAGGCAGGTGGCTCTCCACTGCGGGCCGAGAGACGTGCGAGGGCCTCATGACACTCGACCACCCGCTTCTTCACGGTGTCCTCGTCGCTGCGGTCGTGCACGAGGTCCCACGTCTTGTCGGCCACGTCGCGCGCGGTCTGGGCCGTGGCTTGGGCGCATAGCATGTCCACCAGCCGCAGCTCGAACCCCTCGAGCTGCTCCGCGGGATTGCCCGGAGGCATGCGTGGCAATGGCTCGGCGGTGGCTTCGCGCCACATCGTCGTGGCCAGCACAAGGCGGTTGCGCAGCATCATCTGGTCCACGGACGCTGACACCGTACAGTCCCGGCGTGGCCCGCCTCCACCTCCTTCGCGTGTTCTGCGGCGAGAACGGTTCCGGCGGGAACGAGCTGGCGGTGTTCCTCGACGGGCACGAGGTCCCGCCCGAGCGCCGCCAGGGTGTGGCCGCGGACCTCGGCCTGAGCGAGACCGTGTTCGTGGACGACGCGGAGCATGGGGAGATCCACATCTTCACGCCGGCGGCGGAGCTCAACTTTGCCGGGCATCCGACGGTGGGCACCGCATGGCTGCTCGCCCGGGAGCGGTCGCCGGTGCCGGCCCTCAGGCCCACGGCCGGCGAGGTGGCCGTGCGCTACTCGGGCGACGAGTCATACGTCGCGGGTCGCGCGGAATGGGGACCGCAATACGAGTTCCTGCAGCTGGGCTCAGCCGCGGAGATCGACGCCCTCTGCGCACCGGCGGGCGACGACGAGATGGTCGTCGCATGGGCCTTCATCGACGATGACGCCGGCGTCGTGCGCATGCGCGTGTTCCCCGTGGCGATCGGGATCGCGGAGGACGAGGCCACCGGCTCGGCGGCCGTGCAGCTCGGAGCCCTGCTCGGCCGCGAGCTCGACATACGACAGGGCAAGGGCTCCCGCATCCGCGCGCGCCCGCTGGGCGACGGCCGTGTGGAGATCGGCGGCCACACCGTGCTCGACCGCGTGCGCGACCACCCTCTGTGATCGCAGGCACGCTTGCCGAGGCCCACGAGGCCGTAGAGTCAGTCGCGGTGACCGAAGGCCAGCGGCCCCTGGAGCTGATTCTCGCTCGCAACCTGATGGCGGGACTCTCCACGCCAGCCTTCCTCGTGGACGAGGATGCGGTGGTGGTGTTCTACAACGAGGCCGCCGGCGCCCTGCTCGGCCGGCGCTTCGAGGAGATGGGCCGGATGCGACCGGAGGAGTGGAGCACCGCGTTCGGCCCGATCGACCCCGTGGGCGAGCCGATCGACCTGGAGCAGCTGCCGCTCACGATCGCCCTGCGCCGGGGGAGGCCGGCCCACCACCGCTTCCGCATCCAGTCGCAGGAGACCGGCGAGCACGAGATCGAGGTGAGCGCGATACCGATCGTGACCACGGAGGGCACTCGCGGGGCCGTGGCGTTCTTCTGGTCCACGGATTCCGAGGAGCCGGGCTGACATGAAGGTGAAGATCTGGGGAGCGCGCGGCTCCGTGCCCTCGCCGGGGCCCGAGACCTGGCGCTACGGAGGCAACACCTCGTGCGTGCAGGTGACCCTCTCCGACGGCACGATCGTGGTGCTGGACGCCGGCACGGGCCTGCGCAGCCTCGGCCTCGCGCTGAACGAGGAGGCCGCGCGCGTGAACATCCTGCTCACGCACCTGCACCTGGACCACATCCAGGGCATCGTGTTCTTCGCGCCGGCGTTCCGCCCGGCCACCGAGCTGGCCATCTGGGGCCCGAAGGCGCCCGAGGCGTCGCTGCAGGAACGGATCGGCCGCTACATCTCCGCTCCGCTCTCGCCGGTCGAGGTGCGCGAGCTGCCCTGCCACGTGGCGTTCCGGGAGGCGCCGCCCACCGAATGGCAGATCGGTCCCGCCACCCTGCGCGCCGCCTCGGTCACCCACCGCGGCCCGACGCTCGGGTACCGCATCACCGAGGGCGACACGTCCGTCTGTTACATCCCGGACCACGAGCCCGCGCTCGGCGCCCACCTCGAGACCGACGAGCCGGAATGGATCTCCGGGTACGAGCTGGCGCACGGCGCGAGCCTGCTCATCCACGACTGCCAATACACCGACCGCGAGTACCCGGACCATCTCGGCTGGGGCCACACGCGCCTGTCGGACGCGCTGATGTTCGCCCGCCGGGTGGAGGCGGAGCGGCTGCTGCTGTTCCACCACGACCCGCTCCATTCGGACGACTTCCTGGACGCCCTCCACGGCACGGCGCTCGACCGCTGGACGGAGCTGGGCGGGCACCCGTCGCAGATCGAGCTGGCCGTGGAGCGCCGCGAGATCGATCTCGTCTCGCTCCACGCCGTTTGACGGCCCTCAGGCCGCGCCCGGCCCGGGCGTCATGAAGGCGATCGCCGGTCCGAGCCCGGCCTCCTTGCGGAGGGTGGCGATCGACCGCCCGGGCTGCACCGCCGGTCGCGGCTCGCTCACGAGCGGCCCGAGTGACGCCACGGTGTGCTCGAGGCTCTCCACGCCGAACGCCAGCCCCCAGAGCCGTGCCGGGCCATCCGGATCGGAGCGCACGCTCGATCCCTCGGGCGCCTCCACCACCTCCAGGATCACCTCGCCCATCCGGAAGAAGGCCTGCCGCGTCGATCCGCCGGGGGTGTCGCCCTCGCGCAGGCGCCGGAAGTCGAGCCCCGCCGCGCGCAGCACCTCGATCGTGCGGTCGAGCGCGGGGCTCATCACCACCAGGTGGTCCAACCCGGCCACCCCGTTCGGATGCCGCTCGCCTGCCGCCGGCGGTCGCTCGGACCCGCTGGTGGGCAGGCCGTCCAGCTCGAGCGAGCCCAGGTCGCGCACCGACCAGCCCACGATCCCGCGCCGCTCGCCGTGGCCGGCGAGCTCGATCCGCACGGTTCCGACCTCGCAGCTGTGGCCGTCCACGCGGAAGCCGGCGGCGCTCCAGCGCTCGGGCGGGTCGGCCACGATCAGCTCGTCCACGGTCGGCTGCGGCGCCATCCGCCCGAACGCTATTGCCCCGTGCCCGACTCGGCCGACCGCTCCGCTTAGATTTCCCTGATGGGAGCGATCGTCGCCAGGGCGCCGCTGCGGGTGGCGCTCGGTGGGGGTGGCACCGACCTGCCGTCGTACTACCGGGAGCACGGCGGGTTCGTGGTGTCCACCGCCATCGACCGCTACGTGCACATGATCGTGTCGGCGGACTTCCAGGCCCGCTACCGGCTCAAGCACCTCGAGTGGGAGGAGGCCGAGACCCCGTCCGAGGTGCGTCACCCGATCCTGCGCGAGGTGCTCACGCGCCACTGGGACGGGCCGCCGGTGGAGCTGGCCTCCGTGGCCGATGCCCCGCCGGGAACCGGGTTGGGCTCATCGGGGGCCTACACCGTGTGCGCCATCAAGGCGCTGAGCGCGGCGGCGGGCACGGAGCCGGCGGCTGCGGCCGAGCTCGCGGAGGCCGCCTGTGCGATCGAGATCGACGTGCTCGAGCGGAGCGTCGGGAAGCAGGACCAGTACGCCGCCGCGTTCGGCGGCGTCCGCACGTACACCTTCCACCGCGACGACTCGGTCGACGTGCGCCTGCTGTCCCTGCCCGACCACGTGGAGCGGGCCCTGCGAAACGACTTCCTTCTCTTCTTCACCGGGCGCGAGCGCTCCGCCTCGGATGTGCTGTCGGGTCAGGTGTCGGCCACGGCGTCCGGGGACGAGTCGGTCCGCCGGGCTCTCTCCCGTCTGCACGAGCTGGGACTCGAGACCTGCGAGGCGCTCGAGGCCGGCGACCTGGATCGCTTCGGCAACCTGATGAACGCCCAGTGGGATGCCAAGCGCGACCGCGCTCCCGGCACGGTGATCGCGGAGATGGAGGCGCTGCGCGAGCGGGCGCTCGCCAGCGGCGCGCTCGGCGCGGTGTCGCTCGGCGCCGGCGGCGGCGGGTTCGTGCTCGTCTACACGCCGGACCCTGAGCGCACCCGCGGCGAGCTCTCGGACGTGCGGGAGCTGCGCTTCGGCACCGATCCGCACGGGTGCGTGGCCCAGGCCACGCCTTTCCCCGGCGCTCCCGCCGCGGCGGATTAGAGTGTTCCCGCCGTGAGGCTCCTTCGGGCACTGGCCCCGACGCTTCTCCTGCTCGTGGCTGCGCCCGCCGCGGGCGCCGCGGAGCGCGACTTCCCGCGCGACTTCCTCTGGGGCACTGCGATCGCCGGGCTGCAGGCCGAGGCCGGCGGGCAACCGTCGAACGCCGACCCGCGCAGCGACTGGTGGGTATGGAGCCGCGACCCGCTGAACATCGAGCGCGGCTGGGTCACCGGCGACCGGATCGAGCGCGGACCCGGTCACTGGAGGCTGTTCCGCAAGGACATCGACCTGGCCGCGGAGCGCCTGCGCTCGAACGCTTTCCGCTTCTCGATCGAGTGGAGCCGCGTCTTCCCCCGCTCGACGGCCGGGGTGCGGGTGGGCAGGCGGATCGATCTCGCGGACCTGCGCCGGCTCGATCGCCTCGCCGACCATTCGGCGCTGCGCCACTACGCCGCGGAGCTGCGCGTGAGCAACCGGCGGGGGCTCAAGCCGTTCGTCACGGTCAGCCACTTCGCGCTGCCCACCTGGATCCACGACCCGATCGCCGTGCGCGATGCGCTGGCGGACCGCGGGCCCGACGCCGCGCTCCCGCGGATCGCGCGCGGCGGCTGGCTCAGCCGCTCGACGGTGCGCGAGTTCCGGAAGTACGCCGCCTACCTGGCGTGGAAGTTCGGCCCCCGGGTGACCTACTGGACCCCCACCAACGAGCCGATGGTCGTGGCCGCCAACGGCTACGTGAACGTGCCGGGAGCCTTCGCCGGCTACTTCCCGCCCGGAGCGTTCTCCTTCAGTGGAGCGATCCGGGTGGTCACGAACCTGGTGAGGGCCAACGCTGCCGCCTATGACGCCATCCATGCCTTCGACCGCCGCGCGCGTGTGGGCCCGGTGCACAACATGATCGGCTTCACGCCCGCCGACCCGGCGTCGGCGCGCGACCGGACGGGCGCGGCGCACGCGGACTACGTGTTCAACCGGCTCTACCTCAATGCTGTGGTCAAGGGTCGGGAGGACCTGAACGTGGACGGCCGGATCGCTCCGGGCGAGCGCCATCCCGAGCGCGCGGGCAAGGCTGACTTCATCGGGCTGAACTACTACTTCCGGAGCCGCGTGACCGGCCTCGGCGACTCGATCAGCGATCGCATCAAGCTGCTCGACTTCCTGCCGCGGAACTCCTACGCCACGCCGCTGGCCCCGACCCTACCGCCGTGCCCCACCACCTGCACCGACTTCGGCTGGGAGGTCTACCCCGAGGGCTTCCGGCGGTCCCTCAAGACGGCGGGCAGCTACGGCCTGCCGGTCTACGTGACCGAGAACGGGCTGGCCGATGCGAGCGACCGGATGCGCAGCGCCTACCTCGTGTCGCACCTGAGGGCCGTGCGCGCGGCGATGCGCGCCCGCGAGGCGCGGGTGCGCGGCTACCTCTACTGGACGCTCGTGGACAACTTCGAGTGGGCCGCGGGCTACTTCCCCCGCTTCGGCTTCTTCTCGTACGACCCGGACACGCTCCGCCGCACCGAGCGGCCGAGCGCCCGCGTGTTCGCGCGGATTGCCCGGACGGGCCGGCTGCCTTAGGCCATCCCCAGCGCCCGCGCCGCGGCCGCCGAGGCCGCCGCCACGACCACCACCAGCAGCAGCGGGCCGCGCAGCACGATCGCCAGCGCTCCTGCGGCCAGGCCCACGGCGCGCGCGTCGAGGGTCAGCTCTTGGTCCGGGCCCGCAAAGGTGCCCGTGACCACCAGCGCCGCCAGCACCGCCGGAGCCAGCAGCGAGATCACGCGGGTGGCCGGCGCCGACAGCGGTCGCCCGCCCACGGCCAGCGGTCCCGCGGCCTTGATCATCACGGTGGCCACCGCCAGCACGCCGATCGTGATCCAGACGTCGGTCATCCGCGCCTCAGCCCCACGAGCGCGACCAGGCAGGCGGCCAGGATGGGCACCCCGGCCGGCGCGATGGGCGTGAGGACGAGCGCGATCGCCGCAGCGCCCAGCGCCACACCCACCTCCGTCCGCGTCCGCAGCTCCGGCACGAGCAGCGCGAGGAAGAACGCCGGGAAGAGCGCATCCAGCCCGAACTTGTCCGGGTCGCCGATCACGTCTCCCAGCAGCACCCCGAGCGCCGTGCCGCCCACCCACGCCGGGTACTGCGGGATGGTCGCGCCGATCAGCATGTGGCGGTCGAAGCGCCCGTCGCCCTGGTTTGCCAGCGCCCATGACGCGTCCACCACCGCCTGGCCCTCCGCGGCGCGGCGGGCGCGCGAGCCGGGCAGCGAGGGCGCCACGGCAATCCCCATCGGCAGGAAGCGCGCGTTCAGCAGAAGCCCAGCCACGATCGCCGGCAGCGCCCCGCCGCCCGCCGCCAGCACCGCGAGCGAGCCGAACTGGGCGGAGCCCGCGAACAGGACCATCGACATCACGATCGGCGCCACCGGGCCCATCACAGGACGGGCGAGCACGCCGAACGACAGCCCGATCAGGAGCGCGGCCAGCCCGAGTGGCAGCCCCGCCCGAACCCCCGGTCCTAGGAGCGACCACCTCACCCGGAGCGCATGCTCCAGGGAGGCGCGTCCAGGCCGCGCCTGAGCCGCTCGCGCGGCGCGAGCGGGTCCACGAGCACGAGATCGTCCCCCGCGGTCACCGCGAAGCAGGCCACCTCCTGCGCCCAGGGCACCCGCGGGCGCCATTCCGGGTGCGGCGCGCTCCAGCGCCGGATGCCCGTGGTCAGCTCCTCGATCACGGGCACCCACCATATTCAGCCTGGTAGAACACCCTCGGTGAAGGGGCCTGTGGAGATCGCTGCGGGGGTTCACGGCCTCGGCTCCGAGTACGTGAACTGGTACTTGGTCGAGGACGGCGACCAGTTGACCGCCGTGGACGCCGGCCTGCCCGGCTTCGCAAGTCACCTGGACGACGATCTGCGCGCCCTCGGCCGCCATCGCTCCGACGTGACCGCCCTGGTGCTGACCCACTCCGACGTGGATCACACCGGGATCGCGAACGAGCTGCGCGAGGGCGGCGCCCGTGTGCTGGTGCACGCCGACGACGAGGCCACCCTGCGCAAGCCGAGGCAGAAGACCGGCGATGCGAGCCCGCAGCGCGCACTTCCGTACCTGCGTCACGCAGCCACCTGGCGGATCCTCGTCCACATGGTGCGACTCGGCGGGGCGCGGCCGAGGCCGGTGGAGGGAGCCGAGACCTACCGCGACGGCGACGTGCTCGACGTTCCCGGATCGCCGCGCGTGATCCACACCCCGGGCCACACACCCGGGCACTGCGTCCTCCACTTCGAGTCGCGTAGGAGCCCTGTTCGTGGGGGATGCCCTCTGCACCTGGAACGTGGTGACCGGGGCCCGGGGGGCGCAGCTCATGCCCTCGGCCCTGAACGTGGACAACAAGCTCTGCCTCCAGTCGCTGGACCGCATCGAGGCGCTCGACGCGAGCCTGCTGCTGCCGGGCCACGGCGATCCCCTTCGCGACAGCCCGGCGGCCGCCGTGGCCCACGCGCGGCAGATGGCCCGCACGTAGACGCTCGCCCGCACGGTTCGTTAGCCTCAGGGTCGGCGCCGACGCGGTCGCGATCGACCGGGCAGGGAAGGCCGCCGAGACGAGAGGATCGAGCCTCGATGAGCCAAGCCCAAGCCACCCCAATCGCGCCTGCCGCCCCACCGGGCATCGATGACGTCCAGCCGGTCGCCAACGAGACCCTGGACCGGATCGCCACCGGCACCATCACCGTCCTGCCGTTCATCGCGCTCGGGATCGTCGGATGGCAGGTCTGGAACGATCTCCTCCACTGGAGCGACGTCGCGGTCTTCCTGATCATGTACCTGATCACCGGCCTCGGGGTGACCGTCGGCTTCCACCGCCACCTCACGCACCGCGCGTTCAAGGCCAAGCCCTGGGTCCACGGGGGCCTGGCGATCATGGGCTCGATGGCGATCGAGGGCCCGGTGACCGCGTGGGTGGCCGATCACCGCAAGCACCACGCCTTCGCCGACAAGGAGGGTGATCCCCACAGCCCGCACGTGGACCACGGTGGCGGCGTGCGCGGCGCGCTCAAGGGCCTTTTCCACGCGCACGTGGGCTGGCTCTTCATCCACACGCACCGGGGCGCCAAGGCGCGCTACGCGCCCGACCTGCATGAAGGATCCGCTGATCCGCTGGGTGGACCGGACCTTCCTCCTATGGGTCTTCGTGGGGCTGTTCGCGTCGTGGATGCTCGGCTACCTCATCGGGGGCACGCTGGCAGCCGCCTGGACCGGCCTGCTCTGGGGCGGCGGGGTCCGGATGCTCGTGGTGCACCACGTGACCTACAGCATCAACTCGCTCTGCCACTTCTTCGGCGAGAAGCGCTACCCCACCGACGATCACTCGCGCAACCTGCTCTGGCTTGCGTTGCCCACGCTCGGCGAGTCCTGGCACAACAACCATCACGCCTTCCCCACGTCCGCGGCCCACGGGCTGCGCCGGCGGGACATCGACCCGTCCGCCGCGGTGATCCGCGGGCTCGAAAAGCTCGGCCTCGTGTGGGACGTGGTGCGCATCAGCCCCGAGCGTCAGGCGCAGAAGGCGGGCGGCTGAGCGGTGGGCAGCACGGCCAAGCTGCGCAGTGAGCTCGAGGCGGCGCTGCCCGACCGGCCGTTCGAGCTGGAGCTCTGGGACGGCACCCGCGTTCCCGCCACCACCGGCGGCGCCACCACCTTCCACGCTCGCTCCAAGGACGCCGCCGCACACATGCTGCGCGCGCCCGGGCAGCTCGGCCTGGGCCGCGCCTACGTGTCGGGGGCGCTCGAGCCCGACGACCTCGATGTGGCCATCCAGCTGCTCGACGAGTGGAAGCCACCGCCGATCGACCGGGCCACGCGCGCCCGCCTGGCCATGGCCGCCGCCCGCGCCTGCGGGCCGATGCGCCCGCCGCCGGTGCCCGCCGCCGAGCTGCGCCCGCGCGGCAAGCGCCACAGCATCAGGCGAGACGCCCGGGCGGTGCGCCACCACTACGACCTCCCGCCCGAGTTCTTTGCGCTGTTCCTCGGCGAGGAGCTCACCTACAGCTGCGCGCTCTTCACCCGCGGCGCCACCACGCTGGAGGAGGCGCAGGGGCAGAAGCTCGACATGGTCTGCCGCAAGCTCGACCTCAGCCCGGGGCAGCGCGTGCTCGACGTGGGCTGCGGCTGGGGGAGCTTCGCGATCCACGCGGCCGAGCGCCATGACGTGAAGGTGCTCGGCATCACCCTCTCCGAGCCGCAGGCAGCGGTGGCGAAGCAGCGCGTGCGTGAGCGCGGGCTCGAGGACCGCGTGGAGATCCGCGTGGCCGACTACCGCGAGCTGCACGACGACCCGTTCGACGCGGTGGCCAGCATCGGCATGGTGGAGCACGTGGGCTCGAGCCAGATCGACGTGTACGCCGAGCAGCTGGCGCGTGCGCTTCGCCCCGGCGGCCGGCTGCTGAACCACGGCATCGCGCGGATGCGCATGGGCGACCCCGAGGCGGGCCCCTTCTCCGAGCGCTACGTCTTCCCCGACGGGGCCCCGCTGCATCTCTCGCGCATCCAGCTGGCGATCGAGCGCGCCGGCCTCGTGACCGACCACGTGGAGGGCCTGCACGGCAACTACGAGGTCACGCTCGCGCACTGGGCCCAGCGGCTCGACGAGAACCTGGACGAGGCGATCAGGCTTGCCGGGCCCGAGCGCGTGCGCGTCTGGCGCCTCTACCTGCGCACCGCGCGGCGCGGCTTCGAGAGCGGCTTCATCTCCGTGTACCAGGTGCGGGCCACACGCCCCGGCGCTCCCGCCGAGGCTCCGCGGACGGAAGCCACGCCCGCGCGCGAGCAGGCGCCGGCGTACGCCTAGGCCTCGGCGGCCGCTGCCTCCAGCCCCTCGGGCGCAGGCTCGCCCTCAGGGCCGGCCACCGCATCCGAGGTGAAGAGGTCGGCGAGCGTGGCCACCACGCCCGGCAGGCCGTCGTCGCCGCGCGAGAGCTCGAGCTGGCGAGCTGCGCCGGTGCCCTCCGCGAGGGCGCGCACCGACAGGAGCTCGTCCACGCAGCCGAGCGCGTGGGCGTGCGGCGCGCACGCCTCGAGCAGCATGTCCAGCTGGAGCCGCGCCGGCACCAGGGCCTCGCGGACCGGGTCGAGCATGCGCGCGTCCATGCCGTCGCGGGTGGCGATGAAGCGGTTCTCCTCGAGCAGCTCGGGCCGGGTGAGCACCTCCGGGGGGAGGTATCCCTCCTCCAGCTCGAGCCTGGCGATGCACTGGACCAGGGCGGTCAGGCCCACGGTCTCCGCCAGGGTGCTCTGGGCGTCGAGGATCCTGACCTCCACGGTGCCGAAGCGCGGCTGGGGGCGCACGTCCCACCAGAGGAAGGTGGGCTCCTCGAAGGCCTCGCAACGGAGCAGGACGTCCACCGTCTCGGCCCAGTCGTCGTAGTCGCGGAAGGCCCGCGGGATGCCCACTCGCGGGAACGCCTGGAAGAGCGGCGTGCGCGCCGACGCCAGACCGGTGTCCCGCCCCTGCCAGAGCGGCGAGTTGGCGGACAGCGCGAGCAGCAGCGGCAGGTGGCCGCGCATGCGGTTGAGCAGGTCGATCGCGGCGTCGGGGTCCGCCACCCCCACGTGAACGTGGAGCGCGAACGTGGGCTCCCGGCGCGCGAGCTCGCGCATCGAGTCGTACACCCGCTGGTAGCGCGGCCCGGTGGACACCCGGACCTCCTGCCAGACCGCGAACGGATGGGTGCCACTGGCGGCGGCACGGAGGCCCAGGGTCTCCAGCTGCGCCTCGAGCGCGCCGCGCAGGTCCTCGAGCTCGGCGGCCACCCCGGCCACGTTCTTGTGAGGGCGTGAGCGCAGCTCGAGCGCCGACTTGTGCGTCTCGGCCGTCACGTGGGCGCCCAGCTCCGGCTCGAGCGCCGGCAGCACCCGGTCGATCTCGTGCGCGAGCGACCACGCGCCCGGCTCGAGCATCATGATCTCCTCCTCGACCCCGAGCGTGTAGTCGGCCGGAGTGCCTTCCGCCGCCCACCTTGCCCAGGTCGGGCGGGTCATGCCGCCATGGCGGTGGGTAGCGACGCGTACGTCTGGGATGCCTCCACGAGGCTCTCGAACAGCCGTGCCTGCTCGGCCCGGTCGGTCAGGCACTCGGCGTGCCACTGCACTCCCAGCGCGAAGTCGCGGCCGGGTGCCTCGATCGCCTCCACCACGCCGTCCGGGGACCAGCCCACGGCCAGCAGGCCGCGGCCCAGCTGGTCGATCGCCTGGTGGTGGAACGAGTTCACGGCGATGTCCGTCATGCCGATCACGCTCGCTGTCACGCTTGCCGAGGCCAGCTCCACCGGGTGGGTCGTCTGGTCAGCGGCGGCGGTCTGACGGTGCTCGATGGCGCCGTCGGTCACGTCAGGAAGATGCTGGGTCAGCGTGCCGCCGGTGGACACGTTGAGCAGCTGCATCCCGCGGCAGATCGCGAGGATCGGCAGGTTCCGCCCGTAGGCCTCGCGTGCCAGATCGAGCTCGAAGCGGTCCAGCTCCGGCTCGGTGGGACCGAGCAGCGCGTGCGGCGCGGCGTCGTAGGTGCTCGGGTCGAGATCGGGTCCGCCGGACAGGCAGATCCCGTGGAGCCGGTCGATCAGCGGCTTGATCGCGCCCGCCGGCATCGGCGGGATCACGAGTGGCAGGCCGCCGGCGGCCTCAACCGCACGCAGGTAGGCCAGGCCGAGCGCCATCTCCTGCTGCGGAGGCTCGCCCTGGGGCGTGGGCTGCACGTTCTTCGCCACCCTCATCTCCGAGGTGGTCACGCCGATAAGCGGCCGAGAGCTCAAGACAGGACCCAAGTGTCCTTCCCTCCTCCGTTCTGGGAGCTGTTCACGACGAGCGCCCCGGGAGCGCGCCCGAACCGGGTAAGGCCCCCGGCGGCCACCTCGACCTGGTCCTCCACGCTGACCGCGAAGGCCCGCAGGTCCACGTGGCGCGGCGACAGCGTGTTGCCGTCCACGGTCGGGTGGCGCGAGAGCATCACCGTCTCCTGAGCTACCCAGTCCTCGGGTTCCGCCTCGATCCGCCGTGCCGCGAGCTCGCGATCCTCCTGGCTCGCATGCGGGCCGACCACGATCCCGTAACCGCCGTGACCGGCCCTCGGCTTGACCACAACCTCGTCGATTCGAGCAAGGATGCTGTCCCGGACGGCCGGAACGGCCAGGTCGTATGTGGGCACTGAGCGGATCAACGGGGCTTCGTCGAGGTAGAAACGAACCATCGCCTCCACGTAAGCGTGCACCAGCTTGTCGTCCGACACGCCGCTTCCGAAGGCGTTGACGCAGGCCAGCCGTCCGCTGCGGCAGGGATCGAGCAGCATCTCGGCCACCCAGGTGGGCCGCCCATGCCCGTCGTGGAGCCGGTCCTCGTCGGTCCGCCGGTAGACCACGTCGACGTCGCGGCCCTGACCGTCGACCGTGGCACGCAGCCGCCCGCGGTTGGGGTAGAGGTCGTCCGGTGTGACCAGCGGCAGGCCGAGGCGGGCTGCCAGGGTGCGGTGCTCGTACCAGGCGCTGTTCACCGGGCCGTCGGAGAGCAGCACCACGAACGGCTCGCCGTCGCCGTCCGGAGCCGCCGCGCGCAGCGCCGCCCCCAGCGCCTCGTAGGCCGGTGCCAGCGGGCGCCGCGCGACGGGCGTCGGACCGGGAAGGGCGCCGTCCACGGCCGTGCGCGCCGCGCTGGCGTAGGTCAGGCCGGACGGCGTGCGCAGGTTGTCCTCCAGCACCGCGAGGAGCCCGTCGGAGCCGCGGACGAGGTCCATTCCGGCCACGGCGGTGTAGGCCCAGGCGGGTATGTCCACGCCGATCATCCAGGGCTCGAAGTAAACGGACGTCTCGATCGCTCGCTCGGGCACCACGCCCGCGGCGACGATCGCCCGGTCGCCGTAGACGTCGGCGGTGAACGCGCTGAGCGCCCGCACCCGCTGCGCCAGGCCGCGCTCCACGAGCTGCCATTCGGCGGCGTCCATCACGCGCGGCACCGGATCGACGTGGAATGCCTCGGCCGTCGCGCCGGAGCCGAAGCTCACCCCCAGCTCGTCCACACCCGCCGTCACGGCGCCCGCCAGCCCGGCGAGGTCGAGCCCGCCGAGGAGGGTCAGCAGCTCGCGGTAGTGCGCCCGCGGAGTTCCCTGCGCCTCGAACGCCTCGTCGTAGAAGCCATCGTCCTCGAGCGGGTAGCCAAGGTTCGCGGTCGTCCCGCTCGACAGCTGCGGCGCGGCGCCCATTCAAGAAGGCTAGTCGGGCCGGGCCCCCGGTCGCTTTATACCCCTGCCCAAGGTTTCCCCTGGTCCTTTGGACGGTTGGTACACCTAGCCACCCGCAGGAAATGAGAGGATCGCCGCCGTGACAAACGAGATCACCCGCCGCTCACTGCTGCGCCGTGGCGCGGGCGCCGCCGTGGTGGCCGCGGGCGCCGGCAGCCTGGACTCCACCGCGCTCGCCGCGGGCGGCGACTGGCGGCTCGGCTTCGAGAGCCTCCGCAAGGAGGTCCGCATCGGCCGGCTGAGCGTGGACGGCCACATGCCGAAATGGCTGTCGGGCACGCTGGTGCGCAACGGGCCCGCCCTGTACGAGGTGGGCGAGCGCACCTTCAACCACTGGTTCGACGGCCTCGGGATGCTGCACGCCTTCACCCTCGATCGCGGCCGCGTGGGCTACGCCAACCGCTTCCTGCGCAGCTCGGCCTACAAGGCCTACAAGGAAGAGGGGATCATCCGCTACTCGGAGTTCGCCACGGACCCGTGCCGGGCGATCTTCAACGGAGCGCAGGCCACGTTCTCCCTGGCCAAGGTCGGCAACGCCAACGTTCACGTGGGCAGGCTGGCGCAGAAGTTCGTGGCGCTCACCGAGGTGGGGCTTCCGGTGCGGTTCGACGCGCGCACGCTGCGCACGCTCGGCGTGGTGGGCCCCGAGCACCCGCTGGGCCAGATCGAGACGGTGCACCCGCACCGCCTGGAGGGCGGGCGAAGGGTGTTCTACGACATCCCGCTGATCCCGCCGGCGCGCTATCAGGTGAAGGTCGCGCGCGGGATGCACGCGCCGCGCCTGCTGGCTGCGATCCCGCGCCCGGAGCCGGCGTACATGCACTCCTTCGGCCTGACGGAACGGCACGTGGTCCTCACGGAGTCGCCGTTCGTGGTGGACCCGCTGAAGATCATCACCGACTGGGAGCCGTTCATAAAGAACTACCGCTGGGAGCCCTCGCGCGGCGGGCACTTCCACGTGGTGGACCGGCGCACGGGCCGCGTCACGAGTCTCGAGACCGACCCGCTGTTCACGTTCCACCACGTGAACGCGTTCGAGCGCGACGGCAAGATCTTCCTCGACATGTGCGGCTACGACGACGCCGACGTGATCGACGCCCTCTACCTCGAGAAGCTACGCGGGCGCAGCCGCCCGGCCCCGCTGGCCGAGCTGCGCCGCTACGAGCTCGACCTGGGCCGCAAGCGGGTGCGGATGCGCCCGTTGGCGGAGCACAGCATCGAGCTTCCGCGGATCAACTACGGGCGCGTGAACGGGCGGCCGTACCGCTACGCGTACGGCATCAGCATCCGGAACCACCGCACCAGCGGGTACGTGGATCAGCTGGTCAAGATCGATGTGAAGAAGGGCGATGCCCAGGTGTGGCGCGAGAAGGGCTGCTACCCGGGCGAGGCCGTGTTCGTGCCCGCGCCGCACGCGCGCCGGGAGGACGACGGCGTCGCGCTGTCGGTGGTGCTGGACGCGCGCAGGCGCCGCTCGTTCCTGCTCGTGCTCGACGCCCGCTCCTTCACCGAGATCGCCCGCGCCGAGGTGCCGCACCACATCCCGTACGGCTTCCACGGCGAGCTGTTCCGCACCTGACCGGCGGGCGGTCAGTCGTCGCCGCCACGGCCGTGGCCCGAGTTGTCGTCGCCGCCCGAGCCTGAGCCGCTCGAGTCGTCGTCGTCGCCGCCACGGCCGCGTCCGCGTCCCCGTCCGCTCGAGTCGTCGTCGCCGCTGCTCCCGTCGTCGTCGGTCGTGACCGTCTGGGGGGGCGCGACCGGCGTGGTGGTCGTTCGCGCCCGCTCGGCGCGAGCACGTGCGCGTGCGCGCCTTCTGATCCGCTCTCGCCTGCGCTCGCTGCGCGCGGCGGCGCGGTCGTCCTGCGTGGCGGCCTCCGGCGCAAGCCCCTCGCCGGCGCTGAGCGGCTGGGCGGACAGGCCCACGCTGTCACCCGAGATCGAGTTCGCGGTCAGCCCGATGGCCACGGCCGCCACCAGGCCGGCGACGGCAAGTGCCACGTTGCGGATGATCTGTCGCGCGCTCATGCCTTCGACGCTAGCCGCCCCCGGGTAAAGCCCGGTCAAGCTCAGTGTCAGGGCTCGGCAAGGTCGTGGCAGGCAGCCGCACCTCGGCGCGTGCTCCGGCCGGCTGCCTGTTCTCGAGGCTCGCCTCCCCTCCCCAGCGCCGGGCCAGCGCCTCCACGACGGCGAGGCCGAGGCCGGTGCCCTCCGTGCCGCGACTCCCGTTCCCCCGGTAGAAGCGGTCGAAGAGGCGCTCGCTCTCGGCGGCGTCCACGCCCGGTCCCTCGTCCAGGACCGCGAGCCTGGCCCAGCGCGCGTCGCCCGTGACCTCGATCGTCACGGTCGTGCCCGCGGGCGAGTAGTTGAGCGCGTTCTCGATGAGGTTGTCGAGGATCGCGGCCACGTCCGCGCGCGAGGAGTCGACCGTGCTCGACGTCGTCGCCTGCGAGCGTCAGCTCGTGGCCGCTGCTCTGGGCCGTGGCCTCCCAGCGGTGGAGGGCCGCCTCCGCCTCGTCCGCCAGGAGCAGCTGCTCGCCGGTCTTCGAGTCGGGCTCTCGCGCGAGGCTCAGCAGCTGGCCGAGCAGGTCCGCCAGGCGGGCGGTCTCGCGCTCGGCGGCGGCCAGCTCGCGCTTGACCTCGGGATCGCCGGACTTGAGCTCCGCCGCCTCGAGTCGCAGCCGCAGGCCGGTGAGCGGCGTGCGCAGCTGGTGCGAGGCGTTGGCCACGAACTCGCGCTGGGCGATCAGGGACCGCCCGAGCCGGCCGGTCATGTCGTTGAACGCCGCGGCCACCTCGCGCTGCTCGCTCGAGCCCTCCGGCTCGGCGCGAGCGTCCAGGTCGCCCCCGGCCACGCGCCGTGCGGTGGCCGCGAGCGCCCGCAGCGGCCGCGCCAGCGAGCCGGCCAGCACCCACGCCACGGCCAGGCCCAGCAGGAGCGCCACCACGCCCACCGCGATCAGGGCCAGCACGTCGTTCCTGACCTCGGTCTGCACCGCGTCCACGCTCTGCGTGACGCGCACGGCGCCCTCCGTCTCGGCGCCGCGAAGCACCGGAACGGCGGTGAAGAGGACGTCCTCGTCGAGGGTGTCGCTGTGCCGCGTGCCCTGCTCGGCGGTGCCGCGCAGCGCGGCGGCGATCTCCGGGCGGCTCGCGTAGGAGGCCGACTCGAGGCCCGTTCCCTCCGAGTCGGCGATCAGGCGCCCGCGCGGGCCCACCACGATCACCCGCCCGCGCAGATCCTCCCCGGCGCGCTCGAGCAGCTCGCGGAGCTCCTCGCGGTCGCCGAGTCGTCCCGCCACGCTGGCCGCCAGCAGCGCGGCCTGGCCCTGTGCCTCGCTCTTGATCTCCGCGTCCACCCGGCGGGAGAGGTTGAGCGCCAGCGGCACCTCCAGCGCCACGATCACCAGCACCAGCACGTACGCGAACGCGGCGAGCAGCCGCGCCCGGAGGCTCACCGGGGCTGACCGTCCCCGAGCTCGTCCGCCCCCGCGAGGCGGAAGCCCACCCCGCGAACGGTGTGGATGAACCGCGGGCTCGCGGAGTCCTCGCCCAGCTTCCGGCGAAGGCTCGACACGTGCACGTCGAGGGTCTTGGTGGAGCCGAACCAGTTCACGTCCCAGACCTCGTCGATGAGCCGCTCGCGCGTGACCACCGAGCCGGCCTCGCGCATCAGGAGCTCCAGCAGCTCGAACTCGCGCCGCGTGAGATCGAGGTCCGCTTCGTCGAGCGTCACGCTGCGCCTGTCCGGGTCGAGGCGCAGCTCGCCGATGGCGAGCGGCCCGCTCTCCTCGCGGGCGCCTCCCCCTCCGCTCCTCCGGAGCACCGCGCGAATCCTCGCCACGACCTCGCGGGCGCTGAAGGGCTTGACCACGTAGTCGTCGGCCCCCAGCTCGAGGCCGACCACGCGATCGGTTTCCTCACCGCGCGCCGTGAGCATGATGATCGGCACCTCGGAGCTCCGGCGCAGCTCGCGGCAGACGTCGTACCCCGAGCCGTCCGGCAGCATCACGTCCAGCAGCACGAGGTCCGGCAGCTCGCGCCTGGCCTCGGCGAGCGCCGCCTCGACCGTGCCGGCCACCCTGGTCTCGAAGCCCTCGCGCTCCAGCGCCTCGGCGAGGGGCTCGGTGATGGACTCCTCGTCCTCGACCATGAGGACCGTTGGCCTGGCGGCAGCCATCATCAGGATGCTAGGCGGAGCGCCAGCGGTTGGACGCAGCAAGCCGGAGGCGACCGCAGTGGTCGCCCCCGGCGCGCTCGCGTTCAAAGACCGGCTGGTCAACCGGGGCCGCTGCCTCCATGGCCGCCGCCGTCGTCGTCGCCGCCACGGTCGTCGTCGTGGTCGTCGTCGTGGCCACCGCCGTGACCGGAGCGGTCATCGTCGTCATCGTCGCCGCCGCGGCC
This sequence comes from uncultured Thermoleophilaceae bacterium, assembly GCA_963764665.1. Taxonomy (GTDB): domain Bacteria; phylum Actinomycetota; class Thermoleophilia; order Solirubrobacterales; family Thermoleophilaceae; genus JACVRW01. The sequence continues at coordinate 32,245 of CAVXTL010000011.1, read as the reverse complement.
GCGACCCGAGTGGTCGTCGTCGAAGCGGTCATCGTCGAATCGGTCGTCGTCCCGGCCACGGTCGTGGCCGCGGTCCTCCACCCGTCCGGCCCCGCCGGTGCAGCGCGGGTCGTTCGCATGCTCGGCCTCGTCGCACGGGCCCGAGATGTCCACGCCGTTGCCGTTCACACGGTCCTCGGTGGTGGTGGTCCGGTCCTCGGTCGTGTTGGTGCGGTCCTCGGTCGTGTTGGTGCGGTCCTCGGTCGTATTCGTGCGGTCCTCGGTGGTCACGGTCCGGTCCTCGGCCGTGGTGGTCCCCGAGCTCGATGAGTCGGAGCTGTCCACCGCGGCCACCACGACCGCAGCAAGCACGCCCACGAGCACTACCGTCAAAAGCCCTGTTATCGCCTTCTTCATTGCAAGCTCTCCCTTCGATTCCGACTGGTAGGGATGAGCATGCAGCGACGGCGTACAGCCGCCGGACAGGCACGGGTTAGGGGTTGGTAAGGCCCCTTCGAGCCCTCGGCGCTAGCCGCTGGGCAGCGCGAATGCCGCCACGGCCACGAAATGCACCACGGCGGCCACCACCACGAGCACATGGAAGATCTCGTGGTAGCCGAACACGGCCGGGCGCGGATCGGGGCGCCCGAGCGCGTAGACCACCGCGCCGGCGGTGTAGAACACCCCGCCGCCGAAGATGAGCACGAGCGCGGCCACGCCGGCCTTCTCCACGATCTGGGGAGAGGCCACCATCGCGAACCAGCCGAGGGACACGTACGCCACCGCGCTGAGCCACTTGGGCGCGCGCACCCATATGAGCGCGAAGACCACGCCCGCGGCCGCGCCGGCCCAGACGCCCGCCAGCACCACCACCTGCGTGGAGCCGCTGAGCAGCAGCAGCGCGAACGGCGTGTAGGTCCCGGCGATCAGCACGAAGATCATCGAGTGGTCCGCCCTGCGCATCCAGGTGCGCGCCGACGGCCGCCACGTGACCCGGTGATAGAGGGCGCTCGTGCCGAGTAGTCCCGCCAGCGCCGCGGCGTAGACGGCCGCGGCCGCAGTGGCGCGGCCCGGGGGCGCCAGCACCACCAGCGCCACGCCCGCCACGAGCGCGACGAAGAACGACCACTGGTGGATCACGCCGCGCAGGCGCGGCTTGTCGGGGACGAGGCCGGACAGGCTGCTGCCGGCGGCCGCGTCCATCAGCGGATCTGCATCCCGGAGATGGCTCGGGCGATCACGATCCGCTGGATCTCTGAGGTCCCCTCGAAGATGGTGTAGATCTTCGCATCCCTGTGCATGCGCTCCACGGGGAACTCGCGGGTGTAGCCGTTCCCGCCGAGAATCTGGATCGCGCGCTCGGTGGCCCAGACCGCCACCTCGCCCGCCTTCAGCTTGGACATCGAGCCCTCCGCCGAGGTGAACTTCTTGCCCTGGCGGCCCATCCACGCGGCGCGCCACACGAGCAGGCGGGCCGCATCGATCTCCATCTTCATGTCGGCGAGCGCGAAGGCGATCGCCTGGTTCTCGATGATCGCCTTGCCGAACTGCGTGCGCTCCTTCGCGTAGTCGAGCGAGTACTCGTACGCGGCGCGCGCGATGCCGAGCGCCTGGGCGCCGACCGTCGGGCGGCTGACCTCGAAGGTCTGCATCGCGGCCTGGCTCTTGGCGCGCGTGCCCTCGCGGGCGCGCGCCAGGCGCTCGTCGAGCTTCTCCTTGCCGCCGAGCAGGCACGAGCCGGGGATGCGGCAGTCGTCGAGGAACACGTCCGCGGTGTGGGACGCACGGATGCCGTGCTTCTTGACCTTGGTGCCCATCTCGAGGCCGGGCGTGCCCTCGGGGATCACGAACGCGGCGTGGCCGCGTGACCCCAGCTCGGGGTCCACCGAGGCCACGACCACGTGGATGGCGGCGATGCCGCCGTTGGTGGCCCACGCCTTCTGGCCGTTCAGGACCCACTCGTCCTTGGCCTCGTCGTACTTCGCCCGGGTGCGCAGCGACGACACGTCGGAGCCGGCGTCGGGCTCGGACACGCAGAAGGCCCCGACCTTGGGCTCGGCCTCCGTGCCGTAGCACTGGGGAACCCACTCGAGCAGCTGCTCGGGCGTGCCGGACGAGTAGATCCCGGCCACGGCGAGGGTCGTGCCCATGATCGCCATGCCGATCCCCGCGTCGCCCCAGAAGAGCTCCTCGTTGACGATCGGGAAGGTGAGGCCGGTCTCGTCCGCCCAGAACTGGGCGATCCCCTCGAAGCCGTAGAGGCCGATCTTGGCCGCCTCCTGGATCACGGGCCAGGGGGTCTCCTCGCGCTCGTCCCACTCGGACGCGGCCGGGCGTACGACGCTCTCGGCGAAGCCGTGGACCCAGTCACGGATGTCGCGCTGGTCGTCGGAGAGCTCGAGCGAGAAGCCTGTCTCGGTCTGTGGTTCGGCGTTGGCGGTCGCTGACATGGCCTACCGATCGTCGGGGTCGACCAGAAGCATGTTGGGTCCGGGCGTATGATTCTGCTGCCGATGTCCACAACCGAGCGCGGAAAACCTGCACGATCATCACAAGATTTGACCGCGCCGCCCTGGGAGGCGCTCCTGCCGGGGACCGCCGAGGCGCTGCGGCCCGGGCTCGATCGGACGGCCGACGTCGTGATCGAGGCGATCCGGACCGCCGTCCCGGCCTACGCGCGCCCGCTGGAGGGCAGGTTCGGCGAGGGCATCAGGACCGGTGTGATCCGGGCGCTGGAGGGCTTCGTGAGCGCAGCCGAGGGCAATCCACAGCGCCCCAGCCGCGGCTGGGACATCTACTTCGAGCTGGGGCGCGGCGAGGCGCGCGAGGGGAGGCCGCTGGAGGCGCTCCTCTCGGCGTACCGCATAGGCGCGCGGGTGGCCTGGCGCCACGCGGCCGCCGGCGCGCGGCAGGCAGGCCTCGGGGGCGACGCCCTCGCCCCGCTGGCCGAGGCGATGTTCGCCTACATCGACGAGCTGTCCGCGCGCTCGGCCGAGGGGTTCGCCTACGAGCAGTCCGTGGTGGCGGGGGAGGCCGCCGGTCGGCGGCGCGCGCTGGTGCAGCTCATGGTCGCGCGTCCGCCGGCCGAGCCCGCTGCGGTGGAGGACGCGGCCCGCGACGCGGGCTGGCGCCTGCCCGACACGCTGGCGGTGGTGGTGTGGCGCGGCGACCCCGAGGCGCGCCTTGCGAACGGCCTGCCGTTCGGATCGCTGGCGGCCAGGGTGCGCGACGAGACCGTGTGCGCGCTCGTGCCCGATGCCCTGGCCCCGGGACGCCTGGCAGAGCTCACGCGCTCGTTCGACGGCGAGCTGGCCGCCCTCGGCCCCGTGGTGCCCTGGACGGAGGCGTCGCGCAGCGCCGCTCGCGCGGCGGCGGCCCTCGGCCTGGCCGCCGAGGGCCTGCTCCCGGACCACGGCCTCGTGGTCACGGACCGGCACCTGGCCGAGCTGGCCCTGCTGCGCGACCGCCGGTTGCTCGAGGATCTGGCCGCGTCGAGCCTGGCGCCGCTGGACGACCGCACCGCGGGCGCGCGTGCGCGCCTGCTCGAGACGCTGCGCGCCTGGATCGACCACCACGGGCGCGTGCCCGACGTGGCGCGCGCCCTACACGTGCATCCGCAGACGGTCCGCTACCGGCTGACCCAGCTGCGCGAGGCGTTCGGGCCGGCGCTCGACGACCCCGACGGGCGCTTCGCGCTGGCACTCGCGGTTCGCGCCCCTGGCGCCCCCGAGCCCGGCCCGGGCGAGCCTCAGGAGACCTCGCGCAGGCGCCCGGACTCGACTTCGTAGACGAACCCGCGCACGTGCTCGGTCCGCGGAATGAACGGATCGGCCCGGATCCGCTCGATGGACTCGCGCACGTTCTCCTCCAAGTCGCCGAACGCGTGGGCCGTCCACTCGGGACGGCTGCCGGTCTCCTCCTCGAGCTTGGCGGCAAAGTCGTCGTCGGTGAACGTGAGCATTCCGCAATCGGTGTGGTGGATCAGCACGATCTCCTCGGTGCCGAGCAGGTTCTGCGAGATCGCGAGCGAGCGAATCGCGTCATCGGAGACCACTCCGCCGGCATTGCGGATCACGTGAGCGTCGCCCTCCTCGAGCCCGAGCAGCCGCGCCGGGTCCAGACGCGCGTCCATGCAGGCCACCACGGCGACCTTGCGCGCCGGAGGCAGCGGTAGGTCCCCCTTGGAGAACGAGCTCGCATAGGACTCGTTGTTGGCCAGCAGTTCGTCGGTTGCACTCACGGAATCTCCTTGGTCGCCGGGCGGGAGGATGAAGATAGAGGATTCCCCACCGAACGAGTCGAGAAAGCCACTGACGTTTCACGGCGAAGCCGTAGGGCTAGGGGCCGTAGCCCGGAACGACCGGGGCCGGCGGGGTCATGCAGTCACCCCGTCGGCCCCGGATTCGTCCCGTGCGCGCACCGGTGGCCGTTCCGGTCACTGCAGCCACCGATGACGGGAGGAGAGTGCACAGGACGAGCATGCCGCCCCGCGAGTCGCTCGTCTTGGGACGGCTGGCGAAATCTTCGGGGCCCGACCCCGACCGCGTGTCGAAGCGTGCTCGGCGGGTAAGCGGGGGAGATGACATCCGATGAGGAGAACTCCGAGTTCCGAGCCCGCCGCTACGTAGAGGCTTCGGTGAAGCTGAGCGAGAGCGGCAACGACCAGGCGCTGACCTACGCGGTCCTGGCGCAGACCCACGCCACCCTGGCCGTGGTGGACGCGCTCGCCGACCTGCGCGAGCGGCTGTCAGGCGCGGCCGCGCCCGGCGAACGCTGATCTGGCAGCCTCTCGCGCCTTGCGCCCGCTCGCCAGATTCATATCCGGCCCGGTGTTCGCCCTTGCCGGGCTCAACCACTTCGTGATGCCGAAGGCCTACAGGGCGATCATGCCCGACTACCTTCCGGCCCACCGCGAGCTGGTCTACGTCTCGGGCGCCGCGGAGCTGCTGTCGGCGCTGGCCACCCTCCATCCGCGCACGCGGCGGGCGGGCGGCGTCATGGGAATCGCGACTCTGGTCGCGGTCTTCCCTGCCAACCTGCACATGGCGCAGCACCCGGAGCGCTTCCGGAAGATCCCGCCCTGGGCGCTCTACGCCCGGCTGCCGGTCCAGGCGCTGTTCATCTACTCGATGTGGCTGGCGACGCTCGCCGACGATTGACGGGCTTGAGGTAGGGGTTCTCCCAGCCGCCGTCGCTGGGATTCACGTCGGTGCCGGGGGTCACGATCTCGTCGATCCGGTCGAGCACCTCGTCGGAGAGCGTCACGTCGGCGGCCGATAGCTGCGACTCGAGGTGCTCCATGGTGCGCGGGCCGATGATCGCGGCGGTGACGGCGGGGTGCCTGATCACGAAGGCGATCGCCATCTCGATGAGCGTGATGCCCGCCTCCTCGGCCACCCGGGCCAGCGCGTCGGCGGCCTCCAGCTTGCGCTGGTTCTCCGGCTTCGACATGTCGTAGCGGCCCGGGACCAATGCCGCCCGCCGTGAGGTCTCGACCTCGGAGTCGAGCCGGTAGCGGCCCGACAGCCATCCGCCGGCCAGCGGGCTCCACGGGATCACGCCCATGCCGTGGCGCCGGCAGGTGGGCAGCACGTCCGACTCCACGCCGCGCACGAGGATGGAGTACGGCGGCTGCTCGGTCACGAAGCGCTCGCGGCCGCGGCGCTCGGCCACCCACTGCGCCTCGACGATCTGGCCGGCGGGGAAGGTCGACGACCCCGCGTAGCGGACCTTGCCGGCCCGGATGAGGTCCGACAGCGCCGCGAGCGTCTCGTCGACGTCGGTATCCGGCTCAGGGCGATGGATCTGGTAGAGGTCGATCCAGTCCGTGCCGAGGCGGCGGAGGCTGTTCTCCACCTCACGCACGATCCAGCGGCGCGAGTTGCCGAACTCGTTCGGGTCGTCGCCCATCTTGCCGTGCACCTTGGTGGCCAGCACCACGTGGTCGCGGCGGCCGCCCTTCAGCGCCTTGCCGACTATCTCCTCGGACTCGCCGCGCGCGTACACGTCGGCGGTGTCCACGAAGTTGATCCCGGCGTCCAGGGCGCGGTGGATGATCCGGATCGAGTCGTCGTGGTCGGTGTTGCCCCACGCGCCGAACATCATCGTGCCGAGGCAGAGCGGGCTGACGCTCACTCCGGTGCGGCCCAGCTCTCTCAGTTCCATGGCCGGGCACGTTAACGGTCGGATGCAAGGCCGCCTGCGCGCCGTCGCCACGCCTTCCTAACCTGGCCGCGTGCTTCGAGAGATCGAGACGGCGGAGTTCGACCGAAGGCTCACGCTGCGCGGGCGGCGCTTCCGCCTCGTGCGCGGATCCACGCCGCTCGCCGGCGCCTGGGGAGCGCGGCGCCAGCGCGCGCTGAGCGCCGCATCGCTGCGTGTCTCCGGTGGCTCTGGCCACGGACGGGCGAAGGACTTGCTGGTGGTTCGAGGAGCGCTTCTACTGGGCGGACGAGGAGCTCGACGCGAGCGACGTCCTCGCCCTCGTTCGCGAACGCGAGCGGCGCCGGCGCCGGCGTCTCGACCGAGCCCACGCGGAGCTGGCCGGGGCGGGCGATGCGGCGCCGCGCCGGCCTCGGATAGCGCGCGACGTGAGGCTCGCGGTGTTCGCCCGCGACGGCGGCCGGTGCGTGGATTGCGGCTCGGACTTCGAGCTGCAGTACGACCACCTGATCCCGCTGGCGCTCGGGGGCGGCAGCGGCGTGGACAACCTCCAGCTGCTGTGCGCCGACTGCAACCGCCGCAAGGGCGCGGCGCTGGCCTGACGGTTCCCGCTTGTTGGCGCACACCGGTCCGGGCTAGGCTGGCGCCCGATGGGGAGGGATCGCCAGGGCCGCCGCCGGCCCCTGCTCGTGCTCGCGCTTGCCGTGACGCTGATCTCGTCGCTGGCCTCGGCGGGCACCGCGGCCGCCGCGGGAGAGGGCTGCAACGGCAACCCGCGGCTCTGCGACAGGCCGCTCGACAGCGTCGTGCTCCCGACCACCCACAACGCGATGTCCGCCGCCTCGCTCGGATGGACCTTCCCCAACCAGCCCGTGGGGATCCCGCAGCAGCTCGCCGCCGGGGTGCGCGGGCTCCTGCTCGACACCCACTACGGGCACCCCTCGCCCAGCGGAACCGTGGTCACCGACAGCACGGAGACTCCGGAGAGCCGCCTGTACCTCTGCCACCAGGCGTGCCAGCTCGGCGCGACGCCGCTGCTCGAGGTGCTCCAGGCCATGCGGATCTACCTGCGCTTCCACCCGCGCAACGTGATCGTGATCGTGAACGAGGACAACGTGAGCCCCACCGACTACGCGCAGGAGTTCAGGAAAGCGGGCCTGCTCCAGCACGTCTACCGCGGCGCCACCACCTCGCCGTGGCCGACGCTGCGCACGCTGATCCGCGCGCGCAAGCAGGTGGTGCTCCTGGCCGAGCGCGACTCGGGCGTGGTGCCCTGGTACCACGAGGCCTACAACGGAGTGGTGCAGGAGACGCGTTACACCTGGAACACGCCGGATCTGCTCACGAACCCGGCCAACTGGACAGCCAGCTGCTCCCCCAACCGCGGCGGCACCAACGGCTCGCTGTTCCTCATGAACCACTGGTCGCCGCCCTTCGCGCCCACGCCCTCCGGCTCGGCCAGCGTGAACGCCACCGACGTGCTCGTGGGGCGCGCCCGGGCGTGTGAGGCGGCGCGCGGGAAGCTGCCGAACCTCGTGGCGGTGGACCAGTTCCAGAGCGGCGGCCTGTTCGAGGCCGTGCGCCAGCTGAACGCCGGCCTGGCACCCTAGTCCAATCGAATCAGGCCCTCGCATCAAGCCGCTCTCGCCGCCCTACGAGCCGGAGCTCGAGCGGCTGCTCGTGCGGATGACGGGCACCGCGGTCGAGCCGCTCAAGCTGTTCCGCACGCTTGCCGTACACGAGGAGATCACCGCGCGCATGAGGCCGCTGGGAGGCGCGCTGCTCGCCCATCCGACGATCGAGCCGCGCGACCGCGAGATCGTCATTCACCGGATGACCGCCCGCTGCGGCGCCGAGTACGAGTGGGGCGTGCACGCCGTGGCGTTCGGCCGGCCACTCGGTCTGACTGACGCCCAGCTGACCGCCACCGTGCACGGCGACGCCGCCGATCCCGCCTGGTCGGAGCACGACCGGCTGTTGATCGAGCTGGTGGACGAGCTTCACGAGACCACCACCGTCAGCGACGGGCTCTGGGGCCGGCTGGCCGCGGAGTGGAGCCCGTCGCAGCTCGTGGAGCTCCTGGTGCTGGCCGGCTGGTACCGCCTGATCTCCCAGGTGATCAACGCCTGCGGCGTGGAGCACGAGGACTGGGCGGAGCGGTTTCCGCCCGCCCCGGGCTAGCCGCCGAGCATCCGCGCGCCCGCCAGGGACTCGCGGCAGACGTAGCGGAAGTGCGCGAGCCAGAAGGGCCGCAGTGCCCGATAGGTCGGGCCCTCCGCCACCTCCCAGGAGCCGAAGCGGCAGCGCTCGGGGCCGAGCGCCGCGAACCGGTAGCTGTGCAGCGCGTGGAAGCCGGGGGCGCTGACCTCCCAGGTCACGCGGTCGTTCGGCTCGAGCTCCACGATCTCGGCGGTGGCCGGCAGCTTGTAGAGGTAGCGCGCCTCGATCGGGTTGAACGCGAAGCGCAGCGTGGCCCCCACACGCAGCTCGCCGCCCTTGACCGAGGAGCGCCAGAAGCAGGGGTTCCAGTCCGGCCAGCGCGGCACGTCGAGGAAGGTGGACCAGAGCTGCTCCACGGGCAGCGCGAGCTCCACCGACCCCTGGATCGGCAGCGGCGCCGCGTGGGCGATCGTGCCGCGGCGCCCGGTCGGCTCGGGCCCGGCGAACGGCTCTTGGAGACCGGTCACAGGCGAGTCAGTATCGCGGCCCGTCGGTGTGCAGGTAGAGCACCGGCCCCTCCCCGAAGCGACCGGCCGCGTTCTCGGCGCGCAGCGCCGCCACCGCCTTGGCCGTGTAGACCGGGTCGAGCACGAGCCCGTCGCCCTCGCGCGCGGCCACGGTGGCCGCCTCTCCCTCGGGCGTCGCGTGGCCGTAGCCGGCGCCGATCCAGCCGTCGAGCACCCTCGGCTCGCCCGCGCTCGCCCCGGCGGCCGGAAGCTCCGCTCCGCGGCGGCGAAGCAGCGTCTCCGTCCTGCCGGCCAGGCGCGCCAGCGAGCCCGGGTCCACGCGCAGGTCGCGCGTGACGGGCACTCCCACCACCCGCGTTCGCAGTCCCGCCAGCCGGAGCCCGAGCGCCAGGCCCGCGGCGCTGCCCCCCGAGCCCACGGCCACGACCACGTGGGAGGGCTCGGGCAGCGTGCCCCCGGCCACCTGCTCGGCCAGCTCGAGGCTCGCCTCCACGTAGCCGAGCACCCCGATCGCGTTGGAGCCGCCCGCCGGCAGCAGGTACGGCGGCTGTCTGCCGCTGTGGCGGAGCAGCAGCCAGGGCAGCGCCGCGATCGTGCCGGCCTTGTTGCGGGTGCGGTGGATCGTGGCCCCGGACGCGCGCAGCCGCTCCAGGTGCTCCCGCACGTGCTCGTCCACGGGCTGGTCCACGAGCGCGAGCGCCGTGCGCAGTCCCTCGTCGCGCCCGTAGAGCGCCGCGGCGAGCCCCCAGTTCGTGCCCAGCCCGCCGACCGTCAGGATCGTCCGCGCGCCGCGTCGGCGCGCCTCCGGCAGGAGCCACTCGAGCTTGCGCACCTTGTTCCCGCCCCAGGAGCCGGAGCCGAACGCGCCGTCGTCCTTCATCCACACCGGCGCCTCGCCCTCCGCCGTCAGGGCCTCGAGCAGGCGCACCGGAGTGGGACGCTCGCCGAGCACGATGTGCGGCAGGCTCTCGCGGAGGGCCGGGAAGCGCGCATGAAGCAGCGGCACGGTGCTCACGGCGCCAGTCTGACGAACGGCTGTTAGCTTGCCCGCGCCGGCATGCGCAGAGCAAGAGCACACCACCTGACGATCGCGGCCGCGGTCTCGGCCGCCGCGCTGGCCGGGGCAGGCACGGCCGCGGCGATCCCATGGGACGCCGGCGGAGCCATCCCCCCGAAGCGCACGCCGGCCGCCGCGAAGCCCGATCCGAGCTGCGCCCAGAGCTACGCGGACGACCGGCCGCGCGGCGGGCCCGCCCTGCGCTTCGGCATCGGCCCGCGCCTGGCCGGCGAGGCGGGCGCCCAGCAGACCACGCCCACCGTCCGCGAGGACCTGCGCAAGCGCGACGCCGCGCTCAAGCGCCTGCAGGGCCGGCGGTTCTTCGCGGTCCGGCTCAACCGGCTCTTCCAGGCCGACGGCCGGGCCGGCATCGCCAAGTTCCAGCGCATGGCCGCCCGCTTCGCCCGGCTCGGCCTCGAGGTCGAGCTACAGGTTCGCTACCACCCGCGCGACCGCGACGACGGCGACATCGCCAAGTGGCTCCGCTACGTGCGCTCCGTGGTCCGCGCGTTCGGCCCCAACCGCGCGGTGACCGGGCTGCAGATCACCAACGAGGTGAACATCAGCTACTCGAAGAACACCTCCGACGGCTTCTACAAGCGCGCCGTCGAGGCCCTGGTGCGCGGCGTGATCGAGGCGAAGCGCACGTCGCGGCGGCTCGGATACGGCCACCAGGAGATCGGCTTCAACTACGCCTTCCGGTCCTCCGGCGCCGCGCTGGCCGACGACGCTGCGTTCTGGCGCGCCGTGGGACGGCGTGGTGGCGCACGGCTGCGGCGCGCCACCGACTGGGTGGGCCTCGACATCTACCCGGGCACGTTCACGCCCGGCCTGCTCCTCCAGGTCCCGATCGCCGACTACGGCGACGCCTTCCTGGAGGGGCTCGCCCAGGTGCGCGAGTGCTACATGCCCCAGGCCGGCTTCAAGCGCTCCACGCCGCTGCGAATCGAGGAGACCGGCTATCCCACCGGCCCGGGCCGCTCGGAGGCCACCCAGCTGAGGGCCACGCGCGAGTTCGTCAGGACGGCGGTGGCCTACAGGGGCACCTACGGCATCAGCGACTTCCGCTGGTTCGGCCTGCGCGACAACAACAGCGAGGGACCGAACTTCCAGTCCTTCTTCGGACTGCTGCACGACGACTACTCGCCCAAGCCGGCCTTCGGCGAATACCGGCGCCTGATCAGGCGCTGGGGGCGCGGGCGCTGACGATCCAAGTGGACGCGGGCGCATAGACGCCGCGCGGCCCGTCGAACTCGGACAGCGCCTCCCTGAGAGCGGCCTCGATCTGCGGCCGGACCCGCTCGCCCTCCGCCCCCGCCAGGCGAATCAGCTCGCCCGCCGGGCCGAGGGCCATGACGAGCGCCATCGCGCCGTCCACGTCGTCGCCGATCTTGATGTCGATGTCCGAGCGGGTGAGCGACACGTGCTCGAACCCCGCTGCCTGCACGATCGCGCTGGTGGTGTCGGCGTCGGCCATCGAGAAGGGGCCGGGGCCGCAGGTGGGCTCGTCCGAGTCCTCGTTGCGCTCGAGGAACCCGGAGACCACCACCTCGGCGCGATGCAGCCAGTCGTTGTCGAGCTTGCGCCGCCACACCACCGAGCAGAGCTGCCCGCCCGGCGCGAGCGCCAGGCGCACGTTGCGCAGCGCCGCCACGGGGTTCGCGAAGAACATCGTGCCGAAGCGCGAGAAGGCGTAGTCGAAGGGCTCGCCGAACTCGGTCACCTGCACGTCGCCCACTAGAAAGCTCGTGTTGGTCGCGCCCGCCTCCTCGGCCTCGCGGCGAGCCACCTCGATGAAGCGCTCGGCCGCGTCGATGCCCACCACCTCGCCCTCGGGCCCTACCAGCCCCGCCAGGCGCTGCGCGGTGTCGCCGAAGCCGCAGCCCACGTCGAGCACGCGGTCGCCGCGGCTCGGCGGGTGCAGCGCCAGCGCCCGCTCGCCGTGCGATCCCAGCCCGGTGGTCACCAGATCGCGGAAGGCAAGGAACCGGTCGAACAGAGGCCCGTTCCAGGCCTCCACCGCCTCCTCGTTCGACGGGGCGACCGACGCGTTGGACTCCATGGAAGGGATGCTACTCAGCGCGGGGCGCGGCGGCGGCGCGAGCGCGACCGGCCGCCCGAGCCGGCGGGCCGGTGGTCCCGGCCCCTGTTGCCGTCGGCGTGAGTGCGCGCGCTGCGCTCACCCAGACCGCTCTGCGAGAACTCGTGCTGGAGCCTCAGCCCGTGCGCGATGCGCTTGACGTCAGCGGCGTCGTCGTGCGTGACGAACGTGGTGCCCAGCCCGGTGCGGCCGGCACGCCCGGTGCGCCCGATGCGGTGCACGTAGCCGTCCGAGTCGGCCGGCGGATCGAAGTTGATCACGTGGCCCACGTGGTCGATGTCGAGGCCGCGGGCCGCGACGTCGGTGGCCACGAGGGTGGCGACCGCGCCGGAGGCGAAGCTCGCGAGCGCCCGCTCGCGCTGGGACTGCGACCTGTTGCCGTGCATCGCGATGGCGTCGATCTTGCGAGCTCGCAGGCGCTTGACCAGGCGGTCAGCCCCGTGCTTGGTCCGCACGAAGACGAGGTTGCGGTCTGCACCGTCGCGACGCAGCTGCTTGACCAGCGTGTCCAGCTTCGTGTCGCTCGTGACCGCGAGGAAGCGGTGCGTCACATCGGCCCGCTGCTCGGACGGAGCCACGTGCTCGTGCTTCCGCGCGTCGTGCGTGTAGGAGTCCGCCACCTTGAGGACGCTGCCCTCGAGGGTGGCGGAGAAGAAGAGCGTCTGGCGCTGGCGCGGCACGGCCCTGACGATGCGGTCCACGGCCGGCCGGAACCCCATGTCGAGCATGCGGTCGGCCTCGTCGAGCACCAGGATGCGTACGCGGTCGAGGCTGAATGCGCGACGCTCGAGCAGATCCTCGAGCCGCCCGGGGGTGGCCACGAGGATGTGGGCGCGGCGGGCGAGCTTCGACTGCTTCTCGAGCCCCGCTCCGCCGTAGACGGCCGCGATGGACAGCGCGCGGGCATGCGCCAGCGGGCGCAGGTCGTCGACGATCTGACCGGCCAGCTCGCGGGTGGGACAAACCACCAGCGCGCTGGGGCGCGGGTCCTCGGCCTCGATGAGATCGACCATCGGGATTCCGAAGGCGAGCGTCTTGCCCGACCCGGTCGGCGACTTGACCAGGACGTCGTGACCTGCACGGACGTCCGGCATCACCAGCGTCTGAACCGGGAAGGGCTCTGTTTTACCCTCTGCTCTGAGGGCGTCGACCACAGCGCTGGAAGCGCCCAGGTCGGCGAAGGACTGCTTGGACATGTGACTCCTTGGTGGCAGCCAGAGATGGCTGCTCAAACGATTCGGGAGATTCGACTGACCCGGATCGCCGGAGCGCACGAGACAAGAACCTCGCGGGCGGCGTCGCCACCCACGTGAGAGAACTTAGCAGCGCGCGCTGCTAGCGTGCCGGTTTAGGTCCAGCTCCTAGGAGTTGGAAAAGGCAGTGCGAGCGGTCGCAGTCGTTGCTCCATGGGCACCTCGGCGTACGCAGCACACATCGTGGGAGGTACCCATGGCAACAGGGACAGTCAAGTGGTTCAGCGACGACAAGGGCTTCGGTTTCGTCACTCCTGACGAGCCCGGCAAGGACCTTTTCGTGCATCACAGCGAGATCGCCGGCGAGGGCTTCCGCTCTCTGTCCGACGGCGCGCGGGTGGAGTACGAGGCCCAGCCCGGAGACAAGGGCCCGAAGGCGGTCAACGTCCGGACCATCTGATCGCTCCGTAGCCGGATCGATTTTTCGGAAGCCGCCCTTCGGGGCGGCTTTCGTCGTTCCAGGGCCTGCAAGGCGCCGTGCAGGCGCCGACCCTCAGGGCTCGATCACGTTGTTCGGATCGGGCCGACGCTCGGGCGGGGCGTGGCTGTAGTCGCCGAAGGGGCCGTCGCGCTCGGCCAGGGCGGCGGGCATGCCCTCCTCCTCGACCAGCCGGATGAAGCGCTCGGCGTCGGGGGTGTTGCGCATCAGCCCGTCCAGGATCGGCCCGAGCGTCTGGGTCGCCCCCAGCCCCATGTTCTCGTAGACCTGGTTCACCACCAGCTTCTGCGCCGCCAGCTGCGACGACGGGATCGAGCACAGCCCGGCCGCAAGCTCCGCCACGGTGTCCTCGAGCGTGGCGAACGGCACGGCCCGGTTGATCAATCCGCAGTCCGCCGCCTCGGTGCCGGTGAGCGGCCGCCCGGTGAGGGCGTGCTCCTTGGCCTTGGTCAGGCCCAGACGGTAGATCCACATGCCGGAGAGGTACGCGCCCCACATCCGGCTGTAGGGGGTGCCGATCACCGCGTCCTCGCTCGCCACCACCAGGTCCGCGCAGAGCGCGAAGTCGCTCCCGCCGCCCACGCACCAGCCGTGCACCTGAGCGATCACCGGCTTGGGGGCGCGCCACACGCTCATGAACTTCTGGGTCGGCGCGATCTCCGGAGCCGTCGCGAAGGCGAAGTCCTTGCCGGGATCCCAGCTGCCGTCGCTGGCCAGCCACTCGTCCCAGTGATGGAAGCCGCCGCCGAAGTCGTAGCCGGCGCAAAAGGCGCGACCGGCACCCCTGACCACGATGACCTTGACCTCCTGATCGCGCACCGCGCGGCCGACGGCTGCCTCCAGCTCGTCGGGCATGGGCGGGACGATGGTGTTGAGCCGCTCCGGCCGGTTCAGCGTGACCGTGGCCACGCCCTCCGACGCGCTGTAGAGAAGCGTCTCGTACTCACCGCCGGCCACGCGGGCACGGTATCGCGGCTCTGGCGCCGTGGGGGACGAGACCGGACTTAAGCCGAACTATTCAGCTCAGCCCTGGTCTCGATTCTGCGGCGGTAACGCCAGACGCACGACTGTGACGGGCCGGGCTCAGGCGGCTGCGGTGGCCACGGGCGCGGGCGCCTCGCGGCGGGCGGGCCGGTCGCGCAGCACCACCGACGCTCCGCCGCGCGGGCTGAGCGTGATCGCGCGGCGGCGGCTCACCTCGTGGCCGCTGTCGGCGGCCTGCAGCTCGCTGCGGGCCAGCACGGCGCGCAGCACGATCTTCATCTCGAGCAGCGCGAAGCTCGCGCCGAGGCAGCGGCGGCGACCGCCGCCGAACGGGATCCAGGTGTAGGTGCCCGGCTGCTCGTCCAGGAAGCGCTCGGGCCGAAAGGCGTAGGGGTCGGGGTAGATCTCGGGGTCGTGGTGCACGAGATAGGCGTTGGCCACGACGCAGACGCCCGGCTCGTAGTCCCAGCCCCCGATCGTGACGGGCTGCTTGACCAGGCGCGGCGCCGAGTTCGGGAGCACCGGGCGGCGTCGCAGCGTCTCCTGGACGGTGGCCGTGAGGTAGGCGTCCCCGTCGTCGCGGTCGAGCTCGTCCACCAGGCGCGCCATCACGTCCGGCGTGCGCACCAGGCGCTCGAACGCCCAGGCCAGCTCGGAGGCCGTGGTCTCGTGCCCCGCCACCAGCAGCGTCATGAGCTCGTCGCGAAGCTCGCGGTCGGACATGGGCGAGCCGTCCTCGTGGCGGGCGGCCAGCAGCATCGCCAGCACGTCGTCGCGCTCGGCGGTGTCGTCGCGGCGCTCGGCGATCAGCTCGTACAGCAGCTCGTCCGTCTCCTTACGCAGGCGCAGGAAGCGCGCCCACGGTCCGCGGCCGCCCACCTGCTTCTGCATGAACGGGAGCATCCCGAGCGGCCGCGAGCTGAGCGAGAGGATCTGGGTGAGCCGCTCGCGGATCGCGTCGAGCCGGGGCCCGGGGTCGAGCCCGAACACGGCGCGCAGGATCACCTCGAGCGTGAGGTCCTGGAGCCGAGGATGGAGCTCCACGGGGCGGTTGCGGGGCCAGTCGGCCGCCTGGCGCTCGGCCACCTCGGCCATGAGCCCCGACAGGCGCTGCATCTTCTCGCCGTGGAACGCCGGCAGCATCAGCTTGCGCTGCTCCAGATGCGGGCCCTCGTCGAGCAGGATCACGGAGTTGCTTCCGATCACCGGCTCGAGGATCCGAGCTCCCTCGCCGGGGTGGAGCACCTCCGGTGACGCCGTGAACAGCTCGCGGATCTCGTCGGGGTCCGAGAGCATCACGAACGGCGGCGTCTGAAGCAGCCGCATGGTGAAGCGCTTGCCGTACCGCCTGCGGTTCGCCTCGAGGGAGGAGATCGGGCGCGTCCACCATCGGATCGTCTGCAGCGCCTGTGGCTGGCGCGGACCCGGGGGTAGTGGTGACGTCACCAAATTGGCTCTCCTCCAATGCCACGGTACGACAAACGGGCTTCTCGGCTGTGTGACCATCCGCACACAACGCTCACCGCGGCCTCTCCAGCGCAGCCTCGATCGCAGTGCGCCTGCTCTCGAAGAACTCCACGCGACGCACCTTGCCGCCCGCCAGGTCGAACACGCAGTAGCCACCCATGGCGACCCTGGCACCGCTGCGCTTGCCCTCCCCCTCCGCTCGCCAGCGGGTGACCACCGAGCCGCCGGCCTCCGTCGGGTCGTCGATGTAGAACGATAGCTCGCCGAACGACTGGCGAAGCTTGCGGGCCCAGTGCACCGCGCCGTCGTGGCCGTAGTTCCAGCCGGCGCCCGGGATGCGCGGCTCGTCCTGGAGCTCGGCCCTGGCATGCAGCTGGTCCAGTGCCACGAAGTCGCCGCTGTTGAAAGCGGCCAGCAGGCGCCGGACCACCTCGACGTTCTCGGAGAACATCGCGGCCAGTATCGCGCTCGCCGCCGTGACCGCGCCGTCGCGGCCGGATCCGCGAGCATGGCGGACCTCGTGCCCGAGCCCTTCATCCACCGCGAACGCGTCCGCTTCGGCGACCTCGACGCGATGCGCCACCTCAACAACGTCGTCTACCTGCGCTACTTCGAGAGCGCGCGGATCGCGTACCTGTCCGAGCTCTCGCCCGACCACAGCCCCGCGAACCCCGAGCGCGGCTCGTACGGCCTGATCTTCGCCGAGGGGCACATCAACTACCGCTCCCCGGTGCAGTTCGACGACGAGGTCGAGGTGCGCTGCAGGATCGCCGAGGTGCGCCGCTCGGCGTTCCGCATGAACTTCGAGATGCACGTGGGCGAGCGGTTGGCGGCCGAGGGGTACGGCTGGCTCGTGGGCTTCGACTACGCCGCCCAGGAGGCCATCCGCCTGCCCGAGGAGCTGCGCAGCGCGCTCGACGCCGAACTCGCGTCCTAGCGGCCGTTCGGCGCCACGATCAGGCAGGTGGTGGTGCCATGGGCGAGCAGCTTGCCCGTGTCCTCGGCGATCACCCGTCCCTCGGCGGTCGCGACGGTGCGCCCCGGATGGATGACGGTCCCCTCGCACACGATGCGGCCGGTGTCGCGCGTGATCGGCCGCGCGAAGTTCACCTTCACCTCGAGCGTCGTGTATCCGGCTCCGGGCGGAAGCGTCGAGTGCACGGCGCAGCCCATCGCCGAGTCGAGCAGCGTCAGCGCCAGGCCGCCGTGCACCACTCCGATCGGGTTGTAGTGGTACTCGCCGGGGAGCGCCCCGAAGACCACCCGCCCCTCCTCGGCCTCGAGCCCGTCGAACCCCATGAGCTGAGCGATCGGGGCACCCGGCAGACGGCCTTCGCCGATCGCGCGCAGGTACTCGAGCCCGGACATCCCCGCGGCCGCCTGGAAGGTCTCGAGCGGGTCGTCCCACGTGATCGTGCGCGAGCGGCTCATGCGGCCCTGCCCAGTACTGCCGGCGCGGGCACGGACCCGGCCGCGGCGAGCGGCCGCACCCGCCCGAGCGCCACTCCCAGCAGTGCCGTGACCCCGGCCGTGGCGGCCATCAGACGCCATGCCTCGTGGAAGGCGCCGGCGGGATCGGCCGGCGAGGCGCCGTCCAGCACGGCCACCAGCACGGCTATCCCGAGCACCGCCCCCACCTGACGCAGGCAGGCCAGCACCGCGCTGCCGGTGGCGAAGCGCGCGGGCGGCAGCCCGGCCACCGCGGCGCTCCCCCAGGCGGCGAAGCTGAAGCCCACGCCGCTGCCGGTGAGCAGCTGCCCGGGGAGCAACTCGCTCACGTAGTCCGGCGTCGCGTCCATCGACCCGGCGAGGAACAGGCAGCCCGCGGCGAACAGCAGCGCTCCGGGCACCGCCACGACCCGCTGGCCGAAGCGGTCCGCGAGCAGGCCCGCCACCGGGGCGGTGAGGGCGGCCATGGCCGGCGCCGGCGTGACCGCCACGCCGGCCTCGAGAATCGTCCAGCCCCAGACCTCGGTGCTGAAGAGGATGTTGGCGAGCAGGAGGGCGTAGAACGCGGCGGAGAACGTGAACATGCCGGCGTTGGCCACCGCGAAGGAGCGCACGCGGAAGAGGGCGAGCTCGATCACCGGCGAGGGATGGCGCGCCGAGCGCCAGACCACGAGCGGCAGTAGCGCCAGACCCGTGCCGAGTGCTCCGAGCACGCGCGTGCTGCCCCAGCCCCAGTCCGGGCCCTCGACGATGCCGAGCGCCACGAGCCCAACGCCGGCGCCGAGCATCAGCGTTCCGAGGGCGTCGGGCAGCCGCGCGCCCTCGGGCTCGCGGATCTCGCGGAGCAGCCGCCGGGCCGGCACGAGCGCCGCGATGCCGATCGGGATGTTCACGAAGAAGGCCCAGCGCCAGCCGCCCCAGTCCACGAGCACGCCGCCGAGCGAAGGCCCGAGCGCGGCCGCCACGGCGCCGGTGGCGGTCCAGATGGCGGTGGCGGTGGCGCGCTGGTGCGCCGGGAACTCCGGCAGCAGCAGTCCGAGCGAGGTGGGCACGAGAATCGCCCCGCCGACGGCCTGGAGCATGCGCGCGGCCACTAGGAACTCCACCGAGCCGGCCACCCCACAGAGCGCCGAGGCCACGAGGAACACGCCGATCCCCACGAGGAACATGCGCCGGCGACCGACGATGTCCGCCACCCGGCCGGCCGGCACCAGCAGCGCGGCGAAGAGGATGTTGTAGGCGTTGAGGACCCAGGAGAGCTCGGCGCGCGAGGCGTCCGCGAAGTCGCGCTCGAGGTCCGGGAAGGCCACGTTGACGATCGTCACGTCGAGGAAGCCCATGAACACGGCGACCCCGGCGACCGCGAGCACCTTCCACTTGCGTTCCATCACGGCCAGTTGTTTCACGCAACTAACTCACCGACTGTGCGTTGCATCACACAACTGACCCCCCTACAATCCGCCTCGTGCTGCCACGGACCTACGAAGGCCAGGCCTGCTCGATCGCCCGCGCGCTCGAGCTCGTGGGCGACCGCTGGACGATGCTCGTGATCCGCGAGGCGTTCCTCGGCACGCGCCGCTTCGACGACTACCAGCGCCGGCTCGGCTGCGCGCGGAACGTGCTCACGGACAGGCTCAACCGGCTCGTGGAGGTGGGGATCCTGGCCAAGGAGCCCTACCAGGAGCACCCGCCCCGCCACGAGTACCGCCTCACCCGTCAGGGCGTGGAGCTGTGGCCGGCGATGATGTCCCTGAAGACCTGGGGCGACCGCTACCTGGCGCCCGACGGACCCCCGGTGCTGATCCGCCACCGCGACTGCGGCGGGGAGCTCGACGAGCGGCTCCACTGCTCGCGCTGCGGCGCCGAGCTCGGTCCGGCCGACGTGCTGGCGGAAGCCGGGCCTGGCGCAGCCACCAGCGCCGCCTGACGCCTCAAGTGCCGAGCGGCGGATCCCGAAGGTGTACTGAGGATGGGACGCTCAGGGATCGCCGTGCTCGCGCTGGCGGCGCTCGCGCTGCTGGCTCCACCTGCGCTCGCCGCCCCGCTCACGCGGCCTGACGATCCGGTGGTGATCACCGGCGCGGGCGTGCCGTCGCTGGGCGGCGCCGCGCCGGAGAAGGTCCTCGCCTTCGCGTGGTCCGGGAGCTGGGACCAGATCCCGGTCCAGGTCGACGAGCGCAAGCTGGTGAACCTGCGGGTGGCGTACCCGACTCCGTTCCCTGCCTGCAGCGACCCTTGCTACACGCCCTTCTCCACGCCCGCGAAGCTGCGCTACGCCGACCCGGGTACGCGGGTGGGCGCCGACACGGACCCGACCCTCGACGGCGACGACGAGATCGCCTTCATGGCCCGGGACGCCGGCGCCGAGGCGGGCGACGCCGCCGACCCGGCCGGCGTGGTCGCCGGCTCACGCGAGGAGATCGTCGTGACGGACCCGCTCGACGGCGCCACCGGGTACGTCTACCTCTTCCGCCAGACCGGCTCGCTCGACCCGGGCGCGGGCGAGCAGTACGTGACCTACAGCTTCAACCTGACCTCGGGCGCCTACCTCTCGACCTACGACCACGCGACCGGTCTCAACCCCGAGACCTCGACCGTGGTCACGCCCAGCTACACGCGTCGCTTCACCGACCGCTGGCAGGAGACCGAGCTGAAGATCCTTCGCGGGCCGGCCACCGAGGCGGACATCCTCGACCGCAACGAGAACCAGTTCATTCCCGACTACTGCGGGCGCAGTCGCCTGACCTTCGCGCGGGGCGAGGGCGCGTTCCTGACCAACCGCAGCGGTCCCGTCCGCGGCATCCGCGCCTTCCTGGGCGCGAACAGCGGGCCGATGACCGAGCACCAGCAGATCTTCTACGACGGCCGCGAGGAGGACACCACCTTCCTCAGGGTGCACGGGATCCCGGCGGTGATGAGCTTCCTCGACTACAGCGCGGCGGCCACCGGAATGACCTACCGCAACAACAACAACCCGGCCGGCGTGACGATCGACGGCGTGGCCGACTCGGTGGCGGCCGGCCCCCTCACCTGGGAGAGCGTGGACGGCGCGCAGGGCGCGCTCACGAGCATCCACACCTGGAGCACCACGGTGGCGGCGAGCAAGTTCACCTCGTTCTACCGCGACCTGGCGAGCCCGCCCGCCGGCCAGGCCCCATGCCAGGGCGACGGCGGCTTCTACGGGGCCAGCGGCCCCTACCTGAACGGCTCGATCAACTCGACCGACGAGCCTGCGAACGGAAGCGCCCCGGCCGACCGCCTGACGTCCACGCGAACGCTGTTCTTCGACGCACCGGGCACCGCCAACGGCGCGCTGCGCCGCCAGCAGGTCACCGCGCGGCTGACCACGAACGTCGACCCCGCGCCGGTGGCGCCTCCGACCGGTGGCAAGCCCCCGGTCGTCGTCCCGCCCGTGATCGAACCGCCCGTCGCCGGCAAGCCCAAGGCCGTCAAGCTCTCGCTGCGTCTGCGCTACCGCCGCACTCGCGGCTGCGCGCGGCGCGCGGCCGTGCTCACGCTCGCGGGTACAGGCCTCGACCGTGTGGTGCGTGCCGGCCTGTCCTTCCGCTCGAAGCGACTGGCCGCGGACCGCTCGAGGCCCTTCAGGCTGGCCGTCACGAAGAAGCGCCTGGGCGGGCGCCGGCGCGGTCTGGTCAAGGTCGGGGCCAGGCTGCGCGGCGGGCGCCTCGTGACCGTCACGCGGCGCGTTCGCGGCCTCTGCTGAACCTCGTTGCCAAGCCGCCGGCCATCGGCTAGAACACGTCTCCGTGCAGCTTGTCGACGGTGTCCATCACGTCACCTTCCTCACCGAGGACATGGATCGCCTGCTCGCCTTCTACGGGCGGGTCTTCGACGCCGAGGTGACGCTCGACATGACGGAGGACGGCGTCCGGCACGCGTTCCTCGTCGTGGGGCCGACCACCGTCCTGCATCCATTCCAGCTGCTGGAGGGACCGCCCCCGCCACCGCCCTCCCCGATGTTCAGCCGTGGCCGGCTCGACCACTTCGCGCTGCTGGCGCCGTCAGAGAAGGCCTTCAGGGAGCTGCGCCGCCGAATCGAGGCGGAGGGCGCGGCCGACGGCGACGTCCGTGACATGAAGAGCCTCTGGATCATGGGGTACTTCGACCCGGACGGAGCGGCGCACGAGGTGATGCTCAGGCGGCCGGGAACGGTCGACGCCGATGTGCTCGAGCGCGCCGAGTGGACTACCGTGACCCTGAGCTAGGCCGGGTCCACGCTGTCCACGAACAGGTCCACGATCGGCTCGCCGCCCTCGACGTACATGTACGGGCTGAAGTCGGTCACGCCCTCCTCGACCAGCACGTCCTCGCACAGATACGTGTTGCCGGTGCACTCGCGGCTCGGCCGTGTGATCACCGCGTACGCGGCATCCGCGTACAGCTCGGGCTTGCGCGCGCGGGCCATGGCCTCGTCGCCGCCCAGCAGGTTCTGGACCGCTGCCGTGGCGATGATCGTGCGCGGCCAGAGTGCGTTCGAGGCCACCCCGGCCTCGCGCAGCTCGGTCGCGAAGCCGAGCGCGCACAGGGTCATGCCGTACTTGGCCACCGTATAGCCCACGTGGGGCGCCAGCCAGCGCGGCTCGATCCCGAGCGGGGGCGACAGGGTGAGGATGTGCGGGTTCTCGGCCTTGCGCAGATGGGGCATGCACATCTTGCTGACCACGAAGGTGCCGCGGGTGTTGATGTCCTGCATCAGGTCGTAGCGCTTCATCTCGAGGTCCTCCGTGCCGGCCAGGGCTATCGCCGACGCGTTGTTCACGCACACGTCGATGCCGCCGAAGCGCTCCACCGCCTGAGCCACCGCCGCCTCCACCTGGTCCTCGTGCCGGATGTCCCCCACGATCGGCAGCGCCGCTCCGCCGGCCTCCTCGATCTGCTCCGCCGCGGTGTAGACGGTGCCCTCGAGCTTGGGATGCGGCTCCGCCGTCTTGGCGATGAGGGCCACGTTGGCCCCGTCGCGGGCGGCCCGCAGCGCTATCGCCAGGCCTATGCCGCGGCTGGCGCCGGAGATGAACAGGGTCTTTCCCGCGAGGTCGGCCATATGGCCGGGACTAAACCAGACGCGCCTTGCGCGCGCACTCGATGCACTGCACGCTCTCGGGCGCGGCCCTCAGGCGCGCGACCGGGATCGGCTTCCCGCACCCCTCGCAGTCGCCGTAGGCGCCCTGCTCGAGCTTCTCCAGCGCCCTGGACACGCGCGCCTCGCGCAGCTCGAGGTTGCCACCCACGCCCACGTCGGTGAGCCGGCTCACGGCCTCGGCCGTGCCGTCGCCGATCCGCTTGCCGAACTGGAGTCCCGTGCCGCGCTCCGGCGGCAGGGCCAGCCGTGCGATCTGCGCCCGCAGCTCGTCCTGGCGGGCACGCAGCGCCCGCTCTATCTCCTTCAGGTCGAGCTCGTCCTCAGGCGGCAACCCGGTCGGGCCCGTCCACCGTGGCCACGGCCGCCGAGAACCGGAGCGCGCCGTCCTCGATCTGGCCGTACCTCAGCTCGCGAAGGTCGAGCGGATAGTTCTGATGGAGCCGCCAGGGCCGCTTCGACCCCTGCTTGGGAAGCCGATCGAGCGCCCGCAGCACGTATCCGGACGAGAAGTCGATGATCGGCTCCTCCGCCACCGAGGAGTCGTTGCACTCCGGCACGCAGCTCACGTAGCCGCGCTCGTCCATGTGGTTGAGCAGCCTGCACACGTAGTCGCAGGTCAGGTCGCACTTGAGCGTCCACGAGGCGTTCGTGTATCCGATCGAGAAGGCCATGTTCGGCACGCCGGTGAGCATCAGGCCCTTGTAGCTGAGCGTCTTCGCCAGCTCGACCTCGCGGCCGTCCACCGCGAGCTCCACGCCGCCCAGCAGCCTCATGTTCAGGCCCGTGGCCGTGACCACCAGATCGGCCTCGAGCTCCTCGCCCGACTCCAGTAGGAGCCCCTTCTCGGTGAATGTCTTGATCCGGTCGGTGACCACCGATGCCTTCCCGCTTCCGAGCGCCTCGAAGAGGTCGCCGTCCGGGACCAGGCACATGCGCTGGTCCCACGGGTTGTACGTGGGCTTGAAGTGGGTGTCGATGTCGTACCCCGCCGGGAGCCGGCGCTGCACGCCCTTCCGGAGAAAGGCGCGCATCCGCTCCGGCCGGCGCCGGCAGAGCTGGAAGAACGCCATCGTGAACAGGACGTTCTTCCAGCGCACCACGGAGTAGGCGGCCTTGGTGGGCAGCACTCGCCGAACGACCTTCGCGATCGGGTCCACCGCCGGCAGCGCGGCCACGTAGCTGGGCGAGCGCTGGAGCATCGTCACGTGCGCCGCGCTCTCGGCCATCGCGGGTATGAGCGTGACCGCCGTGGCGCCGCTGCCGATCACCACCACGCGCTTGCCGGCGTAGTCCACGTCGTCGGGCCAGTGCTGAGGGTGCACGATGCGGCCGCCGAAGCGCTCGCTGCCCTCGAACCGTGGCGTGTGGCCCTCGTCGTAGCGGTAGTAGCCGCTGCACATGAACAGGAATCCGCAGGTGAGCGTCACGGACTCTCCGTCGCCACGGTCCACCTCCACGGTCCAGCGCGCGTCGGCACTCGACCACTCGGCGCGCACGACGCTGTGCCGGAAGCGGATCTTGCGCTCGACCCCGTAGTCGCGGGCGGTGTCGCGCACGTACTTGAGGATCGACGGACCGTCGGCGATCGACTTGGCCTCCTTCCAGGGCCGGAAGGCGTAGCCGAGGGTGAACATGTCCGAGTCCGAGCGAATGCCCGGGTAGCGGAACAGGTCCCAGGTGCCGCCGCTGTCCTCGCGGGCCTCGAGGACCGCGTAGGTCTGGCCGGGGCACTTGGTCTCCACCTGGCAGGCGGCGCCGATGCCGGACAGGCCGGCGCCGACGATCAGCACATCGAGATGTTCGGGAGAGTCCAAGTCCGCGTACGGTACTTGGCTATTGGCGACCCTCGGCGCGGACCAGCTCGGCACCCGCGACGAGCGACTGGAGCTTGCCGAACGCGCTGTCGCGCGGCAGGTACTTCATCCCGCAGTCCGGCGCGGCGATCAGCTCGTCCGGCCGTTTGTGCGGCAGCGCCCGCCGGATGCGGTCCGCTACGGTGGCGGGCGTCTCCACACCCTCATCGCTCAGGTCGAGCACACCCAGGATCACGGTCTTGTCGGGCAGCGTGTCGAGCACCGCCAGATCCAGCCCGGACTGCGCGGTTTCGATCGAGACCTGGGCGCACGAGCATTCCGTGAGCTCGGACAGGAACGAGTAGCCCTCGGGCCGCTCGTGGATGATCGCCGCGTAGCCGAAGCAGATATGCAGCGCCGTGGTCGCCTCGATTCCCTCCAAGGCCCGGTTGACGGCGCGCACCCCGTAGCGCCGCGCCGCCTCCGGCCTGGCCTGAAGGTAGGGCTCGTCGATCTGCACGACGTCGGCCCCGGCGGCGGCCAGATCGGCGATCTCCTCGTTGATCGCCGCGGCGTAGGCGAAAGCCAGCTCCTCGTCGCTCTCGTAGAAATCGTTCTGCGCCTGCTGCGACATCGTGAACGGGCCGGGCACGGTCATCTTGACCCATCGGCTCGTGTTCGCCTTCAGGAACTCGAGGTCGCGCACCTGGACCGGCTCGGGGCGAGTAATCGTCCCGACCACGCGCGGGACCGGGTTCGGGTGGCCACTGCGGTCGAGGGCGGTACCGGGCCGATCGATGTCGACGCCCTCCAGAGCGGTCGCGAAGCGGTTCGAGTAGCTCTCGCGCCGCATCTCCCCGTCGGTCAGGATGTCGATGCCGGCTCGCTCCTGGTCGCGGATGGCCAGCAGCGTCGCGTCGTCCTGCGCCTCCTCGAGATACGCGGGGTCGACGCGCCAGAGCTCGCGTGCGCGGACCCGTGGCGGGAAGCGGTCACGCAAGCGCTCTCGATCGATCAGCCAGCTCGGCTGGGCGTACGATCCAACGAGTGTCGTCGGGAGGCTCATCGCTAGTTCACCCCGGCGCCGACTCGGTCGCCGGACAGCAGCGCGCCGGCGTCGGGCGCAACCGGGTCGCGGCCGAGGGCGGTGAGGATCTCGTAGACGGTGGCCGTGGCGGCGGAGAGCACCGGCAGCCCCAGGGCCTGTTCCGCAGCCGGGATCGCCGGCAGTGACGGCATCTGCACGCACGCCGACAGCACCACGCCGTCCGCCGTCGAAGTATCGAGCTCGCCTGCGATGTCGACGAGGTTCATCGGATCGAGGCGACCAACGGCCACGTTCTCGGTCACCCGCAGCGAGCGCGTGTCGACGACCGTGATGCCGCAGTTCTCGATGTACTCGGCCACCAGTTGAGTCAGCGAGTCCTCGTAGGGGGTGACGATCGCCACACGCCGCAGGCCGAGAGCCTGCATTCCCCGGATCAGCGCCCCGGCGCTGCTCACGACCGGGGCAGGCGCACCGTTCTCCTCGGCCCCGCGAGCCAGGCGTTCCTCCGCCTCGACGTGGGCGCCGGGACCCTGCGCCATGATCGCGACAAGGCACGCGTAGGCCAGCACGTCGACGTGGGCGTCGCTCAGCTCCCTCACGCAGCGGTCCGCGTCGGCCACCATGCGGTCGAGCGAGTCCTTGTCGACCTGCAGCAGCTCGGCCCGGCTCGAGTGGAAGGTGAAGCGCTCACCGGTCTCCTTCGAGCGCCTGTAGAGCATGTCCGGTACCTCGGTCTCGATCGTCGTGTTCGAGCTCGGCACGAGCAATCCGATTCGGGTGACGGTCATGTGTCTCTCCTTGGTTCGGTCATCGGGCACGCACACGACGGACAAGGCGCCAGAGCACGAGGAGCGCGGCGATGGCGGCACCGATGCCGATCGCTCGTTGGGGCGCGGGACTGGGAACCGGATGGGCGCCGGGCGGCTGCCCACCAGGCGCCTGCCCCTCGCCCAGCCCAGCCTCGGCGGGCGTGGGCTCCCCCGTGATCGCGCGCTCCAGCGCGTCAGAAAACTCCTTGGTCACCTGGCCGGCCTGCTTTGCGACCACCTTCTGCCCCACCGACCCGAGCACGCCGCCCATTGCCAAGTCGGACTCGAGCTCCACGCGCGTGCCCCCGTCTACGACGGCGAGCCGCACCGAGTTCGTGGTGCGCACGTTGCCGGCCGCTCCCTTCACCGCGCGCCCGACTGCGGTGAATTGGATGAACTCGTGGGGCTGGCGCTCCGTGACCCGCATCCTGAGGTCGAACGTCGCGGTCATCGGGCCCACGGCCTGGGTGACGCGGATCTTCGAGTTCTCCTCGTCGATCACCTCGACCGATTCCACGCCCGGAACGCAGCGCGCCACCTGGTCGACCTGCTCGAAGAACTCCCACAGGCGCTCGCGGCTCTCGGCAATGACGAAGGACTCCTGGACTTTCACGCGCGCTCCCTGTCCGCCCGGCCTTGATTGATCGCTTCCCATACGCGCTCGGGTGTCACCGGCAGCCGGCTGATCTCGACGCGGAAGTCGACCAGCGCGTCACAGACCGCGTTCGTCACCGCGGCCCCCGGTGGGATCGTTCCCACCTCGCCGACACCGCGCACTCCGAACGGCGTCACCGGCGAGGGCACCTCCGTGTGCAGCAGCTCCACCTCCGGCAGATCGCACGCCGTGGGCACGAAGTAGTCGAGCATCGTTCCATTGACGAGCTGGCCTGTGTCCGGGTCGTACCGGAGCTCCTCGGCGAGCGCGGCGCCGAACCCCTGTGCCAGCGCACCCCGGACCTGCCCCTCGATCGCGGTCGGATTCACGGGGGTGCCGCAGTCGTGCACCATCACGAAGCGATCGATGTCGAAGTCGCCGGTCTCGGGGTCCACCGACACGAGCGCGGCGGCCGTGCCGAACCCAAAGGCGGCGGCCTCCGGCTCGTGGTAGGCCGTGGCCTCGAGCCCGGGCGTCTCACCGTCGGGGAGCCTCAGCCCCAGGATCGCCGTCTCGTGCACCTCGGCGAGCGTCACCGAACGCTCTGGGTCGTCCACCAGCCGGACCACGGTCTGGGCGATCTCGACCGCCTCGGGGCCGTCCGCCTCCAAGAGCCAGGCGCCCAGGCGCAGCACCTTGGCGCGCAACTCCTTGGCGGCGGTCTCGATCGCTCCAGACCCGGCGATCATCGTGCGCGAGGCGAACGCACCGGTGTTGAGCGGAGTCCCGGAGGTGTCGCCGGCGTGCACGCTGATCGCGTCGAAGTCGATGCCCAGCACCTCGCTGCACACCTGCGCGAACGCCGTCTCGGTGCTCTGACCGAACGTGGACACGCCCGTGTAGAGGTCGATCCCGCCAGAACGGTTGGCGCGCAGGGTCACACTCTCGTGCGCGCCGAACTTGGATCCCCGGCCGGCGAGGAACTTCCCGCTGGCGTAACCGGTGCGCTCGACGAAGGACGACAGGCCGACCCCGACGTAGCGACCATCGGCACGCGGGCCGCGGCCGGCCGAGCGGATGTCGTCGTAGCCGATCGCCTCGGCCGCCATGCGCAGGCAACGCTCGTAGTCGCCGCTGTCCTGCCAGGCCCCGCTCGGGTTGCGCCATGGAAGGTCCTCGGGGCGCAACATGTTGCTCGCCCGCAACTCGAGCGGGTCATGGCCGAGCCGCCGCGCGAGCCGGTCGACGAGCACCTCCCTCGCGAAGTTCACCTCGGGCTGGCCATAGCCGCGATACGCGCCCACCGGTGTCTTGTTCGTCATGACCACGCGCCGTTCGACGGAGGCGTCCTCGACGCGATAAGGCCCGGTGAACGTGACGCTGGAGAGCTGGGCCGAGCCGTACGGGCCGTTGTAGGCGCCCAGGTCGGTCGCGTAGACGTTCTCCATGGCGACGATGCGCCCGTCGCCCGACGCGCCGATGCGGAAGTCGTGGACCGCCTCGCGCCCGTGTGTCGTGGCTCGGAAGTGCTCCAACCGATCCTCGATCCATTTGACCGGCCGGCCGAGGGCCATCGTGTGCAGGCAGACGAGCAGGTCCTCGGGGTAAACGCCCAGCTTGAGGCCGAACGCACCGCCCACGTCGGAAGCGATCACCCGCACTCCGCCCTCGTCCAGGCGCAGGCAGTGCGCCAACTGGTTGCGCACCAGGTGCGGCGTCTGCGTCGAGGTGTGCACCGTCAGCTCGCGCGGGCCTCCTCTCCATTCGGCGACGGTCCCGCGCGCCTCCATCGGCAGCCCCGTGACCCGGTTGATCGTGAACCTGCCCTCGACGATGGTCTCGGCGGCAGCGAACGCCGCATCGGAGTCCCCCATCCCCTGCGGGTTCGAGGCGAGCAGGTTGGTCGGTACCACGTCCGGGTGCAGGACCGGGGCCTCCGGGCGCTGCGCCGATATCGCGTCGCTCACGTGCGGCAGCGGGTCGTAGTCCACATCGATCAGCTCGATCGCGTCCTCGGCCACGCCCCGGCTGGTGGCCGCCACGCTCACGACCGGCTGGCCCTCGTACTCCGCGGTGCTCTGGGCGAGGGCGTAGTAGGGCACCTCCGGGGCGCCTGGCACGGGACGCAGCACGTTGATCGGCCGAGTCCGCGCCCGCACGTCGGCGCCGACGAGCACGTGCCGCACGCCCTCGAGCTCGAGCGCCGCGCTCACGTCGAGCGCCTCGATGCGGGCACGCGGGAACGGGCAGCGGCCAACCGCCATGTGCAGCCCGTGAGCAGGGTCGATGTCGTCTGTGAAGCGTCCCTCCCCGCGCAGCAGGCGGTCGTCCTCCTTGCGCGGAACCTTCGCGCCGATGCCTCCGGGCAGCGTGCGGCGTTCGGTGCGCTCGAGCGTCTCAGCCATCGCGCTCCCCTCCGAGGTGGCGCTCCACCGCGTCGACGATGCCCTTGTACCCGGTGCAGCGGCACAGGACGCCGGAGAGCTCCTCGCGGATCTCCTCGCGCCCGAGGCTGCGCCCCTCCCGCGCCAGCGCGGTCGCCGTCATCAGGAATCCGGGAGTGCAGAACCCGCATTGGAGGGCGTGCGCATCCTTGAAGGCCTCTTGGAGCGGCGCCAGGCCTTCGTCCCCGGCCAGGCTCTCGACGGTCTCGACCTCTCGGCCATCCAGCTGGGGCGCCAGCATCAGGCAGGACTTGACCGCCTCACCGTCCACGAGGACGGTGCACATCCCACACACGCCCTGCTCGCAGCCTACGTGCGTGCCGGTCAGGCCCAGCTCGTGGCGGAGAAAGTCCGCGGCGTGCATGCGGCCCTCGACGCGTGCCCGGTGGACGGCCCCGTTGACCTTGACGGAGATCGCGACCGTGTCGTCCATCAGCGTTCGTCCCTCAGCTCGCGCAGCAGCCGTCCCACGTGGATGGGCACGAGGTGGGAGCGATACTCAGCACTCGCGCGCACGTCGTCGGGCGGGTCGACGACGTCCAGCGCCAGACGAGCCGCCTCGTCGATCGCCGCGTCGTCCCAGGCCTGGCCCTCCAGGCGCTCCGCAGCCGCGGTGGCCAGCACGGGCCGATCGTTGACACCGCCCAGCGCGATGCGCACCGAGTGCCAGCGCCCGTCGGCATCAGGGGTGCCGAGGGCCACCATGCTCAGGACGGCGAAGTCGTTGTGCTTGCGGCCGCGCTCGAAGAAGCGGAAGCGCGCCGGCGCGAGCGGCAGTCGCACCGCCACGAGCAGCTCCTCGGGCTCGAGCACGCTCGCGTACGACCCGTCGAAGAACTCCTCGATCGGGATCGTGCGCTCACCGCTCGCGCTGCGCGCGACGACCTTCGCTCCGAGCGCGAGGCAGGCGAGCGGCATCTCGCCGGTGGGGTCGGCCTGCGCCAGCGCGCCCCCGATCGTGCCGCGGTTGCGGACCTGCCGGTCACCGATGAACCGCACCGCGAGCGGAAGCAGCGGCAGGCGCTCGGCGACCACCGGGGAGGTCTCGAGGTCCTTGTACCGGACCAGCGCGCCAATGACCGTCTCGGAGCCGCTCGCCTCGATGCCCCCGAGCTCGGCGCCGAGCTCGTTGATGTCGAGCACGACCGCCGGCCGCATGAGCCGCATGCCCAGCATCGGCACGAGGCTCTGTCCGCCGGCCAGCACACGCGCCGTGCCTTCGTGCGCCGAGAGCTCACGCACGGCGTCGGCGACGCTTGCCGGCCGGACGTAGGTGAACGGGGCAGCCTTCAATTCGAGCGCTCCCCGTGGTCGCGCAGGAATCCCTCCACGGCGGCGACGAACCCGGGCAGGTTGTCCCAGGGGATCATGTGGCCCGCGTCGGGCACCGTCGCGATCGGGATGTCCGGCCGTATCTGCGCGAGCTCGCGGGCACCGGCCTCGCTGACCACCGGGCTGAGCCCGCCGCGCACGAACAGCGCCGGAGTGGGCAGTGCTCGCCACCAGTCCAGGAAGTCGTCGGTCTCGAAACCGCGATACGTCTCGACGATGGCGGTCTCGTCGCACGTCGCGAGCCAGCGCGCGCGCAGCTCCAGCTCCCGGCGCGGCCAGCTCGGCCAGTGAGCAGCGACCGCGTCTACGGTCGTACCGGCCTGCGCCTCGGCGAGCTGACCAAGGAAGGCCTCAAGGCTGGTCGGATAGGGGTCGCGGCCGGGACCGCTGAGCGGCGGGTCGACGAGGACGAGCGAACCCGCGGCGCCGGGGTGGCGCACGGCGAGGGCCGCGCCGATGCGAGCGCCAAACGAGTGCCCGAGCACGATCGGGCGGTTCAGCCCGAGGCCGTCGATCAGGCCCGCGGCGTCGTCGGCGTAGTCCTCGATCGCATGCGAGCCGTCCTGTGGCACGCCGGAGAGACCTCGGCCGCGCAGGTCCGCGACCACCGGCCTCACGGAGCCGGCCAGCTCGCGCGCGACGAACTCCCAGGTGATGGCCGGGCTCGTGATCCCCGGCAGCACGAGGACCGGGGGAGCCGCGCCCCCGAAGTCGAGCGCGTGCAGCGACACGCCTCCGGCCTCGACCATGAGGCTCTCGGCACCCGAGGCGTCGAGGTCGGCGCGTAGATCGGCGGTAACGGTCGTCACGCGGCGACCTGTCCCCGGCGCAGCAGCGAGACCACGTGGTCTCCGAACTCCGATGTGGTGGCAGTCCCGCCCGCGTCGGCGGTCGGGCACTCAAGCTGGGCCGCTTCGACCGCGCGCTCGAGGGCGATCGCCTCGGCCGGGCGGTCGAGCCCGTAGCGGAGCATCAGAGCCGCCGACAGGATCATCGCGGTCGGGTTGGCGATGCCGCGCCCGGCAAGGTCCGGCGCCGTCCCGTGCACGGGCTCGAAGAGCCCGACTCGGCCATCGCCGATGCAAGCCGAAGCTGCGACGCCGATCCCCCCGGACAGGGCGGCCGCGACGTCGGACAGGATGTCGCCGAAGGTGTTCTCGGTCACGAGGACGTCGAACTCCGCCGGGTTCTCGACGAGGCGCATTCCCGCGGTGTCGATCAGCAGGTGGCGCACGTCCACGTCCGGGTAGTCGCCGGCAACCTCGTCGACGATGCTCCGCCAGAGCCGCGACGTCACGAGCACGTTGGCCTTGTCGACCGACGTGAGGCGCCCGCTCCGCGTGCGGGCCAGGTCGAAGCCGCGCCGGACCAGCCGCTCGATCTGGCTCGGGTGATACTCGAGCCGGTCCCAGACCGTCCCGTCGGGGTCGACCCCGCGCTGGCCGAAGTAGAGGCCGCCCACCAGCTCGCGCACGATCAGCAGGTCGATGCCCGGCCCGGTGGACGGGCGCAGGTTGGCGTAGACGTCGAGTTCGTGCCGGAGCC
>CAVXTL010000010.1:0-204134 GCA_963764665.1 uncultured Thermoleophilaceae bacterium | reverse complement strand
CTCACCGGCCGGCGCTAGCTGACGCTCTCGGCCACCCAGTTGCCGCCCTGGCGACCGAGCACGACCCTGGTCTCCTCGCCATTCGGGCCGACGGCCATGAAGTGAGCGCGATCCTCCTCCATGCCGGGGCGGTCCTCGACGAGCACCAGATGCAGATCCATGAAGGAGGTGCCGGGGCGCGAATCGGCCAGGGCTGCCTGAGCGACGCCCTCCATGATCTCCTTGTCCCAGCCGCGATCGCCGGCACGGGCAGCCTGGAGCGCCTGATCAGCGGCGCGCACGTGCTCCTCATAGAGGGGGGCCTCGCGCTTGGAGCGCACGGAGACGGCGATGAGCCCTCCGATGAAGAAGAGCACCATGACGGCTCCGACGATCAGGCAGATCAGCCCGAAGGTGGACACGGCCAGCGGAGCGAGCGCGTCGAGCGCGGTCACAGGGCGTCTGAGGTGGTCATTGGCGGCTGGAGTGTAGATAGGCCGGTGGCCTGAAGCACAGCGGGCCGCCCACGTGGGCGGCCCGCAATCAAGTAAATCGGCGGCGACCTACTCTCCCAGGGCCGCGAGGCCCAAGTACCATCGGCGCTGAGAGGCTTAACTTCTCTGTTCGGAATGGGAAGAGGTGTGGCCCTCTCGCTATCGCCACCGAAAGGTTGCGAGACCAGGGCCCTCCTCGAGCCTTGAAAACTGCACAGCGGCCAAACTCAGACGGGGAAAGAAAAAATCCGTCAAGCCCTCGAACCATTAGTACCGGTCTGCTGAGGGCATTGCTGCCCTTACACATCCGGCCTATCACCTGGTGGTCTTCCAGGGGTCTTACTCCCTCAAGGGGATGGGAGAGCTCATCTCGAGGTCGGCTTCCCGCTTAGATGCCTTCAGCGGTTATCCGGTCCGCACGTAGCTAACCAGCGGTGCCCCTGGCGGGACAACTGGTACACCAGAGGTGCGTTCGTCCCGGTCCTCTCGTACTAGGGACGACTCCTCTCAACTCTCCAACGCCCACGGCAGATAGGGACCGAACTGTCTCACGACGTTCTGAACCCAGCTCGCGTACCGCTTTAATGGGCGAACAGCCCAACCCTTGGGACCGACTACAGCCCCAGGATGCGACGAGCCGACATCGAGGTGCCAAACCGGGCCGTCGATGTGGACTCTTGGGCCCGATAAGCCTGTTATCCCCGGAGTACCTTTTATCCGTTGAGCGACGGCGCTTCCACTTGCTACCGCCGGATCACTAAAGCCTGCTTTCGCACCTGCTCGACATGTCTGTCTCACAGTCAAGCTCCCTTGATGCTTTTGCACTCTACGCACGATTTCCAACCGTGCTGAGGGAACCTTTGCGCGCCTCCGTTACATTTTAGGAGGCGACCGCCCCAGTCAAACTACCCGCCTGACACTGTTCACCACCCGGATTCACGGCGTGGTGTTAGAAGCCCAAGACACCAAGGGTGGTATCTCAAGGGTGGCTCCACAGGGACCGCAGTCCCTGCTTCGTAGCCTCCCACCTATCCTGAACGAGATGCCTCAGACTCCAATATCAGGTTGTAGTAAAGGTTCACGGGGTCTTTCCGTCTTGCCGCGGGTACTCGGCATCTTCACCGAGACTGCGATTTCACCGAGCCCCTCGTTGAGACAGCGCCCAACTCGTTACGCCATTCGTGCAGGTCGGAACTTACCCGACAAGGAATTTCGCTACCTTAGGACGGTTATAGTTACCGCCGCCGTTTACCGGGGCTTAGTTTCGGAGCTTTGCCGGCCGAAGCCAGCTAACCCCTCCACGTAACCTTCCGGCACCGGGCAGGCGTCAGCCCCTATACGTCGTCTTGCGACTTAGCAGAGACCTGTGTTTTTGGTAAACAGTCGGTTGGGCCTATTCACTGCGGCCCCCTCGGGCTCCGTGCGCGAAGCACTTCACCCTACCGGGGCGCCCCTTCTCCCGAAGTTACGGGGCAATTTTGCCGAGTTCCTTAACGAGGGTTATCTCGATCACCTTAGTATGCTCTACTTGTCCACCTGTGTCGGTTTTGGTACGGGCACGCACGTCCTGCCTAGAGGCTTTTCTTGGAGGTATGGCGTCAGGGACTCGCCGGCCTTCCGGCCAGCTGGCATCGCACCTCACCGTAACGGGCTCCCGGATTTACCTGAGAGCCCTGGCTACATGCTTACCCCCGCGCAACCGTCGGCGGGTACCCTTAGCCTTCCTCGTCCCCCCATCGGTCGTAACGGACGCGACGTGGTACGGGAATATCAACCCGTTGGCCATCGGCTACGCCTTTCGGCCTCGCCTTAGGTCCCGACTGACCCTGAGCCGAAGAGCGTTGCTCAGGAAACCTTGGACAATCGGTGGAGGGGATTCTCACCCCTCTTTCGTTACTCACGCCGACATTCTCACTTCCCAGGCGTCCACGGCTGACTTACGTCGCCGCTTCACACGCGCTGGGAACGCTCTCCTACCGCGTACGCGATCCCGAGGGAACGCATACACCCGCAGCTTCGGTGACTGGCTTGAGCCCCGTTACATTTTCCGCGCCCGAACACTTGACCAGTGAGCTGTTACGCACTCTTTCAAGGGTGGCTGCCTCTAAGCCAACCTCCTGGTTGTCTTCGCACTTGGACATCGTTTTCCACTTAGCCAGTACTTAGGGACCTTAGCTGGCGGTCTGGGTTGTTCCCCTCTTGCCTACGAAGTTTATCCCCCGCAAGCTGACTCCCCGGGTACACACTAATGGTCTTCGGAGTTTGCCTGAAGTCGGTAACCTGGTAGGGCCCCTAGTCCAAACAGTGCTCTACGGCCATTAGGCAATTGCCGGAGGCTATACCTAAATATATTTCGGAGAGAACCAGATATCTCCGGGCTTGATTAGCCTTTCACTCCGATCCACAGGTCATCCGCCCAGTTTTTAACCTAGGTCGGTTCGGCCCTTCACGGGGTCTTACCCCCGCTTCAGCCTGCCCATGGATAGCTCGCCCGGTTTCGGGTCTACCGCCACTGACTGAGTCGCCCTGTTAGGACTCGCTTTCGCTGCGGCTCCGCTCATCGCTTAACCTTGCCAGTGACGAGTAACTCGTCGGCTCGTTATGCAAAAAGCACGCCGTCACACCCGAAGGTGCTCCGACCGCTTGTAGGCACGCGGTTTCAGGTACTATTTCACTCCCCTTCTGGGGTACTTTTCACCTTTCCCTCACGGTACTAGTCCGCTATCGGTCATCAGGGAGTACTTAGCCTTGGAGGGTGGTCCCCCCAGGTTCGGACCGCGTTTCACGGGTGCGGTCCTACTCAGGGACATGTATCGAGAGGCCGCCTGCTTTCGCCTACGGGACTGTTACCCGCTGTGGTGCCCGTGTTCCACGGATCTTCGGCTAGCAGATGGCTTTATGACTCTCGCCGGATCGGACACGATCCGGGCAACACGCCCTACAACCCCCGGCGGACAACGCGTGTCCGCTTACATTCGCCGGGTTTGGGCTGGATCCCCTTTCGCTCGCCACTACTCGGGGAGTCTCGGTTGATTTCCTTTCCTCGGGGTACTGAGATGTTTCAGTTCCCCCGCTTGCCTCCGCGCGCCTATGTATTCAGCGCGCGGTGACACCGCATTACCGGTGCCGGGTTTCCCCATTCGGGAATCCGCGGGTCAAAGCCTGTTCAGCAGCTCACCGCGGCTTATCGCAGCCGTCCACGCCCTTCATCGACTCCTGATGCCAAGGCATCCACCGTGTGCCCTTACTATCTTGACGGTGATCGCAGCGCCCGGACTAGGTCCGGACGCGTGCGGGTGATTTCTTATTACCCGTCTTTACTTGGCCAACTGTGCAGTTTTCAAGGATCGATGAGGGCCCGGCAGGGGGATTCCCCGCCTGGTCTCTCAAAACTCAGCAGTACAGGCCACCGTCCGAAGACGATGACCGCCAGGTTCGGTCGACATGCTAGAGACGCCCGCCGGCCACAAAGGCCGACGAGACGGGCTCCCTAGTTAGGAAGCTCCCTAGAAAGGAGGTGATCCAGCCGCACCTTCCGGTACGGCTACCTTGTTACGACTTCACCCCAATCACGAGCCCCACCTTCGGCGGCTCCCTCCCGTAAGGGTTGGGTCACCGACTTCGGGTGTTGCCCGCTTTCGTGGTGTGACGGGCGGTGTGTACAAGGCCCGGGAACGTATTCACCCCGGCGTTGCTGATCCGGGATTACTAGCAACTCCGCCTTCATGGAGGCGAGTTTCAGCCTCCAATCCGAACCGAGACCGGCTTTTTGGGATTCGCTCCACCTCGCGGTATCGCAGCCCTTTGTACCGGCCAATGTAGCACGTGTGTAGCCCTGGACATAAGGGGCATGATGACTTGACGTCATCCCCACCTTCCTCCGGTTTGTCACCGGCAGTCTCGCATGAGTCCCCAACTTAATGCTGGCAACATGCGACAGGGGTTGCGCTCGTTGCGGGACTTAACCCAACATCTCACGACACGAGCTGACGACAGCCATGCACCACCTGTGAAAGTGCCCCGAAGGGAAACCGTGTTTCCACGGCGGTCACTCACATGTCAAGCCCAGGTAAGGTTCTTCGCGTTGCGTCGAATTAAACCACATGCTCCGCTGCTTGTGCGGGCCCCCGTCAATTCCTTTGAGTTTTAGCCTTGCGGCCGTACTCCCCAGGCGGGGCACTTAATGCGTTAGCTGCGGCACGGGAGGAGTCGACACCTCCCACACCTAGTGCCCATCGTTTACGGCGTGGACTACCAGGGTATCTAATCCTGTTTGCTCCCCACGCTTTCGCGTCTCAGCGTCAGTACCGTCCCAGCGAGCTGCCTTCGCCATTGGTGTTCCTCCCGATATCTGCGCATTTCACCGCTACACCGGGAATTCCACTCGCCTCTTCCGGACTCTAGTCCGGCAGTATCGATCGGCATCCCAGGGTTGAGCCCTGGACTTTCACAACCGACTTACCGGACCGCCTACACGCGCTTTACGCCCAATGATTCCGGACAACGCTTGCCCCCTACGTATTACCGCGGCTGCTGGCACGTAGTTAGCCGGGGCTTCTTCTGGAGGTACCGTCACCCGGGTCGGCTATTCACCGCCCGGGCTTCGTCCCTCCTGAAAGGGGTTTACAACCCGAAGGCCGTCTTCCCCCACGCGGCGTTGCTGCGTCACGCTTTCGCGCATTGCGCAAGATTCCCCACTGCTGCCTCCCGTAGGAGTCTGGGCCGTGTCTCAGTCCCAGTGTGGCTGATCGTCCTCTCAGACCAGCTACCCATCGAAGCCTTGGTGAGCCGTTACCTCACCAACAAGCTAATGGGCCGCAGGCCCATCCCGATGCGGAGGCCGAAGCTTCCTTTCCTACATTCACGTGTGCGAATGCAGCACATCCGGTATTAGCCCGGGTTTCCCCGGGTTGTCCCAGTCATCGGGGCAGGTTACCCACGTGTTACTCACCCGTTCGCGGCTCTGCCCCAGGCCGAAGCCTGGTTCGTCGCTCCACTTGCATGTGTTAAGCACGCCGCCAGCGTTCGTCCTGAGCCAGGATCAAACTCTCCGTGAAAGTCTGGCGTGGAATCAATCCATTGCCGCCTGGCGACGGCTCCGGTCCACTGTCAGATCGAAGAGCTGTCAAGTCTTCGCAAGCCGGCCCGAAGGCCGCCTTACGAGGTGCTGCCCACGTACACAATGCGGGTCAGCGGACTCGACGGGTCTGTTCAGGCCCCTAGCCCACGCGGCGGGCGATCAGAGATCGCTTTTGCGTCGACTCGGGGGTCGAACCTGGGCACGACCTTTCGGTCGCGCGTACTGCTGAGTTTTCAAAGACCGCGGGCCCTGTCGGTCGGTGATTCCGGACCGTGCCGAGCGCGACGGAGCAGTGTAGCACTGCAGAGCGGGTCGCGACCGGCTTCTGCGGCGGCCCTAGAGCTGCCGGAGCCGCTTGAAGCGCCGGCGCCCGACCTGGAGCACCGCCCCGTCCAGCCGGGCGGCCGGAAGGTCCACCTCCTCGCCCTCAAGCGGCTCCCCGTCCAGCCTGACGCCGGCCTGCGCCAACAGCCGGCGTCCCTCGGACCGCGAGAGGCCGAACGCGTCGGCCAGCAGCGCGGGCAGGTGGACGGTTCCGTTGTCGCTCGAGAACGTGTGCTCCTCGACGTCGTCGGGCACGCCCCGCTCCACGTGGAGCCGGTCGAAATGGGCCTCGGCCGTGGCTGCGGCCTCCGAGCCGTGCAGCCGCTCGGTGATGGAGCGCGCGAGCGTGCGCTTCTGGTCGCGCGGGGACTGCGCCTGGTCGAGTGGCTCGTCGAGGAGAAGGTCGAAGTAGACCGGCATGGCGGGGTCGGGAAGCCGCATGAGCTTGCCGAAGACCTCGTCGGGCGGCTCGTGCACGCCCACGTAGTTCCCGAGCGACTTGGACATCTTCTGCTCGCCGTCTATTCCCGGGAGGATGGGCATGGTCAGCACCGACTGCGACGGCACGTCGTAGGCCTGCTGGATGTCACGGGCGAGGAGGATGTTGAACTTCTGGTCGGTGCCGCCGAGCTCCACGTCCGAGCGCACGGCCACCGAGTCGTAGCCCTGGAGGAGCGGGTAGAGCAGCTCCAGGATCGATATGGGGCGGCGGGCGGAGTAGCGCTTGGCGAAGTCGTCGCGCTCGAGGATCTGGGCCACGGTGGACGTGCGCGCGAGGCGGAACAGGTCCTCCATCGGCATGTCGAGCCACTCGCCGTTGCGGCGCACCTCGGTGCGCTCGCGGTCGAGCACCTTGAAGGCCTGCTCGGTGTAGGTGTCGGCGTTGCGGTCGATCTCGGCGGGGTCCACGTCGGGCCGCACCGAGGAGCGCCCGCTCGGGTCGCCCACGCGTGCCGTGTAGTCGCCGATGATCAGCACGACGGTGTGACCGAGGTCCTGGAACTCGCGAAGCTTCCGGAGCACCACCGTGTGACCGAGGTGGATGTCGGGCGTGGTGGGGTCCACGCCGAGCTTCACGCGCAGGGGCCGATCCTGCTTCAGCTGGCGTTCGAGCTCCCCCTCCGGCAGGGCCTCGACGGCGTTCCGGGTGAGGAATCGGGCTGCCTCGCCCGGCGTGTCCGGCATAGGCCCAATGCTAGACTGCCAGCCGCTCGTCGAGCCCCCGCGTCCGCGCCGTGCCGGGTGGGGTCGCAACAACTCCACGAGGACGATCGCACGGCACCGAAGCCCTCTCCCGAGGCGCCACAGGAATGCAGGAGCCCCCGACGTCCACCATCACCTCGCCGGCCGGGCATCCCGGCGGCCGCTTCGGCCGCTCGAACGGCACGCCTCCCGCACCCCCGCGCCCGCCCAAGCCGAAGCTGAAGAAGCTGCGCCTGGCGCTCGTGCTCGCCGGTCTGACGGCTCTGGCGCTGATCTCGACCGTGTTCGGCATGCTCATGGCGGTCGCCAGCGACCTTCCCGCGCTCGAGAACCGCGCCGAGTACAACGCCGCGAGGAACTCGGTGCTCTACGCGGGCCTGCGGGACTGCAAGGACTCGGATACCGACGGCTGTGACGAGGTGGCGCGGCTGACCGGCAACCAGAACCGCATCCTGCTGGCGCCGGGCGACATCTCCCCCAACATCAAGAACGCCGTCATCGCGATCGAGGACAAGCGCTTCTACCAGCACGAGGGCGTGGACTACCAGGGAATCGCCCGCGCGCTCTGGCAGGACATACGCCGCCAGCGCGCGGCGCAGGGCGGGTCGACGATCACCCAGCAGTTCGTGAAGAACGCCCTCTCGGCCCAGGGCGACCGCTCCGTGTTCCAGAAGCTGCGCGAGGCCGCGCTGGCCTACCACCTCGAGCGCAAGTGGTCGAAGGACAAGGTGCTCACCCAGTACCTGAACAGCGTGTACTTCGGCAACGGGGCCTACGGGGTCGAGTCGGCAGTGCGCACCTACTTCGGCGTCCCGACGCTCCAGCCGGACGGCACGACGGACGAGGTCTACAGCGCGGGCGACCACGTGGCCGCCGACGCCACGCCGGCCGAGGCCGCGCTGCTGGCCGGCATGATCGCCTCGCCGAGCCTCTACGACCCCGTGGAGAACCCGCGGGAGGCCAAGCGCCGGCGCGACCTGGTGCTCGCCCGCATGCTCGAGCAGCGCAAGATCTCGAACGCCCAGTACGAGGAGGGGATCGAGAGCGCGCTCCCCAAGCGAGCGGACATCGATCCGCCGGCGGTGGATTCGAGCCAGCCGTTCTTCTCGACCTGGCTCACGCAGCAGCTCGTGGACCGCTACCGGCCGGGGATCGTGTTCGGCGGCGGGCTCGAGATCAAGACGACCATCGACCCGGAGCTGCAGGCCGCGGCGGAGCAGGCGATCTCGGGCCGCCTCTCCGGCATCGGGCCGAGCGCCTCCCTCGTGGCGATCGACAACAAGACGGGCGCCGTGAAGGCCATGGTCGGCGGGACGGACTACGACACGAGCGCATTCAACCTGGCCACGAACGGGCACCGACAGCCCGGCTCCGCCTTCAAGCCGTTCACCCTCGTCCGCGCCCTGGCGGACGGAGTGAGCCCGGAGACGACCTTCGTGTCCGAGCCCAGGACCTTCGACCTCGCCAGCGGGCCGTTCGAGGTGAACAACTACGACGACAACTACTACGGCGTCGAGTCGCTGCGCACCGCCACCACGACCTCCGACAACTCCGTGTTCGCCCAGCTCGGGCTCCAGGTGGGCACACGCCGGATCGCCCGGATCGCGCGCCGCATGGGCATCCGCACCCCGATCTCGACGAACCCGGCGATGACGCTGGGCGGCCTCCAGGAGGGAGTGACCCCGCTGGAGATGGCGTACGCGTACTCGACCATCGCCAACAACGGCATGCGGAGGTCGGGCACGCTCGCCCCACAGCAGGACGGTCCCGTGGGAGTCGAGTGGGTGAAGGGACAGGGTCGCGACGAGGAGAACAAGGTGGTGAACAAGCGCGTGTTCTCACCGGAGGTGGCAGCGCTCGCGCAGCAGATGCTCGAGGGCGTGGTCACGAGCGGAACGGGCAAGGCGGCCCAGATCGGTGAGTTCGCGGCCGGCAAGACCGGCACAACCGAGAACTACGGCGACGCCTGGTTCGTGGGGTTCAACAAGGAGCTGACGGTGGCGGTGTGGGTGGGCTACCCCGACCGCCTCACACCCATGCAGACCGAGTACCACGGCGAGCCGGTGGCCGGCGGGACGTTCCCGGCCGAGATCTGGCACGACCTGATGCTGGCCTGGATCGGGATCCGCGACCAGCGGCTCGTGGACCAGGGCAAGGATCCGAACGCCGACGACGAGACCACCACCCCGGTGGCGCCCGGGCCGAGCACGACCACCGCGCCGAGCACGACTCCGGAGGAGGGTGCCGAGGACGGTGGGGATGCGCCTGAGGACCAGGGCGGCGACCAGCCCGAGGCCACCCCCGCGCCCGAGGAGCCCGCTCCGCTCGACGGGCCCGCGCCCGAGACTCCCGCTCCGGTCACACCGCCGGTCACGCCCGCGCCCGACCCGGGCGGCGGCGGCGACGGCGGCGCGGTCGCGCCCTAGGCCGCCCGGCGCATGGCCGCCGGATGCGGCCTCGACACGTGGCGGCTGTCGGCGTCGCAGAAGCGCCACGGCAGGTCCACGGCCTTGGTGATGCCGATGCGCTCGCCGGTGACGATGTGCGGAGCGCTCGTGCCGGCCGCCCGCGCCAGGATCTGCACCGGGCCGTCCAACAGCGAGCTCTCGTTGAGCGAGAGGCCGATCCCGAGGGCCTGGGTGAGCTTGCCGGGGCCCGAGCAGAGCGCCTCGACCGGCTCCAGCCCGCGCCGCTCTCGCATCAGGTCGATCCCGTCGACAGGCTCGAGAGCTCTGATCAGCACGGCGGCGCCGATGCCCTCGGGCTCGGCCACGGCGTTGAGCAGCGAGTGCACCCCGTAGGAGAAGTACACGTAGGCGTTCCCCGGCGGCCCGAAGAGGGTCCGGCTCCGGGCCGTGACCCCGACGTAGGAGTGCGCCGCCGGCTCCTCCTGGTGGTAGCTCTCGGTCTCGACGATCCTGCCCGCCGTCTCGCCGTGACGCACCACGCAGCCCACGAGGTCGCGCGCGACCTCGTGCACCGACCGCTCGTAGAACGAACGGGTGAGATTTGCGCTCATTCGTCCTTCAGGACATGCCGGGCCTGGGCAAGCTGCTCGCGGACCCGGGCGAGGGACGTTCCCCCCTCCGAGACCTTCGACTCGAGCCACGACGCGGGCTCCAGGAGCTCGCGGAACGACCCGTCCAGCTGCGGCACCAGCTCGTGCAGCTCGTCGTCCGTCAGCTCGGACAGGCGCTTGTCGCGCTCGACCGCGGTCCGCACCAGCGCGCCCACGATCCCGTGTGCCTCGCGGAAGGGCACGCCGCGCCGCACCAGGGCGTCGGC
Organism: uncultured Thermoleophilaceae bacterium; assembly: GCA_963764665.1. Taxonomy (GTDB): domain Bacteria; phylum Actinomycetota; class Thermoleophilia; order Solirubrobacterales; family Thermoleophilaceae; genus JACVRW01. Next base: position 193,769 of record CAVXTL010000010.1, on the reverse strand, counting down.
GACGTCGGTGGCCGCGATGAACTCGTCGGACGCGGCGGCTGCCATCCGCTCGCGGTTGAACACGATGCCGGCCAGCATGTCGTTGGCCACCCTGAGACCGAGCTCGACCGTGTCGATCGCGTCGAAGAGTGGCTCCTTGTCCTCCTGAAGGTCCTTGTTGTATGTGAGCGGCAGGCCGTGGAGCACGCCGTGCATGCCCACCAGCCGCGATACCACCCGCGGGGCCTTGGCGCGCAGGAGCTCGGCGGCGTCCGGGTTCTTCTTCTGCGGCATGAGACTCGAGCCCGACGCGAACGCGTCGTCCACCTCGCAGAACCCGAACTCCTGGCTCGACCAGAGCACAATCTCCGCGCCGAGCTGCGAGAGGTGGGTCGCGCAGGTGGCCGCCGCGGACAGGTAGTCGAGCACGAAGTCGCGGTTAGACACGGCGTCGAGCGAGTTCTCCGCGATGCCGCCGAAGCCGAGCTCCTGGGCCACGAACATCCGGCTCGTGTCGAAGTTCACCCCGGCGAGCGCGCCGGCGCCGAGCGGGAGGTCGTCGGTGGCCGTCAGGCAGAAGTTGAAGCGCTGGCGGTCGCGGCGGAACTTCCAGAAGTAGGCGAGCAGGTGGTGCGAGAGGTACACCGGCTGCGCGCGCTGCAGGTGGGTGTAGCCGGGCAGCGGCCAGTCGAGATGGCGCTCCGCGAGCTCGGTGAGAGTGCCCATGAGAGCGAGCAGCAGCTCCCTGGCCGTCAGGCTGTGTGCACGGACGAGCATCGCCACGTCCGTGGCCACCTGGTCGTTGCGCGAGCGCGCGGTGTGGAGCTTGCCGCCCACCGGCCCGGCGACCTCGGTGAGGCGCCGCTCGATCGCCATGTGGATGTCCTCGTCGCCGGCCGCGACCTGGAAGCGGTCCTCGTCGATCTCCCGGCGGACCTCGGCGAGCCCGCTCTCGATCGCCGCGAGGTCCTCGTCCGAGATGATCCCGCTGCGGGCCAGCATGCGCGCGTGCGCGAGCGACTGCTCCAGGTCGTAGGGCGCCAGCCGGTAGTCGAACCGGATCGACGAGTTGAGCGCCTGGAAGAGCGGGTCCTGCGGATCCTGGAAGCGGCCCATCGGCCGCCAGTCTAGGTGCCGACGGCCGAGCCGACGATGCTCGCCAGGGCGGTGCCGAGCAGGTAGAGCGTCGTGCCCCAGCCGAGGAACACGTTGCGCGAGCGCGGGTAGAGCCGGCTGTCGGGGGACCTGCCCACGGACAGGACCACGGGCACGAGCAGCAGGAGACCCAGCGCGATCAGCCCGTAGCCCATCCAGCCCGTGATGAGGTAGCCCGCGTCGAGGTGGAAGTCGTCGGCCATCTCGGAGATGGCGCGGTGCCAGAGCAACACGGGAGCCGCGAGCGCCATGGCGAAGACCACGAGGCCCCAGAGGAATGAGGCGCGGGCGTCTTTCGCCGATCGCGAGCTCATGTCTCCCTTATCGGTAGGCGGTGACGCCTTCGGTAGCCACGGCACGGACCGCCTCGACGACCCGCTCGACCTCCGAATCGGTGAGCCCCGGGAAGAAGGGCAGGGCCAGCGAGCGGCGCGCCACGTCCTCGCAGACCGGGAACTCCCCCTCGCGGTGGCCGAAGCGCTCGCGGTAGAAGCTGTAGAGGTGGATGGCGGGGAGGTAGGGCTTCGAGTCCACGCCGCGCGCGCGCAGCGCCAGCACCGCGCCGTCGCGGTCCACGCCGGGCGGGAGCTGGACCACGTAGACGAACCAGCTGCGCCGGTCGCCGCCGGCATCGGGGCAGGGAAGCACGAGCCCCTCCACGTCCGCGAGCGCCTCCGAGTAGAGCGCGGCCACGCGCGCGCGCTCGGCGAGCATCTCGTCCAGGCGCTCCAGCTGAGCGACCCCGAGGGCGCAGGACAGGTCGTCCAGGCGGTAGTTGAAGCCGAGCCGGTCGTGGTCGAGCCAGCCCATGTCCGGAGCGCGGCCCTGGTTGCGCTCGGAGTCGATGCGCTCCTTCGCCTCGCGGTCCGGGGCGATCACGGCTCCCCCCTCCCCCGTGGTCAGCTGCTTGTTCGGGTAGAAGCCGAACACGGAGAGGTTGCCGCGCGCGCCCACCGGCGCGCCGTCGGCGTGCACGGCGCCGAGCGCCTCGCAGGCGTCCTCCACGATCCAGAGCGAACGGTCGGCGGCGATTCGCTCGAGCGCCGGCATGTCGGCGGGGTAGCCGAAGATGTGGACGGGCAGCAGCCCGGTCGTGCGCTCGCCGATAGCGCTCGCGGCCGCCACGGGGTCGATGTTGAGGGTGCGCGGGTCGATGTCGCAGAAGACCGGCCGGGCGCCCTCGTAGAGCAGGCAGTTGGCCGACGCCACGAAGCTGAACGGCGTGGTCACCACCTCGTCCCCGGACTCGCACCCCCGCGGCGCGGATCGCCAGGTGGAGGCCGGCCGTGCCGCTCGACACCGCAGACACGTGGCGCGCCCCCAGGCGCGCGCCGAGCGCGGTCTCGAACTCCTCCAGCCGCGGCCCCAGCGACAGCTGCCCGGAGCGCAGTGTCTCGAGCACCGCCTGCTCCTCGCGCTCGCCGACCAGCGGGCGCGCGAGCGGGATCCGGTCGGTCACGCCACCACGTGCGGGCGGGGCCTGCCCGCCCGCGTGGGAAGCATGCCGGCCTCGAGCGAGTCCACGAGCGCCTCCCAGCTGGCTTCGATGATGTTCTCGGAGACTCCGATCGACCCCCAGGTGTCGCGGCCGTCGCTGGCGTCGAGCAGCACGCGCGTGACCGCGGCAGTGCCCTTGACCTCGTCGAGGATGCGCACCTTGAAGTTCACGAGCTGGATGTCGCGGATGTGGGGGTAGCGCTCCCCGATCGCGGCGCGCAGCGCCTTGTCGAGCGCGTGCACCGGGCCGTTGCCCTCGGCCGTCTTGACGTAGCGCTCGCCGTCGACCCAGATCTTGATGGTGGCCTCCGTCTGCACGCGGCCGTCCTCGCGCTTCTCGACGATCGCCCGCCAGGCCTCGAGACGGAACAGCGGCTCGTACTCGCCGGTCTCCTTGCGGATGAGGAGGTCGAAGGAGCCGTCGGCGGCCTCGAACTGGTAGCCGCGGCTCTCGAGCTCCTTGACGCGCTCCACCACCCGCCCAGCCGTCTTGTCGTCCACGCTCGCCCGCGCCTGCACGGTGCCCTTGCCCGACAGCTCGGACACGAGCACGCGCCGGTCCGCGCCCACCTCGGCCGGGTCGAGATGCTCGAACGTGCGCGCGTCCACGTTCACGCCGGCCACGTGCATGCCGCCCTTGTGGGCGAACGCGTTGGCGCCGACGTAGGGCTGGTTCGGGTTCGGCGTGACGTTGCAGAGCTCGTCCACCAGGTGCGCCGTCTCGGTGAGCGTGCGCAGCCGCTCGCGGCCGATCGACTCGTAGCCCAGCTTGAGCTCCAGCGCCGGCAGGATCGACACGAGGTTGGCGTTCCCGCAGCGCTCCCCGTAGCCGTTGATCGTGCCCTGGACCATGCGCGCGCCGGCCTCGACGGCAACGAGCGAGTTGGCCACGCCGCAGCCGGCGTCGTCGTGGGTGTGGATGCCCACCTGGACCCCGTCGAGCTCAACGACCACCGCGGCGGTGGCCAGGGCCACCTCGCCCGGCAGCGAGGAGCCGTTCGTGTCGCAGAGCGTGACGTTCTCGGCACCTGCGTCCGCGGCGGCCCGGAGGCAGCGCAGCGCGTAGGCGGCATCGTCGCGCCAGGCGTCGAAGAAGTGCTCCGCGTCGTAGACCACCCGCTTGCCCTCGCCCACCAGGAATGCCACCGAGTCCGCGATCATCCGCAGGTTCTCCTCGGGGTCCACCTTCGTGACCTTCTCCAGGTGAAGCGACCACGTCTTGCCCACCAGCGTGCAGACCGGCGCGAAGGAGTCCGCCAGGAGCCTGAGGGCAGGGTCGTCGGAGGCACTCACGTCGCGCCGCCGGGTCATGCCGAAGGCCGCCACCTCCGCGTTCTCGAAGCGCTCGCGGGAGAGCAGCTCGAAGAGCTCCTCCTCCTTGGGATTCGACGCCGGGAAGCCGGCCTCGATCAGGTGCACGCCGAGCGCGTCGAGCGCATGCGCCACACGCAGCTTCTCGCCGGCGGAGAGCGACATGCCCTCGCCCTGCATGCCGTCACGCAGGGTGGTGTCGTAGACCAGGACCTTCTGTGTCATTTCGAACGCCTTTCGGTTTACGGGAACGAGCGGACAGACGGCGGCGGGCCGCCTACCTAATTCGCTCGTCGCGCGTGGCGTTCACGCCCGCGATGGTACCGGCACCAGATCGAGCCAGTCCGCGTAGCGCGCGTCGCGCCCGTGGAGGGCGTCGTCGAAGACCCGCTGGATCTCCTGGGTGATCGGCCCGGGCGGCCCGATCTCGATGTCGTCGATCTCGCGCAGCGGCGTGAGCTCCGCGGCGGTGCCGGTGAGGAAGACCTCGTCGGCCAGCGCCAGCTCGGCGCGCGCCATGTCGCGCTCCACGACCTCGTGCCCAAGGTCGCGGGCGATCTGGATCGCCGACTTGCGGTTGATCCCGTCGAGGATGCTCGCGGCCTGTGGCGGGGTGTAGACGACCCCGTCCTTGATCACGAACACGTTCTCGCCGGTGCCCTCGCACACGTTGCCCTTGTCGTCGAGGAGGATGCCCTCGTCGTAGCCCGACTTGGTGGCCTCGATCTTGGCCAGCACCGAGTTCAGGTACTGGCCGGAGGCCTTCGAGTGCGGGATCAGCGAGTCGGCCGAGATGCGCCTGTACGACGACACCCGGGCGCGGACGCCGTTCTTCTTGCCGTCCTCCCCCAGGTACGGCGCCCACTGCCAGACCGCGATCGTGGCCTCCACCGGGTTGTCCAGCGGGTTGAGCCCCATCGGGCCGTGCCCGCGGTAGACGAGCGGGCGGATGTAACAGCTCTTGAAGCCGTTGCGCACGATCAGCTCATGCGTGGCCTCGCGCAGGACCGCCCGCGTGAACGGGAGATCCATGTAGTAGAGCTTGGCCGACTGCTCGAGCCGGCGCAGGTGGTCGTCGTGGCGGAAGATCGCGGTGCCGCGCTCGGTCTCGTAGGCCCGGATGCCCTCGAAGACGCCGGTCCCGTAATGCATCGCGTGCGTGAGCACGTGTACCTTCGCGTCCTCCCAGGCGACGAACTCCCCGTTCAGCCAGATGAGGTCGGCGGTGTCCACGTGCTCCCGTCCTTCCCGTCAGAGACTTGCGAGGACGGCCCTGGTGACGTCCTCTGTGGTCGAGTCGCCACCGAGGTCGGGCGTGCGAATGCCCTGCTCAAGCGCGCGATCGATGGCCGATTCTATCCCGGCCGCCTCGGACTCCATAGCCAGTCCGTGCCGGAGCATCAGCGCGACCGATCCGAACATCGCCAGCGGGTTCGCCGTTCCGGTGCCCGCGATGTCCGGCGCGGACCCGTGCACGGGCTCGAACACGCCCGGTCCGCCGTCGCCGATCGAGGCGCTGGGAAGCATCCCCAGCGAGCCCGTGAGCATCGCCGCCTCGTCGCTCAGGATGTCCCCGAAGAGGTTCTCCGTGACGATCACGTCGAACTGGGCCGGTCGCGCCACCAATTGCATCGCCGCGTTGTCCACCAGCAGGTGATCGAGCGGGATGTCCGGGAACTCCTCGTCGTGGAGGCGGGTGACCGTCTCGCGCCAGAGCCGCGAGGTCTCCATCACGTTGGCCTTGTCCACGCTCGTAACGTGGGTGCGCGCCGATCCGAACGCCACCCGGGCGATCCGCTCGATCTCCGCGACCGTGTAGGCGCAGTCGTCGTGGGCGCGGTCGCCGTCGCGTCCGGAGTCGCCGAAGTAGATGCCCCCAGTCAGCTCGCGCACCACGAGCAGGTCGGTGCCCTCGATGCGCTCGGGCTTGAGCGGGCTGGCGTCGATGAGCGCGGGGCTCGGCCGCACCGGGCGGAGGTTCGCGAACAGCCCGAGGCCCTTCCTGAGACCGAGCAGACCCTGCTCCGGTCGCGGCTTGGCGGGGTCGGTCGTGTCCCATTTCGGGCCGCCTACAGCCGCCAGCAGGACTGCGTCGGCCGACCGGCAGGCCTCCAGGACTTCGTCGGTGAGCGCGACCCCGTGGGCGTCGATGGAAACGCCGCCCATGAGGTGCTCCTCGAGCTCGAAATCGCCGACCGCGGCGAGCAGTTCGCGCGCCGCGGCCGTGATCTCAGGTCCAATCCCGTCGCCGGGAAGCGTTGCGATCTTCCGCGCCAAGCGCGGAACGGTATGGGATTCCGTTATCCGGCCCCGGCGATGGCTCCGACCACGTCCGGCGTGAAGGCCTCCGTTCCGTTCGCCAGCTGCACGCCCGAGAACGAGCTGTTCGCACGGGCGTAGGCAAGCTCGCGGCCCAGGTCACCGACCCCGTTGGATGCGGGGAGCGGCGCGATGGCGACCGTGGAGAGCGTCCCGATGGCCTGGCCGGACGCGTTCAGGAAGCCGCTGCCGGAGTCGCCGGGGATGCCCGGGGTGATCGTGTACACGGTGCGGCTCCAGCCGCCGCCCTCGGTCGAGACGACCTTGCCGAACTTGGGGCTCAGGAAGGTGATTCCGAAGCGCAGCGAGGAGTTCCCGTAGGAGTAGACGTCGTCGAGCGCGGCCGAGGGGCCACCGATACCGGTGGGCCCGCCGAAGCCGGGCACGGACGGGTTGACCTTGCCCACGTCGGCCGGGTCGATCTTCACGAGCGCCAGGTCGTTGTAGGCGCAGGTGTCGGGATCGGTCTCGCCGTTCGCCTGCATCGTGACCCAGGAGCTGTAGACGAGCGTGCCGGGCCTGCTGGCGCCGGTGATCTCGACTGGCGTGCCGAGCGGGAGGGTCCCCGCGAGACAGCCGTCGGTGTCCGTGGCCTCACCGGTGCTGGAGCAGTGCGCGGCCTGTCCGATGTAGGTACCGGCGGAGTCCGTGTAGATGAAGTTCGCGGTGCACTGACCGCCCGCCGTGAGCGTCTGCACGCCCGGGTGGATGGTGGCTGTGGCGGCCGGAGCCCAGGCGCCGGCGGCTGCCGGCAGCACGGCTGCGATTGCGAGCGCGGACACGGCTGCGACTACGAGAGCCCTTGTTCTGGGCATGAACATCTCCCCACTGGTCGATCGACATTCCCCTACCGCAAACTCCTCAGTACCCAAAAGCGGGCGGAACGATGCGTCAGCGGGCTCGGGCGGTGATGTTCAGGCGCACGTAGTCGAGCCGGAACGGCTTGCCGGAGCGGCGAACCACCTCCGCTGCGAAGGGCTCGCGCAGCTCCTCGGGGAGCTCCTGCAGGTGATTGCCGAGACACACCGTGCTCGCGTACTCGAGCGGCTCGCGCGGGTTCACCGGCCAGGGCTCCAGCCAGCAGCGCACGTGGCCGAACCCGGCTCGGAGCAGCCGCTCCTCCGTCTCGGCGGGATCGGCGTAGTTCCACGGGCCCTCGAACGCGCTCATGTGCTCGGCGTAGGGCGGCTCGGCGGCCACCTCGTCCGCCAGGCGCCTGAAGACGTCGATGTTGCCCCGGCCGCCGCACTGGGCCACCAGCGGCGCGCCGGGTCTGAGCGCTGCGTGGAGGCGCTCGAACAGCGCGTCGTGATCCTTGATCCAGTGGAACACGGCGTTGGAGAAGACGCCGTCCACACGCTCCGAGAGCTCGAGCTCGGTGAGGCTGACGGGGTCGAGCACCTGCACGCGCGGCTCGGACGCGAAGCGCTCCAGCGCCTGGTCGACCATCGACGGCGCGGCGTCCGCGGCCACGACGGCTCCCTGGGGAACGCGCTCCAGCAGAACGGCGGTCACCCGCCCGGAGCCGCAGCCGGCGTCGAGCACCGTCTCGTGGCCCGAGAGCGGCAGCCGGTCGAGCACCGGCAGTGCCATCTCGAGCTGCGGGGTGGAGACGCGGTCGTAGCTCTCGGCGTCCCAGTCGCGGGCGCCGGAGCCGGTGCTCATGCGGCGGTGCGCGGGCCGGTCCGCTCGCGATCGCGCTCGTACGCGGTGATCTTCTCGTTCTGGAGGAGGGTGACGCCTATGTCGTCGAGCCCGCCCAGCAGCCTGCGCTTGGTCTCCTGGTCGATTTCGAAGCGCGCCACCGTGTCCCCGTGCGTGACGGTCTGCTCGTCCAGGTCGATGCGGGCGCTACGGCTCTGCATCAGGGCCCTCACCTCGTCCTCGGGCAGCACCACCGGGAGCAGCCCGATCTTGGTGCAGTTGGAGAAGAAGATGTCGCTGTAGCTGGGCGCGACGATGGCCTCGAAGCCGTAGTCCTCGAGCCCCCAGGGCGCGTGCTCGCGCGACGACCCGCAGCCGAAGTTGCGCCCAGTGACCAGGATCGGGTTGGGCGGCAGGTGCCAGCCGGGCTGCTTGGCCCAGTCGTAGAACAGGAACTCGCCGAAGCCGGTGCGCTCGATTCGCTTGAGGAACTGCTTGGGCATGATCTGGTCGGTGTCCACGTCGTCGCGGTCGAGCACCGACACCCCGCCCTCGATGACGCTCAGAGCCTTCACGCCCACTCCCGGATGTCCACGAACCGGCCCTCGATCGCCGCAGCCGCGGCCATCTGCGGGCTCACGAGGTGCGTGCGGCCCCCGCGGCCCTGCCGGCCCTCGAAGTTGCGGTTCGAGGTCGAGGCGCAGCGCTCGCCCGGCTCCAGCGTGTCCGGGTTCATCCCGAGGCACATGGAGCACCCCGCCGAGCGCCAGTCGAAGCCTGCGTCCCTGAACACCTCGTCCAGGCCCTCCGACTCCGCCTGCGCCTTCACCTTGGCGGATCCCGGCACGACCATCGCGTCGACCGAGCCCGCGACCCTGCGCCCCCTGACGATCTCGGCGGCCGCGCGGAGGTCGCCGATCCGTGAGTTGGTGCAGGAGCCCACGAAGACCCGGTCGAGCCGGATGTCCTGGATCGGGGTGCCCGCCTCGAGCCCCATGTACTCGAGCGCGCGACGGTCGCCGTCGCTGCTCGGCTCGGGCACGGCTGCCGTCACGTCCACCACCATCGCCGGGTTGGTGCCCCAGCTGACCTGCGGTGAGATGGCCGCGGCGTCGATGGACACCTCGGTGTCGAACGCCGCGCCGTCGTCGCTCGCCAGTCCGCGCCACTCGGCCACGGCCTCCTCGAAGCGCTCGGGCGCGGCGGCGCGGCCCTGGACCCACTCGAAGGTGGTGTCGTCGGGCGCGATCATGCCGGCGCGTCCTCCCGCCTCGATGGTCATGTTGCAGATGGTCATGCGGCCCTCCATCGACAGGCCCTGGATGGCCGGACCGGAGTACTCGATCACGTGGCCCACGCCGCCGTCCACGCCGATCCGGCCGATCGTGGCGAGGATCAGGTCCTTGGCCGTGACCCCCGGGGGGAGCTCGCCGGAGTAGGCGATCCGCATGGAGCGCGGCTTGCGCTGCTGGAGCGTCTGTGTGGCCAGCACGTGCTCCACCTCGCTCGTGCCGATGCCGAACGCGAGCGCGCCGAACGCGCCGTGCGTGGAGGTGTGCGAGTCGCCGCAGACGATGGTCATGCCCGGCTGCGTGACGCCCAGCTCCGGCCCGATCACGTGGACGATGCCCTGGCTCTCGGACCCGATCGAGTGGATCGGGATCCCGAACTGCGCGCAGTTGTCCTCCAGCGTGCCGATCTGCTTGCGCGAGAGCGGGTCGGACACCATCGGGAGGGCGGTGGCCCCGTCGGTGGGCACGTTGTGGTCGGCGGTCGCGAGCGTGCGGTCCGGCCGGCGAACGGTGCGCCCGGCCAGCCGCAGGGACTCGAACGCCTGCGGGCTCGTGACCTCGTGCACCAGGTGGAGGTCGATGTACAGGAGACCGTCGTCGACCTCGTGGCGCTCCCAGATCTTGTCGAGCATCGTCTTGGCCATCGGTCAGGACCTCCTCAGGCCGGCGGCCACGACCGCGAGAAAGCGCGCGTCGTCGCCACCGGGATTTTCGAAGTGATGGGGCAGATCCGCGTCGAACGTGACGGCGTCGCCCGTGGCGAGCTCGTGCGCGGCCCCGTCGCACAGCAGTCGCACCCGGCCCGCGATGACCACGGCCGTCTCGCGGCTCCCCGGCTCGTGCATCGGCGGATCGCTCGGCCCGCCGGTGGCGGCCCCGGCCGCCAGGCGGTGCAGGGACAGCTCGGCACGCTGGCCGGGCAGCGGTGGCGTGAGGATCTCCCAGCCGTGGCCGCGCTCCGAGGCGCCGCCGGCCAGCCGCTCCCCGGCCCGCACCACGGTCACCGAGCCGCTCTCGTCCAGGCGCAGGAGCTGGGAGAGCGTCAGCTCGAGCCCTGTGGCGATCCGGGAGGCCACCGAGAGCGTCGGGCTCGTCTCGCCGCGCTCCACCTGGCTCAGCATCTGGGCGGAGACCCCTGAGCGGCCCGCGAGATCGCGCAGCGACAGGTCCATCGCCTCGCGCAGCGCGTGGACGCGCGGTCCGACGTTGAGGTCCTGTTCAAGCGCAACGGCAGCCATTGGACGAGCGTACGTTATCACGGACGCAGCGACTCTAGGGGTGCGCTCGGTTATGCGCCTCGATCATGCGTTCAGGCGGGCTCGCCGCGATCTCATCGCACACCACGTCCAACGCCACGTCCTCCAGACGGCGGAAGCGGACGCAGCTCTTGCCCATGTCGAGCCTGCGACCTGTGGCCTCCCAACGGGCCCGGAACGCGGCCTGCGCCTCATCGGAGTAGGTGCACATCAGGTACAGCGCCATGTGGCGCTTCTGGCTGGCGAGCGCGGCGAGGACCAGCGGCTGCCCGTTGTAAGTGTCCGGGTGCCGCTCGAGCGGCACCACCCAGCTGATCATCCCGTGCTGCATGCGCTCCTCGTAGCCCGCCGGCAGGCTCGCGTTCACGGCGTCGCGGACTGCCGCGATCGCCGTGGAGCGCTCCTCGGGGAGCTCGGCCAGGTAGTCCTCCACCGTCGCCGCGCTGCTCTGCACGGCAACCGATCAGCCCTGTTGGCCCGTGGGCCGCACCAGCAGCTCGTTGATGCACACGTGGGCGGGCTGCGACACGGCGAACGCAATCGCGCCGGCGATGTCGTCGGCGTGGAGGACCTCACCGATCTGGTCGCGTATCTTTGTGACGCCCTGCTGCACCAGTGGATTTGTGTTGTGGCCCTGAAGCTCGGTCTCCACGAAGCCCGGAGCCACCACCGTCACACGCACCTTCGAGTGGAGTGCCTCCTGGCGCAGCGCCTCGGAGAAGGCGTGCACGCCGAACTTGGTCATGTTGTAGACGGCGGCCCCCGCAGTCGCTCGCCGGCCCGCCACCGAGGACAGGTTGACGATGTCTCCTCCCCCGCCCTGCGCCATCAGCGGGAAGGCGGCGTGGGTGCACCAGAGGAGGCCGAGCAGGTTGATCTCGATCATCTGGCGCCACTCGGCCGTGTCGGCCCCGGCCACCGGGCCGAGGAGCATCACGCCGGCGTTGTTCACCAGGATGTGCAGGCCACCGAGCTCGTCGTGCGCCCCCTGAATGAAGGCGGCGGCGTCGGACTCGTCGGTGAGGTCCACGGCGCGGACGTGGGCGCGGCCGCCCTCGCCCGAGATGCGCCCGGCCAGCGCGTCGAGCCGATCCTTGCGACGAGCGCCCAGAGCCACCGCGGCGCCTGCGCGCGCCAGGGCCAGCGCGGTGGCCTCGCCGATGCCCGAAGAGGCGCCGGTCACAACAGCCACCTTGCCGTCCAGGGGCCCGGCCATCGCGTCGATGCTACCGCTCAGAGAGCCGCGCGCACGAATGCCGTGAGCTCGGCCGCGTCCGGCGGGTCGGGCGTGTTGCCCAGTGCCGGATGCGCTCCCACGGCCTCGACCACCGGGGCCACGTGCTCCTCACCCGCCCCCAGCTCCGAGAGCCGCGTATGGCCGGTCCGGCGCGTCAGATCAGCTACGCGCTCGGCCGCCGCGCCGGGGTCGCCGGCCGGGTCCCCGAGGGCCGCCGCGAAGGCCCCGAGCGGGCCAGGGGCGCGGGCGGCCATCAATCGCGCGCTGTAAGGAAGCATCACCGCGTTGGTCTCGGCATGGGGCGTGCCGGCCACGCGCACGAGCATCTGGCAAACCGCGTGGTGCACCGCGAATCCGGCGGCACCCGAGGCGTACCCGGCGAGGAGCGCGCCGAGGGCCGCCGCGTCGCGGTCGGGCGGCTCGGCGCGCGTGCCCTCCGCGAGCAGGGCCGACGCGCGCAGGGCGGCGGCGTCGCCGACCGGGTTGGCAAACGGCGTGTAGGTGGCCTCCAGCGCGTGCGCCAGCGCGTTCAGCGCGCTCGCCACGAGCTGCGCCGGCGCCTGGGACGCCATTAGGTCGGGATCGGCCACCACGAGCGCGGGTCGCACCATGCGAGCGCCCTCCACGCCGGCGGGCGTGCGGTGAAAGGGCGTGAGCTCGGCGCCGGACAGGGTGGTGGGCACCGCCGCGCAAGCGCCGCCGCCGGCGCCGGCCACCGCCTTGGCCGTGTCCACCACCCGGCCGCCACCGAGCGCCACCACGTCGCGGTCGCCCACCTCCCCGACCAGCTCGGCCGAGATCTCGTCGACCTTGCCGGCCGGCACGTGCGCCACGACGGCCGCGCCCTGGACCAGGGCCGGCGCGCTCTCCAACGCCCGGCGAGTCGTGACGAGCGCGTAGTCGGTCAGGCCGGCACCGGCCAGAAGCGAGGGCGCCTCCTGGACCGCGCCGCGGCCGAAGCGGATCAGGCGCTCGCCGTCGCGCCAGGTGAAGTTCGCCGCGCTCAGGGCGCCGGTGTGGGGGTCTCTTGGTGCTCGAGGTGCCGCTCGGCCTCCGTGGCGGCAGAGCTCGACCAGTTGTCGCCGGCCTTGGCCAGCGCCGTGGAGAGCGCGCGCAGGTAGGCCTTGCCCGACGCCTCGAGGATGTCGGTGGACACCCCCACCCCGGAGGCGAGCATGCCGTTCAGCTCGAGCATCACGGTGACCTCGCCGAGCGCGTCGCGCCCGCCGGTGACCGCGCTCACGTGGTACTCGCGCAGACGGGCGTCGTGGCCCACCGCCGCGTTGATCGCGCTGAAGAAGGCGTCCACCGGGCCGTCCCCGGTGAAGCTGCCCGACTCGACCTCCCCGCCGGGAAGACGGACGCTCACCCGCGCCAGCGGCGCGCGCACGTTCGAGGCCTCCACGTCGAACGACACCATCTCGAACGAGGTCGGGGCCTGGCGCATCTCGTCGGACACGATCGCCTCCAGGTCCACGGCCGTGACGGTCTTCTTCTTGTCAGCCAGCTCCTTGAAGCTCTTGAAGGCCGTGTTGAGCGCAGCGCCGTCGACCTGGAAGCCGAGCTCCTCGAGCGCGTTGCGGAGCGCGTGCCGCCCGGAGTGCTTGCCGAGCACGATCGAGTTCGAGTCGAGCCCGATCGTGGTGGCGTCCATGATCTCGTACGTCGTGCGCTCCTTAAGGACGCCGTCCTGGTGGATGCCGGCCTCGTGGGCGAAGGCGTTGCGGCCCACGATCGCCTTGTTGGGCTGCACCGGATAGCCGGTGAGCCGCGATACGAGCCGTGACGTGCGCGCGATCTCGCGCGTGACGGCGCCCGTCCAGAGATCCACCGTCGACTCGCGGGTGTGCAGCAGCATCACGATCTCCTCGAGCGACGCGTTGCCGGCGCGCTCGCCGATGCCGTTCACGGCGCACTCCACCTGCCGGGCGCCGGCCGCGAGGCCCGCGAAGGAGTTGGCCACCGCCAGCCCGAGGTCGTTGTGGCAATGCACCGACACCGTGACGTCGCGCAGGCCCGGCACGAGCTCGTACAGGCGGCGGAACATCTCTGCGTACTCGTCGGGCATCGTGTAGCCGACCGTGTCGGGCACGTTGATGGTGGTGGCGCCCTCGTCGAGCGCGATCTGGATCACCTCGGCCATGAACTCCACGTCCGAGCGCGAGCCGTCCTCGGGCGAGAACTCCACATCGTCTGTGTACCCACGCGCCTGCGCCACCGCGGCGCGGGCCTGGCCCTTCACGTCCTCGCGGGTGGTCTGGAGCTTGCGCTCGATGTGGATGTCGCTGGTGGCGATGAACGTGTGGATCCGCGGACGCTCGGAGTCCTTGATCGCGTTCCAGGCAGCGTCGATGTCCTGCTTGGACGTGCGTGCGAGCCCGCAGATGACCGGGCCGTGAACCTCGCGTGCGATGGCCTGCACGGAGTCGAAGTCGCCCGGGGAGGTGATCGGGAAGCCGGCCTCGATCACGTCCACTCCGAGCCGCGCCAGCTGGTGCGCGATCTCGAGCTTCTCCTGGCGGTTGAGCGCGATCCCCGGCGACTGCTCGCCGTCGCGCAGCGTCGTGTCGAAGATCCTTACTCGGTCCTGCTCACTACGGCCATCGGTCATGTCGCCCTCTTCGTCGTCCTGTCTGTGTTCCCCTTGAGCTTGCGGCTGGCGGCCGCCACGCGTTATTCCCCCCGAGGGGGGAGGAGAAGGAGAAGCAGCAGGTCGGTGCGGCGAGACATCCAGGGAAAGCGTATCGGGTTGCGGAAGCAGCCGGCTCGGCCGGCTGCGCACCGATGACATCCGCTCACGGCTCCAACACCACTTTCCCGATGTTCTCGCGGGCGTGCAGGTAGCGGTGGGCCTCGGGCCCCTGCTCCAGCGGGAACGTCGCGGCGACCACCGGGTGGATGGAGCCGCGCTCGACCCAGGCGGCCAGCGGGGCGATGTACTCGTCGAGCGAGTGCTTGGCGTCCCAGAGCCCGAGCATGTTGAGCCCGATCACCGACTTCGACTCGCTCATCAGCTTGACCGGGTTGAAGCGCGGCATCTGGGCGAGCACCCGAAGGGCACGGGCGCGGCTGCGGCGCTCGCCGGCCTGGATCTCCGAGGCGCCGAAGCAGACGAGCCGGCCCCCCGGCCGCAGCAGCGAGAAGCCCTGCTTGAAGCTGCGGCCGCCGATCGCGTCGAACACGAGGTCGAGCGGCTCCCTCTCGCCGGCGATCCGGCGGACCTCGTCGACCACGTCGTGGGTGCGGTAGTCCACCGGATGGTCGACGCCGAAGCCGCGGATCGCGTCGTGCTTGCCCGGCGAGGCGGCGCCGTACACCTCCGCCCCCATCAGCTTGGCCACCTGCGTGGCGGCTATGCCCACGCCGCCCGCGGCCGCCTGGATCAGCACCCGCTCGCCCGCGCGCAGGCCGCCGTAGCGCACGAGGCCCGCATAGGCGGTGGCGTAGGCCACCGGCATGGCGGCTCCCTGGGCGTAGCTCCAGTCCTCGGGCAGCGGGATGAGCTCGCCCGGCCCCGTCAGCGCCAGCTCGGCGTAGCCGCCGAAGCGGCAGCCGCCCATCACGCGCTGTCCGGGCTCGAAGCCCTCCACCCCGGCGCCGACCGCGTCCACGTCGCCCGCGATCTCGAATCCGACCACGCACGGCGGAGCCGGCGCGTTGGGATAGAGGCCGACCCTGGCCAGCAGGTCGGCGAAGTTGATGGCGGCGGCGCGCACGCGCACGCGGACCTGGTCCGGCCCCGGCTGCGGGTCGGGCCGCTCCTCGACCTTCAGAACTTCGGGCGGCCCATGCTCGGTGATGACGAGCGCCCTCATGCCCGGCTCAGAGGCTGATGGTTCGCCCGGCCACGAAGCCGTCCGTGGAGGCGATGCGGTCCACCACGTCCTGGGGCACGGCCGAGTCGGCGGTCACGACCATGGTGGCCTCGGCGCTGTCGCCGTCCTCCGAGCCGCGGCCCACCGCGGCGGAGACGATGTTGATGCCCTCCTCGCCCAGCGAGGTGCCCACCCGGCCGAGCATGCCGGGGCGGTCCTCGTAGCGGAAGATCGCCAGGTGGCCCTCGAGCTGGAGGTTGAAGCGGGAGTTCCAGGCTTCCAGCAGGTGCGAGCGGTGTGCGCTGCCGAGCGTGGTGCCGACCACCCGGGTGCTCTCGCCGCCGCTGACCACGGCCACGCGGACCAGGTCGGTGAAGTCGCGCGCCTGGGCGGTGCTCGTCTCCGTGACCGCGATCCCGCGCTCCTGGGCGATCGCAGGCGCGTTGACGTCGTTGATCTCCTCCTCGGTGTGCCCGGCCAGCACGCCCTTGAGCACCTGGACGGTGAGCAGGCGCGTGTCGCGCTCGGCGATGCGGCCGCGGTACTCGACCTCGAGCGCGTCCACGGACGTGCCCTCGGCCAGTGCCGTGGCGATCCGGCCGAGGTCGCGTGCGAGCGGCAGGAAGCCGCCCAGCGCTTCCAGATCCTCTGCGGATATCGACGGAATGTTGACGGCGGAGGTGACCGTGCCGCCGGTGAGCGCCGCCACGACCTGCTCGGCGGCCTGGTAGCCGGCGCGGTCGGTGGCCTCCGTGGTGGAGGCGCCCAGGTGCGGGGTGACCACCACGTTCGGATATCCAAACAGCGGGTGCACCGTCACGGGCTCCTCGCGGAAGACGTCGAGTGCCGCGCCGGCGACCTTGCCCGAGTCCAGCGCCGCCTTCAGGTCGTCGTCCACGAGCAGGCCGCCGCGGGCCACGTTGATCACGCGCACCCCGTCCTTCATCCGGGCGAAGGCGTCGGCGTTGAGCCAGTCGGAGGTCTCCTCGGTCACGGGCAGGTGGATCGTCACGAAGTCGGCGCGGTCATAGAGCTCGTCGGAGGTCTCGGCCCGCTCCACGCCCACCTCGCGGAAGCGCTCCTCGGCCACGTAGGCGTCGAAGGCCACCACGTGCATGCCGAACCCGAGCGCGCGCTGCGCCACGAGCTGGCCGATCCGGCCGAAGCCCAGCACCCCGAGCGTCTTCTCGTACAGCTCCACCCCGCTGAAGCTCGAGCGCTCCCAGGCGCCCCCGATCAGCGACGCGTGAGCCTGGGGCACACGCCGGGCGAGCGCGAGCAGCAGCGCAATAGTGTGCTCCGCCGCGGTGATGACGTTGGACTGGGGCGCGTTGGCCACCACCACGCCGCGCTTGGTGGCGGCGTCCACGTCCACGTTGTCCACCCCGACCCCGGCGCGGCCCACCACGCGCAGGCTGGTGGCCCTGCCGATCAGGTCGGCCGTGAGATTGGTGGCCGACCGGATCAGGATGCCGTCGAAGGCGCCGATCCTGCTCTCGAGCTCGTCCTGCGACCAGTCCACGCCGATCTCCACGTCGAGCCCGGCGTCGCGCAGCAGCTGCACCCCCGAGTCGCCGATCTTCTCCTTGACCAGGACTCGTGCGGGGCCCGGCGCTCCGGCGCTCACGCCGGAGCCGAGACGGGCACGCCCGCCTCGAGGAACACTCGCTGCGCCGCGGCCACACCGGCGCCCAGCTCGAGGTCGTGCCCGAGCCCGGCCAGCGTCATCTCGAACGCGGAGAGCGTGAGGAGGATGTCGAAGGCGCCGAAGTACCCGCAGTGGGCGAACCGGGCGATGCGGCCCTTGAGCTTGCCCTGGCCGCCCGCGATCGTGATGTTGTAGCTGTCGCGCATCACCTTCGGCACCTGGTTGCCGTCGATCGTGTCGGGCAGGTTGATCGCCGTGACCACGTTGGCGTTCTCGTCATCGGGCCCGTAGGTCTCGAGGTCGAGCGCGCGGACCGCCTCACGGCAGGCCCGTCCGAGCAGGCGATGGCGCTCGAACACGTCCTGGAGGCCCTCCTCCTCGATCATCCCGAGCGCCACGTCGAGCGCGGCCACGAGGCCCACGGCCGGAGTGAACGGGCTGTCCGGCGGGTCCTTGCGCTGGCCCGCGACCGTGCGCGCCCAGTCGAAGTAGAAGCGCTGGGTGTCGGTGCCGGCCGCGTACTCGAGGGCGGCCTCGTTGGGGCTGGCGAACGCCAGGCCGGGCGGGGACATCAGCGCCTTCTGCGAGCCGGACACGACCACGTCGAGGTTCCACTCGTCCTGGGGGACCGGCACCGCGCCCAGGCCCGAGACCGCGTCGACGACGATCAGCGCGCCGTGGCGATGGGCGACCTCGCCGAGCTCGCGAACGTCGTTGATCACGCCTGTCGAGGTCTCGGAGAGGGTGGTGAAGACCACCTCCACGTCCGGGTTCTCGCCGAGCACGCGATCGAGCTCGGCGGGCTCGATCTTCTGACCCCACTCGGTCTGCCAGTGGACGGTGTGGCCGCCGTAGGCGTCCGACAGCTCGGCCCAGCGCTCCCCGAACTTGCCGCAGGAGGCCACGAGGGCGGGACGGCCGCGGCGAACGAGGTTGGCGGAGGCCGACTCGAGCGCGCCGCTTCCGGAGGCCGCGAAGATCAGCACCTCGTTCTGGGTCTCGAACACGTCCTTGAGCCGCCGCAGCACACGCGCGTACACGTCCACGAAGGCCGGCGCGCGGTGGTAGAGCATGGGCTCGGCCATGACCAGAGAGACCTCCGGGGGCAGCGGCGTGGGCCCGGCGGTCATGAGGTACTTCTTCAGATAGGGGTTCGCCATAGGAACCGGCGAGGATAGCGTCAGCCCGGACGCCGCCCTGCTCAGAACTCCTGGTCGATCCAGTCCATCATCGAGCGCAGCTCCTTGCCCTCGCGCTCGATCTGGCTGCTCTGCTGCTCCTGGCGCATGCGCTGGAAGTTCTCCTGGCCCGCCTCGTTTTCCGCGATCCACTCGCGGGCGAACTCGCCCGACTGGATCTCGCCGAGGATCTGCTTCATGGCCTCCCGGGTGGGCTCGCCGATCACGCGCTTGCCGCGGGTCAGGTCGCCGTACTCGGCGGTGTTCGAGATCGAGTAGCGCATGCCGCTGATGCCCTTCTCGTACATCAGGTCCACGATCAGCTTGAGCTCGTGGAGGCATTCGAAGTAGGCGAGCCGCGGGTCGTACCCGGCGTCCACGAGCGTCTCGTATCCGGCCTGGACCAGCTCGCTCACGCCGCCGCAGAGCACGGCCTGCTCGCCGAACAGGTCGGTCTCGGTCTCGTCCTTGAAGGTGGTCTCGATGACACCCGCCCGCGTGCAGCCGATCCCGCGCGCGTACGCGAGCACCAGGTCGCGGGCCAGGCCGCTCGAGTCGCGGTGCACGGCCACCAGGCCGGGCACGCCGTTGCCCTCCACGAACTGGCGCCGCACGAGGTGGCCCGGGCCCTTTGGGGCGATCATGCCCACGTCCACCTCGGGCCCTGGGTCGATCTGGTCGAAGTGGATCGAGAACCCGTGGGCGAACAGCAGGAGGTTGCCGGGCGCGATCCCGTCGCGGATCTCCGCCTCCCAGAGCTTCGCCTGCTTCTCGTCCGGCAGCAGGACCATCACGACGTCGCCGAGGCTGGCGGCGTCGGCCAGGGACTCCACCCGCAGGCCGTCGGCCTTGGCCTTGGCGGCCGAGTCCGAGCCGTCGCGCAGGCCGACCACCACCTCCACGCCGGAGTCCTTGAGGTTGAGGGCGTGCGCGTGGCCCTGGGAGCCATAGCCCAACACCGCCACCGTCTTGCCGTCGAGCTTGCCGAGGTCGGCGTCCTTGTCGTAGATCATCGCGGCGGGACTCTACAGCCGGTCGCGCATCAGCTTTCCGGCGGCGTTGCGCGGAAGCTCCTCCACCGCCACCACGCGCTTGGGCACCTCGTGCGGGGCCAGCCGCTCGCGACACCAGGCGCGGAGCTCCTCCGGGTCCACGCGCTCGCGCAGCACGACGAACGCGGTCACCGCCTCACCCCACTCGGGGTCGGCCAGGCCCACGACGCCGGCGTCGGCCACCGCCGGGTGCGCGCTCAGCGCGCCTTCCACCAGCGCCGGCGCCACCTTCTCTCCCCCGGTCACGATCAGGTCCTTGATGCGCCCCTCCAGATGCAGGCGACCCTCGTCGTCGAGCCGGCCGCGGTCGCCTGTGTGGAGCCAGCCGTCGGCCGACAGCGCGTCCCGCGCGACCATCGCGCCGCGCACGAGCACCTCGCCGTCGGCGCCCACACGCAGGTCCACCCCGGCCAGCGGGCGCCCGGGGCTGCCGGCCACCACCTGAGAGGCGGTCTCGGTCATGCCGTACACCGGTGTGACCGGGATCCCCGCGGCTGCGGCCCACTCGAGCAGCTCGGGCGGCACGGGGCCGCCGCCGAGGGCCACGGCCCGCAGGCCGGGCGCCTGGCGCAGACCGGCGTCGCGGAGCCGGGTCAGCATCGTGGGCACCAGCGAGACGAGCGTCACCTCGCCCGACTCCAGAGCGGCCCTGACGCGCTCGGCGTCGAAGCGCTCGTGGATCACGACGGTGGTGTGGTTGACCACCGCGCGGATCAGCACGCCGAGGCCGCCCACGTGATGTAGCGGGAGCGGGGTGAGCCAGCGGTCGCCCGGCTCCGCGCCGAGGGCGTCGGCGCTTGCCAGCACGCTGGCCGCGTGGTTGGCGTAGGTCAGCGCGATCTGCTTGGGCACCCCCGTGGTGCCCGAGCTCCGGATCACACAGTGCACCGCGTCCGGGTCCACGTGCTCGCGGAGCTCGACATCGGCCTCCGGCGCGGTCGGCGGCTCCGACACCACGAGGCCCGGGAAGGCCACTGGCGCCCGCGGGTCCAGCGGGGCCAGCGCCGCGCCCAGCAGCGGCAGGGCGTGCAGCAGCTCGCAGAAGGCGATCCCCGGCGGCAGCGTGGTGGCCACCACGTCGCCAGGCCCCACTCCGAGCGAGCGCAGCCGGCGCGCGCAGCGACCCGCCGCCGCGTGTAGCTCGGCATAGGTGAGCACGCGCCCGTCGGCCACCACTGCGGGGTGGTCGGGGCGAGCGCGCGCCGCGGAGGTCAGCCACTCGTCCAGCGCAACTATCGTACGGCGCCATGCCGAGCGGGGACTGGACCGAGGAGCAAACGGCGCGGCGAATCCGCCCCGCGGCCGAGTGGACGCCCGCCGGCGAATACGAGGACATCCGCTACGAGACCTCGGACGGGATCGCGAAGATCACCATCGACCGGCCGGATGTGCGCAACGCCTTCCGCCCCCAGACGGTGGTCGAGCTCTCCGCTGCGCTCGAGCGCGCCCGCGAGGACACCGAGGTGGGCGTGGTGGTGCTGACCGGCGAGGGGCCGCTCGCCTTCTGCTCGGGCGGCGACCAGCGCGTGCGCGGCGACTCCGGCTACCTCGCCGACGACGAGTCGGGCCGGCGCGGGATCGGCCGCTTCCACGTGACCGACCTGCACGTGCAGATGCGCCGCCTCCCCAAGCCGCTCGTGGCCATGGTGGCCGGGTACGCGATCGGCGGCGGCCACGTGCTCCACGTGCTCTGCGACCTCACCATCGCGGCCGACAACGCGCGCTTCGGCCAGACCGGGCCGAAGGTCGGCAGCTTCGACGGCGGCTTCGGAGCCGGCGTGCTGGCCGGCCAGGTGGGTCAGAAGAAGGCCAAGGAGATCTGGTTCCTCTGCCGCCAGTACGACGCCGGCCAGGCCGAGCAGATGGGCCTGGTGAACACCGTCGTCCCGCTGGAGGAGCTGGAGGAGGAGACGGTGCGCTGGTGTCGCGAGATGCTCGAGCTGTCGCCGTTCGCGCTCAGGCTCCTCAAGGCGAGCTTCAACGCCGCAGAGGACGGCCTGGCGGGCATCCAGCAGCTCGCCCACGACGCCAATCTCCTCTTCTACATGAGCGAGGAGGCGCGCGAGGGCCGCGACGCGTACCGCGACAAGCGCCCGCCGGACTTCGCGCAGTTCCCGCGACGGCCTTGACCCCGTTCCGCCTGTGGCTGCTGGCCGCCCGGCCGCGCACTCTGCCGGCGGCGGTGGCGCCGGTGCTGGTGGGCACCGCGCTGGCGCTGACGGACGACGTGTTCCGCCCGCTCGCGTTCGTGGCGGCGCTCGTGGGAAGCGTGTTCATCCAGATCGGCACCAACCTGTCGAACGATTATTCGGACGCGCGGCGGGGGGCCGATACCGAGGATCGGCTGGGACCGGTGCGAGTCACGGCCGGGGGGCTGCTCCCCCCGCGCAGGGTGCTGGTGGGCACGTACCTCGCCTTCGGGATCGCGGTGGCCGCGGGCGCCTACCTCGCCGCCGTGGCGGGCTGGGAGCTGCTGGTGGTGGGCGTGCTGTCGATCCTCGCCGGCGTTCTCTACACCGGCGGACCGCGCCCGTACGGCTACGAGGGGCTGGGCGAGGTGTTCGTGTTCCTGTTCTTCGGCGTGGTGGCGGTGGTGGGCTCGTACTACGTCCAGACCGAGGAGCTCGTCTGGGAGGCGTTCGCGCTGTCGGTGCCGGTGGGGCTGCTGGCGGCGGCGATCCTGGTGGTGAACAACGTGCGCGACGTGGACACCGACCGCCGGGCCGGCAAGCGCACCCTGGCCGTAAAGCTCGGCCGCGACCGGGCTCGCGGACTGTTCGTGGCGATGCTGGCGGTCTCGTTCGCCGCTCCGCTCGGGGTGGCGCTGGCCGGGGGCTTGTCCTGGTGGCTCGCCCTGACCCTGCTGGCCTGGCCGCTGGCCGTGCCGCTGGTGCGCACCGTTCGCTCGCGCACGGACGGCCCCGCGCTGAACGAGGCGCTGGCCTCGACCGGCCGCCTGCTGGCGGTCTTCTCACTGCTGCTGTCCGCTGGCATCCTGCTGTCGTGAAGCGAACGCTGCTGCGCCTCTCGATCCCGTTCCGTGACCCGTTCGTGACGTCCGGCGGGGTGGTCACGGCACGCGAGCTGGTGGTGCTGCGCCTGGAGGGCGGCGACGGCGTGAGGGGACACGGCGAGGCCGCCCCGTTCGAGCCCTACGACGGCGTGCCGCTCGAGCGCGCGGTGGCCGCGCTGAGCGGCGGCGCGGGCCGGCGGCCGGCGCAGGCCCGGGCGGCCGAGGAGATAGCCCGCCTGGACCTGGAGGCACGCGAGGAGCAGCGCCCGCTGGCCGAGCCGCGCAAGGACGCCCTGGCGGTGAACATGACGCTGCCCGCCGGGCCGCCCGACGAGGTGGCCGCGCGGGCTCGCGAGGGTCTGAGCGAGGGCTATGCCTGCTTCAAGCTGAAGGTGGGGCTCCCGGACGACGCCGCGCGCGTGGCCGCCGTGCGCGAGGCGGTGGGCCCGTGGCCGGCGCTGCGCCTCGACGCCAACGCCGCCTGGTCGGTGGACGACGCGGTGCACTCGATCCGATCGCTCGAGCAGCACGATCTCGAGTTCGTGGAGCAGCCCTGCCGCACGCTGGAGGAGCTGGCCGAGGTGCGCGAGCGCGTGTCCACGCCGATCGCGGCCGACGAGCCGGTGGCGAGCGCCGACGACGTGCGCCGCGCCGTCGAGCTGGGCGCCTGCGACGTGGTGAACGTGAAGCTCGCCGGCTGCGGCGGCTTCGGCCCGGCGCGCGAGGCGCTCCGCGCGGCGCGCTCGCACGGCGTGGAGCCCTTCCTCTCGAGCACGCTGGACGGACCCTGGGGCATCGCGGCGGCTCTGCAGCTGGCCGCGGCGGAGGAGCTCACGCTCGCCTGCGGCCTTGCCACCCTCAGCCTGTTCGACGCACGGGTGGCCCGTGTGCTGCCCGCCCCGCAGCGCGGGACGCTCTCGGTGCCGCGCGGCCCGGGCCTCGGAGTGGCGGTGGACGACGAGACGCTGTCCGAGGTGCTTGTCGAGGAGATCGCCCTCTAGCGCGCTACGGCGCCGCGAAGTCCGCGATCAGCGCCGCCACCGCCTCCGGCTGCTGGAGGTGGGCGGCGTGGCCGGCGTTCTCCACCAGCACGGCCCGGCCCGCGGGAGCCACGTCGGCCATCCGCTCGGCGGCGCGCGCGTAGCGCTCGTCGCGCACGCCCGCCACGGCCAGCAGCGGGGGCTCCAGACGCTCGAGCTCGTGCCACACCGGGGCGAGCACCCCCTGCCCCGCCGTGCGCAGCAGCAGAGCCAGCGAGCGCGGGTCGTGGCTGAGCCTGCCGGGACGCTGTGCGTCCACCAGCGCGTCCGACTGGTCGGCGAACAGCGGCTGGCGCTCCCACACCGTCACGATCTCGTCGATCGGCATGGTCTCCATCCACCCGGCCAGGCGCGCGTCCGCTTCCGCGCGGGAGCTGCGCGCCACCGGCTCCTCGATGCCGGCCGACGACCCGATCGTGATCACGCCGCTGTATCGGCTCGGCTCGCGCAGGGCGGCGCGCAGCGCCAGCCGCCCGCCCAGCGAGTAGCCGCAGAGCACGGCCCCCTCCCCCGCGGCGGCGATCTCGTCGAGGCGCCCGGTGAGGTCGTGCTCGCCGTGGTCGAGCGCCCGCGCGTCGATCCACTCGGGCAGATGCTCGAGGAGCGGCGCCCAGGCGTGGCCGCGCTGCATGAAGCCGGGAACGAAGACGATCGTCGCCACGAGGGCATCATGCCCGCCCGGCCGCGATAGGTTCAGCGCCCTTGCTTCCCGCGAACCGCACGTACGCGCCGCTTCAGGCATTCGTGGACGAGCTCGTCCGCTGCGGCCTGCGCCACGCGGTCACCTGCCCGGGCTCGCGCAACGCCCCACTCATCCTGGCTCTCGTGGAGCGCGAGGAGATCGATTGCGTGTCGGTGATCGACGAGCGCTCCGCCGGATTCGTGGCGCTCGGGATCGCGCGAGCGGCAAGGGCTCCGGTCGCGATCACCTGTACGTCGGGCACCGCCGCGGCCAACCTGCACCCGGCGGTGGCGGAGGCGCGTGAGGCATCGGTCCCCCTGCTGGTGCTGACCGCCGACCGTCCGCCGGAGCTGCGCGACGTGGGCGCGGGGCAGTCGATCGACCAGATCGACCTGTACGGCCGCGCCGCCAAGTGGTTCGTCGAGGTGGGCACGCACGAGCCCGGGCGCGGCAGCGCTATGCACCATCGCGCGCTTGCCTGCCGGGCGCTGGCCACCGCGGTCGGGGGACGGCCGGGCCCCGTGCACCTCAACTTCCCGCTCCGCGAGCCGCTGGCCCCGGTGGATGAGCCGCTCGACGCGGCGGATTGGGAGGGGCGCCCCGGCGGCAGCCCCTGGACCGAGCTGCGCCGCCCCGCCGGCGCGCCCGACCCCGGGGACCTGGCGCGGCGCCTGGACGGCGCCAGGCGCGGCGTGATCGTCTGCGGCGACGCCTCCGGTCCCGTGGCGGAGGTGGTGGCCCGGCTGGCCGCGGCGCGGGGCTGGCCGGTTCTGGCCGACCCGGCATCGGGGGTTCGCTGCGGGCCGCACGACCGCTCGCACGTGGTGGCCCACTACGACGTGCTGCTTCGTACCGGGGCGTTCGCCGAGCAGCACCGGCCCGAACTGGTGCTGCGCGTGGGCGAGCCGCCCGTGTCGCAGTCCTTGCGCGCCTGGCTCGCCGGCACCGAGCAGATCGTGGTGGACCCCCATGAGAGCTGGCACGACCCGTCGCGCGAGGCGGCGCTGGTGGTGGCGGCGCCGCCGGGCCCGCTGCTGGAGACGCTGGCGGCCGAGCGGGGCGACACGGACCCCGGCTGGCTCGACTCCTGGCGCGACGCCGACGCGCTCGTGCCCCCGCTGCTGGCCGCCATGCCCGAGGCCTTCGAGGGCCGGGTGCCCGCGGCCCTCGAGCCGGCGCTGCCCGAGGACGCGCTCCTGTGGCTCAGCTACTCGATGCCGATCCGCGACGTGGAGGCGTTCTTCCCCGCGTCGCCCAAGCCGCTGCGCTTCCTCGCCGGGCGCGGCGCCAACGGCATCGACGGCGTGGTGTCGTCGGCAGCCGGCGCGGCCATCGGGTCCGGACGGCCGACGTTCGTGCTCACCGGCGACGTGGCGCTCGTGCACGACGTGGGCGGCCTGCTCGCGGCTGCGCGCGCCGGAGTGGACCTCACGGTGGTGTGCGTGAACAACGACGGTGGCGGCATCTTCGACTTCCTCCCGGTGGCGGGAGCTGCCGACCGCGAGATCTACGAGCGCCACATCGCGACCCCGCACGGAGTGGACCTGGCAGCGCTGGCCCGGCTCGCCGGGCTCGAGCATCGCGTGGCCGCCGGCGCCGCCGAGCTTCGGGCGGCGGTGGCCACTCCAGGCCTCGTGGAGGTGCGCACCGACCGCGCCGACAACGTCGGGCTGCACGCGGACCTGGTGCGCCGGCTGGCCGAGTCGCTCTAGGGCCGGGCCGGCGAGTTTCCGGCACGACCCTTCGGGGCATCCACGAGGCGCCCCCTGCCGCGGCGCAGGTGCGGGTACTGCTGGTCCTGGAAGAGCAGCGGCGGCGCCACGAAGCAGGGCGGCGCCGAGGTGGCGCCCGAGCCGCTCGGGCTCCGCACCTCGCCGCCCGCCGGCCCGCAGTCGAAGGCCTCGATCGCACCCAGCCCGATGGACCGCTCCCAGGCGTTCGGGGCCACATAGGAGTTCGCGCGCTCCCAGAACGGCCGGGTGGCGCGGCGCTCGAGCGAGCGCGAATCGATGATCGCCGACTGCGGCAGGTAGTGCTCCGCGAAGCGGCTCGCCCGGTACCCGCCGATCCCGTTCCCGCCCAGCGCCGAGCCTCCCGGCGCGAGGAAGGTGGCCACCTGCTCGCGGGCGAACGAGAGGTACGACAGGGTCGGGTTGAGCTCGGGAAGGAGGACATGAGCCGACTCGAGCACCGGCTGGATGCCCTCGAGCAGGCGCTCGGCGGCCGGCACGCCGCTGCGTGAGGCGGTCTCGAGCGGCCCGACGGCGCGGAACAGCCGCTCGAGGTCGGGCGAGAGCTCGGCCAGATCCTCGAGCGTCGGCCCGAGGTCGTCGGCCGGCCCGCGCAGATCCCGGACGAGCGGGTCTGTGTCGCGCGCGAAGCGCTCGAGTCGCTCGACGGTCGTGCGCGTCTCGCGCAGGAAGGTGGGCAGCACCTCGAAGGTGTCGGCCAGCGCGTCGTCCCGCGAGGCGAGCGCGGAGAAGGTGGACTCGCCGCCCTCGATCAGGGCGCGCAGGCTGTGTCCGTCGGCCGAGATGGCTCTGAACACCCGTCCGGTGTTCCGCACCAGGCGCCGCAGGGCCACGTCCTGCTCCGCCAACGGGCGCAGGACCTTGGCGCCGCTGCCGAAGAACGGGGCCGCATTACCCAGCGAGTCGTTGAAGTCGCTCGCGTACGTGCCCGAGGTGGCGATGCCCGACTCGTGCAGCCAGGACTGGAAGTTGCGCCTCGTGCGCTCGTCGAAGGCGGCGAAGATGTCGTCGAGGCGGACGGTCCGCTGGACACCCCGGAGCGGCAGCGTGCCGCCGTCGGGAAGGTCGGGCGTCTCGCTGTTACCCGGTGCGATCTCGACGTAGGTCTCCCCCAGCAGGCTCTTCTGGCGGAGCACCACGCGGGCGTCGCGGTTGATCGGGGCGAAGCGGTCGTCGATCTCGATCTCGGCGATGGTCCGCCGCCCCTCGGGGGCCAGCTCCTTGCCCTTGACCTTGCCGACGTTCACCCCCGCCATCCGCACGTCAGCCTCCACCACCAGCAGCGCGGCATCGGGGAAGGCCGCCTTGAAGCGGTATCCCTCCGGCGCCGTGGGCAGCGAGCCGCCGAACGCGATCCACAGGAACGTGAGGAGCAGCATGACCGAGAGCGCGAAGCCCACGATCGCCGCCATTCCGCCGATGGAGGGCGCGTTCTTGTTCACGGCACCGTCGGCAGGTCGCTGAAGTCGCAGGTGCCGAACTGCGAATCGAGCAGGTTCTGGACAGGACTCCCCGGAACGATGCTGCCGTCCACGGCGCCGGAGACCTGCTCGAGCAGGCTCGGGTTCGACTGCGACAGCTGTCTCAAGGTGAAGCCCAGGAGCGGCTGCAGCTGAGCGAGCTCGAGGCCGCAGATGGTCACCCGCCGCCACGGGCCCTGGGCGTCGGCCGTGTTGAAGAGCGAGACCCCGTTCTGGGCCGTCCAGGCGAGCCAGTAGAGGAAGCCCTCCTCGCGCGCACGCTGCTCCCCGACGCTCATTCCGGACAGCCCCTGCGCCCCGCCGGGGTTGTAGGCGCCGATGTTGAAGAAGCGGTTGAGGCCGGTCAGCGAGTCCGTCAGGTCGGGAGCCGCCTGCGCACCGTTCACCGTCGCCACCCGCAGGTCCGACGTCCACGGACGGGCGGCGCGGACGAACGGGCGGATCTGATCGCGGAGGATCGAGGTGGTCTCGCGCAGGAAGGGCCGGACCGCGACATTGGTCTCGTCGAGCCGGCGGATCGGCGGGCGCAGTGCGGTGAGCGTGGGCTTCAGCTCGCGCGCGAACCCGCCGACCTGCTCGAGCGTCCGCGCGGACTGCTCGAGCGCTCCCGGCAGCAGCGCCGTGGCCGTGGAGATGTCCTGCTCCTCGCCGGCCAGCGCGCCGAACACCTCACCCGACGCGCTCACGAGGCGCCGCAGCTCCTCGGGGTGCCGGCCGAGCGCGGCCGTGAGGAGGCTGTAGCTGTGAACGAGCCGGCGGAGCGCCTGCCGCCGGCGGGCCGTGGCGCGCGTGACCCGGGCCAGGTCCCGGTGGAGCGGCTCGAGGCGGCGCAGCACGGCGTTGAAGTCCTCGCCGCGTCCGCGCAGGCCCTTGCCGGCGCCCGACACCAGCAGCGTGAGGTACGGGCGCGTGTCCGCGTCGAGGGCGGCGAAGATCTCGTCGGGATCCACGTCGGGGGCGCTGCCCTCCACGCCGATGCGCCCGCCCTCCGGGAGCACGCGGCCGTGGCCGGGATCGACCTCGAGGAACATGTCCTTCAGCACGGTCTTCGGGCGCAGCAGGGCGGTGGCGTCCGCGCGCACCATGTCCTCGTAGCGCCTGTCGATGTCCAGCTCGACCACGGCCACCCCGTCCTCGAGGCTCACGCCGGCGATCTTGCCGATCTCCACCCCGGCCACCCGCACGGTCTGCCCGCGGCCGGGCTCCACGGCCTGTGCGTCCTGAAGCGCGACCTCGATGCGCTTGGGCGAGTCCTCCACGAGCGGGAAGCGCAGCCCCTGCTCGGAGAGGATCACCACTGCGATCGTGACCGCCACCACGAGCAGGCCGACGATCGCGAGGAAGTCGCGTAGGTGGGAGCGGATCGCGTGCCTCACGGCGCGCCTCCGCTCGAGTAGGTGGTGGCCGCGCCGCCCGGAGCCGCCAGCACCGGCGGGTCCTGCGTCTCGCACGCCACGTCCGGCCGGTGCACCGGGGGCGTGTTCGGGTCGGCGGGAGCGGCCGGCTCGATGCGCCCGTTGGCCAGGTTCGACGGGATCACTCCCTGGATGTGGAAGACCTGGGAGTTCGCGTCCTGTATGCGGCTCTCACCGGCTAGCCCGACGAAGCTGCGGAGGATCTGGCGGCGCACCTCCTGGCCGGAGTTGCCGGCCTCGATACTCGGGATCGGGGATTCGGCAAACGGCACCAGCACGCTGTTCGTGCAGGAGGAGAGCGCGCGCAGCTGCGCGTTCAACGGTACGAGCCGGCGATTGAGCTTCACGAGCCCCGGCACCGCCCGCCGCAGGTCGGCCGCCAGGCCCCTGAGCTCGGCCGGCCGCACCAGGGCGCGCGCCTGGGCGATCCATGGGATGCCCACGTCGAGCGTCGGGGTGGTGGACCGCACTCCCGGGAGCGCCTCGCGGGAGAACACGCGCAGGGTCGGCAGGGCGGCGTCCACGTCGCCCAGCGCCGGGTAGCCGGCGGCGAGCGTGTCGCGGAGCGCGGGAACCGACGCCTCGAGCGCCGCGTCCTGGCTCGCCAGCGCGCCGGCGACCACGTCCAGGTCGGTGACCAGGTCCTTCAGCTCCTCCGGCCGGCTCGCCAGCGCGCCGAAGGTTCGCGCCTGCCCTCGCAGCAGCCGGGGCAGGTCCCGGTTCGGCTGCACGCCGAGCAGGGCCTCGTTGGTGATCGCCGTCCGGCGGTAGGCGGGGCTGAAGTAGGGAATGGCCCGGTTCACGCCCTCCGCGCCGCCGTTGCCGAGCGCCTTGGTCCCGTACTCCTCGAGGAGCGTCCGGAGGTCGTTCCGGGTGTCGGTCGTGAGCACCGCCAGGATCTCCGGGAGCGACACCGACGTCGCGGTCTGCGTCAGGGGGACCGTGGAGCCGTCGTCGAGCGTGGGAGCCGACGGCGTGCCGGGCTGGATGTCCACGAAGTAGTTGCCCTCGAGCAGGATCCGCGGCCGGATCTTCAGCCTGGCGTCGCGGTGGAGCGGCAGCGCGTCGTCGCGCAGCTCCATGGTCACCGTGGCCGCCCCGTCTCCGTTCGACTCGAGCTTCGTGACCTTCCCGACCTCCACCCCCGCGATCCGCACCGGAGCGCCCATCCCGATGCTGCGGGCATCGCGGAAGGTGGCCTGAAGCTCGTAGGGGTTCGCGAACGGGTTGGTCTTCGTGACCGCGAAGAACACGAACACGACGACCAGCCCGATCGTCAGCAGGCCCACCTGGAGCCCTGATAGCCGTGGCCGGCGCATCAGGGCACGTCCCCCACGCTGCCTATGCCGAGCTCGCGCGCCTTGTACGTGCCGCCCCTCCGGCCCGGTGTGTCGGGATCGAAGACCACGTGCGTGCCCCCGCCGAGGAAGCCCTCCTCGTCCGTCTCCCGCGGATAGCGGCCGTCGGTCACGAGGCGGCTGAGATAGCCCGTCTGGCCGGCCTGGCAGTCGGCCCGGCCGCGGCTGTCCACAGCCGGGCTGTTGGGCTGCTTGTGAAGCGCCTGGACGGACTCCTCGTGCGGGTCGCCGGGCGTGTCCACGGGCCGGCTCGACTCGGTGGTCCCGAGGTTGTTCGGCTGGCCGCCGAAGAGCAGCTTGGCGAGGATGCGCTGCGACGTCCCGCCCGGCACGGCCTCCGACAGGTGGGTGCCGAGCGGCGTGAAGAAGTAGTTGAGGTAGTTGCAGACGGTCTGGTAGGGAGCCACGAACTCGACCGCGGGCCGGGCGATCTGCGCGGTCGTGCGCAGGTCGCGCAGCGCCAGCAGCGTGAAGGGGTTCTCGCCCAGGTCCTCGGCGGCGCGGAACAGCTGGTCCAGGCGGCCGGCGAGCGCAGGTGTGCGGCGGAAGGCGGGTACCCCGGCGCTGAGCGCGCGGTTGAAGGGCGGCAGCGCGCGCGGCAGTTCCGCCGCGGCGGGCTGCAGACGGCGCGAGAGGTCCGCGAAGTGCGTCAGGAAGGGAGTCTGGACCTGGAACGACGCGATCGCGGCGTCGAGCGTCGGGGCGCTCTCCTCGATGGTCTCCTGAAGGGCTCTCGGATTCCTGCCGATGGCCGAGAAGGTGTCGGCCATGGCAGCGATCCATTCGGCCTGGACGGCGGCCACCGGGGCGGCCTGCCGAAGCGTCTGGCCCAGCGCCGGGAAGAGCCCGCGCAGCTCCGTCGGCCTGGCCGACAGGGCGCGCATCACGGGCTCGAGGCGCGTGACGAACGGGCGCAGCTCCTCGATCGTCCGGTTGAGAGCGGGCCCGCGGCCGGCCAGTCCGTTTCCGAAGCCCTGCAGGGCCTGGCGGGCGTCGACCCGCGTCTCGGGCTGGAACGTCGAGAGCAGGTCCTCGAGGTCCTCCGGCGCGGTGTCGCCGGGCCGCAGCGGGATCGTGTCGCCGGCCAGGTAGCTGCGCGCGGACCGTCCCGGCACCAGCTCGACGTACTTGAGGCCGAGCGCCGAGCGCGGGCGGATCCTGACGGTCGTGTCCACCGGCAGCGGCTCCACCTTCTTGTCCAGCTCGAGCTCGAGCTCGGCTATCGCGCGGACCTCACCGTCCACTCGCCCGCGCGCGCCCCGGATCTTCGTGACCTGACCGACCCGGAACCCCCCGGCGCGCACGTCGTTGCCCTCCACCAGCTTTGCCGCGTTGGGCACCTGGACCTTGATCTGGTAGGTCGGTACGAACGGGAGCCCCTCGTTGGCGCTGTACGAGATGACGACGGCCACGAGCGTCACGAGCACCGTCACGGCACCGACCAGGACCGGGCTGGAGCTGAGCCCTGCGCCGCGTCGCCTCATGGACCCAGCAGGTAGTCGAGGACGGGCTCGGACGCGGGGAGCGCCGGCTCCTGCAAGGCGGCGGCCGCGGCGGTGGCGGACGTCCGGCTCGGCTCAGCCGTCGCGGTGGGGTCGGGCTGGTTGATGGCGGGCTGGTTCGGCCCGAGCCATTGCCTGCACTGGTCGAACACCGCCTCCTGGCCCTCGCGGTGGTTGAAGTAGCCCGAGCAAGGCCCCACGGACACGTTGAGGCGCAGCACGTGTCCGAGGTCGTCGAGCGCGTTGGTGGAGAGCGTCTGCCAGAAGAAGTAGTTCCAGATCGCCTCCATGCCGGTGAAGCCGCCCTGCCCGGTGATGTGCGTCGGGTCGGGGGCAGGCGGGTCGGTGGCCGCCGCCCGCGGATCCGGCTTCACGGCGCGTTCGCGGTCGTCGATGGACTCGAGCAATTGCCGCAGCGGCTTTGCGAGCGCGGGCGCCTCCTCGGCCAGGCGGCGCAGCTCGTCGAGCTCCTCGCTCGTCTCGCGCACCGCACGGCGGCCCACCACCGACGCGTCGCCGAGCGCGGCGAGCGCCGGACGGCCGCTGTCCGCGAACGGAGGCAGCCGGGTGAGGAAGGTCTCGAGGCCGGGTGCGGCGGCGCGCAGGTTCCGCAGAACGGGCTGCTGGGCGGTGGCGAGCTGGCCCAGCTGCACCATGTACGGATCGAGCTCGCCCAGGAAGCGCGGGAGCCGGTCGAACGCGGCCGCGAGGTCGCCGCTGCGCGTGGCCGCCACGGCCGCGGTGCCGCCCGCCTCGCGCACGAAGCGCGTCACGTCGCCTCGCCGCCGTGCGAGCGCGCCGACGACGGTGTCGGCCCGAGTCACGACGCGCTCGATGGTCCGGGTCTGGCGGGCCAGTATCCGCAGCGTCTGGGTGGTCTCCCGCAGCCCGGGATGGGCGCGGCGCAGCACTGCGCTGAGGTCGTCCGGACGACCGGCGAGCCCCGCACCGAGCTCGCCGATGATGAGCCGGAGACGATCCGCATACGGGCGTCGGACGATGTTGTTCACCAGGTCGAGCGGGATCGTCGAGCTGGTCTGTGCCACGGGCACGCGCCCGCCGTCCGGGAGCCGCTCGCCGGAGTTCCCCGGCTGGCAGTCCACGAAGTACTCGCCGATGAACGACTGGGGCCGGACCTCACATTGGGCATCGCGGCGGAGGTCGGCGAAGCCCGGCTCGGTGACCTCGACCTTCACCACGGCGAGCGGACGCTGCCCGCCGGTAACGACCTCGAGGCCGCTCGTGGTGCCCGCGCGCACGCCGGCGACCTTGAAGTCGCCTCCGTCCACCACTCCGAAGGCGTTGTCGAACACGATCTCGTAGGTCTTGCCCTCGGAGTCGCCGTCGTCGGTGGCCCCGATGGCGAGCGCCATGCCCGCCGCCACGAGGAGGACGAGCGCGGCGATGGCGGCGCGCTTCACGGGCCCACCGAACGCTGGGCGTCGTCGCACTGGAGCGTGGCCTGCTCGGACGCCGAGAACACGTTCGAGCCGTCGGGTGCGGGCGGCTCGTTGGCCCCTGGGCAGCGGCGGAACTGCCCCAGTTTCGGCCCTGGGCCGTAGAGGAACTCGGACAGGTTGATCCAGGCCCGCGAGTACTCGCCGAGGGCGTCGTAGGCGCCCGTGGTCGAGAAGTCGTCGAGCCAGCCCACGAAGTCGGGCGTATAGGGCCGCCCGAGCCCGATGGTCGGGGCGGCCGCCCTGAGCGCCGCGGAGGTCTCCGGGAAGGCGGCCCGTCGCACCGCGCCGTTCACCCGGGTGGCGTCGAGCGCCGACCGTGCCAGGGGCGGGAAGCTCTGGAACGCCTCGATCAGGTCATTGGCCCCGCCGGGGGCCCGGATCGTGCGCGAGAGGTCGCGGATCGTCGGCGCCCCGTCACGGGCGAACCCGCGCGCCTGGGCGAGGAAGGGCTGGAGCCGGACCGCCACCGGCTTGGCCGCGGCCACCAGCGGATCCACGTCGTCGAGCGCCGCCCGCAGGTCCACGAAGGTGGTGTTCGCCCGCCGCAGGAACGGCGGGAGCCGCTCCACCGACTCGGCCAGGGCCTCCTTCTGGCGGCCCAGTGCCGTGAACGTCGTGCCCAGGTTCGCGACCACTCCGCGCAGGTTGCGGCGCCGCTGGCCGAGCGCGGTCACGAACTCCGAGGAATCCACGAGGAAGCGCCGCAGCAGCCGCTCGTCGCGGGAGAGGACGCCGAAGAGGCGGGCGCCCGTGGACAGCGCGGGGTTCAGGTAGTGGATGCCCTGTTGCAGCTCCCGGCCGCGACCCTCCAGAGAGGCGGCCGAGCCCGCCACCACGTCCTGGAGCGCGCGCCGTGTGGGCTCGTCGAAGATGTTGAACACCTGATCGAGCTCCACCGCGGCGCGGGTGTCGTCGGGCCCGATCCGTCCTCCGTCGTCGATGTCCTCGCCGTCGTCGGGACCGAGCTGGAGGTCCACGTAGCGGTTGGCGATACCGGACAGCGAGCCCAGCTTGACCACCGCCTCGGTGCCGTGCCGTAGCGGGATGTAGTCGTCGTCGTCGAGCTCGAAGGTCACCTCGGCCATGCCGCTCGGCGAGATGTCGATCTCCTTCACCGACCCCACCTGCGCCCCGCCCACGCGCACCTCGTTGCCGGGCACGAGCTGTCCGGCGTTGTCGAACTCCGCGGTCACGCGGTAGCTCGACCCGCCGAGAAGGATCACCGCGAGGATGCCGATCAGCGCGAGAGCCAGCGCTGCGAGCACCAGCAATCGCGTCCTTTTGGATCCTTCCTCTTCCGCGACCGGCGCTCTCCCTGCGCTCCCCACGACCCTCAAGTTGTAACGCCTGACGCAAATGGCACTGTGTGCGCCATCGCACACAGCCCTCCGGGTTACGTCAGGAGGGGCAGCAGAGCCTCCAGCTTCACCTCGGTCTCGGCCAGCTCCTCCGCCGGCACGGAGTCGCGCACGATCCCGCAGCCGGCGTACAGATGCGCGGTCCGGCCGCGCAGGAGCGCGCAGCGGAGGGCCACGCAGAACTCGCCGTCCTCGGCCAGGTCGGTCCACCCCACGGCCCCCGCGTACCAGCCGCGATCGAGCCCCTCGAGTGCCGGGATCAGCGGCTCCGCGGCGGCGCGCGGCTCGCCGCCCACCGCCGGGGTCGGGTGGAGCAGCCCGGCCAGCTCGACGGCGTGAAGCGGGCGCGCGAGCTGGGCGCGAATCGCCGTGGCCAGGTGCTGCACGTTCTGCACCTTCACCAGCGCGGGCTCGTCCCCGGCGGCCACCCACAGGCTCACCGGATCGAGCGTCCGCTCGATGCGGCGGGCCACGATCTCCTGCTCCTCGCGGTCCTTGGCGCTCTGGAGCAGCTGCTCGCCCAGGTGGTCGTCCACGGCCGGGTCGGCGCTGCGACGGGTGGTGCCGGCCAGCGCCACCGTTTGGGCGCGCGCCCCGTCGCGGCGCACGAGCAGCTCGGGGCTGGCGCCCACGAAGGCGGCCTCGGGAGTTCCGACGCACCAGCAGTAGCAGGCCGGGAACGCTGCCCTCAGTGCATCGAGCACCGGTGCGGGATCGTGGTCGCGCGGGCCGTGCACGCGCACCTCGCGCGCGAGCACCACCTTCTGCAGATCCCCGGCCGCGATCCGCTCGACTGCGCGTCCCACGGCGGCCTCGTAGTGCGACGGCGGCGCTGCGCCGGCCACGCGCGTGCGTCCCACGGGATCGGGATCGAGCAGCGGCATGGTCGCCGGCGCGAGACTGCCGAGCCGCTCGCGAGCGCGTAGGAGGAGCGTCTCGGCGTCATCGCCGGCGCCGGCCGCGACGCACACCGTCATGCGCGCCTCGTTGCCGTAGCGAGCCAGGCTCACCTCCGGCAGCACGAGCGTGGCCGGCGCGAGCGACGACCACTCGGGCGAGCCGCCGCCGTCGTGTGCGAAGGCGAAGCCGCCGACGAAGACGGGACCGGCCGCCGGAGGGCGATCCGGATCGCGGCCCGGATCGTCCGCGAGCGTGCTCGACGCCAGCTCGCGCACGCGCCGGGCCGTCTCGCCGAAGCGCCCCGGCCCGCTCGCCTCGACCGTAACGGCCGCCCCGAGTCCGGCCAGCACGAAGCCGTGGCGCTCGGGCTGCTCGAAGCAGAAGAACCTGTCGTCGGGGCGCCGGGCGGCCATGACGACCGCCGAGAGGTCGAGCTCGGCCGGTACCGGGACCGTCACTGCGGCCACCGCCGCGCCCCCGCTACGGCGGGTCAGGACGAGTGCTCGCGCTATGCGCTCGGCGAGCAGGCGCTCCGCGGGTGGGGAGAGACCGAAGGGCGATTCCTGGCCGGCGACGCCGAGCATGTCGCAAAGGATGCCCTACGTGTCAGGCGCCTGAGAAGAAAGCTCGACTTGACGGCCGTGACCTTGCCCGCCTTCGAGCGGAACCGGAGCGTTACGCCCAGCTTCAACTTGTTCGCGCCTCTGAGGAGAGCGCGGCCGCGCTTGGTCGGCTTGGCCACGATGTCCGCCTTCCCGGCGGCCGTGTACCTGTGCGCGCCCTTCGCCACCACGATCGCCTTCCCGGCGCGCCGCGCGCTGAGCTCGAGGGTCGCGCTCCCCGGCAGCACCACATCCACCTTCGTGATGCGCAGTCCCCTCTTGACCAGCCCCTCGATCCCGCGGTTCCGCCATGCGCCGATGCCCGCCTTCACGCGCGCGGACAGGGGCTTCTTGTCCTGGACGGGGGGCGGCTTGGGGCGCTCGAAGCCGGTGCCCTTGACGATGAACCGGCCCGCCTGCGCGCCGCCCGGGAGCCTGAAGAACACGCTGGCTTCGTGCGAGCCCTCGTGAGATGGGGCGAAGCGGACCGTGACGCGGCAGCTGGACCCGCTGACCAGGCCGAACCCGAGGCAACCCGCCTGCTGGGCCGTGAAGCCGCCGAAGTAGGGCTCCACCACCAGCTCGCCGAGAGTCAGGACCGCCGAGCTGCCGTTGCGGAGGACCACGTCCCGAGAGGCGCCGGCGCCGAGAGCCACGCGCCCGAAGTCGAGCTCGGCGGGAGAGACGGTGAGGCCGCCGTTCGGCGGCTCGGCCGGAGTGGAGCCGCTGAGCGGGACGTTGATCGGGGTGTTGGCCGCGGTGCCCTCGAAGCGGAGACTGCCGGTGGCGGGGCCGTAGTTCCCGGGACGGAACCTGACCGTGGCCGAGCAGCTGTCGCCGGGCTCCAGCACGACCGGGTAGCAGTCGTCGCCGGTCAGGTCGAACTCGTTCGAGCCCACCACGCCGCCCCCGGTGATCACGAGCTCGACGTCGCCCTCGTTCGTGGCCGTCACGATCTGCTGGGCGCTCACGCCTCCCGGGCTCACCGTGCCGAACGCCAGGCTCGACGGAGTCACATCGAGGGGCGGGTCCTCGAAGGCGCTGCCCGCCAGGAGCGCCACGTGCGGTGACAGGGCGTCGCTGTCCACGATGAGGGCGATCAGGGCATCCACGGGCGCGTCGGGCGTGAAGCGCACGCCGATCGCGCACGACGCGCCGGGCGCGAGCGTCTGCCCGGTGCACGTATCGCCGACGATCGCGAACTGGCTCGCGTCGTCGCCGTCGAGCCCCGCGGCCTGAATGGCATGGGCGGTGTCGTCCCGATTGGAGGCCGTGACCGTGTAGACCGGGCTGATCGAATCCACTCGCGTGTCCTCGAACAGCGTCAGTGCGGGCGTCAGCCGGATCGGCTCGCCATACAGGACGTTGGTGCCCCCCGAGGCCGAGACCACCACGTCCTCCTCGCCGTCCTCGTCCAGGTCGCCTGCCGCGAGGAACGCGGTGCCGCCGGCGTCGAGCCCCGAGTCGTACACCCCCGCGCTCACCGGCTGGCGGTCGGCGCGCCCGAGGATCAGCGACACCATGGCGGGGCTCTCCTCGGGAAGGCTGGAGCCGTCGCCCACCACCGCCAGGTCGGAGCCGGCGTCGCCCCCGAAGTCCCCGGTCGCGACCATGGACACGGGCCCGGGGAAACCGACCGGCACCGCCTGCCCCGCGGCGAGCCCGCCGAGGCCGTCGCCGAAGAGCAGGTAGAGCCCGCTGAACGCCGTGGCCGCCACGTCGAGCTTGCCGTCGGCATCGAAGTCGCCGAGTGTCAGCTGGCGCACGCCCGCCGCGGCTGCGAGCACCTCGGGCAGGAAGAGGTCGAGCCCGCCCGCGGGCCGGGTGGTGAGCGGACCGGTACGGGCGCGCAGCACGGCCACCCCGTCCGGTTGAGCCATGATGAGGTCGTCGCGGCCGTTCCCGTCGAGGTCCGCGGCGGCGATGCCGCCCGCGGGCTTCACCGTCGCGTAGTCGGCGCCGGCGTCGAAGCCCCCGGCCCCGTCCCCGAGAAGCACGCGAATCGGGCCCCCGGCCATCGTCGGTCCGGCCACGTCGGTGTTGCCGTCGCCGTCGAAGTCGCCCGTGGCGAGGTTGAGCATCGTCGCCGCCGCCGGGATCGTCACGGCCGCCTCGAGTCCCCCGGCGCCATCGCTGAGCAGCTTCGAGACGTTCGTCGTGGGCGGGCCCGGGGGCAGAATCCCGGTGGTCAGCAGGTCGCCGAAACCGTCCTCGTCGAGGTCGCCGCTCGTGAGCGTGAGGTACAGCCCCAGGGGGCCCAGCTCGTGGGTCTCGGCGGCGAAGGCGCCTGCGCCGTCGCCGTACCAGACCGTCAGCGGGTCGCCTGCGTGGGCCACGTCGAGTGCCCCGTCGTCGTCGAGGTCCTCCACGAGCAGCTCGGCGGTCCCCTCAGGCCCGAGCTCGATCGGGAAGCCCAGGTTCGGCGCCGCAGCGGCCGGCTCAGCCGCAACGGCCACGACGGCAGCCGCGACCGCAGCCGCCAGAAGCAGGCGCCGAGTCAATGCTGAAAGGTTCCTGAGCGCACGGCCAGGCGACCGTAACACCCCTGCAAACGGCCGACAACCGAGAACGGGCTGTGCGGAAGCAGCCGGCTCGGCCGGCTGCGCACCGACGGTTTATGTTGCGCCGCGGCCGCGCGCGACGGCGATCTCGCCGGTGCGAACCATCTCGATCAGCCCGAACGGGCGGACCATGTCCTCGAAGGACTCGATCTTGTCGTCGGTGCCCGTGACCTCGACCGTCACCGAGCGCTTGGACACGTCCACCACGTTGCCGCGGAAGATCTCCGTGAACTGCATCACCTGAGCGCGGGCGTCGCCGTCGTGGCACGAGATCTTGAAGAGCGCCAGCTCGCGCGCCACCGTGTCCGCCGGCTCGAGGTCGCGGATCTTGATCACGTTCACGAGCTTGTGGAGCTGCTTGGTGACCTGGTCGATGGGGTGATTGGCCCCGTCGAGGGTCAGGGTGACCCGCGAGAGGGTCGCGTCCGCTGTGGGACCGACCGCCAGCGAGTCGATGTTGAAGCCGCGGCGCGCGAACAGCCCGGAGATCCGGGCCAGCACACCCGGGCGGTTCTCCACCAGGATCGACAGCACGTGCTTGCGGCCTGTGCGGCCGCTGCCGGCCACCTGCAGGTCCTCGAGGTTGAGTATCTCCTTGGTCCCGGGCTCACCCATCGCTCAGCCCACCATGTCCCGGGCGGCCTGACCGGCCGGGATCATCGGGTAGCAGTTCTCCTCCTTGGTCACGCGCACGTCCACGAGCACCGGCCCGTCGTCCGCGAGAGCGTCCTTGAAGGCGCCAAGCAGCTCGCCCTTGTCGTCCACCCGCATGCCGCGGGCGCCGAACGCCTCGGCGAGCTTCACCCAGTCGGGGCTCGCCCCCATCTCCACCGACGAGTAGCGCTTGTCCCAGAACAGCTCCTGCCACTGGCGGACCATCCCGTAGTAGCCGTTGTTCATCAGGAACACCTTCACCGGGATCTGCTCGGTCACGCAGGTGGCCAGCTCCTGCACGTTCATGATCAGCGAGCCGTCGCCGGCCAGGCAGACCACGTCGTCGTCGGGGCGGGCCACCTTCGCGCCCATGGCGGAGGGCAGCCCGAAGCCCATGGTGCCGGCGCCGCCCGAGTTGATCCACTGGCGCGGCTGCTTGAACCCGTAGTACTGGGCGGCCCACATCTGGTGCTGGCCCACGTCCGAGGTGATCACGGCGTTGCCGCCGGTGGCCTCGTACATCGCCTCGACCATGTACTGGGGCTTGATCTCGGAGTCGGTGCTGTCCTCGTAGTGGAGCGGGTACTTCTCCTGCCAGCCCTTGATGCGCTGCCACCAGCCCTCGAGGCGCGCGGGGTCGGCCCCGAGCGCCCGGTACTCGGCGGTGAGCTTCGGCAGGATGTTCTTGGCGTCGCCCACGATCGGGATGTGGGCGGGCACGTTCTTCGAGATCTCGGCCGGATCGATGTCGATGTGGATGAACTTGGCCCGCGGCGCGAACTCGGACAGCTTGCCGGTGATCCTGTCGTCGAAGCGCGCCCCGATCGCCACGATCAGGTCGGCCTCGTCCATCGCGTAGTTGGCCGAGCGGGTGCCGTGCATGCCGAGCATGCCGAGCCAGGTCTCCTGATCGGCGGGGAACGCGCCCAGCCCCATCAGCGTGCAGGTGACCGGCAGCGTGTCCGAGAGGCAGAGCTCGGTGAACTCCTTCGATGCCCCGGCGTTCACGATCCCGCCGCCGCCGTAGATCACGGGGCGGCGCGAGTTGGCCAGCGCCTTCGCGGCCAGGCGGATCTGCTTGGTGTTCCCGTCAGTGGTGGGCTGGTAGCCCGGGAGGTGCACCTTGTCCACCGGCTCGTAGGGGATGTCCGCCCGCGAGAGGTCCTGCGGCACGTCCACGAGCACCGCGCCGGGCCGCCCGCTGCGGGCGATGTGGAACGCCTCGTGGATGTAGCGCGGGATGTCGCGCGGGTCCTGGATCATCACGGAGTGCTTGACGATCGGCAGCGTGATGCCGCTGATGTCGGCCTCCTGGAAGCCGTCGGTGCCGATCAGCTCGGTGCGCACCTGACCCGTGATGAACACGGTCGGGACGCTGTCCATCTGCGCGTCGGCGATCGCCGTCACGAGGTTGGTGGCGCCGGGGCCTGAGGTGGCCAGTGCAACGCCGACCTTGCCGGACGCCTTGGCGTAGCCCTCGGCGGCGTGGCCCGCGCCCTGCTCGTGACGGCAGTGCACGTGCCTGATCCCGGCGTCGTATAGAGCGTCGTAGGTGGGCAGGTTGGCCCCGCCCGGGATGCCGAACACGTGCTCGACGCCCTCGGCCTTGAGGCATTCCATGATGGCGTCGACTGCTCGCATCGGACCAGCGCTCCTTTCTGGGGGCGGTTGTCCTCCACTTCCCTGGTGTAGAGAGGTGGCGGGACGCCGAGTGTACCTTGCGGAAGCAGCCGGCTCGGCCGGCTGCGCACCGATGTCATTTCTACGGCGTTGCGACCTCGGAAGGGGCTGGGAAGTCGAGGTCACGCCCGCAGCGCATGCACACCTGGTCGTGTAGCGGCACGACGTTGTTGCACTCGGGACACTGCCGCCGCGGCTCGGCCTGGTCCCAGCGCATGAACAGCGCGGCCAGGGTCCCGATCAGCGGGAGGACGAGACCGACCAGGAACCAGATCCAGAACGGGCCGCCCTTGATCTTC
The DNA here is from genome assembly GCA_963764665.1 of uncultured Thermoleophilaceae bacterium. Classification (GTDB taxonomy): domain Bacteria; phylum Actinomycetota; class Thermoleophilia; order Solirubrobacterales; family Thermoleophilaceae; genus JACVRW01. The sequence continues at coordinate 152,630 of CAVXTL010000010.1, read as the reverse complement.
GCGACGAACCCCGCCGACAGGCCGCAGAAGATCGCAATGACCACGTACTCCACGTCAGAGGACGCGGAGGGCCCACACGACCGCGATGATGGCGATCACCGCCACCAGGAACCACGCGATCCCGGCCACGACGCCGATCACGACCTTGAACAGGAGCCAGGCCGCCACCAGGAGCACCACCAGGGCGATGGCCTTGCGGCCGAGGTCCGATGCCTTTTCCTTCATACCTTCAGTTTGTCAGAGCAGTCGCGCAGGTCTGGTGGGCAGGTACCGGTCCAGCCCTGGCAGCGGAACTGACGACATCACCCAGCTCGGCCAATGGAGCCTGAACCCGAGCCGCCGCAGGCGGTCGAGGAGGTACCAGGAGTCAGTGGTGCAGTACACGCCGAGCAGCTCCGGCTCGTGTGACTTGGCCACGCGATCCAGCGCGGCCAGCACCACGGGGATCAGATCCTCGGGGGTGGCCCCCACCGCCGGCCCGATGTCGGCGTCGGGGCTCATCCAGCAGAGCCCCCTCGCCTTGCCGTCGCCGTTCAGCACGGCGAGGCAGCCGCGCGTGCGCGCGAAGAACTCGTGCAGCGCGGGCCGCTCGTGCCCGATCGCTGCGGGCTCGAGGCGCTTCCACTCGTCCACGGCTCGGTCCGGGGTCAGCAGGTGCACCCCCGGCTCGGTGGAGTCGGTCTCGAGCGAGCGGCGCTCGAGGTACTCCTCGGCGCGGAGGCGCAGGTGCCAGTGACCCGCCACCGGCATCACGCCGAAGCGGGTGTAGAGCGTGAGGTCGGCCGGCGTGCCCAGCGTGACCACGACCCTGCCGCGCTGGGGCGTGGGAGGCTCGGGCCAGGCGCGCGCGAGCAACCCCTTCCCGATGCCCGCACCGGCATGCGACGGCGCCACGGCGATCTCCGTTAGCTCGTCCATCCCCGTGAAGCGAGCGACGCGCACGTAACCCACCAGCTCGCCGTCGTCCTCGCACACCCAGAAGCCGGTGCCGGGCTGCGCGGCGATGAACTCGAGCAGCGGGCGCTGGCGCGGCCACTCCTGGTCCACGAACGACTGGTCCGCCGCCGCTGACACCACTCCGCTGCGCCCCATGGCGTCGCGGAGCGACACCGCCGCGAGCTCATAAGTGGCCCTGAGATCGGTTGCGCGTCCCTCCCTGAACGCGCGCTCGCCGGTCACCGTTTGGGCTCCGCTCCCGCCTGGTCCTCGAGCAGGCTGCCCAGCGAGGGTGCATGGCCGAGCTGGCCGAGCTCGGCGGCCGCCCGCCCGAAGAAGAGCGCCACCGTCCAGTCGATCACGAGCCGCGCTCGCCTGGCCACGCCCGGCATGCTCGCGAGGTGGTAGGTGCGCGCGGCGAACCAGGCAGGGAAGCCGCGCAGGCGGATGCCAAGCATGGTCGCCACGGCCTTGTGCTGGCCCATGTCCACGAACACGCCGAGGGTGCGATAGCGAAAGCGGCGTGGCGGGCGGCCTACGAGGGCGGCGGCCACGCTGTCCGCCACCACCTTGCCCTGGCGCAGCGCGTGCTGCGCGGTCGGCGGGCACGGGGTCTTGCCGCCCTTCGCGGGGTCGGGCACGGCGGCCGCGTCGCCGATCGCCCAGACGTTCTCGCGGCCCTGGACGCGCATCGTGGCGTCCACCACGATCCGCCGGTCGTCACCCACGGGGAGACCCAGGCCTGCCACCGCGGGCGAGGGCCTCACGCCCGCCGTCCACGCCAGGGTGCGGGCGGGTATGCGCTCGCCCGTCGACAGGGTGACGCTCTGCGCATCCACGCCCTCGAGCATCGTCCCGGTGCGGATCTCGATGCCGCGGCGGCGCAGCTCGCGCGTCGCGAACGCCGCCAGGCTCGGCGGGATCTCCGGCATGATCCGGTCCTGCGCCTCGACAAGCAGGAAGCGCGCGCCCTCGAGCCTGCAGCGCGGATAGCGGTCGATCACGTCGGCCACGTAGTCCTGAAGCTCGGCCACGCCCTCCACCCCGGCGTAGCCCGCACCCACGAACACGAAGGTGAGGTAGGCGCGGCGCGCTTCGTCATCCGGTTGGGCCTCCGCCACCTCGAGGTTCCAGAGCGCCCGGTTGCGGAGTCCTATCGCGTCCGCCAGGCTCTGAAAGCCCACGCCGTGCTCAGCCAGCCCCGGCACGTGCAACACCCGTGGGACGGAGCCGAGCGCGACCACGAGCTGGTCGTAGCGGAGCGTCTCGTCGCGGCCGTCCACGGTGCGCATCGACAGCTCGTTCACGGCCGGGTCGGCGCCCGTGACCCTGCCGAGCCGGATGTCGGTCCACTCGAGCTCCTCGCGCAGCGGCACCACCACGTGGCGCGGCTCGAGCGAGCCCGACGCCGCGCCCGGCAGCAACGGCGTGTAGAGCATGAAGTTCTCCGCCGTGACGAGAACGATCCGGGCGCTGTGCCGCGGAAGCTTCCGCTCGAGGCGGCGCGCCGCGTAGAGCCCCCCGAACCCGCCGCCGGCGATTACGACCTCGTATGCCACGGTTGGCGAGGCTAGCGCGCTGCGGCCAGCGCGGGTCGCATGGCGGCCGGCAGCCGCCGCCGGACTCGCCAACGGGCGCCGGCGAAGGCGTGGTTGGCCACGGTGGCGAAGCCCACCTCGTCCTCTCTGAGCGCCAGCAGCAGGTGCGCGACCCGGTCGGACGGGGGCAGGTCGCGGTCGGTCACGCGCACGCAGAAGCAGTGCACCCGCCGGCCGCCCTGCACCACCAGCAGCGCGCCCCCCTCGCCGACCAGCCACGCTCCCAGCACGCCGCGTTCGAGCGCCAGGCCGGTGCGGGCCTGGAGCGCGCGCGGCTCATGCGCGAGCAGGTCGCCCAGCAGGCCCTGCGCCACCGGCTCCGCATCTGCGTTCCGAGGGCCCTTCGGGCGCACCACGTTCGCCCCGCGCTGGGCGTACAGCTCGGGGATCGCCCAGGCGTGCGCGAACGCGAGCAGCGACACCGGCGCCGCCCAGGGCTCCAGCATGAAGATGACCACGCCGGCGATCACGAAAGGCACGGTGTAGAGGGCCGTCCATGCCTGCCAGACGTACGCTCGGCGCCGCAGCCACGAGCGGTCGGTGGGCGGGCGCCACGGGACCGACGCCAGCTCCGGAAGCGCCTGGGCGCCGGCCATCAGCCCCCGGCGATCGGGCGGCGCAGGATCACGAGGTCCGCGTCGCGCGGGAGCTCGCGAACGTGAGTGGCCTTGCCGGGGCCGTCCGGCACCGTGCCGATGTAGCCCCGCTCGAGCTGGTCGAGGAACTGCCCCGTGGCCGCCGCGAAGGCGGTGTCGTCAGAGGCCGTCCACTCGGCGAGGGTGCTGTGGCCACTTGCGTCCATCCGGATCAGGCGAGCCATTGTCGTCTCCTTTCGGGCGGTTCCGTCACGCAGGATAGGCTGCCCGCCGTGCCTTCTCTACGCCTGACCGGACCTTTCGCCTGTGCGGCCCTCGTGGCCCTCGCCTGCGCCGCCCCGGCGGGCGCCAAGCCCTCGACCGGCCCGAAGCTCACCGTCCCGCGCGCGAAGCTGGCGGCAGCCTTCCACTGCCCGCGGCCGGTCAGGAACGCGAAGACGACCCCGATGATGCTCGTGACCGGCACGGGCGCGACCGGCGAGCAGGCCTACTTCATCGGCAAGGACGCCATCGACGACTACGGTCACCCGTCCTGTTACGTCGACTTTCCCAACTCGACCACGGCAGACATCCAGATCTCGGTGCAATACCTGGTCTGGGGCCTGCGCCGCGAGTTCGCGCTGTCAGGACGGAAGGTGGCGGTCTTCGGCATCAGCCAGGGCGGCCTGCTTCCCAGAATGGCGCTCACCTACTGGCCGGACCTGCGGAACAAGGTGTCGGACGTGCTCTCGGCCGCCGGCACCCAGCACGGCAGCAACGTCGGGCTCGGGTCGGCCGACAGGTGCTCGGCGCAGAACCCATGCACTCCGGCGGGCTGGCAGCAGGCGCAGGGCTCGAAGCTGCTCACGGCGCTCAACCGCTACCCCGACGAGACGCCGGGCAGGGTCTCCTATACGACGGTCCGCTCGCTCACCGACGAGACGGTCCAGCCGCAGGGCGGCAAGCACCCGACCTCGGCGCTGGCCGGAGCGACGAACATCCTGATCCAGAAGGTGTGTCCCGGGCGCAAGACCACGCACATCGGCACCGCGCTCGACTCGGTCACGTTCGCGGCGTTCGAGGACGCGGTCTCCCACAGGGGCGCCGGTCGCAAGGGAGCGGCCCGGGTATCGAGGCTGCCGTCCAACGTCTGTGACACGCCGTTCGCCCCGGGACTCGACGAGGCGGCCACGCTCGGGCTGCTCAGAGCCGCCGGCAACCTCACGTCGGGACAGAGCGCCTCGGCACCGCAGGTGAAGGCCGAGCCGAAGCTCCGGGCGTTCGTGAAGGCCGGCGCCCGCTAGACCCTCTCGCGGATCATGCGCTGAACCTCGCCGCCGTCGGCGCGGCCCTTCGTCTCCCGCATCACCGCGCCCACCACGGCGCCGATCGCCTTGTCGTTGCCGGCCCTGATCTTCTCCACGGCGTCCGCGTTCTCGGTCATGGCGCGCTCCACGATCTGCTCGAGCTCGTCCGAGCCGGCCCGGCCAAGGCCGCGCGCCTCCACGATCGCGTCCGGGTCTCCCCCGCTCTCGACCAGAACTCCGAGCACCTCCTTGGCGGCCGACTGGGCCACCTCGTCCGCCTCGACCATGGCCACGAGCCTGGCCAGGGCCGCCGGCTCGAGATTGGTGTCGGCCAGCTCGGCGTCGCCCACGCGCGCAGCCACCTCGTTCACGATCCAGTTGGCCAGCGAGCGCGGCTCGGCGCCACCGGCGGCCACGGCAGCCTCCAGCAGGTCGCCCAGCTCCGCGCGGAAGGCGAGCAGACGCGCCCCGGCGGCCGCGATGCCCAGCTCGCGCTCGAGCCGCTCGGCGCGCGCGGCGGGCAGCTCAGGGAGCGCCTCCCGGGCACGCGCGAGCATCGCCTCGGTGGGCGCCAGCGGCACCAGGTCGGGCTCCGGGAAGTAGCGATAGTCGTGCGCCTCCTCCTTCGAGCGCAGCGAGCTCAGGCTCCCCGAGCGAGGATCGAAGTGGAGGGTCTCCTGCTCGATCTCGCCGCCCTCGCGCAGGATCGCCTCCTGGCGCTCGATCTCGGCCACTATGCCGCGCTCGAGGAAGCGGAACGAGTTCATGTTCTTCAGCTCGGTCTTGGTTCCGAGCGTGGCCTCCCCCGCGGGCCGGATCGACACGTTCGCGTCCATCCGCAGCGAGCCCTCCTCCATGTTCACGTCGGACACGCCCATGCGCCGCAGCGTGGCCTGGAGCAGGCGCCCGAACTCGGCGGCCTCGGCTGCCGAGCCCAGGTCGGGCTCGGTCACGATCTCCACCAGCGGCGTACCGGCCCGGTTGAAGTCCACGACGCTGCGCTCGGCGCCGTGGATTCGTCCGGAGGCGCCGGCGTGCACCAGCTTCGCGGCGTCCTCCTCCATGTGCACACGGTGGATCCGCACGTCGCCCAGGTGCCCCGCGCGTGCCAGCGGAAAGTCGTACTGGCTGATCTGGTACGCCTTCGGGCTGTCCGGATAGAAGTAGTTCTTGCGGTGGAAGATGGAGCGCTCGGCCGGCGTGCAGTCGAACGCCATGGCGATCATGAGCGCCAGATGGACCGCCTCGGCATTGAGCACCGGAAGCGTGCCCGGAAGGGCGAGGCAGGTGGGACAGGTGAGCGTGTTAGGCGGCGCTCCGAACTCGTTGGCGCAGCCGCAGAACATCTTCGTCCGCGTGCGCAGCTGCACGTGGATCTCGATGCCGATCACCGGCTCGTACACGCGCGCCTCGCTCATGGGCGCGGCACCCCCTCGAACCCGATCGCCCGCTCAAGGGCGTGCGCGGCATCGAGAACGCGGCTCTCGCTGAACGCGGGCCCGATCAGCTGGAGGCCCACCGGCAGCCCCTCGGACAGGCCGCATGGAATCGAGATGGCCGGGATTCCGGCCAGCGACGCCGGCGTCGTGTAGAAGTCGGACAGGTACATCGACAGCGGGTCGGCCACCCGCTCCCCGAGCTTGAAGGCGACCGTGGGCGAGGTGGGCGTGATCACGAGGTCCACCCGCTCGAACGCGCTCCGGAAGTCCTCGACGATGCGGGTGCGCACCTTCTGGGCGGTGCCGTAGTAGGCCTCGTAGTAGCCCGACGAGAGCGCGTAGGTGCCGATCATGATCCGGCGCCTGACCTCCTGCCCGAAGTAGTCGTGCCGGGTGCGCTCGTACATCTCGAGGAGGTCGTCGGACTCGGTGCGTTTGCCGTAGCGAACGCCGTCGTAGCGCGCCAGGTTGGCGCTGGCCTCCGCCGGCGCGATCACGTAGTAGGCCGAGATCGCGTGCGGGGCGTGCGGCAGCTCGATCTCCTCCACGGTCGCCCCCAGCTCCTCCGCCAGCGCAACGGTGCGCCGGCACTGCTCCGCCACGCCCGGATCGAGCCCCTCCTCCTCGAAGCCCCATACGCCCACGCGCACGCCCTCGAGACGCTCGGCCGTGGGAAGGGTCACGCCCTCGGGGTGCTCCAGTGAGGTCGAGTCGCACGGATCGCGCCCCACCAGGGCAGCGGTGAGCAGTGCGGCGTCGGCCACGTTGCGGGTGAGCGGACCGCACTGGTCGAGCGACGAGGCGAAGGCGATCATCCCGTGGCGCGACACCGCCCCGTAGGTGGGCTTCAGGCCCACCACCCCGCAGAGGGCGGCGGGCTGGCGGATCGAGCCGCCCGTGTCGGTGCCGATCGCCCACGGCGCGGTTCCGGCGGCCACGGCCGCGGCCGACCCGCCGGAGGAGCCGCCGGGCACGCGCTCCGGGTCCCAGGGATTGCGCACCGGCCCGAAGCCGGAGTTCTCCGTGGACGACCCCATCGCGAACTCGTCCTGGTTCGTCTTGCCCAGCACCGGGGCGCCCGCCTCGCGCAGGCGCGTGACGGCGGTGGCCGAATACGGCGGGCGGTAGCCCTCGAGGATGCGCGAGGCGGCGGCGCTGGGCACGCCCTCCACGCAGAACAGGTCCTTCACGGCCACCGGCACGCCGCCGAGGGCCGAGCCCGCCGGTGGATCGCCCTCCGGCCCGTCGGCCACCCAGAGATAGGACCCAAGGTCGTCGCCCGCTGCGCGCTCGCGCCAGAACTCGAAGAGCTCGGCGGCGGACAGCTCGCCGGCGCGGACCAGGGCACCCGCCTCGGCGCCGCTCAGCGCGAGCAGGTCCGCGCTCATGACCGTCCCGGGCTCGGCACGCCGAATCCGCCGGGCTGCGGATCGGGCGCCTGCTCCAGTGCCTTCTCCACCGGCAGGCTCGGCCTCGGCACGTCATCGCGCAGCACGTTCTCGAGCTGCACGACGTGCGAGGTCGGCTCCACGCCCTCCAGGTCCAGCGTCTCCATCGTCTCGATGTGGCCGAGGATCTTCGGGAGCTCCTCCACCATCGCGTCCACCTCCGCGTCGCTCAGGCGGAGGCGAGCGAGCCGGGCCACGTGGAGCACCTGGTCGCGATCGATCAACGTCAGCCCCCGAAGCCGGCCTGCTGGACGATCCGCCGCTCGTGCGTGCCCACTCCGAGCGTGCGGTCGCCCTCGCGGACCTCCACGTCGAAGCGCAGCTTGCGCTCGTCCACGATCTCCCCGAGGCGGGCGGTGACGGTGCAGTTGGCGCCCTCGCCGGCCGCGGCCACGTGCTTTATGCAGATCTCGAAGCCCACGGTGGCGCGACCGTCGCCCAGGTGCTCGAAGGCCAGCATGGCCGCGCAGCGCTCCATCACCCCGACCAGTCCCGGTGTGGACAGAACCTTCACCGGGAGGGTGCCTCCCACGTCGGTGAGAAGCAGCCCCTCCGCCACGAACTCGTCGGTGCGCTCGAGCCCGGGCTCCAGCGTCACGACGCGGCGCCCGGCGGCGGGGCGGGGAACGGCTCGATCTCCGGCGGCTTGGGAACCGGGCGCCCCGTGGCGTCGGTGTAGCTGCCCGCGGGCGAAAGGCGCTCGTCGCGCATCGACAACCCGCCGCCCACGAAGACGCCCGCGGCCCCGGCGAGCGCGATCCAGAGCCCCACTTCGCGGCCGGCGGCGCCGTCGGGAAGATCGAGCACCCTGATCAGGACGAGCAGAAGCGCCAGCAGGCCGAACAGGGCGGCGATGGCATCGAGTGCGATCGGCACCGCGGCCACGCGCATGATGGTGGTGGCGACCGTCACGGAGATCGCGCACGCGGCGATCAGGGCGAGGATCACGTCGTTGACGGCGAGCGCCTCCCAGCCGCTGAGCGAGCCGCTGCCGCCGCTCTCGCCGTACCAGGGCAGGAACAGCGACACGAGGAGCGCCACGCCTGCCGCGGCGAGCACGATCTCTCCGATTCGAAGCCTGCGCAGATCCATTTGGCGCGCAGATTACCCCGACATAGGCACGGCGGCGAGCAAGCCCGCTACGTGCCGGCCATCTGGACCTGCGCGGCCGCCACCGTGTTCACGAGCAGCATCGCGCGGGTCATCGGCCCAACGCCGCCGGGCACCGGCGTGATCGCGCGGGCTTTGGTCCGAACGCCCTCGAAGTCCACGTCGCCCACGAGCCCGGTAGTCCGTGCGGTTGGTGCCCACGTCGATCACCACGGCGCCCTCGGACACCATGTCGGCCGTCACGAGCCCGGGCCGGCCCGCGGCGGCCACGATCACGTCGGCCTCGCGGCATACCGCCGGCAGATCGCGCGTGTGCGAGTGGCACTGGGTGACCGTGGCGTTGGACGCCAGCAGCAGCTGGACGAGCGGCTTGCCCACCAGGATCGAGCGCCCGACGACCACCGCTCGCGCGCCGTCCAGGTCCACCTCGGCCTCGCGCAGCAGCTCCATGACGCCGGCAGGGGTGCAGGGCACCATCGCGCCGAGCTGGTCCTGTGCGAGCAGGCCGGCGTTCATCGGAGTGAGGCCGTCCACGTCCTTACCGGGATCGATCAGCGGCACCAGCGCCGCCTGGTCGAGGTGCGTGGGCAGCGGTAGTTGGAGCAGGATGCCGTTGACGCGGGGGTTCGCGTTGAGGCCCAGGATCAGCTCGGCCAGCGCCTGCTCCGACACGTCCGCGCCCGGCTCGTGGTGGAACGACTCGATGCCCACCTCGGCGCTGTCGTTGCGCTTCATGCGCACGTACACCTCCGAGGCGGGATCGTCGCCCACGAGGATCGTGGCGAGGCCCGGCGGCAGGCCGTGCGCGTCGGTCAGCTCCTTGACCTTCGCGGCGACGCGCTGGCGCAGGCGAGCCGCGACCGCGTTGCCGTCGATGATCCGCGCGTCAGCCACGCTTCTTGAGCGGCGCGTAGTCGGCCATCAGCTTGCGTTCGGAACCGTCGGAGGCGAAGCGCACCACCACGAGCCCGCCGGGCTCCATTCCCGTGACGACGCCGTCCCCGAAGTTCGCGTGGACCACGTCCTCCCCCAGGGCAAAGGTGGCCCCGGGGCTGGAGGGCGCGCGGGCCGGAGCCGGAGCGGAGGCGCCGCCGCCCCAGGTGGCCGCCGCGGCGGGGCCGGTAGGCGCGCTCTCCTCGCGGTCCGTGAACTCGAACGGCACCTCGTCGATGAAGCGGCTGCGCATGTTCCAGTCGCGGCCCCCGAACAGGCTGCGCGACCGCGCGTGGCAGAGGTAGAGCTCGCGCCGGGCCCGCGTGATGCCCACGTAACAGAGCCGGCGCTCCTCCTCGACGTCGCCGGCCTCGATCGCACGTGAATGCGGGAACACGCCGTCCTCCAGGCCGATCATGAAGACCGTGTCGTACTCGAGGCCCTTGGCGTTGTGCATCGTCATCAGCGTGACGATGCCCTGGTCGTCGCGCAGCTGATCCTGCTCGGAGAACAGCGCCACCTGCTGCAGGAACTGCTCGACCGAGGGCTGCTCGTCCTCCGCGGCGCCGGGGCCCCCGGCCGTGGCGTCGTACTCGCGCCCCACGCCCACCAGCTCCTCGAGGTTCTCGAGCCGGCCCTCCGCCTCGATCGTGCGCTCAGCCCGCAGCGCGTCGATGTAGCCGGTCTCCTCCAGCGTCTCGTGCAGAAGGTCCCCCACGCCCGCGCCGGCCTCCGCCCGCTCTCTCAGCCTCTCCATCACGGACATGAAGCGTGCCACGGACTTGACCGCGGCGGCAGCCAGACCGGGCACCGCCTCGGGCGCGGCGGCCACGTCCCACACCGGCTCGCCCAGGGTGTTCGCGTACCCGACGATGCGCCCCTGGGAGGTCTGGCCGATGCCCCGACGGGGCGAGTTCACGATCCTGCCGAAGGCCACCGTGTCGGCGGGGTTCACGAGGAGCGTGAGGTACGCCAGCGCGTCCTTGATCTCCGCGCGCTCGTAGAAGCGCGTGCCGCCGAGCACCTGGTAGCCCACGCCGTAGCGCACGAGGATGTCCTCGAGCACCCGCGACTGGGCGTTGGTCCGGTAGAAGACCGCGATGTCGTCGCGAGAGCCTCCCTCGTCCACGAGCCGCTCGATCTCCGAGACCACGTAGCGGGCCTCGGCGTGCTCGTCCTCGAGCTCGCGCACGTGCACGGGGTCGCCCTCCCCCATGTCGCTCCAGAGCGACTTGGCCTTGCGCGCCCGGTTGTGCGAGATCACCCCGTTAGCGGCGCTGAGGATGGTCTGGGTCGAGCGGTAGTTCTGCTCGAGCTTGATCACCGTGGCGTCGGGGAAGTGGTCCTCGAAGTCGAGCACGTTGCTGACGTCGGCGCCGCGGAAGGCGTAGATCGACTGGTCGTCGTCGCCGACCACGCAGAGGTTGCGGTGCTCCTCGGAGAGCAGCCGCAGCCAGCGGTACTGGGCGTGGTTGGTGTCCTGGTACTCGTCGACCATCACGAACCGGAAGGCGCGCCGGTAGCGGTCGCGTACCTCCGGGAAGAGCTCGAAGAGGTTCACGCTCCGGAACAGGAGGTCGTCGAAGTCCATGGCGTTCGCGGCGTGCATCCGCTGCTCGTAGAGGTCGTACACGTCGGCGGCGGTCTGCTCGAAGAAGGACCCGACCTTGAGCCGGTAGGCCTCGGCGTCGAGCAGCGCGTTCTTGGCGTCCGAGATCTGCCGGCGGATGCCGCGCGGGGCGAAGCGCTTGGGGTCCACGTCCAGCTCGTCCACGCAGGCCTTGACCTGGCGCAGGGCGTCGCCCTCGTCGTAGATGGTGAAGCCGCGGGTGTAGCCCAGCCGCTCGGCGTCGGCGCGCAGCATGCGCGCGCATGCCGAGTGGAAGGTCATGACCCACATGGCCTTGGAGCGGCCCCCCACGAGGCCGGCCACCCGCTCGCGCATCTCCTGGGCGGCCTTGTTGGTGAAGGTGATGGCGAGGATCTCGCTGGGCCGGGCCTCCCCGTCGCGCACCAGCCGGGCGATGCGGTGGGTGAGCACCCGCGTCTTGCCGGAGCCGGCGCCGGCGAGGATGAGCAGCGGTCCCTCGCCGTGCTGGACGGCGTCCCGCTGGGGCTCGTTCAGGCCCTCGAGAAGGGTGTCGGCGGCGGCCGGAGCACTCACTCTGGCGAGGATAGTTGCGGGGTGGGTCGGCTTGGGCGAGCTACTGGCAGAAGACGTTGACGCACTGGAGCGGGTTGCCGTTCCCGCTCGCCGAGTTGCCGCCGAGATCCACAACGCCCGCCACCGCCCGGATGCCGAGGAGGCCGTTGGTCTGCGCCCGGTTGTCGCGCAGGCGCGCGCCCGCGCTCTGCACCTCGATCCCGTCGCCGTCGTTCGCATGGGCGAGGTTGTCGCGCACCAGCGTTCCGGCGGAGCCCGGTCCGATGAAGATCCCGTCGCCGGTCGACCCGGCGGTCTGGTCGGGTTGGATCACCAGCCCCTCCGAGGCGTCGTTCCCGGAGACCACGTTGTCGGTTCCGCCCACGTAGATGACCCCCTGCCTCCCGCCGACTGCGTCGTTGTCCAGCACTCGGTTACCCGAGCCGAAGACCGCGATCGCGTTGAGGGCGCCGGTCACCACCCTGTTGCGAGCGATCACGCCGCCGTCGCCGCCGATCGCCATCGCCGAGCCGAAGCTGCCGCTCACTTCACTGTCAGTGACCGCGAAACCCTGCTGGCCCTGGGCGTGGATGCCGGTATCGCGGCCGATTATCGCGCTCCTCCGGATCTCGTTCTGCGACCCCGCCGCTGATGAACACGCCCGTGGGCGAGCCCTGTGCCACGACGCCACGGATCGCGTTGCGGCTCGCGCCCTCGATGTAGATCCCGTAGCCCCAGCCCCCGAGGCTGCCGTTGCGCACCACCAGGTCGTCGTATCCGCCGGAGTTGTCGATGCCCCTGATGTCGCCTCCTCCGACGAAGATCTCCCCGCGGATGTTGTATCCGCCAAGGTTCACGTCGACGCCGTCGGCACCGATCACCAACCCGCCCGGGCCCTCCTTGGGACCGCTGCCCTGATAGCAGTCCAGGTCGCCCGTGAGGCGCACGTCGGTGGTGACCGTCTGGCCGCAGTTGACGCTCTGCGTGACCAACCGGCGATCGACCCCGCAGATGCCCCGGGTCTGGTCCTGCTCCGAGTCCGCGGCACAGACCCGGTAGTGGTAGGCCGTCCCCCGCTCGAGGCCAAGCAGCTGGGCCTCCACCCCCAGGGGCGTGTTCTTCTCGAGCACGACGGATTGATGCGCCGTCTCCGAGCCGTACGCGGTGGTGGGACCGAACTCGACCCAGTAGGACGTGGTGCCTCCCACGCTGCTGGCCACCTTGCCGGAGACCGTGGCCCCGCTGACCCACACCTCTGACGGTGAGCCCGTGAAGCCCACGGCGCACCCGGAGGTCGTGGCGGCGACCACCATTGCGATGAGAGCGAGACCGCGTCTTCCGATCGGCCGACCCTATCCGCTCAGGGGCGCCCTGGTGAAGGCCCAACAGGCGAGACTTCAGCGCCGTGCGATTCGACGACATCCGCCGCTCCTGCGAACAGGTCGCCGCCCGGGCTCGCTGGGTCACGATCGACCTCGACCGCCTGACGACAGTGGAGCCCGGCCCCGCGCCGGAGCTCGATGCCGAGCGGCACTATCTCGAGGGCACGGACGAGAACGTGGCGGCCTACCTGCTCACGCTCGACACGATCAACTTCGGGTCGGGCTGGTTCCCGACGCTGCGCAAGCGCCCCGGCTGCTCGGGCTACTTCACCGTCGCCTGGGCGCTGACCGACCACTTCAGGGCGGAGGGGCCCTGGTCCAACGCGGAGCTGGAAGCTCTCGAGCCCCGCGAGCTGGCCGCCGTGCTCGGCCAGGACCCGGATCACGAGCTGATGGCGCTGTACGCCGAGGCGCTCCATCAGCTCGGGCAATTCCTGGGTGAGCGCACCGCCCTCGACGTGGTCGCCGCCGCCGGAGGCTCCGCGGAGCGCCTGGCCTCCGCGCTCGCCGAGGGCATGCCCTTCTTCCGCGACGAGGGCTTCTACAAGCGCGCACAGATCACCGCGAACGACCTGGCGCTGGCCGGCCTCACCGAATTCGAGGACCTCGACGGGCTCACGATCTTCGCCGACAACCTGGTGCCCCACGTGCTGCGCGTGGACGGGGTGCTGAGCTACCACCCGGAGCTGGCCTCCCGCATCGACGCCGGCGAGCTGATCGCGCCCGGTCCGCAGGAGCGGGAGATCCGGGCCTGCGCCCTGCACGCCTGCGAGCTGATCGCCCGCGACACCGGGGTGCCGCCACGCGTGCTCGACGGCTGGCTCTGGAACCGCGGCCGGCTACCGCGCTACAAGGCTGTGCCACGCCATAGGACGCGCACCGTGAACTACTGACATGCGATCCGGCCGTCAGCCGCCGGTGGAGTCCGGTCCGCGGCGCGGCTTGATCGGGCGCACCTCCGCCCCCTCCGGCTTGCGGCCGGTGAGCTCCGCCACCAGCTCCTCGAGTCCGTTCAACCGGTTGGCCATGCCGCGGATCGCGTCGGCCACCGGGTCCGGCAGGTGGGCCCAGTCGGCGTCCGGTCCCTGTGGCTTCTTGCCGCCCACGCGCACCGGGTGGCCGGGGTTGCCCACCACGGTCACGTCGGCCGGCACGTCGTGGATCACCACCGAGTTGGCCCCCACGCGCGCGCCATCGCCCACGTCGATCGGGCCGAGCAGCTTTGCTCCGGCCCCGATGATCGTTCCGTCGCCGACGGTGGGATGGCGCTTGCCGCGCTGGAAGCCGGTGCCGCCGAGGGTCACGCCCTGGTAGATCGTGACGTCGTCCCCAACCTCGGCCGTCTCCCCGATCACGACGCCGGAGCCGTGGTCGATGAAGAGGCCTCGGCCGATGCGCGCCGCAGGATGGATCTCGATGCCGGTCACGACCCTGGTCGCGTTGGCCAGCACGCGCGGCACGAGTGGCACGCCCGCCTCGTGGAGGGCGTGGGAGACGCGATGCGAGAGCAGTGCCTGCACCCCACCGTAGGTGGCGAGCATCTCGAAGCGACCGACGCTGCGGGCGGCCGGATCGCGCTCCGCGGCCGCGGTGAGGTCCTCGCGCAGCTCACGCGCCACCTGCGCCAGTGTGCCGAGGCCGAGCATCAGGGCGCGAAGAAGGGTGTGCTCACGTAGCGCTCGCCGGAGTCGGGCATGATCACGACCAGGCGCTTCCCGGCCAGCTCGGGGCGCGAGCCCACCTCGATGGCACCCCACAGGGCCGCTCCGGCCGAGATGCCCGCGAGCACGCCTTCGCGCCGGGCGCACAGGCGCGCCGTGGCGATGGCGTCCTCGTCGTCCACGGTCACGATCTCGTCGATCACCGCGCGGTTGAGCACGGCGGGCACGAAGCCGGCGCCGATCCCCTGGATCTTGTGCGGGCCGGGCGCCTCTCCCGAGAGCACGGCCGAGGACTGCGGTTCGACGGCCACCACCTGGAGGTCCGCGTTCAGCTCCTTCAGCCGCTCGCCGCAGCCCGTGATGGTCCCGCCGGTGCCCACGCCGGCCACGAGCATGTCCACGCGGCCCTCCATGTCGCGCCAGATCTCCTCGGCTGTTGTGCGGCGATGGATCTCGGGGTTGGCCGGATTGGAGAACTGGTCCGGGATGAAGGCATCGCCGAGCTCGGATGCGATCCGGCGCGCTTCGTCGCGCGCCTCGCTCATGCCGCCGAGCGACTCCACGAGCCTCACATCCGCTCCGTACAGGCGCACGAGCTTCTCGCGCTCGCGACTCATCCCCTGCGGCATCGTGAGCACCAGCTCGTAGCCACGCGCGGCGCACACGAAGGCGAGGGCGATTCCGGTGTTCCCCGACGTGGACTCGACGATCGTGGTGCGGCCGGGCTCGATCTCGCCGCGGTGCTCGGCGGCGTCGATCATGGCCACTCCGATGCGGTCCTTGACGCTTCCCGCGGGGTTGTAGGCCTCGAGCTTGGCCACAAGCTCGGCGCCGCACTCCGGCGCCACGCGGCCGAGGCGGACCATTGGCGTGTCGCCGACGATGTCGGCCAGGTTGGCGGGCACCGAGCGTGCCACCGGCGAAACTGGCATCGCCCGACTGTAACCGGAAGGTTCAGCCTGCCTGGGCGCGGGTACGCGCTGTTTCGGGTGGGACTGGCTCGTCAGACTTCCCCCGGAGGATTTCGAGCCAGGACCGCCTTTCATACGTACCGGTCTCCCCGAACAGATCAAATCCCACATGGGGGTTGACCTCAGTACCCCGATCGCCAATGATGCGGCCCCAGAGGGGTGACGTTCACAACGGGAGGGGAACGAGGGTGAGATTCGTCGGTGGCAGGGCCAGGACCGGTACGTCGCGGCGTGTGGCCGCGCTGGTCGCGCTGCTCGTGGCGGCGGTGGCCCTCACCGGTTGCGCGATCGTGCGCCCTCCGGGTGACGAGCCGCTGCGCTATCGCGACCAGGTCTTCAGCGACGTGACGATCACCCGCGACCTCCAGTACGGCAGCGCCACCAACGTCGAGGGCGACACCGAGGCCCTCATGCTCGACCTCTACCAGCCCACCGGCGACACGGCGGACGAGCGCCCGGCGATCATCTGGGTCCACGGCGGCAGCTTCTGCTGCGGTGACAAGCGCTCGGGTCCGTCTCCCGACCTCGCCAACAAGTTTGCGAGGCTCGGCTACGTCACGGCCTCGATCAACTATCGCCTGTCGGCGCCCAACGGCTGCACCGGCACCGGCTTCGGCGGCGAGTGCGCCGCCGCGGTGTTCGACGCCCAGCACGACGCGCAGGCCGCGGTTCGCTGGTTCCGCGCCAACGCCGACACCTATGGGATCGATCCCGACCGCATCGCGATCGGCGGCGAGTCCGCCGGCGGGATCACCGCGACGCTGGTGGGCTTGCGCGCCAACGACGCGGGCGAGAGCGGCAACCCGGGCTTCCCGCAGGATGTTCGGGCCTTCGCCTCGATCTCTGGCGGGATCATCGGGGGGTTCTTCGTGGACGCGCGCGACACCCAGGGGATCTTCTTCCACGGAACCGCGGACCGGACCGTGCCCTACTCGTGGTCGGCCGACACGGTCAAGGCGCTGCGGGCGGCCGGCAAGCTCCCCTTCCTCGAGCGGTACGAGGGCGCAGGACACGTGCCGTACGTGCAGTTCGGCGCGCAGATGTTCACGCACACCTCGTACTACTTCTACTGGGCGCTCGACCTGGCTCACGCGGACGGTCAGACCACCGCAGCGACGCGCGCTGCCGAGCGCATGACCGCCCGGTTCCCGGAGCTGAGTCCCTGAGCGTCTGAGACGGCTCAGGCGGCCGCGGCCGCCGGCTGCGCGGGCACTTCGTCCCACGCGCCGCAGACGTCGCATTCCACGCGGTGCCCGCGCCTCAGGAGCGCCGCATGATCGGGGTGCTCGAGCGTCTGGTGAGCGCCACACGCCTCACAGGCGAGTCGCACGCCTTCATTGGTCTCATCGATGGTCCGCACGGCGAGCCCTTCGGTCGGTTGAAGGGTGGTTCCCTGCCGGTGGGCGGATCTATCGGGGCCTGGCGGAAATGCGCCGCCTCGGCGCGTGAAGGCCGTGCACTGTCACCACTGGCTGACCTGGTAGTAGAGCCCGTTCGGCTCCCCGTGGTGGTCGGTCCCGAGGTGGGCCGTCACGGGTACCCCGCCGCCGGCGGTGATCATCTGGTCGAAGAGGCGCGGGTCCGACCCCGCCACGTTCTCCACCATGACCACGAGACCGCCCGGCTCCATGTGCTGCTTGACGGACTCGTAGAAGCGAGCGTGGACGCCCCAGTCCCTGTCGAAGACCTGTATGTCCTCGGCGCCCAGGGCCTCCGGGAGGAAGTGCGGCGGGTTCGCCACCACGAGGTCCCAGCGCTCGTGCGCGGGGATCTGGTCGAGGGCGTCGGACTCGTAGACCGCCACGCGCTCGTCCAAGCGGTTGAAGGCCGCCGTGCGCCTGGCTGCAGCCACGGCGTTGCTGCTCACGTCCGCGAGCGCGAGCGTCTCGCACCAGCCGGCGGCGAGCAGCGAGTAGCCGATGTAGCCGGGGCCGGCGCAGTACTCGAACATGCGCTTGCAGCGACCCACCCCCAGCTCGTTGAGCACGCGGGGGAAGTCCTGCCCGAACGACATGCCGCCCTTGTGCAGCTCGGGGCGGTCGAACACGGCGATGCCGCCGTAGGAGGTGACCACCGTCTCGGTGTCCGGCTTGGCAAGCCTGCGCGGAATGACCTTGCGGCCGAGCTTGCGAGCGAGCAGGCGGCCGAGCATCCGGCCGTCGCACATCTCCTCGACCAGGCGCTCCGGGATGTAGGCGTCCAGGCGGTACGCGTCGAGGCCGCGCGTCTCGGCGTCGCCGCCGGAATCCAGCACTGATGTGGGCGGCCGCTCGGTCGTGGCCATCAGGACTCTTCTCGGCGTTTGTGTTCGCCGGCTAAAGCCTCGGGTGGCAAGGGTGAGGATCGTTTGGAGCACCGTTCCGTGTTACGGAGGGGATGGACGCGAGGTTCACGCGCCACGGCAGGTACCTTGTCCCGGCGTGAATTCCACCCTGCTCGTGCTGCAGCACATCGCCTGCGAGCCGCCGGCGGCGTTCGAGGACGAGTTGCGCGCGCGTGGCCTCGACCTGGTGCGCGTGGAGCTCGACGAGGGAGATCCGCTCCCGGACTGGCGCGAGTTCGCGGGGCTCGTGGTCATGGGCGGTCCGATGGGCGCATACGAGGAAGACGCGCATGCCTGGCTCGTGGCCGAGAAGCGCCTGATCCGCGAGGCAGCCCAGGCCGGGCACCCGGTGTGGGGAGTCTGCCTCGGCGCCCAGCTGCTCGCCTCGGCTCTGGGAGCCGCCGTCTATCCGGGCCCGCAGGCGGAGGTGGGCGTACTGCCGGTGGAGCTGACGGACGCCGCGAGCGGCGACCCCGTGTTCGGGGATGCCCCGCGGACCTTCCCGACGCTCCAGTGGCACGGCGACACCTTCGACCTTCCGGCCGGCGCCACGCTCCTGGCCAGCTCGCCCGAGTACGCGAACCAGGCGTTCGTCTACAAGCGCTCGTATGCGCTCCAGTTCCACCTGGAGGTCTCCCCCGCGCTGGCCGACGCGTGGGGCGAGGTGCCCGCCTATGCCGAGAGCCTGGAGGCGATCCTGGGCCCGGGCGCCCTCGAGCGCCTCGTGGCCGAGGTGGAGGCGAACGCCGCCACCACCGTGCCGCTGGCCCGCGCGGTGTTCGGCCGCTGGCTCGAGCACGTGGTTCGTGTTCCCGCGGCCACGATCGGCTAGACCGTGCCGACGAAGGCCCGCGTCGAGCGACGGGTGGACGGCCTCTACCGCGCGCCGCTCGAGGAGTTCACGGCTCTGCGAAACGAGCTCGCCAAGGAGCTGCGGCGGTCAGGCGATCGCGACACGGCCGAGGAGGTCGGCCGGCTCCGCAAGCCCACCGCCGCCGCGTGGGCGATCAACCAGCTCTCACACGGCGGAGCGCCCGCGCTCAAGAGCGTGCTCGACGCCGGCCGGCAGCTAAGGAAGGCTCAGGAGAGCGCGCTCGGCGGCGGTTCCGGCGCCGCCCTCCGCAAGGCGGGCTCCGCGGAGCGCGAGGCCGTGACGGCCGCCGCCCGCGAGGCCACCGCCCTCCTCGGAGAGAAGGCCGGCAAGGCGGCCCTCGAGCGCGTGCGCAACTCCCTGCACGCGGCTGCCGGTGATGACGAGGTGCGCACGGCGATCGAGCAGGGCCGGCTGACGGGCGACCACGAGCCGATGGGGCTCGGCCCGTTCACGGCGCCCACGGGCTCCCCGCGCCGAGCATCCCGTGCCGCGGGCAAGCAGGACGCCGCCAAGCGCAAGCGCGTGACCGAGGCGCAGGTGGCCGCTCGCGAGGCCGCCCGGCGCGCCGACGCCGCCCGGCGCGAGCTCGACAAGCGAAGCGACGCCGCCGCGCGCGCCCAGGAGCGGCTCGTGGCCGCCCAGGCCGACCTGGACCAGGCCGAGGCGGAGTCGGCGTCCGCGGCTGCCGAGCTGGAACGAGCGGAACGGGCGAGCTAGAGAAAGCCGTGGGCCGCTACGGGGCCCGACCGCGCCTCGTGAGGACGATCCAGGCTCCCAGCGCGGCAAGAGCGATCACCGCCGCGGCGATACCGACCACGATGAGGACGCCGCCGGCATCGCTCGGGTTGTCTCCTCGCCCCGATCCCGTGTCGGCCGCAAGGAGCAGCACGCTTGTGGCCGTGCTCAGAAGCTGGCTCATGCCGCGTGTGCCCCTCGGGAACTACCTCGGCCATGCCCCGGGAAGTCGGTGCTCGGCACGCCGTCGGGCGGCCCGCACGCCAGGATGATGCGCCAGAGACGGGTGGCCGTCTCCACGCCGACCATGCCGGCGCGGGTCATGTGCGTCAAAGTGGTGGCCAGGTCGTCGGTCTCGTCCTCCAAGTCCGCGATCGAGGCGGCCCGGCTCAGCAGGAACTCCTCGGAGAGCTCGCGCAACGACTTCGGCGGGGCGTCCGGCGAACCGGGTTCGCCGATGGCGGCGATCAACTCGAGAGCGCGGCGGTAGTTGGCGTAACGCCGCGTGGTCATGGCCGGCGGTCCTCGGGACGTGTCCCCTTGTCACGGCGCCGCCGTGTGGCAGCCAGGGCACGCCGGACCGCGTCCAGCCCCGGGGCACGCCGTACACGACGCTCTCGCGGGGACTTTGGGATGGGTGAGCTGCGGGGTGCGTTCATGAGCGGCTTCTGATGCCCGGCGCCGAACTCGCGAAACGCAGGGCCCTCCGCGGGCTGAGAGATAATCGGCCTGCGATGGCGGGTGAAACCATGGAGGTCGTGCTCAAGCAGTTCGAGGACACGAACTCGCGCGACTTCGGTTCGGTGATGGACGCCTACGCGGAGGACGTGACGCTCGCGCTCCACGGCGAGGTGGGTCCGCTCAGCAACGCGGCGACCGGGAAGGCGGCCGTCGGGGAGTGGTTCGGAGATTGGTTCAGGCAGTTCGGCCGCGACTACCGGTTCGACATCGTGGAGTCGCGCGGTGTCGGGGATCGCGTCTTCGTCCTCGCCGACCACCACGGGCGAGGAAGGGGCAGCGGGGTCCCCGTCGAGGAGCGCTGGGCGTACCTCTACACCGTGCGCGGCGGCAAGGTCAGCCGAGTGGAGCTGTGGAACGGCCACGACGCTCGCGAAGCCGCGCTGGAAGCGCTGGTCGACGGGTCTCGCCAGCCGGACTAGGCGACGGCGTCCGTGGCTGCCGCGGACCTCAGCGCGTCCTCCACGCTCGGGAACAGCTGAAGCCGGATCACCTTGTGGTCCCCCGGACGGATCGTGTAGAGGCAGCCCAGGCGCTGGTCCACCTCGACGCCGCTGCGCTTGCCCTTCCCCCACCAGCGGAGATCCACCGCGTAGCGACTCCGACCCAGGTCGAAGACCTCGAGCGGGTCCATCCTGACCCCCTCCCACGCCTCCCACATGGCGTCCCACTGGCGGCGCATGCTCTCTCGGCCGCAGAAGGGAGTCGTATCGGTGAAGACCGCCTTCATGTCGAGCTCGGGATCCTCGGCGTAAAGCTCCTGCATCAGGTCCAGCTCGCCGGCGTTCCAGCACTCGAAGCCTTCCCGGAACACATCCACGATCTCCGACCGTGCGACCTCAGGCATGCGAGCGACCATACTCGGCGGGCGATGTCGCAGGAGAACGTCGAGATCGTGCGCATGGACGAGTTCACAGAGCGAGTCGAAGCCCTCGAAGCCGTGGGGCTATCCAAGTAGCCCGGCGAACCAGCGCCTAGCCAGAAGTCGGGTCACGGTTGCGCGGAGCACCGAGGCGAACGTAGGGTCCCGCCGACCCGCGACGCCCAACAGGAGATGTGATGCGGAACCTCAGTCGCATGCTCGCATCCACGGTGCTCGTGGCCGCTGGAGTGCTGTTGCTGCCGGCAACGACACCGGCCGCCACGGTCAGCGTCGACACGCGCTTCCTCGTCTTCACGGCCGCCCCCGGCGAGGTCAACGACACGACCATCCACAACTTCGTTACGCCACAGGTCATGACCGACCTCGGTGCGCCGCTGGTGGCCGGACCGGGTTGCCGGCAGGCGACGCCTTTCGGGTGCGACATCTGGTTCAACCAGACGGCCTTCCTCGGTGACCGCAATGACCAGGCCAGGTTGGTCAGCTTTGGCTCTAGCACCGTCTACGGCGAGGCCGGACGGGACACCCTCGTGAACGACGGCGAGATCGCCTGGGCCTATGGCGGACCGGGAGCGGACCAGATCAGGCTCACCGGGAACGCCGGCATCGCCCACGGCGGCCCCGGACACGACCAAATCCAAGGCGGCGGCAGGTATGCGAGCAACCTGTACGGGGAAGAGGGCAAGGACGTCCTGAGCGAGACCAGGCACGGCTCTGATTGCTCGAGCTTGGACGGTGGCTCCGGCTCTGATCGTCTACTCGGCTACGCGTGCGCCCGGCTGACCGGCGGGCCGGGCAGCGACGCGCTCACCGTCCACCTCAGCGGCGAGGGATCCGACCGGGCAGGAAGGTTCGACGGCGGACCGGGCCGCGATTTCATCGTCGGCGGGCTCGGGCCTGACCAGATCGACGCCGGGCCCGGCCGCGACTTCATCCAAGCCGCAGCCGACGGGGCGCCCGACACCGTCATCTGCGGCGCAGGCCGCGACACCGTCCGCGCAAACCCGGCGGACACCGTCGCCGCCGACTGCGAAAACGTCACCGTCATCGCCCACGACCTCTAGCCGAGGCGGGATACTCGGCGTGCGATGTCGCAGGAGAACGTCGCTACCGCCCGCGCCTTTGTGGAGGCGTACAACCGCGAGGACTTCCAGGCCGCGCTCGAGCATGGCGCTCCGGGATTTGTGCTCGATTTCTCGCGGGCGCTCGGTCCTTATCGGGGTGTCTACCCGCGTGAGCAGATACGCGGATTCCTCGAGGAGCTCAACGCCACCTTCGAGTCCGTTCAGTTCGAGCCTCAGGACTTCATCGAAGCGGGTGACTGCGTGGTAATGCCCATGACCATCCACTTCCTGGGCAGGGACGGGATCAGGGTGAAGGCCGACACGACCAACCTGTGGGTGTTCCGTGACGGCGCCATCGAACGCATCGTCCTCTACCAACACCTGCACGAAGCCCTCGAGGCCGTGGGGCTGGAGTAGCCCTAGATGGGACACCGAATCCGGTCTAGGCTTGAACCGAGGAGTCGCGGGTCGGAGATGTTCCGGGGGTTAGGCCGATCTGCTTGTGCGATGCCCATTTGGGCCGAAAGCGGGGAACCCCCATGCCAGTTGTCGTGCAGTACACGACTGTCGTGAGGAGTACGACACCTCGCCCTGGCCATCCGGTTTCACGATGAACCGCCGCCGGGATTGGTCTCCACCCGCCGCCGTGACCGGCGACGGTCGTATGCGGGTCTTTGATGTGTGGAACACTCGAGGATCACGACCGCTTCGTGGAGAGCGGCTGCGTCCGGCGACCCTCATGCTCGTCGGAGACCGGATCACCAGCTGGCCCGAACCGGAGGTCCACGACCTGCACAGCCTGGTGCGCCCTCAGTCGCTAGCGGGCGCCGGCTACTGAGGGCTGGGCCCGGCTTGCTTCCAGCGGCTCGACTTCGAGGCGGACGCGCCACCTAGCGCTGTAGTAGTGCTCGACAGCGCCGCGGCGCGGGGCAGTGGCTACAAGCTCGACCACCTCGAGGTCGCGCAGCACACTGACGTGGTAGCTCACGTTTCCGAGCGGCTCGCCGAACTCGACGGCCAGCTCGTTCGGCGAACGCGGCTCGCCCGCGAGCGCCTCGAGAATCCTCGCCCGCAACGGGTGGCCGACTGCCTTGGCCGCGTCATGTGAACGGAGCTTGCCCACACCCCGACCTTACCGAGGTGTGGACAACTTTGTCGCATCGTGAGAAGCAACAACCCCCACACGGGGGACGAATCGCGGTCCCTAGCGGCCGCGGTGGGCGGCGCGAGATACTCGGCGGGCGATGTCGCAGGAAAACGTGGAGATCGTGCGCCGGCTGTGGGAAGCGTGGGTCAGCCGCGACATCGACGGGGTCACCGCAACGCACGACCGAGCAGCGGAGTGGGA
This sequence comes from uncultured Thermoleophilaceae bacterium, assembly GCA_963764665.1. Taxonomy (GTDB): domain Bacteria; phylum Actinomycetota; class Thermoleophilia; order Solirubrobacterales; family Thermoleophilaceae; genus JACVRW01. The sequence goes on along the minus strand of CAVXTL010000010.1, from coordinate 129,165 downwards.
CACCACGAGCTTCGAGGGATGGCCGGAGGACGACTTCTATGTCGGCCACGCCGGCGTGCGCCGCTTCTTGGAGGCGTGGTATGCGGGCTGGGAACGATTCGAAGCCGGGGCGGACGAGTACCTCGTGGTCGATGGCGACCGCCTGCTTGTGCTGTGCTGGCAGCGGGCCTTTCGGACAGGGCAGCCGCGTTCCCGTGCAGATGGACTACGCGGCACTCTGCACGCTCAAGGGCGGCCACGTCTGCCGCATTCAGTTCTACTCCGACCAACAACAGGCCCTCGAAACCGTGGGGCTCTGAAGTAGCCCGCACGGTAGTCGTCTCGGCACCGGCCCCTGGCGGCCGGGGTGTGCGGCGGGGGATACTCGGCGGGCGATGACGCAACAGAACGTGGACCATGTCCGCCGGGCCTTCGCTGCGTTTGCGGAGCAGGGGTCGAAGCCGCGGTCCTGTTCGCCGCACCAGACGCAGTTATCCACTCGATGCCTGGGTGGCCCGATGACGCCGAGTACCACGGGCCCGACGGGTTCCGAAAGCTCGCCGGGCAGTGGGCTGAGAACTTCGACGACTTCGGCTTCGAAGTCTGCGACATTCGCGACGCGGGCGAATCTGTGGTTGCCCTCCTCGACATGACCGGCCGGATCAGAGGCTCTCGTACCTCGGTGAACGCGCAGATCGGGGCCGTCTTCTCCGAGTTCAGCGACGGATTGTTCGCCTGTAGCCGGTACTTCTCCACGTGGCAGGGTGCCCTCGGGGCCGCGGGGCTGGCGGATTAGCCGATGTCGCAGGAGAACGTGGAGATCGTCCTCGGCAGCTTCGACGCGTTCTCCCGTGAAGACCTCGAGGCGGTGGTCGCGATTCTCGACCCCGAAGTCGAGTGGAGCCAGATTGAAGAGCCCGAGCCGGCCGTCGGGCCCGACGCCGTGCTCGAGGCCGTCGGGCGCTGGACGGAGATGTGGGACGGCGTGCAGATGACCGTCCGCGAGCAAATCGACGCCGGCGACCACGTAGTCGTCCTGCTGCATTGGAGCGGCCGGAGCAAGCCCAGCGGAATCCCTGCCGAACAGTCCGCCTACAACGTCTTTCACGCTGCGGAACGGCAAGGTGGTGCGCATGCGCGAGTTCGGAGCGGACAGCCGTGCCGAGGCCCTCGAAGCCGTGGGGCTGTCGGAGTAGCCCGCTAGCCGTCAATTAGGCTCGCGCCATCGCTCCAAGGCTTCTGATCGTTATCGCTGCGACCGCGGTACTGCTGCCGGGCTGTGCGGTTGGCGCCGCGGGGCCTCCGAGCGACGTGACGGGCGCCGGCGCGACCCTTTCCGGCACAGTCTTCAGCTCGACCGGCGGGACCACCGATTACTGGTTCCGGTATGGCACCACGACCAGCTATGGCTCCCAGACGCCGACGAAGTCCGTCGAAATCGAAGGCGACGAGGGCAAGCCGGTGTCCGAGGTGCTGCGTGGCCTCGACCCTGGCACGGCGTACCACGTCCAGATGTGCGCCCAAGACGACGACGAGCGTCGCGTCTGCGGGAAGGATCAGACCTTCACGACACTCAACGAGGACTCGCTGACCGGCCGCTACTCAAACACAACCTGTTTCAGCGGCTTCCCGCCCTACTGCACGACGATCGTCAGCATCTTCGATGCCTACCGCGGCCCTTCCGGCGGGAACCTCCATGGGAACTACAGCGTTGTCACCTCGGACACCCTCGAGGGCGGCGGACAGGCTACCTACGAGTGGGAGTTGACTTGCCTGAACGTAGAGGGAAGTCGGGCCACAATCGGCGTCAAGGCGCCACCTGGGTGGCCGGGGCCGAGTGATTACGGGCGCGTCTGGGTCACCGACACGAACGGCCAGGGCGAAGACCTGGTCCTGTACGAGCTCCGCCAGACTGCCGCCTCCGAGTGCCCGATCGAACCGACCGGCCAGCTCCACTCGGAACCCGGGACGGGCGACTACTTCGTCAGAGACGCCCAGCCGGCTGGCTGAAACCACACGTCGGGTGCGCGGCGGGGGATACTCGGCGGGCAATGTCGCAGGACAACGTAGAGACCGTGCGCAGGCTCTACGAGCGGTGGGCCACCGGCGACTTCTCACCGATGCCTTCGACCGCGCATCGGCGCACAAACCCCGGATATGGAGGGGCGGTGGGTCGGTCTCGATGAGTTCTGGAAAGCGGTGCGCGAGTATCTCCAGCCGCTCTCGGACCTGCGGATCGAAGCCGAGCGCATCATCGACCTCAGCGGGGACCGCGTGCTTGTGCTCTCGCGGCAAACTGTGCGGGGCAAGCAGAGCGGGGTGCCCATGGAGACCGAACTCGCGGACCTGTTCACACTGCGCGACGGCAAGATCGTCAGGTACGACTCCTACTGGAACCGCGCCGACGCCCTCGAAGCCGTGGGGCTGTCGGAGTAGCCCGCTGCGCCTGCATCTCATCTGGTGGCTCGGACCTCGATCAGCCTGAGCCAGGCCTACGGAGCCTGCTCAGCGCATTCGCGGTACGCGCGCGCCCGCTACCACGGCAGCCACGAGCAGCCCGATTCGCTATCCACCGGCCGCTCATGACTCGAGGGAACCGGGGGTTGCGCGCGGCCAGCTAATCAGCGATGCACCTTGAGCCCGATGGCCGCTGCCACGCCGGGCTCGCCAGCGTGATCATGCGCGGCTGCACCGAGCCCGTGGGGCGACGGACTGTGGTCCTGTCACCGGCACTTCGCCCAGGTGGACCGGCGCGGCCAGGAGCTGATCGCCGCCGCCGCACGGAAGGAGCGCGCCCAATAAGCGGGCTACTGCGACAGCCCCACGGCCTCGAGGGCTGCCTGCTCATGAACGCACAGCCGCCAGCAGGCGATCTTGGTTTCCCGAACGGTCATCACGAACGAGAACTTGGCATCCAACTCCATCCCCGTCTCTCGGCTTCGGCCGCGGGTCGTCACGACGCAGACGACGTGCTCGCCGGCGTCGATGGTTTGCACCACGTCGGCCTCATAGTCGTCCCACTCCTCCGGCCACATTCCGAACGCTTCGACCACTCCGGCGTGTCCATGTTGGGTGGTGCCGCCGAGTTCGAGCGGCTGCACGATGACGATGGCTGGGTCAACTAGTTCGAGGACCGCCGCGAGGTCACCCCGGTTGTACGCCTCGAAGGCACGCCTCACAACGTCCACGTTCTCCTGCGACACCGCCTACTCCGACAGCCCCACGGCTTCGAGGGCCTCGGCCTTGTCGGGAAAGCCGTCTACTCCGAGATGCCGAGGTCGGCGAGCGCACGCTCGCGGTCCCAGTAGAGGACGAGCCTCGTGACCCTGCCGTCGCGGACGTGCAACAGATTCGCCCCGGCCTTGTTCGCCCCCGTCTGCCCGACGTCCAGTCCGCTTGTCTTGCCCCGCCCGCAATGGCGCATGAGTACCAGGATGCGCTCGTCGTCCAGCGTGCGGTACTCGTCCACTTCGACGCGGTAGCTCTCCCAAGCCTCAAGCCACCTGTGCCACAGCGCTGCCAGCTCGGCGAGCCCCGTCGCGCTGCCGGAATCGAAGCTGTCGGGGGCCAGGAACTCGATGTCGGGGTGCGCCCAATCGGCCGAGGTGAAGTCGCCCCGCTCCCAGGCGGCGTAGATGGGGCGAACAATCTCCACGTTCTCCTGCGACATCACCCGCCGAGTATCCCCCTTTGCTACTGGGCGTCGATCGCGAGCAGGCTGAAGTGGGTGTTGCCGTCGTCGATGCTGGCATGCGTGGGGTTGCACACCTAACAACGAAGCGACCAACAAGCAGCCTGATCGCGCTGCAAGCGGCCCGCGGGCCGCACACCCTCTGTCGCCCGGGCGGCCTAGCGCCGGACCCCGCCCCCGACGAACAGCTCGCGGAGATAGGATCGCTCGGGATCCGACCGGAGGGAGATCTGCGATGTCGAAGGTCGTCAACTGCACATGCGGGACGGTTGTTCGGGGGGCTACCGACGACGAACTTGTCGCCAACGTTGAAGCGCACGTCCTCTCGGACCATCCCGACATGGTCGGTCAGATGTCCCGCGACGACATCCTCGGTATGGCTGACGAGGAGGGAGGCCGCTAGCCCCCCTCGAGGGATCTACTCGACCCGTTCCGCCTCGACCCGCACCCGCCAAAGGGCGCGGTGCAAGTGCTCACGCCGCCCCGCACGGGTCTGCGGCCCCTCGCCGGTCTGCTCGATCGCCCCGAGCTCTCGGAGACGTTCGAAGTGGTAGGCGACGAGCTTGTGGTCTATCCCGAGCTCGTTTGCGATCGATGTTGCTGAGCCACGTTGTTCGCCCAGCCGCTTAAGGATCACCGCTCGCAGGGGTGCGACACGGCTTGGGCGGCGAGCTCCGGCGGAATCGTTGCCACACGGGAGCATCGACCAACCGGCTGATCCGCTTGACCCGGATGCGAACATGCGTTCGGGTGACTTCGCAGGGGGGATCTTACGTCCGGTTCAAGCGTGCCCTCGCCACAGGGAACCTCTTGCTGATCCGCGCAGCTGCGGCCGAGCTCCCCCACGCACCCCCGCTGCCTGATGCCCTTCGGATCTGCGTGTTGCTCAGGGACGCGGAGCCGGCCGTCTACGAACGGGCGGTGGTGCGCTGGCTCGGGCGGTTCTGTCTCGAGCGACCTAAGGCCACGCTGGCTGAGGTGCTCGAGGCCGTCCGCGCCTTAATCTGGGCCGCCAGCCTTGCCGCTTCGGTCTTGGGCTTCGGGTTGCCGGTCTCGTCAAGCTGGTCGGGCGGCAGCGCCGCGAACTCGCGGCTCGCAAGCTCGAGCCGGTTGGCCGCTTCGCGGGCCTGGGCCTCAACCTCCCGCACCACCTGTTCGGCCTCGGACACCTTCGCCTGGCGGCCGGCGAGTTCGGTTGCGATGTCAGTCGTCGCCATCGGGGCCCTCCTCTGGGTCAGGCGTTGCGCCCACCGCTCGCTCCCCCGGCGAGTCAATTCCGGTGATGCCGAAGGTCGCGGCCGTCTGGTCGCGCTTGCGCTCGATGTTCACGCCGATCAGCTCGGCCAGCGTGAGGCCGTGCGCGGTTGCCGGGTCCTCGGCCACCTCGGGCGGCCGTTCATCAGGTGGCCTGTTCAAGGCGCCCCTCCTGGTCGTGGGTAGGTGTTGGCAGGACGCCGGGCGCGTGCCCGCTCCGCCACGGGACGCAGGACCCCGCAGGCTGGTCGGAAGCGGGCACGCTGCCAGCGAACGTCCCTGGCGCAGAGCGCCAAGTCGAAGATCCCATCCGCTCCCGGACTCACCAAGACCGCGAGTGGCAGCATTCACCGGTTCTCTCCCAGCCGGTCGGCAAGGGGGGTGCCACCCCTCCACCTGGCGAGCTCGTCAAGGGCATCTATCGCATCCGGCTCTCGAACCTGCTCGCGCTCGCGGTGGTAGGCGAGCAGCTCGCGCATCGCAGTCACGTTGCCGCCACGGGCCGCCTCGCTCAACAGCACCAGAACCTCATGCTCGTCAGGGACGGTCCCTGCCTCGGCCGGCGTGATGCTCGCCTCGAGGATCGCCCGCTTGATCGCCGCCGAACGCGACGAACCCGTGGCCTCAGCCAGCCGGTCAAGACGGGCCACCAAGACCTCTGACGCCCTGAACGTGACGTGGGCCTGTGTCACCTGCCCACCACCAGGCGCGCGCCGACCCTGTACTCGCCGGTCCCCATGGGACTGGGGTGTGGAGACCCCCCACCCGGTCTCCTCCTGGAAGGTGTCCAGCCGTTCAGCATGTTTTTCAAGTTGGACACCCCTGGCCCCGATCTTCTTTGCAAGCAAGTAGTCGATAAAGGCAAACCCGTCGTGAGGCGGGGACGCAAAGCCAGAGGTCTCAAAAACGAGATAGCTCGGCCGCCGACTCGGACCACACCTTCAAGGAGATTCGAGTCATGGCATTCACTTCCACTCTTCGCGGTCGCGCTCGTGCGCCGCGTGTATTCGCAGTTGCGGCAGTTGGCCTGATGGCCTTCGCCGGGAACGCCTCGGCCAAGGAGGCCGAGACGACCAGCGCCTCGCGGGCAACCTGCGAGGCCCCGCTGGTCGAGCAGCCGTTCCTGTCGTTCAAGGACTCCCGCGACTACGTTCTGGCCCCCGGTGGCTCGTTCGAGGACGGCTCGCACGCCGGCTGGTCGCTCGAGGCCGGCGCCGGCGTCGTCGCCGGAAACGACCCGTTCAACCTCCGAGGCGCTCTGGGCGCAGCGGACAACAGCTCGCTCGTCCTGCCCGCCGGGGCGTCCGCGACGAGCCCGACGATGTGCGTCGACCTGAACTGGCCGACGATGCGCTTCGTCGCCATCCAGGGCGAGGAGAAGGACTCCGAGCTCGAGGTCGAGGTGCTCTACCCCGAGGCCGAGGAGAAGAAGGCCACTTGGCACGGGGCCAAGAAGTTCAAGGCCAAGCGCAAGGACGGCTGGCACGCAACCGACGACGTCAAGATGTCGCCCGACCGCGGCGGCAAGTTCGCCGGAGGCCGCCCCGTCGCGCTGCGCTTCACCAACGACAGCGACCACGGCTCCTGGCAGATCGACAACATCTACGTCGACCCCCACCGCCGCTAACCCAGGGCGCAACAAGCAGGACTCGAATTCGGAGGCCCGCCAAACGGCGGGCCTCCCCCCTTTCTGGACCCTCCCGCGACCAGGCGGGATACTCGGCGGGCGATGTCGAGAAGCGTTGAATCCGCCGGTTGACCGCACAGCGGCCTCGCGGATAGGTTCGGACCATGGTCAACCTCAAGACGACCTTCCCGGTGCTGCTGATGGTCTGTCTTCTCGGCGTTGCGGCCTGCGGCGACGAGGACGGAGACGAGGGCGGGACGACTGCGTCCTCGGACGTCAGAACTACTTCGACGACCCCCACACATAGACACGAACCGATCCTGATCAAGACGCACCTCGCTCCCGTCAATGCGGAGGGCGAAACGACGGGCGAGGTCCTGTCCGGGTCCACCATCGGCGACTCGGCCTTCTGCGCCGGCGGAAGCTTTGCCGATGCGGCTGGGGAGCCCCCAATCGAGTCAGTGGTGAGGACGTTTCGCTGCCCTGGCGGCACCCTGACGATTCGCTTCACCGTAACGCCACCCGGCGTGAAGCAACGCGGAGATTGGAAGGTCGTGAGGGGTCTCGTCGGCTTTGAGGGGCTCATCGGTGGGGGCCGGATGAGAGCGGTGTCTGAGTCGGAGTCGGGACGCGGTGAGGGACGGGAGACCTTTACCGGGACGGTCACCCGATAGCCAAGGTCCTCCAACCGGTGGGGCTGTCGGAGTAGGCGATGTCGCAGGAGAACGTGGAACTGGTGTGTCGGGCGCTGGAGGCTTTCGCATCTGGCGATACCGCCACCCTGAGCGGGCTGGCAGCCGACGACGTGGAGTGGGGCACCACCGGTGGCTTCGCAGGGATTCAGCCCGTCTACCGAGGTGCTGACGCGCTCGAAGAGTGGGTTTACGACATCCGCGAGGCGTGGGCGGAGTTCGAGCTCTCGATTGACGAGGTCCTCTACGACGCTGATCCGGTCGTAGTTGTGATGGAGCACCTGACCGCCTCCGGCCTCGGCAGCGGAGCGCGGGTCGACATGCGGGTCTTCTCGGCGTTCTGGCTTCGAGACGGGCAGATAGCCAAGCGAGTGGCCTGCCTCAACAGATCCGAAGCCCTTGAGGCCGCGGGAGTATCGGAGTAGCCGATGTCGCAGGAGAACGTGGACGTGCTGCACCGCTGGCGGGAGGCTTGGGCACAGCAGGACGTGGATGCCGCCGCCGGCTGCCTCCACGACGCGGTCGAAATCGACTTCTCGGCCGCGCGTGGGCCCTTCAGGGGCGTCTATCTGGGACCGGTCGAAGCGATCCAGATGTGGAGGACCGTCTGGGATGCATGGGGGAAAGTCGTGATCGACTTCGCAGAGGTGATCGAGTGCGGCGACGGACGCGTGATTACGGTCAACGTCTTCCGGGGCGAAGGGAGGGCAAGCGGCATCAAGACCGAAGCCCAGGTCGCGAACCTGTGGGCCTTTCGCGATGGCCTGATCGCTCGAATCCAGATGTTCCAGAGCAAGGACCAAGCCCTCGAGGCCGTGGGGCTGTCGGAGTAGGCGATGTCGCAGGAGAACGTGGAGGTCGTGCACGCCTTTCTTGAAGCCTTCAATAGGGGCGATGTCGATGCGGCCGTCAGCTTCCTCACGGAGGATCTGGACCTGCGCCCGCCCTCGCATCTGTTGGACGGGGTCGTCTTTCATGGCCATGCGGGCTTTCGGGCGTGGGCGGAGAGGACGGCGGAGAGTTGGCGCACAGCGGAAGGGTCCGCACGCGAGGTGGCAACCATCGGCGAGCACCTCGTTATGGCGGTTGACTACCGGCTGATAGGGCACGGGAGCGGCGTCCCGGTCAACCAGAGCTACTCCGTCGTCTGGACGCTGCGCGAAGGCAAGATCGGCGCCGCCATCGCCTACCCCGGCGAACTCGAGGCCCTCGAAGCCGTGGGGCTGTCGGAATAGCCGATGTCGTAGGAGCACGTGTGGCAGGCGGGAGTCGCAACGGTTACGCTCGCGCCGCACCCAATTGAGGAGAGTTCCATGCCTGCTGTGGGCTTTGTCGTCCCGGTTCTGCCTGGCAAGGAGCAGGCCGATCTTGACTGGATGAAAGAGATGACGGGTCCTCGCCGCGAGGGCTACGAGACGTCGTGGAAGCAGCTCGGAGTCACCCGGCATGCGGTCTGGCATCAGGAGACGCCGGCCGGCACGGTCGCGGTCGTGTACATGGAAGCTGACGACATTGCGCGGGCCATGGAAGGGGTCGCATCGTCGGAGGACCCGTTCCACCAATGGTTTCGGGAGCGCGTCCAGGACGTGCACGGGATCGACCTGCAGTCGGGGCCGCCGCCGCAGTCGCAACAGATCCACGACCACAGCTTCTAAGCCCTCGAAGCTGTGGCGCTGTCGGAGTAGCCCGACCGCTTCTGTAGAGGGGTGCGGGTTGGCCCCCAGGTCACGCCACAGCCCTCATGGGGTCGCGCGCCGGCTTGCCGGACGACTCGTAGGTCGTGAAGCGCTTGCCGCAACAGGTGCACTCGCGGCGGCGGCGCACCGCGGAGCCCGACCCGCGGGTCTCGAGGACACGCGTGACGGTGTTGAGGCAGCTAGGACAAACCATCGCGGCACACGCTAGGTCTGGTGACGGCCCCCTACTTCGCACTAGCCGTAGCGGTTCGCTGGCGCTTGCGGGCCCTGTGAGCACGCCTCAAGGCCCGCCTCGACACCGGGTTCTCCTTCGCATGCGCCGTGATGAGCTCCGACGCCTCGCCCCTCGTCATCGACTCAGACCGCGGGGCACCGATCCGCTCCAACACCGCCAGCTGACGATCAGTCGCCGGCCTACCCCGCCAAGCCGCGTCCTGCCTCGCAGCCGCAGCCTTCTGAAAGTCCCTGCTCCTCTTTCCCAACGCTCCGCCCTCCTAGGTGTCCCGTGTGCGCCCACGGTGGGTCCATCCCTCCGGGGCCAAGAACGAATTCATCTCCGCACTCCGCTCACCCCGAGGCTCTGTCCATCCCGGTGCTACCGGGACACTCCTCGGCTCCCATCGGTGGCTCCCCCGCCTAGCGCCTCTGCCATCTCGGCCGGCTGTCCCATCGGGTTCCACCACCGGACGCCTGGCCCCAGTCCTCTACGTCCAGAAATCGGGCCTCGCGTTGCGCCGTCGCGGTTCCTCCGCGACCCTCCGGGTTCGCCGGGGGCGGTCGTGCGGTTGTGGGCCGGGCTACCGGCCGTGCGCCCGCCTACCGAGCGCCGACCTCCTGGCGGATGGTGCGGCGCTTGCCGCACCGGCAGGTCCACGTGTGGACGCACGTAGCGGGCCTTACCGATCTTGGCCCAGCGTGACCGCTGCTTGCGTCCCCCCAGGCTCGAGCCGCAACGTGTGCAGGTGGTCGGGATCGTGAGCCCGGACGCCGGCCTCGAGGTTGTGCCGAGGTAGGCCGTATCGTCTAGCGAGATCGAGGACATGTCGATCTCCTCTCTCGGGGCCTGGCGTGGGGACGCCGGGCCTCGTTCACTGGAGAAGCCCTGTGCCCCTCCGACGTTCGGAAGGGGTGGCGCTCGCGCCAGTTCTCGCGCCAGTCGTGCGCCAGAACTACGGGTCGATACGGGTCGCTATGGGCACCCGATCGGCTTAGGAATGCGGGGTTAGGCTCTAGGCCGCGGGGGTGTTCAGATGTAGTACATCTGCGCGCCGGCCGCCTGGGCCTCGCGCTCTGCCAGCTCGGCGATCGTCGTGCCCGCCAGAACGGTGCGGGTGGCCTCCACTGCCTCGGTCCAGATCGGGCCCGACTCGGCGGCGTCCGCTCCCAGCTCCCCCTCGAGCAGCTCGACAATCTCGAGGACCGTTACGTCGGAGGGTGAGCGGGCGAAGTTGTAGCCACCCTTCACCCCGCGCTGGCTCTGAAGGATCCCGGCTCGGCGCAGGGTCGCGAACAGTCCTTCCAGGAACTGCACGGGGATGTCACGCGCCCTGGCGATCTCTCCGATCGGGACCGGCGCGCCGCGGCCGCGGCGGGCCAGCTCGGCGAGAGCTCGTACCGCATACGGGGACTTCGTGGTGATGACCAGCACCGGCGCCCCACTCTACGGTATGCGCATGTCTCTGAACCGCGGCGCGGGCCTCTGGCTACCCCCGTTCGCGCTGATGGCCCTGATCTTCTTCTTCTCGGCCCAACCGGACCTCAGCTCGGGCCTCGGGACGCTCGACCTGGTGCTCCGGAAGGTCGTGCACTTCGCTGAGTACGGGCTGCTCTGCTTCCTCCTCTGGCGCCCTCTGCGGACGGTGCTCAGCCCGGGTCGAGCCATCCTGCTCGCGCTGCTCATAGCCTCCGCCTACGCGGCCACCGACGAGTGGCACCAGACGTTCGTGGAAGGTCGCCACGGGACCCCCGTGGACTGGCTGATCGACTCCGCCGGCGCGGCGTTGGTCGCCGCGCGCCTGTGGACGCTCGAGCGCCGCCGTCGTCTGACCGTCTGATGCATCGCCTGTCGATCAGCTCTGTTCCACCGGTGCTGGTCTTCGCCGGCGCGCGCGTGGCGCTGTCGCTCTCCGGTCTGGCGGCGGTCGCGATCACCAGATACGACGGCTGGGAGAACACCGCGCTCGTGATCGGCGGGCTGGTGGTGCCCTGGTCGATCGCAGTGCTGCTGCTGGCCCTCAGGGACCAGGAGGCCGCCCTGGGCCCGATCGTCATGTGCGGCGACCTGGTCGTGCTGCTCGCCGTGGAGCTCGTCACGCCCGACGCCTCGCGCGGGGTCAGGTCCGCAGCCACCTTCCTGGTCGCCGCCCATGCCCACTTCCAGGGAGAGCGGCGCGGGGTCCTGCTCGCGGTGGTCTGGGTCACCGTGCTGATCGCCGGCTCGGTGATCCGCGGCGGCTCGTCCCTCGACTCGCACGTGGTGGCCTTCCACGACACGCTGTTCGCGCTCGCCACGATCTCGACAGGCCTCGTGGTGGGCCGCCTGCGCACCGCCGAGACCGCGTCGCGCCTCCAGGCCCGCGACCTCTCGCGCCACACGATGCGCGAGGAGGCCGAGGTGCGCCGGCGCGTGGCTCAGTCGCTCCACGACGGCCCCGTGCAGGACCTGATCGGCCTGGACATGATCCTCTCCACGCTGGGGCGCGAGCTGGAGGGAGACGGGCGGGCGCGCGCCCGCGAGCTGCTCACCGACGCCCGCGATCTGACCGCCCGCAACGTCCAGGCTCTCCGCGACGAGATGGTGGACCTCGGTCCCTACGGCTTTCAGGACGTCACGCTCGCGGCCGCGATCGAGAGCTCGGTGCCGGCATGGAGCCGGCGCTACGGACTCGACATCCAGGTCGAGCTCGACCCGGAGCTGCTGCCGCCGAAGGTGGCGGGCGAGCTGTTCAGGATCTCGCAGGAGGCGGTTATCAACGCCGGGCGACACGCCGGCGCATCCACCGTCCGGGTGACCCTCCGCCGCGACGACCACAGCGTCGAGCTGCGCGTGGCCGACGATGGCAAGGGCTTCGAGGAGACCGGAGCGCGGCCAGGCCACCTCGGCCTGGCGACCATGCGCGAGCGTGCCGAGCTGCTCGATGGGCGGCTGGACATCCAGACGTCGTCCCGCGGCACCGTAGTGACCGCGAGCGCTCCGCTTCCCGGCGCCTAGCCGACGGCCATGCCAGGCGCCACTCTCACCTCGACGAGCGAGGGCGCCTCCGTGGCGATGGCATCGCCGAGCGCCGCATGCAGCTCGTCGCGGGTGCGCACGCTCCGGGCCGCCACGCCGTAGCCCGCGGCCACCGCGGCCACGTCGAGGGCCGGCAGGTCGAGCCCCGGAGCCCCCGTGACCGACTCGAGCGAGGCGAACCACTTGAGGATCGCGTACTCCTCGTTGCGCAGGACCAGGAAGGTCACGGGCACGTCGTAGGCGGCGGCGGTCCAGAGCCCCTGGATCGCGTATTGGGCCGAGCCCTCGCCGACGACGCACACCACGGGGCGCTCGGGCTGGGCGAGCTGCACCCCGATCGCCGCGGCCAGGCCGAAACCGAGGCCCCCGCCGGCGCCGAAGTAGTAGCTGCCCGGGCGCGAGAGCCGCAGGCGATTGCGCACAGCCAGGGTGCTCGACGGCGCCTCCAGCACCACGATGCCGTCTTCCGGGAACACGTCGGCCAGCGTGGCGGCGGCGGCCGAGGGGCTCATCGGGTCGGACTCCTCGGGCGGCTCCGGGGCCGGGCGCTCGGGCGGCCGTTCGGCGCCGGACTCGTTGACCTCTCCTACGAGTGCCGCGAGCGTGAGCGCGGGGTCGGCCACCACCGCATCGCCCATCGGCGCGCGCGCCGCCTCGTCGGGATCGCTGGTGATCGCCACCAGCGACGCGCCCTCCGGAAGCGGAGGCCCGGGGATGTTGGGGTAGTAGGGGAACACCGACGAGCCCGCCACGAGCACGAGGTCGTGTCCGGCGAGCGTCTCGCCGAGGGGGCCCACGGCCGGCGGCAGCAGCCCCTGGAAGGCCGGGTGGTTCTCCGGGAAGCCCAGCCGCCCACCGCCGGTGGCGGGAGTGGCCCACACCGGCATCCGCAGGCGCTCCGCCAGGGCCACGGCCGCGTCCCAGCCAGGCTGTGAGTCGAGCTCCGGACCCGCCACGAGAACCGGCCGCTCGGCGCGGGCGAGCCTCTCCCCCAGCTCGCGGATCGAGTCCGGGGCCGGCTGCGCGGCACCCGACACCGTGCGGCCCATCTGGTGCGGCGTGGCCACCGGGTCGGCCTCGACCCCCCAGTCGTCCATCGGGATCGACACGAACACCGGCCCGCGCGGCGGCAGCGACGCGAGGTGCGCGCCGCGCGCCAGCGCATGCGGCACGTCCTCCGCTCGCGGCGGCTCGTAGCTCCACTTCACGAGCGGATGCGGCATCCGCACCGCATCGCGGTTAGTCAGATTGGCCTGCACCGTCATGAGCGAGCGCGCCTGCTGCCCGGCGGTCACCAGCAGCGGCGTCTTGTTGGCCTGGGCGTTGAAGATCGCGCCCATGCCGTTCCCCACTCCCGGCGCGGTGTGGAGGTTGACCATCGTGGTGCGCCCGCTGGCCTGGGCGAAGCCGTCGGCCATCCCCACAGCCACGATCTCGTGCAGGCCGAGCACGTAGCGGAAGTCGTCGGGGAAGTCCGCGAGCATCGGCAGCTCGGTGGAGCCGGGATTGCCGAACATCGTGGTCATCCCGCGCTCGCGCAGGAGGTCAAGGGTCACGTCGCGCACGCTCGCCATGGGCGCGCGCCAGCATTTCACAAGCAGTTGTGGAAGGCCTAGATCCAGCCGCGCTCGGTGGCGATCAGCACGGCCTGCGCACGGTCCACGGCACCCAGCTTCGAGTAGGTGTTGTGGAGGTGCGTCCGCACCGTGCTGGTCGACAGCTCGAGCTCCTGCGCGATCTGCTTGTACACCTTGCCCTCGGCCAGGCGCTTCAGGACCTCGACCTCACGCCCGGAGAGCGGGCACGGGTCCACGTGGCGCTTGGCGCCCGAGCTGCCCTGCGGCAGCTCGTACATGACCGCGCGCAGCTGGTCCGTGGAGAGGCCACAGGCCTGCGCGGCGTTGAGAAGCTGATTCGGCGAGACGGCCTGCGCGTGCCCGTAGTGGGCGAGCATGTCGGCGAGCCTCACCAGCGCGGCCTCGCCCTCGGCGTCCTCGGCGTGGTGGCGCTCGATGGCCAGGGCCAGCCGGTTGGGCAGGCCCCAGCGGCGCGCGAGCACGCCGCCCACCAGAGCGTGGTCCACGCCCAGCTCGAGCCGCTCGCGGCGGATCCGGGCCTCGGGCGTGCGCGCCTCACCGTGGATCTGGTCCGGGTATCCGGGGTAGGCGTGCGCGAGCACCAGCTTGCCGATGTCGTGCAGCAGAGCGGTGCAGAGCAGCTCGTCGCGGTCCTCGTAGTCGAGCTCGCGGGCCAGCCGGTCGGCGGCGGCCTGGGTGGCCACGGCGTGCAGCCGGAAGCGCTCGGGCATGAGGTCCCAGCCCGGGGTGCGCTCGAAGAAGTCGAATGTTGCGGCCCGGGCGGCCAGCGCCTCCACGCCGTCGGGCGAGAGAACCTCCACCGCCTCGGGGATGCTTGCGATCTTGCCCTTCTTGCGCTGCACCGTGCGGTTGGCGATACGCAGCACGGTGATCACCAGCGCGACGTCGGACTCGACGGCGGCCACGACCTCTCCCACGGACGCGCGCTCCTCGCGCACCACCCTCAGCACGCGGTTGCGCGACTCCGCGAGCGCCGGGAACGCCTCGAGCGCCTCGAACGCGACCGTGAGCCTGCGACCGTGCCCCTCAGCGGGGCCCGGAACGACGGTCTCGGCGTTTGGCGGCGGCGTTATGGGTACAGCGCGCACTCTTCAGCATCCTGCCTAGAGCTCGTGGAACAGGTCTCGAACGAGCAGACCCGCGCTTCAGGCGCGAGGCCCTTCGTCCTCCCCGCTATCGGCAGCAGGGCGCGAAAGGTTGAGTCTGCAGGCCGCCTAGGAAGCGCTCGGCGCAGCCCGTTGCAGAGCGGTTTCGACGCGCTCCAGCGTCTCGTCGCGGCCAAGCGCCGCCACGGACTCGAAGATGCCAGGCGAGACGGTCGTGCCGCTGATCGCCACGCGCACCGGCTGAAACACATCCTTCGGCTTGACGCCGAGCCGCTCGACCACGCCGCGCAGCGCCGTTTCCACCGATGCGGCGTCGAAGGGCTCGGCGTCGGCAAGCGTGTCGCGAGCGGCTCGCAACCTGTCCAGCCCGCCACCCGCCATCACCTTCTGCCAGGCCTTCTCGTCGAACTCCTGACGCTCCACGAGGAAGCCGGCCAGCGGCCAGAAGTCGTACAGCGTCTGGAGCTTCTCCTGGCTGATCGCCACGGCCTCCGCGGGCACGTCGCGGCCCAGCAGCTCCACCAGGCGAGCGCGCAGGTCCTCGACCGGCAGCTCGCGCAGGTAGCGCCCGTTCATCCAGCGCAGCTTCTGCTCGTCGAACACGGCCGGGCTGCGCGACACGCGGCTGAGGTCGAATGCCTTCACGAGCTCCTCGGTGCTGAAGAAGGTGCCCGACTCCGTGTCGCCCCAGCCGAGCAGGGCGATGTAGTTGCGCACCGCCTCCGGCAGGTAGCCGGCCTCGCGCAGCTCCTGCACCGAGGCGGCGCCGTGGCGCTTGGAGAGCTTCTTCCCGTCCGGTCCGTGCAGCAGCGGCAGGTGCGCGTACACCGGGCGCCCGGCGCCGAGCGCCTCGAGCATCAGCGCCTGCCGGGGTGTGTTCGACAGGTGGTCGTCGCCGCGGATCACGTGGGTCACGCCCATGTCGCGATCGTCCACCGCCACCGCCAGGTTGTAGAGCGGGCTGCCGTCCGAGCGCTGGATCACGAAGTCCTGGAGCGCCGCCAGCGGGAAGCGCACCTCGCCGCGGATCAGGTCCTCCACCGCGATCTCGCCCTCGTCGGCCACGCGGAACCGCACCGCCCCGTCGTCCTCGTAGGCGTGTCCGGACTCGAGGAGCTGCCCCACCGCCTCCGCGTGCGCGGGTGCGCGCTCGGCCTGTGAGAACGGGCCCTCGTCCCAGTCCAGCTCGAGCCAGCGCAGGGCGTCGAGGATCTGCTCGACGTTCTCGGGCGTCGAGCGTTCGCGGTCGGTGTCCTCGATCCGCAGGACGAACGAGCCGCCCGAGCCGCGGGCCGCCAGCCAGTTGTACAGTGCCGTGCGCGCGCCGCCGATGTGCAGCACCCCTGTCGGGGACGGCGCGAACCTCACCCTCATCTTGTCGCCGGAAGTGATGTCTCGATGCTAATCGGCGCCCACGTGTCCACGGCGGGCGGCCTCGTGGAAGCCCACGCGCGCGGGGTCGAGCGCGGCTGCGAGGCGATCCAGGTGTTCAACCAGTCGCCGCGCATGTGGCGGCCCACCCGCTGGAAGGACGACGACATCGCGGAGTTCCTCGAGCTGATGGACGGGGGGCCGATCAAGTCGGTGGTGATCCACGCCGTCTACCTCATCAACTGCGCCAGCGAGGACAAGGACCTGCGCGCCAAGTCGGTGGCATCGCTGGTGCACGCGCTGCGGATGGGCGACGCCATCGGCGCCGACGGCGTGGTGGTCCACCCCGGCTCCGCTCTGAAGAGCCCCAAGGACAAGGCGCTGGTGCGCGCCGGCAAGGCAATAAAGGAGGCACTCGCCGAGTCGGAGGGCTGCACGCTGCTCCTGGAGGACACGGCCGGCAGCGGCGCCACTCTGGGCCGGAGCTTCGCCGAGCTGGCCGAGCTGATCGATGTGGCGGGCGGCAACGGCCGGCTCGGGATCTGCCTCGATTCGTGCCACCTCCTGGCGAGCGGCTACGACGTGCGCACCGCCGACGACCTCGAGGGAGTGGTCGACGAGTGCGCGGACACGGTGGGCCTCGACCGGCTCAAGTGCCTGCACGTGAACGACTCGAAGACGAAGCTCGGCTCGAACTCCGACCGCCACGCCCCGCTCGGCACCGGCGAGCTGGGCGCCCGCGGCTGCGCCGCCTTCCTGTCAGAGCCCCGCTTCGAGAACCTGCCGTCCCTCTTCGAGGGCCCGGGCTTCGCCGGTCACGGCCCGGAGAAGGAAGACATCCAGCGGATGAAGGAACTGCGCCGGAACGGCCTCCGCTCCCGAAAGCGCCGCGCCGCCTGAGCCCCCTCAAAGAACGAGGGGAGGCCAGGCCTGGCCAGTCACGCCGCCCACGCCAGCGCGGTCGGTGCAGGGGCGGCGACGGCTGTCGGTTACCGAACGAACGAGCGAAGCGAGCGAGAGCGGTGACCGACGCCGGAGCGCAAGCCCGCTGCCCTGGCCCAGACGGCCCTACAGGCTGTCGCGAAGGTCGAACTCGCCCGCGACCGGCACGTCGAAGAACTCCGGATTCACGCAGTCGAACGCCTCGGAGTACCCGTCGTACGCACGCTCGACCGCCGCCCGGCACTGCGGCAGCGCGAGCCCGCTCATCTTCACTCCGCCGAACCCCTGCCGCGTGCGCTCCGCCTGCTCGAACAGTTCCACGTCGATCTCGCCGCGGAACACCTTGTTCATGCAGCCCATGAAGCGGCGGCCGGTGTCCTCGTCGTCGTAGAGGTAGAGGAACTTGCAGCCCGACTCGATGCACCCCGAGGGGTGGACCACCCTGTCGCAGAACGCGCAGCACTGGCGGCACTCGTGAAGCTCCGCCGTATGCATGGGGAGTGACTGCACTCGGCAAGTGTAGAGCGACTTTGGGCCTCAGGCGACTACGCGAGCAGCGCCGTGAAGAGCGCCCAACTCGCTCCTGCAGACGTTGGTCGCGGAGACCCGGAAATCGTCCCCGAGCAGCAGCCGCCGCTCACCCACGGCGAGCATCAGCTCATGGTCGCCGGGGTGGTGCGTGACCACCTCGCGCAGGTCCACGAGGAACGCCTCGGGGACGCCCGGCGACACGTGCAGGACCAGCCTCTTGAGCACCGGCCCGGCTGCCGCCTCGGCGGCCGCGGCGGCCACCTCCTCGGGGGTCGGCTCGAAGGCCTCGACCTCCTGCGCCACCAGCTTGGTCTCCCCCGCCTCCTTGTGGTCAACCCGCCCGCGTACGAGCACCACGCGGTCCACGTCGACCTTGTCCTCGTTCTTCGCGTAGGCGGAGTTGAAGACGAGCAGCTCGACCTGGCCCTCGAGGTCGTCGAGGGTGGCGAACATCATCGGCTCGCCCTTCTTGGTCCGGATCCGCTTGCACTCGCTGATCATTCCGCCGACGAGCACCCAGTCGCCGTCCTTCTTCTGCCCGATGTCGGCGAGCGAGCAGTCCACACGGGCGCGCAGCGCTGGGCGCACCTCCTTGAGGGGGTGGCTCGACAGGAACAGGCCGAGCGTCTCCTTCTCCCACGCGTTCAGATCCTCGCGCTCGTCCGGCAGAGGCGGCACCGGCAGGTCGTGGTGCACAGGCTCGTCCGGTCCGGAGTCGCTCATGTCGAAGAACGAGCCCTGACCGGCGCGCGCGTCCTGCTGTGCCTGCTGGCCGGCGCCGAGCGCCTGCGCGAGCACGTGCATCGTGCCGGTGCGCGACCCGGGCACCGAGTCGAGCGCGCCGCACTTGACGAGTGACTCGACCGCCTTCTTGTTGACGGCCCGGCAGTCCACCCGCCGGCAGAAGTCCCAGACGGACTCGAACGGGCCTCCCTCGTCGCGTGCCACGAGGATCGCGGCCACGGCCTGCGACCCCACGTTCTTGACCGCGTCGAGGCCGAAGCGGATGTTCCCCTCCACGACCTTGAAGTCGTGGCCCGACTGGTTGACGTCGGGCGGCAGCACCTCGATGCCCATGTCCTCGCACTGGGCGACGAAGAACGGCACCTTGTCCTTGGTCGACATGACCGAGCTGATCAGCGCCGCCATGTACTCGGCCGGGTAGTTGGCCTTGAGCCAGGCGGTGCGGTACGAGATCAGCGCGTAACAGGCGGCGTGCGAGCGGTTGAACGAGTAGTCGGCGGCCGCCTCGTTGACCGACCACAGCTCGTTGATCACGGCCTCGGACGTGCCGGTGCCGCGCGCGCCCTCGAAGAAGCGGTCGCGCAGCGCGGCCATTCGCTCGCGCTGCTTCTTGCCGATCGCCTTGCGCAGGTCGTCGGCCTCCGGCCCGGTGAAGCCGGCGATCCCCTTGGCGATCTGCATCGACTGCTCCTGGTAGAGGATCACCCCGTAGCTCGACTCGGTGATCGAGCGCAGCCGTTCGTCGGGGTAGTGCACGTCGTCGGGGTTGCGCTTGTTACGGGCGTAGGTGTCGATGTAGCGCATGGCGCCCGGGCGATAGAGCGCCACGAGCGCGACCAGGTCGTTGAACTCGGTGGGCTTGACCTTGCGCAGGGCGTCGCGCATCCCGTCCGACTCGAACTGGAACACGCCGACCGAGTCGCCGCGCTGGAGCATCTCGTACGTCTTGGGATCGTCCAGCGGCAGGGCGGGGATGTCCGGGCGCTGCCCGGAGGACTGCTCGACGATGTCCAGCGCCGCCTCGATCACGTCGAGGTTGCGCAGGCCGAGGAAGTCCATCTTGAGCAGCCCGATCTCCTCGATCGGCTTCATCGAGTACTGCGTGACGGTCCGGTAGGAGCGCTCGCCGTCGGCGCCTGCGCCCGCCCCCCGGTCCTCCGCGAGCTGCAGCGGGACTATGTCGGTGAGCGGCCGGTCCGCGATCACCACCGCCGCGGCATGGATCGAGGAGTTGCGCACGATCCCCTCGAGGCCCTTGGCCGTCTCGATCACCTGCCGGGCCTCGGGCTCGGTGTCGTACACCCGGCGGAGCTCCGGCTCCTCCTTGAGGTACTCGTCGAAGGTCTTCGAGCGGCCCATCACCGGCTCTGGGATCAGCTTGGCCAGGCGATCGCCGGTGCCGTAGTCGAATCCGAGCACCCGAGCGGCGTCGCGCGTGGCGGCCCGCGGGAGCATCCGGCCGAAGGTCACGATCTGGGCCACGGACTCGCGGCCGTACTTGGCGGCCACGTACTGGATCACGCGCTCCCGGCCCTTGACCGAGAAGTCGATGTCGATATCCGGCATCGAGATCCGCTCGGCGTTCAGGAAGCGCTCGAAGAGAAGGTCGTACTCGATCGGGTCCACGTCCGTGATCCGCAGCGAGTAGGAGACGATCGAGCCGGCCGCCGAGCCGCGGCCCGGCCCGACTGCGATGCCGCTGTCCTTGGCGAAGCGCACGAAATCCCAGACGATCAGGAAGTAGGCGGCGAAGCCCATGTTCTCGATCACCGAGAGCTCCAGCTCGAGCCGCTCCATGGCCTCCGCGGGCACCGGGTCGCCGTAGCGCTCCCGCAGCCCTGCGGTGGCCAGCTCGCGCAGGTAGTCCGCCTCGGGCTCTCCGTCCGGCGTCTCGAAGCGCGGGATCAGCATCTTGCCGAGCTCCATCTCCACGTGGCAGCGCTCGGCGATCTCCACGGAGGTGGGCACGGCCTCGGGCCATGCGGAGAAGGCCTCGACCATCTCGGCGGTGTCCTTCAAATAGAACTCGTTCGTGTCGAAGCTGAGTTTCGGCTGCGCCATCGTGCTCTTGGTCTGCACGCAGAGCAGGGCCTTGTGGTGGTCGTAGTCCTCGCGCCCGAGGTAGTGCACGTCGGCGGTGGCCACCACGGGCCGGCCGACCTCGTTGGCGATGCGCGCGATCCCCTCGTTGGCCTTGTCCTGCTCGGCTATCCCGTTGCGCTGTAGCTCGAAGTAGACGTCGTCGGCGCCGAACACCTGGAGCAGGTCGTCGGCGTGCGAGCGGGCGTCGGCCGGCGAGCCCTCCACGAGCCGGCGGCAGAAGCGGGACTGGAGGCAGCCCGTGAGGGCCATCACTCCGCCCGAGTAGCGGCTGAGGAGCTCGAGGTCCACGTTGGCCTTGCCGCGCCGGTACCCCTCGAGGTAGCCGGCCGAGCTGAGCTTCACGAGGTTGCGGAATCCCTCGTCGCTCCGCGCCAGGAGCGTCAGGTGGTTGCGCTCGTAGCGGACCGCGTCGCCCTTCATGTCGTCGACGAGATAGGCCTCGAC
The DNA here is from genome assembly GCA_963764665.1 of uncultured Thermoleophilaceae bacterium. Lineage (GTDB taxonomy): Bacteria > Actinomycetota > Thermoleophilia > Solirubrobacterales > Thermoleophilaceae > JACVRW01. Next base: position 108,154 of record CAVXTL010000010.1, on the reverse strand, counting down.
GCCGATGATCGGCTTGATCCCGTGCTTGTGACAGGCCTGGTAGTGCTCCACGGCGCCGTTCATCACGCCGTGGTCGGTGAGCCCGAGCGCCGGCTGATCGAAGGCGGCGGCGCGCTCTGCCAACGCATCGATGCGGCAGGCGCCGTCGAGCACCGAGTACTCGGAGTGAACGTGGAGGTGGACGGCCGTCACGGGTCCCCGAATATAGGGTCGGGACCGGACCGCTCCCGGGCCTCGCCCCGCTAGTTGCGGACAGTTCGAGCAGGCGGTTATCCGACCGCGGCCGGGTGGGGCACACGGACTCGCGGCCTGCCCCGCACCGGCCTCCGGCCGAGCTCCCGGGCGGCCTGCGCGAGCGCGCCGGCCACGGCCTCGACTGCCAGGCGGTCCTCGGTCCCCGCGGCCACGCGCAGCAGCCGGCCGCGGTCGCTCCACGACACTCGCGGCGCGTACACGCGGGTCACGTCGAGCCCGAAGCTGGTGCCCGCGCCGAGCGCCACCCCAGCCTCCTCGGCCTCCGCGATCGCCCGCCTCACGAAGCGCTCCTCTGTCCCGGCCGGGCTGTCGGGGCACAGGTCGATCGTCAGATAGCCGCCGCGGAAGGGCAGCCGGCGCCCGTAGGCGTGGTGGTGGCGCAGGGTGGGGTGCGACACGCGGGCCGTGGGACCGCAGGCCCTGTGAAGCCGCTCGGCGAGCAGCGTGGCGTTGCGCTCGATCCGGCTCAGGCGGTGGCCGAGCGCGAGCCGGTCCGGCCACGGCAGGGTGTGCACCGAGTGGTCGAGCACGTTGGTGCCCAGCCGCTCCCGGTGCTCGGAGATGCGTTCAGCCCCCTCCCCCGCCGCCGTGATGATCCCGGCGGTGGTTCGGTCGAGTCCGAGCTGTGCGTACTTGGTGAGGCTCTCCACGACGACGATGCGCAGCCTGCCCAGGCTCCGCGGCGCCCGGGCGAGCGGCTGGTTGAGCGGTGAGGCGCCGCTGTTGTCCACGATCAGCCAGGCGTCGCGCCCGGTGGCCCCCAGGCGCCGCGCCACGACCTCGAGGTCCGGCACCGGGACCCCGCTGGAGTTGCCCACGGAGTCCAGGAACACGGCGCCCGGCGCGTGGCGGTCGATGGCCGCCGCCAGGGCCGCGCCGCTGGTCTCGTCCACGGCGGCCGCCGGCCGGCCCAGAGCCCTCCCGAGCAGCTCCCTGGTCTCGTGGTAGACGCCGCGCCCGCACAGCACGCCGCGCGCGAGCCCGCCCTCCTCGGCGAGCCAGGCCAGGACGGTGGTGATGGCCGCCATGCCACACGCGGTCATGAACGCATGCACCACACACGGCGGGTCCGGCAGGTGCTGGCGCAGGTATTCGGCCTCGTAGGCGGCGGCGTCGGGGTGGCGGTCGCGCTTGTAGTCGCTCAGGTGTGGAACCACCTGGCCGGTGAAACGGCCCGCCGTGGACCGGCCCGCGGACAGGTACGACGGCGACTGCCAGTCGGTGGCGGTGATCACCGCGGCGATCCGGCCTCGCTGGGCGCGCAGCATGGCCGCGTGGGCGTCGCGCTCCTGCCTCAGGCGGGCGGTGAGCGCGTCGCCGCCGGGCCACGCCGCGGCCTCGCCGCACAGCTCGTCGAGCTGCCGTGCCCAGCGCTCGTGGCGAAAGAGGAGCCCGCGCAGCTCCCCTTCGGTCAGCTGAGCGGCACGCTGCGGCAGGTGAGGACGCGCGGCCTCGAGCTGCTCGCCGAAGCGCTCGAGCTGGGCGCCGCCCGAGCGGGCAAGCTCCGCCAGGCCCGCGAGATCGTCGAGCACGTCCTGGCGCGCGGCCCGGGAGAGCTCGGCACGTGCGATCACGCAGTGACTACGAGACGCTGAGGCGCGGAGGTCCGGGCCGCCGCACCCGGCCCGCGCGCCGCATGAGGGCCAGCGCGAGCAGCAGCGGCAGGACGGCCAGGCCCACTCGGTACTCGATGTCGTAGGCCCACCACGGGGTGAGGTCCTGGTGCATGAGCGTCCAGACGAGCGGATAGGCCACGCTCGCCAGGACGAGGCCGGTGGCCAGCGGTGCGGCCGGGTACCGGCGCGCGGTCACCCAGCTGACCACCACCGCGAGTGCGAGGACGATCCCGAAGGCCCTCATGAAGATCGGCGCGTCGTAGACCCAGGGCGCCGGGTAGTTGTACCCACCCCCGACGAGCACCCCGGGGGAGATCTCCCGGGGCGGCGCCAGCTCGGAGGCAGGGATCAGCTCGGGCGCTGGCAGCAGCACGAGCAGCGACGCGGCTGCCGGAAGGATGCCGAGCGCCAGGCGGGCCGCGATCACGCGCGGCTCGCGGCGGGGCCGGGGCGGCATCGCGAGGCATCCGGCGATCAGCAGCAGGTTCGGCAGGAGCGATGCCGAGCCGAGGTCGACGGTGCCCACGTCGAAGAACGACGGGATGCCGGTGATGGTGGCGGTGGTACCCAGCCCGAGATGAGGCGCCACCGTGGCCGCGAAGGTGGCCACGGCGCCGGCCAGCGCCACGCGGCGCGCGCCCAGGGCGGCGCCCACCACGGCGGCCAGCGATCCCCCGAGCAGGAGCATCCAGCCCCACCCGAGCGGCCAGTGGTCGTAGCGGGGCACGAACCCGAAGGTCCACAGGGCGAGCAGCGCCGCGGCCAGCGGGAGCGTCACCAGCTCGAGGGCCGAGCGCCAGGGCGCCGACGCCAGCTCCCCGGCGGCCAGGCCCACTCGCGCTCGCAGCCCGGCGGCCGCGAGCGAGAGCGACTCGCGCGGAAGAGCCCGCAACCCGGAGGAGTCGACGGCGTCCCGGGCGCAGTCGCGCACCGCAATCGCGTCGTGACGGCGCACCCTCGGATAGAGGCGTGCCGCCAGGCCGGTCGCGCCGTCGCGCACCCGGCCGCGGCTCACGCGAGCCCCTCCGCAGGCTTGAGCCCTGCCATGCGGCGCACCACGCCGGCGGCGGACGCCAGGCGATCCGCCTCCCGAACGACGGTCTCGCGACCGTCGTCGGTGATCCTGTAGTAGCGGCGCAGGCGACCCTCGACGGTCTCCTCGCGGTCGATCTCCAGGAGGCCCGTGGCCGCCATGCGGTCGAGGGACCCGTACAGGGTGCCGGCCGTGAGGCGCACCCCGCCGTCGGAGAGCTCACGGGCGCGGGCGGAGATCGCGTACCCGTGCAGAGGGCCCTCGAGAAGGGATGCCAGGACGAAGTAGCTGGCCGGCCGAAGCTCCATCGTACGGCAGACGATATATCGCCTACCGACCTATGTCAAGGCGCTACTCGTCGTCGCCGGCTTTGGCGGCCAGGATCCCGCCCACCAGCACCAACGCGACCGTGGCCGCGGCGCCGAACTTCACGCGGTTCTGCGCCACCTTGCGCCGCACCGCCCGCACGCCGACCTGGTAGACGATCCAGCCGAGCACCGTGTATCCGCGAGAGTTCATTAGTCCTCTTCTTCCCGATTTCGGATCTTGTACGCCATTCGCGACTGAAGGCTCCAGAGCTCGATGAACCCGGGGCTGGCCTGTTGGGAGAAGAGGCCGCCGGACTCGCCGAAGCCCGCCAGGGCCTGGTCGTAGAGGGCGTTGGGCGACTGCCTGGCCACCGGCCGGGCCGAGCCCTTGTAGAGCCGCATCGTGATTGAGCCCGTGACCTGCTCGTTCACGGACTCCATGAAGGAGCTCAGGTCCCCCAGCAGCGGCTCGTGCCAGAGCCCCGCGTACACCAGGAACGCCCACTGGTTGTCGAGCTGCGGCTTGAAGTTGTTCTGGTGAATCGTGCCCACGAGCTTCTCGAGCTCCTTGTGCGCCGGCAGGATGATCGCCGCGGCGGGCACCTCGTAGAGGTCGCGCACCTTCAGGCCCACGATCCGGTCCTCCACGTGATCCACGATGCCCACCCCGTGGCTGGCGCCGATCTCGCCTGCCCGCTCGAGCAGGTCCACGAGCCCGAGCCGCTCGCCGTCGAGCGCCACCGGGCGGCCGCGCTCGAACTCCACGACCACGTCCTGGGGCTCGTCGGGCGCCTCCTCGGGCCTGGTCACCAGCTGGAACACGTCGTCATGCGGGGGCTCGGCCAGGTCCTCGATCGGCCCACCCTCCGACGAGCGGCCCCAGAGGTTGTCGTCGATCGAGTACGGGACCGCCTCGCTGCCGCCCTTGACCGGGATGCCGTGCTCGCGCGCGTAGGCGATCTCCTCCTCACGCCCCATCTGCCAGCCGCGGACCGGGGCGATGATCTTCATCTCCGGCGCCAGCGCCAGCACCGTTGACTCGATCCGCACCTGGTCGTTGCCCTTGCCGGTGCACCCGTGGGCGATCGTGTCGCAGCCCGACTCGCGCGCCTTGTCCACCGCCAGCTTGGCGATCAGCGGGCGGCCGAGCGCGGTGAACAGCGGGTAGCCGCCGCCGTACAGCGCGTTGGCCTTGATGGCCGGCAGCACGTAGTGCTCGGCGAACTCCTCGCGCGCGTCCACCACGTGGCAGTCGAGCGCTCCCAGCTGGAGCGCCTTGCCGCGCACCACGTCGAACTCCTCGCCGGGCTGGCCCAGGTTCACGGTGAGCGCCACCACCTCGGCCTCGTACTCGTCCTGGATCCACTTGAGCATCACGCTCGTGTCGAGCCCGCCCGAATAGAGCAGCAGCACCCGGCCGACCTCGCCGGGCTCTGCCTCGTAGGAGGCCGTGGCCCGCAGCGTTGTGCGCTCCTCGGTCATCGGGCGGGCACGCTAGCAGCGCCCGTGAGAACCGATTCGAGCCTGGCCAGCCACTCGTCGGGCAGCCCGCGCTCGCGGGCGCCGCGCAGCACCAGTGACGCGTACTCGGGCGTGGCCGGAGGGGCCTCCGGGTCCTTGTGGATGACCTCGTAGGTCACCGCGGGCCTGAGCTCCCCGCCCAGCTCGACGTGGACCTCGAGGCGCCGGTAGGCGAAGCCGGCGCCCTCCTTGCGGTCCAGCGCGGTCAGGGCCGCCTCGGGGGCGTCGTAGGCCGCGCCCCACACCCGCCCGCCCGGCGCCGCCACCACGTCGGCCACCCCGCCGCCCCAGCGGATCGAGCGCCGTGTGCGCGCGAGCTCGAAACCGGGCAGCACCGCCACGCCGAGGAAGCGCGCCTCGGGCGCCACCTCCTCGGCGGCCAGGTTGCTTCCGTACGCGAACAGCAGCACGGTTCAAGCCACCAGGCCGCCGATGCGGCGCACGGCCTCGTCGATCTCGTCGTCCGAGACCGTGAGCGGCGGCAGCAGGCGCACGGTGTCCGGGCCGGTGGCGTTCAGCACCACGCGCTCCTCGAGCAGCGCCCGGCGCACGAGGTCGGGCGCGTCGGGAGCCCTGAACGCCAGCATCAGCCCGAGGCCACGTACGTCGAGACCCAGGTCGCGGAGGCCGGCGGCCAGCCGCGCGCCCTTCTCCCGCACGCCGGCGAGAAACGACTCGTCGTCGATCGTGTCGAGCACCGCGCCGGCGGCGGCCGTGACCACCGGGCCGCCGGCGAAGGTCGAGCCGTGGTCGCCCGGCTGAAGCACGTCGGCGTAGGCGGGCGAGGCCACGCAGGCGCCGATCGGCAGCCCGCCGCCCAGGCCCTTGGCCACCGTCATCACGTCCGGCTCGATTCCCAGCTGCTGCCAGGCCCAGAGCGTGCCGGTGCGGCCCATCCCGCACTGGATCTCGTCGAGGATCAGGAGCGCGTCGTGGGCGTCGCACGCCTCGCGCGCCGCCGCCAGCAGCTCGGGATCCACGGGGTGGATGCCGCCCTCGCCCTGAACGGGCTCGATGATCACCGCCGCCACGTCGTCGCCCATCGGCAGCGGGCCGCTGCGCGGAGCGACGCTGAATCCCGGCACGAGCGGTGCGAAGGGCGCCTGCTTGGTCTCCTGCGGGGTGGCCGAGAGCGCTCCCATCGTGCGGCCGTGGAACGCGCCCTCGAGCACCACGAAGCGCCCGCCGGGCTTGCGCCGCCGGGCCAGCTTGATCGCGCACTCGATCGCCTCGGCCCCCGAGTTGCAGAAGAACACCTTGCCGCCGAGCGAGGCGCCGGCCAGCCGCTTCGCCAGCAGCATGGCCGGCTCGGTGTAGAAGAGGTTGCCCACGTGCATGAGCCGGCCGGCCTGGTCGCGCACCGCCTCCACCACGCGCGGGTGACAGTGCCCCAGCTGGGTCACGGAGATCCCGCTCAGGAAGTCGAGGTACTCGTTCCCGTCGGCGTCCCACAGGCGTGTGCCCTCGCCCCGCACGAACTCCACCGGCTGGCGCACGTACGTGCCCATCGTCGCCTCGCGCTCGAGGTCCCTGAGCACGTCTAGGGCCACAGCTTGGTCCCACTGCCCTCGTCGGTGAACAGCTCGAGCAGCAGTGAATGCGGCTCGCGGCCGTCGAGGATGTGGGCGTTGTCCACCCCGCTGTCCAGGGCGTGCAGGCAGGCCTCGAGCTTCGGGCGCATGCCGCCGGTCACCTCGGGCAGCCGGCGGCGGACCTCCTCGGCGCGCGCCTCGGAGATTCGGCTCGACGGGTCCTCGGGGTCGGCGCGCCAGCCCTCCACGTCCGTGAGGAACACCACCTTGAACGCGCCGAGCGCCTCGGCCACCGCCGCCGCGGCGGCATCCGCGTTCACGTTGTAGGAGCGGCCCTCCCGGTCCGCGCCCACCGACGCGACCACCGGGATGTAGTCCTCCGCGATGTGGTTGAGCACGCTCACGTCCACGTGCTCGATGTCGCCGACCATCCCCATGTCGGTCTCGCCGCCGATCCGCTTCTTGACGGTGAAGAGCTGTCCGTCGTCGCCGCAGAGGCCCACCGCCGGCTGGCCGTGGCGGTTGAGGCGCAGCACGATGTCCTTGTTCTGCTTGCCGACCAGCACCATCTTCGCCACCTCGACCGTGGCCTCGTCGGACACCCGCAGGCCGTCCACGAAGCGCACCTCCATGCCCAGCCGCTCCATGTAATGGGTGATGTCGGGCCCGCCCCCGTGCACCACCACGGGGTTCATGCCCACGTACTTGAGGAGCACCACGTCGCGCGCGAACTCCTCCTTGAGCGCCGCGTCGGTCATCGCCGCGCCGCCGTACTTGATCACCACCGTCTTGCCGTGGAACTCCCGGATGTACGGGAGCGCCTCGAGGAGCGTTGCTACGTCCCTCATGACGTGTAGGTCGCGTTGAGTCGCACGTACCCCTCCGAGAGATCGCTGAAGAAGACCTCGGTCTCGCCGCCCTCGCCCGGGAGGGTCAGCAGAAGCTCAACCTCGGGCGCCGCGAACGCCTGCTCCAGCGCGCGCCACTCCTCGTCGCCGAGATCCACCGCGTCGCCCGCGGACACCACCTGACGGCCCTCGATTTCGAGGTCCGCGATGAACGCCTCGCCCGGGGGCCAGACCTGTCCGGCGGCCTGGAGCACGCGGCCGAAGTTCGGGTCGGCGCCGTTCAGCGCCGTCTTTACGAGGGGCGAGTTGGCCACTGCGCGCGCCACCGTCTCGACGGTGTCGGGCCGGCCCTGCACCACCACCCGACCTATCCGCGCGGCGCCCTCGCCGTCGCTCACGATCTCGATCGCGAGCTGGCGCAGCAGCGCGTCCAGCGCCTCGCCGAACGCGATCTCGTCCGGCGTCTCCGGCTCGACCACCACGCCCGACGCCCCGCCGGCCTGCACCACCACGGTGTCGCTCGTGGAGAGCTGGCCGTCCACGCTGATGCGGTCGAACGAGCGCTTGACGCACACGCCGGTGAGCAGCTCGACGCTCTCGGGGGCCAGCCGCGCGTCGGTCTGCACGAAGCAGAAGGTGGTGGCGTAGCGCGGGGAGATCATGCCCGCCCCCTTGGCCTGTGCGGAGAGCGTGACGGCCCCCGACGGCAGCGTGACCTCCACGCAGGCGCGCTTCGGGCCGCGGTCGCTCGTGAGAATCGCCTCGGAGAACGTGCCGGCGTCTGCCTCGAGGGCCGCGCAGGCGGCGCGTATCCCCGCGAGCGCCGGCTCGCGCGGCAGCTGCGTGCCGATCACCCCGGTGGAGGCCACGGCCACCTGCTCCGGCTCCACGCCCAGGGCCTCGGCGGTGGCGGCCTGCTGCGCCAGCGCCGTCTCCAGCCCGCGCCGGCCGTCGCCGACGTTCGAGTGTGCTGCGTTGGCCGCCACGGCCCGCAGCCCGCCCGTGCGTGCCTGGCGCGACACCACCACGGGCGCGCCCACGCGCGCGTTGGTGGTGAAGCGGGCGGCCGACACCGTGTCCTCCGCATCGCTCACGAGCACGCCCACGTCGAGGCCCTCCGGCTTCAGGCCGGCGGCCACCCCGGCGGCCCGGAAACCCTGGGGCAGTCCCGTGGGATCGAGCTCACGCACGTGCGCGGGCCGCTCGACCCAGCGCGAGCGGAAGAAGCCAGTCACACGAGGCCTTCCGTCTCGGGCAGCCCGAGCATCAGGTTCAGGTCCTGGAGCGCCTGGCCGGCCGCTCCCTTCCAGAGGTTGTCGATCGCCGCGAACGCGATCGTCCGGTCGCCCACCACCGTCACGTGCACCCGGCAGCGGTTGGTGTCCTGGACGTGCCGGGTGTGCGGCGGCTCGTCCACCACGTCCACGAACGGCTCGCCGGCATAGGCCTGGCGATACAGGTCCACGGCCTCGTCCTTGGTCAGGCCGGGCACGGTCAGGTAGCAGGTGGCGAGAATGCCCTGGTCCAGCGGCACCAGGTGGGTCACGAAGCTGAACCGCCCGGGGCCGAGCTCCTGCTCCACCTCGGCGCTGTGGCGGTGGCCCTCGACCTTGTAGGCGTTCACGTTCTCGGCGGCCGACGAGTAGTGGGTCTCCTCGGTGGCCTCGCGTCCGGCTCCCGACACGCCTGCCTTGATGTCGAACACGGCGTCCTCGATCCGGCCGCGCAGCGGCAGCGCGGCCAGCAGGGCGGCGGTGGAGTTGCAGCCGGGACCGGCCACCAGCGGGGCCGCGGCGATTTCGTCGCGGTGGGCCTCCGGCAGCCCGTACACGGCCTCGCCGAGCAGCTCCGGCGCCTCGTGCGGCTGGTACCAGCGCTCGTAGCTCGCCTGGTCGAGCCGGAAGTCGGCCGACAGGTCCACCACCTTCAACCCGCGCTCGCGCAGCTGCCTGACGGCGCCCGCGGCGGTCTTGTGCGGATAGGCCACCATCGCGGCGTCGGCCCGCTCCGCCACGCCGTCCGCGTCGAACTGCTCGAGCACGCGCGTCACGCCATAGCGCGGATACAGCTCGTCGTGGCGACGGCCGGCGTCCGCCCGCGCGGTGGCCACGGTCAGGTCGAGCGACGGGTGCCGGTCCACCAGCCGCGCGCAGAGCGCGCCTCCGAAGCCGTTGGCGCCCAGCACCGCCACGCTTGTGCGCCCGTCAGACACGGAGCCCCCCGCCGAGCTTCTCGATCTCGCGCTCGATGGCGGCACGGCGCTCGGCCACCTCCTCGTCGGTGAGCGTGCGGTCCGGCGCGCGGAACTCCAGGCGCAGCGCGAGCGACTTGTTCCCGGCGCCCACCTGCTCCCCCCGGTACAGGTCGAAGATCCTGAGCGACTCGAGCAGGTCGCCGCCGCCCTCCCGCACGGCCGCCTCCACGCGGGCGGCGGTCACGTCCTCCGGCACCACCACGGCGATGTCCTGCCGCACCGCCGGCACGCTCGTCACGTCGCGGTACACGTCGGCGCCCGCAACCCCCAGCGCATCCAGGTCGAGCTCGAGGGCGGCCACCGGGCCCTCAAGCTCCCAGGCGGCCGCCACCTCCGGGTGCAGCTCGCCGATGAACCCGAGCTCCGCGCCCCCCTCGGCATGGACCGATGCCTGGCGGCCCGGATGCAGGAACGGACGCTCGCCGGGCTCGGCGTGCCAGCTCACGCCGGCCGTCTCGAGCAGCGCATCGACCAGCGCCCTGGCGGAGTAGTAGTCGGCACCCCTGCCCGGGGTGCGCCAGCCCGCCGCCTGGCCGACCGTGGCGACCGCGGCGAGGTGATGGCGCTCCTCGGCCGGCATGGCGCCTCCAGGCGATTCCGACGGGGCAGCGTCGAGCGGCCCGGACGGGCGGAAGGCGCGAGCCGACTCGAACAGGGCGAGCTCGTCACGCCCGTACGCGGCGTTGTGGGCCGCGGCGTCCAGCAGGCCGGGCAGCAGGAGCGGGCGCATGACGCTCTGATCCTCGGTGAGCGGGTTCTCCAGACGAAGCGTGGGCTCGCCGTCCAGGCGCAGCCGCACGAGCGCCGCCGGCGACGTGAACGAGTACGAGACGGTCTCGTTCAGGCCGCGGTCCCGCAGGACGTCCTCGAGGCGGCGCCGGAGCCGCTGCTGGTCCGTGAGCGTGCCCACGGCCGCCCGGCGCGCCGGAAGAGTCGTCGGCAGCTTGTCGAGGCCGTGGACGCGGGCCACCTCCTCGATCAGGTCCACCTCGCGCCGGACGTCGCTGCTGCGCCAGGGAGGCACCACCCACCCCGCGCCCTCCTGCTCGAACCCGAGCCGGGTGAGGATCTGCTCGACCTCGCCGGGGTCGATGCGCTCTCCGAGCAGGCGCTCCATCCGGTCGAGGCGCAGCGGAATGATGATGTGGCCGGTGGCCACCGGGTACTCGTCGAGGGTGCCGGGCACGAGCCGGGCGCCCGCGATCTCGACCATCAGCCGCGCCGCCAGCCGCTGCGCCGCGATCGCCTGGTCGGGGTGAAGCTGCTTCTCGAAGCGGGCGGAGGCCTCGCTCCGGAGCCCCAGCGCCTTGGAGGTGCGCATGATGTTCGGGCCGACCCAGGTGGCCGCCTCCATGAGTACGCGCGTGGTGTCGTCGGACACCTCCGAGATCTGGCCGCCCATCACCCCGGCGATCCCGCTCGGCCCCTCGGCGTCGCACACGAGCGCCATGTCCGGCGTGAAGGTGCGCTCCACGTCGTCGAGCGTGGTCATCTTCTCGCCCTCGGCGGCCCGCCGCACGACGATGCGCCCGCCGCGCACGCGGTCGAGGTCGAAGGCGTGCAGCGGCTGGCCGGTGGTGAGCATCACGTAGTTCGTGATGTCCACGACGTTCGAGATGGGGCGCTGGCCCGCCGCCATCAGCCGCTGCTTCAGCCACAGCGGCGAGGGCCCCACCGTCACGTCCTCGAACACGCGCGCGGTGAAGCGCAGGCAGATGTCGGGATCGATCTCGACGGAGGCGTGATCGGCGGCGGAGTCGGTGCCTGCCGGCTCGGCGTCCTCGTCGCTGGGATCGACGGACAGCGGGACGCCGGTGACGGCGTGCAGGTCGCGCGCCACGCCGTAGACGCTCATCACGTCGGGGCGGTTGGGGGTCACCTCGAGCTCGAGCACCTCGTCGGCGATCGGCAGGTGGCCGGCCAGCGCCTCGCCGGGCGCCAGGTCGTCGGAGAGCACCATGATCCCCGCGTGGTCGGTGCCGATGCCCACCTCGTCCTCGGCCAGGATCATGCCGCTGGAGCGGACCCCCCGAAGCTTGGCCTCGCCCAGCTTGGTGCCGTCCGGCATGGTCGCGCCGGGGAGCGCCACCGCCACGGTCTGGCCCGTGGCCACGTTGGGTGCGCCGCACACGATCGTGCGCGGCTCACCGGAGCCGTCGTCCACCAGGCACACGCTCAGCCGGTCGGCGTCGGGGTGCGGTCCCGCCTCCAGCACGCGACCCACCACGAACCCGGAGGGGTCGCCCACCCCCACGCTGTCGAGCCGCTCGAGCTTGTCGCCGGACATCGTGAGCGCGTCCGCGATCTCCGCCGCCGAGGTGCCCGGGTCGCAGTAGCTGCGCAGCCATGCCAGCGGCACCCTCATGGGCCCGCCCCGAACTGCTCCAGCAGGCGGAGGTCGTTCTCGAACAGCATCCGCAGGTCCGGCACCTCGTGCACGAGCATCGCTATGCGCTCGATCCCCATGCCGAACGCAAAGCCCTGCACCTTCTCGGGGTCGTAGCCGTTCTCGGCCACGTAGCCGAGCACGTTCGGGTCCACCATCCCCGAGCCGAGGATCTCGATCCAGCCCTCGCCCTTGCAGGTGGGGCAGCGGTCGCCGCCCAGCCGGCCGGTGCCCTCGCAGCGGAAGCAGGACACGTCCACCTCCACGCTCGGCTCCGTGAAGGGGAAGTAGCCGGGCCGCAGGCGCACCTCGGTGGCGTCGCCGAACATCTGGCGGGCGAAGGCGAGCAGCACGCCCTGGAGGTCCGCCAGCGTGATGTCCTCGTCGATGGCGAGGCCCTCCAGCTGGTGGAACATCGGCACGTGCGTGGCGTCGGGCGTGTCGGGCCGGTACACGCGCCCGGGCACCACCACGTAGATCGGCGGCTCCTGGAGCTCCATCGCGCGCACCTGCATAGGCGAGGTATGGGTGCGCAGCAGCACGCTCTCCGCCAGGTAGAAGGTGTCCTGGGGCAGCCGCGCCGGATGCTCGGGCGGATGGTTCAGCGCCGTGAAGTTGTAGTAGTCGAACTCGATCTCGGGCCCCTCGAGCACCGAGAAGCCGAGCCCCACGAAGATGTCCTCCATCCGGCGCCGGATCTGCGAGATCAGGTGGAGGTGGCCCACCGGCAGCGGCGGGTCGCCGGGGAGCGTCACGTCGATGCGGTCCTCGGCGAGCCGGCGCTGAAGCTCCGCCGAGCCCAGCTCCGCGTCTCTTGCCTCGATCAGCTGCTCGAGCGCCCGGCGCACCTGGTTCGCCCCCTGGCCCACCGGCCCGCGCTCCTCGGGCGGCAGCTCGCCGATCGACCGCAGCAGCTGGGTCAGCGCGGACTTCCGGCCGAGGTAGCGAACGCGCAGCTCCTCGAGCTCGCCCTGCTCGGACACGCCGGCGATGGCCTGCTCGGCCTCCTGCCGGAGCTCCTCCAGGTCTGGACGCACGGGAGGCTCAGGCATGGCGCGCCATCCTATTGGCGAGCTCGTACAGCGCGACCGTGGCCGCCATCGCCACGTTGAGCGACTCGGGCCCGTCGTCGCGCAGCGGTATCCGGGCCGTGTGGGCCGCCCGTTCGAGCAGCTCGGGCGGCAGCCCCTCGCGCTCGGCGCCGAGGCAGACCACCACCGGCGGCTCGGCCGGGGCCAACTCCGCGAGCGTGGCGCCCGCGCGCGGGTCGAGCGCGAGCAGGGTGCCGGGCAGGTCGTCCGGCACCACGCGAGCCGGCGGGCGGGCGAACACCGAGCCCATGCTGGCCCGCACGGCCTTGGGCGAGAACGGGTCCGCGCATCCCGGCCCGAGGAGCACCGGCCCGTCGCAGAGGCCGTGGGCGGCGCGGACGATCGTGCCCACGTTGCCGGGGTCGTCCACTCCGTGGAGGTAGAGCATCACCGTGCCTCCCGGCTCCGACCACCGCCGCGGATAGACGCCGATCACACGGGTGCCCGATCCCAGCGTGCTCACCTCGTCGAGCAGCTCGCGCTCCACGTCGGTCCCGGCGCGGAGCAGCAGCTTCGGCTCCCAGCCGGCAGCCGCGGCGGCGTCCACCAGGTCCTCGCCCTCGGCCGCGAACAGGTCGAGCCGCTCGCGCCAGCGGTGCTCGCGGAGCTTGCGGATCGTCTTGAGCTGCTCGTTGTTGGGGGATGTGATCAAGGGATTTCGGTCCTGGAACGAAAAAGGGCGCCTCGCTGGGCGCCCGGGAAAGTGACTCTGCGGCTCGGCCTATGGGTCAGGCCGCCACCGCCTCCCGGGCGATCTCGGCAAAACGTCGGAAGGTCTCGGGGTCGCGAACGGCCATGTCCGCCAGCACCTTGCGGTCGAGCTCCACGCCCGCCTCGCGCAGGCCGTGCATGAACTGCGAGTAGCTCATGCCCTCGAGCCGAGCCGCAGCGTTGATGCGAACGATCCAGAGGCGCCGGAAGTCCCGCTTGCGGGTCCGGCGATGCGCGTACGAGTAGGAGTCGGCCTTGAGCAGGGCCTCCTTCGCCCGCTTGTAGCTCGACTTGGCCTGGCCCCGGTACCCCTTGGTCCGGTCCAGGGTCGCGCGGCGCTTCTTGCGCGCGCTGACTGAGCGCTTTACGCGGCTCACTTGTGAAGGAGCCTCCCGACCCGCTTGCGGTCCGCCTTCGCGACCTCGAAGGGCTGCCCGAGCCGGCGCTTGCGCTTGGCGTCCTTCTTCCCGAGGTTGTGGCTCGTGAAGGAGTGCCGCGCGAGCAGCTTGCCCTTGGCGGTCTTCTTGAAGCGCTTCTTGGCGCCCGAGTGGGTCTTCATCTTGGGCATGGCAGCGCCCTATTGAAGCAGACGGACCCTCAAGCTCTTCTCAAGAGAGCGGGAGCGCCCGACTGGCCCGAGCCGGGCCGGCGACGGCTATCGGTTACCGGACGAGACGAAGCGAGCTCGAACGGTGACCGATGCCGGAGCGCAAGGCCCGGACCTGGCCGCCCGGGCTCAGGTGGCCGCGACGGCCGGCTCGGTGCTCTTCTTGTTGGGCGCGAGCAGCATGGTCATGTTGCGCCCGTCCTGCTGCGGCAGCTGCTCGACCGTGCCCAGCTCCGCCACGTCCTCGGCCAGTCGCATGAGCAGCGCCTCGCCCCGCTCCGGGTGGGTCTGCTCGCGGCCGCGGAACATGATGGTGACCTTCACGCGGTCGTCGCCCTTGAGGAAGCGGACCACGTGGTTCTTCTTCGTCTCGTAGTCGTTGTTCGCGATCTTCGGCCGCAGCTTGATCTCGCGCACGTTCACCTGCTTCTGGTGCCGGCGCGCGGCCTTGGCCTTCTGCTCCTGCTCGTACTTGTACTTCGAGTAGTCGAGCACGCGGCAGACCGGCGGGCGCGCCTCGGCGGCCACCTCCACGAGGTCGAGATCGCGCTCCTGCGCGTACTTCAGCGCCTGCGCGGTGTCCACAACCCCGATCTGGTTGCCGTCCGCCCCGATCAGCCGCACCTGCGGAACCCGGATCCGCTCGTTGATACGGGTCTCGTCGCGCTCCGGAGGGCGCCGATCGAACTTACGCGGGATCGGCACTAGCTACTAGACCAGCTGGACGTCAAAAGGCGGTGGTGGCGTCGGGTGGGAAACCGGCACTGGGCGCTTCAGCGGCTTCCGATGCGCGAGAAATGTGGGTCCTTCATTCGCGGCGAGTATAGCGGCGGATCTAGGCGCGGCGCGCGATCTCTTCACTCAAGCGGTCCGCGAGCTCGGTGACCGACATGGCTCCGAGATCGCCCTCGCGGTGGCGCCGGACCGCCACCTTCCGGTCCTCCTCCTCCTTGTCGCCGACCACCAGCATGTAGGCGACCTTCTGCAGCTCGGCTTCGCGGATCTTGCGCCCCACCGACTCGGTCCGATCGTCGACCTCGGTCCGGATGCCGCCCTTTCGCAGCTCGGTGGCCACGAGGTGCGCGTAGGGGGCGTGCCGGTCCGCGATCGGGAGGAGGATGGCCTGCACGGGCGCCAGCCAGAGCGGCAGCTCGCCGGCGTAGTGCTCGATCAGGATGCCGATGAAGCGCTCGAACGAGCCCATCGACGCTCTGTGGATCATCGCCGGCCGGTGCTCGGCGTTGTCCGCGCCCGTGTACGCGAGCTCGAACTGCTCGGGCATGTAGTAGTCGAGCTGGACGGTGCCCAGCTGCCATGAGCGGCCGATCGTGTCGGTCATGTGGAGATCGATCTTCGGGCCGTAGAACGCCCCGTCGCCCTCGTTGAGCTCGTATTCGATCCCGCGGCTCTCCAGCGCTCCCTGGAGCGCCTCCTCGGCCTTGTCCCACATCTCCTCCGTGCCCACTCGCTTCTCCGGGCGCGTGGACAGCTCGATCCGCGGCTTGAAGCCGAACTGGTCGTAGATGAAGAAGCTGAAGTCGATGCAGCGCAGCACCTCCTCCTCGATCTGCTCCTCCGTGCAGAACACGTGGGCGTCGTCCTGGGTGATGTGGCGCACCCGCATCAGGCCGTGGAGCGTGCCGCTCGGCTCGTGGCGGTGCACGAGGCCCTGTTCCGCGTAGCGGATCGGGAGGTCCCGGTATGACCGCGCCTCGCGCTTGTAGATCTGCACGTGGGCCGGGCAGTTCATGGGCTTCAGGCCCATCGGCTGGCCCTCCACGTCCGTGAAGTACATGTTGTCGCGGTACACGTGCCAGTGGCCGGACTTCTTCCAGAGCTCGACGTCGTAGAGGATCGGCGTGCGCACCTCGGTGTAGCCGCGCTCGACGTTGCTGGTCCGCCAGAGCTTCGTGAGCTCGTTCCAGACATGCGTTCCCTTGGGCAGCCAGAACGGCATGCCGGGAGCCACGTCGGAGAGCATGAACAGCCCGAGCTCGCGCCCGAGCTTGCGGTGGTCGCGCGCGCGGGCCTCCTCGAGCCGCTCGAGATGCTCCTTCAGGGCAGCCTTGTCGAGGAAGGCGGTGCCGTAGATCCGGGTCAGCATCTGCCGGTTCGAGTCGCCGCGCCAGTACGCGCCCGCGACCGAGGTGAGCTTGAAGGCTCCGATCCGCTTGGTGCCCGGGCCGTGCGGACCGCGGCAGAGATCGGTGAACGGACCGTTCCTGTAGAGCGAGACGCTCTCCACGCCTTCGTTCTTGACCAGGTCCTCGATCAGCTCGACCTTGTAGTCCTGCCCCTCGCCCCGGAAGCGCTCGATCGCGTCTGCCACGGAGAGCTCGGAGCGCTCGAAGGCCTCGTCGGCCTTCACGTGCTCGCGCATCTGCTCCTCGATGGCCTCCAGGTCGTGCTCGGAGATGCTCACGCCCTCCGGGAACTCGAAGTCGTAGTAGAAGCCGTCCTCGATCGGCGGGCCGATCGAGACCTTCACGCCCGGGTAGAGCTCGGTGACCGCGGTGGCGAGCACGTGCGCCGCGTCGTGGCGGATGAGCCAGAGCGGGCCCTGACCGTTCTCGGGCGACTTGGCCGTCACGATCTCGATGCCCGCCCCGTCGGGCAGCGGCGCCGACAGGTCGCGCAGCTCCGGCCCCGCCCCGTTGGCCGTGACGCGGATTCCGAGCGCGGCTCGCGCCAGGCCCTCGCCGATGGCGCGCGCGGCGTCGGCGCCCGTGGCGCCGTCCGGGAGCTCGAGCGCATTTCCGTCGGGGAGCAGGACCTTCACGAGGTGCTCCACGGTACCGACCGCCGCCGGCTCAAAGGAGCTCGGCCAGCAGCCGGAGCTCGCGCTCTGCCGCGGCCGTGACGAGGAAGCGCTCGCGCACCCGCTCGCGGCCCGCACGACCCATCTCCACCGCGAGCCCGGGGTCGCGCACGAGCTCGACCAGGTGAGCGGCTGTGGCCTCCACGTCGTCGGCGAGGAAGCCGTCCACGCCGTGCCTGACCGTCAGGGGCAGACCGCCCCCGGTGCCGCCCACGACCGGCGTGCGTCTCCAGAGCGCCTCGCACGGGCCGAGGTCGAAGCCCTCGCCGAGCGAGCGCTCGAGCACCACCCGGGCCAGGTGCTGGAGCCCGCCGAGCTCCAGGCTGCCGAGGGACTCGTACGAGGTGAGCAGCACCACGCCCGGCGTGTCGCCCACGTAGTCCGACACCTCCTTGGCCGCCCGCCACTCCTCGCTCACCGCGGAATCCAGGGTCGCGGCGAGCACGAGCTGGAGCGAGGGCTCCTCCGCGCGCGCCAGCCGGAAGCTCTCGACCGTCGAGTGCGGGTCGTCCCAGCGGTCGAGCTCGAGCAGCTGGAGGCAGAACGGGTGGTCGAGGTCCACCCCGAGCGGGCGCACCACCCGGCCGGGAAGCCGGGGCTCCAGCTCCAGGTTGCGCGGGTCCAGCGGGTCGATCCCCGGCGGGGCCGCGCGCAGCCCCTCGCCCGCCAGGCCGTCCGGCAGGAACGAGGGGTCGGGAGCGAGCACGAGGTCGCAGCCGGCGATCAGCGCAGCCACGCGCCCGAGCGCCTCGTCCTCGGGCTGGGAGGCGTTCACGTGGCAGTGCCACACCACGCTGCGGCCCTCGAGCCACGGGGCCAGGCCCATGGCGCCGGGATCGTGGAGCACGATCACGTCGTGGTCCCCCTCGATCGCCTCGGCCACGCGCGCGCAGGCCCCGGCGTAGGCGTTCCAGTCGGCCTCCGCGATCGCCGACTCGCCGCCGCGCAGCCCGCCGTGCAGCGCCCCGGCCACCCTTCGCAGCTCCGGGTCGCCGAACAGCACCCGCCACTCCACGCTCACGCCCGCGCCGGCCTCGACGGCCAGCAGCCCGCCGAGCAGCTCCGGCACGCGCCCGCCCGCTCCGGCGACCGTCACATGGAGGATCCGCGCACCCTGAAGCTCGCGCGCGGCGTCGTGCACCGCCTCCACCGCCCGTATGCCCGCGGCCGGCGCGTAGTCGCCCGGAGGGCGCGGGGCCACCGCCATGGGCTGGAGGTCGGCCGCCATGGGCGCGCAGCGTATCCAGGCACCGGGAACGGCGAAGGCTCGAGTGTGACCCAGCTCACACTTCGAACACCCGTTCGTACCTAGCGTGACCTGAGTCAGTCACCGGCGCATGACGGTCCGTCAGGCCGCGCCGGTCCTTGCCGCGCCCTCCGGGTGCGGGTCGCCTCGCAGCCGGCGGCTATCCGACACGCGGAGGTGATGCGTGTGCGCAAGCTGCTCGTCCCGTTGTTCATGGCAGTTGTCATAACCGTGCCCGCCGCCTCGGCGGCCGTGGGCCCCCTGGCCCCGCCCGCCGAGGATCCGGCGGAGCCGGCACGAGGAAAGAACGCCTCCCGGCCCGAGGCCCGCCACATCCAGCGCGAGGCGCGCAGTCAGCGCCGCGCCGCGATCCGGCAGGCCAAGCGGAAGGCACGGCCCGCTTTCACGGTGCCACCCCATCTCCAGGCGATCGCGCAGTGCGAGTCGGGCGGCGATCCGCGCGCCATCGGGGGCGGCGGCGCCTATCGCGGCAAATACCAGTTCAGCTACGCGACCTGGGCCGGCGTGGGCGGCTCGGGCGACCCCGCCGCGGCGCCGGAGGCCGAGCAGGACCGCCGTGCGGCGATGCTCTACGACCGCAGCGGCCCGGGCCAGTGGCCGGTGTGCGGTAGCTGAGGCCCGGGGCTAGCCGCGGCTGACGGCGCTGCCGGGCACGATGTCGTCCCGGCCGTCGTCCCAGCGGACCCAGGCCTTGTGCCCGCCGTCGTAGTCGGGCGCCCAGAGCACCAGCGTCGCCTCGTCCTCCCCCACCTTGCAGCGCTCGGTGGACTCCGGGTCGAGACCGCGCCAGAGGCGCACGAAGGCGTTGCTCTCCCACTCGTCGCCGATCGTGGTGGGGTCGGTGTGACCGGGGCGCACCACGGTCTCGTGCGGCAGCTCCATCAGCACGTCCATGATCGAGTGGCGCAGGTCGGCGAAGCTCGTGGAGCCGGGCGCCCGCACGCCCCCCACGGAGCCCTTGAAGAGCGTGTCGCCGGTGAACACCTCGCCGCCGACCACGAAGTTGAGCATCCCGTCCGTGTGGCCGGGCGTGTGGAGCGACTCGATGCGCAGCCTCCCGGCCTCCACGGTCTCACCGGGCTCGATCGTGCGGTCCACGTCCAGCAGCCGGGCGGCCTCGAGCGGATGGGCCACAATCTCCACCCCGTGGCGCTCCTGCCACACGTGGTTCTCGGCCACGTGATCCGCGTGGTGGTGGGTGAGCAGCAGCAGGCCCACGTCCAGCCCGTGCCGGTCGGCGGCCTCGAGCAGCGGGGCTGACGGACCGCCCGAATCGATCACCACGCCGGTGCCGCCCTCCTCGTCGCCCACCAGATAGGCGTTGGAGAGCCAGTCCTGCTGCATGGAGCGCTCGACGATCATCGCTGGGCCGAAGCCTAGTATCCGCACGCGTGGACCAGCTTCGACGTGAGTTCCCGGTGTTCGAGCGCAAGGCGTATCTCAACGCCGGCTCCAACGGCCCCGTGCCGGCGCGGGCGGCGGAGGCGGCCCGGGCTGCGATCGAGCGCCAGGCGAGCGAGGGCCGCTCGGGCAAGGCGATGATCGACGGGCTGCTCGAGCAGCTGGGCTCGCTCCGCACGCGTGTGGCCGGGCTGCTCGGGTGCGACGCCACCGAGGTCGCGCTCACGGGCTCCACCACCGACGGCGTGAACGCGGTGCTGACGGCGCTGGACCTGCGGGCCGGCGACGAGATCGTGACCAGCGACGAGGAGCACCCCGGCCTGCTCGCGCCGCTGGCCGTGGCTCGCGAGCGCCACGGGATACGGATCCGCGTGGCCCCGCTGCGCGAGCTGGCGGGGGCGGTGGGCGAGCGCACCAAGCTGGTGGCCTGCTCGCACGTGTCCTGGAGGACGGGCGACGTGGTGGACTGCGGCGCCCTGGCGGAAGCGGGGGCGCCCGTGCTGCTCGACGGCGCGCAGGGTCTCGGCGCCGTGCCGGTGAACGTGCGCCTGCTGGGCTGCGACTTCTATGCCGCCTCGGGCCAGAAGTGGCTCTGCGGGCCGAACGGCACCGGCTACCTCTACGTCCGCGCCGAGCGCGCGGTCGAGCTGCCGCCCTCCTGGCCGGGCTACGGCACCCTGGCCGACGCCGCGGAGCCCCTCGAGTCGGGCTTCCACGAGGACGCCCGGCGCTTCGACGTGGTGGGCTTCCCGGCCGAGCACCAGCTGGCCTGGGCACTCGCCGCGCTCGACGTTCTCGAGGAGGCCGGCTTCCAGCAGGTGCACGAGCGCGCCTGCGCTCAGGCCGAGACACTGGCGCAGAAGCTCACCGAGAGCGGGCGCGAGGTGGCCGCCCGCGGCCACTCCACCCTCGTCTCCTGGCGAGCCGAGGACCCGCCGGGCGTCGTGGCCGGCCTGGACGGGCGCGGCTTCGTGCTGCGCGACCTACCCGGCACTCCCTACGTGCGGGCATCGGTCGGCGCCTGGAACGACCAGGGCGACATCGACGGCCTGCTGGGCGCGCTCGGCGAGTAGGGCGCTACTTGCCGACCATGACGAGGATGGCGAACACGAGCGACGCCCCCACCGCCGCGCTGGCCACTACCGCCAGCACGCCGTAGACCGCCGCCTCGAGCGGACGGTTGTCACGCCCGTACTCGACCGCCCGATCGATGCCGAGCAGCGCCGCTCCGTATGCGGCGGTCACCCCCACCCCCGCCAGCGCGGCGGTCCACACGACCTCGAGCAGCTCGCTCGTGTCGACGATCGTGGCGAGGATCATGCCCCGGGCTCCGGCAGCGTCGGCGATCGTTGCTGGGCGCGGCGCAGAAGGAGCACCACCGCCACGCCGAGGATCAGCGCGGACACCACGATCGGTCCCGCCGCTCCGGTGCCGAAGAACCGGACGACGCCATACGTGAGCGCCCCGATCAGCGCCGAGGCGGGGAGCGTGATGATCCAAGCGGCCACGATGTTCCCGGCCACGCCCCAGCGGACCGCGGACAGGCGCTTGGCGGCGCCGGAGCCGATCACCGCCCCGGAGATCGTCTGGGTGGTCGAGAGCGGAAAGCCCACGTGGCTGGAGGCGAGGATCACCGCGGCGCCCGAGCCCTGGGCCGCGAACCCCTGGGCGGAGTCCATCTTGTGAATGCGGCTGCCCATGGTCTTGATGATCCTCCAGCCGCCGACATAGGTGCCCAGCGCAATCGCGGTGGCAGCGGAGGCCACGACCCATTCCGGGACGTGGAAGTCGTCGGCCGAAATGTTGCCGTTGGCCACCAGAGCGAGGGTGATCACGCCCATGGTCTTCTGGGCATCGTTCGTGCCGTGGGCGAGCGCCAGCAGCCCGCCCGAGATCACCTGGCCCACGCGGAAGCCGCGGGTGGCGCGCGCTGGTCGCATGCTTCCGACGATCCGGTAGATCAGCAGGATCGCCATGCCCGCCGTCACGAACGCCAGGATTGGCGCCACCAGCGCGGGGATCATCACCTTGCCGAGGATCCCGGTGTCGAAGTAGATCGCGCTCGGGCCCGCGGACACGAGCACCGCGCCGACGATCCCGCCGATCAGGGCGTGCGACGAGCTGGACGGCAGGCCGAAGTACCACGTCGTGAGGTTCCAGGCGATCGCGCCGATCAGGCCGGCGAAGATCGCCAGGAGGGTGATCGCCGAGGGATTCACCACGTCCTGGGCCACCGTGGCCGCCACCTCGAGCGAGATGAACGCGCCCACGAAGTTGAGGATGGCGGCGTAGGTGACCGCGATCCGCGGCGCCATGGCCCGCGTGGAGATCGACGTGGCCACCACGTTGGCCGTGTCGTGAAATCCGTTCGTGAAGTCGAACGCCAGCGCCGTGGCGACGACAATCACGACGATGACGTCTGTGCCCATTCTCCCGGTTATTCCCCGTCGCTCAGGAGTTCTTGATGACTATGCCCTCGAGGATGTTCGCCACGTGCTCGGCAGCGTCGATGGCGTCCTCGAGGCGCTCGAAGATGTCCTTCCAGCGGATCACGACCATCGGGTCGATCCCGGTGTCGAAAAGGGACGCGATGGCTTCTCGGACGATCCGGTCGCCGTCGTTCTCGAGCCGGTTGAGCTCCACCGTGTAGTGCGTGATGTCCTTGAACCCGCGCAGCCTCGGCATCGCCTCGCCGATCTGTCGCCCGCACTGGTTGAGCACCTTGGCCAGCTCCTGCGCCTGGGACATCGGAGCCTCGATCTTGTAGAGGCCGAGGTAGTCCGCGACCTCCTCGGTGTAGTCCACGACGTCGTCGAGGGCCGACGACAGCGCGTAGATGTCCTCGCGGTCGATCGGCGTGACGAACGTCTGGTTGAGGCGCCGGATGATGTCGTGCGTGATCCGGTCGCCCTCCTGCTCGCAGATCAGGATCTCGCGAGCGAGCTCGTTGCGCTCGGGGAAATCGCGGAGCATCTCCTCGAGCAGCCCGGTGGCCCGCCCGATGTTGCCGCCCGCCTCTTCGAAGAGGTCGAAGAACTCGCGGTCCCTCGGCGCAATGACGCTTGAGAGGCGCACTCGGCCGCACGCTAGCAGAGCTTCCGGCGCGAGCAGGCGGCCTAATCGACGTCGAAGCGGGCCTGCTCGATGCGGCGCGCAGGAGTCTCTCCCGCGCTCCCCAGCACCTCCCGGACGGCGCGCGCGCTGGCCATGTGGTCGTAGGCCGCGCGGCGCAGCTCCACGCCGCCTTGGTCGTGCACGAGCGCGTAGGCGGCGCGCCGGTCACCGTCGAGCGGTATCCCGACGCTGCCGGGATTGACCAGCTCCACACCGCCCGGACCCGGCCGCCGGAAGGCGAGGTGGGTGTGGCCGAAGACGAGGCGTCGAGGAGTGGCGCCGGCCATGAGCTCCTCGTCCGCGTCCGCGGCTTCAGGGAGGAAGCTCCGCATGTCGGAGAGCGGTGAGGCGTGCACGTAGAGCGCAGCGTCGTCGCTCGCCTCCGCAGGGAGGCCGGCCAGCTCGGACACGACGTCCTGGCCGAGCAGCTCACGGCAGCGCTCGATCGCCGGAAGCACGGCCTCGGGCGCGTCGTGGCGCTCCTCGAGCCAGCGATCCACGTTCCCGCGGATCCAGCGGGCGTCGAGGGTCCGCAGGCGCTCGACGGTCTCCACCGGCCAGGCGCCGAACAGCGCGTAGTCGCCGCCGAGGAGATAGCGGTCGGCCCCTGCGGATTCCGCGTCGGCCAGGACGGCCTCCAGGGCCGGCAGGTTCCCGTGCACGTCATAGAGCAGAGCGAGCATCAATGTTTGGGTCTGGCGTGGATCGGAAGCCTCGTAGGGAACGGATTTTCGAGCAGGGAGGTATCGGCAACGATGGCCGAGCGAATCACAGAGCAGAATCCGAAGCGCAAGGACGAGCAGGACACGAGGGAGTGGACCCCGACGTGGCGCAACACACGGCCGCGCGGTAACCCGGCGACCGACGAGCGCGACCTCGCTCGCAGCGTCGAGCGCTTCGAGGCGGTCCTGGGGCGCTAGCGCGCCGGCAGGGCGGCCTCCACGGCCGCCTTGATCGACTGTCCGAAGTCATCGGCTCCCTTGCGGGCCGACCGAAGGGCCAGCCCGACGAGGAGCTTGCCCGCTCCGTGCCCCTCCAGGACGTTGTGGATGGTCACCCGAGTGCCCTCGCCCTCGCGCGCGAGGTCGTAGCCGCCCTCCGAGGCCGTGACGAGGTTCTTCGAGACCTCGGCCCAGCGGATTCGGGTGGGCGGCTCGAACTCCGTGATCTTGAACTCCCGGCTGGTCTTCATGCCGGCGTCCTTCACCGTGCTGGCGTAGACCGTGCCCACGGCCGGCGGTCCGTCGGTGGTCTTGTTGATCTCGAGGACCCGCGGGCTGAACTTGGGGTCGTTCTCACCGTCGGCAAGAAAACCGAACACCTCCTCGATCGGACGGTCGACCACGACCGTCGCCTCGAACCTACCGGCCATATGGACTCCTCGTGATGGGCATGGGCCTGCGCTCGCCGGGATCATCCCAGAGCGCGGCCGAGGGCCATAAACGGACGGGGTTGAGACTGAACGGTCTCATGCGGGGTACATTCGGCGAAGAACGTCATCCCCCACGATGTTGTTCCAGGCGAGGCCCCGAGCGGAAGCCGGGGCTTTGCCCGTTCTTGGGCCGGTCTGAACATGGTCCGACTTCGGTCGGGAAGTGGCGAGTGATCAGAATTTGTCTTAACTTTGTGCTTGCGCGCACGGGCCCGAAGGACGCCGCCCCGGTTCTGGAGCGTGGAACCTCCAATAGGTACACCGACGGCACCGGGCGCCGTGCGCGCCCTTGCACGTGTCAGCTACTGATGTCCGCGCCGGTGCCCGGGCGGGCCGACGGCGGTGGATCGTCGAACTCGTCGTGGCGGCGGAACCAGAACGACCCCGGCGCCCGCGGCCAGCCCTCGGGCAAGTCCTCGTCGTCGCCTTGCCCGCCATACGGCGTCAACGACCACAGGCTCCAGAGGCTGCCGATCCATTGGACCATCGCTCCGTGCTGCAGGAAGTAGGTGCGGTAGACGTCGTCGCCGTCGCGGAGGAAGACGTTGAACCCGAACCACTCGTCGACGCCGAAGTCAGCCGAGAAGTGCTCGCTGCGGATCGTGTACCAGGGCACGTCCGTCCAACCCATGCGCTCGGCGTAGCGGCGGAGGTCCGCCTGAGGTGCCGACGACGCCATCGCGAAGGTGATGTCGCGAGCGTGCAGGAGGCCGAGCTCGGGGATGCCGTCGGCGACGGACGAGCAGCCAACGCACCCGGCGTCGTCACCCTCCTCGAAGAAGAACCTGTAGAGGATCAGCTGGCTGCGCCCGTCGAACAGCTCGGCCAGTGACCGCCGCCCGTGAGGACCCTCGAACGCGTAATCGCGCTCCACCCGCACCATCGGCATGCGCTTCCGTGCGGCGCCGAGCTCGTGCATCGCGGCGGCGACGTTCCGCTCGCGCTCGAGCAGGGACGCCAGGGCCGCGTCCCACTCGGTCTGGCTGACGACAGGCGGACGAGCCAAGGGGCGAGTCGGTTGTCTCCATGCCGGTCGTCTACCCCGACCGTTGCGAAACCCAAACGATCGGCTCGATACCACGATGCGTTGAGCCCTCACATTCTGCGTTGCATCTTGACCTCGCAGAGATCAGCGGAAGCCCGCGTGCCGGGGGTCTCCGACGGGTCCATCTGTTCGAAGACTGCGCTCGCGTCGCGCATCTTCTGCTCCGTCTCGAAATACCCGACGAAAATGGCCGTTCCCTGCGATTCGTCGACAAACAGTTCGATTCCGGTTGCGTCGACTCCGGGCGGAGGCCCCCCGGACTCCTCGACCCGGGCAACGATCTCCGAGATCCTCTCAGCGGTCACGTCAGTGAATCTGACGACTCGTGCGTGCATGCGCACCTCCTCATCGATTTGGCTGGCGCGGGATACCGCCCGCCAGCTTGGCGAGACCCTAGTACGCCGGCGCTGCACGAGCTACACGCAGAAAACCCCGCCGTAGCGGGGCTTCCGGGAGGTGGGCCGTACTGGGCTCGAACCAGTGACCTCCGGCTTGTCGAGCCGGCGCTCTCCCAGCTGAGCTAACGGCCCGGGGAGCTAACTGTCGGTGCGCAACCGGCCGAGCCGGCTGCTTGCGCTACGCGGCGACTCTAGCACCGGCCGGCGGGGCCTCCGCCGGGTCTGCCAGAGGCATCTTGCCGTGCTTTCGCATCGTGATCTCGAAGGTCTCGCGACTCGAGTGCGCGGGGGTCCAGCCGAGCGTCCGCTTGAGCTTCTCGTTCGACACGATCCAGGGATAGAGCGCGAAGTCGACCTGGCCTGGGGGCGCCTCCGACGCGCGCAGCGCCCACATCACTTTGGCCAGGGCGCGGTATGCGCGAAGCGGCAGCTTGCGCACCGGGGAGTCGATCAGCTCGCCGCACTCGCGCATCGTCATGAGGCCGTCGCCGGCCACGTTGTACGCGCCGCCGTGGCGGCCCAGAAGCAGGCCTGTCACGGCCTCGACCACGTCGTCCTCGTGGACGAACTGGATCTGCTGGTCGAGGGTGCCCACGTCGGCCGTGAACGGCGTCTTGGTCCAGAGGCGCACCAGGTAGTTGTCCACGTTCGGCCCGAACACGATGCAGGGCCGCACGATCGTGAGCACCCGGTCCGGATGCTCGTGCGCCCACAGCTGGCAGATACGGTCGGACTCGGTCTTGTCGCGCGCGTACGAGAAGCGCGCCACGCCGCGCACCGGATCGTCCTCGGTGAGCGGCACCGGGTTGTCCGGGAACGCGCCGTAGGCCACCGCCGAGGTGGTCACGAGCACCTGGCCCACCCCTGCCGCCGCGGCCGCGTCGAGCACGTTGTGCGTGCCGTTCACGTCCACGTCGTACATGAACCCCTCGTCGTGCGTGGGGTTGAGAATGAAGGCGAGGTGGACCAGCACATCCGGGCGCGCGGCCTCCACCACGGCGCGAACGCCCTGACGGTCACGCACGTCGATCTTCTGGAACTCGGTCTTGGGGACGAAGTTCCGCGGCGCGGCCACGTCGCAGATGACGATGCTCTCGGTGTCCTCGCGGCGAGATAGCCGGTCGACGAGCCTGGTGCCTATGTAGCCGGAACCGCCGGTGATCAGATAGCGCATGTGGGTGGATCCTCCGTCCGCGAGTTGGCCCGCATCCTAAAGCCAATCGGCGGGCCGCCGACACCTGAGTCAGGAAGACCGACGGGCCGGGGTGCGGAAAGCCGCCGGCGGTACGTCTCCAGGAAAGCGAGGGGTCCCCGATGGGGCCCCTTTTCCTTTCAGGCTCAGCGGGCGCTGGGCGCGGAGTCCAGGTGGTCGTGCACCTGGAAGTCCCCGGACACGAGGGCCGCGAACGGAGGATCGGAGCCCGCCGGGGCCGCGATGAAGAAGTCATCCGTTGCGGTCGGACAGGTGGTGGGAGGAGTCGCCTCCCAGCGGTGGTTGAGGTAGTCCCCGGTCGGCCCGTTGTCCTTGATGAAGATCATGCCGCCGTCGGTCGGGTTGGGGTTGGGCCCCGTGGGCTCGGTGGCGAATCCGACGGTGGCCCGGTCACCGAACACCTTCAGGCAGGTGACGCGTCCGCCGTCCGGGATGTGCGGGCTGAGCGCGCCGGGAGAGCGGACAGCGCGTCCGCTCGGCGCCGCGCCGGACGGGCCGCTATGGGCATCGACGCTCGCCGAGAAGTCGCCGGTGGCCGGAGGCTCGCCCTCCACGAGCAGCCCTTCGCCCACCACCGAGTCCTTGCCGTCGGTGGTGGTGAGCGTCCTGTCGGCCCCACAGACGCCGCGTCCGTTCGCGTCCGAGGCGCACAGCCGGAAGTGCCGGAGCGCCGCATGAGGCAGGCCTCCCACGGTCTCCGCGACCCGCGTGGCGCCGGACCCGATCTCGGTCTCACGCCACGGAGTGGCGCTGCCGTAGGCCTCCGTCGGTCCGTACTCGAACCGGTAGCGGGTGAGCACGTCCTCCGAGTTGCGGACCTTGCCGGTGAGCGTGGCTCCCACGTCGGTGACATGAGTGGCCGGCTGGGTCTCCCCCACGGCACAGCCGACGGCCAACACCGCCATCGTGAGCAGCAGCGCCGCCCCGGTCCGCTTCACGCACCGGAGGGTAGCCGCTCAGGTGGCCTCCTTATCCGCGAACTTGGACTCCAGGTCCTTCATCACTCCCGGCTCGCGCAGAGTCGTGACGTCGCCCAGCTCGCGGCCCTCCGCGATGTCGCGCAACAGGCGCCGCATGATCTTCCCGGACCGCGTCTTGGGCACGTCGGCCGTCCAGATGATGCTCTTCGGGCGCGCGAGCTTGCCGATGCGCCTGGCCACGTGCTCGCGTACCTCCTGCTCCAGCTGCTCGCTGCCCTCGAGGTCGCCTTCGAGGATCACGAACGCGGATATCGCCTGGCCCGTGTCCTCGTCCTGCGTGCCGATCACGGCCGCCTCGGCCACCTTCGGATGGGACACGATCGCCGACTCCACCTCGGCGGTCGAGAGCCTGTGGCCCGACACGTTCACCACGTCGTCCACGCGCCCGACGATCCAGAAGTACCCGTCCTCGTCGCGCCGGGCGGCGTCGCCCACCAAGTACGTGGTCTCCCCGAACTTCGAGAAGTAGGTCTCCTTGTAGCGGTCGGGGTCCTTGAAGAGCGTGCGCAGCATGCCGGGCCACGGGCGCGTGATGGCGAGGAGACCCTGCTCCCCGTCCGGAACCTCGTTGCCCTCCTCGTCCAGCACCACAGGCTGGATGCCGGGCAAGGGCCGCGTGGCGGAGCCGGGCTTGGCCGGCACCACGCCGGGGAGCGGCGAGATCAAGATGTGGCCGGTCTCCGTCTGCCACCAGGTGTCCACGACCGGGCAGCGCTCGCCGCCGATCACCTTCCAGTACCAGAGCCACGCCTTGGGGTTGATGGGCTCGCCCACCGTGCCGAGCAGGCGCAGCTTCGACAGGTCGTGCTTCTGCGGATGCTCGATCCCCCACTTCATGCACGCACGGATCGCGGTTGGAGCGGTGTAGAAGAGCGTCACGCCGTAGCGCTCGCAGAGCTCCCACCAGATGTCCTTGTCGGGGTAGTCGGGCGCCCCCTCGTACATCACCGAGGTCGCGCCGTTCAGGAGCGGGCCGTAGACGATGTACGAGTGGCCGGTGACCCAGCCCACGTCGGCCGAGCACCAGTAGACGTCCTCGTCCGGCTTCATGTCGAACACGTACTCGTTGGTCCAGGCCACGCCCGTCAGGTAGCCGCCGGTGGTGTGGACGATGCCCTTCGGCTTGGCGGTGGAGCCGGAGGTGTAGAGCACGAACAGCGGGTGCTCGGCGTCGAGCGGCTCGGCCGGGCAGTCCTCCGAGGCCGCCTCGATCGCCTCGTCGTAGAAGACGTCGCGCCCCTCGCGCATGTCCACGTCGGCGCCCGTGTTGCGCACGACGACCACCGTCTCGATCGAGGGCACGTCGTCGAGGAAGGCGTCAACCTCGGGCTTTATGGCGGCCGACTTGCCCTTGCGCCGAGCGCAGTCGACCGTGATCAGCGCCTTGGCCTCGGAGAACTCCATCCGCTCCTTGACCGACTCCGGTGAGAAGCCGCCGAACACCACGTTGTGCGGCGCCCCGATGCGGGCGCACGCAAGCATGGCCACCGCCACCTCGGGGATCATCGGAAGGAAGATCCCGACCACGTCGCCTGGCTCGACGCCGCGGTCCTTCAGGACGTTGGCCAGGCGCTTGACGTCACGGAGCAGCTCGGCGTAGGTCACGTCGCGCTCCTCGCCCTCCTCCCCGCGCCAGTGGTAGGCCACCCTGTCGCCGCGCCCCGCGTCCACGTGGCGGTCGAGGGCGTTGTGGGAGGCGTTCAGCTTGCCGCCGGTGAACCACTTGTAGAAGGGGGCCTCGGACTCGTCGAGCACCTGGTCCCAGGGCTCGGACCAGTCGAGCGACTCGGCCTGCTTCGCCCACCACGCCTCCGGGTCGCGCGCAGCTTCGTCGTAGACGGACTCGTCGGTGATCAGCGCGTCGCGCACGAACTCCTCGGGCGGGTCGAACGTCTCCTGCTCGAGCAGCTCGCCGAGCTCGCGCTCGATCTGGTCCGCCGTGGCCTTGGTGCCGCCTTCCATCCAGCTCCCTCCGGTTCGACTCTCGAGAGAGGTTCTACCCGAACGTGGAGGGACGCATGCTGCGTCCCTCCACGACGGTGTCGGTCTACGGCTTCGGCAGCACGCTCATGGCCGCCGTGGCGGCACCCGCGCGAGCGCGCCCGCCGTTGAGCCCCACGCCGGTGGCCACCTCGGCGCCGAGCCCCGTCTCGGAGCGGACGTAGAGCTCGCTGAACTTGCGCTCCGCCGCCGGCTCGCGAGCGAGCATCGTGCCGGCCCAGCACCCGATGAAGCCGAGCGGGATCGAGACGATCCCCGGGTTCGCCAGGTCGTAGAACCCGAACGCCCCACCCTCGGAGTCGGCTCCCGGCCACACCTTCGGGCTGATGATCACGAGCAGCACCGAGCTGAACACGCCGGTGAGCACGCCGACGATCGCGCCGGTGGTGTTGAAACGTCGCCAGCTGAGCGCCAGCAGCAGTGCCGGGAAGTTGGCGCTGGCCGCAACGGCGAACGCCAGGCCGACCATGAACGAGACGTTCAGGCCGGCACCGCCGATCACGGCAACCGCGATCGCGATGGCGCCGATCGCCACGGCGGCGATCTTCGCGACCCACACCTCTTCCTTCTCCGAGTCGCGGCCCGAGCGGACCACGTTCGACCAGATATCGTGAGCCACGGCACCGGATGCCGAGATCACCAGGCCCGCCACCACCGCGAGGATCGTGGCGAAGGCCACGCCGGCGATGATCGCGAGGAACAGCTCTCCGCCGAGCTCGTCAGCGAGGTTCGGCAGCGCGAGGTTCCCGCCCGTGCCGGCCGCTGCCTCGCCCGCAGGGCCGAGGACGGCGCGTGCCCCGAAGCCCAGGAACGTCGTCATCAGGTAGAAGGCCCCGATCAGGACCATCGCCCACATCACCGAGCCGCGCGCCGCCTTGGCGTCGGGCACGGTGAAGAAGCGCATCAGGATGTGCGGCAGGCCCGCGGTGCCCAGCACCAGGCCGAGCCCGAGCGAGACGGTGTCGAGCGGGGTCGTGAGGAACAGGCCCGGCTCGAGGTACTTCTGGCCCTCGGGCGACTTCGCCCGGGAGTCCTTGAACAGCTCGACGGGGTTGACGCTCGTCTTGGTCATCACCCAGACGGTCATGACCACGGCCGCGCTCATCAACATCAACGCCTTGATGATCTGCACCCAGCTCGTGGCGAGCATGCCGCCGGCGATGATGTAGACCACCATGAAAGCGCCGGTGAGGATCACCGCGAGCGAGAAGTCGATGCCCACGAGCGCCTCGATCAGCACACCCGCGCCGACCATCTGCGCGATCAGGTAGAAGGCGACCACGGCCAGCGTTCCGAGCGCGGCTGCCGAGCGCGCCGGCTTCTGCTTCAACCGGAACGTGAGCACGTCCGCGATCGTGTACTTCCCGCTGTTGCGCATCCGCTCCGCGAGCAGGAAGAGCACGGTCAGGAAGGCCACGAGGAAGCCGACGGAGTAGAGGAAGCCGTCGAACCCGAACAGGTAGATCAGGCCGGCGATGCCGAGGAACGACGCGGCCGACATGTAGTCGCCCGCGATGGCGAACCCGTTCTGCGGGCCGGTGAGGCTACGTCCGGCCGCCCAGAAGTCGGTCGCCGTGTTCACGCGCTTCGACGCGAAGTAGGTCACCACCATCGTGACGCCCACGACGCCGGCGAAGACCGCCAGTGCGGTCTCGTTGACAGCGGCGATGAGCGTCATTGGGGCGCCACCTCACCGGTGGGAGCGCGCGGAGCCCTGCCGAGCTGAGCCTGCGCCTCCTGCGCCGGGACCGGGCCGCCCTCCAGTGCCCGCTGCACGACACGCTCGGCGAGCGGGTCGAAGACCCGGTCGGCGCGGCGTATGTACATCCAGCCGAGAGCCCAGGTCATGACGAACTGGCTGAGCGCGAGCACGTAGCCGACGGTGAGCCCGTCGACGAGGAACTCGCTGCCCATGAAGTCGGGCGCGTAGCCGGCGAGGATGATGAAGCCGAAGTACCAGCTGAGGAAGAAGATCGTGGCCGGGACCACAAACGCCTTCTTCTTCGACGTCAACTCGCGAAACTCGGGGGAGCGCTCGACGCCCTCCCAATCGATCTGAGGCTGTCCGGAGCCGTCTCCGTTGGCAGCCAGGTCTCCCAATTCCACCGCGCGTCTGGGCGCAGCTGACATATCGATCTCCCTTCTCCCAAGGCCGCGCCGCCCCCACAGCACGCGCCGTTCGCCCGATCGATTACCCGGGGACGCGCCAGTCCATGCGCGGGACCCCCCATATGGGGGACGCCGCTACTTGACGGACAACTCGCAGCGCGTGCCGTCGGCGTTGCGGCCCTGGTCCGCGTCGGGCGGCTTGACGATGAGCTCCTCGATCTCCTGGAGCTCCTCGTAGTTGCCGAGCTTGGCCTCGTCGCAGACGCGGTCGCCCTCCGTCTCGCTGTCCACCTTCACGATCGCCTGCCCCTTGGCGGGAGCGTTCAGCACGAAGGCGGGGTTCTGGACGCCGCTGCGCTCGGCATCCTCTCCGCAGCCCGAGAGGAGCGCGGCGGCGAAGACGACTGCCAGCGAGCGGCGCAGCACGCGGTCAGGTACCGGCGTAGGCCGCGAGGTGTTCGCCGGTGACGGTGGAGCGGGCGGCGACGAGGTCCGCCGGTGTGCCCTCGAAGACGATCCGGCCGCCGTCGTGGCCGGCACCGGGACCGAGGTCGATGATCCAGTCGGCGTGGGCCATGACGGCCTGGTGGTGCTCGATGACGATGACCGACTTGCCGGAGTCCACGAGCCGGTCGAGCAGACCGAGCAGCTGCTCGACGTCCGCGAGGTGGAGGCCGGTGGTCGGCTCGTCGAGTACGTAGATTGGCATCGCTCCGGTCCGGGCCAGCCCGGCCCCTCGCGCACTGCCGCCCTTCTCGCCCATGTGGGTGGCCAGCTTGAGCCGCTGCCGCTCGCCGCCGGACAGCGTGGTGAGCGGCTGGCCGAGGCTGAGGTAGCCGAGCCCGACGTCGGCGAGACGCTCGAGGATCTTGTGCGCGGCCGGCGTGCCCGAGTCGCCGGAGCCGAAGAACTCCCCGGCCTCGGAGACCGGCATCGCGAGCACTTCGCTGATGTCCTTCCCGCCGAACTCGTACTTCAGGACCTCCGCCTGGAACCGCTTCCCCTCGCACTCCTCGCAGGTGGTCGCGACGCCGGCCATCATCGCCAGGTCGGTGTAGATGACGCCGGCGCCGTTGCAGGTGGGGCAGGCACCCTCGGAGTTGGCGCTGAACAGCGCCGGCTTCA
The DNA here is from genome assembly GCA_963764665.1 of uncultured Thermoleophilaceae bacterium. Taxonomy (GTDB): domain Bacteria; phylum Actinomycetota; class Thermoleophilia; order Solirubrobacterales; family Thermoleophilaceae; genus JACVRW01. The sequence continues at coordinate 75,089 of CAVXTL010000010.1, read as the reverse complement.
CGCCGTTGGCCTTCGCGAACGCCTTGCGGATCGGGTCGAGAAGCTTGGTGTACGTCGCCGGGTTGCTCCGCCGTGAGCCCTTGATCGCGGCCTGGTCGACGGTCACCACCCCGTCCCCGCCCGAGACAGAGCCCTGGATGAGGGAGCTCTTTCCCGACCCTGCCACGCCGGTGACCACCACCAGCACGCCGAGCGGGATGTCGACGTCGACGTCCTGCAGGTTGTGGGTACCGGCGCCGCGCACCTCGAACACACCCGACGCGGTCCGCACCGACGGCTTCATCGAGGCCCGGTCGTCCAGGTGCCGCCCGGTCAGCGTGCCGCCGGACCGCAGGCCGTCGACGTTTCCCTCGAACACCACCTCCCCGCCGGCGGTGCCTGCGCCGGGGCCGAGATCGACGATGTGGTCGGCGATCGCCATCGTCTCCGGCTCGTGCTCCACCACCAGCACCGTGTTGCCCTTGTCCCGCAGCTGCAGAAGGAGGTCGTTCATCCGCTGGACGTCGTGCGGGTGCAGCCCGATCGTCGGCTCGTCGAAGACGTAGGTGACGTCGGTGAGCGACGAGCCGAGGTGGCGGATCATCTTGGTGCGCTGCGCCTCGCCGCCGGAGAGCGTGCCCGACGGGCGGTCGAGTGAGAGGTAGCCGAGCCCGATCTCGACGAACGAGTCGAGCGTGTGCTGCAGCTTCGCCGTCAGCGGTGCCACGGACGGCTCGTCCAGACCCGTCACCCACTCGCCGAGGTCGCTGATCTGCATCGCGCAGACGTCGGCGATGCTGATCCCGTTGATCTTGGAGGACCGGGCGCCCTCGCTCAGCCGCGTGCCGTCGCACTCGGGACAGGTGGTGAACGTCACCGCCCGCTCCACGAAGGCCCGGATGTGCGGCTGCAGCGCGTCGACGTCCTTGGACAGGAACGACTTCTGGATCTGAGGGATCAGGCCCGAGTACGTCAGGTTGATTCCCTCGACCTTGATCTTGGTCGGCTCCTTGTGGAGCAGGTCGTGAAGCTCTCGCTTGTTGAACTTGCGGATCGGCTTGTCGGCGTCGAAGAAGCCGGACCCGCGAAAGATGCGGCCGTACCAGCCGTCCATGCTGTAGCCGGGAATCGTGATCGCACCCTCGTTGAGGGCCTTGCTGTCGTCGTAGAGCTGGGATAGGTCGAAGTCGGTCACCGAGCCCCGGCCCTCGCAGCGCGGGCACATCCCGCCGGTGCGGGAGTAGGTCGCCTTCTCGGTCTTGGTCTTGCCACCGCGTTCGACCGTGATCCCACCGCTCGCCCGGACCGAAGGGACGTTGAACGCGAACGCGCTGGGCGGGCCGATGTGCGGCTGCCCAAGCCGGCTGAAGAGGATGCGCAGCATGGCGTTGGCGTCGGTGGCCGTGCCGACGGTCGAGCGGGCGTCGGCGCCGATCCGTTCCTGGTCGACGATGATCGCCGTCGTCAGCCCGTCCAGCACGTCGACCTCGGGCCGGGCCAGCGCCGGCATGAAGCCCTGTAGGAAGGCGCTGTAGGTCTCGTTGATCATCCGCTGCGACTCCGCGGCGATCGTGCTGAACACGAGCGAGCTCTTGCCCGAGCCGGAGACGCCGGTGAACACGGTCAGCCGGCGCTTCGGAATCTCGATGCTCACGTCCTTGAGGTTGTTCACGCGCGCGCCGTGCACGCGGATCAGGTCGTGGGTGTCGGCAACGTGCAGCGCAGGCGACCGCGTATCCGTCCTCGTAGCCATTCAGAGGCGCCGACCGGAATCGAACCGGTGTGAACGGCTTTGCAGGCTCCCGATCATTCTGCCGCTGGGCTCTACCGAGCCGTTTCGGTGCGAGGTGGTTGCACCGAGTTGCGCTCAGTCTCGCTCAGTTCGGTACCCGCTTCGGTACCCGGTCCCCCGAATGCCCGCTCAAGCCGGCGTGCGTCCTCGGGCCGGGGCCGGTGATGGAGATATCTCTGCGTGGTCGAGTAGTGCTGGTGGCCCATGTATGACTGGACGGCGTAAGGGTCGAGCACAGTGATCGCCATCGAGCCGAAGCAATGGCGCAAGTCGTGGAAGCGGATCTTACGCAGCCCCGCCTTCTCGATCGCCCGGTAGTAGCGCCGCCGCAACGACCACGAAGCCAGGTAGCCACCCGCGGTGTTGATGAACACCAGGTCGTCGTCGTCGGTGAGATGCCCGCGGTCCTTTAGCCGCGCGAGGGCGTCGACCACAGCCCCGGTCATGGGGACGCTGCGTACCCGCTTGCCCTTGGGGATCTTCTCGCGGTTGTCCGTGTAGTTCCGCCGCACGTGCATGAGGCCGCCAACCAGGTCAACGTCCTTCCAGCGCAGCGCCAGCAGCTCCCCCAAGCGCAGGCCGGTATACGCAGCGACCCGGTAGACCGTCGCGTCCTGGGCGTCGGCGGCCGATGCTGCAAGTAGCTCCACCTCGTCGCCGTTGTAGGTGTCGAACTCGCCCGTGTAGACCATCTGTGGACGCTCCACAAGATCAGCCGAGGCCGGGTTGAAGGTCAGCCCCCAGACGCGCTTGGCGCGCTTGAAAACGCCGTGGAGAACGGTCAGGTGGCGCACGATCACGCGGTTCGACAGTCGGCTCTCCGCTATCAGCCGCTCTTTGTATGCGTCGATCGCGTCGGGGGAGATCGTGGTGATCGACTGGCTACCGAACTCATCGATCAGGTAGCCCTCGATCACGCCCCGGTAGTCCTTGACGGTCGCCGGATCGATCTGACGCACATCCTCCACATACCGGAGGTACTCAGCCGCGGCGTCCGCGAATGTGGCATTGACGACGACGGACAGGGTTCCCCGCCGGGCATCGGTGAGGACGGCGTGTAGCGCCTCCTCGGCCATGCGCTTCGTGTAGTAGCCGGCGACCGGGCGGCCGTTCCCGGTCCACGCCGGCCCCAGCTTCGTCTTTACCTGGCGCCCGTTCGCGAGCCGGTACTTCAGGTACCACTGATGGCCACGCTTGCGCTCTACCAGCAGTACGTGGCCCGTAACGCGCTGCGGTGGTGCCGAATTAGGATGCTGCTGGCCCACAGGACTTACCTCCTTGGGTCCGGGGGCGGGCCGTTCGCGCGGCGCCGCCCCACTTGGGTTAGTGGACAGGACTCTACGTCGCCTGAGCGGACATAGCAACGGCCGTTTCCCGCCCCTGAATGTCGGTGGGGCGAATTCTTCACCGCCGAGCACTTCCCCTCACCAGCGACCTGTTCTTGTCGTGTCGGACGCCGGGCCGGCCTAGCGCCGAGCCCCGGCCCTCGGCGAACTACTTGATCGGGCTGGCCTCGATCCGGAACTCCCACACAGCCTGATAGAAGTGCTCCAGGGCACCACCCCGCGGGCGGGTGTCGGTCTGCTTGATCACACCGAGGTCCCGCAGCACGGCGACGTGGTACGCGATGTTCTGCACGGGGAGCTCGAGTTCCTTGGCAAGTGCGACTGATGAGCGTGTCTCCCCGTTCAGCGCCGTGAGGATCGACACCCTGACAGGGCTCGACAGCTCGAGCCGGTTGGCTGCCTCGCGGGCCTGCGCCTCAACGTCTCGGACAACCTGCTCGGCCTCAGCGACCTTCGCCTGACGGCCGGCGAGCTCGGTTGCGATCTCAGTCGCCATCGGGGTCCTCCTCTGGGTCAGGCTTTGCGCCCACCGCTCGCTCCCCCGGCGAGTCAATGCCGGTGATGCCGAAGGTCGCGGCCGTCAGGTCGCGCTTGCGCTCGATGTTCACGCCGATCAGCGCAGCCAGCGTCAGACCGTGCTTCGGGTTGCCAGTTTCGTCAAGCTGGTCTGGCGGCAATGCAGCGAATTCGCGGCTCGCCAGCAGCCGGGGTGCTCGCCTCGAGAATCGCCCGCTTGATCGCAGCCGACCTGGACGACCCCGTGGCCGCCGCCAGCCGGTCGAGACGGGCCACCAGAACCGGTGACGCCCTGAACGTGACGTTCGCCTGCACTACCTACTCACCACCAGGCGCGCGCCGACCCTGCGCTCCCCGGTCCTGGCTGGGGTGCCGGCCCGGGACGTCCCCACCCCGGCGCTGCTCCCTGGCATGGTGTCCAGGAACCGCGCCGATTGATCAGGGTTTCTTGTGGTGCTCCGATAGGAACCGAATGGCGACTACGCGAACAACCTGCGGTCGTTGCTGCGGCCGCCTTTCGCTTGACCACCCGTGCCGTAGCTGCGTGGCGGCCGAGGATGTCGCTCGCGACATGGGGATCCCGGTGGAGGAAATGCTTGCCGTCGCCCGCGAACAGTGGCTGCTGCCTGACGGCAGCACCCGCACGCTCTTCGTTCCAGAGGCCGCCGAAGCCCCGGAAGTCGAACCCGCCGCAGCCCTTACCGGGCGCTAGCCCGACCCGCAGCCGCCGCCGCGTAGGCGGGATACTCGACGGGCGATGTCGCAGGAGAACGTGGAGCTCATACAAGCGGGCATTAGGGCGTGGAACGCCCAGGACGCTCACGCTGTTCGCGAACTGCACCACCCCGACGCCATCGGGTGGGGCATGGAGGATTGGCCGGAGCGTGGGCCATTCGTCGGGCGGGATGCAGTGTTGCGCTGGTATGAACAGCTTCGCGCGACCTTCGAAAGGGACTGGTTCGAGCCGCTCGAGCCGGTACACGCCATTGCAGACCGGGTAGTCGCGAGGGTGATCTGGCATGGCGTTGGCCAGGGTCCCCCGTCCGACCTTGAGGTGACGTTCGTCTACTCGGTGCGGAAGGGAGAGATCCGCTCGGTGGAGGTCTTCAGGGATCACACAGAGGCCCTCGAAGCCGTGGGGCTGTCGGAGTAGCCCGGACCTCACCACTGCCGCCTCGGCTCCAAGACCGCTCTAGAGCCTCGATCGAGAGGGAACCCCGTGAAAACAGAGTTTTTTTCGCGGCGAGGTACCGGGGGGTGCCACCCTCGATCGGGTCGTGGTCCTCCCCCTGCCCCCCTTGCTGTTACCGCGCTGTAGCCAGGCCGTAACAGCGGTCGGAGAGGGTCTGCCGACCATCGCGGCGCCGGTCGCGAGATACCGAAGGGAACACGATGCTTCGCAGGCTGTCCAGCTACTTCAAGCAGAACGTCGTCGGCTTCCTTGCCCTGTTCGTAGCGCTCGGTACCGGCGGGGCCTACGCCGCAGACACGATCCGTAGCGGCGACATCGTGGACGGCGAGGTCAAGTCGGTCGATATCGGCAACAACGAGATCGGCTCGTCCGACGTGAAGGACGGCTCGCTCAACACCTTCGACGTCCACAGCTTCTTGGGCGTTGACGTAGTTGACGGGTCGCTGACGGGCGCAGACATCTCCGACAACTCGCTCAGCTTCCTGGACATCGGCTCGCAGCAGGTGGGCAGCGACGAGGTGCAGAACGACTCGCTGCTTCAGTCGGACATCCGTGCCGGTGCGGTGACTGGCGACGAGGTGCTGGACAACTCGCTCAATGGAGCCGACATCAACGAATCGGCGCTCAGCCTTCCCAATCGGGCGCGGTTCGTGCCGCTGGAGGGCTTCGACAGCAAGGTCGCTGAGACGCAGGTACCTGAGGGCAACTATCTCGTGTACATCGCTGCAAACCACAGGACGGAAGTGAACGACGGCACCGGCAAGTCCGTGACCTGCCAGCTGTTCAACCGAGCCGCCGGCCAGGCAGACCCCGGAGGCTTCATCGGCGAGGCCCGGGAGATCGACAGGACCAGCTTGGCGAACCCCAACGATCCACGCACCGCGACCTACGAGAACCTGGGCACGATGGGCGGAGCCGCCGTTGGTCCTGGCGGCGCGACGATCTACGCGACCTGCTCGAAGGAGGGCGTGTCCAGATCGTTCTTCACCGGCGCCATGTGGGTCATACAAACCGGCGGCTTCTTCTAAGCCATCTACGGGCTGGTGGTGTCGGGTGGGCGGCCTCGCCGTCCGCTCGACACCGCCCGCTGGCCGACAGGGTGCGCGACCGGGGATACTCGGCGGGCGATGTCGCAGGAGAACGTGGAGACTTTCCGCCGAGTGTTGGCCGCCTATGATCGCCGCGACAAGGCTGCCTGGCTGGCGCTCTGTGATCAGGATTACGAAGTCGTCCCCCCCGACGACTGGCCGGAACCCGATCCGATTCGCGGCCGTGATGCAGGCTGGGACTTTTACGTGGACCTCGAGGCCACTTTCGGGTCGGTGGGCACCGGTGATGCCGAGGTGATGAATGCCGGGCCCGACAACGTCGTGGTCCGACGAGCAACTGAAGTACGCGGAAGGGCGAGCGGCGCAGGGGTCGAGTTGAGCTACTGGATGGTCATCACGTTCCGCGAGGGGAAAGTGCTTCGCGAGCAGTGGTTCAAGAACCGTGCCGACGCCCTCGAAGCCGTGGGGCTGTCGGAAAACCCGCCGAAAAACACTTAGGCGCTGGGATCCAGAGAACGCAGGTACCGGGGGGTGCCCCGCGTTGGCGGGATCGTGGTCCGTGGTGCCCCCTCTGTGAAACGGTTTTCCTGTGCGCAGGTAGAGGCGGGTGGCCTCGTTCGTGCGGCCGTGGTTGACCCCCTCCCCTCGGTACGGAATGATGCTGGGCGTAGCTGCCCCCAGCAAACGGGCAGCTGCGGAGAGTCCCAACGGCCTGGCCCCCGCCAGGGACTCGCTACACCTCACCACTGCCTTCGTGGCTCGCGTGCTGCGCTGTCGATCAGCTCGGTGAGCACAGCTGCGTGCTGGCGCTCCGGTGGTGCAAACCGGGCCGGCTTCCCGTCGATCCGCATTCCTTTGAGCGGGTGCGGCAGCGTCGGGTCGAGCTCGGCGTCATAGCGGGCGCCCTCGTCGAAAGAGCCGCGGCCGGGGCTATCGGGCATAGCGGTCCACCTCCCTGTCGTGGGCCCGGCTCGGTTTCGTTTTGGACACTGGCGAGCTCCTGTGAGAGGCTGCTGCATCTTTGGTCGCCAGGCCGGAAGGTCGGGTGCGCCGTCGACCGACTGGAGCCCCGTGAAGCGTCTCGCTATCGCCCTCGTGCCTCTTGCACTGCTGGTGTCGGCTTGTGCGATCGGTGTGCCGCAGCCTCCTACGTCTCCCTCTTCTTTTGGCACCAGCATCGTGCTCAACGCCAAGGTCAATTCGAGCGTTGACGGGCCGACCGATTACTGGTTCCGCTACGGCGAACGCGGCGACCAGGCGAACTGGTCCGAGACGCCGCATCAGACCGTCGAGATCACCGACGAGCAACCCGAGTCGGTCTCCACGGAGCTCACCGGGTTGGAGCCGTCCCACCGCTACGGTGGCAGGTCTGCGTCGCAGACCGGGAGGAGGACCCGCCCCGTGTCGTCTGTTCGACGGAGCGAAAGTTCGGGACCGTCGGCGACATTGTTTTGGGCGGCCACACGAACTTCAACGCCGTGAGCGGACCGGACGGCGACAATCCTGCCGGGGAGGTGCTCGGCGAAGCGGTGACATGCCTGCGCGTGCAGGGCGCAGGCAGCGCCACGGTCGGGGTGGAAAGCGGCGTTTACTACCTGGACCTCATCGAGAACTCGTCCCCTGAGGTCTTTTACATCGTGTTCGCCCCGTGGCTGGAGGGCAGCAACCGCACCGACTGCACGCAGGCAACATCGGGAGGGACGACGGGCTTCTTTGACCAACGCCTGTGGGTTTACGACGCCCCATAGACGCAACTCAGCGGGCATAGCGGTCCACCTCCATGTGGTGCTCCTGGCACAACGTCACGCCACCAGCCGGGTTGAAGTCGCCACCCGCGTGGAGCGGCACCTTGTGGTGTGCCACCAACGGGTCCGTGACGGGGCAGCGGAGCCCGCTGTCGAGGATGAACGTGCAGCGGTAGCCATCGCGGGCCAGCACAACCCGCCGATAGCGCTTCTGATCGCCTCGGTTGCGGGCCGACCAGCCACGGTTCGTGTTGCCGCGGTGGGCCTTGCGGTGCGCCTGCCATTCGCCCAGCGGGACCAGCTGGCGGCAGTCCGGCTCCATGCAGCGCTTGACCGGCATCTAGGCCGCCTCGCCCCTGCGCCGCTGCTCCTCCGCCTGCTGCTCGAGAAACCGCACGCGCCGTTGTGCGGCATGGTGACACGGCTCGCCGTTGGCTAGGGCGTGCTCGATCGCCTGGATCAGCGCCTCGTACCCGTGGGCGTGGGGGCAGTCCTGGTTCGGATCGGCCTTGCCTGACGCCTGGATCAGATTGCGAATCTCCGAACTCTCGCGGTGCCATTCGTAGTGCGGTTCGACGGCCGCACGCAGGCGGGTGAGGAGCTCGCCCGGGATCTGTTCGCACCGCTCCCGCTTCTCCTCAAGCAAGGCGTCGGCGTTGTCGCGATAGAACGCGGTCACGGCGAACTCGGCCCGGGTCGCCCGCAGCTCGGCTCCCTGCGCCTCGGCGTGCCGTGCCTCTAGCTGGTCCTTAGCCGCCTTGTGGCACGCTGGCGGCCTTCACCTTGTCGGCGGCCCCGTCTGCGTGCGCCTCGACCAGACGGGCGTATGCGTCCTCGGTCTTGGTCTTGGCCGACTGGATGTTGGCGGCCATGTCGCGTGAGCGGCCCTTCTCCGCCTCGGCCTCTTTGTGGAGGCTGGCCAGCCGGTCGTGCGCGCTCATGAAGGCCACCCCGCCCAGAAGTCGTCGGCCGACGCCTGGAGAACGTCGTTGAACGCCTTCTCGCCCTCGGCGCCCATGACCGGGTGGCTCCGGGGTGAAGCGCCTGCACCAGCGCGGTCGCCTGGCCGCCTCGTCAGCCGGCGTCGCCTGTTCGGCTCGCCGTTCGAGTAGGCCGCTAGCGCCGACTTGAACTCGGCCAGTTGCTCGCCGTCATTCATCGCTGCCCCCTTCTGTCAAAAGGTATGTTCACCACACCAATTGTGCCGATCGCCCGGTCATCCCGCGCCCTGACGAGGGGCTCGAGCGCGCGCCCGCACAGGCGGCGCCTGCTGACAGTCGGTTTCGGTACCCCGTGGGTACCTGGTCAGAGAGAGGAGCGGCTTGATTCCGCTCTAGAACTAAGGCGCCGACCGGAATCGAACCGGTGTGAACGGCTTTGCAGGCCGCTGCGTAACCACTCCGCCACGGCGCCCGGAGCGGCCCTAGCGTAGCGTCGGGTCGTTTGCCGTCGATGGGCGCCCCAAACAGCCGTCAGAGGGCGTATCGTCCCCTGTCCGGACGATGGGGGTGACGACCGTTTCCTTCCTGGTGCCGGGAGGCAGGGCAGCCGCAACTGCCGCTCGTCATTGGGTGCTCCTGGCAGGGGGCGACATGTCGCGAGATGTCCGCGACAGCCTTGCGCTGCTCTTGAGCGAGATGGTCAACAACGCCGTCCAGCACGGCGGCGCCGACGAGGACGAGCGCATCCAGGTCCGCCTGTCCTGGCCCTCCCGGCGGCTGCGCGTCGAGGTCCTCGACCCGGGCACCAACCGGCGCGAGTCGATCGAGCGTGTCACGCGCGAGGGCGGCTGGGGGCTCGTGCTCGTGGACAGCATCGCCGACCGCTGGGGGCTCGAGAGCGCCCCGGAGGGCGGCAGTGTGGCCTGGTTCGAGCTGGCCGTGGGCGGCAGGCTCAACTAGGCGGAGGCTGCGGGCGCCGGGGCTATACTCGGCCGTCGCGCGGCTGTAGCTCAGCTGGCTAGAGCGTCTGCTTGCCATGCAGAAGGTCGTGGGTTCGAATCCCATCAGCCGCTTCGCGCGAAGGCCCCGCTCCAGTGGGGTTTTCTGCTTCTTCGGGGCCGTCTACGGAGCGACCAGCTGCATCCTCAAAGACCGGATTTCTGCCCATTACTGCCCAATGGCTCGCACCCACGAGGCGGTCCAGGGCCTCCCCGTGGTCGTCCTGGGAGCCGATGACCTGGGCATAGATCGAGAGCGTCATCTTCGGATCGCGGTGGCCGACTTGGCCCATCACGGTCCGCACATCAGCGCCTGCGGCAAGCATCAGACTCACGTATGTGCGCCGCAGCGAGTGCGGCGTGATGTGCGGCAGCGGCGCATCCCCCCTGCCGGACCGGCTCACATTCGCGCGCGCGAGCGCGCGAGCGAGAACACGGTTGCGGATGTTGCTCTCCGACTGGCGGCGTCCGTTGTTGGTGCCGAACACGAGTCGTCCGGCCCAGACGGCGCTCGCGCCCGATACTCCGAGAGCGCCTCCCTGAGAGCCGGCGTCAGCGTTACGCGACGGACACCCGCCGCGGTCTTCGAGTCGGCCACAGAGAGCCCGCCTCCACTGAGATCGACGTCTCTCCAGCGAAGGTCGAGTGTCTCCCCGATCCGCAACCCCGCGAGCACGAGAGTCGCCAGCAGCGGGTAGCGCCAACCGGCGTCTGCACTCTCCGCGTCGAGCTCACCACCGGCGGCCAGGAGGTCCTGGGCCTGGTCGGCCTGCAGGTAGCTGCGCTTGGGCTCGGAGGGCTTCAGCCGGCGTCGCTTACCCCGCGCGGGATTGGAAGCGAGATGACCGTACTCGACGGCGCTTTCCAGGATCGCGGCAAGCAGGCTGATCGTCTTGTTGATGCTGCCGGCGGAGAGCGGCCGCACACGCTCGCCGTTCGCCCGCCGAGCGCGCATCTTTTCCGCCTCCTCCACCTTGCTAGCGCGGTAGCGGTCGATGCTCTCGACGGTGATGTCTGAGAGGGCGAAGTCCTTGAAGTGCGGGAGGAGGTGGTTCGAGAGCCTCCAGAGGTAGTCGGTCTGGGTTCGAGGTCGTAGCTCTAGACGCCTGGCGGCGAACCACGCCGAGGCGAACTCGTGGAAGGTCACGATCTCCTGCGACGAGGTGGCAACGGAGGCTTTACGGGGCCGCCATGTGCCAGCGCGCACCGATGCGAAAATCATCCGATGTGGATGATGCGCCGGCCCGTCCGGCAGTGAGATGCTCGCGGCACCCAATTGCGTGAGCAGAGGAGTGTCGAGATGCCGCTGAACGAGTACCCGTCAGGAGTGGCCTTTCCAGGCGTGATCGGCCGCACGGCTGACGAGTCGACGCCGGCGTGGCCGGCGCCGGTGCGGGCGCCGAAGGGCGCCCCGAACGTGCTGTTCGTGGTGCTCGACGACACCGGTTTCGGCCAGCTGGGCTGCTTCGGGAGTCCGATCGCGACGCCGAACTTTGACCGGCTGGCGGAGCGGGGGTTGCGGTACAACAACATGCACACGACGGCGCTCTGCTCTCCGAGCCGCTCGTGCGTGATCACCGGGCGCAACCATCACAGCAATGCGATGGCGTGCATCACCGAAATGGCGACCGGCTTTCCGGGCTACAACGGGCTGATCCCGTTCGAGAACGGGTTTCTGTCCGAGATGCTGCTGGAACATGGCTACAGCACGTACATGGTCGGCAAGTGGCATCTGATGCCGAGCAGTCAGGAGACGGCGGCGGGCCCTTATGACCGCTGGCCGCTGGGCCGCGGCTTCGAGCGCTTCTACGGGTTCCTCGGCGGCGACACGAGCCAATGGGACCCGGACCTGGTCTATGACAATCACCAGGTCGAGCCGCCGCGGACCGCCGCGGAGGGGTATCACCTCTCCGAGGACCTCGCCGACAGGGCGATCCAGTTCATCTCCGACGCCAAGCAGGTCGACCCCGACAAGCCGTTCTACCTGCACTTCTGCCCCGGCGCCACACACGCCCCTCACCATGTGCCCATGGAGTGGGCCGACCGCTACGCGGGCGCCTTTGACGACGGCTGGGATGCCTACCGCGAGAAGGCGTTCGCGCGCCAGAAGGAGCTGGGCATCGTGCCGCAGGAGGCGGAGCTGTCACGTCACGACCCCGACGTGCCCGAGTGGGAGCCGCTGTCTGACGATCAGCGCCGTCTGTACGCGCGGATGATGGAGGTCTTCGCCGGCTTCCTGAGCCATACCGACCACCACATCGGGCGGCTGCTTGCGCACCTCGAGACGATCGGCGAGCTCGACAACACGCTGATCATGGTGATCTCCGACAACGGCGCCAGCTCAGAGGGCGGCCCGACCGGGACGACCAACGAGGCGCAGTTCTTCAACAACGCCCAAGAGCCGTTCGAGGACAGCCTCGCCGCGATCGGGGAGATCGGCGGGCCGAAGCACTTCAACCACTACCCGTGGGGCTGGACGTTCGCCGGCAATACACCGTTCCGGCGCTGGAAGCGCGAGACGTACCGCGGCGGGGTGTCCGACCCTTTCATCGTCAGCTGGCCGAAGGGCATCACGGCGAGCGGCGAGGTGCGCGAGCAGTACGCGCATTGCATCGACATGGTCCCGACCGTGCTCGATGTCCTCGGCATCGAGCCGCCGGCAACGATCCGGGGGGTGCCGCAGGCGCCGCTGCACGGGGTGAGCTTCGCGCACACCTTCGACGACGCCGCAGCCGCGAGCCGGCGCGCCACGCAGTACTTCGAGATGATGGGTCACCGCTCGATCTATCACGACGGCTGGCGGGCGGTCTGCCCGTGGCCCGGCCCGTCGTTCACCGAGGCCGGCAAGGGATTCGGCGAGCCGATCTCCGCCGAGACGCTCGCGCAGCTCGACGCCACCGGCTGGGAGCTCTACCACGTCGCCGCGGACCCGGCCGAAAATCACGACCTAGCCGCCGAGCACCGCGACCGCCTGATCGCGCTGATCGCGACCTGGTACGTGGAGGCCGGCAAGTACGACGTGATGCCCGTCGACGGCAGCGGGGTAGCGCGCGCGGCCGCCGAAAAGCCGCTGATGGCCGCGCCGCGTGACCGGTTCGTCTACTACCCCGGCACGCAGTCGGTGCCGTTCTTCGCCGGGGCGCGGGTGCTCAACCGTCCGCACAGCATCACCGCCGACGTGGAGATTCCCGACGCGGGCGCCGAGGGCGTCCTGCTCGCGCAGGGCACCTCGGCGGGCGGCTTCACCTTCTACGTCAAGGACCGCCGGCTGCACTACACCCACAATTGGGTGGCCCGAGAGCTGATGCACGTCGCGTCCGACACGGAGCTGAGCGCCGGCAGGCACCAACTGCGCTTTGAGTTCGAGCCGACCGGACAGCCCGACCCCGCCAACGGCCACGGCAGCCCGGGCCGCTTGCAGCTCTACATCGACGGCGAGCTCATCGCCGACACGGAGGTCCCGTACACGACGGCGTTCATGTTCAACCCCGGGGCGCTGACCTGCGGCGCGGACCCCGGATCGACGGTCACGACGGCCTACGCAGCACCGTTCCGCTTCACCGGAACCATCCACACGGTGACCGTCGACCTCAGCGGCGAACTGATCAGGGACCCGGAAGCCGAGCTTAGGGTCCACATGGCACGCCAGTAGCGTGACCCGAGCGAGGCCACGCTGAGGGCCACATCACGAGTGCTTAGCCCGCGTTCCCCTCACGGCCTCCACTTTGCAATCACCTGAACCGAACAGCGACGCGATCTCTGAAGCGGGTGCTGCTTCCCATGCGACGGAGGAGTCCGTGGCCGCTCGAACTGGCACTTCTGCTTGCGCGAGAAGCGGAAGGTATGCCTTCACCGATCCCCGGCCATGTAGGACTATGGACCGCGACGGCGTCGTTCTGACGGTCATGGGGTCACGAGCGCCCAAGTGCTGCTCCTCCAGCGCGTTTGAGGGCAAAACCCCCAGCCACTAGAACGGCCCCCAGGGCGAGAAATGCCAGGTCCCAACCAAGGGGTGCGCCTACGTCATCGCGGACGTGGTGGATGGTCAGGATGTGGTGGTCGACGATGCCCTCGACGAGGTTGAAGGCACCCCAACCGATCATCAACAGCCCGAACTGCTGGCGTGCAGTCGCTCGGTAGCCAGCTCGCATGGCTTGGGTCAACACGAGGATGCCGACGAACGCGGCAATCCAGGTGGAGACGTGAAAGAGGCCGTCCCAAAGCGTGTTCGCCTCGAGTCCAGCAACTGTTGTGGCGGGGTGATCCCCGGTGCTAGTGAGCATGTGATGCCACTGAAGCAACTGGTGCAGGACGATCCCGTCGACGAAGCCGCCGAAGCCGATCCCGAGCAGGATGCCGCCGGTGGTGAAGCGACGCTCTTCACGCTCGACTGAACCGTCGAGCTGGGTGCTATCGATGGTTGCCATCGGGCCACGGCTGCCCGTCTCGTGCGCCCGCAAACGTTTGAATGGATGACCATCTGGTTATATAGGGACCATGGAACATCCGCTACCCGACCCTCTTGTGGAATTGATCGCCGAGCGTTTCCGCGTTATCGGCGAGCCGATGAGGATCAAGTTGCTCGACCGGCTGCGCGACAGTTCCGCGACAGTGCAGGAGCTGACCGAGGCGACGGGCGGGACCCAGCCGAACGTGTCCAAGCACCTGACGGTGCTGTATCGGGCGGGCATCGTTGGGCGGGAGAAGGACGGCATCTACGTCCGCTACGCGATCATCGACGCCTCGGTGTTCGAGCTGTGCGAGCAGGTCTGCGGCGGCCTGAGGCGCCGCTTCGAGGCGCTCGACTCGACGCTGTCAGCCCAAGCGGTCTAGGTCTTGGCACCGGTCGGTCCGATCGGGCGCCTTGGGCGCTGGGTGGCCACTCATGTACGCGCCGTGGTCGTCGTCTGGCTGGTGCTGGCTGTCGGCCTCGGAGCGCTCGCGCCGCGGGTTGAGCAAGCGCTATCGGGAGCAGGCTGGGAGGCCAGCGGCTCGGAGTCCGTTGACGCCCGCAAGGCCATCGATCGCGACTTCTCGGGCGGGGGGAGCTACGCGCTGCAGGTGGTGGTCAGCTCGCCCACTCAGAGATTCGACAGTCCAGACTTTCGAGCGACGGTAAGACAGGTCGGGGGGTTGCTCGCCCACGACCGGCGGGTCGGTCAGGTCGCGCCCCCACGGCCGCCCGCGGCGGTCTCGCCTGACAGGCGCACGGCCCTGGTGGTGGCCGGTGCGCGTGCAGCTCCCGACGACATGGTCCGTGCCGCTGATGACTTGAAGCAGCCGGTCGAGGCGGCGGGCACGGGCGACGTCCGGGCCGCTCTGAGCGGGTCGGCGGGGATGTGGTCCGACTTCAACGAGGCGAACAAGAGCGCGATGCTGAAGTCCGAGGTGATCTCGTGGCCGGTCACGCTCGCGATCTTGCTGCTCGCCTTTGGGTCGCTCGTGGCTGCTGGCTTGCCTTTGATGCTGACGGTCATCGGCCTGATCTCCGCCGCCGGCATGCTGTTCCTTGGAGCCCAGGTATTCGACATCTCGATCTGGGCGATGAACTTCGCGCTGATGTTCGCGCTCGCGCTCGGCATCGACTATGCGCTCTTTATCGTCGCGCGCTTCCGGCAGGCACATGTCGACGACGGTCTCCCCCCGGTCGAAGCGGTGGCAGAGGCGATGGACACCGCTGGTAAGGCGGTGCTGTTCTCGGGGGTGACCGTCTTGATCGCGCTCTCGGCGGTGCTGCTGGTTCCGAGCCCGGCCTTTCGCTCGATGGCGGTCGGAATCATGTTCGCGGTCAGCTTCGTGCTCATCGCCTCCCTGACCCTGCTGCCAGCAGTGTTGGCCAAGCTCGGCGGCCGGGTGAACCGTCTGGCGTTGCCCTGGACCAAGAGAGGCGGGCAGCGCTCGCCGCTGCTGGCCGCGTGGGCCGCACGGGTCTGGCGGCGCCCCTTGATCTTCGGGCTCGCGGGAATGCTGGCCGTGGCGGCGCTCGCCTGGCCGGTCTCGCAGCTAGACACGGGGATGCCGTCGATCACGGTCGTGCCCCCCGAGGACGGCTCGCGCCAGGGCTACGAGCAGGTCGCTCGGGCCTTCGGTCCGGGCGCACCGGGCATGTTGCAGGTGGTGGCACCGGCCAGCCAGGCTGGCGAGGTCACGGACATGCTGCGCGACGAGCCCGGCATCGCCCGCGTGCAGCCTGCACAGCCCGGCGCAGGGCAGAGCGTCCTCTTGCAGGCGTTCCCCGTCGGCGCCCCCTCGGCTGATTCGGTGCGGAGGACGATTGACCGGCTGCGCGCCGAAATGCCGCCGGCCGCCCTGATCGGAGGGGCGGTAGCGGAGAACTACGACCTGGAGCTGGCGCTCGCCGACGCCACCCCTCTGGTCATAGGCGTTGTGCTGGCGCTGGGCTTCCTGCTCCTGCTAGTGGCGCTGCAGGCGCCCGTGATCGCGCTTGCAGGAGTCATGCTCAACGTGTTCGCCACGCTCGCCTCGTTCGGAGTCGCCAAGTGGATCTTCCAAGACGGCGTCCTGTCCGGGCTGCTCGGCTTCGAGTCGCAGGGCTACCTGAACGCCTGGGCGCCCGTGTTTTTCTTCGCGATGCTGTTCGCGCTCGGGATGGACTACACCGTGTTCCTGCTCGCCTCGGCGAAGGAACGCTGGGACGCCACCGAGGACGCGGGCGAGGCGGCCGTCGAGGGAATCGCCGTGTCGGGGCCCGTGATCACCGCCGCCGCCGCGGTGATGGTCGCCGTGTTCTTCACCTTCGCCCTGTCAGGTCCGCTTCCGCCTAAGGAGATGGGCGTCATCCTCGGCGTGGCCGTCCTGATCGACGCCGCGCTCGTGCGCCTCGTCTTGATGCCCGCCCTGCTGCGCCTGCTCGGGCGCGCCGCTTGGTGGCGTCCGCGCTGGCTCGGTCGCCTGCTGCCCAACGTCCGCTTCGGCCATCACCCCTCGCCCACATCCGCGATAGGAGCCCCAGAATGATTTTCCGCCAGGTGACACATGACGATCTTGGGTGCGCGTCGTACCTGATCGGCGATGAGGGGGCCGGTGTGGCGGCGGTCGTGGACCCGCGGTTTGACATCGATAGATACCTGACGCTGGCGCGCTACTTCGGAGTGTCGATCGAGCACATCATCGAGACCCACAACCACGCCGATCACGTCTCGGGCCATGGTCGTCTCGCGGCCGCCACCGGCGCGACGATTCACATCCACCGTGACGCCGAGCCGGCTTACGAGCACGAGCCGTTCGACGACGGCTGGGAACTCGAGCTCGGCGCGCTCAAGGTGCGCGCGCTTCACACCCCGGGCCACCGCCCCGAGCACACGGCACTGGTGCTCGTCGACAGCAAGCGCGGCGACGACGCGCCCTGGGCGGTCCTGACAGGCGACTCGCTGTTCGTCGGCGACATCGCGCGGCCTGATCTCGCGATCGACAAGGTGGACGGCGCGCGCGCGATCCACCGCTCGTTGCACGAGCGGCTGCTGTCGCTGCCCGCCCAGGTCGAGGTTTGGCCTGGCCACCTCGGCGGCTCGATGTGCGGAGGCCCGGGCATGGACCTCAAGGTGTCTTCCACGATCGGGTTCGAGCAGGCGCACAACGCTTCCCTGCGCATCGACGACGAAGACGAGTTCGTCGACAAGGTAATCGGCGGCCTCGGCCCCCAACCGCCGAACTTCGAGCGGATCGTGGCGCTCAACCGTGGCCCGCTCCGGCGCGACGGCGTGGAGGCGCACCCGCTCGCGCCGCGCCAGGTTGACCAGCACCGCGAGGGGGGTGCCCTGCTGATCGACACCCGCACCGACCTGCAGTTCGACGACGGGCACATCCCTGGGTCGGTGACGAACACGATGCTCCGCGCCGGCTTCGGCAGCAAGCTCGCATGGCTGGCCGACATGGACCAGGACGTAGTCCTGATCGGCCGCGACGACGAGGACGGGCGCCGCGCAGCCGAGCTCGCCGCGGCCGTCGGCATCACCCGCATCGCCGGCTACCTCAGTGGCGGCATGACGGCATGGCGAGAGGAGAAGCGCGAGGTCCAGCGCACCGAACGGCTCCCACTTCACGAGTTTCACGAGCGCTGGGCGGCCGACCCCGGCGCAATCCAGGTACTGGACGTGCGCGAGCAATCCGAGTGGGCCGCCGGCCACATCCCCGGGTCGGTCCACGAGCCGTATCACGACATCCGCAAGCTTCCTGACGGGATCGATCCCGACCAGCCGGTAGGCGTCGTCTGCGGCTCAGGTCAGCGCGCCGCGGTCGGCGCGAGCCTCGCGCAGCGCTACGGCGCCCGCGAGGTCATCCACGTGGTCGACGGCGGCGTTCCCAAGTGGAAGCGCCAGGGCTGGCCGATCGAACAGCCCGACACAACACCGGCGCCCTAGCGCGTGCTGCTAGCGATCGTCTTCGGGCTCGCCATCGGGGCCTCGGTGGGGACGCTCGGAGGCGGCGGCTCAGTCCTCGCCGTCCCAGTCCTCGTCTACTTGCTCGACCAGAGCGTCCCGGCCGCGACGACCAGCTCGCTCGTCGTGGTCACCGCCGGCGCGCTGGCCGGCGGCTTCAGCCACGCCCGCGAGGGCCGCGTCTGCTGGCGCCACGCTGGCTCGTTCACCGCCGCAGCTCTCCCGGGCGTGCTGGCCGGAACACTGCTGGGCGAAACGCTGAGCGACGAAGTCCTGCTCGGGGCCTTCGCCCTGATCATGCTCGCCGCCGCTGTTGCGACGTGGAAGAAAGCCGAGGGCCAGGACGAGCCACTCAACGATGGCACGTGGGAAAGCGGCGGCGCATGCCCGCCCCTGCGGCTTCCGCGTGACCTCGTGGCCGGGGTTGCGATCGGCTTCCTCACCGGCTTCCTCGGCGTCGGCGGCGGCTTTCTCATCGTCCCCACCTTGGCAATCGCGCTTGCCTTCACCATGCGAACCGCTGTCGGCACCTCGCTCGCGATCATCACCGCGACCTCCCTCCTCGGCCTAGCCGTCCACCTCCTCGCCGGCCGCTCCATCGAGCTCGACATCACCGTGGCCATGACCGCCGGCTGCACCGCGGGTGCGTTCGCCGGCGGCGCTCTCGCTACGCACATACCCCAACGGCTGCTTGGCCGTGGGTTCGCGATCCTCGTTACTACGGTCGCCGCCTACCTGCTGATCTCCGCCGCCTTCCTCGGGGGACCGCCCGGAAGCTGACCGTCGGCGGGCACACGTCTTAGGGACCACACAACACCTCGGAACCAGCACGAACGCTCGCACCTCGGGGCACCGTCAATGGGCAGAAATGCGGATCTTCCGCCCAAATCCCGCGAAAGCCCTGCTAATCCATCGCCATCTCCCCTCCCCCGCCGTCCCAGCGTGTATTGCGGGAATGCGGTCATGGAGCGCGATCACGCACCCCCATCCACTCACTGGCCCAAGGCTTGCCATGCAGAAGGTCGTGGGTTCGAATCCCATCAGCCGCTTCGCCTGAAAGCCCCGCTCCGGCGGGGTTTTCTGCTTCTTCGATCCCCTAGGACCTGGGCCTAGGTGGCGAGCGTCATCTTGGGATCGCGGTGGCCGGCGGGACCTTCACCGAGAGCGGCACTACGGCCTGCCGCTGAAGTCGGGCGTGCGGTGGCTCCGCGCTCGGTTGGCAGCGAACGGGACCTCCTGGTTGCAGGTCGCTCCCCTCGCGGGAACGGTGAGCGCCTCCAGGTAGGCCTGCACGGCGCCGTCGATGCAGGCCGAGTTCGCGTTGAACGAGGCCGTGTGGCCGTCGCCGCGCATGGTCAGCAGCCGCGCGTTGCCGAGCTGAGAGGTCAGCCGCCTCGCGGCGAGGTATGGCGTGGCGGGGTCGTGCGTGGTGCCGACCACGAGCGCCGTAGTCGCGCGCTTCGAGTTGCTCACGGGGCCGCGGTAGATGTTCTGGGGCTCGGCGGGCCAGAGCGCCATCGAGACGAGGCTGTGGCCCGCGTTCCACCAGAAGTGCGGGAAACGCCGGAAGGCGCTCCGGCCGTCGCGCAGGTATGGCCCGAGCCGGTCCGGCCAACGCAGGTCGACGGCGGTGATCGCGGTGAACCGGTCGTAGACACTCGTGTCGCCGTACTCGTAGAAGACGTCGTCGACGATCCGGATCAGCGTCCCGTCGCCGCGCTGGGCCTGGATCAGCGCGTTGCTGAGCACAGGCCAGGTGCTCTTCTGGTTCAAGGTCCCGAAGGTGGCCACGCGCAGGTCGTCCCCGTCGACCCGCGGCCGTGAAGCGGCCCCGGGCACGGGGATGCTGCGCCGGTCCAGCCGCTTCACGAGAGCCTGCCAGCCGGCTCGGGGCGAGGTACCCAGACCGCAGTGGTCGGGCCGTATCCGGCAGGCGGCCACGAAGCGATCGAACGCATCCTCGTATCCGGCCGTCTGGAGCCGAATGTCCCCGATCGGGTCGCGGATGTAGCCCTCCACGTCCACCGCTCCGTCGAGCACGAGCGCCCGCACGCGCCGGGGGAACAGCGTGGCGTAGGTCGCTCCGATGTGGGTCCCGTAGGAGTAGCCGAGGTAGCTGAGCGAGTCGTCGCCCAAGGCCGCCCGCAGACGATCGAGGTCACGTGCCACGTTCGCGGTGTGCAGATGCGGAAGGAGCCTCCGTGGCGCCCGGCGCACGCAGCGCCGCACGTAGCTCCTCGCGCCACGGACGAGCCGCCGCACCGACTGGCGGGTTGGCAGCGGCAGAGGCTGGGCATACAGCCCGCGCTTCTCTTGGTCCACCTTGCAGTCGATGGTGCCCACCCCGCGCGGGTCCCAGCCGACGAGGTCGAAGCGTCGGTTGAGCGGAGCGAACACCCCGGGCCCGTTGTTCCTCACGAGCTCGACCCCCGAGGCACCCGGCCCCCCAGGGTTCATGAAAAGCGAGCCGATCCGCTTGGTCGGGTCCATCGCCGGCAGGCGCACCACGTCGAGCGAGATCTTCGCCCCCGTTGGGCGACGGTAGTCACGCGGCACACGGGCCGTGGCGCACTGGAAGCCCTCGCCGCAGTCACGCCACTCGAGAGCCGCCGAGCGAGCCGGCTGGCGCGCGCTGGCGTCGGTGCCCGCGCCCATCGACACAAGCACGGCCGCGAGCGCCGTTGCGACCAGCCTCCCGTGGAAGGGCGAGCCCATGGGAGAGGCGACTATCTCACGTTCAGTGCAGTCACGTTGCTCGGCAGACCGTCCACCTGATGCCGATGAGACGTCCTCGAGCAGCAGGAGTGGCCGGTCTTCTTCACGGGAGGGGAAATCACCCCGAGAGGATGATGCGACCGCCCGCCGGAGTCTGGAGAGTTCGGGCACGCCAAGTAGCGGTCGCCGTCCACACGAAAGGAATCGAAATGGCAGACAAGCCCATATTTCTCTATGCCGCCATCTACGACGAGATCGCCGACGCCGAAGCGGACTACGACGCCGTGTTCGACCTCCACGCCGCGGGAGCCATCGGGACGTTCGACTCCGCAGTGATCCGCAAGGAGGACGACGGCAAGGTCCGGGTCACGAAGACCGAGAAGCCGACCCAGCACGGCGCCTGGACCGGGGCCGGGGTCGGCGCTCTCGTGGGGCTCATCTTCCCGCCCGCCCTCATCGGCAGCGCGATCGTGGGCGCCGGCGCCGGTGGACTGGTCGGACACATCTCGGGGGGGATCTCGCGCGGCGATCTCAAGGAGCTCGGCGACGAGCTCGACGCGGGCACCGCCGCCGTCATCGTCTTCGGCGAGTCGAAGCTCGAGGAGCAACTCGAGAAGGCGCTGGCACGCGCCGACAAGCTGATCGAGAAGCAGCTCGACGCGGACGCCGACGAGCTCGAGCGGCAAATCGACACCGCGGCACGACAGGACGCCGGCTAGGAGAGACAGATGGTCCCGCTCGTCCTAGCGGCCCGGGAACTCGGACGGGCCCTCGCGGCGGTTTGGCGTGACCCCGAGACCAAGGCGCTCCCCGTCGTGGCGGGCGCCTTGGTCCTCACGGGGACGCTCTTCTACTGGCGCTTCGAGGACTGGACGATCATCGAAGCCCTCTACTTCTGCGTCGTGACGCTGACGACCGTCGGCTTCGGGGACCTCTCCCCCACGACTCCCGGAACCCAGATCTTCACGATCGTCTACATCCTCACGGGATTCGGCGTGCTCGTCGCTCTGCTGACATCGGTGGCTGAGGAGTACCTCAGTCTGAAGGCCGAGGGCGGCGGGAGAACACGTTTGAGAGATCGCCGGCGCCGCGGCCGACCGCCCGAGGAGGAACCCGGTGACGCCCCCGAGGAAGATGCACTGACCTAAGGCTGGACGGTCAGCGTCCCGCGTAGCTGCGGCTCGCCTTCCTCCAGCGAGCTGAACCGTGCCACCCCGCTCGCGTTGGGCCGAAGCGGGAACCACTTGTCGTGTACGAAGTCGGTCGGGATCGGCTCGTCGCCCTCGGACGCGCAGTCGCCGCCGGTCTGGGTCCCGACCCGTACGGTCGGAACCTCGAGCTCGGCCCTCACGTTGGAGATCGTGAGCGCGCGACGGTAGTCCCAGATCCTCACGGTCAACCCTGTCCCACGCGGCTCGTCGATCACGCGCGTGTCGAGAATCGTCTGGGGGCAGTCGCCCGGCGCCGCCGGCTCGAGCGTCGCCTGCGCCGTCCAGCGCTCGGGGCCGGCCCACCAGACACCGCGCCCGTCGCTCGCAAGCTCCTGCGCCGCCAGCCCGATCGACGCCCCGATGCCGGGGAGGGATGTCGTGGCGCTCACTCCAGCTCGCAGCGAGAGCAGCGAGCCACGCACGCGGATCCTCCCGATCGCACGGCACTGGCCGGCTTTGGCCGGGTAGCGCCCGGTGGCGCAGGCCACCAGCTTGCCGTCGAAGCCGCGATGCACCCTTGGCACCTTCCAGACCAGCTTCGCCTTCCCGGACTGGCCCGGCTTCAGCAGGCTGCGCGGGCCGTGGCCGGCGGCGGCCGAGCGGGTCCCGTAGGCCGGGTTCGCTTTCTGCGAAAACGGCAGCGGGGACGCCGGTTGGAGATGGAGCTCCCCGTGGACGTAGTCCTTACGACGGCTCTGATTACGGATTTTGACCCTGATCGTCACCCGGTCGCCGACCGTGACCTGCGCCGGCGGCTTCGTCGCGCTGACGGCCTTGAGCGGCGCCCGGGCCGCAGCGGCCGCGGGGACGAGGGCGATGCACACCATGGCCGCGACGGGGGCGAACACGGCACGGCGTAGCACGCCTCGACCGAGCGTTAGTCAGCCCACCAGTCGCGCCGGCCGTCCACATCTCCGCGCGGATCCGTACCGAGGTTGGGCGCCCCGAAGACGAGAATCTCCAAGCCGTCCGGCCCGGCCTCGTAGCCTCGCCACGTGCCCGGCGGGACGCGCACCACGTCCCACTCCCTGAGCTCGACGATCTCGTCGTCGAGCTTCATCCGTCCGCTCCCCCGCACAACCACGTACAGCTCCTCCTGCTCCTTGTGCGTATGGCCGTATGGAAAGCGATAGCCGGGCGGCACGCGCTGATAGCTCAGGCCGGACCGCTCGAGGTCGAGCGCCTTGGTCGCGAGGCGGAACTCCAGGTCCGACGCGCCGGCGAAGTTGGATCCGACGTCCTCGAGGTCCGCCCGGAGGTTCCTGAGCGTGTACGGCACGTCCGCACCCTAGCGGCCGGGGTGTGCGGCGGGGGATACTCGACGGGTGATGTCGCAGGAGAACCTGGAGATCGCCCGTCGTGCGTACGCGATGTTCGCGGCGGGCGACCTGGCCGGCGTGGGCGCCCTGTTTGCCGCAGATGCCGAGATTGCGTTCGCGGGTGGCCTCGTCGGCGCCCCTGACGTCCGTCGCGGGCCCGAGGGGTTCATCCGGGCCATCGAGGAAACGCAGGCGGCATTCGAGGATTACCGCGTCGAGCCCGAGGCGTTCATCGATGCGGGCGACGCCGTGCTCGTGCCGGTGCGAATCGTGGCTCGCGGGCAGTCAAGCGGGGTGGCCCTCGAAGCGAGGCTCGTGCACGTCTGGATGGTCGCCGACGGCAAGGTGGTGCGGGGCGGCATGTACGAGAGCGAGGACGAGGCTCGCGAAGCGATGGGCCTATCGAAGAAGGCGACGTCGCAGGACAACGTGGGGTTGATCCGGACGGTGTGCGCTCCGTGGCAGCGCGGCGACTTCGGGTCCGCCGAATGGGCCGATCCGCAAATCGAGTTCGGATTTGCCGACGGTCCCACGCCCGGCACCTGGACGGGCATCCAGGCCATGGGCGACGCCTGGCGGGAGGCCTTGAGAGCCTTCGACCGCCTCGAGATGGACGTGGAGGGATACATCCCGATCGACGGAGAGCGTGTGTTGGTGTTGACCACCAACACCGGCCGGGGCAAGACCAGCGGCTTCGATCTCGGCGAGCTTCGTACTCGGGGCGCAAACGTCTTCCACATCCGCGACGGGAAGGTGACGAAGCTCGTGGCCTACTGGGACCGAGATCGTGCGCTCGAAGCCTTGGGACTGTCGGAGTAGTCGGCGATGTCTCGCGAGAACGTGGAGATCGTGCGCACCTTCCTCAGGGCCGACGTCGATGAGGCGCTCACGTACGCCGATCCCGGCATCGTCTGGAACCCGATCGAGGAACTGCCCACGCAAGGGCACGATGCGGTGCGGGCGAGCCTGGCGTATTGGAAAGCCGAATGGCACGACTACGAGCTGACGCCAGAAGCGTTCGAGGACACCAGTGGGCGGGTACTCGTGACGGTCCGGTTGCGGGCGCGCGGTCGAGGGAGCGGGATCCAGGTGGACGCCCGCTTCTACGACGTCTTCACGCTTCGCGACGGCAAGATCGTCCGAATGGACCAGTTCGCAGAACGTTCCGAAGCCCTCGAGGCTGTCAAGCAGGCCTGACGCGGCTACTGATGAGGGACCAGGGTGTTTCACGGGCGCGACGCGCTGACACGAGGCTAGGCTTCCTCCGTCAGCGAGCCGAGGAGCGCCACCATGTCCGTCACCGCCGATGCAACTGCCATCCGCCCGTTCCGGATCGACATCCCGGAGGAGCAGCTCGCTGAGCTGAACCGCCGCATCGCCGCGACGCGCTGGCCCTCCGCAGAGCTCGTGGCCGACCGGTCGCAGGGCGTGCAGCTGGCGACGCTGCAGGCGCTCGCCAAGCACTGGACGACCGACTACGACTGGGGCAGGGTCGAGGCGAGACTGAACGCGCTGCCGCAGTGCACGACGGAGATCGACGGGGTCGAGATCCACTTCATCCACGTGAGGTCGCGGCACGAGAATGCGTTGCCGCTGGTCATGACGCACGGCTGGCCCGGCTCCGTCATCGAGCTGCTGGAGACCGTGGGCCCGCTGACCGACCCGACCGCTCACGGCGGCACCGCCGAGGACGCATTCCACCTGGTGCTGCCGTCCCTGCCCGGGTACGGATTCTCCGGTGAGCCGGCCGAGCTCGGCTGGGACGCAGGCCGCACCGCGCGC
The DNA here is from genome assembly GCA_963764665.1 of uncultured Thermoleophilaceae bacterium. Classification (GTDB taxonomy): domain Bacteria; phylum Actinomycetota; class Thermoleophilia; order Solirubrobacterales; family Thermoleophilaceae; genus JACVRW01. Next base: position 50,105 of record CAVXTL010000010.1, on the reverse strand, counting down.
GCGTGGGCGGAGCTGATGCATCGCCTCGGCTACACCCGCTATGTCGCCCAGGGCGGCGACGTCGGTGCCCTCGTCACGGACCTGATGGGCCGCCAGGCGGTCGAGGGTTTGGTCGGCTTCCACCTGAACCTGCTCACGGCGGTGCTCGCAATCGGCGATCACCTGCCCAGGGAATCCGAACAGGAACGCGCAGCGGGCGAGGCGCTCGCGACCTTCAGGGAAGACGGCTTCGGCTACTTCCTGGAGATGGCCACGCGGCCGCAGACGATCGGCTACTCGCTGCTGGATTCACCCATCGGGCTGGCGGCCTGGCTGCTCGATCACGACACGGACAGCTACGTCAAGATCTCCCGCGCGTTCGTCGACGGGGAGCCCGTGGGCAATCTCACCCGAGACAACATCGTCGACAACATCACGCTCTACTGGCTGACCGGCACCGGAGCATCTACGGCCCGGTCGTACTGGGAGGACGGACGAGCGCTGGCCGCACTGCTTGCGTCGGGCGGGGCTCCTCCGCCGGTCTCGGTTCCGGTCGGCTTCACGACGTTCCCCGGCGAGATCTGGGCTTCCCCTCGCAGTTGGGTCGAGGCGGTCTACCCGGGCCTCAGTTACTTCAACGAGGCCGACAGGGGCGGCCACTTCGCCGCCTGGGAGGAGCCGGAGCTCTTCTCCACCGAGCTGCGGGCTGCATTCAGCTCACTGCGCTGACGACGAAACACTGCGGACCTCAGGAACGGGGCGGCGTGTCCCGCGGAACTCCGAACACCTCGCCGAGCGTCTCGAGCATCTGCTCCTCGCGCTCGCTGACGCGGGTCCCGCCGACCCCGAGGAAGCCGCCTTCCTTGGCGGCGAGCGCCGCCCGCTGTGAGGCCGTCCTGACCCACTCGCGGTAGTCCTCCACGTCCGCCTCGCCGGCCTTGGCGACCACCAGGGCGTAGACGGACCGCAGCTCGTCGAGGATCTCCTCACTAGCCCGGCGACGGTCCGGGGAGAACCCGGCCAGCGGATTCTCGCGTCGCTTTGCCTTTGCGGCCACGTCATCGGCCACCGACTGAACGAACTGGCCGAAGCTCCCCTCGCGCGTCGCCTCGAGCACCGTCTTCAGCGCGGCGCGGGACTCCTTGACCAACTCAATCGGCCCCCCGGGATCCGAGAGCGAGACCGCGAGGCCCGCCAGCAGCGGGGCGCGGCCGAGCCGGGCCCACTCTTCGTCGCTGAAGTCGGATCTGGAGGTCATGTCGTGGCGCATATGGAATCACGCGGACCGCATGGGCCGGCGTTTCACGCCAGCGCTCGTGCGAGCCTTTCGGTGACGGCGACCGCCTGCTCGACAGTGCCGTAGGACACGTTCTCCGGCGTGTCGGACATCAGGTGGTAGTTGGACATCGCGTTGTAACGGTTCATGGAGGCGAGCGTCGCGATCCGGAAGCCGGCGCGGTTGGGGATCACGGAGTCGGTGCTGTTGCGCCAGCGCATCCCGCGCCGAAGCGGCACGCCGGCCCGCTCGGCCACCTGGGCGACAAGGTCCCTGAACGGCTCGTCGCGGTAGTCCTCCATCACCACCGTCCCCTCCCCTTCCATCAGCACCAGGTTGGGCGAGCCTACGGTCTCCACGTTCAGGAACCAGGTCCGATCACGATCGAGCTCCGGGAAGTGGCGCTCCCCGAACCCGTAGATGCCGCCCTGGCAGACCTCCTCAGCGCCGAGCGAGACGAGCAGCACGCGGATCCCCTCGAGCGGTCGCTCGCGCAGCCGCTCGGCGAGGGCGACCAGCACGGCGACCGCGGTGAGGTTGTCGTTCGCGCCGGGCACGATCGGGCTGCGCGCGATGTCGGCGAGCGCCGCCGCGGACGTGGCGCTCGAGATCGCCCCGGCCCTGACCAGGCCGCGCCGGCGAGCCACGGCGCCGAGGGCGATCAGCACCGGGCCGGCCAGCGTCAGCCACCAGTTCGGGAACGTCGTGCGCTGGCGCTCGAGCACCGCGGGGAAGCGGCGGCCGAACCACTCCTGGGCGCTCTGGTCGAAGAACAGCCCGGTGGGCGCGGCGTCGTGGTGCGCCATCACGACGAGCGTGCGGTCCGCCGTGAGATCCCCCACCTCCGCCACCACGTTCTGCGTGGGCTTCGGCCGCTGCACGGCCCGGCGCGCCACACGAGGACCGTTCGAGACGTCGTCGGCGATCGCCGACGCCGCGGCGAGGGCCACGGCGGCCGCAGGCATCCGGACGCGCGGGCTCCTGAGCGCAGCCACACCGGACGCCGCCGCGGCGGCGCAGAGGACGCCGATCAGCGGCGCGTACCCGTCCAGGAAGGTCGCTTCCTCCACGCGGGCGTTCCCCGCCCCCGCCGCTCCGAGCCGCGCGACGATCCACTCGGCGGCCTCCCGCTCCCCGGCCGACCCGGCGCGCCGCTCGAGCGGCGCCAGCGCCTCGACCACCTCCCGGAGCGTCGCCTGCGTCGCCACGGGCGGCAGCCTATGGGCCTGACTGCGCACATCGCCATCCGGAGCGCTTAATCCGCGCGCCCCCGTTGGTCTTATGGGTAAAGGGGCCTCAGACGGAGCTCCCGTGACCAAGGAGATCGAAAATGGGAAAGCTGATCGCAACCACGCAGGCCACCCTCGACGGCGTCATAGACCCGGTCGGCGAGTGGGTACAGGAGGGCGGGGACCACGCCGAGTACTCGTTCGAGCGCCAGGCGAGATCCAGCGGGCTGGTGCTGGGCCGCAAGACCTACGAGGGGCTGGCGGGCTATTGGCCGAGCGAGTCGGGCAAGTGGGCGGACATGGTCAACCCGATGCCGAAGTACGTCGGGTCCAACACCCTGACCGGCGATCTCGAGTGGAACGCGACCCTGCTGGAGGGGGACCTCGAGGACTCGATCCCGAAGCTCAAGGACGCGGTCGACGGTGACCTGTTCATGCACGGGAGCGGCGACTTCGCCTACGCCCTGGCCGAGAAGGGCCTGATCGACGAGTACGAGGTCTACGTGAACCCGATCGTCTGGGGCGAGGGAAACGTCCACGTGCTCGGCGACAGGGGGACCGTCCGACTGGAGCTCGATGACATGAAGCGGTTCGACTCCGGTGTCGTGCTCCTCACGTACCTCCCGGGGTCCTGACGATCACGGGAACGCCGGCACGGCCGCCTCGGAGGTGGCCTCGGTCTCCGCCGGCTCGCGGTGCGGGCCGGGCTTGGGTCGTGGCGCACCGCCGGGGAAGGCCAGGCGCAGCAGCGTCCTCTGCACCGACCCGAGCTGCTTGCCGAACGGTCCCGTGTTGTACGGGAGGTCGTAGCGCTCGCAGATCTTGCGCACGCGCGGGGCGATCTGCTGGTAGCGCGAGCTCGGCATGTCCGGGAAGAGGTGGTGCTCGACCTGGTAGGAGAGGTTGCCGCTCATCACGTGGAAGAACGGGCCGCCCTCGATGTTCACCGCCCCGATCAGCTGGCGCACGTACCAGCCGCCGCGGGTCTCCCCCTCGACCTCTTCCTCGGTGAACGTGTAGGCCTGGTCGGGGAAGTGGCCGCAGAAGATGATCGCGTAGGACCACACGTTGCGGATGAAGTTGGCGGTCAGGTTGGCCGTCAACGTCCTGCGGAAGGGCTCGCGGAAGGAGCGCCGCTCGATCAGGCGCGCTAGCACCGCGCCGGTGTCCGCCAAGCGAATGCCCACGCTTCCCGCGGCGTCCCCGCGCAGGCGGCGCACCAACTCGCGCTCCAGGCGCGACCCCCGCGGGGGGCCCGCTTCCTTGACGCCCCTCCGAAGGCGCGCCTTCAGCGGCTTGCGGCGCTCCTGCGCCGGCTGGCCGAATGCCGCGATCGACGCCAGCTCGATCGCCGTCATCACCACGCCGGACACGAGCGGCCAGGCCACGTAGTCCTTGACAATCTGGCGGCGCCCCTTGCGGAGGATCTCCCTGACCTCCTCCCTCACCTGCTCCTTGGGCTTGGTCCCCTTGCGGATCGCCTCGAAGTCGAGGTCGTGGGTGGCCACCCCCCACTCGAAGAGCGCCGCCAGCAGCACGTTGTAGAAGGGCTGCAGCAGGTACATCGGGTGCCAGGCCTGCTTGGGATCCACGCGAAGGATCTCGTAGCCGACGTCCTTGTCCTTGCCGACGATGTTCGTGTACGTGTGGTGAACGAAGTTGTGGGAGTGCTTCCACGCCGCCGCCGGCGACGCCGTGTCCCAGTCCCAGATCGACGAGTGGATGTTGGGATCGTTCATCCAGTCCCACTGGCCGTGCAGGACGTTGTGGCCGATCTCCATGTTCTCGAGGATCTTGGCCGCCGACAGCGTCAGCGTGCCCAGCAGCCAGGCCGCCGGAGCGCGCGAGGCGATCAGCTCGACCCGGCCGACCGTGGCCAGGCGGCGCTGGAACTGGATCATCGAGCGGATGTAGTGGGCGTCCTCCGCGCCCAGGTCGGCGTAGACCTCGTCGTGGATGGCCTGGAACTCCCGCCCGAGCTCCTCGATCTGCTCCGGCGTCAGCCGGTGCAGGGGGTTCCCGTTCGCGGCGGGCGCGTTCGTCATTTCTTGCTCCTCGTTTGTGTTCCAGTCATCACGACCCGTCCCTCGTCGAGCTCCACGTGGCCCTCCGGCGTGTTGATGCAGATGCGGATCATCTCGCCCTGCTCACCGTGAACCTCGCCGCTGCGGAGGTCCCTCACCCTGCCGCTCACCAGCTTGCAGATACAGGTGTGGCACACCCCCATCCGGCATCCATACGTGAGCTGCCCGCCCGCCTGCTCGCCCGCGACCAGGATCGACGTGGCCCCGTCGCACCGCGCCTCGAAGTCGGTGACCCTGAAGCGAACGGTGCCACCCTCCCCCAGCTCCTCGCCGCCACCGTCGCCCACGTACGGCTGGAAGTGCTCCATGCGCAGCCTTTCACGCACGCCCTCCGCGCTCCAGTGCGCGCTCATCGCCTCGAGCATGCCCGGGGGGCCGGAGAGGAAGCTCTCGCGCTCGCGCCAGTCCGGGCACAGCGCGTCGAGGTCGGTGGGAGCGATCCGTCCCCTCTCGGAGCTGAGGTGCTCGCTCCTGCGATAGCCGGGATGGCGCCCCTGCATCCGCTGGAAGAGCCGCCCGAACATGATCTCGTCCGCGGTGCGCTCGCAGTGCAGGTGGAAGACGTCGGTGAGCGCGTCGCGGCGCTCGAGCTCCCTGAGCAGGCTGAAGATCGGCGTGACCCCGCTGCCGGCGCTGATGAAGAGCAGCTTCCTGGGAACCGGCTCGGGGACCGTGAACGTGCCCTCGACCTCGCCCAGGTAGACGACCGAGCCGGGCCCCGCCTCGCGCGTGAAGAAGGGCGACATCCTGCCCTCCTCCACGTAGCGGACCGAGATGCTCACAAGGCCCTCCGGATGGCTCGGATCGGAGGTGAGGGTGTAGGCGCGCCAGTGCCGCACGCCGTCGAGCTCGACCCCGATGCGCAGGTACTGGCCGGCCTGGTGTCCCGGCCAGGAGAAATTGGGCCGGATCGCCACGGTCGCGGAGTGGGACGTCTCCGGTTTCACGCGCACCACCTCGCCCTGCAGCTCCCGCGTGGACCACATCGGGTTGATCAGCGCGACGTAATCGTCTGGCAGAAGCGGACTCGTCAGCGCCTGTGTGACCCGGATGAGGCGGCGCCGGAACTCCGAGATCCTGGGGGTTGCCGCTCGCTCAACCATGGTGGCCATCATGACGCCGTGGAGCACCCGGGACCCCACCGGGGTCTTCAGCTCATCGCGAAACCGCGCGCGTGAACGCTGCCGTGTGGACGTTCCCACCGTCCTTGAACTGGAGGAACAGCCGGTATCTGCCCGGGGTGGGGAACTCGGTCTCGAAGCGAACCGCGCGCCCCTGGCCGTGCTCGCTCGGATGGACGTGCAGGAACGCGAGGTCCCCTTCTCGGAGCGCCACGAGATGACCGCCGGCGCCGAGGTAGGGCTCGGTGTCGACCGTTTGGCCGCCGCGGGTGATCGTGAACGCGAGCGGCGCTTCGCGGCCGACCTGTGAGCCGGCGCCCTTCAGGCTGACCCTGTAGCCGCCCTCGGCCGTCGCGGTGGTGGCGGGTGCGGGCAGCGGTAGCTGCTCGGTGGCCCCGTCGACCGTCAGATCGGTGGCCAGGGTCTGGTTGGCCCCCTGACGCTTGAAGTCGGCGAACACCCGGTAGCTGCCCGGCTCGGCGACCGTCACCGGAGTGGTCCAGCTGCCATCGGCGCCGAGCGTCGGGTGGAGGTGCTGGAAGCCGGTCAGGTCGTTGCGCGCGAGAATCAGGTGCATCCGCTTCTCGTGCTCGACCTCGTAGCCGCGCACAGGCGTGCCGCTCGGCCCGATGATCTGGAAGCGCAGCACCTCGGGCTGACCGGGCTGCAGGTGGCTGGTGGCGAGCTGCATCGTCATCCCGTCGCTCGTGGGGAACAGGCCTCGCACCGGATCCGCGCCGCCCTGGCCGCCGTGTGCGCTCGTGGCTCCATGACCGCCGCCGTGCTGCGCCTCCTCGTCGGTGTCGAACGCCTCCGCGACGAGCACCGTGGTGCCGAAGACGAACGCGACCGTGGCCACGACCCCCACCAGCCGCGGTGAGGGGCCGCCGTGGATGCCCGTCTCGTGGACCACTGCGTGTCCCTTGCCGCGTGCGATGAGCCAGCGGTTGACCGGCACCGCAACGACCCCGGCGATCGCAAGCGCGAACGCGAGGCTTCCCCAGAACAACAGGTCGCCGAGCCCGGCGTGCATCGCTCCAGGGATTGCGATCAGCACCAGGTTGTCGACCACCTCCATCGTCGCGATGCTGAGCGTGTCCGAGGCCAGCGCGACCGGGATCACCACGCTGAGCGCCAAGCCGGCCCGCAACAGCGGAATGCTGGTCAGCGTGTAGCCGAACAGGAACGCCAGCGCGATCGCCAGCACGATCGTCGCGAAGTTCGAGAACCCGAGCGCGGTCCCGATCGCCATGCCGGCGATCTCGCCGATCGCGCAGCCCGTCAGGCAGTGGAGCGTGGCGCTGATCGCCACGGCGGTGAGCGCCCGTCCAGACGTGGGCATCTCGTGGTGATGCGCGTGAGCGGTCGCTTCCATCACGCGGACCGTAGCATACCCCCGGGGGGTACTGCTACCATCCCGGCAATGGCTACGAGCACCACCGGCAAGCACGGATACAGCGCCACCAAGGATCAGGTCGCGAACCGCCTGCGGCGGATCGAGGGACAGGTCCGCGGGATCGAGCGAATGGTCGAGGACGACCGCTACTGCATCGACATCATCACCCAGATCAGCGCCATCCAGGCGGCGCTCGACAAGGTGGCTCTATCGCTGCTCGACGATCACGCCCGCCACTGCGTGATCGGCGGCGCCTCCGACGCGGAGCCCGAGGACCTCACCAACGAGCTCATGGCCGCCGTCGGCCGCCTGATGCGCCGCGGCTAGCACTCGGTCAGGCCGAGAGCACGCCGTCCATGTAACGCGCGGCGATCTCGGTGGCCTCCTCCGACGTGCTGCCCTCCTGACGCGCGTTCAGGTAGGCGGCATACCAGTCCCACCAGTTGTGCTCCGGACCGCTCTGCTCGTAGGCGTGGTGGTGCTCGCCCGTCTCCTGCAGCAGTCCTGCCAGGGTCGCGACGTCCATCGGTGATTCCTCCTCTGTGCTGTGACTGACGTTCAGGTCACCGGCCCGGGAGCCGTGTCTTGATCTCCTGGAGCAGCCAACCGTTCCCGTCAGGATCGCTGAACGCGGCGAACGAGCCGTAGTCGGTGCGATTCGGGTCCGCGCCGGGCGCCCGTCCCTCGCTTCATCTCCACGGTGCCGGCTGCAGGACTGCTCATGCTTGGCCTCCGACGGTTGGTTCGAGTCCAGGGCGAGCGGGGGCGCACCCTACACCCGCTTGAGAGACAAAGGTTGTTTGGTCGATCCGGATCGACCCTCTCTTCGAGCGCCTCGTGGAGGACACGCGGGCCGCCACCGGGCTCGAGCCCGACGGGCTCGTCCTGGAGGTGACCGAGTCGGTCACGCAGAACGCCGAGGTCACGATCGCCAAGCTCGACCGCATCACGCAGACCGGGGTCCGGCTGATGCCCGACGACTTCGGCGAGGGCTACTCGTCGCTCAGCCACCTCAGGCGCCTGCCGGTCCACGGTCTCAAGATCGCGCGCCCGTTCGTCCAGGAGCTTGGGGACATCGAGGGCGATCCGGCCCTCGTGCGGGGAATCATCGAGCTGGCCAACAGCCTCGGGCTCCGGCTGGTGGCCGAGGGGATCGAGCTGCCGGTGCAGCGCGACACCCTTCTCATGCTCGGTTGCCCGCTCGGACAGGGGTTCCTGTTCGCCCGGCCGCTCGAGCTGCCGGCGCTGACGACGCTGCTGCTGGAACAGCGCCGCGCGCCCGTCGGCTGACGTCGGGAGGTCTCCGGCACAATCCCGCGGCCATGAATGCCCAATACGCCGGCCGCACCGCGTGGGCCCGCAACCTTGCGGCCCCCGTTCGGGACTTCCTCCGCACCGAGACCGCCGGGGCCGCCGCCCTCCTCGGCGCCACGATCGCCGCGCTCCTGTGGGCCAACTCGCCCTGGTGGGAGTCATACGAGTCGGTCTGGGACACCCAGCTCTCGATCCGCCTCGGCGGCGACGGCATCTCCATGGATCTCCGTCACTGGGTCAACGAGGGCCTGATGACCTTCTTCTTCCTCGTGGTCGGGCTGGAGGCCAAGCGCGAGCTCGACATGGGAGAGCTTCGCGAGCGGCGGCGGGTGGCGATCCCCCTGATCGCGGCGGCCGGAGGCATGCTCGTGCCCGTCGCGATCTACCTGGCCATCAACGCCGGCGGGCCGGGCGCTGGCGGTTGGGGGGCCGCCATGTCCACGGATACGGCCTTCGCGCTCGGCGCGCTGGCCCTGGTGGCGTCAGGGGCCACCCGGCTCCGCGTCCGCTTGCTCACGATCGTGGTGATCGACGACCTCGTGGCGCTGACCGTGATCGCCACGGTCTACACGGAGGACGTCTCGCTGGTGCCGCTCGCCGTGGCCGTAGCGCTCTTCGCCGCCCTGGTCGCGCTCAGGTTCGCCCCGGCCGGCTGGCGGATGCCGGCCGCGCTCGCGCTCGGCGTGGCGCTCTGGGGCGCGCTCCACCAGTCGGGCGTCGATCCGGTGATCGCCGGACTGGCCGCGGGCCTGGTCACGAGCGCCTACCCGCCGGCGCGCGGCGACCTCGAGCGTGTGACCGAGCTGACCCGCTCGTTCCGCGAGCAGCCCACGCCCGAGGCGGCGCGCTCGGCGCAGCGGAGCGTGGCCTCCGCGATCTCGGCCAACGAGCGGCTCCAGCACCGGCTCCATCCCTGGACCGGCTTCGTGATCGTGCCGCTGTTCGCGCTCGCGAACGTGGGGATCCACGTGGACGGAGACCTGCTTGGCGACGCCGTCACGTCACCGATCACGCTCGGGATCCTGTTCGGCTACGTGGTCGGCAAGCCGATCGGGATCATCAGCGCCACCTGGCTCGCGTCGCGGCCCTGGCTGGGCGGCCTGCGGCGCGCGCTCAGCTGGCCCACGATCGTCGGCGGCGGGGCGGTGGCGGGCATCGGCTTCACGATCTCACTCCTGATCTCGACCCAGGCGTTCACCGGCCGCGCCCTGGACGAGGCCAAGCTCGGCGTGCTCGGAGCCGCGATCGTGGCGACCCTGCTCAGCTGGATCGTCTTCCGCGTGATCGCCAGGCTGCCGGCAACGATGCGGGCGCGGCAGCTGGCCGGCACGGCCGACGAGCTGCTCGACCTCGCCGACGACGTCGGGGAGCGAGACCACGTCCGCGGCCCCGTGGACGCGCCGGTCACGCTCGTGGAGTACGGCGACTACCAATGCCCCTTCTGCGGGCAGGCCGAGGTGGTGATCCGCGAGCTACTCGACTCGTTCGGTGACGACCTGCGCTACGTGTGGCGCCACCTCCCGCTCAACGACGTGCACCCGCAGGCGCAGATGGCGGCCGAGGCGGCGGAGACCGCGGCATCGCAGGGAGCCTTCTGGGCGATGCACGACAGGCTGCTCGCACATCAGGATTCGCTGCAGCTGTCCGACCTCGAGGGCTACGCGGCCGAGATCGGACTCGACACGGAGCGGTTCTGGGACGAGCTCACCCGGCGCGAGCACGCCGCGCGCGTGGCCGAGGACGTGGCCGGAGCCGACGCGAGCGGCGTGGCCGGCACGCCCACCTTCTTCATCAACGGAAAGCGCCATCAGGGCGCCTACGACGTGCCGACCCTCACCCGCGAGGTGAACGCGGCCAGGGTGCGGGCCAGGGCCACCGCAGCTGCCGTCTAGCGCTCATGCCCTGCGTCCTCCGCCCGCTTGAGGCGGGCGGCAGCCCCCTCGGCGCCGCGCTGGAGGTCGCGGAGCTTGCTGTCGCTGAGCGGCTGCCCGCCGTACAGCTTGGCGCGGTAGAGGTCGAGCCGCTCGCGCTGGTAGCGCGCCTCCTGGCGCAGCGCGTCCAGCTCGTGCCGGTCGGGCGCGGCCGGCTCCGACCGGCGACCCGCCACGCTGCGCTCGAAGTCACCCACGGCCTTGGCCGTGGCGGCGTCCACCCCACCCTGGAGCGCGTAGTTCAAGGCCTCGAGAACCGCCGGGCGTTCCCTGTGGGCGCGCTCATACGCCTCCACCTCGGCCAGCTCGTCGCGGGAAAGGTGGGTCAGCTGGGCGATCACGGCCTTCTCACCGAGCCGGTCGTAATGGGCGATTGCCAGCTGATCCGCGGCGGTCTCGAAGGGGTGGTCGCCAACGGGGCGGACGCGGGATGCGCGCTGCCGTAGGCGCCCGAAAATCCTCATCGCACAAGCGTAGTCGCCATCGAACCTCCGCTCGCCGCCACGCGTACACCCTCCCACCATGTCCCCGCTGGGAGGAGAAGCGTTGTGAGGAATGCTCGCGTGAAGCTCGCCATAGCCGCCGCGTTGGTGGGGGCTCTGACGGTGGGCGCCGTGGCGGTGGCCACCGGGGGCCAGAAAATCAGCGAGTCACTGACCGGCTACGAGGAGGTGCCGGCGCTGTCCACCCCCGGGGCCGGTGAGTTCCGGGCCTTCGTGAACCGGTCGGGCCAGGAGATCCGGTACAGGCTCACCTATGACGACCTGGAGTCGCCGGCCACCCAGGCGCACATCCACTTCGAGAACGCCACCAACAACGGCGCGATCGTCGCGTTCCTGTGCACCAACCTCGGCAACGCTCCGGCGGGCACCTCGCCGCCGGCATGCCCAGCCGATGGCGGCACGGTCACGGGCTCGCTGCGGCCGGCTGACGTGGGAGGCGGCGCCATGGCACAGGGAATCGCGCCTGGCGAGTTCGGAGAGATGGTCGACGCGATCCGCGCCGGCGCCACCTACGTGAACGTGCACACCACGGGTCGGCCCGGGGGCGAGATCCGCGCCCAGCTCGACCTCGGCAAGCACCGCTGACCCAAACTCGGCGCTCCGCCGCATGGAGGCGGCGGGGCGCCGGTCAGCGCACGAACAGGATCTCGCTGTACTTCGGCAGCGGCCAGAGGTCGTCGGCCACGAGCTTCTCGAGCCGGTCGGCCACCCGCCGCACCTCCACCATCGCCGCGAGCTGGCTGTCGCGGGCGTAGATGGCCAGGTCCAGGCCCTCCACCCCGTCGGGGTAGCCGTTGGCGCTCTCGAGCGCCCTCACCCGCTCCGCCAGCTCCTCGGCCAGCGGGCGCACCTCCTCGGCGAGGCCGGGCACCTCGGCCGAGTCGATCAGCGCCAGGTGCCGCAGCACGGCCGGCAGCAGCAGCGTGCGTGCTATCGCCGCGGTGGTCTCGGCCTCGATGTTGGCCCTGATCACGTACTGCTCGACCCAGACCTCGTACCGCGACTCGAGCTCGCGCTCCGAGAGCACCTCGTACTTCCCGAACGCCTCGATCGTGGTGTCCGCGAGCACCTCGGGCAGCGCGTCCGGCGTTGTGCGCAGGTTCTTGAGCCCGCGCTGCTCCGCCTCCGCGTGCCACTCGTCCGAGTAGTTGTCGCCGCCGAAGAGCACCTGCTTGTTCTCCAGGTAGGCGTCCTTCACGACCGCGGTCACCTTCTCCGCGATGTCCGCGCCGGGCGCCTTCTCCAAGTGGTCGGCCAGCTCGTCGATCGCCTCGGCCACGATCGTGTTGAGCACCGTGTTCGGGAAGGCGAGCGACATGCTCGACCCGAGCGCGCGGAACTCGAACTTGTTGCCGGTGAAGGCAAACGGCGAGGTGCGGTTGCGATCCCCGCCATGGCGGGGAAGCGGCGGAAGCACCGGCGTGCCCAGCCCGAGGAACGAGCCCGGGGTGTGCGGGTCGCCCTCGCCGGACGCGATCGCCTCGAAGACCTTCTCGAGCTCCGCGCCGAGGAAGATCGAGATGATCGCCGGCGGCGCCTCGTTGGCGCCCAAGCGGTGGTCCTGGCCGATGGCCGCCACCGAGGCGCGCAGCAGCCCCTGGTGCTTGTTCACAGCCCGGATCACGGCCGCGCAGAAGAACAGGAAGTTGATGTTCTCCGAAGGACTGTCGCCGGGCTCGAGGAGGTTCCCGCCCCCGTCGGTGCCCATCGACCAGTTGTTGTGCTTGCCGGAGCCGTTCACGCCCGCGAACGGCTTCTCGTGCAGCAGGCAGACGAGCCCGTACTTGCGGGCCACGCTCATCATGAGCTGCATGGTCAGCTGCTGGTGGTCGGAGCCCACGTTCGAGTTCTCGAACACGGGCGCCAGCTCGTACTGGCCCGGGGCCACCTCGTTGTGGCGGGTCTTGACGGGCACGCCGAGCTTGGCGAGCTCCATCTCGCACTCCATCATGTAGGCGAGCACACGCTCGGGGATCGACCCGAAGTAGTGGTCGTCCAGCTCGTGGCCCTTGGGCGGCTGGGCCCCGAACAGCGTCCGGCCGGTGGTCACGAGGTCGGGACGCTCGAAGTAGTACTGCTCGTCGATCAGGAAGTACTCCTGCTCGGGCCCGACCGTGGTGAACACGCGCTGCGCGTGCTCGTCGCCGAGCAGCCGCAGCGCCCGGACGGCCGAGCGCGACAGCGCGTCCATCGAGCGCAGCAGCGGGATCTTGGCGTCCAGAGCCTCACCGGTCCATGAGGCGAAGGCGGTGGGAATGCAGAGAAGCGCACCGTTGGGGTTCTCGAGGATGAAGGCGGGGCTGGTCGGGTCCCACGCGGTGTAGCCACGCGCCTCGAAGGTCGCGCGAACGCCGCCGGTGGGGAACGAGGACGCGTCCGGCTCGCCCTGGATCAGCTCCTTGCCCGAGAACTCCGCGAGCGCGGTGCCCTCCCCCGCGGGATTGAAGAACGAGTCGTGCTTCTCCGCGGTGAGGCCGGTCAGCGGCTGGAACCAGTGGGTGAAGTGCGTGGCGCCCTTCTCGAGCGCCCAGTCCTTCATCGCCGCCGCGACGGCGTCAGCGAGCGACGGGTCGATGGCCTCGCCCCTGTCGAGGGTGCGCTGAAGCTGCTTGAAGACGTCCTTGGGGAGCCGCTGGCGCTGGGCGGCCAGCGAGAAGACGTTGGCTCCGAACGGGTTGTTGGCCGGCTGCGAGAGGTCCGCGGTACCGAGCGCGCCGCCGTTGGGGCTCCACTGCGAAGCGGTGACGTTCTTCTGACGGATGGTTGCCATGTTGCGGGAAGGGCCTCCTACGGGCGTGCGCGCGAGCACGCAAGATCGACCGGATTGACAGCGGGCGGGTTCAAACCTAGTCCCCGCCCGGACGGCACGCATTATCCCCATGTCCAAGATTCCGCGCCCGCGTTTCTCCCTCGGGTCGGGCTCCCGGGCGCGTAGGGTCCGCCCCCATGCGGAGCCAGGCGCCTCCAAAGGCCGTGCGCGTGTCGCGGATCGTGCTGATCCTCGGGGCGCTGTCGGCGTTCGGCCCGGTGGCCATGGACACCTATCTTCCCGGCCTTCCGGAGCTGAGCCGGGACATCGGCGCCTCCGCATCCGAGGCGCAGCTCACGCTCACGGCCTGCCTGTTCGGGCTGGCCGCCGGCCAGGTGCTCGCCGGCCCGGCCTCCGACGCCCTCGGGCGCCGGCGGCCCCTGCTCGCCGGCCTGGCAGCGTTCACCATCGCCTCGCTCCTGTGCGCGGCGGCCCCCGACGTGTGGTGGCTGATCGGCGCGCGGCTGCTCCAGGGGGCGGCCGGAGCGGTGGGAATCGTGCTCGCCCGGGCGATCGCGCGCGACCTCCACTCGGGCGACGCGCTGGCACGCTTCTTCGCGCTGCTGATGCTCGTGAACGGACTGGCGCCGATCCTGGCCCCGGTGGTAGGCGCCCAGTTGCTCCACGTGACCGACTGGCGCGGCGTGTTCGTGGTGCTGGCGGCGGCGGGACTGGCGCTCCTGGTGATCGTCGCCGTGGCCCTCCCGGAGACGCTCCCGCCGGAGCGCCGCCACGGCGGCGGCCTGGCCGCCACGCGGAGGGCCTTCGCGGACCTCCTCTCCGACCGGCGCTTCGTGGGCTACGTGCTGTCCTGCGGCCTCGTGTTCGCGGCGATGTTCGCCTACATCGCGGGATCGCCCTTCGTGCTCCAGGAGATCCACGGCCTCTCGGCCACCGAGTTCAGCCTCGTGTTCGGCGCGAACGCGGCCGGGATCATGGCGATGAGCGCCGTGAGCAGCCGCCTGGTCACCCGCACCGGTCCCGCCCGGTTGCTCGCGGCCGGGCTCGGCGTCCAGGCGGCCGGGGCGCTCGTGCTGCTTGTGAGCGTGCTCGCGGATGGAGGCCTGGCCGGAGTGCTCACAGGCCTCTTCCTGGTCGTGGCGAGCGTGGGTCTCGTGTTCCCGAACGCGTCGGCCCTTGCCATGGCGGACCACCCCGACCGGGCGGGCAGCGCGTCGGCGCTGCTTGGCCTCTGCCAGTTCGTGTTCGGCGCCGTGTCGGCCCCGCTCGTGGGGGTGGGCGGAACCGGCACCGCGGTGCCGATGGCGGTGGTGATCGCCGCCTCGGCCGGAGCCGCCGTGGTCGCGTACGCGACGCTCGGCGGCCGGGCCGCGTTCCCCTAGAGTTCCGCCCGTGCCCGGCGCTCGCACCACCATCGTCCTCTGCTGCCTCGCCCTCCTCGTCGGACTCGTCGCTGTCGGCACATCGGGCGCAAAGGAGCCCAAGGCGCCCGCGAGCCCGGCCCAGATCCGCGCCTACCACGACTCCGGCGAATGGAATTCCGACACCGCCAAGCAGGTGAGCAGGGCCAAGGCTTTCGTGAAGGGCTGGCTGAAGTCGCACAAGAAGCCGCGCCCGAAGAAGCCCGCGATCGTGCTCGACATCGACGACACGTCGCTGTCGCTCTACCGGTGCGCCGAGGGGCGCGACTTCGAGGACGCCTCGCTGTGCGCGGTCCAGTCGGACCTCCCAGCGATCCGGCAGGTGCGTTCCTTCTATCGCTGGGCGCGTGACCAGAAGGTCGCTGTGTTCTTCATCACGGGTCGCCCCGAGCCCCTGCGCGACCTGTCCGCCACCAACCTGAAGGCCGCCGGGTACACCGGCAAGCTCGACCTCACGCTCAAGCCCACGAGCTACAAGGACGAGTCGGTGATTCCGTACAAGGCCGGCGCCCGCAAGCGGATCCAGAAGCGGGGCTACCGGATCCTGGCCAACCTGGGCGACCAGCGCAGCGACCTCAAGGGCGGTTACTCGCTCAAGAGCTACAAGCTGCCGAACCCGATGTACTTCACGCCCTAGCGGGCGTCCAGGACCTCGTTCACCAGCTCGTCGGCGCGCTCGTTCTGCTCGCGGCGCACCGACCGCACCGCCCAGGCGTCGAATTCGCGCAGGGTGCGCATGGTCTCCAGGAAGAGCGGCTTGAGCCCGGCGTTCTTGACCTTGTACTCGCCCCCCACCTGGCGGGCCACGAGCTCCGAGTCGTTGACCACCTCGACCGCGCGGGCGCCCAGCTCGCGGGCAAGCTCGAGACCGAGCAGGAGCGCGCGGTACTCGGCCACGTTGTTGGTGGCCTCGCCGATGTAGGCGCTGCGGTCGGCCAGCTCGTCGCCGTCCGGCGTGGTGGCCACGGCCGCCACGGCCGCCGGACCGGGGTTCCCGCGGGCACCCCCGTCCACGTGCACTACGACCTTGTCCAAGGGGACCGGCTCAGTCGGCCGTGGGAGCCTCGATCACCGGGAAGCTGCCCTTGGGGCGGCGCCTGCGGCGATCGGCATGTGACGGATGGTCGCCCGGGTTCCCGCCCTGGGCGCGGCGGTCGATGATGACCTCCACGTTGGGGTCCTCGCTGTAGTAGTCGGCGAGCCTGTCGTAGAGCTCACCGGCCAGTGCTTGGGGCACGACGCAGTAGATCAACCTTCCGAACCTCCATCGATGTCAGTGTGTCCCGCAAGCACCCGGTCGCTCTTGTCGAGCGCCGCGTTCCACTCACGTAGATATTCGTCGATCTGCTCGATCTCCTCCCCCTTGTCGAGCATCATCACCGGCTGAGACTCATCGCCCAGGTCCACGCGGTAGCGGTACCAGGACAGCTCCCAGGCCACCACCACGGACACGGCGCTGGCCTGATCCTCGTCCGGCAGCGCGCTGATCCACGGGTCGCCGAGGGTCCGGCGCAGGCCGGCGATCGTCCGCTGGTGGTCGGAGTCGTTGAACAGCTCGAGCGCGCGCTCGACCTTCACCTCCGCGGTGGTGGGCACCGCGTGCACGCGACGGGGATCCTTGGGGCGTGAGCGCGTACGCTGCGGGGCGGCCGGCTCCTCGCCGGTGGGAGGCTCGTCGCCATTGGGCTGCTGGGGCGGCTCGGCGTGGCGCGCCGGGCCCGCGGAGGCCTGGTAGGAGGGTTCGGGGCGCCTGCGCCTCAGGCGCGTGAGAAACGAGCCCCGCTGCTCCTCGCGCGGGAGCCGGGTGGGCAGACTGCCGGCGGCGGACTCGCGGATCCAGCCGGCGTTCTCGGCCCGGCCCGAGCACAGCTCGCAGACGAGGTTGCAGTGCCCGCCCGGAGCCAGATAGTTCTCGGTGCGCTCCCCCTTGAGGATGGTGCGTCCGCACACCTCGCAGTTGAGCGCGTCGTGGACGGGTCGAAGCTCCTTCTTCACGGCCTGTCGATCATAGGGGCCGTGAGCCGGGCTGCTCAGGCCTTGACGGCCTCGCGCGCCTCCTGGGCGCGCGCCACCACCTGCTGCGCCACGTGTGAGGGAACCTCGTCGTAGCGCGCCAGGTCCATCGAGTACTCCCCGCGCCCGCCGGTGATCGCGCGCAGATCGGGGGCGTACTCGAGCATCTCCGCCATCGGCACCTCGGCCTTGATCTCGGTGACCGTGCCCTTCGGCTCCATGCCGAGCGGACGGCCGCGACGCGAGTTCAGATCACCGATCACGTCGCCTACGCAGTCCTCCGGCACCAGCACGCTCACGGTCATGATCGGCTCCATCAGAGCGGGCTGAGCCTGCGACATCGCGTCCTTGAACGCCATCGAGCCTGCGATCTTGAACGCCATCTCCGATGAGTCGACGGAGTGGTGCTGACCGTCGAAGAGCTTGACGCGGACGCCCTTCACCGGGTAGCCCGCCACCACGCCCGCCTGCATGGCCTCTTGCACGCCCTTCTCCACCGCGGGGATGAACCCGCCGGGGATCACCCCGCCCTTGATGGCGTTCACGAAGTCGAGGTCCACCTCGTGGCCGAGCGGCTCGATCTCGATGTGGCAGTCCGCGAACTGGCCCCGGCCGCCCGTCTGCTTCTTGTAGCGGGCGTGGGCCTTGGCGCTCCCCTTGATCATCTCCCGATAGGGCACGCGCGGCGGATGCAGTTCCACCTCAGCGCCGAAGCGCTCCTTCATCCGGTCCACGATCACCTCCACGTGGATCTGGGTGAGACCGGCCACGATCTGCTCGCCCGTCTGCTGATCGCGGTGGAAGTCGATCGTGGGGTCCTCCTCCTGGAGGCGGCGCAGCGCCGTGCCCATCTTCTCCTCGTCGCCCTTCGCCTTGGCCTCGATGGCGAACGCCATCACGGGCTTGGGCATCTCCGGCATGCTCAGCGGGATCTCGGCGTCCTTTGAGGAGAGCACGTCTCCGGCGCGCGTCTCCTTCAGCTTGGCCACGGCGCCGATGTCTCCCGGGCCGAACTCGTCCGCGTGCTCGCTGTCCTTGCCCTGCGGCACCAGCAGCTGCCCCACGCGCTCCTTCACGTGCGCCCGGCAGTTGTGCACGTGGCTGTCGTGCGAGATCACGCCCTGGTAGACGCGGAACAAGTTGAGCCGCCCCGCGAACGGGTCGGCCAGCGTCTTGAAGACGAAGGCCACCATGTCCTTCGACTCGTCGGGCTCGAGCGTCATGCCGTCCAGCTCCACCGGCCCCTTCTTGGCGGGCGACGGCAGGTCCTCCACGAAGGCGTCCAGCAGCCGGCTGATCCCGAGGTTGCGTGTTGCGGCGCCGCAGGTGACGGGGAAGATCCGCCCCTCGGTGACCCCGGTCTTGAGCGCGTTCACGGTCTCCTCGTGGGAGATGTCCTGGCCGTCGAGGTAGCGCTCCATCAGCTCGTCGGACACCTCGGCCACCTCGTCCATCAGCTTCTCCCTGTACTCCTGGGCCTGCGCCTGGAGGTCCTCGGGGATGTCGATCTCCTCCGCGGCGCCGGGACCGGTCCCGTCGTAGCGGTAGGCCTTCATGTCCACCAGGTCGATCACGCCCTCGAGCTCGTGCTCGGCCCCGATCGGGATCTCGGTGGCCACGACGTGCTGGCCGAACGCCTGCTTGAGCGACTCGAGGCTGCGGAAGAAGTCCGCGCGCTCGCGGTCGAGCATGTTCACGAAGATGAGGCGGGCGAGTCCGAGCTCCTGGGCGCGTTGCCAGAGCCGGTCGGTGGTCACCTCCACGCCCATCACGCCGTTGACCACGAACACGGCGCCCTCGCACACGCGCAGCGAAGCCAGGGCGTCGGCGAGGAAGCTCGGCTCCCCGGGGGTGTCCACGAGGTTGATCTTGCGGTCGTCCCAGCGGAACGACGAGAGGCTTGCGGAGATCGACATCTCACGCGACTTCTCGTCGGGCGCGGAGTCCGACACCGTCGTTCCGTCAGCCACCGAGCCCAGCCGGTTGAGCGCGCCCGCCTCGAACAAGAGAGCCTCGTTCACGGACGTCTTCCCGCTGCCCCGGTGGCCGACCAAGGCCACGTTGCGGATCCTCTTCGGCGATTCGTGCGCCATCCCGCTCCTTCCCTCGAGGTTCCAGGCAGCCTATCTCTCCGTGCCCACCCCGCAAACTGGCGGAATTTGGTCCTACTCCCGCTCGCTCATCTCGGTGGATGCGGTTACGTTTGCCCTGGACTCGCATCCCACCGCCGGGGAGGTTCGCAAGTGGCCCTTCGCCCCTCGTTCCGTGTCGGACTTCTGTTGTCGTGTCTGGCTGTGCTGGGGCTGACCGCATGCGCGGTCGGCGAGCCGCTCGAGACGACTGACGTGACCGACACCGGCGCGACCCTCCACGGCAACGTCTACTCGAATCTCGACGGCGACACCGAGTACTGGTGGCGCTACGGGGAGACGAGTGCGTACGGCTCCGAGACGGCGCGCGGAACCGTGGCTATCAGCGACGAGGGACCGCACCCGGTCTCCGAGCCGGTCACCGGTCTGACCGCGGGCACCACCTACCACTTCCAGTTCTGCGTCAAGGACGCCCAGGAGAGCCCGCCGCGGATCTGCAGCAGCGACGGGACGTTCACCACCGACCCCGAGCCCGACGGCTCGCACATCGCGTTCGTGTCGAACCGGGACGACGGCAACGACGACATCTGGGCGATGGACTCGAACGGAAATCACGCGACCAACCTCACGAGCACCCCATCCGCCTTCGAGCTGTCCCCGTCGTGGTCCCCGGACCGGAGCAGGATCGCTTACGAGCGGGACGGCGAGATCTACGCAATGGACGCCGACGGCTCCGACCAGGTGAACCTCACCGACACCGAGTTCAGCACGGAGCTCGAGCCGGCATGGGCCCCTGACGGCACCAAGATCGCGTACGCGGCCTGCGGCGAGTTCTGTGCGATCTGGGTGATGGACGCCGACGGATCCGACCAGACGCCGCTGACGAGCCATGTGGGCACCTCGATCCAGGATCTCCACCCGACATGGTCACCCGACGGCACCGCGATCGCCTTCTACTCCGACCGCGACAGCATCCCCGGATTCGGCATCGACAACATCTACGTGATGGACGCCGACGGCAGCGACGAGACGAACCTCACCAACACCAACGACAGCGCGGACGGCGAGGCCTCCCCGGTCTGGTCGCCGGATGGCGAGAGGATCGCTTATAGCGCCTTCCGCGACAACTGGGAGATCTACGTGATGGACGCGGACGGCAGCGACCAGACCAACCTCACCAATGACCCGGGATTCGACATCGATCCCACCTGGTCCTCCGACGGCAGCCGGATCGCGTTCCAATCGATCCGCGACGGTGGCGACACCGGTGAGATCTACGCGATGGAGTCCGATGGCAGCGGGCAGGCGAACCTGACCGAGCACCTGGCCGACGACAACAGCCCCGACTGGTCGTCGCTGCCCTAGTCGGGCTCGGTCAGCGGGTCGCCCTGGAGGCGGGACTTGAGCCTCAGGACGGCCTTGGTGTGCAGCTGTGAGACGCGCGACTCGGTCACCCCGAGCACCTCGCCGATCTCTCGGAGGGTCAGGTTCTCGTAGTAGTAGAGCGCCACCACCAGCTTCTCCCGCTCAGGCAGCCGCGCGATGGCGTCGGCCAGCCGGTCCTTCATCTCGGTGGTGTCCATCTCCTGGGCGGGGTCGGCCGCCTGGGGATCCTGGATCGTGTCCAGGAGCGATACCTGGTCGCCCGAGGCGTCGGAGACCGTCCAGAGCTCGTCGAGGGCCACCACCGAGGAGTTCGAGATCCTCACCAGCGATTCCTGGAACTCGTCGACCGTGGTGTCGAGCGCCTCGGCCATCTCCTTGTCCGTGGGCGCCCGATGCAGCTCGTGCTCGAGCTTGGCGTTCGCCCGCTCGATTTCGCGCGCCTTGGTCCTGACCGAGCGCGGCACCCAGTCGAGCGACCGCAGCTCGTCGATGATCGACCCCTTGATCCGCGTGACGGCGAAGGTCTCGAACTTGATCTCGCGCTCAGGCTCGAAGCGCTCGATGGCCGAGATCAGGCCGAGCAGCCCGTACGAGATGAGGTCCGACTCCTCGACGTGCGAGGGCAACCCGCTCGACATACGGCCCGCCACGTACTTGACGAGGGGCGAGTACGCGATCACGAGGCGCTCGCGCGCCTTCTCGTCGCGCTCGTCCTTGTAACGGCGCCACAGGTCTCTTAGCTCGATCGCCTTGAGGTTCGTCTCCACGGGTCTTTCCGGTCAGGCGCGTGGGTGGGCGCGCGAGTACACCGACTTAAGGCGCTTCGACTCTACCCGAGTGTACGTCTGGGTCGTGCTCACGGACGCATGACCCAGGAGCTCCTGGATCGTCCGGAGGTCGGCGCCTCCTTCCAGCATGTGCGTCGCGAACGAATGCCTGAGCGTGTGCGGCGACACGCCGCCCTGAAGCGCGGCGCGGCGGGCCTGGAGACCGAGGCGGCGACGCACATCCGAGGTGGAGAGCCGTCGCCCGCTCTTCGAGAGGAACAGCGCGCGCTCCCCCTCCCCCGCTTCCGCCAGGGCCGGCCGGGCGCGCTCGAGATAGCGCTCGAGCGCCTTCCAGGCGGGCTCGCCCGCCGGAATCACCCGCGTCTTACCGCCCTTGCCCTCGACTCGGACCTCCTCCGCGTCGGCGTCGACCGAGCCCACGTCGAGGTCCACGAGCTCCTGCGCCCGCAGGCCGGCCGAGTACGCGAGCTCCAGCAGTGCGCGGTCGCGAATGTCGAGCGGCCCGATCACGGGCACCTTCTCGAGCAGCTCCGCGACCTCGCCGCTCCGGAGGACGCGCGGAAGGTAGGAGTCGCGCCGCGGGGATGCCACCAGATCGCCGGGGTTGGCCTCGAGCGTCCCGCGCTCGACCAGATGGCGGTAGAAGGCGCGAAAGGCCGCCAGCTTGCGGCCGATCGTGGAGCGCGAGGCGCCCCGCTCCGAGAGCACGCCGGCGAAGCGGCGCAGCTCGCGGTGGCCGAGCGCCTCGGGCCTGAGGTCCTGGGCCGTGGCCCAGTCGGCCAGCTGGGCGAGGTCCACCCCGTACGCGCGGCGCGTGCGCTCGCCCATGCCGCGCGTGCGCTGCCAGGCGTCGAAGGCGGCAAGGGCCTCGCCCCAATTAGCCTCTGCGGCAGTGGGAGCGTTCTTCGTCAACACGCGGGACGGACGGGTGGCCACCCGGACTCAGCTCGCGGATGCCGGGCTGACGGATCCGAGCCACCGTCCCGTTGCGCCCTGGCACGCCATCCAGGGGCCGAGAGATGCCTCGACCATGTGGTACGCGGTCCTGCGGAAGCCTGTGCGCGGGATATACATCGGCACGCTCTGCTTTCGACACACCGGCCGTCAGACCCTCTTGGAAGAGCAGGGCTGGGAAGAGGTGCCGATCGACGAGATCGGCCTGGGAGACGCTCAGGCGATGTAGATCGGCGCGCCGACCGGAACCTGGTCGTACACCTCGATCACATCGGGCACGGCCATGCGGATGCAGCCGTGGGAGGCCGCGCTCCCGAGCGAATACGTCTGGTCGGTGCCGTGGATGCCGGCGCCGTCGTAGATGCCCAGCCAGCGCGCCTTGAGCGGGTTGTCGGGCACGCCGCCCGGCACCACCGTGCCGGCCAGGTCTCCGGCCCAGTCGCTCTGCGGAACGTGCCAGGCGGGGTCGATCGCCTTGTTCTGGATTTGGTACATCCCGGCCGGGGTGTCGAATCCCACGGCTCCCACCGCCACCGTGTAGGTCTTGGTGAGGCGCAGCTTCTTGTAGAGCTTCAGCTTGAAGTTGTTGCGGTCGGCCACGAGCAGGACCGGGTAGCGCTTCGCGAGCTGCGCTCGCGTGACCTTCGGCGCGATCCGCTCCACAGGGGCCTCCACCCGCCGGTCCACGCCCGGCACGCTCAGCGCCTGCTCCACGCGCTGCTCGAGGGACGCGGCATCGACCTTGAACCCGGGCCGCTCCTTCACCTGGTCGAGTGACGGGAACTCGACCTTGGCGTCCTGGGCCGGGCGGTTCACGCGCGAGACCACCCGCTCCACCAGCTGCTCGACCGCGTCGCGCGAGTAGGTCACGTGCGGCGGGACCTGGGCGTCCTCGTCGCCGCCGGTGATGTCGCGGGCCACCCGGCTCACGATGTTTCCGCTGCGGCTGGCCTCCAGCGCCTCGTCGACCATGGCGTCCACGTCGGCGCGCACGCCTGCCTCACGGGCGCTCAGCTCGAAACGCCAGCTGCCGTGCATGACCGCCACCGGCCGGCTGAGCGGGGCGCGCAGCTCGCGGGCCACGATCGCGCGCGCCTGGTCGGCGCGCATCCCGCCCACGTCCACGCCGGCGACGGTGACGCCCGAGGCGATGAGGTCGTCGCGCGAGCTGTCGTACGCCACGGCCGCGACCGTGCCACCCAGAAGGGCGACTACCAGCACGACTACGAAGATGAGCGACCTCTGCCTCATGGCGACATGCGGCAGCGATGCCGCGTCTGTGAAGTCTAGGGGCCTCCGGGGCGCCCGGACGAAGCTGCAGCAGTGCTTGCGCGCCTAGTCGCGGGTGCCGGAGCGGGCCAGGACGGAATCGATCGCGGCCATCACCCGGGGCCGTTGGGCGTGATCGCGCTCGTGGTCGCGCAGGGCTGTGAGATCGCCCGCCTCGAGCGAGCCCAGGAGCGCGATCACCTCCTCGGCGGCCAGGTCGTCGTAATGCTCCACCGGAGCGCCGGGCGCGGCCCCGGCGGCGGCTCCTCCACGGCCACCGGGGTGGCCACGGGCTCCGGGCCGGCGGGGCGGCGACGGCTCGGGCGCGGGCTCGGCGTCGATGTCGTAGCCGGCCAGCAGGCGCTGGAGCTCCACGAGCTGGGTCCGGGTGAGCGCCTGCCCCTTCGCGTCGCGGGCGTTGCGCACGTGCGGGCTCCAGCGCAGGAACTCCTCCACCTCGCGCTCGTAGCGGTAGGGCTCGCTCGCTCCGCGCACCACGGGGCTGAGCCGCAGGTGCTCCCCGAGCTTGAGCGCCGTCTCGCGGCTCGTGTGCTGGTAGTGGAAGCCCGCCACCTTGTAGCGCCGGTTGTCGAGCCCACGGCCGAAGCGCAGCTGGTTCATGGCCTCGGGCGGGATCCGCACGCCGACCCGGCGCAGCGCCGCGGCCGCCAGGCCGGTGCCCCACGGCGGCAGGATCGGGGCATAGGGCTTGCCGAGCAGACCGGCCACCTCGCTCAGCGCCAGCACGCCGTCGCCCGCCACGTTGAAGATGCCCGGCACGTCGTGGCCCACGGCGTGCTCCAGCGCGTGCACCACGTCGTCCTCGTGGACGAACTGGTAGCGCGGGTCGAAACCCAGGATCATCGGTACGGCCGGCAGCGAGAAGAGCCCGATGTGCGAGGTGCGCACGCTCGGTCCGAGCACGTTCGCGAATCGCAGCACCGTCACGGCCACGTCGGGGTTCTTCTCGGCGAAGTCCCCGATCGAGGCCTCGGCCTCCACCACGTCGCGCTCGATGCTCGTGCCGGGCCGGTGCGGGCGGCCCATGCTCTCGTCGAAGAAAGCGGGATCGTCCTGCTCGCAGCCGTAGAAGTGGGCCGAGGACTTGAACACGACCTTGCGCACGGGCGATCCCGCGCCGCTGCAGGCGGCGAGGATGTTCATCGTCCCGATCACGTTGTTCTCGTGGGCCTTGCCCGGCGTGGTGGTGCTCGAGTCCACCACCAGGCGCGTGTCCACCACCGTGTCGATCTCGGCGGCCTCCACCACGCGCCGCAGCAGCGCGTGCTGGGTGCCGACCTTCACGTACTCCGTGCGCTCGAGCTCCACGTGGGGCTCCTCGTTGTCCACGCCGATCACGGCCTCGACGTCGTCGAACGCCTCGAGCGCCTGGGCCAGCCTGCCGCCCCAGTAGGTGGACAGGCCCGTGACGAGCACGCGCCTTGTGCCCCCGGTGCTCATCCGAACCAGACCGACTTGCGCTTGGCCAGCATGTCCCAGAGGTTCTCCTGGATTCGCGCGCGCACCTCGTGCGCCGTGGTCTGCACGAGCGCCTTGTCCTCGTGGAGCCCCTGCTCGTCGAAGCGGATCGGCTCGAGGAAGCGGATCCGGAACTTGGCCGGCAGGTAGCCGAGCATGCCCAGCGGGCCCATGTGCGGGAAGGTCGGGGTGATCGGGAAGTAGAGGAGGCCGGTGACGCGCTTGAGAAGCGCCGAGCTGGCGAACACCGGAGCGGCCTCCTCCGCGCCCACCACGCACACGGGCACCACCGGCACCTGGGCGCGCATGGCGGCCTCCACGAATCCGCCCCGCCCGAAGCGCCGCAGCCGGTAGCGGTCCTTGTAGAGCTTCTCGGTGCCCTTGCGGCCCTCCGGGAAGGCGAGCACCAGCTGCTCCTCGTCGAACAGGAGCCGGTGCACGTTCGCCGGATGTGCCGGCACGCAGCCGATCTTCGGGATCAGCATGGAGAAGCCCGGATAGCCCTTGAAGAAGTGCTCGACGGTGATGTTCAAGGGGCGCGGCTGGGCGTGCTCCTCGCGGATCGCCTTCGCGATCATGGCGGCGTCCGGAGGCAGCGCGCCGGAGTGGTTCGACACCAGGAGGGCTCCGCCCGCCGCGGGCACGTTCTCGATGCCCTCCACCTCCGCCCTGAACCAGTAGCGGTAGAAGAAGTCGTAGAGGGTGCGGTCCATCAACCCCTCCACCCGCTCCGAGCGCCCCCAGTCGGTCAGGCGCCGCTCGGGCTCCACGCCCGGGAGGTGGCGCCGGAGCTCCTCCTTGCGCACGGCGGGGAGCCGGGCGTCCACGGCGCTCGCGGGCTCGGGGTCGCTCATCGAGAGCGGCGTGCGGGTCGACTCGGGCATCGGGCGATTGTGCCAGGGCCCGAGCGGCGCCGACGTCACGATCACGCCGGCATGCGCTCCAAGGACGAGGTCCGGGAGGACGTATGGCACGCCATGGAGCGCGAGGGCGTGGCCCGCTTCCCCGGAGCCGGGGGACGCATCCCGAACTACGCCGGCGCCAAGGCCGCGGCGGAGCTGGCGCGCATCCGGCTGGATCGCGGCCACCACCGTCAAGGCCAATCCGGACTCGCCGCAGACCCACGCCCGGCGATTGGCGCTCGAACAGGGCAAGGTGCTCGTGATGGCGGTCCCGCGGCTGCGCGACCTGCATCCGTTCCGGCTGCTCGACCCGCGCGGCCTCTCGCCTCACGAGCTGCGCGAGGCGGCGACGATCAAGGGCGCGCTCCGGCACGGCACCGTGATCGACCTCGACCAGGTGCCGCAGCTCGACCTCGTGCTGAGCGGCTCGGTGGCGGTGAACCTGGAGGGTGCCCGGCTCGGCAAGGGCGGCGGCTTCTCGGACCTGGAGTACGGCCTGCTCTCCGAGGCGGGCAAGATCGACCGCCACACGGTCGTGGCCACCACCGTGACCCGATCCACGAGATCCCGGTGCTGGAGCGCTTCGGCTACGTGGGCTAGGCGAGCCGCTCGACCACGACGATCGTGTCGCGCTCGGCGAGGATGCGCCAGCCCGGAGGGTCGCCGGCGCCGAACAGCTCGGTCACCACCGCGGTCGGCCCCGGCTCGCCGCCGCGGGCGCCGTGGAAGGCCAGCACCCCGCCACCGCGCACGTGCGGGCTCCAGGCGTCCCAGTCGAGACGGCACGCCTCACGCGAGTGATCGCCGTCGATGAACACCAGGTCCACCGGGATGCTCCAGCCGCTCGCCACGTCCGGCGATGGCGCCACGT
This sequence comes from uncultured Thermoleophilaceae bacterium, assembly GCA_963764665.1. Taxonomy (GTDB): domain Bacteria; phylum Actinomycetota; class Thermoleophilia; order Solirubrobacterales; family Thermoleophilaceae; genus JACVRW01. The sequence continues at coordinate 23,329 of CAVXTL010000010.1, read as the reverse complement.
GCCAGTGGAGCCGGGGTCCTCCGCGGCGTCGCGCGGCGCGGCCCACCACCGCCTTCACCGCGTGCTCGTCGGCCGGCTCCCACCATTGCGTGGACTCGGCGAAGCGGTCCACGAGGTGGAGGTCGGCCCCCTGCGGCAGGCCGGCGATCAGCACCAGCGCCCCGGCGCCCTCGTTCACTCCGATCCCGACCGCGCGGCGACGACCCGCGGCCAGCCGGTGGAGCAGGCCCGACTCGGCGGGCGAGTGGGTCGTGCGCGGGGCCACGAGCCCGGTCCGCAGCGCCAGCTGGCGCAGGCCACGGCTCCGCCGCAGGCGCGCGGGCGCCTTGCTGCGGAGCCCGTCGGGGAGCGCCATCGGCTACCCGATCCTGTCGAGCACCGGATCGAGCTTTGCCCGGAGCCCGGCCCAGTCGGGGGCGCCGATCACTCCCTCGCGCTCCACCAGCTCTGCGTTCCATGGATGGACGAGGGTGGCGGCCACGATGCCCACGTCCCGGGCGCGCGCGATGTTCACCGGGCTGTCGTCCACCAGCACGTGGATGCCCAGCTCCTCGCAGCGGGTGACCTTGTCGAAGGAGCAGTGCAGGTCGTCGTAGGGCATGCCGATCTGCTCGAGCCAGCGCTCGGTGGCCGGCCGGGTGGAGCCGCGGCGATGGCTCGTCACGTGAATCCAGTGGCCGCTCTCGTGCCAGTCGCGCACGGTCTCGACGGCGTCGGGATATGGCTCGCCCGCGGCGATGTTCTCGTCCGAATGGGTCTCCTGGACGCAGTGAACGAGCGCGTCCCGCTCGAGGGCCGTGATGTTCCAGTCACGCTGGTCCTCATAGGGCAGATGCACCCCGTAGCGCTCCTGCACGATGCGCTGGAGGAGGTCCCAATACGGGTGGAGCGTCGAGTCGATGTCCAGCGCGATCCGAGCCACAGGCGCACTAGAGTAGGCGCATGCCCAGAGTGCTCGCTTCGCACGCCGTGCCCACCACGCCGCGAAGGGCGCGCAGCGCGGGTGAGGACTACGGCGAGACCGCCGAGCCCAGCTGGAGGAACGTCGACTGGCGAGCGCTGCTGCGGACCCATCCGTTCGGCGGCTCCGAGATCAACTACATCGACCTGATCCCCGAGGATCCAACCGCGCACGACCGCACGCCGGTGGTGTTCATCCACGGTCTCGGCGGGCAGTGGCAGAACTGGATCGAGAACATCCCGCGCATGGCTCTCGAGCGCCGCACCGTGGCGCTCGACCTGCCCGGGTTCGGGGTCTCGCCCATGCCGGACGACGGCATCTCGATCTCGGGCTACGCCGAGGTGGTCGAGGCCACCTGCCGCGACCTCGGCCTGGGAGCCGTGGCGGTCGTGGGCAACTCGATGGGCGGCTTCGTGGGCGCCGAGCTGGCGATCCGCCAGCCCGAGCGGGTCGAGCGGCTCATGCTCGTGTCGGCCGCGGGCATCACCACAACCGACCTCTACCGGGCGCCGGTCTCCGCGCTGGCGCGGGCGGCCACGATGGTCACCGGTTACACCGCCGCCCGCCACCGCGCCCTCGCGCGACGGCCGGTCTCCCGGCACCTGGCGCTGGCGCTGGTGGCCAGGCACCCGAGCCTGCTGGCCCCCGACCTCGCCTATGAGGCCATGATCAAGGGCGCAGGCAAGCCCGGGTTCGACGACGCCCTGCGCGCCTGCCTCGACTTCGACTTCCGCGAGCGCCTGCCCGAGATCGCCTGCCCGACCCTGATCGTGTGGGGCGAGAACGACGCGGTCCTGCCGGCAGGCGACGCCGACGAGTTCGAGCGCCTGATCCCGGACGCGCGCAAGATCGTGATGCGCGACACCGGCCACGTGCCGATGCTCGAGCGGCCGGGCACGTTCAACGACACGCTGGCCGGGTTCCTGGCCGAGACCGGCCCCGCCGAGGCGCTCGAGGCCGTGCCCGGCGCCACTCAGGTGGCCTGAGCGGCTCCCCGGGTAGGGTCCCGGGCGTGAGCTACACGATCAAGAACCTCAACGCCGTCGAGGACTCGGCGGTCAAGTACGGCTACTCCGAGACCCAGGAGGCGCGCTTCCCCCGCGAGGACCTCGATGCCGAGAACACGGGCCTCGCCTACATCGTCCTGCGACCGGGCAAGCAGCAGCCGTTCGGCCATCGCCACGAGCAGGCCGAGGAGATCTACGTGGTGCTGTCCGGCAGCGGGCGCCTGAAGCTCGACGAGGAGATCGTCGAGATCGGCCCGATGGACGCCATCCGCATGGCGCCCAAGGTCACCCGCTCGCTCGAGGCCGGCGACGAGGGCCTCGAGGTCCTCGCCTTCGGTCCCCGCCACGGCGGCGACGGCGAGATCGTCAAGGACTTCTGGAATTGAGAACGTCGGTGCGCAGCCGGCCGAGCCGGCTGCTTCCGCTACAGCTGAGCGCCGCGCGCGCTCAGGTGGTGACCGCGCCGAGCGCGGCCGACTCGACGTGCCGGGCGTACTTGCCGAGCACGCCGGTCTCGTAGCGCGTGGGCGGAGACTCGTAGGCCGCCAGCCGCTCGGCTATCTCGTCGGCCGACAGCTCCACGTTGAGCTCGCGCCGCGCCACGTCGAACACCACGGTGTCGCCGTCCTGCAGCGCCGCGATCGGCCCGCCGTGGCGCGCCTCGGGCGCCACGTGCCCGGCCATGAAGCCGTGGGTGGCTCCCGAGAAGCGTCCGTCGGTGAGCAGCGCCACGGAGTCGCCCAGGCCCTCGCCCACGAGGGCGGCCGTCACGTGGAGCATCTCGCGCATCCCCGGTCCGCCCGCAGGTCCCTCGTTGCGGATCACCACCACCTCGCCCGGCTGGATCGACCCCGCCACCACGGCCGCGAAGGCGTCCTCCTCGCGCTCGAACACGCGCGCCGGACCGCTGTGCTCCATGCGGTCGTGCCCCGAGAGCTTGACCACGCATCCGTCGGGAGCGAGGTTCCCGCGCAGGATCGCGAAGCCTCCGTTCGGCTTGATCGCGTTCGACACCGGGCGGATCACCTCCTGGCCCTCGGTCTCCTCCGCGCTGTCGGCGATGTCGCCCAGCGTCTGCCCGGTGACCGTCACGGCGTCCTCGTGGAGCAGGCCGGCCTCCTTCAGCCGCTTGATCACGAGCGGCACGCCGCCGGCCCGGTAGAGGTCGGTGGCCACGAAGCGGCCGCCGGGCTTCAGGTCGGCCAGCAGTGGGGTGCTCCACGCGATCCGGTCGAAGTCCTCCAGCTCCAGCGGCACACCGGCCTCGTGGGCCACGGCGAGCAGGTGCAGAACCAGGTTGGTCGAGCCGCCCGACATGGCGCCCGACGCGATGGCGTTCTCGAGCGCGTCGCGCGTGATGATCCGGCTCGGCCTCAGGTCGCGCGCGAGCACGTCCATCACGAGCTTCCCGCATTCCACGGCCACCGCGCCCTTCTTGCCGTCCTCGGCCGGCACCATCGAGCTGCCGGCGGGCGAGATGCCGAGCACCTCGAAGGCCACGGCCATCGTGTTGGCGGTGAACTGGCCGCCGCAGGCGCCCGCCCCGGGCGAGGCGTGGTTCTCGAGGTCCGTCAGCTCGTCGTCCGTCAGGTCGCCGGCGGCGTGTGCGCCGATGCCCTCGAAGACGTCCTGGATCGTCACGTCCTTGCCGCGCCAGCGCCCCGGCGCGATCGAGCCGCCGTAGAGCATCAGGCTCGGCACGTCGAGCCTGGCGAGCGCCATGACGCAGCCGGGGATGGTCTTGTCGCACCCGGAGAGGGCGATCACGGCATCGAACATGTGGCCGCGGGCCACGAGCTCGATCGAGTCGGCGATCACCTCGCGGCTGACGAGCGAGGCCCGCATGCCCTCGGTACCCATGGTGATGCCGTCCGAGATGGCCACGGTGTTGAACTCCATGGGCGTGCCGCCCGCCTCGCGCACCCCCTCCTTCACCTTCTCCGCCAGGCGCCGGAGGTGGAAGTTGCAGGGCATCGTCTCGGTCCAGGTGTTGGCGATGCCCACCATCGGCCGCTTGAGCGCCTCGTCGTCGAAGCCCACGCCCTTCAGGTACGCGCGCGCCTGGGCCCTGTCGGGCCCGTCGAGGATCACCTTGCTCCGGCTGCGCAGGTCGCCGTTCACTGCGCGCCCGAGGGCAGCTCGCCGCGCCGCTGGCGGCGCCGCTCCCACTCCGCGAGGCGCCACAAGTCACGACGCACGCGCACCGGGTCGAGCTGCCGGCCCACGAGATGCATGTTGGCGCGCTTGATCACCCGATCCTCGTCGGAGGTCAGCGCCATCCACTTGGCCAACACGTCGTCCGAGGCGGGCAGCCGCGCCGGGCCACCATCGCCGCTCAGGTCCGGGAACTCCACGCAGTACTCGCTGAGAAGGCGCCCGGTGGTGGGCAGGTAGGCCACGATCGGCTTGTGCGGGTAGACCAGGTAGGCGTAGGCGCTGCGCCCGCCGCGGTCGCTGTCCCGGCGGGTGTGGCGACCGGCCACCCGGATGAAGCCGAGGTCGCGATACATCCCCCACTCCTCGGCGTTCACGCAGGAACGCAGAAGCTCACGGGCGCGCAGCTCGGCGCGGCGCTCGCGGCCGGGGTCGTACAGACCCAGCTCGTCGGGCCCGTCACGCCGTGGGGCCCGCGCGTCGCGGCGCTCACGCCAGCGCCTCAGCACCGGCAGGAGCAGCGGGCCGGCAAGCGCCGCCGCCACCAGCGCGAGGACCAGCAGGGCGAGCAGCATCGGCCGGGGTCAGCCGCCCGACGCGCGCGGGAAGAAGATGACCCGCTCGGCGCCGTCGGGAATGTCCGTGTAGGCCTTGACCATCTGCGCCTCGCGCCGGCCGCTGCCGGGGAGCGTGGTGGGCACGGCAGCCCACATGCCCTCGTCCAGCTGCCGGCGGAACTCCTCCACAAGCCGTTCCTCGTCCTCGCGCAGACGCGGATCGCCCTCGGCGAGAAGAACCTCGCCGTGACCCGGCTTCATGCGCAGGAACTTGATATCGGCTCCGATCGACTGTGACGTGATGACAGGCCGCGCCGCCGAAACCGTGGCGGCGCCCAGCGATTATGTCACTTGGGCCGAAGCTGCCCGGAGGGTCACTGTCCGAGATCCGGCGGCCGGCGCGCGCCGACGCCGAGCACGTCCACCGGCCCGGGACCGGCGCCGATGCCGCGCAGCCCGCCGGCCACGGCGGCCGCGGCCATTACCTGAGCGCGGCGAGCCGCGTCGAGCGGATCGAGTCCGAGCGCCAGATGCGCCGCGAGCACCGACGAGTGCGTGCAGCCCGAGCCGTGCGCCGCGCCGTCGGGGTGGCGCTCCCCGGGAATCTCCACGAGACGCTCGCCGTCGAAGAAGAGGTCTCCCCCGGCGGCGCGGTGCCCGCCCGTGACCACCACCGCGGCCGGGCCGAGCGCGTGCACCGCGCGGGCGAGCGCCTCGGCGTCGTCGCAGGCATCGAGGCCGCCAAGCGCGGCGGCCTCCATCACGTTCGGCGTGACGACCGTGGCCCGCGGGACGAGCCGCTCGCGCAGCGAGCGCTCCGCGTCGGGCTCGAGCAGCCGGCCACCGCTCTCGGCGACCATCACCGGATCGAGCACGACCGGCACGCCGGCCGGGAGCAGGTCGAGCGCGCGATCCACGGCCTCGATCGCCTCGGCGGTCCCCACCATGCCGATCTTCACGGCGTCCACGCCGATGTCCTCGACCACCGCCCGCACCTGCTCGACGATCGCCTCCGGCGGAAGCGGGTAGACCGCGGTCACGTTCTCGGTGTTCTGCGCCGTGATCGCCGTGATGGCGGTCATGCCGTGGGCGCCGCAGGCGGCGAAGGCCTTCAGGTCGGCCTGGACGCCCGCGCCGCCACCCGAGTCGGAGCCCGCGATCGACAGCAGGCGCGGAGGCGTGTTGGCGTCGCGGGTCACCGGGCCGGGAGGATAGGCGCCGCCGCACTGCCCGCCGGGATGTGTGTGGCAAGCCCTCACATGGCGGCCCGCTCCCACCCGCCCAGCACGCCGCGCACGATGTGCCCCTCGGCCTCGAGGCGGCCCAGGGCGGCGCGCACCTCGGCAGCCGGGGAACCGGTGCGCCGGACGATGTCGTCCACACCCGCGCCCGCCTCGACCGCGTCGAGCACGTCCCTGAGCGCAGCGTCCACGGGCGGGGCAGGCCCTCGTCCGACGGCCTGCTCCGGGCGCATGCCGACTCCGAATAGCTCGTCCAGCACGTCCTCGGTCGAGGTGACGGGCACGGCGCCGTCACGCAGGAGCCCATTGGTGCCGGCGGCCATCCGGGCGGTGACGCGCCCGGGCACGGCACCCACCTGTCGGCCCAGCTCGCGGGCGAAGTCGGCCGTGATCAGGCTTCCGCTCGGGTCCGCGGCCTCGACCACGACGGTCAGCCGCGCGAGCCCGGCCATGATCCGGTTGCGTGCCGGGAAGCTCCAGCGCTGCGCCTGCGTGCCCGGCGGCAGCTCGGACAAGACCAGGCCGCGCTCGGCCACCTGCTCGTGCAGGCGCCGGTGCCGACGCGGATAGGCGCGCTCAGGTCCGCACGCGAGCACCGCCACAGCCACTCCCGAGCCGTCGATGCAGCCTCGGTGGGCGGTGGCGTCGATCCCGAGCGCGAGTCCACTGACCACCGTCACGCCGGCCGCACCAAGCCCGCGGCCGAGGGCGTACGCGACCTCCGTGCCGTAGGGCGAGGGTCTGCGGGTCCCGACCATCGCGACCGCAGGCCCCTCCTCGAGCACGGCCAGGGCCTCCGGGGCGCCGACGCAGAACAGCGCGGCGGGCGGATCCGGCAACTCGGCCAGCTGCGACGGGTATGAGACGGAGTGCCGGCACACCGCGAAAGTGCCGGCCTCGTCGAGCTGCGCGCGCTCGGCCGCTGCGTCGAAGCGGGCGATCCGCTCTCGGACCGCCTGCTTTGCAGTTCCCCCGGCGGCGGCGATCAGCTCCTCCTCCGGGAGCGCCAGCAGGCCGGAAACCCGGCCCGCGCTGCGCCCGAGCAGGCCGGTGATCCGCGGCGCCAGATGGGCAATCAGCCGCGACCGGCGCAGGCAGCGGTCGCACGCCTCGGTGCTCGCAGGCAGGCTCACGCCGCCAGGCGCTCCCAGCCGTCCAGCCGGTAGGAGAGCGCCTCCTCCACGTCGCGGCCGGCCACCCGCGTGCGCCCGTCGAGGTCGGCGATGGTGCGCGCCACGCGGAGCACGCGGTCATGCCCGCGACCGCTCAGCCCGGAGCGCTCCCGCGCGCCTACGAGGCCCGCGGCGCCGGCGGCGTCGAGTCTCACCTGACGTCGGGTGAGCGGACCGTCCATGTCCCCGTTGCACAGGACGCCGGTCCCGGCCAGCCGCCGGCGCTGGCACTCGCGGGCGGCGCCCACACGCTCCCTCACCGCCGCCGTGGAAGGTCCTGCCTGGGCCTGCCCCACCAGCTCCAACGGTGAGACGGGCCGGACCTCGCAGACCAGGTCGAGCCGGTCCAGCAGCGGGCCGCTCAGCCGCCTCAGGTAACGATCGCGCTCCCCCGCCACGCACCGGCACCGATCCGCCGAGCGCCCGCACGGGCAGCGGTTGCAGGCAGCCACGAGGATGGCGTTGGCCGGGAACTCCAGCATGCGCTGGCCGCGCATGATCTCGACCGTGCCCTCCTCGAGCGGCTGGCGCAGGGCATCGAGCGCGACCCTGGCGAACTCGGCCAGCTCATCGAGGAAGAGCACCCCCCGGTGCGCCAGCGTGAGCTCGCCGGGCCGCGGCACGGCGCCGCCACCCACGAGCCCCTGAGCGGAGATCGTGTGGTGCGGCGCCCGGAACGGGCGTTCGCGGATCAGCCGGCCGGAGGCCAGTCCGGCAGCGCTCTGCATCTGAGTGATCTCGAGAGCCTCGTGCAGGTCGGGCGGAGGCAGCAGCCCCGGCAGCCTGCGCGCGAGCATCGTCTTGCCCACGCCGGGAGGACCGACCATGAGCAGGTTGTGTGCGCCCGCGGCCGCGATCTCGAGCGCGCGCTTGGCGTCGTCCTGCCCGCGGACGTCGGAGAGGTCCGGCGCGCCCGAACCCGGACGAGGCTCCCCGCTGTCGGGGACGGCGGGGATGGCTTCCTCCTCTCCGCGCAGCACGCGCGCGATCCCGTCCAGCGTCGGGGCGCCGATTACCTGGAGGTCCGTCACGAGCGCCGCCTCCCCGCCGTTCTCGGGCGGGACGATCAGGCGCTCGTGACCGGCCGCCCGCGCGCCGAGCGCCGCCGCCAGCGCCCCACGGACGGTCCGCAGCTCTCCGCTCAGGGACAGCTCGCCGCAGAGCGCGCTTCGCTCGAGCGCTTCGGGCGGGACCTGGCCGCTGGCGGCGAGCAGGCCGACGGCGATCGCGAGGTCGAAGCCCGGGCCTGCCTTGCGCACGTGCGCGGGCGCGAGGTTCACGGTGATCCGCATGAGCGGGAACTCGAGCCCCGAGTTCTGGACGGCCGCACGCACGCGCTCCCTCGACTCCCGGACAGCCCGGTCGGGCAGCCCCACGAGGGTGAATGCGGGCAGTCCGCGGCGCACATCCACCTCCACGGTGACCTCGTGGCTGCGAACCCCCTCGAGGGCGAACGTGGAGACGCTGGCGAGCATGCGTCGGCACGCTAGGCGGGGGACTCGGACGCGTGGGCACGCGTGTGTGACGACTGTGCGCCAAAGCGGCACATGCGACGGCGCGGTTCCCGTCCGCGGGGCGCGGTCGCTACCTCGTCTTCCGGCCGTCGCGAAGTCGTAACCCTCGCCGCACACGTGTCAGACGGGCGTCCGTAGGTTCGATCGCGTGGAACGCACAGACCCACGCCGGGCGCTCGGCGCCACAGGCGAGCGGCTCGCCGCCGCTCACCTGGAGGCGCGCGGCTTCAGCCTGCTCGACCGGAACTACCGCACGCGCTACGGCGAGCTCGACCTGGTGGTCGCCGATCGCCGCTATCTCGTGTTCTGCGAGGTCAAGGCACGCGTGGCGCGCTCGGCCTCAGGCCCGCTCGACCCGCTCGCTTCCGTGGACTGGCGCAAGCGACGCCGCCTGCGCTGGATGGCGCGCGAGTGGCTGGCAGCCCGTGCGGACGGCGGGCCTCATCCGCCCGAGCTGCGTTTCGACGCCATCGGAATAACCCTGGATCCGACGGGGATGCTCCTGGCCCTGGAGCACGTCGAGGAGGCCTTCTAATGCCCGGGGCGGGCGGGTCAGCCGAGCGCGAGCTGCGTGTATGCGATCGACTGGAACGACATGCGGTGGAGCGGCGAGACGCCGTTGGCGGCGATCGCCGCCCGGTGCTCAGGAGTCGAGTAGCCGACGTTGGTCTCGAAGTCCCATCCGGGGTGCTGTTCCGCCGCCTTGTGCATGAAGCGATCGCGGCTGACCTTCGCCAGCACGGAGGCGGCCGCGATGGCGGCGCTTCTGCAGTCGCCGTCGACCACCGCGCGCTGCTCGAAGCCGAAGTCGGGGACCCCGAAGCCGTCGACCAGGCAGATGGTGCCCTCGCGCGCCACCCCGAGCAGGGCGGTTCGCAGGGCATCCAGGTTCGTCACGTGGAGGCCGCGCGAGTCGATGCCCCGGACGCAGCGCGAGACGATCACCGAGCGGGCGGCGGAGCGCAGGACGAGCGGGTAGAGCTCCTCGCGTGTCTCGCTCGTGTGCTGCTTAGAGTCGTTCAGCCGGCTGAGCGCGCGGCGATCCGACAGCGTCAGGCGCTCGAGGTCGAACAGGACCGCGGCGGCCACCAGCGGTCCGGCGAGCGAACCGCGGCCGGCCTCGTCCGCGCCTGCCACGTAGCGGCAGCCAATCTCGCGATCGAAGGCGAAGAGCCGGCGTCCTGCCGTGGCGCGCCGGCGCCGGGACCGGGCGTTCCGCCTCTCGGCGGCGCTGGAGCCTCGGCCCGTTTCGGTGTCGGCGTTGCCCGGTCTCCCCACGCTGCGGCGATGATAGGCAGGTGCGCGGCGGAAGCGGCAGCCGGGTTGCGGCTAGAGCGTGCCGACGCGATTGGGCGGCCAGTACGTGGCAAAGGCCTTGCCGATCATCGCGTCCTTGGGGATCGGGCCCCATTCGCGGCTGTCGGCGCTCTCACCCCGGTTGTCGCCCATCATGTAGTAGTAGCCCTTCGGGATCTCGATCTCCTTGGGCAGGTCGCAGAGCCCGCACTCGGAGTCGAGTCGCGCGAACGACTCGTTCTGGCGCTTCCCGTTCAGGTAGACGGCGCCGTCGATGACCTTGAGGCGGTCGCCGCCGACGGCGACCACCCGCTTGATGAAGTTCGTGTCGGAGCGGCCGTCCGTCGGGCGAGGGCAAGCCGAGTCGGGCGGATGCTCGACGCCGCAGGTGTTGGTGTCGGCGCCGGCGGGAGGCTTGAACACGACGATGTCGCCGCGATCGGGGTCGCTGAACCGGAAGCTCACGCGGTCAACCAGCACGCGCTGACCGATCTCGAGCGTCGGGACCATCGACTCGCTCGGGATCCGAAACGGCTTTACGAGAAACGCCTGGATGCCGAGCGCCAGGCCCAGAGCGACCGCCACGATCGTGACGAGCTCGACCAGGGATCCCCCGGCGCTCTTCTCCTTGGTGCCAGCCACGACGCCGCGCGACCGGGCCTAGCCCGAGGACTCGTCCCGGGATTCCCCGTTCGAGTCGTCCGGCTGCTCGGTGTCCTCACCGGCGTCGTCGCCGGCGGGTTCTTCGGAAGGCTCTTCCACATCCGCTTCCGCGACCGGCTCGCCGGCGGTGTCGGTCTCGGCCTCGCCCTCGGCGACGGTCTCCTCCGCTACGTCGTCATCGGCAGGTGCGGCCTGCTCGGTCGCCTCGCCCTCCGGCGCCCCGTTCTCGGTCGCCTCGGCGGCCTCAGCCTCCTCAGCCTCCACGCGCGCCTCGGCCAGCTCGTCCTCGCCGGGACGGGGCGCGTCGTCGGGCGGCATCGCTCCGGTCTCGTAGACGTCCTCGACCGGGGCGGACCAGCGGCGCTCGCGGACCCGCGCGCTGCGGCCCACACGGTCGCGCAGGTAGTACAGCTTGGCCCGGCGCACGTCGCCGCGGGCGGCGACCTCAATGCGCTCGATCTTGGGCGAATGCACCGGGAATGTGCGCTCGACGCCGACTCCGAACGACTGCTTGCGGACGGTGAACGTCTCGCGCAGCCCGCTGCCCTGGCGCTTGATGACGACGCCCTCGAAGACCTGGGTGCGGCGCCTGGTGCCCTCCACTACCTGGAAGTGCACGCGCACACGATCGCCGGCCTGGAAGACCGGGACGCGGCGCAGCTGAGCGCGCTCGATGCTGTCGATGACACCTGACATGGAGAGTGGACTAAGGCGATTCGCCGGACCGGGGGCAGAAGAGAGGCGCGAGCTCCCCCGGGGGCTTTCGCGCACCGCCGCATGGTAGCGAAGCACCCGACGGCTGCCCCGGCGGAGCGTTCAGTCGCGCTCGCCGCGGAGGCGGCTCTGGTCCAGTCGCCAGCGTTTGACGCGGGCATGGTCCCCGGACAGGAGAACGTCCGGCACCTCGTGGCCGCGCCAGTCGAACGGGCGCGTGTAGTGCGGGTACTCCGGGGCGCCGTCGAGAGCCTCGCTGAAGGATTCCTCGACGGCGCTCTCCTCGTGGCCGAGCGCCCCCGGCAGCTTCCGCATCACGGCGTCGCAGACCACCATCGCGGCCAGCTCGCCACCCGACAGCACGTACGGCCCGATCGAGACCACGTCGCTGGCAAGGTGCTCGTGCACACGCTCGTCGAAGCCCTCGTAGCGCCCGCAGAGCAGCGTGAGCGCCGGCTCGGCGGCGAGCTCCGAGGCCAGCGCATCGTCGAACCGGCGCCCGCCGGCGGACAGCGCGATCACCCGCCGCTGGCTGGGCAGCTCCACGGGATCGACCTCGTAGCGCGCGCGCAGGGCCGCCTCGACCACGTCGGCTCGGATCACCATGCCGGCGCCGCCCCCGTAGGGCGTGTCGTCCACCTGGCCCGCCTTGAGCGGGGTGGTGGCGCGCATGTCCACCAAGGAGAGCCGGTGACCCAGCCCCTCCGCGTTGCGCACGTGGCGCTGCTCGGAGAACCACTGGAACCAGCCAGGGAACAGCGTGACCACGTCGATCTCCATCAGAGCCCCAGGAACCTCTCGTCGATCTCGATGCGCCGCCCGGCCGCGTCCACCGAGGTGACGGCGTCGGAGATCAGCGGCACGAGCGTCCCGTCCTCCAGCTCGAGGACCGAGCAGGACGGCCCGTCGAGCAACCGGGACACTCGGCCGTGACCCGGCACCTCACAGCCCACGAGATCGGCCGCGAGCCACTCGTCCTCGGAGAGCTGGCCCTCCACCAGCAGCGGCGTTCCGCGCAGAGGACGCGCGTCCTCGATGCCGGTGAGCCTGATCAGCGGCCGTTCGTTCGTCCCGGCGCGGCGCTCGACGCGGCGCTCGTGCCCGTCCACCGTCAGGACAGTCCCCTCCGGCAGCTCGTGTCCGGCAGCCTCCACCCAGAAGCTGCCGTCCCACCCGTGTGACCGTCCTACGCGTCCAGCGGTGACGAGGGTCAATCCACCACGTCGACGAGCACCCGCCGGTCGTGGCGCACCGCGGACGCCTTGACCACGGTCCGCAGCGCAGCGACCGTGCGGCCGCCGCGGCCGATCACCTGGCCGGCGTCGTCGTCGGCCACCCGCAGCTCGAGCACCACGGTGCCGTCCTCCTCCTCGAATGACTCGACCGAGACCTCGTCCGGCTCGTCGACGAGCGAGCGGGCGAGATACTCGAGCAGCTTCTCCACTAGGAGCTCGGTTCGTCCCCGGTGGCGTCGGCCGGGTCGTCGCCCGCCTCCGCCGGCTCGGCGGGGGTGTCAACCTCAGCAGAGGCGTCCGGTTCGGCGGGAGCGTCACCCTCGGCGGGGACGGGCTCGTCCACCGCGTCGGCGCTCACGGCGGCGTCGGCCACTGCCTCGGCGGCCTCTTCCTCCTTCACCTCGATCACCGGCGGCGCTGCCGGTTTGTGCTCGGGCGTGGGACCGCCGCTCTTGACCTGGGCCTTCATCAGCTGCTTGACGGTGTTGCTCGCCTGAGCCCCGCGCGCGACCCAGTGCTCGAGGCGCTCGGCGTCGATGCGGATCGTGGACGGCTCCGTCTGCGGGTTGTAATGGCCGATGGTCTCGATGAACCGGCCGTCCCGCGGCGAGCGCTGGTCGGCGACGACCACCCGCCAGATCGGGTTCTTCTTGCTGCCCACGCGTGTGAGTCGGACTCGGACTGACATGAGGCGGGAGAGGTTAGCGACCACCCGCCAGCTGCTGCAGCGAGGGCATCTTCCCCTGCGACAGCTGGCGCATGACCTTCTTCATCTGACCGAACTGCTTTACGAGCTGCGAGACGGCCTGCACGCTGGTGCCCGAGCCGTGCGCGATCCGGCGCCTGCGCGACCCGTCGATGATCTGCGGGTTGGCGCGCTCGGCGGGCGTCATCGAGAGGATGATCGCCTCCAGCCGGTCGAGCTCCTTCTCGCTCACCTGGAGCTGGCCGAGCTGCTTGCCCACCCCCGGCATCATCCGCAGGAGGTTCTGGATCGGCCCCATGTTGCGGACCTGCTTCATCTGGTCGAGGAAGTCGTCGAGCGTGAACTGCTCCTTGCGGATCTTGCGCTCGAGCTCCTGCGCCTGGCGCTCGTCCATCTGGCGCTCGGCCTTCTCCACGAGCGTCATGACGTCGCCCATTCCGAGGATCCGCTGGGCCATGCGGTCGGGGTGGAAGCGCTCGAAGTCGCCGAGCTTCTCGCCGGTGGAGGCGTAGATGATCGGCTTGCCGGTGATCGCCTTGACCGACAGTGCGGCGCCGCCGCGCGAGTCGCCGTCGAGTTTCGTGAGCACCACGCCGTCGAAGTCCGCCGTCTCCGAGAACTGCTCGGCCACGTTCACGGCGTCCTGCCCCGTCATCGCGTCGATCACGAGCAGCACGTTGTGGGGCTTCGTGCGCTTCTTGATCTGCGCGAGCTCCTTCATCAGCTCCTCGTCCACGTGGAGCCGGCCGCTCGTATCCACGATCAGGGCGTCACGGCGATCGCTCTTGGCCTGGTTGAGAGCCCACTCGGCGATGTCCACCGGGTCGCGTCCCGTGCCCTGCTCGTAGACGGCGGCGCCCGCCTGGCCCGCCACCTTCACCAGCTGATCCACGGCCGCCGGGCGGTACACGTCGCAGGCGGCCACCGCCACGTCCATCCCGTGCTCCTCGCGGAGGTGCACCGCCAGCTTCCCGCAGGCGGTGGTCTTGCCCGAGCCCTGAAGGCCGGCCATGAGGATCACGGTCGGACCCGGCTTGGCGAACACCAGCTCGCGGCCCGAGCCTCCCATCAGGGTGGTGAGCTCGTCCGCGACCACCTTCACGACCTGCTGCCCGGGGTTGAGCGAGTCGAGCACGTCCTGGCCGAGGGCGCGTTCCTTCACGCCGGCCGTGAACTCCTTCACGACCTTGAAGTTCACGTCCGCCTCGAGCAGCGCGAGCCGCACCTGGCGCATGGCCTTGCTGACGTCGTCCTCGGTCAGCTTGCCGCGCGAGCGGACGTCGCCGAGAGCCTCCTGCAGCCGGTCTGAGAGCGTGTCGAACATCGGCGAATGAGGCTACTCGTCGGGCGGGTGTGGCGGGCGGCCAGCCTCGAAGTCCGCCACCGCCCGGTCCACGTCGATCAGCATCGTCATCCGGATCACGCGTCCGTCCTCGAACCGGTAGCGCTGTGCGATCGGCTGGGCGAACTCCACGCCGCTCGCACGCGCTCGCATCGGCGTGGTGACGAGCTCGAGCGCCTCGTCGCCGCGTTCGATGCGGCGGTGCACCTCCGTCTCGCCGTACTCCCAGAGCTCGGTGATGTCCGCGGCGTAGCGCCACAGGCCCTCGTAGCCCCGATACACCTCGGGGTTCATCACCCGGACGGTCATGTCGATCTCGACCTCGGGGTGCAGAAGCTCCTCGACCGCCGCGCGGTCGCCGCGCGCCCAGCGCGCCGCGAGCTCTTCGAGCAGATCGGTCTTCGAGGGCGGCAAGGCCTACTCAGGCGGTGGCGGGGGCGGCGGCTTCGGCGGCTCGGGCGCCTTCGGAAGCGCCGAGCTCAGGTTCGAGAGCGCCTGCGTGACCTCGCTCGGGATGATCCACACCTTGTTCGACTCGCCCTGGGCTATCTGGGGAAGCACCTGGAGGTACTGGTAGGCGAGCAGCTTCTGGTCGGCGTCGCCGCGGTGGATCGCCTCGAAGACCGTCTCGATCGCCTTCGACTGCCCCTCGGCCTCGAGGATCTGCGACTCGCGGCGGCCCTCGGCGCGCAGGATGGCGCTCTGCTTCTCGCCCTCCGCGGTGAGGATCTGGGACTGCTTGATGCCCTCGGCGGTGAGGATCGTGGCGCGGCGGTCGCGCTCGGCGCGCATCTGCTTCTCCATGGCCTCCTGGATCGAGATCGGCGGGTCCACCGCCTTGAGCTCCACCCGGTTGACGCGGATGCCCCACTTCCCGGTGGCCTCGTCGAGCACGATCCGGAGTGCGGCGCTCACCTTGTCCCTTGAGGTCAGCGTCTCCTCGAGCGTCATCCCGCCGATCACGTTTCGCAGCGTGGTGACCGTGAGCTGCTCGATCGCGGCGATGTAGTCGGCGATCTCATAGGTCGCCGCCTTGGGGTCGGTGACCTGGAAGTAGATGACGGTGTCGATCTGGATCACGAGGTTGTCCTCGGTGATCACCGGCTGCGGCGGGAACGAGACCACCGTCTCGCGCAGGTCGATCAGCGGCTTGACGCGGTCCACGTACGGGACCACCAGCGTCAGCCCGGCGTCGAGGGTCCGGTGGTAGCGGCCCAGCCGCTCCACGATCCCCGCGCGCGCCTGCGGCACGATGCGAATTCCCCGCGAAAGCGTGACCAGCACGACAAGCGCGACTACCACTAGCACGATCAGAGTTGCCACGTCCCAGTACCTCCCTATTCCGAGACGAGCGCGGTGGCGCCGTCGATCTTGAGCACGTCCACCCGGGTCCCGGGCTCCATCACCTCGTCCTCGTCGTACGCACGCGCCGACCAGACCTCGCCGCCGATCTTGACGCACCCGCCGTCCGAGTCCACTCGCTCGAGCACCAGCGCCCGCGTGCCCACCAGGGCCGCCGCGCCAGTGCGCAGCTGCGGCGGCGTGTGCAGGTGCCTGCGCGCGATCGGCCGCAGAACGGCCACCGACGATGCCGACACGAGCGTGAAGACCACCAGCTGGATCGCCACCCCGGCGCCGGCGAGGGCCACGCCCGCCGTGACGAGCGCGGCCACGGCGATCGGGCCGAGGAAGAACCCCAGCGTCGCGATCTCGCCCACCGCCAGCACACCGGCGGCGATCATCCAGAGAACCCAGTCGTCCATGCTCCAGCACATTCTGACGGACTGCGGGCGCTATTCCCGCTATTCGGCGGGAATGGACAGGCGCTCGCGCGGTCCGCGCATGCGTGTTTGGAGCAGTCCGGCGGCGCGCGCGCTCGTCAGCGCGCAGTTTCCCGGCCGGGTGAGGCCCGACTCCGCGATCGACGCGCGGCGGATCTGATCGGACGGGAGACCGGCGCCGCCCGCCACGAGGCATGCGAACTCGTAGCGGCTCACCACCTCGCGGCCGGCCACGTTGAGCACGCCCGACTCGGCGCGGTCCACGAGCTCGAGCAGGGCCGCGGCGAGATCGTCCACGGCGGCCGGACAGCGCAGCTCGTCGTCGAAGAACGCGAGCTCGCCCTCGCCGCGCGCGGCCTCGAGCGCCAGGCGCTCGTGCCGGCTGTGCCCGTGGCCGTAGATCAGCGAGGTACGGACGAGCAGCGCCTCCGGGTGCGCCTCGGCCACCACGTGCTCCGCATCGGCCTTGGCACGTCCGTAGTCGGTGATCGGGGAAGGCGGGTCGAGCTCGTCGTAGGCGGTGGGCTTGGTGCCGTCGAAGATCACGTCGCTCGACATGTGGACGAGCCGAGCACCCACCGCCGCGGCCGCCCGCGCCACTGCGCCCGCGCCGTCCACGGTGGTCTCCCGCGCGCCCTCGCCGTCCTGGCGGTAGGCCGTATGGATTACGGCAGCGGGCCGCACGCGTGCGATCGCGGAGCGCACACCGGCCTCGTCGCGCACGTCCAGCTCGATCCATTCGACGGCCTGGGGGCCGTCCGGCCTGCCCGAGAGGTAGGTGGCCGCCAGTGGGCGGCCCTGCGCCTGACGCAGCAGCTCGCCTCCGAGGAAGCCGCTCCCGCCCGTGACCAGCAGCGGACCCACTACGGCGCGAGGATCGCCGCGGCGAAGTCGTCGGCGTCGAACGGGCGCAGGTCCTCGAGGGCCTCCCCCACGCCGATCAGCTTGACCGGCACCTCGAGCTCCTGCGCGATGGCCAGGGCGATCCCGCCCTTGGCGGTGCCGTCGAGCTTCGTCAGCGCGATCCCGGTCACGTCGACCGCGTCGCGGAAGAGCAGCGCCTGGCGCAGCCCGTTCTGGCCGGTGGTGGCGTCGATCGTGAGCAGCGTCTCGTGCGGCGCGTCGCCGATCCGCCCGGCGATCACCTTTCGGATCTTGCGCAGCTCGTCCATCAGGTGCTGCTGGGTGTGGAGCCGGCCCGCGGTGTCCACGATCACCACGTCGTGGCCGCGCGACTCCGCGGCGTCGAGCGCGTCGTACACCACGGCGCCCGGGTCGGAGCCCGCCTCGCCGCGCACGATCTCGCAGCCCGCCCGCTCGGCCCACAGGGTGAGCTGCTCGGCCGCCGCGGCCCGGAACGTGTCGCCCGCCGCCAGCAGCACCGAGCGCCCGATCTCCTTCTGGAGGTGCCAGGCCATCTTGCCGCAGGTCGTGGTCTTGCCGCTGCCGTTGACGCCGGTGACCAGTATCACCGTGGGCTGCGCGGTCAGCGGGATCGTGTCGCCCTCCAACCGGGCGGTCTCGGCGAGCAGCTCCCGAAGTCGCCGGGTGAGGTCCTCGCCGCCGGTCAGCTCCCCGCCCGCGGCCTCGGCCTCCAGCCGCTCCACGATCCGCGCCGTGGTCGGGGCGCCCACGTCCGCGTAGATGAGCGTCTCCTCCAGGTGCTCGAAGGCCTCCTCGTCGAGCGACTGGAACATCGTGGCCTGCAGCTCGGCGCCCAGCGCCTCGCGGGTCTTCGACATGTTGTCGCGCAGGCGGCGGAAGAACCCGCCACGGCGTTGCCCGTCCTCCTCGGTGGGCTCGGCGGCCTCCGGTTCCTCGCCGGTGGCGAACAGTTCCTGCCAGCTTCGGGCCATGGCGCGCTGAGGATAGGCGCGCCGGCGCGCCGGCTAGGCGGCGGCTTCCTCGACCGGCCGCCCGGCGAGCTTGCGCGACACCACCTGCGAGACCCCGTCGCCGCCCATGCTCACGCCGTAGAGCGTGTCGGCGGCGTCCATCGTGCGCTTCTGGTGCGTGACCACGATGAACTGGGCGCGGTCGGCGTAGCGGCGCACCAGCTCGAGGAAGCGGTCGATGTTGATGTCGTCCAGCGCGGCCTCGACTTCGTCGAGGATGTAGAACGGGCACGGCCGGGCGAGGAACACCGCGAACATGAACGCGAGCGCCACGAGCGACTTCTCGCCGCCGGACAGGAGCGACAGCCGCTTCGTGGACTTGCCGGGTGGCGTGACCTCGATCTCCACCCCCATCTCGGGCTCCTCCGCGCCGTCCTGATCCTCCTCGGACGCCTCCTCCTCGTCGCCGGCGGGCACCTCGCCTCCGACCACCGGGCGCGGCACCTGGTCGGCGCGCACGAGGCGCAGCCGGCCGCGACCGCCGGGGAACAGGTGCTCGACCACGTCCTCGAAGTTCCGTGCCGCGGCGGTGAACGTCTCCTCGAAGCTCTCCTTGATGCGCCGGTCGGTCTCCTTGATCAGACCCTCGAGCTCGGCCAGGGCGGCCTCGAGATCGCGTCGCTGCTCCTCGAGCTCCTCAACGTGCGCCACGGCCTCCTCGTACTCCTGGCCGGCAAGTGGGTTGACCGGGCCCAGCTGCTCGCGTCGCGCACGCAGGCGCTCCACCCGCGAGGTCAGCGCCGCACGCTCCTCGTCGGGCAGCGGGTCGGCGGCCGGCTCGGGCTCGAGGCCCAGCCGTCCCGCCAGCTCGCCGAGCTCGCGCTCGACGTCGGCGGAGGCGTCGCGCGACTGCTGCGCGGACACCTCGCTCTCGGTGACCGCCTCGCTGGCTCGCCTGAGCCTGCCCTGAAGCTCGGCCTCCTCGTGCGCGCAGGCGCGCAGCGCCGCGGCGGTCTCATCGCCGGCCGCGGCCCCCGCCTCCAGCTCCGCGCCAAGCGCGTCGCGCCTGGCCTCCACAGCCGCCAGCGCGGCTTCGAGCGCCCGCGCTGCGCGCTCGGCGGCCCGGCTGAGATCGGCGTCGGCCTCGATGCCGGTCCTCAGCGCGACCAGCGTGTTCCTGCGCTCGGTCCGCTCGCGCTCCGCGCGCTCGGCCATCCGGCGCTCGGCGCGGAGGTCGGCGCTCAGACCGGCCCGGCGCACGCCGTCCGGCCCCTCGTCGGCGCTCTCGCGCCTGCGCTCGAGCAGCCACTGCGCCCGCTCGGCCTCGTCGGTGGCCTCCGTGTGCTCGCGCGCCGCGCGGCGGAGCGCCGCCTCGGCCTCCTCGCGCGCGGCGTCGGCGCCGGCCACCGCTTCCACGGCGCCCTTGACGGTCGCCTGGGCCTCGGTCTCCTCGGCCGCCGCCGCCTCGGAGTCCGCCACGAGCTGGTCGCGCCGGCCCACCTCCTCGAGCAGTCGCTCTCCCCCGCCGGCCGGCGCCTGCGAGAGCTCGCCGGTGGCTGCGTCGAGCAGGCGGCCCGAGCGGGTGACGGCCACCCCTCGGAACGAGGCCGAGACCGAGTTCAGCGAGTCCACCACCCACACGTCGCCCAGGAGCCGCTCGGCGAGGCGCGCCACCCGCTTCTCGGGGGTCACGTGCGCGAGCAGGCGCTTGGCGCCGGCCACGGGCGACTGTCCCGCCGGGCGTCCGTGGGCTCGCGACGCCACGAGCGCAGTGGCCCCGGAGCCGTCCGCGCCGTCGAGCAGCCGCTCGCCCGCGGGGAGGTCCTCGACCAGCGCGGCGGTGAGGCGGGCGCCGAGAGCTGCCGAGAGCGCGGGCTCGTACCCTGGCTCGGCCTTGAGTCCCTCCACCAGCGCCGGCTCGCCGCCAGGGGCAGCGCCGGCGCCGCGCACCAGGCGGTTGAGCGCGGCAAGCTCGGCGCCCGCGTCGGCGGCCCGCGAGCGGGCGGCCTGCACAGCCTGCTCGGCCTCGCGACGGCGCGTCCTCGCATCCTCGGCGGCGCTCTCGGCGGCGTCGAGCGCCGCGCGTCGGTCGGTCACGGCGGTGCCCAGCTCGGTCGCACGCGCCCGAGCGGCGACGAGCGCGGCATCCAGGGTCGCCAGCTCGCGGCCGCGGCGCTCCTCGGCGTCGGCGTCCAGGCGCTCCAGCTCGAGCTCCAGGGCCCGCATGCGCTCCCCCGCGGAGAGGGCGTCCCAGGCGGCCCGGGCCGCCTCGTCGCCCTCGTCGGGCAGGCGCGGCAGCTCGGCGTCGGGCAGCTTGTCGGCCTGATCCTGCGGCTCCGGGGATTCGGACTCGAGCAGGGCGAGCTGGCGCGTGCGCCGCTCGCGCCGGTCCTCGGCGGCGCCCGCCTGGTCGCGCACCCGCTCGAGGCGCATCTGGATCCGCTCGGCGGCGGAGCCCGCGTCGAAGCGACGGGCCTGGAGCTGCTCGCGCTCGCGGCTCTGGGCGGCGAACGCCTGCTCGGCCGCCTCGCGGCGGCCCGCCACGTCGGCCAACAGCCGCTCCGCCTCGTCGCGCTCGGCCCGGGCGGCTACTGCGCGCGCCTCGGCCGCAGCAAGGTCGGCGCGCGCGGTGCGCGCGGAGTCGGCGGCCAGCGCCATCCGCGCCTCGAGCGACTGGCGCTCGATCCGCTCGTGCAGCTCGGCGGCCTCGGCCTGGCGCTTGAGCGGCCTGAGCCGCGAGCGCGCCTCGCGCTCCACGTCGAGTGCGCGGGAGAGATTCTCCTCGGTGCGCTCCAGCTTCAGCTGCGCGCGGCGGCGGCGCTTGCGGTGCTTGCCGAGCCCCGCCGCCTCCTCGATCATGAGGCGCCGCTCCTTGGGCCGCGAGAGCACGATCTGCTCCACCTTGCCCTGAGAGACGACCGAGTGCATCTCCTTGCCGAGCCCGGAGTCCGAGAGCACCTCGAGCACGTCCACCAGCCGGCAGCGCGCGCCGTTCAGGCGGTACTCGCCCTCACCGTCGCGGCCGAGGCGCCGGACGATCGAGATCTCGGAGAAGTCGGTGGGCAGCGCACCGTCGGAGTTGTCGATCACGACCTCCACCTCGGCCGCGCCCGAGCCGCCCACGCCGTGGCCGCCGGCGAAGATCACGTCCTTCATCGTCTGGCCGCGGACGGCCAGCGGGCTCTGCTCGCCGAGCGCCCAGAGCACGCCGTCGGTGATGTTCGACTTGCCCGAGCCGTTCGGCCCGACGATCACGGACACGCCCGGACCGAACTCGAGCTTGGTGCGCGAGGGGAAGGACTTGAAGCCCTTCATTGCGATCGACCTGAGATGCATCAGGCGGAGGCTCCTTCTTCGAGCGCGCTGAGAGCCTGCAGCGCCGCTTCCTGCTCAGCGCCCTTCTTCGTCTTTCCCTCGCCGCGGCCGAGCTCGTGCCCTGCCACCTCCGCCACCACCACGAAGCTCCGATCGTGCGCCGGGCCCTGCTCGGCGACCGTCCGGTAGTCCACGAGCTCGGCGCGCCGCGCCAGCCGCTCCTGGAGCACCGACTTGTAGTCCACCGGGTGCTCGAGTGACTCGTCGATCTCGTCGGCGAACGAGGCCACCACCGCGGGACCGGTGCGCTCGAACCCGAACTCGAGGTATGCGGCGCCGATGATCGCCTCGCACACCGAGGCGAGCACGCGCTCGGACTCCACGAGCGTGGCCGCGCCGCGGCCCGCCCCGCCCTCGGGAGCTGCCTCGCGGAGAGCGTCCGGAACCCCCAGCTCGCGGGCCACGCGGGCGCACGAGGCGCCGCTCACGGCCTGCGCCCGCACCTTGGTCAGCCGGCCGGCCCCGTGGCGCTCGAAGCGCGGGAAGAGGTGGGTGGACACGGCGAGGCTCAGGACGACGTCCCCGAGGAACGCGAGGCGCTCGTACGACTCCGCCCTGTGGTCGACCCACGAGGCGTGCGTGAAGACCTGCTGCCGGAGCGTGTCCGGCAGCCCCTCGAGCAGATCGCGAAGCGTCTCACGCTTCTGCTGCATGGGCGGCTACGAAGTCGGCGGCCTGGCCGACGGTGAGGATCTTCGCCGCCTCCTCGTCGGGGATCCGGATCCCGTAGCTGTCCTCCAGCTCGACGACGAGCTCCACCAGATCGAGCGAGTCCGCCTCCAGGTCCTCCCGGAACCGGGTGCCCTCGGCGATCCGGTCCGGCTCGACCTCGAGCTCGGCCGACAGATGCCGGCGAATGCGCTCCAGTACGTCTTCGCGCTCCATGCAGGATCTAGGCGCTGCCGTCGCTCTCAGGCGTCACCTCGGCGACGCTACCAGCGCGCGCGGATCGCAATGCCCCGGCGGCCTCGAGGGCGGCTGCGGTGCGGCCCACCATGTCCTCGTCCACCGCGCGCCGGGCCAGGCCCACCGCGCTGGCGATACCGCGCGGCCCGAAGCTGCCGTGCGCGACCACCACGGGCTTCCGCAGGCCGAGCAGGATCGCCCCGCCCACCGTCTCCGGATCGAGCTTCTCGCGCAGCTTTCCCACCCTGCCGCGGATCAGCAGGCCGCCGAGGGCCGAGACGGGGCTGGACCGGACGGCTTCGGCGATCGAGTCGCGCACGAGCCGCGAGGTGCCCTCCAGCACCTTGAGCGCCACGTTCCCCGTGAAGCCGTCGGTGACCACCACGTCCGCACCGGCGCCGGGAAGGTCGAAGCCCTCCACGTTGCCCACGAACTCGAGTCCGCCCGCCCCCTCTATGCGCTCGCGGGCGGTGAGGACGGCGGGGGTGCCCTTGCCGGACTCCTCGCCCACGGACAGGAGGCCGACCCGCGGTCGCTCGTGTCCGTAGACCGCCTCCATGAAGCACGCGCCCATGTACGCGAACTGCACGAGATGCTCGGGACGCGCCTCCACGCTCGCCCCGGCGTCGAGCAGGAGCACCGGGCCGCCGGGAATCGGCAGGAGCACCGCGAGCGCCGGCCGGTGCACGCCGCGCAGGCGCCTGATCTGGAGCGTCGCGGCCGCGAGCGTGGGCCCCGTGCTGCCCGCGGACACGAGCGCGTCGGCTCGGCCGTCGGCCACGGCGCGCGCCGCCTGGACTATCGACGCGTCGGGCCTGGAGCGAACGGCCTGGGCCGGCTCCTCGTGGCCCCCGATCGTGAGCGGGGCGT
>CAVXTL010000009.1:0-81649 GCA_963764665.1 uncultured Thermoleophilaceae bacterium | reverse complement strand
CTCGTCCAGCTGGTCCACCGCATCGGCCGCCGGCCTGCCGACGTTCGCGGTCATAGGCCAGCAGCTCCCGCATCGCGGTCACGCTGCCGCCGCGGGCGGCCTCGCTCAACAGCACAAGGATCTCTGCTTGTCAGCGATAGGTCTGGGCCTCTGGCCGGTGTGTCGCCTCGAGGATCGCCGCTTGATCGCCGCCGAACGAGACGAACCCGCGGCCTCCGCCAGCCGGTCGATACGGGCCACCAACACCGCGACGCCCTGAAGTTGATGTTCGCCTGTATTACCTGCCTACCCCCAGGCCCGCGCGGACCCTGCCCTCCCCGGTCCCGGGACGTGTGGGGTCGGGGGTCACCCCCCTGGTTGCCCGGCCACCGTGGTGGGCGTAGGGTCGGCTGTACTGACAAGCGGTGGCGCCCGCCGACCTCTGGCCCAAGGAAGGGGATGAACGCCGAAGCCGGAGTACGCCTCCACGGACTCGAGGAGGACTCCCATGCTGCACACGCTCCGCTCCCGTATCACCTACGCCAACGTCGTGGCGACGCTGGCGCTGTTCGTCGCCGTAGGGACCGGCGGCGCCTATGCGGCCAACACGGTGTTCAGCACGGACATCGTGGACGGGCAGGTCAAGTCGGTCGACGTCGGCAACAACGAGATCGGCTCCTCCGATGTGAAGGACAACTCGCTCAACACCTTCGATGTGCACAGCTTCCTCGGTGTCGACGTGGTGGATGGGACGCTCGCATCCGAGGACGTCGCCAATGACTCGCTCACCGGCGATGACGTTATTGAGGATTCGTTTGCGATCGGCACCAACGCCATCGCGGATGGGTCGCTCCATGACGTGGACATCGCGCAGAGCGCCTTCGTCAACTTCACGGCGAGCATCGGCGCGATGTCGCCGGGCACCTGCACGCTCGGCGAGCTCACCGGTATCGACGCCCAAGCCGATCACCTCGTGCTCACGCCGAACTATGAGACCGCGAGGCCCAGCATTACCACGTACGGCATCGTCTACAGGACGGGGGCTACGTCCGCGTACCTTCAGGCCTGCAACCCCACCGCGACCGCCCAGACCCCCGACACCGCGAACTTCAACCTGCTCGTGATCGACGCCGAGTAGACAGCCGATCCGAAATTCCTCGCCGTGCGTCCCGGCCCCTAGCGGCCGGGGTGTGCGGCGGGGGATACTCGGCGGGCGATGTCGCAGGAGAACGTGGAGATCGTGCGCCGCTGGTCGACGGCGGTGGGTGCGAGCCTGGATGAAGTACGGGTCGCAGTTGCGGAGTTCTGCGAGCCCGATGTCGATTACTACCCGGTCGGCAAGTTTCCCGAGGCACGGCCTTGCCACGGCTTGGACGAGTTGTCCCGGTTTCTGATCACGTTCCGGGAATCGTGGTCTCGCTACGAGTGGGCGATCCTCGAGCTGGTCGAGGTTGGCGAGGACCGCGTCTTGAACCGTCTGAGTCTGCGGGCCGAAGGCCGCGAGAGTGCGATGAAGCTCGAGGGCGACGTGTTCCAGTGCTATTGGTTGCGCCACGGCCGCTTCTTTCGCATCGAGGACCACCTGACCGTGAGCGGAGCCCTCCACGCGCTCGGACTCAAGGGTGAAGCCCTCGAAGCCGTGGGGCTGTCGGAGTAGCCCGCTAGCCGTCACGCCAGGCCGGCCCGTCGCAGCGGTTGCGCACTCAACGAGGCCTGTGCAAGGCTTGCGCCGACCGTTTTCAGGTGGCCCGGCAAGGAAGCACAAGGCGCCGACGACCGATAGGAGTCCGCGTGAAGCGTCTCGGTGTTGCCCTCCTGCCTCTCGCGCTGCTGGTGTCGGCTTGCGCGGTCGGGGTGCCGCAGCCTCCTACGTCTCCGTCGTCGTTTGGCGACAGCATCGTGCTGAACGCCAGGGTCAATTCGAGCTTTGACGGGCCGACCGACTACTGGTTCCGCTACGGCGAGCGCGGCGACCAGGCAAACTGGTCCGAGACGCCGCCCCAGACCGTCGAGATCACCGACGAGCAACCCGAGTCCGTACTCCACGGAGCTCACCGGGTTGGAGCCGTCCCACCGCTACGGGTGGCAGGTCTGCGTCGCAGACCGGGAGGAGGACCCGCCCCGTGTCGTCTGTTCGACGGAGCGAAAGTTCGGGACCGTCGGCGACATTGTTTTGGGCGGCCACACGAACTTCAACGCCGTGAGCGGACCGGACGGCGACAATCCTGCCGGGGAGGTGCTCGGCGAAGCGGTGACATGCCTGCGCGTGCAGGGCGCAGGCAGCGCCACGGTCGGGGTGGAAAGCGGCGTTTACTACCTGGACCTCATCGAGAACTCGTCCCCTGAGGTCTTTTACATCGTGTTCGCCCCGTGGCTGGAGGGCAGCAACCGCACCGACTGCACGCAGGCAACATCGGGAGGGACGACGGGCTTCTTTGACCAACGCCTGTGGGTTTACGACGCCCCATAGACGGAACTCAGCGGGCATAGCTGTCCACCTTTCTGTGGTGGTGCTCGCAAAGACTGATTCCGCCCGCCGGGTCGATGCCCTCGCGGCTGTGGGCCTGTCGGAGTAGCCCGCGCATCAATCGCCTAGTAGTGCGCTGAGGGTCTCGTCGAGCGGGCTGCGTCCTGACGGCTGGGGTTGTGGCGGGTGGACCGGGACGCGGCGGCGGGGCTGGCGGTCGCGCTCATCCTGCTCGTCGCGCTTGCGCTGGCGGTGCTGGTCGATGTCGCTGGCGTGCTGGACCCGATCCACTGGCCGGACGCGGTCTTGACGCGTGGCGGGGTCTTCCCTTCCGGCGTGCAGATCGACACCGGGAGCGCGGGGCGCAGGCCGGTGGCGAGGAACTCGCGGAGGGTCTTGCGGAGCTGGTCGATGTCGTCGCCGCTGGGCACCTCGGTGACAGCGTTCAGTCCCGGCACGGGCGCCAACAGGCCCGCGATCTGTTGGGCGAACTTGAGCCGGTCCACGAGCATCGCGTCGAGCTGCTCGATCGTGTCGATGATGCGCTGGTCCTCGGCGTCCCTGCCTGGCTTCAGGTCGAGGACGAGGCCCTCGATGTTGCTCGCGGTGAAGTGCTCGACGGCGCGGCGGGCCGCGGCCACGCGGTTGGCTGCGTCCTGTTCGCGGCGCGACCACGCAACGGGCGGGTGCTCGGCGGTCTGTAGCTCGCGGATGCAGCTGCGGCCTGGCTCTTGGGCTTCGCTGCCCCGTCGTCACCGAACTCGGCGGTGGGTCGGCCGGCGAGCTGCTCGCGGAGCTGGGCCACCCGCTCGCCGGCCCCACGGGCCAGACCGCGAATCTGGCGCTGGTCCTCCTCGGCTGCGGCCACAGCGTCCTCAAGCTCGGCCCGTCGTGCGGTGGCGTCCTGGTCACTCATCGTCTTCGTCCTCCTGGTGGTCGGGAACCGTGAAGCCGTGCAGCCGCTCGACGGTCTGGCGGTGCCTGTCGTTCTTGGCGGCGATCGCGTCGAGCAGGTCCATCTCAGGCGACCTGATCTCCTCGTGCTCGGGCTCGTGCTGGGGTGCGGTGTCACTCATCGCTGCTCTTCCTGTTGGCGTCCTGGATCAGGTCTTGTGCGCGGCGGTCAACGTCTGCGGCGTGCCGAAGGCACAACCACCGGCCCTCCACCACCGGCTCCGGGCAGCCAAGGGCGTAGCCGCAGCGGAGGGCACCTCCGGGGAGACGGTCGCCGAGGTCCTCGAGGCCGATCGTGCGGCGGCCCTTGCTCATGCCGCATCCCCGGTGACGTGCTGGCGATCCAGTCGGGCACGCAGTTCGTGCTCAGGGACGCGGAGTGCGCCGCGGCCCTCGCGGGTGAGCCGGACGGCGGGGATGGTGCCGTCGCGGATCTTGCGGCGCACCGTGACCTCGGAGAGCTGAAGCAGCTCGCAGGTCTGCTTGATCGTGAGGTAGTCCACGATCGGTCACGATACGTAACTGACCGGTCGTTCAGTTGGGACACGTTGGGGACACGTTTCGGTAGCGTCCCGACGAGATGTGCCGATTTGCAGGCGGTTTAGGTGGGCCGGCCAGGATTCGAACCTGGGACCGACGGATTATGAGTCCGCTGCTCTAACCGCTGAGCTACCGGCCCGTGCGGGGATCGTAGAGCCGGATCGGGCTGGTGCCGGCGCCGGCTGCTCGCCGTAGGTCAGCTTGACCTGAGTGGTTGCAGCCGATACGACTTGGATCCACCGTCGAGGGAGCCGCCATCAGCCCTATTCGTTCAGCCGTCCTGCGTGCCTCGCCTGTCTGGTGGCGTCGGGGTGCGCGGTCAGCTCCACGGAGCGGGCCTCGCAGGTGTCGACCAGCCAGGCCGTGGTCAGCGGCACCATCGCGTCCACGGTCGGCGGACCGACGGAATGGTGGTTCGAGTACGGGCCGACCACGGGCTACGGCGAAGAGACCGAGCGTCGCGTGGAAGACCTGAGCGACGAGCCCTGGCAGGTGTGGACCACGCTTCGCGACCTCCAGCCCGAGACCGTCTACCACTTCAGGCTCTGCTCCCAAGACAGCGAGACCGACAGCCCGCCCGGATGCAGCGGCGACCGATCGTTCGCGACTCCGATCCGGTGCGGGAAGGTCCTGACCCAGGACACGAAGCTCGAGGCCGACATGACGTGCCCGACCGGCAGCGCGCTCGTCATCGGCGCGCCCGGGATCACCGTCGATCTTGCCGGCCACACCGTGCAGAGCGGGAGCCCGTTCGCCGGCGGCGACTGGATCGGCATCGACAACGCCGGCGGCCACGACGGCGTGATCGTCAAGAACGGGACCGTCCGCTACGACGCGGAGTTCGACAATGGCCCCGGCCGCGCGATCGTGTTCGACGACGGTTCGGACGGGCTCCTTCAGAACCTCACGACCCTGGGCGACATCGAGCTCGACGGCGACCGCAACCGCCTCGCCGGCGGCAGCACGAGCGCCTACGCCGCGACTGCCGTGACGGCGACCGGGGATGACAACCAGGTACTCGACATGGACGTAGCCTGCACCGATGGAACGGCCCTCGAGATCACCGGCGCGCGGAACAGAGTCGCCGACAGCTCCCTCGGCGGCGCCGTGGGCCTGCGGCTCGCCGGCACCGGGGTGGTGCTGGTCCGGAACGACATCGAGGGAGGCAGGGGGTCCGGCGCCCTCGTCGAGGGCAGCGCGCACCGCCTCATCGACAACGACCTGAGGGGCGGCGTCGGTTACGGCCTGTCGATCATGGACGCCACCAACGTCGTCGTCCGCGAGAACCGGCTGGACGGCGGCACCGACGCCCCGGCGCTAAGCGTGGCCGGGTCGACCGGGACGATTCTCAACCTGAACCGCGTCAGCGGATTCGGCCGGGACGGCATCTTCGTCGACGCCGGCTCCACGAACACGCTGCTGCGCTTCAACCACGTCTCCAGCATGCTCGACGACGGCATCGACGTCGATTCGGCGAGCACCAGCCTCAATTCGAACACCGCCAACGAGAACGGCGACCTCGGCATTGAGGCGGTGGCGGGAGTGACCGACCTCGGTGGCAACCTCGCCGCGAGGAACGGGAACCCGCTCCAATGCCAGAATGTCGTCTGCCAGTAGCGGCGGCGGCGTCCAAAAGCTCAGAAATTCTTGTCGAGCGGAGCGCTGTACGCTCGCGGTGGGGATCATCGACACCGAGCGGTCTCTATGAGATGACCAAGCCCTCGAAGCGAGCGACGATGCCCACCCCGGAGCTGCTGGCTCTGCTGGCCAAGGGGGATGTCCGAATCGAGAGCTACCGCTCGACCGGGCCGGGCCGCGCCGAGGTGCGCCTGGCGGACCCGGGTGGGCGTACCCGGGTCGTGACTGTGTCCGACCCGACCTGACTAGACGCCGACCGGCTTCACCAGGCTGTGAAGCGTGAGCATCGTGTGGTCGTCCGTGTCCGCCCGCTCCTCACCGACCACCTCGACGATCGCGGGGCGCAGCCGGCTCGACGCGAACTCGTCGTGGTGCTCACGAGAACGCCAGATGTCGAACACCCGCATGCGGCCGTCCTCGGTCACGGCAGCGGTGTGCATCACGAGCCCCGGCGGCGGCTCGTCGTGGAAGCGGATCTTCGAGACGACCTCGTCGTACTCCTCCGGGCCGGCGTTGGTCGTGTACTGAACAACGATCAGCATCCTTTATGTATTACCACGCACGGCCCTGCGGGAAACTAGTTCTTGACGGCCTTGTCGATAGCCGCGTTCAGCTCGCGAGCGCTGAACGCCCCCTCGAGGCGGGCCGCCACGTTGCCGTTGCGATCGATCGTGAACGCCCACGGCTCGGACGGCAGGCCGAAGTCGCGCACCTGGGGCCGGTAGCCCTTGTCGACGGTGTTGTCCTCGAAGATCTCCATGTGGATGAAGTCGGCGTCCTTGCCGCGCTCCGACATCACCTCCTCCGCGATGTCCACGACGGGTCCGCATACTCGGCTCTGGCAGAGGAGCGGGGTCGCGAACAGCAGCACCACCGGCTTCTTCCCGACCACGTCGGCGAAGTCCACCTCGTGCATCGACGACGGCGGCGTGCGGGTGTCGATCTGGGACAGGTCGCCGCCCACATCAGCGGCCACTGGGGTGTGAATGCGCGGTGCCGGTTCGCCCACCCTGGGCACCGGGTCCTCCTTCTTCACGACCGTCGGGCCGCTCACCGGCAGAGCGGCCACCAGGCGATTGTCGAGCTTGGCCATTCCGACCACGTCGTAGTCACCGGGCTTCGGGAAGTCGATGTCCGCCACGTACACGTGGCTCGACGAGTCCGGGTCGCGCGACGAGGTCTCGCTCCGGAACTGGGGCTTGACGGCCAGTGACTCGAAGCGGGCCTTGATCGGGCCAATCGCCTCCCCGCCCCCCACCGGAGCGATGTACACGACCGCGGGAACGTCGGTGATCGGCTTGCGCGAGCGGTCGAAGAGGCCGAAGCCGTAACGGTTCTCGCCGACCGTGAGATCCGCCACCGAGGGCGCCAGCACCGGGCCGCCCTCCCTGAGCTTGCTCAGCAGCTGCCGAAGCGTCCTCCCCTCGGCTGCCGGGAAGTCCCTGAGATTGACCTCCGGCGGGGCGCTCGGCTCGTCGTCGTTCGAGTCACCGCCACACGCGGCCAGCAGGGCGCATGCCAACAGCATCGAGGCGATCAGGGCAGTTCGCAGGCGCAAGGAGGGCCAAGCGTACGGAACCGCCATGTCGCCCACGTCAGGGGCTGCGTTCCTTAACCCAATTTCAAATAGCCTCCTGCGGTCTTCGGGACGATCGGGAGGAGCTCTTGGACACTCGCGCTGCACTCATCACCGGCGGATCCAGCGGTATCGGACTGGCCATCGCCCGCGCGCTCGGGCAGGACGGATACGGGATCACGCTCTCGGCACGCCGCCCCGACAAGCTCGAGGCGGCGGCCAAGGGGCTGACCGACGACGGGCTTGACGTCAATGCCGTGGCGGCGAACGTGGCCGACGAGGACGACATCAAGCGCCTCGTGGCAGCCCACAGCGAGCGCTTCGGCCGGCTCGATGTGCTCGTGAACAACGCGGGCATCGGAATCGGGGCGCCGGTGGCGGACACGGTGACCAAGAAGCTCGACATCCAGCTCGACGTGAACCTGCGCGGCGTCTACCTGGTGGCTCGCGAGGCCATCCCGGCGCTGAAGGAGGCCGGCGCCGAGCACGGCAAGGCGCTGATGGTCAACACCGCCTCGATCGCCGGCAAGTACGGGCAGGGGTGGCTGGCGGCCTACTCGGCCACCAAGTTCGGCGTGGTGGGGCTGAGCCAGGCTCTGCACCGCGAGCTGTCCGGCGAGGGCGTCCAGGTCACGGCGTTCTGCCCCGGGTTCGTGGACACCGCGATGACCGACTGGGTGCAGGGGGTCGAGCGCGAGGAGATGATTCAGCCCGAGGACATCGCCGAGGCGGTGCGCTTCCTGCTGAGGACCTCGAGCGCATGCATCGTGCCCGAGATCCAGTTCATCCGGCCCGGCGACACTCCTTAGACGGAGCCGACAACCTCGCGGTCGCGCTCGCGCTCAACAGCGTCGAGCTGGGCGAGCGCGCGCTCGTATTCGTCCAGGTTCCTGAACGGGCGGAGCCACGCCCATCCCGGGCGGCCGCGCAGCTCGCGGGCGCGATGGCGCTCGCCGGTGTCCGCCGGCTCGGGCCACGCGGGGCGCTGCACGCTCGACAGGTCGATCCCCTCGTCGAGGGCGATGCTGGCCTCGAGCATCGCTCGGAGCGTGTTCAGCTCGCGGAGCGTGGCCGGCCGGGCTCGCCCGCGGGCGCCCGTGTAGCGGTCCCATGCGCTTGCGAAGCTGGCCAGGCTCGTACGCCCGCCGTTTCGGTGAGCCGCGAGCATCGGACAGACCCCGCCGCGCCGGTCGGTGTACGCGCCGACGATGATGTCGTTGGCCTCGATCCCGCCGAGCATCGCCTGCCGGCTGCGGAGCGGCATGCAGTCGATGGCGGTTCGAAGTTCTCGTGCTGGCCGGCGGCGTCTCACTGGCGGTTCACCTCTCGCGCCCCATAGGATGCCCATCCCGCCGCGATCGTTCAAGTACATCCACAGCGGCGAAAGGAGAGTTGCATGCGATTGGGCCTGAACCTGGGCTACTGGGGCCTCGGCCTGACCGTCGACGAGCAGCTGGGTCTCGTGAAGACCGCAGAGGACGTGGGCTTCGACTCCGTCTGGGCCGCCGAGGCCTACGGCTCGGACGCCGCCACGGTCTTGGCGTGGCTCGCCGGCCAGACCGAGCGCATCAGGCTCGGCTCGGCGATCTTCCAGATGCCAGCCCGCTCACCGGCGATGACGGCGATGACCGCGGCCACGCTCGACCACCTGTCCGGCGGGCGTGTGCTGCTCGGCATCGGGTCGTCCGGCCCCCAGGTGGCCGAGGGCTGGCACGGTCAGCGGTTCGCCCACCAGCTCGACCGCACGCGCGAGTACGTGGACATCGTGCGCAAGGCGCTGGCGCGCGAGCGGCTCGAGTACCACGGCAAGCAGTACACCCTCCCGCTCCCCGACGGCCCGGGCAAGGCGCTCAAGCTGATGATCGGCCCGGTCCAGGAACACATCCCCATCTACATCGCCGCCATCGGGCCCAAGAACATGCAGCTCACCGGGGAGATCGCCGACGGCTGGATCCCGATCTTCTTCTCTCCCGAGCACGTGGGCGAGTCGCGGGAGCTGCTCCAGGAGGGCGCGGCACGCGCGGGCCGGGACCTGAACGGCTCCTTCGACATCGCTCCGTCGGTGAGCGTTTGCATCGACGACGACATCGACCGCGCGCGCGACTCCGTTCGGCACCTGCTCGCCCTGTACGTCGGCGGGATGGGCTCGCGCGAGAAGAACTTCTACAACGCGCTCGTGCGCCGCTACGGGTTCGAGGAGGCAGCGCAGACCGTGCAGGACCTCTACCTGGACGGCAAGAAGGACGATGCCGCCGCGGCGCTGCCCGCGGAGCTGATCGACATGGTGGCCATCGTCGGCCCGCGCGACAAGGTGCGCGACCGGCTCGCCGTCTATCGCGACGCGGGCGTGGGCACCCTGATCGTGTCGACGATCGCGGCTGACGCCGAGCGGCGCAAGCAGATGGTCCGCGACATCGCGGAGATGCTCTGAGCGAAGCTCCCGCGCCGCCCCGGCGGCTGCTCCTGGCCGCGTTCGGGGATCCGGGGCACGCCTTCCCGGCGATCGCCCTGGGGCGCGAGCTTGTGTCCCGCGGCCACGAGGTCTGGCTCGAGACCTGGGTGCGCTGGCGCGAGCACGTGGAGCGCGAGGGGATGCGCTTCGCGCCCGCGCCCGAGTACAACCTGCTCGAGGAGGGCCGCGAGCCGCTCGGGATCTACCAGGCCGCGGTGCGCGCCTGCGAGCCCACCCGCGCCCTCGTTCGCGAGGTAGACCCGCACGCCGTGGTGGCGGACATCCTCACCGTGGCGGCGTCGCTGGCGGCGCAGGCCGAGGAGCGCCCCTGGGCAACCCTCGTGCCCCACGTGTATCCGGTGGGCCGGCCGGGGCTGCCCCCCTACTCGGTAGGGGCCGTGCCCCCGCGCACGCGCGTGGGCGCCCGGCTGTGGGGCACGCTGCGCCCGCTGCTCTCGGCCGGCGAGGAGCGCGGCCGACGCGAGCTGAACGGCGCGCGCGAGCGCGTGGGGCTGGCGCCGCTCGAGCGCGCGCACGGCGGGATCTCGCGCGACCTGGCGCTGGTGGCGACCTTCCCCCAGCTCGAGTATCCGCGCCCGGACGCTCCCGCCGGCGTGCGCGTGACAGGCCCGCTGCTGTGGGAGCAGCCGTTCGGCGAGGTGGAGCTGCCCCCCGGGGACGACCCACTGGTGCTGGTGGCGCCGAGCACCGCGCAGGACCCAGAGCACGAGCTGCTGCGCGCGGCCCTCGAGGGGCTGGCCGGGGAGCCGGTGCGGGTGCTGGCCACCTGGAACCGGCGCCCGCCCGGCTACCCGCTTCCCGAGCCGCCGAACGCACGCCTGGTCGAGTGGGTCTCCTACGCCCGCACGATGCCCCGCTGCGCTGCCGTGGTCTGTCACGCCGGGCACGGCACGGTGGCCAGGGCGCTGGCGTGCGGCGTGCCGGTGGTTGCGTGCCCATATGCCGGCGACCAGGCCGAGAATGCCGCCCGCATCCGCTGGTCGGGGCTCGGCGTGTCACTGCCCCGGCGCTTTCAGAACGCCCGCGGGGTGCGCCTGGCGGTGCGGCGCCTGCTGGCCGAGCCCACCTACGCGCGGCGCGCCGGGGCGCTCAAGGCGTGGGCGGAGGAGCATCCCGGCGGGGCCAACGCCGCCGAGGCGGTCGAGGCTCTCGCCGCGTGACGTCTAGGGCGCCCACTGCCTGAGATCCACGCCGAGCTCCTCGTCGGGCAGATACCAGCCGACCACGCGCTCGCGCTGATCGAAGTAGGCGATGATGGCTGCTCCCACCTCCACGCGGTCACGGATCTGGTCGATCACGGGAACCTCCAGGTCGCGACCGTCCTGCAACCTCAAAACGGCCTCGCCGTTCGGCTTCACTGCCTCGACCGTCGCGGTCACCGCGCTGGCCGCGGCGATCCGGTCCTCCTCAGGCACCTCGTCGGGCGCGGGCGTGTCGCCGTTCGGCGAAGGGGGCGGCCCGTACATCTCGATATAGCGGGACGCCGCCTCGGTGCGGTTGGCCGCCGGCAGCTTCTTGAGGATCCGGCTCACGTGGGACTTCACCGTGTTCTCGGAGATGACGAAACGCTCGGCGATCTCGGCGTTCTGAGCACCGGTGGCTATCGCCTCCAGCACCTCCAGCTCCCGGCGGCTCAGGGCCTCTGGCCGGCGCATGACCTTGGGCTGCGAGGTGAGCACTCGCACCAGCTGTGACGCTCGCTTCGTCCCGGCGCTGACGGTCGGACGAACCACGAGCGAGCCTGCCGCCACCGCCCCGAGGAACACGGCTGCGACGGCGAGGTAGCCCAGCGGACCGAAGCCGGCCGGTTGACTCGATCCGACGAGGAGGAGGAGCAGGAAAGCGACCGTCGCGACGGCCGTACCCGCCACCGCGCCCAGGTCCTTCGACACGATCCAGATCGGGAACGCGAGCAGATAGCAGAGCGCATCCCCTGGATCGGCGACGGCGATGAGGACGACCGCTGCCACGCTGCTGATGACGACGGAGGCCGCGTCCGTATGGGACATGGCCCGGCCGGCGGGCACTGCTGGGCGTGGGACTGATCGGATCACGGCTCACGTCCTCACACTCGTTGAGCGATGGCTCGTGGAGCCAACGCTTGAACCCGACCGAGTGCCTGAGCCGGTAGATGCCCGCCGAGTTGCTAGGGCGGCCTATTGCTCAGAGTAACAGCATCATTCGACGGAAAACCGTCGTGCAAGGCTCCCCGGGGTGGATTCGAACCACCAAGAACTGATTAACAGTCAGTCATGTTGCCGTTACATCACCGGGGAACGGCACTGCGAGGATAGCGGCGGGGTCAGGCCTCGTCGGCTGTCCCGGCGAGGCGCTCGGCGCTGCCGGAGCTCTTGAGCATCGCCAGGGTCTTCGACTCGATCTGGCGCACGCGCTCGCGCGTGACGCCCACCTGGGTGCCGATGTCCTCGAGAGTGAGCGGGCCCTCGTCGCCGAGCCCGTAGCGCAGCTCGATCACGCGGCGCTCGCGCCAGGGCAGGGCCTCGAGCACCTGCTGCAGGTCCTTGTCGCGGATCTCGTTCGCCACGATCTCGAGCGGCCGGTCGCCTGCCGAGTCCTCGATGAAGTCTCCCAGCGACGCGTCGCCCTCCTCGCCGCCCACCGGCGCCTCGAGCGACACGGGCTCCTGCCCGAGCTTCAGGATCTCCTCGACCTTCTTGGCCGGCATGTCGACCACGTCGCCGATCTCCTCGAAGGAAGGCTCCTTGTTGTTGCGCTGGAGCAGCATGCGCTTGGCGCGCGCCACCCGGTTCATCCGCTCGACCATGTGCACCGGGATCCGGATCGTGCGCGACTGGTCCGCCAGCGCCCGGGTGATCGCCTGCCGGATCCACCAGGTGGCGTAGGTGGAGAACTTGAAGCCGCGCCGCCAGTCGAACTTCTCGACCGCGCGAATCAGGCCGAGGTTGCCCTCCTGGATCAGGTCGAGCAGCGTCAGGCCCCGGCCGGTGTAGCGCTTGGCGATCGACACCACGAGTCGCAGGTTCGCCTCGATCAGCGCGTTCTTGGCCGACATGTCGTTCATCTCGATGCGCTTGGCCAGCCGCACCTCGTCCTCGCGGGTGAGCAGCGGCACGCGTCCGATCGAGCGCAGGTACAGGCGCACGGCGTCCTCGGACCCCTGCTCGGGCGGAGCCACCGGCAGCCCGGAGGTGACCACGCCTCCCTCGTCGTACAGGTCGCCGGTCTCCACCGCCGCCCCGTCGAGCTCCTTGGGATCGCCGTCGTCGACCAATTCGAACGCGGAGTCGTTCATGCCATCTGCCCCATCACGGCGTCCATCTCGCGCCTCACGTCCTGGCGCGCAACCGAGAGCTCGTCCTGACGCGGGCGGTCGGCGGCCTCGGAGGCCCGCCGCAGCTCACGGTCGATGCGCCGCTGCTCGAGCTGGAGGAAGCTAAGTCGAAGATTGGGCTCGGAGGCGGGATCCAGGCCGTCGGCTCGGGCCACCACGGCAGCGACGAGCTGGCCGAGAGCGGGCTCCTCGTCCTCGAGGCCAGCAAGCGGATCGTGGAAGCTCGACACGAGATGCTCCCGTGCGCGCCGCATGAGCTCCGAGGAGAACACGTTCGGAGACATCTCGGAGAGCTGCTTGTGCCCCACCTCGCCGCTGGCGAGGCAGGTGGCCAGGAACCGCCGCTCGGGCTCGAGCGCGATCTCGCCCGGCGAGCGCGCCGGCGCCGTCACGGGCGCATGGCGCTCCCGGCCCCGGGAGCGCGGGACCTCAGCCGTTACGAGGTTGGTTGGAAGGTCTAGGCGGTCGGCCACGGTGCGGACCAATTCATGTCGTACAGCAGAGCTCTCGGGTACGTCTGCGATCAGGCGCCTTGCCGAATCCAGGGCGCGATCCCTGCCTGCTGGCGTATCTAGCTCTGCATCGGCAAGTACCCGGTGGACCTGAAACTCGATCATGCCTCTCGCACGCTCCAGAAGCGCATTCATTGCGTCCGTCCCCCGCTGTGCAAGCAGCTCAGCGGGATCGGCGCCCGCGGGCATCTCCACGGCCGCCAGCTCCAAGTCCCTGTCCTTGGCAAGTCTCGCCGCCCTCAGCATGGCCTCCTGCCCTGCCCGGTCGGCGTCGAGGGCGAGTATTACACGCTTGGCCATCTTTGCCAGCTCGATGACCTGCTCCTCCGTGAGCGCGGTGCCCATGATGGCCACCGTTTCGCGGATCCCCGCCTGGTGCATGGCCAGCACGTCGGTGTAACCCTCCACCAGCACGATCCGACCGGACTTGGTGGCGTGGGCGCGCGCCACGTCGATGCCGAAGAGCTGGCGCCCCTTCCGGTAGATCCTGCTCTCCGAGCTGTTCAGGTACTTGGGCCCGCGTCCCTCCGACATCGCGCGGGCGCCGAATCCGAGCACCCGGCCGCGGGCGTCGGCCAGCGGGAACATGATCCTGCCCCGGAAGCGGTCGTAGAGGTTGCCGGCGTCGTTGCGCTGGGCCAGGCCCGCATCCAGCAGCTCCTGCGGTGAGTAGCCGTCCCGCTGGGCCCCCACCAGGACCTTGTCCCACGCGCTCGGCGAGTAGCCCACCCGGAACTGCTTCAGGACCTCCTCCGAGAACCCCCGCTCGGCCAGGTAGGCCCGGGCCTTCGCGGCTTCCGCCGAGCTCTCGAGAAACGACGCGTAGTAGCGCGCCGTGCGGTCGAGGAGGGCCAGGAGGCGCTCCCGCTGCTTCCTTCTCCTGTCGGCCTCCGGATCGTCGTCCTCGCGCTCTACCCGGACGTTGTAGCGCTCGGCCAGCGTCTCGACCGCCTCGGGGAAGTCGAGCCCCTCGACCTCCTGGACGAAGCCGATCGCATCGCCGCCCTTCTGGCAGCCGAAGCAGTAGTAGAGCTTCTCCTCGGGATTGACCGAGAAGGACGGCGTGCGCTCGTCGTGGAACGGGCACAGCCCCTGCCAGCGCGTTCCCGCCCTGCGCAGGTCGGTCTTGGCCCCCACCAGCTCGACCATGTCGATCGCGTCGCGGACACGGTCGATCGAGTCCTTGGTGAAGAGCGCCATGCTCAGAAGCCCTGCGGCACGGAGAGGTCCGCGAACGTCCGCACGGCGAAGCGGTCGGTCATGCCGGCCAGCCAGTCGATCACTCGCTGCTCGTCGGAGGCGTCCGGCGTGAGCGCGGGCGGCGGCTCCTCGGCGAAATGCTCGAACAGCGCCCGCAGCATCCGCTCGATGCGCGGCTTCTCGTGCTGGGCGTCGGAGGCGAGGTAAACGCTCTCGAACATGAACTCGCGCAGGCGCAGCATGGCCCCGCCCACCTCGGCGCTCTGAACGATGTCGCCGGCTTCCTCGGAGCGCTCGAGCAGGTCGCGCACGAGCGTCTCGATGCGCGCCGAGCCGGTGCTCCCGAGCAGCTCGATCTCGGCGGGCGGCAGGCTCTCGAAGCGCAGGATCCCGCCGCGGATCGCGTCGTCGATGTCGTGGTTGATGTAGGCGATGCGGTCCACCAGCCGGACGATCCGGCCCTCCATGGTCTCGGGCGGCTCGGGCCCCGTGTGACGCAGGATGCCCTCGCGCACCTGCTCCGTGAGGTTCAGCGCCTCGATCCGCTCCACCACACGGAGTGAATGCTCGTTGTGCCTGAAGGCCCTCCCCCACCGCTCCCGGACGCAGGCGTCCAGCACCTCCTCGCCGATGTGGCCGAACGGCGGGTGACCGAGGTCGTGCCCCAGGCCGATCGCCTCGGTGAGGTCCTCGTTCAGCCCGAGAGCGCGCGCCACGTTGCGGGCGATGCCGCATGCCTCGAGCGTGTGCGTGAGGCGGGTGCGGTAGTGATCGCCCTCCGGCGCGATGAAGACCTGGGTCTTGTGCTTGAGGCGCCGGAAGGCCTTGGAGTGGACGATCCGGTCGCGGTCGCGCTGGAATGGCGTGCGGTGCTCCGAGTCGGGCTCGGGCCTCGCCCGGCGGGCGGGATAGGACGGTGTGGCGAGCGGCGAGCGGTGCGCCTCCTCGAGGCGCTCGACGCGCTCTCGGAAGGGTGCACGGGCAAGCTGGGGCATCGCCCGACGATTGTGTCAGGCCGGTGGACGGCCTGACCGGGCTCAGCGCCCTGGGATGGGCAGGAAGCCGGCGCCGTAGTCGATCCGCACCGGCCCCTCGGCGCCGCGGGGCACTCGCCAGGCGATGCTGAGCGGCGCGGTGCCGCCGGGATCGAGGCGCACTTCCTTGCCGAGGCGCTCGAGCTCGGACTCCGGCAACCCGCCCGGCGGCGGCCGGGTGGGCGGGTAGAGCGCGTGGATGTAGCCCTTGACGAAGGTGGCGTTGCCACGCAGCGCCTTCCCGTCCGCATCCACGGCGCGTACGTCCGCGGCCACCACCTTCATGCGGCGAAGCGAGTCGTTCCTGACGGTGCCCACCAGCACCCGGTCGCGCGGCAGGTCGGGCTCCCGGAAGACCTTCGGATCGCGCACCCACGCCAGGTCGCCGCCCTCGAGGTCGTCCCCGCCCCCGCACGCCGACGTCAGCGCCGCGGCCACGATCGCGGCGGCGAGCAGCGGCGCTACGGGCCGCACTACCGCGGCTTGGAGGGCCGCGTGAACCAGTTGCAGCCCACGGGATCCGGGTTGGTCTGCGGATCCCACGTGGAGCAGGGGATCAGCTCCGCGAACTTCGCCGAGCTACCGGTCCGGTCGGGGCTGCCGCCGGGACAGGGGAACAGCTTCAGCGGGTCGCTCGTGAAGGCGCCGCCCGAGCGGATGCCCTTGTTCTTCGACCAGCAGTTCCCGTGCCCGCCCTCGTCCCACCAGAAGTCCACCCCGTTCGGCGCGCGGCGGCCATCCGGCCGGATGCCCATCCGGTTGCCCACGTACTTGTTCTCGTGGGAGGTGTCGTAGGTGCTCGGCTTGGCCGACTGGCCCGTCGGGTCGGTGCCACGGATCTCCGCCGGGACCCAGAAGAGCATCGTGCCGCGGCGCCAGTTGTCGTAGATCCAGTTCTTCTTGAAGATGTTGCCGTTGCCGCCGCCGGTGAGGATCCCCGTGCCGACCGGCACCTGGAACGTCGGGCAGACCTTGCGCGGGTCGCGCTCCTCGTTCGGTGTGTTCTGGCAGTAGGCGTCGCGCTTCGAGTTGAAGAGATCGGCGTTGTTCGAGTAGATCCTGTTGCGCTCCCACTTGGAGCAGTCCTGAGGCATGCCGGGATGGCCGCTCGCGAACGAGTCCATGGTGATGCCGGCGGAGTTGTGGTGGAACTTCGAGTCGTGGGTGTAGACGCCGTTGCCCGCCGTGCCCGACCAGCCGATGGTGTTGCCGAACGACTCCGAGTGGCTCACCTCGATGCCGTAGCGCTTGCAGTGCCCCTCCGGCCCGGAGCCGGGGTAGATCCCGGAGTCGCCCGCGCCGTAGGCCTTCACGCGGTTGTAGAGCCCGTTGTCCGAGGTGAAGCTGAGCACTCCGTACTCGCGGCTCCAGCGCGAGATCACGTCCTCCACGCGGAAGCCGTTCGTCTCGAGCACGTAGATGTTGTTGAAGTCGGAGTACTGGACCAGGAAGTTGCGGAAGTAGATGCCGTCCGCGCGGTCGGCCCTGAACACGTTCAGCTTCGCGCCCGGCCGCAGCCCGTAACCGCCGCCGACCACCTTCACGTCGCTCGGCCGCGCGCCGGTGCCCTCGATCTGGAGGTTGCACTTGTCGTCGCAGCGCCGGTCCGGGTCGTCGTCGTCACCCGTGATCGCGATCAGGTTCTGGGAGTTCGGGCAGTCGCGCTGGAACTTGTAGCTCTTGGTGGCGGGCTCCTCGGCCTGGTACTCGTCGCCCGTGCAGTCGCCGTCGTCGTTGGCCACGGCGCGGCTCGGCTCCTCCTTGTAGGTGCCGGGGAGGATCAGGAT
This sequence comes from uncultured Thermoleophilaceae bacterium, assembly GCA_963764665.1. GTDB lineage: Bacteria > Actinomycetota > Thermoleophilia > Solirubrobacterales > Thermoleophilaceae > JACVRW01. The sequence goes on along the minus strand of CAVXTL010000009.1, from coordinate 64,176 downwards.
CCGGGTGCCGTTCTTCGCGGCGTTCACCGCAGCCTGGATGTGGCGGTACTTGCATCGCGGCAGCAGCGCGAGGCTCTTGCGGCGCGCCGCCTTCGACTTCTTCGAGCTCGTGGAGATCTGGCGGATCAGCTTTCGCGAGTCCGGCTTGCAGACCACCAGCGACGGACCGGACTTCTTGTACTTCGGCACCTTCCCGACCTTGTGGTTCGGGAAGTACGACCAGCGCTCGGCGTGACCGAAGGCCGATGCGGGGACGATGATCGCCAGCACGAGGAGTACCAGCGGAGCGGTCAGCCAACGCACGGCGCCAGCATACGAGATCGCGAGGTCAGTCCCCGATGGCGGCCTGGGCGGCCGCCACGCGCGCAATCGGCACGCGGTACGGCGAGCAGCTGACGTAGTCGAGCCCCGCCAGCTGGAAGAAGCGGATCGAGTCGGGGTCCCCGCCGTGCTCGCCGCAGATGCCGAGCTTGAGCTCGGGCTTGGCCTCGCGGCCCGTCCACGCCGCCAGGCGCACGAGCCAGCCCACGCCGGGCCGGTCGATCGTCTCGAACGGGCTGCGGTCCACGATCTTCTTCCGCATGTACTCGGGGAGGAAGCTCCCCTCCACGTCGTCGCGCGAGAAGCCGAGCGCGGTCTGCGTGAGGTCGTTGGTGCCGAACGAGAAGAAGTCGGCGTGCTCGGCGATGCGGTCGGCCACGAAGCAGGCGCGCGGCAGCTCGATCATCGTCCCGATGGTCACGTGCAGGTCGCCGCCGTTCTCCTCGTCGACCACCCGCAGCACCAGCTCCCGCATCAGCGCCAGCTCCTTCTCGTACGCCACCAGCGGGATCATGATCTCGAGCTGCGGGGCCTCGCCGGAGCTGCGCTCCACCGCCTGCGCCGCACGGACGATGGCGCGCGCCTGCATCTCGTAGATCTCGGGGTGCAGCACGCCGAGCCGCACGCCGCGCGTGCCGAGCATCGGGTTGGTCTCGGCCAGCTCGTGCACCCGCCTGAGGGTGCGCTCGAGCTCCTCGAGGTCGTCGGACTGCTCGATCCGGGCGCGCTCGGTCTCGCGCTCCACGTCGTCCACGTGCGGCAGGAACTCGTGGAGCGGCGGGTCGAGCAGGCGGATCGTGACCGGCAGGCCGCGCATCTCGCGGAACAGTCCCTCGAAGTCCTGCTGCTGAAGCGGGAGGAGCTTTTCGAGCGCCGCCCGCCGCTCGTCCTCCTCCTCGGCCATGATCATCCTGCGCATCTTCGGCTGGCGGTCCGAGGCCATGAACATGTGCTCGGTGCGGCAGAGCCCCACCCCCTCCGCGCCGAACTCCCGGGCCTTGCCGGCGTCCTCGGGGGTGTCCGCGTTGGTGCGAACCCCGAGCGTGCGCAGCTCGTCGGCCCAGCCCAGCACGGTCTGGAACTCCTGGCTCACCTTGGGCTCCTCGAGCGGCACGTCGTCGGTGGTGACCACGCCGGCGGTGCCGTCGATCACGAGCACGTCGCCCTCCCCCAGCTGCGTGCCGTTCACGCGCATGGTCTTGGCGGCCACGTCGATCTCGAGCGCCGAGGCGCCGGACACGCACGGCTTGCCCATGCCGCGCGCCACGAGCGCGGCGTGGCTGGCCTTACCGCCCTCCGACGTCAGGATCCCCTTGGCGGCGTGGAAGCCGGCCACGTCGTCGGCCTCCGTGAACGGGCGCACCAGGATCACGTCGCGGTCGTCGTCCGCCGCGGCCACGGCCTCCGCGGCCGTGAACACGATCGCGCCCTTGGCGGCGCCCGGGGAGGCGGCCACGCCCTCGGCCAGAACGTCGTACTCCGCGTCGCGGGCGATCGCCGGGTGGAGCAGGGCGTCGAGCCGCCCCGCCTCGATGGTGCGAAGCGCCCCGGCCTTGTCGAGCAGCCCCTCCTCGACGGCATCGACGGCGAAGCGCACGGCGGCCTGTGCCGGCCGCTTGGCGTTGCGGGTCTGGAGCATGTAGAGGGAGCCCTCCTCCACCGTGAACTCCGTGTCCTGCATGTCGCCGTAATGGCGCTCGAGCCGGGTCAGGATCTCCATGAGCTCGGCGTGCGTGTCCGGAAGCTCCTCCTTCAGGTCGTGCAGGTCGCGCGGCGTACGGACGCCTGACACCACGTCCTCGCCCTGGGCGTTCGCCAGATAGTCGCCGCTCGGCCTAGGAGCCCCTGTGATCTCGTCGCGCGAGAAGGCCACCCCGGAGCACGAGGTGTCGCCCTTGTTGCCGAACACCATCTGCTGCACGTTCACCGCGGTGCCCCACTCGTCCGGGATCCGGTTGATCCGCCGGTACTCCACGGCGCGGTCGCCCATCCAAGAGTCGAACACGGCCACGATCGCCTGCCGCAGCTGCTCGCGCGGCTCCTGCGGGAAGTCCTCGTCGGTGTGCTCGCGGTAGATCTCCTTGAAGGTGGCGGTGAGCGCCCTGAGGTCATCCACCGACAGCTCGGTGTCGAGCTTCACCCCCGCCTTGCTCTTCTGCTCCTTGATGGCGTCCTGGAAGCGCTCGCCCGTCACACCGCGGCAGACGTTGCCGAACATCTGCACGAAGCGCCGGTACGAGTCCCAGGCGAAGCGCTCGTTGTCCGTCACGCTCGCCAACCCCTCCACCGACTCGTCCCCGAGCCCGAGGTTGAGCACGGTGTCGAGCATTCCGGGCATCGACTCGCGCGCGCCCGAGCGCACCGATACGAGCAGCGGGTCGGCGGTGTCGCCCAGCCGCTTTCCGGCCTCCTCCTCCAGGCGCTCCAGGGCCTCGGCCACCTGCTCCTCGAGCTCGGGGGGCGCCTCCCTGCCGGCGCGCATGTACGCCACGCAGGCCTCGGTGGTGATCGTGAAGCCGGCCGGCACGCGCTCCGCGCCGAGCACGCGGGTCATCTCGGCCACACCCGCGCCCTTGCCGCCCAGCAGGTCGCGCATGTCGCGGGAGCCCTCGGCGAACGGGTAGACGAGCTTTGTGGTGGCGGCCGCCACGGCGTGATCCTAGTTACCCAAACCGGGGACAGCCAAGCCGGGCTTCAGACCCCGGTCACGCGCCTGAGACGGACGTGGGCATGGTGCTCGAGGGTTTCCGCGAGCGCCCTGTCGGCCTGCGAGAGAGCGGGCACGGACGCATCCGGAACGTCGGAGAGGGGACTGGCCAGCGCCGCCACCAGGAACCTGTGAGCCTCCTCGGAGAGCGGAAACGAGCCCGCCTCGCAGCCCGCGCAGACCACCCCTCCCGCGCTCGGCGAGAAGGCGCCCAGGTCCTCGGCCTCGCCGCAGGCGGCGCAGGCCGACAGCTCGGGGGCGAAGCCGGCGGCCAGCAGCAGCTTCACGCGGAAGGCGAGCGCCTGCGCGCGAGTGGCCGCGGGCGGATCGGCGTCGAGGAGCGCCAGCTCGTTGCACAGCAGGTTGTAAGCCGGGCGGTTGGGCTCGGAGGAGTCGAACAGGCGCAGCACGGACTCGCAGGCCTGGCTCGCCCGCTCGAGCGAGGCGCGGTGCTCGCGCAGGGCCGGGTGCGCGTGAACGGTGTCCACCTGGCTGATCGTGGCCAGCTCCCCGCGGCCCTCGTACAGCACGAGCTTCACGCGGCTGAGCGGCTCGAGGCGCCCGCCCAGCCGGGAGCGCACCCGCCTGACGCCCTTGGCCACGGCGCCTACCCGACCGCGGTCGGCCGTATACAGGTGCAGCACGCGATCCGCCTCTCCGTAGCGGATCGAGCGCAGAACCACCCCTTCGGTCTTGTACGTGCCGGGCACTTCCTAGACTCTGAATCGAATGCCGGACGCAACCCAGGTCATCGTCTACACCACCGAGCCCTGCGGCTTCTGCCGCCAGGCCAAGGCCCTCCTCAGCGCTCGCGGGGTGGCCTACGAGGAGGTGAACCTCGCCAAGGACCCCGTCGGCCGCTCGGAGCTGGTGGCCCTCACGGGGCAGATGACGTTCCCGCAGGTGCTCGTGGGCCAGCGTTCGGTGGGCGGCTTCCGCGAGCTGGTGGAGGCCGACCGCTCGGGCATGCTCGAGGAGTTGCTCAGGCCGAGCCCGAACGGCGGGCCCGCCTGACGCGCGGACGCGGCTGGCAGCGCTCGCACACGTAGGTCCCGCGCCCCGCCGCCCGCATCTTGCGAATCGTGTTCCCGCAGCGCGGACAGGGCTCGCCCTCCCGCGTGTGCACCAGGAAGCGGTCCTGGAAGCTGCCCTGGGCTCCGTCGATGTGGCGGTAGTCGTCGATCGAGGCGCCCTTCGAGTCGATCCCGAGCTCGAGCGTCTCCACCACCGCGTCCCGCAGCGCCTCGACCTGCGCCCGCTTCAGGGTGCCCACCGACCGCAGCGGGTGGATCCTCGCCCTGAAGAGCGCCTCGTCGGCGTAGATGTTGCCCACGCCGGCCACCCGCTCCTGGTTCAGCAGGAACGCCTTGACGGGCTGCTTGCGCCCGCGCGCCTGGGCGCGCAGGGCCTCGGCGGTGAAGTCGGGTCCGAGCGGCTCCACGCCCAGGCGCGACTCGAAGTAGTCGGCCAGCGCGTCGCTCCCGAGCAGCACGTCGCCGGTGCCGAAGCGGCGCACGTCCACGAAGAGCAGGCGCCGGCCGTCGTCGAGCTCGAAGACCACTCGCGTGTGCGGTGGGGTCTCGTGGTCGTCGCGCAGAAGCAGGTTGCCCGTCATGCGCAGATGCATGACGAGGTAGACCTCGTCCTCGAGCGCGACGATCAGGTACTTCCCGCGGCGGTCGAGGCGCTCGATCAGCCGCCCGCGCAGGGCGTCGGCGATCGCCTCCGGCGGCGCCGGGTCCGACCAGCGCGGGTCGCGCACCTCCACGCTCACCAGGCGCCTGCCCTCGAGCGCGGGCGCCAGCTGGCGGCGAATCGTCTCGACCTCGGGCAGCTCGGGCATCGACCTACGAACGTACTAGCTGTCCGCGCGCGCAGCGTCCTATCTTTCGCGCATCGACCCCCGCGAGACCACGCGAGTGCTTGCCGCGGCCGCCGACACCGGCGGCGCGCTGGGCGCGGTGGAGACCCTGATCCCCGCCGGTCACAGCACACCCCTGCACGTGCACCGCAACGAGGACGAGGCGTTCTACGTCCTCAGCGGAGCCGTCGACTTCGTGTGCGGGCCCGAGCGGTTCCGGGCCGAGGCGGGCAGCCTCGCGTACCTGCCCCGCGGCACTCCGCACACCTTCCTCGGCGTCAGCGAGGACCCCGCGCGCGTGCTGATCCTCCTGATCCCGGGTGGCCTGGAGCAGGCGTTCGACGAGCCGGGCCGCTTCCACGAGCTGCTGGCCGCCCACGGAGTGGAGATCGTAGGACCGCCGCTGACCTGAGACGCCTGCCTCAGGCCAGCGTCGCGCGCGGGTGGGCCCGGAAGTACACGTCCTTCAGGCGCTCGCTCGAGAGGTGGGTGTAGAGCTGGGTCGTGGACACGTCGGCGTGCCCGAGCATCTCCTGCACCGAGCGCAGGTCGCAGCCGCCGGCCAGCAGGTGGGTGGCGAAGCTGTGCCGGAGGGTGTGCGGGCTCATGCGATCCGCGAGCCCCGCTGTCACGGCGTGCCTGCGCACGATCTTGTAGAGGCCCTGGCGGGTGAGCGCGGCGCCGCGGAAGTTCACGAACAGGTGCGACTCGGGGCGGCCCTTCACGAGCCCCGCGCGCCCGTGCTCGAGGTAGGAGCCCACGGCGCGGGCCGCCACCTGTCCGATTGGCACCACGCGCTCCTTCGAGCCCTTGCCGCGCGCCCGCAGCACGCGGTCCTCGAGGTCCACGTCGGTCACATCGAGGCCGATTGCCTCGGAGGCGCGCAGCCCACACGCGTACATCAGCTCGAGCAGGGCCCGGTCGCGCCGGGCGGCCGGCTCGCTGCCGCGTGGCTGGGCCAGCAGCTTCTCGACCTCCCCGCGGGTGAGCACGTGCGGCAGCTTGCGGCTCCGGCGCGGAGCGCTCAGCGCCGCCGTGGGATCCGAGTCGCGGAGCCCGTCGCGGCGCAGGTGGCGGTAGAACGAGCGCAGGCAGGCGGTCTTGCGGTGGATCGTGGCCGGCGACGCGGGCTTGCCGTTGCCCTGCCCCGTGGCCAGGGCGGTGAGGAAGTCGACCACGTCGGCGCTGCTCGCGTCGATCGCCGACACGTGCCGCTCGGCGAGGAACCGCCCGTACTGGAGGAGATCGGAGCGGTAAGCCTCGAGAGTGTTCCGCGAGAGCCCGCGCTCGAACTCCAGGTAGGCGAGGAAGTCGAGCACCAGCTGCTCGAAGCGCTGAATCTCCGGACTCGCCTCGATCGTGGCCACGGCAACGGGTTCGGGCACCCGGCGGCCATCACCTGCCCCTGCAACGGGGTGGTCAGAGCAGGTAGGCGCGCAGCCAGAGCAGGCCGATGAGGGTCTTGGAGTCGGCGCACTCGCCGATCGCCTCGTCCAGCCGGTCGAGCGGCAGCTCCTCCACCTCGATGCGCTCGTTCTCCTCCGCCTCGGCCGACTCCTCGTACAGATCCTCGGCCAGGTAGATGTGGCATTCCTCGTCCGTGAAGCCGGGTGACGTGTAGAAGCTCTTGACCGGGGTCCACTTGCGGGCGGCCTTCCCGATCTCCTCGGCCAGCTCGCGCTTGGCCGTGGTGAGCGGGTCCTCGCCCTGGTCGAGCTTGCCGGCCGGCAGCTCCAGCAGGGCGCTCTCGCCGACCGCCTCGCGGGGCTGGCGCACGAGCAGGATCGTGTCGCCGTCGCGGGGGATGATGGCCACCGCGCCGGGATGGACCACGATCTCTCGCTCCGCCTCCTCCCCGTCGTCGTAGCGGAAGCGCTCGACCCGCACCGTCGCCAGCTTGCCCTCCCAGGCCGTGCTCGAGTCGATCCGTTCGAAGGAGGTCACCGGCGCCGCTCTACCCGGCGCCGCCCGCGACTATCGCGAGCGTCACGTCGAGCATTTGCTCGAGCGCCTCGACCGTGACGCTCTCGTCCGGCTGGTGGTTGCGCTCGGTGCCGTTGGCCACGTTCACCACAGGCAGGCCGGCGGCGACGAACACGTTCGCGTCGCTACCGCCGCCGGTGGAGATGTAGGAGGGCTCGAGCCCTCGGCTCCGGAGGGCGGCCGCGGCCACCTCCACCGCCGGTGCGGTGCGCGGCAGCTTGTAGCCGCGGAAGAGGCGCTCCACCTCGGTCTCCACGTCGCATTCGCCATAGGCGGCGGCCTCGGTGGCCGCGTCGACCATCACCTGAACGACCTCCGCGGCGCGCGCCTCGTCGAGGCTGCGCGTCTCGAGCTCGACCACGCAGCGCTCCGCCACCACGTTCGCCGCCGTGCCGCCCTCGATCAGGCCCACGTTCGCCGTGGTCTCCGGGTCGAGGCGCCCGTTCGGCATGGCCGCGATCGCCCTCGCGGCGGCCGCGATGGCGTTGCGACCGGCCTCCGGGCGGATGCCCGCGTGGGCCGCGTGGCCCAGGAAGCGCGCCTCCAGGCGGTAGTAGGTGGGCGAGGCCACCACCAGCTCTCCGATCGGAGAGGCGTGGTCGAACACGAAGCCGTACTCGGACTGGAGCCGGGCGGGGTCCACGGCCTTGGCACCGTCCAGCGCGCGCTCCTCGCAGGTGGTGAACAGCAGCTCGACGCCCACGGGCGAGCCGTCGGCCACGAGCCGGCGCGCGGTGCCGAGCATCGTGGCCACGGCGGCCTTGTTGTCCGCGCCGAGGATGCCCTCGTTGGCGTTGCGGAGAGCGCCGCCCTCCTGCACCACGTTCACCGGGGCGGCCAGCGGAACGGTGTCCAGGTGGGCGCACAGCAGGATCGTGCGTGCGCCCTCGGGCCCCTCGATGCGCGCGAGCAGGTTGCCGGCGTCCGAGCCCGTGTCGGCGCCGCTCGAGTCCTCCTCCACGTCGAGCCCGATCTCGCGGAGCTCGGCGGTCACCGCATCTGCCACGGCCCGCTCGCTCAGCGACGGGCTTTCGATCTCGCACAGGCGCACGAAGTCGGCGATCAGTCGCTCGCGCTCCGGAGGAGCGGCACTGCGGACGGCTGCGCTCACCGGCGCAACGCTACTGGGACGCGCTAAGCGGTCGACTCGGCGCGCACTTCCGGCTCCACCTCGGGAGCGCGGTCGGCGGCGCGTTCGAGCGCACTGCCCACGAAGTCCCGGAACAGCGGCTGTGGGCTGAGCGGACGCGACTTGAACTCAGGGTGGTACTGGGAGGCCACGAAGAACGGGTGGTCCGGCAGCTCGATGACCTCGACCAGCCGGTCGTCCGGCGAGGTGCCGCTGAACACCAGTCCGGCGTGCTCCAGGCGCTTGCGCAGGTGGTTGTTGACCTCGTAGCGGTGGCGATGGCGCTCGTAGATCACCGCTTCGTCGTAGATCTCGCGGGCGCGTGTGCCGTCGTGCAGCTTCACCGGATCCGCGCCCAGGCGCATCGTGCCGCCCATGTCGCGCACTTCCTTCTGCTCCGGCAGCAGGTCGATCACCGGATGGGGCGTCTCGGGATCGAACTCGGTGGAGTTCGCGCCGTCCATGCCGGCCACGTGGCGGGCGAACTCGGCCACGGCGATCTGCATCCCCAGGCAGATCCCGAGGTACGGCACGTCCCGCTCGCGGGCGAAGCGCGCGGCGTGGATCTTGCCCTCGATCCCCCGCACTCCGAAGCCCCCGGGCACGAGAATGCCGTCGCAGGCCTCGAGCTCGCGCTCCGTCTCGTCGTCGTTCAGCCGCTCGGAGTCCACCCAGCGGATCTCAACCCGGGCGCCGTGATGGGCGCCCGCGTGGTTGAGCGCCTCGATGACCGACATGTAGGCATCCGAGAGCTGGGTGTACTTGCCGACGAGGCCGATGCGCACCGGCGTGGAGGCGGTCTCGATGCGCTCCACGAGGTTCTCCCAGCCGGACAGGTCGGGCGGCGGGGCCTCTATGTCGAAGTGCTCGAGCACGCGGTCGGCCACGCCCTCGCGGTCGAACTCGAGCGGCACCTTGTAGATCGAGTCCACGTCCCGAGCGGAGATCACCGAGCTCACCGGCAGGTTCGCGAACAGCGCGATCTTCTCGCGGATGTCCCGGCCCAGAGCCTCCTCCGAGCGGCACATGACCATGTCCGGCTGGATGCCGATCCGGCGCAGCTCCTGCACGGAGTGCTGGGTGGGCTTGGTCTTCAGCTCGCCGGCGTGGCCGAGGAACGGGACCAGCGTCAGGTGGACGAACATGCTGCGGTCGCGCCCGAGGTCCGAGTGGAATTGGCGCAGCGCCTCGAGGAACGGGAGCGACTCGATGTCCCCCACCGTGCCGCCGATCTCGGTGATCACCACGTCCACCTCGGCCGACTCGGCCACCAGCCTGATGCGGTTCTTGATCTCGTCGGTGATGTGCGGGATCACCTGCACCGTGCCGCCGAGGTAGTCGCCGCGGCGCTCGCGCCGGATCACCGAGTTGTAGATCGCGCCCGCCGTGGCGTTGGACGCGCGCGACGTGTTCACGCCGGTGAAGCGCTCGTAGTGGCCCAGGTCGAGGTCGGTCTCCGCGCCGTCCTCGGTCACGAAGACCTCGCCGTGCTGGAACGGGCTCATCGTGCCCGGGTCCACGTTGATGTACGGATCGAACTTCTGGATCGTGACCGAGAGTCCGCGGGCCACGAGCAGGCGTCCGAGCGAGGCGGCGGCGATTCCCTTACCGAGCGCCGAGACGACGCCGCCGGTGATGAAGATGAATCGCGAATCTGGGCGGCTGGGCGGCATCAAGTCTCTGGGAAGCCCAGTCTACCGGCCGGGTCCGCTGGATCCCGTCAAGCCGCGGCGAGCAGGTCTCGGGCGTGTTGCCGTGCCGCCTTGTCGGAGGCGCCGGCGCCGAGCATCCGGCACAGCTCCTCCACCACTCCATCGCCCTCCAGCGCCTCCACGGTGGTGAGCGCCGGCTCGGCGTCGAGCGTCTTCTCGATGCGGAAATGCGACTCCGCCTGGGCCGCCACCTGGGGCAGGTGCGTGATGCAGAGCACCTGGTGCACCTGTCCGAGCGCGCGCAGCCGCTCGCCCACGGCGCGCGCGGTCTGGCCGCCCACGCCGGCGTCCACCTCGTCGAACACGATCGTCCGCGACTCGGCGGCGCCCGCGACGGTCATCAGCGCGAGCATCACCCGCGACAGCTCACCCCCCGAGGCGGCCTCGCGCAGCGGCGCGGCCGGCACGCCGGGGTTCGGCGCCAGGAGCAGCTCCACGCGCTCGGCGCCGCCGGGGCCGATCTCATCGCGCGGATCGAGCAGGACCTCGAACTCCGCACCCTCGAGAGCGAGCGTCTCGAGCTCGGCACGCACGCGCTCGGCCAGCCGCGGGGCGGCCTCGGTGCGCGCCGCGGTGAGCTCTCCGGCAAGCCGGTCGCGCTCCGACATCGCCTCGGCGAGGTCGGCCTCCGTGCGCCCGAGCTCCACCTCGACGGACTCGAGCACGGCGCGCTTCTCCCGGCACTCCTCGGCATGCGCCAGCACCGCGGCGACGCTGCCTCCGTGCTTGCGCCGCAGCCGGTCGTACAGCTCCAGGCGCGCCTCCAGCTCCTCGAGGCGCCCGGGCTCGCCCTCGAGGGTCGAGGCATAGCTGCGCAGCTCGGCCCCGAGATCGTCGGCCTCGATGCGGAGGGTGGCCAGCCTGGCCGCCAGCTCGTCCAGAGGCGGGTCCACCCCGGCCACCGCGCCGGCCAGCCGCTCGGCCTCGGCCAGGAGAGCCCCCACCCCGGACTCGCCGCTCTCGGGCGCGATCGCCTCGGCACCCCCGCCGGCGGCGGCCACCAGCGCGTCCAGGCGCCGCAGCCGCTCCCGCTCGGCCAGGAGGTCGGCCTCCTCGCCCTCGCTCGGCCCCACCGACTCGATCTCCTCGAGCTCGAAGCGCAGCAGGTCGAGCTCGCGGTCGCGCGTGCCCTCCCGCTCCCTCAGCTCATCCAGCGCGCCGCTCAGCTCGCGCACGCGCCTGTGCGAGGAGGCGAGGCCGTCGCGCAGCTCGCGGTGGCCGGCGCCACCGAACCCGTCGAGCAGCTCGAGCTGCGCCGAGGCGAGCGTGAGCCGACGGTGCTCGTGCTGGCCGAAGAAGGCGATCAGGTGCCCGCCGAGCGCCCGGAGGTCGGCCACCGACGCGGCGCGGCCCTGGACGAGCGCGCGCGTGCGACCGTCGGCCCCGACCCGGCGCGCCAGGACGATCTCGTCGAGGTCCGGGCCGATGCGCTCGAGCAGCTCGGCCAGCGCGGGATCCGCGAGCAGCTCCGCGGTCGGCTCGAAGACCCCCTCCACGTACGCCTCACGGGCCCCCGGCCGCACGATGCCGCCGCGCGGCTTGCCACCCATGAGGAGATCGAGCGCATGGGCGAGCACCGTCTTGCCGGCGCCCGTCTCACCCGTGATGACCGCGAGCCCGTTACCCGGGCGCAGCTCCGCGCGCTCGATGAGCAGCAGGTTCTCGATGCGCAGCTCCAGGAGCATGGAGCAGGTCTACCAGCGGCTGCCGACGGAGCGGCCCGGCGCGGCCGCTCAGAACGAGAGACGGCCGAACTTGTCGCGCAGGCGTGTGTAGAAAGTCGCTCCCATGGGCTGGGCGAGCAACGCCGAGTCGCGCCGCAGCCGGATGCTCACGCTGGCCTCGGGTTCCACGGCGCAGGCGGTCCGGCCGTCGGTCGTGAGGTCCACGGCCTCGATCTGGGACAGGTTCGCCACCTCGAGCACGTCGTCGGGCGCCACCACCAGGGCGCGCGCCGTGAGCGTGTGCGGCGCGATGAACGAGACCACGAAGCCCTCCACGCCCCACGCGAGCACGGGCCCTCCGTTGGCGAGGTTGTAGCCGGTGGACCCGGCGGGCGTGGCCACCACCAGCCCGTCGCAGCGCACCTCGCCGAGCTCGTGCCCGTCCACCCTGTAGGCCAGCTCCGCCACCCGGCCGCTCTGGCGGCGATGGAAGGACAGGTCGTTGACGCCCAGCTGCTCGCCCTGCGCGGTCTGGGCCACCAGCACCGGGAGGTTCATCACGTCGAAGCCGCCGGCGAGCGCGTGGCGTAGGCCCTGATCCAGTTCGTCCGGCTCGACCGTGGCCAGGAAGCCGATCGCGCCGTAGTTGACGGCGAATACCGGGACCGAGCGGCCGGCGTAGTTGCGCAGGGCGGAGAGGATCGTGCCGTCGCCGCCGAGAGCGATCGCCAGATCGGTGGGGTCGCCCGGGTCGGCGTCGAGGACCACCCCGTCCTGCGGCTCCAGACCGTGCTTCTCGGCCTCCTCGGCCGTGAGGCGAACCTCCACGCCGGCCTCCCGCGCGAGCCTGATCACGGTCTCGAGGGCAGGCCCGGTCTGTGCGATCCGCGAGTGGCTGAACACGGTGACCGACCGCGGCTTGTCGTTCACGGCTCGGCCCTCCGCGCAGCGGCGTCGAGATCGCCCGCCGCGCCCGCGCGCGAGGGCTCTGCCAGCCATACGAAGCTCTCGAGGTTCCCCGCGGGGCCCGGCAGCCCCGACGATGCATAGCCGAGCACGGCCACCCCGAGGCGGTCGCGCGCCTCGCTGCCCACGCCGACGAGCGCCTGGCGGCGGTCGTCGGCGGAGTGGACCACCCCTCCCTTGCCCACCCGCCCGCGTCCGACTTCGAACTGCGGCTTGACGAGCGCCAGGCAGTCGAACTCCGGCGCGGCCGCGCCCAGCACTGCCGGGAGCACCTTCGCAAGCGAGATGAACGACACGTCCACGACGACGAGGTCGGGCCGGTGGGGCAGCTCGCCCGGATCAAGCGACCGGGCGTTGGTGCGCTCGATCACCGTGACCCGCGGGTCCTGGCGGATCCGCCAGTGAAGCTCCCCGTAGGCCACGTCGAGCGCGGCGACCGCGGCCGCGCCGCGCTGGAGCAGGCAATCGGTGAACCCCCCGGTGGAAGCGCCCACGTCGAGACAGAGACGGCCCTGCGGACTCAGACCGAACCTGTCGAGGGCGTTCGCGAGCTTGATCCCGCCGCGCGAGACGTACGGCTGCTGCTCCGCGACGGAGAGGTCGGCGTCCTCGGCCACCAGCTGGCCGGGCTTGCCGGCCGGCCGGTCCCCCACCTGCACATCCCCGGCCATCACCGCCGCCGCCGCACGCGAGCGCGTCTCATAGAGCCCGCGCTCGGCGAGGAGCGAGTCGAGTCGGACCTTTGCCACGCGGGGAGCGTAGTGCCATCGGCCCGCCGCGGGATCGCGAGCGCACCCGCGCCCTTACCTAGTGTGAGCGAACTCACACACCCCCCATTCAGCGCACGTAGCCTCAAATGCGTGACCTTGGCGAGACTCATATCTCCATCGCTCCGTTCCGGCCTGCTGATGCTGGCCGGCACCGGGCTGATCGTGGCTCCCGTTGGCTTCGGCCTCGGAACCGCTGCGGGCGTGACCGGCGTGATCGTCGGCTCCCTCTGCGTGGCGCTGGCCCTGGCCGGCACCGAGACCAGCGGCCGCGGCACGATCCCACTCTCGGCCCACGCCGTGTACGACCGCGGACTGGCCCTCGGCCTGATCCTTTCGGCCGTCGCGTTCGGCGTGGTGGGCGAGACGGGCGCGATGGCGCTGTTCGGCTTCACCGGCGTAGGCGCGCTCGTGGTGACCTCGATCACGCGCTACAGCGGCAGCGCCCACTAAAGACTTCCTCTCCCAGATCACATATCGCATCACTCCTCCCTCAGGAAACGGCCCCGCTTCGGCGGGGCCGTTTCTCCTTCCGGGCTCAATGGGCCGCGGCGGGAGGCTTTCCGCGCAGCACCTGCAGCAGGCCCCAGGCGGACACCACCGACCAAACGACCTCGAGCAGCAGGAAGCCCCAGTCCTTCTCGGCCACGGCCACCCAGCCCAGGATCAGCCCGCCCACCAGGTTGAGCAGCAGGTAGGAGCGCGCGTGGGGCTGCATCGCTCCGCGCTGGATTGCTGCGAACGGGACCAGGATGAAGAGGGCCCCGACGACTTGTAGTACCTCGGTCATGCCAGGATTCTGCCCGGTGACCGCGGATGCCCACCGCTACGAGGTCGAGCTCCGCTGGAGCGGATCCACCGGGCTGGGCTGGAAGGACTACGACCGCGCCCACACCGCCACGGCGCCACCCGCCGAGCAGGAGGTCGTGCTCACCACCGGCGAGGCCAACGGGGACCCGCGCCAGCTGAACCCCGAGCAGCTGCTCGTGATGGCGGCCTCGTCCTGCCAGATGCTGTGGTTCCTGCACCTGGCCGCCAAGGCGCGCATCGACGTGGTCGAGTACGAGGACTCGGCCATCGGGCTCATGCCCGGCGACGTGGAGCCCACGAGCGTGACCGAGATAACGCTGAGGCCGCGGATCGTGGTGGCCTCGGCCGGAACGACCGAGGAGCGGGTGCGGAAGCTGCTCCACACCGCGCACGAGTACTGCTACATCGCGAACAGCCTGAAGAGCGCCGTGGCTATCGAGCCGCGGATCGAGCTGGCCGCTTAGGCCAGTGCGCCGCTGGGCTCGAGCACCGCTTGGGCCACGCGCTCGGCCACTGCCTCGGGAGTGAGGCCGACCTCCTCGCGGAGCAGCGCGGGGGTGCCGTGCGTGACGAAGCGGTCGGGCAGCCCGTGCCGCAGGACGCGGGTGCCGCTGAGCAGGTCCCGATCGGCCAGCTCCTCGAGCACTGCGGAGCCGAAGCCCCCGGCCAGCACGTTCTCCTCGACGGTCACGATCACGTCGTGGTCCGCGGCCAGGCGCTCCACCAGCCCGGTGTCCAGCGGCTTGGCGAAGCGGGCGTCGGCCACGGTCACGTCCAGGCCGTGCGCCTCGCTCAAGACCGTTGCGGCACCGAGCGCCACGGACACTCCGTAGCCGTAGCCCAGCAGGGCCACGCGCTCCCCCTCGCGCAGAACCTCGCCGCGGCCGATCTCGAGCGCGCGCGGGCTCTCGGGGAGCGGCACGCCCTCGGCCGCGCCGCGGGGGTAGCGCAGCGCCACCGGCCCGTCGTCGTAAAGGAGGGCGGTGTGGAGCATGTCGCCGAGCAGCGCCTCGTCACGCGGGGCCATCACGACCATGTTGGGAAGGCAGCGCAGGTAGGAGATGTCGAAGGCGCCGTGGTGGGTCGGCCCGTCGTCGCCGACCAGCCCTGCGCGGTCCATCGCGAACACCACGTTCAGCCGCTGGAGGCAGACGTCGTGGACGATCTGGTCGTAGGCGCGCTGGAGGAAGGTGGAGTAGATCGCGGCCACCGGCTTCGCGCCCTCGAGCGCCAGCCCCGCCGCGAAGAGGATCGCGTGCTGCTCCGCGATGCCCACGTCGTAGTAGCGGTCGGGCAGCTCCTTCTGGAGGATGTTCAGGCCCGTGCCGGAGTTCATGGCGGCCGTGATGCCCGCCACGCGCGAATCACGGCGGCACTCCGCCACCAGGGCGTTGCCGAACACGGTCGTGTACTGCGGCGGGGCGGGCTTGCTCTCCTTCTTCGACGAGAAGCGCTTGCCCGGCGCGGCCGCTCCGTTGACGATCGAGCCCGGCTTGGCGGCGTGCCACTGCTCCATGCCCTCGAGCCCGCCCTCCTCGGCCGGCGCGAAGCCCTTGCCCTTCACCGTCTTGCAGTGCACGACCACCGGCCGGTCCGCCTCGAGCGCCTCGCCGATCGCCTCGCGCAGGGCCTTCACGTCGTGGCCGTCGATGACGCCCACGTACGCGAGGTCGAGCTCCTCGAAGAACAGTCCCGGCGCCCAGTAGGCCTTGAGCGACTCCTTCAGGATCGGCCCGAGCCGCTCGATGCGCTTGCCGATGCCGGCCGGCAGCTTCGTGAGCGCCTCCTCGGCGTCCTCGCGAGCGTGGTACAGCTTCGGATTGAGGCGCATGCGGTTGAAGTAGCGGGACAGGGCGCCGACGTTCGGGGCGATCGACATCCCGTTGTCGTTGACCACGATCACCACCGGCACGCCCATCCCGCCGGCGTGGTGCAGGGCCTCGAAGGCCACTCCCCCGGTCAGCGCGCCATCGCCGATCACGGCCACCACGCGGCCGTCCTCGGCCACGCCGCTGCACATGGCCTGCTTCATGCCGACCGCGTACGACACCGAGGTGGACGCATGCCCCGCCCCCATCGCGTCGTGCTCCGACTCGGCGATCGAGCAGAACGGCGCGAGTCCGCCGTACTTGCGGATCGTGTGCAGGCTGTCGCGGCGGCCCGTGAGGACCTTGTGGGGGTAGGCCTGGTGGCCGACGTCCCAGAGCACCTTGTCGCGCGGAGAGTCCAGCAGCGAGTGGATGGCCACCGCCATCTCGCAGGTCCCGAGGTTGGCGCCGAAGTGGCCGCCGATCTCCCCGATCGTGTCGATGATCAGCTCGCGGACCTCCTGGGCCACCTGCTGGAGCTGGTCCTCGTCGAGCGCCTTCAGGTCGCCGGGGCCGTCGATCTGGTCGATTAGCTTGGTCATGTGGTGCGCGTGAGTATGTAGTCGGCGATCTGGCCCAGGCGCCGGGTGTCGCCGTCGGCCTCCGCCAGAGCGGCGCGCGCCTCTCCGTGCGAGTCCCTGGCCAGCTCTCTCGCCCGGTCGAGTCCGAACACGCTCACGTAGGTCGCCTTTCCATGGCGCTCATCGGAGCCGCGCGGCTTCCCGAGCTCAGCCTCGTCTCCCGTGACGTCGAGGATGTCGTCGACGATCTGGAACACCACGCCAAGCTCGGCCGCGAAGCGCCGGTACGGGATTGTGGCAGGTTCCTCCCTCCCCTCCAGCGCCAGGATCGCCCCGACGGAGGCGGCGATCAGCGCGCCCGTCTTCAGCTCGTGAATGCGGCGCAGGTCGGCCCCGGTCGGACCGCCCACGTCGAGGAACTGCCCGCCCACCATGCCCTCGACCCCCGCGGCGCCGACCAGCTCGCGAACGGCGGCCAGAACCGCCGCGGGCTCGCCCTGCTGATCGCCCAGCGCCAGGCGCAGCGCCTCCGCGAAGAGACCGTCGCCGGCGAGGATCGCCACGTCCTCGCCGAAGGCCACGTGACAGGTCGGCTTGCCGCGGCGCAGCGCGTCGTCGTCCATCGCCGGCAGGTCGTCGTGGATCAGCGAGTAGGTGTGGATCATCTCGATGGAGGCGGCGAGCGGGAGCACCTCCTCGGGATCGCGACCGAGCGCTTCGGCGGTGGCCAGCGCGAGCACCGGCCGGATGCGCTTGCCGCCGGCGAGCAGCGAGTAGCGCATGGCCTCCTCGAGCCGGGCGGTGTGCGCCCCGGCCCCGAAGCGCAGTCCTTCGAGGAAGGCATCCACGCGCTGCTGGAGCTCCACCGGGTAGGCCGGCGCCTCCACCGTCAGAGCAGGCGCTCCTGACCCTCGAGCCGGCCGGCGGAGCGGCCGCGCGCGTCGAGCTCCGAGCCCAGCCTCCCGGCCAGGTCGGCGCTGCGCTGCACCAGCTCGGCAGCCTCGTCTGGCGCGAGCTCGCCCGAGCGCAGTCGCTCGGCCACGTCCTCGAGCTCCGAGATCAGCTGCTCGAGCGCGTCGGGCTGGTTCATGTGGATGCCACCTCCTCGCGGTGCACGGCCCCGAGGATGCCATTCACGAAGCCGGGGGCGTCGGCAGAGCAGAGCTCCTTGGCCGCCTCGACCGCCTCGTCGATGGCCACCTCGGCCGGGATGTCGGGACGATGCAGCAGCTCCGCCAGCGCCACCCGCAGGATGTTGCGCTCGAGCGGCGCGATCCGCTCGAGCGACCAGCCCTCGGCATGGCGGCGGATCAGATCGTCGAGCTCGGGGCGGTCGCGCTCGACGGCCTCCACCAGCTCGCGCGTGAACGGCTTGGCGTCGCGGTCGAGCAGGTCGGCCGGCGCCCTGCCGGTCACGTCCGCTTGGTAGAGGGCCACGATCGCGGCTCGTCGCTGGTCCGTGCGCCGCATCGGAATCCCGCGGCCTAGGCCCGCGAGACGTATTCGCCGGACCGCGTGTCCACCCGCACGCGGTCGCCCTCGTTCACGAACAGCGGCACGCGCACCACGACGCCCGACTCGAGGGTGGCCGGCTTGTCGCCCCCGCCGGAGGCGGTGTCGCCGCGCACGCCCGGCTCGGTCTCGGTCACGGACAGCTCGACCGCGCTCGGCACCTGGAGGTCCTGCGCGACCTCGTCGATGTAGAGGAGCTCGACCTCCTCGTTCGGCACGACCCACTTGAGCGACTCGCGCACCTGGTCCTCGGGGATCGCGATCTGCTCGTAGCTCTCCGAGTCCATGAAGTGAGCGTCCGTGCCGTCCGTGTAGAGGAACTGCATCCGGCGTGCCTCGGTGCGTATCGACCGGAACTTCTCCCCGGCCCGAAAGGTCTTGTCGATCACGGCGCCGTCCTGGGAGCGCTTGAGCTTCGTCCGTACGAAGGCGCCGCCCTTGCCCGGCTTGACGTGCTGGAACTCGACGATCTTGAAGATCGTGCCGTCCACCTCGACGTGCATGCCGTTCTTGAACTGGTTGGTCGAGACCACGGCGTGGAAGGTTAGTCGCGGGTCCCGGTCCGCTCTATCCCGACAGGCCCACGGCTGCGAGGGCCTGCTCGCGGTCGAACCAGGCTTGGGCCCGGACCACAAGCCCGTCGTCGAACTCGATGAGGTGGAAGACCGTCTGGTCGACGGGCACTCCGCTGCCCCCGCCCTGCCCACGGAAGCCCGTGCGCACGACCACTCGGTCGTCCGCGTCGTGCAGGACCTCCTCGAGCGTCCATTGCACTCCGGGAAATATCTGCAAGCCGGCCTCGACCCACTGGCGGATCTCGTCGTGCCCCCTGTAGACCCTGTGGTCCGGCATCTCGGCGAGCTCGCGTATCTGGCCCTCGGCGTGATGCAGTGCGACAAACGCCTCGACGTCTCCGCGGCTCAACGCGTCGAAAGCCCGCCGGACGGTTTCCACGTTCTCCTGCGACATCGCCCAGCGAGTATCCCTCTTCTACCGTTCCCTCACCATGGAGCAGTCGGCAGGCATGGATACACAGGTGCGCAGGGCCCTGCGCCGATGATCTCGACCCTTGCCTGCGGATCATTCGAGCCCTGCCGGACCACTTCACCGACGACGTACCCGACCGTGTGCGACGAGACCTGGATGCCCACGATGGATGGGTCATCCTCGCCGCCGACACGGTGGTGGGGTTCGTGGTCGTCGATCGGCGCGCGCCGCGGGCCGCGGAGATCCTGTGGATCGCCGTCGAGCCCTCTCGGCGAAACGGCGGCCTGGGTAGCCGGCTGCTCGACCAGGCTCTCGCCGAGCTGGGCGATCAGGGCGTCGCCCTGATCGAGGTCAAGACGTTGGACAGCTCCGCGGACT
Source organism: uncultured Thermoleophilaceae bacterium (assembly GCA_963764665.1). Taxonomy (GTDB): domain Bacteria; phylum Actinomycetota; class Thermoleophilia; order Solirubrobacterales; family Thermoleophilaceae; genus JACVRW01. The sequence goes on along the minus strand of CAVXTL010000009.1, from coordinate 44,990 downwards.
ATGAGCCCTACGAGGCGACGTACGCGTTCTATGAGAGGAACGGCTTCGTGCAGATCGACTGCATCGAGGACCTGCCCGGGTACGGGTCCGAGAACCCGGCCGCCATCCTCGTCGCCTCGCTCGAGACGACGAGAGGGCACGAACTAGCTACTCGGGCTGCGACAGCCCCACGTCCTCGAGGGCTTCCTCCACGTTCGCGTACATCTGCATCCTGATCGCCTGCTTCGTCGCGGAACGTCCACACCTGAGCGAAGCGCATGTCGACGGGAATTCCGGTGGCCTTCGACCGACCACGCTGGTTGACGATCGCTACGACGCTCTCCCCGGCGTCGAGGAGATCCTCGAGCTCGAGCTCCCAGTCGTCCCAAGCGTCCGCCCACTCGTCGTTGAACCGATTCGCACCCTCGGCGCCGAGATAGATCTGCTCGTCGGGCCAGCCGAGCCTGGACACGTCCCAGACGAAATCGGGATGGGCGCGGATCTCACCGGTGGCACTCCAGTGCTCGAAGCCGCGTCTGATGATCTCGACGTTCTCCTCCGACATCGCCGTTACTCCGGGAGCCCGACGGCTTCGAACGCCTCGCGTGGATCCGTGTAGGCCACCACCTCCCGGCCCTTGTCGTTGCGCCAGGTCAACACGTTGCCGCTGAGGGTGTCGAGAGGAACTCCGCTTGCCCTCGCCCTGCCGGTCGCGCGCAGGATCATGACCGCCTGGTCGCGGCTCACCTCGCGGAACTCGACGATCTCCTGATGCCAGTCCTCCCAGACCGCATCGACCTCGTTGGCCCAGTCGCGCAAGCCATCGACGCCCGAGTAGGGCTCAGCGCCCTCGGAGCCGCCGACCAGCGACTGGAAGGACGACCTCTGTCGTGAGGAGCGCATCCGAGCGCGCCGAAGTCCCGTGAGTTGAGTGCGCCCAGGAAGGCCTCGAAGCGCTCGCGCGAGACACTGGGCCTGTTCTCCTCCGACATCGCCGGTCGAGTATGCCGTCCCGCGCTTGCCTTGCCACCCCTGGAGGTGCGAGAGTCGGCGAAATCGCAACCGGTCCGGAGGAGAACATATGGCCAAGTTCCTGATTGAAGCCACGTACACCCCCGACGGCGTAAGCGGCATCCGGAGCGCCGGCGGGTCGAGCCGCCGCGACGCCGTGGCCAAGGCGCTCGAAGGGGCAGGCGGGTCGCTCGAGAGCTTCCACTTCAGCTTCGGCGACAGCGATGCGTACGTGATCGTCGAGGCCCCCGACAACGTGACCGCGGCTGCCGTGACGCTGACTGTGAACGCCACCGGCGCGGTCCGGTGCAAGACGGTCGTGCTGCTCACGCCCGAGGAGGTCGACGAGGCAGCCAAGAAGTCGGTGAGCTACACCCCGCCCGGCGGCTGACCGGCCGCCGCATCGCGGACAATGTGTGCATGTCCGCGTTCCGCCATCAGGCCCACCTCGAGGCGCCGATCGAGGACATCTGGCGTCTCGTGGCCACGCCGAGCCACTATCCGGAATGGTGGCCGCGGGTGATCGAGGTGCGCGGCGAGCGCTTCGAGGAGGGCGACGAGTGGGCCCAGGTGACCCGGAGCGGCAGGGGCCACGCGGAGTCCAACTTCATGATGGAGCGCCGCGAAGACCTGCGCGGGGTTCGGATGAGCTGCGAGCTGACCGGCGCGTACGCCGAGTGGACCCTCACGCCGGCTCAGGGCGGCACCTTCGTGGAGCTCGAGATGGGGATGCAGCCCAAGCGGGTCGGGGACCGCCTCTTCGACGTCGCGCTCGGGAAGAGCTATTTCCGGCGCTGGAGCAAGGAATCGCTCGATGGCCTCGCCGAGGCGGCGAGCGCCAAGCACGAGCGCCCGTGAAACTGGAGCGGCTGCGCGCGGCCATCCTGTTCCGGGTGCGGCGCGCACGTGACGACGCGACCGATGCCGTCGAGCGCGTGCGCGGGCGCCGGGAGCCGCTCACGCCGCCCCGGAGACTGCTCACGGGCGACTACTCCGACTTCTCGCGCCTCGGCGGCGAGTTCCTGGACCTGTTCGTGCGCCTCGGCGGCCTCCAGCCGGACCACAGTGTGCTCGACATCGGGTGCGGGCCCGGGCGAATGGCCGTGCCGCTCACCCGCCACCTGTCGGCCGCCGGGGAGTACGCGGGCTTCGATCTCGTCGGCGAGGAGGTGCGCTGGTGCCAGGAGCAGATCACCCCGCGCTTCCCGAACTTCCGGTTCGAGCGCGTGGACGTGCACAACGCGAGGTACAACCCGCGCGGCTCGGTGGAGGCGAGCGACTTCCGCTTTCCCTATCCCGACGCGTCGTTCGACTTCGCGTTTGCGACGTCGGTTCTCACACACATGCTCGCGCCTGACGTCGAGCATTACCTCGACGAGATCGCGCGCGTACTCCGTCCGGGCGGGCACGCGCTCCTCACCTGGTTCCTGCTCACCGAGGAGTCGCGCGCGGCGCTGCCCACCGAACGGTTCTCGTTCGGGCATGCGGAGGGCCCCGCCTTCGTGAACGACCTGTCCTCGCCGGAGGCGGCCGTGGCATACCCCTACGAGTGGGCCGTCGAGCGGCTGGCGGCCGGCGGGCTCCGGCTCGGCTCGTCCCACCCCGGAGGCTGGTGCGGACACCAGCGCCCCGAGACGTGGCAGGACGTGCTCGTGGTCGAGCGCGTCTAGGACTCGGTCAACGCCAGGCCGCGGCGCGGCACCGGCGAGGATTGGACGATCGACGTGGTGGTCTGGCCGTAGACCACGAACTGGTCGATCACCTCCTCCAGGTGCTGAACGTCGCGCACGTGGGCGCGCATGATGAAGCAGTCCTCGCCCGTGATCCGGTGGCACTCCACGACCTCCGGCGTCCGCTGGGCCAGCTCGGCCACCTTCGGCAGCTGGCGCGGGGCGGGGCGGATCCTGATCACCGCGCTCAGCGAGAGGCCGAGCGCCGCCGGGTCCACCTCCGCCCGGTATCCGCGGATCACGCCCGCCTGCTCGAGGCGCTGCAGGCGCTCGGCCACCGCCGGTGACGAGAGCCCGACCCGGCGCCCGAGCTCCGCGAGCGACAGGCGGGCGTCGGCCTGTAGCTCGGCGAGCAGGCGACGGTTTGTGGAATCGATTGACGAACCGTCGGTGCTGGAGCCGTTTCGGCTTGTATTCACAGCCATTTCGCGATTGTAGCTTGCCTTAAGCCTGTACGGAAGCCCTATGGCCGATCATCCTGTCGGTGTGATCGCAAAGGCCGTCAACAGGGCACCGCCGCACCTGTACTTCGTCGTCAGCGCCGTGTTCCACTACCTCGGCCCGGCCTTCGCGGTTCTGCTGTTCGCGCGGGTGGACGTGCTCGGCGTGGCCTGGCTGCGCATCGCCTCTGCCGCGCTCATTTTCGCCGTGTGGCGGCGGCCGTGGCGGGTGCTGGCGCAGCTCGACGGCGAGGCGCGCCGCCTGCTCCTTGCGTGGGGCGGCGTGCTGGCGCTGATGAACTGCTGCTTCTACCTGGCCATCGACCGCCTGCCGCTCGGCACGGTTGCCGCGATCGAGTTCCTGCCCGTGATCGCGCTCGCGGCGGCGGGCGCTCGCTCCACGCGCAACCTCGGGGCGCTCGGCCTGGCCGTGGCGGGCGTGTACCTGCTCACCGACGTGCGCCTGGCGGGCGAGCCGCTCGGGGTCGCCCTCGCCTTCGCGAACGCCGTTCTCTTCGCCCTCTACATCGTGCTCGCCCACCGGGTGGCGCGCCACGGGGCGGTGACCGGGATCGACGGGCTCGCGGCATCGATGCTGATCGCCGCGGTGGTGGTCACCCCGATGGGCGGCTGGGCGGTGCTCCCCGCGCTCACGGATCCGGTCGCGCTGCTGGCCGGCATCGGGGTGGGCGTGTCGTCGTCGGTGATCCCCTACGTGTCGGACCAGCTGGCGATGGCCCGGCTCCCGCGCGCCACCTACGCGCTCATGGTGGCCCTGCTGCCCGCCACCGCCACGGTGATCGGCGTGGTGGTGCTGACCCAGGTGCCCAGCTGGGTGGAGCTGGCCGGCGTGACCCTCGTGATCGCCGGGGTTGCGGTGCACCGCGAGCTGTCAGAGCCCGCCGTGGCCTGACACCGGGTCATCCACGCCGGCGGGCACTCGCCCCTCGTCGCGCAGCTTCTCCAGGTGCGCCGCCAGGGACATCGCCGCCGCTGGGCGCAGATGTGCCGGCGCATCCGCCCACGCGGCGTCGAGCAGGTCGCCGGTCGAGCGGCAGCCTGCGTCGAGGGCATCGAGGAGCCGGCGCTCGCGGTCCAGCCTGTGCTCGATGTACTCGGTGAGCTTGGCCTGCGGATCCCACACGTAGGGGCCGTGCCCCGGGCAGAGCACCTCGAGGTCCAGGCTGCGGAGGCGCTCGAGCGAGCGCAGGTACGCGGTCAGCGCGCCCTCGCCGGGTGCGATGAACACGCTGCCCGTGCCGAGCACCGTGTCCCCGGTGAAGCAGATCCGGCCGGCCACGAGGCACACGCTGTCCGCTGAGTGGCCGGGCGTGGCCAGCGCCGTGAAGGGACCGATCTCCTCGCCCTCTCGCGGCAGCGTGACGGGCGCCCCCAGCGCATCGGCGCCCTCGGAGTGGTCCTGGTGGGAGTGGGTGAGCACGACGCCGTCGATCCTCTCGCCCACCGCCGCCCTGACGGCAGCGAGATGCGCCGGGTCGGCCGGACCCGGGTCCACCACGTACGCACCCAGCACGTAGGTGTTCGTGCCGTCGAGCGTGAGCGGCGACGGGTTGTCCGCCCGCACCCTCTGGACTCCGCTGGGATCTCGGTCCCAAACCTCCACGCCCGCATTGTCGCGGAGGTAAGCTCGATTCGCTTGGACTCGAACTCGCCGAGGTGGTCCCGGCCGGACCCAAGGGACACGTTCCTGCTTGCGCTGGGACTCGTAACGGCCCTGGCCGTTTTCAACGTCCTGCTGGGCGAGCGAGCCCTGCTCGTGGAGCTGCTGGCGGCCGGGCCGCTGCTGGCGGCCACCGGCGCCGGGGCCAGGCGCACGGCGATCGTGGCCGTATACGCGTTCGTGCTGGCGGTTCCGCTGGGAGCGGCGAGCGACGCCTTCGGATCCGTTCAACACGTCATCGGAATGCTCGCCGTGGCCATCGTCGGGGCAATGTCCGTGGCGCTGAGCCGGCACCGGGGCCGGCGCGAGGAGCTGCTCGAGCGCGAGCGCGCCGCGCGCGAGGAGGCCACCGGAGCCAGGGACGAGCTCGAGGCCATGCTCAGCGGCATCGCCGACGCGGTTACAGGCCAAAGCCCGGACGGCAGCCTGATCTACGCCAACGACGCGGCCCTCACGACTCTCGGATTCGAGTCGCGAGAGGAGCTGATGGAGACGCCGCCTCAGGAGATCCTCGCCCGCTTCGATCTCTACTCGGAGTCCGGCCGGCCCTTCCCGGTCGAGGAGCTGCCGGGGCGCCGCGCCCTCTCGGGCGAGGGCACGGCCGAGGCGATAATCCGCTTCCGCGTGCGCGCCACGGGCGAGGAGCGCTGGTCGGTGGTCAAGTCCACCCCGGTGTGCGACGACGACGGCTTCCTGCGGATGGCGATCAACGTGATCGAGGACATCACCGCGCACAAGCGCTCCGAGCTGGCCGAGCGCTTCCTCTCGGAGAGCAGCCGTCTGCTCGCCTCGTCGCTCGACCCCGACGAGGTCCTGGAGCGCGTGGCCCGCCTGGCGGTGCCGGAGGTTGCGGACTGGTGCGCGGTGGACGTGCTGCGCGTAGACGGCGAGCTCGAGCGCGTGGCGGTCGCCCACATCGACCCCGACATGCTGGAGAAGGGCCTCGAGGTAAGCCGCCGCTACCCGCCGCGGGCCGACCAGCCGACCGGGCCGGCGAACGTGATCCGAACCGGGCGCTCGGAGTTCGCGGAGGAGGTGCCCGGCGAGCTGATCCGGCGCGCTACGGAGGACGAGCACCACTTCGAGCTGGTCGATGGAGCTCGGGATGCGCTCGGCCATGACCGTGCCGATGGTGGCCCGCAGCGGAACGCTCGGGGCGATGACCTTCGTAACCGGGCCATCAGGCCGGCGGTTCGACCGGCGCGACCTGGAGCTTGCCGAGGAGCTGGCCCGACGGTGCGGCACCGCAGTGGAGAACGCCCGCCTCTACGGCGAGCGCGCGTACATCGCGCGGACGCTCCAGGAGAGCCTGCTGCCATCCGAGCTACCCGAGATCCCCGGGATCGAGACCGCCGCCCGCTTCCGGCCCACCGGCGAGGGCCACGACATGGGGGGCGACTTCTACGACCTCTTCTCGAGCGGGGGCCGCGGATGGACGGTGGTGATGGGCGACGTGTGCGGCAAGGGGCCGGACGCGGCGGCGGTGACGGCGCTGGCCCGCTACACGCTGCGGGCCGCCGCCATGCGCGAGCGCCTGCCCAGCCGCGGCCTCCACGTGCTGAACGAGGCGCTGCTGCGGCAGCGCACCGACCGCCGCTTCTGCACCGTGGCCTACGCATACCTCGAATCGGTCGACAGCGGAGTGCGGCTCGGCTTCGCCAGCGGCGGCCATCCCCTGCCGCTGCTCGTGCGCCCGGACGGCGAGGTACGAGCGGTGGGAGCGCCGGGAACGCTGCTCGGGGTGGTGCCCGACCCGAGCTTCGAGGACCGCTCGGTCGAGCTGGCGCCGGGCGACGCGCTCGTGTTCTACACGGACGGCGTGATCGAGGAGCGGGGCGACGGCGGCCTCGACGAGGAGGAGCTCATCGAGGTCCTCGCCGCGTGCGCCGGCAAGGGCGCGGACGCGATCGCCGCCCGGGTGGAGGAGGAGGCCGTGCGCTCGCAGGGCGGGCACCCCCGGGACGACATCGCGGTGCTGGTGCTGCGCGTGGCTGATCGCCCGGAAGGGTGAAATCCCCGTTCGGAGGTTTGGTAAGTGCCTGCCCTGTGGACAATGACCACAGGCAGGACGACGTACCAACCTAAATCGAGCCAATCACTGGAGAGGGTCGTATCAGGATCAGCACCCCCACCGAGGGGCGGCAGGGAACGCTCCGGCACGCTGGCATACCGCGCGCCATGAATCGACCGGGCAGCAAGTCTGCGGCCAACGACTCCCTGAGCCTGCGGCTCAGCGGGGGCCCTGAGGCAGCCGCCACGGCGCGCCACGCTCTCGCGCGGCTCCGCGCCGACATCGATCCCCCGCTCATGGAGACGCTCCGGCTGCTCGTCACCGAGCTCGTGACCAACAGCGTCAAGCACGCCGCGCGCCGACACCGTCGTGCTGCGAGTGCTCGTCGGGCCGTCGTCAGTCTGGACCGAGGTCGCCGACGAGGGGCCGGGCTTCGATCCCTCCAACACCGGCGCGCCGCGCGCCGACCGCTCCGGATGGGGGCTCTTCCTCGTCGAGCGACTGGCCGACCGCTGGGGCGCCAAGAACGAGTCCGGCGCCACCAAGGTCTGGTTCGAGCTCCGGCGCGGCTAGCGCCTGCGCGGCTGCTTCGGCCGGCTGAGCACGAAGCTGCCGGTGCGCCGCTGCCCGGCGGCGCGGACCACGACCGTCACTCGGAGCTTGCGCGCGCGGATGCGCCGGAGCGTCCGGCGCGACACTCGCACCACCACGCGCGCCCGCCCTGTGGAGGTGCTCAGGCGGAAGGCGGACCTGGCCAGGACCAGCTTGCGGGTGGTGCGGCCCTTCCGGACCTTCACGGTGAACTGGGCGTTCGCCCGCGCGCCCTTCGGCCCCTCCAGCTTCCACACGAACGCCCTGCGCTTGCTCAGCTTCGCGCGCGAGGTCAGGAACTTGAGCTTCTTGACAGGCGGATCGGGCGGCCCGGGCGGAGGCGGCGGAGTGGTCGGGAGCGGTCCGTAAATCTGGATCTCAGCCACGTCCACGGCCCTGGAGCCACCCTGCGAGCTCAGTGCCCGCAGCTTCACGAAGCGCACGCCCCCCGGACGGGAGCTGAGCGTTACGGCATTGGTTCTGCCCACGTTGGCTGACCCGAAGGTGCCCTGGGCGACCGTGGAGAAGGCCGCGCCGGTGGCCGACACCTGCAGCACGTAGCCGCCGAGCGCCGAAGCCGCCGGATCGCCACAGCCGCTGCTCGGGTCGATCCTCACCTCTCCGACCGTGATCGGCCCCGGCAGGGTGAGCAGCAGCTCCTTGGGTCCGGGCGTGACCGAGCCGGGACCTGACAGGTAGGTGCTCCAGACGCTCCGCCGGGTCCCGTCGATCGACGAGGCCGGGCCGCAGCCGAGGTCCGTGAGGTCCGGCCCGGCCAAGGCGCTTGCGATCGTGCCGCCGGAGGCCAGCGCCCAATTGCGCCGGAGGCTGACGTTGCGCGTGGCCACGGCGCCGCGCGTGACCACCACGCTGGGGATGCGCACGCGGTCGTAGCCGCCGGCGGCGGCGACGGTGAGGAAGCTCCACACGCGCGGTGCGGGCACACCGTCGATCCGGTAGCTCCCGTCGGCGGTGGTGCGCGTGGACAGGTCCTCGCCCAGTCCGCTGTCGTGGCCCGCAAAGGCCACGAGCGCGCCCGGGAGCGGCCGCCCCGTGTTCAGGTCGCGAACCGTGCCGGCCACGCTGCCGGTTCCGGCAGCGGGCGCCGGCGGCCGGCTGAAGTCCTCGAGCGGGTGCACGTCGTCGGTGTCGACCGCGGACGACGCGTATCCCATCCCCCGGCTCGCGAATACGTCCCAGATGAGCGTCCTGTCCACGCCGTTGATGCCGGGCGCCTCGTCGGCGAGCAGGATCGCGTTGCGCATGTCGAGGAACGACGGGTTCGATGGCGACAGCCTCAGGGCGTTCGTGACGAGCGTCCGCGCGCGGGTGATGCCGAGCGCCGATCCGTAGGCGTCGATCAGGCGCATCCGCAGCTGCCAGAGCGTCTGCGCCCAGATCTCGCCGTCGTCGTGGACCTCGGCGCCGCCGCGGATCTTGGCGAAGTCGCCGTAGGTGTATCCGCCGCCGCCGGCGCTGCCGCCCGCGTTGGGACAGGACGGATCGTTCTCCCCCACCGGGCAGTCGATCGCCTGGCGTGCGCAGGCCGGTGGGACCGTCGACCTCGTAGCCGGCCAGGGTCACGTCGGGGGCGCTCCCGTCGTCCGGCACGAAGGGATCGTCGCCATTGCCCACCAGGTAGTCGAGCGCGTACCAGTCCGCCGTGCCCTCGTCGATCGCCCCCGCCTGCGCCCCGTTCAGCGCGCCGAAGCCCTGACCGTCGGTCACCAGCCGGTTGGTGAGCCCGTGCGCGTACTCGTGGTAGACGAGCGAGGGGTCGTCGCCGCCGTGCACGGGCCTGTAGTTGGGCTCTTCGTCGAGGTCCGGGTCGCGCGTGGGATCCCAGAGGTACATCTGCATGAGCGCGCCGGGCGCCCAGCCGGCGGGGAGCACCAGCATGTTCGCGTTGTTCACGTGGTTGGCGCCCGGGAACCCGGGCGTGTCGCCGGTCACGTCCTGCCTGGCGGCGCCGTCCTGGGCCTGGGCCACCACCCTGCCGGCGCCCTCGAAGCTGTCCTGCGTGAACTCGATGCCGGGCGCGGCCTCCAGATGGTCGTGGAAGCGGTTCACGTAGTAGAAGAGCTGGGTGGCCGCCTGGTCGCCGTCGGCGGTCCAGTCGAACGGCGTCTTCGGATCCCAGCTGCAGCGGAACGCCGCGCCGCAGTCGTAGTCCGCGGTCAGGTACTCCCCGAAGGGGTAGAGGAAGTCGGTGCCGGCGCTGGGTGACGTCTCGCCGCCCGGGGGCGGCGCGAACACGTTGAAGCCCGTGCCGGGCACCAGATCGTCGCTGTCCACGAAGGCGTGCGCGTTCGGCCCGCTCAGCCGCGTGGGGCTGGGGTCCAGGTAGGGCGCGATCGAGCGCGTGGTGGCGGCGCCCCCGTACCCGCTGCCGGGATGGTTGTCGAACACCGTGGCCTGCCCGGCGAACTTGACGAGGTTCGACCGTCGCACCACCTCACCCGTCTCGGCGTCCACGAGCGTGTCGTAGTTACCGGTGGACGAAGCGTTGACCATTACCCGCCAGGCCAGCCGCAGCTCGTCCCCGGAGGTGTACGCCACGAGCTCGCCGTCGTATGCCGTGTCCGGACCGGCCACGCCCTCGGCGGCCGCGTCGAGCGCCTCGTCGCGGCTGACGGCGGGGTCGGTGCTCTCCAGCGTCGGATCGGGCACCAGCCCACCCGTGATGGCCAGCAGGCGGCCGTCCTCGTCGAGATGCGCCTCCAGCGACGCGTCCACGATCGGCACCCCGTCCACCGACTGCATGAACTCGACGCTCTGGATTCCCTCCGAGCTGTCCTGGCCGGTCACGCGCAGGTCCCCGACGTCCGCGGCCTCGAGTCCGAAGACCTCGGCCTGGTCGGTCAGGTAGTCGCGTGCGGCGCCGGCGGGATCGTCGCTCGGCGTGCTGTCCAGGAACCCGTCGAGCTTTGCGAGGAAGCGCACCGCGCCGCTCGCGTCGTCCACGGTCAGGAGGCCCTGGCTACCCAGGTCCTCCTTCAGCTCGTCGCGGGCGTCGTCCACCTGCGCCGGCACGTCGGCCGTGCCTCCCTCGGCGGCCTCGAAGCTGTCGTGCTCGGGATCCGCCGCCCGCGCGGGGCCTGCGCAGAGGCATACGGCCAGCACCGCCAGAACCGGCCACCGCCGCAACCGTGCGCGCTCACTCAAGGGTCAGCTGCTCCTCCGCGGTGGGCTCCTGGCCCAGCAGCGCGCGGAACCGCAGGGCGGCGGTGGGCGCGTCGTCGTCGCGGTTGTTGTTGAACAGCACGTGCACCTCGCCGGCGCTCTCCGCGAGCGCTCGCGTGCGCTCGCCGATCTCCTCGAGCTCGTGGTCCTCGTAGCGCCAGCCGAATCGCTCGGCCACGGTCTTGCCGGTCATGTAGCCGTCCGTGTTGCGCCCGTGGATGCGGAAGTAGGCCAGGTCGTCCCGGGTCGCGGCGTCTATCGGCGGCATGATCGGCACGTGCTCTCCCGGCGGCGCGTCCACACAGACGAACGCCACCCCCCGGTCGCTAAACCACCCGAGCGTGGCGTCGATGCGGTCCTTCGAAACCCAGGCGCGGTGCCGTAGCTCGATCGCCACCGGTCGCGAGCGCAGCACGGAAACCAGGTTGTCGAGCTCGCTCAGCTCGCGCTTGCCCGGCGCGAACGCCGGGGTCATCTGAATGAGAAAGGCGCCCAGCTTGCCGGCCTCGGCCAGCGGCGCGGTCTCCTCCACCAGCCGCCGGGCCAGCGTCTCCTCGAGCTCCTCGGTGAGCAGCACCCGGCCGCGCTCGTTCGTCTTCACGTCGTCGCGCAGGTCCGGGGGCAGGGAGTCGATCTGGGCGGAGTGCCTGGACAGCGCCCGGTGCACCTTCACGTCGAAGGTGAAGTGGTCCGGCGTGGCGTCCACCCAGCCGCGGACCACGTTGCGGTCGGGAATGGCGTAGAAGCTCGCGTTCAGCTCCACCGCCTCGAAGCGCTGGGAGTAGAACGGCAGTCGTTCCTTGGCCGGGAGCTTCGGCGGATACCAATCCTTGACGAAGCCCGGATCGGCCCAGCTGGACGTGCCGACGACGATGCGGCCTGACATCACCGGCGAATGGTGACGGTCCGGGAGCTTGGGCGCGCTGGGCGATGCCTCCAGGCACCCGTGACGCCCGTCCCTCCACCGAACGCATTCGAGTAATCCGTCAAGCGGGGACGCTCCTCGCGCGGGTGGCGACGGCGGCGATTACCGGATGAGTGAGCTTGCGAGCTCGAACGGTGATCGCTGCCGGAGACAGGCCCCGCGCGCCAAGGCGTCAGCCGCGCCTCCCGAAGCTGTTGGCCACCGGCACCACCGCCCGCAGGTCGGCCTCCTCCTGGGTCTCGGTGCTCCAGGAGCGGCGCGGCTCGATGTGCTTGATCTCTGCGCGCGGCAGGTCGGGGCGCTCGAGGCGCTCGATCCGGTCCACCACCACGTTCATCGTGCCCTCGCGGCGCTCGAGACGACCGGTGGCCAGCAGCAGCGGCTCTGACCGCACGGCCAGCCTGAAGCGCTCGTAGACCGGCGGGGGGATGATGAGGTTGATCGTGCCGCGCTCGTCCTCGAGCAGCATGAACGTGACTCCCTTGGCGGTCGCGGGCCGCTGGCGGGCCACCACCAGGCCGGCCACCCTCACCCGCCTCCCGTCCTGGTGGCGCTCGAGCTCCTCGCTCGTGCGCAGGTCGCCCGGCAGGCTCGGCCGCATCAGCTCCAGTGGATGCTCACGCAGCGTGATCCCGGTGGACCCGTAGTCGGCCAGCATCCGCTCCCAGGCAGACAGGGCGCGAAGCTCGGGCCCCTCATGGGGGTCGAGCGGTAGGGCGAGCTGGGTGCCCTCCGGCACCGAGTTGCCCGGCACCGCCACCCCAAGCTCCCACAGCGCCCGCCGGCGCCGTGACTCCTCCGCGCCGTCCACCAGCTCGTCGCACGCCCCGGCCCAGGCGAGCCGGCCGAGCGTCTCGGCGAACGCACCCGAGCGCCCGGCGAGGTCCCCGAGCGAGCGCCAGCCCCCACCCCGCTCCCGCTCCTCGACCATGGCCCGCACCTCCTGCTCCCGAACACCGTTGACGTAGCCGAGGCCGACCCGGACGGCGAGGCCAGGACCCTCAGTGTTTTTCCGCTCAAACCCAAACCCCGGCCGGACAGGCTCATCAGCCGCGGCGCCCCTCGCGCGGGTGGCGACGGCGGCGATTACCGGATCAGTGAGCTTGCGAGCTGGAACGGTGATCGCTGCCGGAGACAGGCCCCGCGCGCCAAGGCCAACACGCTCGACCCGGCACTCCGCCGCGCTCAGCACCACCGACGGCGGCAGCACGGCCATCCCTCGCCTCTGCGCCTCGTGCACAAGCGTGTCCGGCGGGTAGAACCCCATCGGCTGCTCGTTCAGCAACGCGCACAGGAACTCCGGCCCGTAGTGCACCCGCAGCCAGGTGGACTGGTAGGCGAGCAGGCCGAAGGCCGCCGAGTGCGCCTTGGGGAAGCCGAACCCGGAGAAGCCGACGATCTGCGACCAGACCTTTTCGGCCACCTCGCGCGAGGCGCTGTTGGCCATCGCGCCGGCCACGAACTTCTCCTCGTAGGCGCGGATGGCCGCCTCCGAGCGGCGCCGGCTCATCGCCCGGCGCAGCCCCTCGGCCTCGCCTGCCCGGAAGCCCGCGAAGGCCATCGCCACCTCCAGGACCTGATCCTGGAAGACGATCGCCCCGAGGGTGTCGCGCAGCACCGGCTCGAGCGAGGGGTGCAGGTAGGGCACCTGGAACGAGGGGTCCTCGCGCAGCCGCTTGCGGCGCTCGATGTAGGGATGCACCGCGCCGCCCTGGATCGGCCCGGGGCGCACCAGCGCCACCTGGACCGTGAGGTCGTCGAGGTTCTCCGGGCGGGTGCGCACGAGGCTCTGCATCTGGGCCCGGCTCTCGATCTGGAAGACGCCCATCGTCTCCGCCTCCTGGATGCTCCCGTAGACCTCCTTGTCGTCGTAGGGGATGCGCGAGAGGTCGATCCGCTCGCCCCGGACGCGGGCGATCTCGTCCACGCAGCGCTCGACCGCCGAGAGCATCCCCAGGCCGAGCAGGTCGATCTTGAGGAAGCCCGCGTCGCCGCAGGAGTCCTTGTCCCACTGCACCATCTGGCGTCCCTCCATCGACGCCGGCTGGACGGGACAGAGGTCGATCAGCGGCTGCGTGGAGATGACCATGCCGCCGGGATGCTGGGACTGGTGGCGCGGGAGGCTCCAGGCGTCGCGCGCGAGCCGTACGAGCGCCTCCCAGCGCGGCGAGCGGCCGGGCGGCACGTCGCCCTCGATGTCGTTGCGGGTCTTCCAGGGGTCCACGGCGCGGGCCAGCCGCTCGATCTCGCCCGGCGGCAGCCCCAGCGCCTTCGCGAAGTCGCGCACCGCCGAGCGCACCTGGAAGGTGGCGAACGCGGCCACCAGCGCACAGCGATCGCGCCCGTAGCGGTCGTGCACGCGCGGGATGAGCACGTCGCGCACGTCACGCGGGAAGTCGAGGTCGATGTCCGGGAGCGCGGTGAGCTCCTCGTTCAGGAAGCGCCCGAGGAACAGCTCGTTCTCCACCGGGTCCACATGCGAGAGGCCGGTGAGGTAGCAGACGATCGACGACACGCTCGAGCCGCGACCGCGACCGGGCGGCAGCAGCCGGCGGGCGGATTCGGGGCCGCGCACGTCCACCGCCACCTCCCGCGCCAGCTCGAGCAGGTCGCGATGAAGGAGGAAGAAGCCGGACAGCCCGAGGTGGCGGATCACGCGCAGCTCCTCCTCGAGCCTGCCCTCGGCAGCCGCTCGGATGCTCCGGCGGCCGTAGCGCTCGTCCATGCGCGACCCGCACAGCTCGGCCAGGCGCCGGTCGGCGGTCTCGTCCTCCGACCCGGGGTAGCGGTAGCCGAGGTCCTCGGTGAGGTCGAAGCGCAGGCGCTCCGCCAGCCGGCCGGTCTCGGCCACTGCGCCGGGATGCTCGCGGAAACGCTCGGCCATCCGCTCGGGCGGGGCGAGCACGTGAGAGGAGTTGCCGCGCCGCCTGGGCTCCGTCTCGTCGAGGGTGGCGCCGAGGCGGACGGCCACCATCGCGTCCTGGAGCGCCACGCGCTCGAACGCGTGGACGTGCACGTTGCCGGTGGCCACGCACGGCACCCCGAGCCGCTCGGCCAGCTCGCCGAGCAGTCGGTTGCGGCGGCGGTCGTTGCGGGCGAAGGGCCGCTGGAGCTCTATGCGCAGGCGCTCAGGCCCGAAGGCCCGCAGCAGCCTGCGCGCGACCGCGGCCGCGCCGGGATGGTCGCCCGCCTCCACCCGGCTGGCCACCGCACCGTCGCGGGCGCAGCCCGACAGGCACACGAGCCCCTCGGCGTGGTGCTCGATCTCCTCGAGCGTCACTGCCGGCTGGTCGTCGAGCGGGTCCTGGCCGGGCCGCCTCCCTGCGCGCACGCCGGGCGCCGGCTCGGTCCAGCCCTCGCGCGCCCAGCGCCGGGTGCGCCAGTGGGCAGAGGTGATCAGCCGGCAGAGGTTCGTATACCCCTGGCGGGTCTCGCACAGGAGCGTGAGGTGGGTGCCGTCGTCGAGCGTGAGCTCCGCTCCGGTGATCGGGCGCACCCCGAGGGCGCGCAGCGCGCCCGCCATCTCCATGGCGCCGTGAAGGCCGTCGTGGTCGGTCAGCGCCAGGGCGCCGTGGCCCTGTTCGGCGGCGACCCCCGCAAGCTCTGTGGGGTGCGATGCCCCGTCGAGGAACGAGTAAGCGGAGTGGCAATGGAGCTCCACGTAGGACACGAACACATGTTCGCATTCCGGTCAAGGGTGCAGGGTTGCCTGGCGCACCTCCCCGCGGGTTGGGTTACGTTCGTTCGACGCCCTCCGGGTCCCTAGCAGGGGAGATGTGAAAAATGAGTCGTGGCCTCGCCGCCGCCGCCGCTGTGCTTGTCGTGCTGTTGATCGCCGGCTGCGCCGCGGGCGATCCGAAGCCCACGACGTACCTGTCGGACACGGGCGCGACGCTGAACGCCGACATCTACTCGAGCTTCGCCGGCGACACCGAGTTCTGGTGGCGCTACGGCGAGACCACCGATTACGGAGCCGAGACCCCACATCGCACCATCGCGATCGCGGACGACCAGCCGCACCGGGTGTCCCAGCCGGTCGCCGGCCTCGACGCCGACACCACCTACCACTTCCAGCTCTGCGTCAAGGACGAGGAAGAAGACCCCGCCAGGGTCGTCTGCCAGACCAACCGCACCTTCACCACCAAACCCGCCGGGGGCACCTCCGGAATCGCCTTCACCACGGACCGCACCGGAAACCTGGAGATCTACGCGATGGACGCCGCCGGGAGCGACCAAACCAACCTCACCAACATCGTGGGCAATGACTTCGACCCGGCCTGGTCGCCCGAAGGGACCAAGATCGCCTACGCCATCAACTACGGCGGCGACCAGGAGGTCTACGTGATGGACGCCGACGGGAGCAACCAGACCAACCTCACCGACAACGAGGCTCACGACTTCGCGCCGGCCTGGTCGCCTGACGGCACCAAGATCGCCTTCGTCGGCAACCACGGCGGCAACAACGAGATCTTCGTGATGGACGCCGACGGCGGCAACCAGATCAACCTCACCAACAACGGCAGCGACGACACCGGGCCTTCCTGGTCCCCTGACGGCACCAGGATCGCCTTCGCCACCGCCCGCACCGGCAACGGAGAGGTCTACGTGATGGACGCCGACGGCTCCAACCCCACCAACGTCAGCAACCGCGCGGGCTACGACTTCGGGCCGGCCTGGTCACCTGACGGCACCAAGATCGCCTTCATCAGCGACAGCGACGGCAACTTCGAGATCTACGCGATGGACGCCGACGGCTCCAACCCCACCAACCTCACTGCCAACCCGGCCGTCGATTTCGAGCCGGCCTGGTCGCCTGACGGCACCAAGATCGCCTTCATGAGCATGCGCGACGGCAACCAGGAGATCTACGCGATGGACGCCGACGGGAGCGACCAGACCAACCTCACCAACACGGCCGGCATCGACGGCCACGCCGCCTGGTCGCCACGGCCCTGACAAACCCGCGGGCCGACCTCAGGCCGCCGACTCGCGCCTGCGCTTCTCCCCGTAGAGCGCCTCGTCGGCGCGGGCCATCAGCCGGTCCGGCGGCTCGTCGGCCTCGTGGACGGCGATGCCGAAGCTCGCCTCGATCGCCTTCACCGGCTCCGCGGCGCAGGCGGCGGTGGCCTCGCGCAGCCGGCGCGTGACCCGTTCCGCGTCCAGCCGCGACGCTCCGGGCAGCACCACCGCGAACTCGTCACCGCCGAGCCGGTAGGCGTCGTCGCCCCGGCGCAGCCCGCTGCGCAGCGCGCCCGCCAGGAGCTTCAGGGCCACGTCGCCCGCCTCGTGCCCGAGCGTGTCGTTCAGCGTCTTCAGGTTGTCCATGTCGCAGAGCACGAGCGAGAAGGTCCCGGCCGCGCGCTTGCTCGCCTCGACCTCCTGCGGCAGCCGCGCCAGCAGCGCGCGCCGGTTGGGAAGCGAGGTGAGCGGGTCGTGGGTGGCCTCGTAGCGCAGCCGCACCACCTGATCTGCCGAGTGGAGCGCCGACATGGCCTGGTTGGCGAACAGCCGCAACGCCTGCATCCGGGTGCGCGACGGCAGCAGCCGGTCGCGCGGGTCGTCCACCCAGATCAGTCCGATCCGGCGCCCGTCCGGCTCCGACAGCGGCACGAGCAGCCAGTGGCGGTTCCACGCGTGCGGCCCGCGGCCGTTCAGCTCGGACTGGTACTCGATGCTCTTGGGGCCGAGGCGGATCTCGGCGGCGTCGTGCGGGACGAGGTAGCAGCCCGCCACCTCAAACTCGGGGGTGAAGAGGGGCGCGAAGGAGTCCATGCTCATGCCCGGGTTCACGGCCGGGGCGTCCACCATCCAGCCGGCGGCGGCCACCGGCACTAGCGTGCCGCGCGGCTCGTCGGCCAGCTCGATCACGACCTTGTCGAAGGCGAGCGCGTCGCGGATGCCGTCGCACACCGACTGGAGGAGGGCCGGCACGTCACCCGCCTGGGCCAGCCGGGCCGACACCTCGAGCACGTGCTCGAGCATCCGCTGGTGCTGTGCCGCCGAGGCCACGTCCTGCGCGATCCGGATCGCCAGGGCCGCGTGCCTGGAGGCGGCCACGAGGGCGTCGAGGTCCGCGTCGCTCGGCCGGCGCCCGTTCTCGGGCTCGTCCACCGACACCACTCCGAGGAGCTTCCCGCTGGTGCCGCGGAGCGGCACGAAGAGCGCGTCGTCCGCCTGCCAGGCGTCGGGGTCGTCCGTGGGCTCGATCTCCGGCGTGTATGTGCGACCGGGAATCCGGTCCCAGTCGAACTCGCCCTGCTGGACGAAGTAGGCGCCTCGCCGCTCGAACCCGGGCGCGAACAGGGGCATCCAGCTCTCCCGCAGCGTGGTCTGGCCGAGCAGCAGCTCGACCGAGTCGTCGGAGCCCACCGCGGCCGCCGTGAACATGTCGTCGAAGGCCGGCCGGTAGATGTTCACCACCACGGCGCGGTAGCCGAGCGTCTCGCCGATCGTGTGCGCCACCTGCCACAGCACGTGCTGGAGGTCCTCTTCGGTGCGCACCGACGCGGTGCGCTCGAACATGGCGCCCAGCCTGCCGATCACGGTCAGGGATCCCGTGTTCAGCACGGGATTCCACCCAGCGAAAAACGGATGACAGGCAAGCGCGATGGCCGCGGCACTTGTTAGTTATCGGCGGGCCGGCGCAGGGTGTTTAGTCACGCCCGCTGGGACAGCCATTTCCCGGCCACGAGATCGCGGAAGACGACCGCATTGCGTCCATTTGCGAGCACGAGCTCGAAATAGCGGCGCCGCAGCGGGCGCGGCGTCCACCAGCGATCCTCCACCACCCACTCCTCCCTGACCCCCTCGACCGCCACCCCCGCGACGGCGATCGGCACGCCGCGCTCGTCCGTTCTGACGGCCACCGGCCGGGGGGCGCCAAGGCGGCGCGCGCCGCTCGGGTTCACGGGGCCTGCCAATCCGGAAACGGCGCCAGGACCGCGCGGCGCTCCGGGATCCGCGAGTCCGGGTCCACGTCCAGCACCCGCAGAGCCGCGTCCGGGCCGGCCGCCTGACGCGCCTGGCGCACCGCCTCGCCCAGCCGTGCGCGCCGGACGGCGCCCGCCTCGTCCAGCAGCTGCCCCTGGTCGTGCGCCGGCGGGCCGAATGCCTCCACCTCGAGGGCGAGCGACTCCGCCGGCGCCGGCAGCTCGGCGAGCCTCGGCGCGAGGACGAGCCGGATCCGAGCCGGATCGGCGCTGGCCCTCCGCAGGGTCACGGCCAGCCGCCAGGTGCCTCCGGCCACGAAGCGCGCGGACATGGCGAGTCCCCTGAGCGAGCGCCCCCGTCGCTCGCGCCGGGCGAGCACCCGGGCCACGAGCAGCTCCAGAGCACGTTCGAGCTGCTGTCCCGAGGCGGCCTCCGGCAGGTCGAGCCGCTCGCTGACCGGCTCGGGCGGCCGCCGCGGCTCGAGCTCCGTGTCGCGCCCCCGGGCCAGGTCGAGCGCGAGCAGCCCCGGATGCCCGAACCGCTCGGCCAGCGCGCGCGACGGCAGCGCGGCGAGCTCGCCCAGCGTCCTGATCCCGAGCTGCTCGAGGATCTCCGGCAGCGCCTGAAGCTCCGGCCGGGTGCGCAGGAGCGAGACCGGCAGCGGAGCGAGGAACTCCCGCGTGGCTCGCTCCTCGACCACGACCGCACCCCCGGAAGGGCCTCCGCCGGCGCCGCGCCGGCGCGGACGCGCCCGGAGCGCCGCGGCGTGCGCGGCGAAGCGGCTGGGCGCGGACCCGAAGCGCGCCCCCGGCCCGAGCGCCCGCCGGGCAGCCGCCAGCACCCCGTCGAGGCGGCCTCCGTGCATGCCCTCGAGCGGTCGCGCCTCGAAAAACGCAGCCCCCGAGCGATCCGACTCCACCCCCGCCCCGATCCCCTCCAGCCGGTCGAGCACGTGTCCCCACAGCGAGCGCGACCCCTCGGGATCCGGAGGTACGAGCCGGAGGGCGGGACAGCGCGCGAGCGCCTCGCCCAGCCGCATCCCCCGGACCACCCCGAAGGCCTCGGCCGGCGCCGACACCTCCCCCAGCACCTGCTCGCGGCCCGCCTCCGGCGCCAGTGCGGCGGGCTCGGAGAGGAGCGCCCTCCGGTCCCCGAGAGCGGCCAAGAGCTCGAAGCGGGGGTAGAGAACGCAGATGACCATCTATACGAACACATGTTCGCATGCCAAGGGGGCGGGGTGCAAGCGCCATTGCGCCGCTCGCCTACAGCGACGCCAGCCCGGCCCCCAGGCTCGCCAGGCCGGCGCAGACCACCAGGCCCAGCGCCACCAGCGAGAAGCGCGGTCCCGCGAGCCGCCGGAACGCCCGCATCCCCAGCGCGTGGCCCACCAGTGTCAGCACGAGCAGCGGGGCGAGCACGTCGAGGCGCACCGCGCCGGTGCCGCCGGCCACCACGACCACCACGCCGCCGGCCAGGTTGAGGGCCAGGAACGACGCGGCCAGCGAGGCCCGCAGCGCGCCGGGGCGCAGTCCGCGCGCCTCCAGCCACAGGACGATCGGAGGGCCGCTGATGCTGATCGACGTGGTGAGAGCCCCGCTCACGACTCCCGCCGCCAAGGCCGGCGCCCTGCCGCCACCACCCGGCGCAGCCGACCGCGCCCGGTGGTGCATCTGCCAGGCGGCCGCCAGCACCACCGCCGCGCCCACCGCCACCTGGAGGACAGGCTTCGAGAGCGCCTCCAGCGCCAGCACGCCCAGCGCCAGGCCGGGCAGCGCCGCCGCGAGCATCGGTGCCAGCAACCCCATCTGCACCTCGTGGCGACCCGAGTCGAGCAGCACCAGCACGTTGAGCGGCGGGCCCAGCAGCAGCATCGTGGTGACCGCCTCGTAGGGATCGAGCACGGCGAAAAGCGCGGGGCTCAGCACCAGCGCGAAGCCGAACCCGGTGGCCGACTGCACCAGCGCGCCCAGCAGGGCAGCCACGCCGGCGAGAAAGATCAATCCGTGGTTACGAGGTCCTTGGGAAACCCGGTGAGCACATCGGGCTCGCCCGCGGTCACGATCACGAGGTCCTCGATCCGAACGCCCAGCTCGCCCGGCACGTACACGCCGGGCTCGACCGTCACGGCGTTGCCCACCTCGAGGCTGCCACTCGCCGTCTTCGCCACCCGCGGCCCTTCGTGCACCTCGAGCCCCACGCCGTGGCCGAGGCCGTGCCCGAAGCGCTCACCGTGGCCCGCCGCCTCGACGATCGCGCGGGCCACCCCGTCGACCGCCGACACCTCGGCGCCTGCGCGAGTGGCCGCAAGGGCCTCCTCCTGCGCGCGCAGCACCAGCTCATAGACCTCGCGGGCGTCGTCGTCGAGCGGACCGGTGGCGAACGTACGCGTGCAGTCCGAGCAGTAGCCGTCCACCTTCGCGCCCATGTCCACCACCACCAGCACGCCGGACGGGATCTCCACGTCGCGCGGCGTGGCGTGAGGTAGCGCGCCCGCGGCGCCGGACGCCACGATCGGCGGGAACGACGGCCCCTCCGCCCCCATGTCCACCATCGCCCGCGTGGCGGTGATCGCCACCTCGCGCTCGGTCCGGCCCACCAGGCCGCGCTCCTGCATGTCGCGGTAGGCGGCGTCGGCCAGCTCGGTGGCCGCGCGCATGGCCGCGACCTCGGAGGCGTCCTTAACCTCGCGCAGCTCCTCCACGAGCGTGCCGGCCGCCACGAGCTCCACCCCCGAGGCAAGCTTCTCCCCGAGCTTCGCGTGCTTCGCGACGCTCACGTCGGCGTCCTCGAAGCCCGCCCGCCCGCGCAGGCGCCCGGCGAGGTCGCCGAGCATGTCGCGGCTCGCCTCGACCCGCTCGTAGCCGATCACCTGGGCCTCGGCCTGCTCCACGTAGCGGAAGTCGGTCACGAAGAGGCGCTCGTTCGGGGTCACGATGCAGGCGCCGTTGGTGCCGGTGAAACCGGTGAGGTAGCGCACATTCAGGAGGTTCGTGACGAGCAGGCAGTCGAGACCCGGCTCGGCCAGCCGCGCCACCAGCCGGTCCGTGCGCGCCTCGACGGCGGCTGCCTCGGGTGCCTGGACGTTCACGTGTCGAGCGCCTCCTGCAGCATGATCAGCGCCTCACGGTACCCGTCCACTCCCTGGCCCTGCACGCTGCCGACGCAGAGGTCGCGGATCACGGACACGCGCCGCCACTCCTCGCGCTCGTCCACCGCCGAGAGGTGCACCTCGACGGCGGGCAGGGCCGCCACCTCGAGGGCGTCGCGGATCGCGTACGAGTAGTGCGTCCAGGCGCCGGGATTGAGCAGGAGGGCGTCCGTCTTCTCGGTGGCGCGGTGGAGCGACTCGCAGAACTCGCCCTCGTGGTTGGTCTGGAAGAACGCCACGTCGATGCCCAGGTCGTCCGCGAAGCGCTTGACCTTCACCTCGAGCTCGGTGAGCGTGAGCGTGCCGTAGTGGGCCGGGTCGCGCCGGCCGAGCATGTCGAGGTTCACGCCGTGGAGCACGTCCACGCGCGGGTTCATCCGGCGTGCACCTCCTCCACCGCGGCGCGCAGCCGGTCCGCGTCCACGTGGTGCCCGGGCGTGACCTCGCCGGGCGCCTCCACGAGCACGAACGGCACGCGGCCGCCGGCACGCTTCTTGTCGCGCTCCACCAGCGCGATCACATCGTCCACGCTCGCGCCCTCGAAGGTCAGTGGAAGCTCGCGCGCCGCCAGCAGCTCGGACACCTCGGTCCGCAGGGCGTCGCGGCCCGAGAGGCGGAGGGCCGCCAGCAGGCCGATGCCCACCGCCTCGCCGTGGCGGTAGCGCGCATAGCTCGTGGCGGACTCGATCGCGTGGCCGACCGTGTGCCCGAGATTGAGCACCTGCCTGCGCCCGGCGTCGCGCTCGTCCTCGGCCACCACCGCGAGCTTCGTGCGCGCGCAGCCCATGATCGTGTCGAGATCCGGCTCCCCGCCCTGGCGCACCCGCGCCCACAGCGGGCCGCCCGCGATCAGCGCGGTCTTGACCACCTCCGCGTGGCCGGCGGCCAGCTCGGCGGGCTCGAGCGTGGCCAGCGCGGCGGGATCGCACAGCACGGCGGCCGGCTGGTGGTAGGCGCCGGCGTAGTTCTTGCCCTCCGGCAGGTCCACGCCCGTCTTCCCGCCGTACGCGGAGTCCACCTGGGCCACCAGCGTGGTGGGCACCTGCACATGGCGCATCCCGCGCTGGTACACGGCGGCGCAGAAGCCGGCCAGATCGCCCACCACTCCGCCGCCCACGGCCACCACAAGGTCGCCGCGCTCGGCCCCCGAGCGCGCCAGCCAGCGCAGCACGTCCTCGGCAGCGGCCAGCGTCTTGCGCTCCTCCCCCGGCTCGATCGCCATGCGCTCCTGGCCGTCAACCGGGTGGTGCCGGGCCACGTTCGAGTCCGTGACCACGAAGCGGCGCCCTCCGGCCGGGTAGGCGAACCCCGACGCGATCAGCCCGTGGCCGAAGAACACCGGGTACGCCCCCGAGGCGGATCCCGCCCAGACGAGCCTCGTGCCCTCTGGTGCCTCCGCGAGCGCCATCAGCGCCGGCAGCGCGGCGCGGATCGCGTCGCGGCCGCCGGGAGGCAGCACGGCGTCGGCCACCGCCGCGTAGACCGGCTGGCGGTCACGGTGGAGCTGCTCGAATCGGCCCTGGTCGCGCGCCAGCGGGCGGCCGCCTCCGGAGGCGCGCCGCCACGCGTCCACCGGGTCGACCTCGAGCTGCACGACGGTGTGGACGCGCAGCGCATCGCGGACGGCCTCGGACTGCACCGAGCCCCCGCCGAGCGCCACCACGGCGCCGCGGGCGCCGGCCAGCAGCTCGAGCACCACCTCCTCCTCGCGTGCGCGGAATGCGGCCTCGCCCTCGCGCTCGAAGAACGACTGGATCGGCTCGCCCAGCCGCCGCTCGAGCTCCCGGTCCGAGTCGACCGCCTCCACGCCAAGCTCTGCCGCGGCCGTGCGGGCCGCGGTGGACTTGCCGGCGCCCATGAAGCCCACGAGCACGAGCGCCCGCTCGCCGGCGCGTGCCCCCGGCACCTGATCTGCCGCTACCCGCGCCTCCATCCGATCCGCTCGATGTAGGCGGTGAGCGCGGCGTGCACGTCGTCGATGTGGTCGCCGCCGAACTTCTCCCTGTACGCGGCGGCCAGCACGAGCGCGACCATCGACTCGCCCACGACGCCGCCGGCTGGCACGGTGCACGAGTCGGTGCGCTCGCGCAGCGCCTGCGCCGGCTCCTTCGTCTCGATGTCCACGGACCGCAGCGGCTTCGTCAAGGTCGGGAGCGGCTTCATCGCCCCGTGGACGACCACCGGATCGCCCGTGGTCATGCCACCCTCCACGCCGCCCGCGCGGTTGGTCTCGCGATGGTAGCCACGCTCCTCGGACCAGAAGATCTCGTCGTGGGCCTTCGAGCCCACGCGCCCCGCCAGGTCGAAGCCGTCGCCGATGCTCACACCCTTCATCGACTGAATCGACATGACCGCCTGCGCGAGCCGGCCGTCGATGCGCTCCTCCCAGGACACGTGAGATCCCAGCCCCGGCACGGCTCCGAACGCGCGCACCTCGAACGTTCCGCCGAGCGACTCGTTCGCCTTCCGGGTCGTGTTGATCTCCTCCACCATCGCCGCGCTCGCCTCCGCGTCGAGGCAGCGCACGGGCGACTCGTCCACGCCTTCGAAGTCCGCCGGCGACAGCTCCGCGCGGTCAGGGGCGGTGACCGAGCCGATCCTGGTCACGTGGCTCAGCACGCCCACGCCGAGCGTGGCGAGGAAGGCCTTGGCGAGCGCCCCGGCGGCCACGCGCGCGGCGGTCTCGCGGGCACTCGCCCGCTCGAGCACGTTGCGGACGTCGGTGAACCCGTACTTCTGGACACCGGCGAGGTCCGCGTGGCCGGGCCGCGGAAGGTGGACCTCGTCCACGTCGGCCTCGACCGGCCACGGGTTCATCCGCTCCTCCCAGTTGGCGTAGTCGCGGTTGTCGATCCGCAGCGCCACCGGGCTGCCGAGCGTGCGCCCGTGGCGGATCCCGGACATGACCTCGGCGCGGTCCTTCTCGATCTTCATCCGGCCCCCGCGGCCGTGGCCGAGCTGGCGCCGCGCGAGGTCCTGGTCGAGGTCCTCGGGCCGGAGCTCGAGCCCCGCGGGCAGGCCCTCGACGATCGTGATCAGGCCCGGCCCGTGGGACTCACCCGCGGTGTTGAAGCGAAAAGACATAGCGCTCACACCCTACTTGCGAAGGATGCGGACGCCGGTCTCGGACGAGTGCCCTATGGGCTCGTCGGACCGTCGTCTGAAAGGTCGTCCGGCCCGGTCACCAGGTCGGTGAGAAGCGGCGAGGAGAACCGGTACTCGCTCGGCTCCGTGCTCGCTCCCGTCGCGCCGTCGCCGTTGTCCGAGGACTCGTCGTCGCTCGACTCGTCGTCGGTCACCTCGACCTTGCGGATCTGGCTGATGCGCAGCTTGTAGGTGTCGCCATCGGCAGTCGTGAACTTCTGCGTCTCGCCGGGCCCCAGGTAGAGGAACGCGCACTTGGCCCTGCTCGGCTTGCACTTGCCGTCGCCATCGGCGTCCGGAATCAGCGTGGTGTCCACGAGGAAGACCGCGTTGTCCAGGTTCTTTCCGACACCGATGTACGCCAGCAGCGGGTTCAACTGGTTCGGCAGCAGGCCCACGGTCTTCAGGCTCTCGAACTGCTTCTTCTTGCCGTTCTTGGTGAAGCCGCCGTCGATCACGAAGCGGTATTCGATCGTCTTCGTCTCGACCGGGGTGGACGGGGTGCCGCCGGTCCCGGTGCCCGTGTCCGTGCTCGCCGGCGCCCCGCTCGAGGCGGTGCCGGTGTCGGTGGACCCGGTGCCGGTCCCCGAGTCAGTCGACTCGTCGGAGTTGGCGATGATGTCCTTCGGGGGCTTGAAGGGGTTGCTCGGATCGAACACGTCGAGCGTGGATCCCTCGCCGGCCGCGTCCTCGGCCACGGTGAGCGCCGCCAGGCCACGGGCCACGTCGGGGCCCTTTGCCTCAGGCGCGACGACCGTCACGGAGGCCGGCTCCTCGGTCGGCTTCGACAGCATGATCGGTACCGCGATCAGACACACGAGCAGCAGCGCAGCCACTGGCCAGAGGCGCTTCTCGCGCAGGTCGCTCCAGAGATCGTTCAGGAAGTCATTCATGGCTTTGTCAGGGGGTCGCGGTGGCGGTCGGGACCGGGGATGAGCCGTCGTCGGCCGTGGTTCCCGCCGGGGTCGTTGGATCGGCGCTGGGCCCCTGGGGGGTCGCGCCGGCCGTGGCGCCCTCGGACTTCGGCGACAGGTACACCGTGGCCTTGATCGATGCCTTCAGCCGCGGGAAGAGTTCCGTGTCGCTGGACCACTGGACGCCCTCCACCGTGATCAGCCGGCCACCCACGAGCACGTTCTGGCGGGCCACCCGTACGAAGCGCTTGACGTCGTGGAAGAAGTCGGCCAGGTCGAAGAAGTCGCCGATGAACTCGAGCTCGAGCGGCACCGTCTCCAGACCGGTCGTGGTGGTCGCGCCCGTGTCGGTCGCGGGCGCGGTCGGGTCGATCCCGCCCGTGGATGTCTGCGTGTCGGTGGGGGCCACGCCCGACTGCTCGGCGTTGGCCGCGTTCTGGTTGGCCGTGGCCTGCGCGTTGTTGGCGGACTCAGCGGCTGTGCCGGAGCTGCTCGAGGCAGTCTCGCCTCCGGCGGCCACCGGGGTGCCCGAGGCGTCGGTGCTCGGCGCGGCCGGTGCGGCAGCGGCGGGGGCCGCGGCAGCCTCGCGGTCGCCAGTGGCGATCTTCGTGAAGCGGATGTCCGTGCCCTCCGCGGCGCGGTCGAGCTGGACGATCAGGCCCGGCATGTCCACGCTGGCGGGGATGGCCTTGCCCAGGCGCACGACCTCGGTGAAGTCGGACTCGAACGCGTTCTCGGCGCTCTTCGCCTGCTCGGCCGCCGCCTCGGCGGTGTCGAGGCGCGCCTCCTGCTGGGCCAGCTCGTCGGCGGCCACAGACGCCTCGTCCCGCTTGGGACCGAGGACCAGGAACCAGTAGCCCGCGAGGACCACCAGGGGAATGATCAGCATCAGGATCTTGCGATCGCGATCAGAGACGGTCACGATCCACCTCCGAGGGAAGCCGGGACGCTCAGGGCACCACGCGGCGCCTCAGTGGCGGGCGAAGTCGCGCTGAACGTGACCGTGATGTCGTACTTGTAGTACGCGCCACACGCGTCGACGGTGGTCTCGGCCTCGCCGGAGCTGCCGCCCACGGCCTCGACCGAGGACTCGTTCAGCTTCACGTCTGTCACGCGGTAGAGCTTGCGGAGACGGACCATCATCGTGGCCGTGTCCGTCTGGCCGGGCGTGCAGCCCACAAGGTTGGCGGTGGGCTCGACGGCGACGCCGGTGGCGGCCGCGGCGCTGGCCGCTCCGGTGTTGGTCGGATCCCCGGACACCGAAGCGTCGGCGGTCTGGATCCAGCTGCGCTCGGGCATGATCCGCGCGAGCTCGCGCATGAAGCGCTCCCAGTCGAAGCGGGTCTCCGCGACCGAGCTCACGCTCGTGAGACGCTGCTGCTTGATCTGGGCGAAGTTGGCGAAGGCGGCCTTCTGCGCGGCAGCCTGCTCGAGAGCGGTGGCCTCGGCCTCCGCCTGAGCGGCGTCGTTGCTGCGCGAGGTGGCCTGGTTGGACACGACCACGTAGCCGAGCACCATCAGGAGGAGCGCGCCGAGCACGCCCACGACCACGTAGGAGCTGCCGGCGCGACCGCCGGCGGGGCGCCGGCGCGCCTCCTGGGGAAGAAGATTGACGGGCTTCATGCCGACGCTCCGAGCGAGAGTCCCGCCGCCACGGTGTAGCGGTGCGGGTCCTCGTCCTGCGCGAGGGCCGAGGTGTCGAGGCCGCCCAGCGGCCAGGCCACCCGGACAGGAAGGCCGAGGTGAACGCCGAGGCTCTCCACGAGCTGCTCGTCGCCCGAGCCGGGGCCGGACAGGACCACCTCGCCCACAGGCTGTGCCTGGGGCTGGGTCATGTAGTAGTCGATCGAGAGGCGCACCTCGTCGGCCAGGCGCGAGCCGGCGTCCGGCTCGTCCCAGACCGCCGAGAGCGGCCGCGTGAAGAAGCAGGCGGATCCGACTGCGATCGCAAGATTGGTCACTCCGGCGAGGTGGCAGAACACGCGGGCCGACTCGTCGGCGCCGTCGCCGCCGCTGACGAGCGTGCGCACGAGGGCGAAGGCGTCGAGGTCGACACCCTCGGCCTTGAGCCCGGCGCCCTTCACGGCCTCCAGCAGCGACTCGACCATCGAGCGGCGAGCCGCCACGAGCACGACCTGCATCCGCGGCGTTCCGTCGGCCGCCTCGGCGAACCCGGCCACCTGGTGGTCGAGGATCGCCTCGTTCAAGGGCATGGCGATGGCCTCGGCGGCTTGGAACCGCACGGCGGCCTCGCGCTGCTTCTCGTCCTCGATGCGCGGCAGCTCGATCACCCTGACGACGATCTGCTGGTTGGCCACGCCGAGGCGCACGTTCTTCGGGAGGTCCTCATCCGACACGAAGCGCTTGAGCGCGTTCGAGAGAGCGGCCTTGTCGATCACCTCGCCGTCGCCCACCACGCCCTCGGCGAGGTTGGTGCTGGCGGAGCGAACGAGTCGCGTGCCGTCGACCTGAGCGGCCGCCAGGTAGCGACCGTCGATGTCGAGCCCCACGGAGCCGCGCTCAGATGTCTTTCGGAGGGAAAAGGCCATACCTGCTCCCCCGCTGTATCGGCCGAGGGCGGCGAGGCCTTAACCCCCAAAAAGGACGATGCCCATCTCCTGCAATTCAGGTCAGCAGATGGTCCTTGTAAAGGTCCACCAGCTCAGGCCCCGCCAACACGCCGACCAGCCCCCCCAGGGCGAGGAACAGACCGAACGGAACGGCCTTCTTCCTGGCGCTCGCGCCCTCGCGCGCGAGGATCACCACCCCCACCACCGTGCCGCTCGTGAACGCGACCAGCAGCGCCGGCGCGATGGAGAGCCCGAGGTAGAGGCCCATGGCGCCGGCCAGCTTCACGTCGCCCATCCCCATGCCCGCCGGATACACGAGCGCGGCCACGAGCAGGAACGTGAAGGCGGCGGCGCCCGCGATCAGATGCTCCGGAAGGTTGCCGGAGTCGGTGAGCGCGGTGGCCACCACTCCCCAGACGGCCATCGGATAGACGATCCGGTTGGGCAGCAGCCGGTGGTCCAGGTCGATCGCGGCGAGGGCGATCAGGCACGCCACGAAGGGAAGCTCGAGCAGGAGGTCCTGATCGAACCCGCGCGCCGCCACGACGGCGGCGAATGCGACCGCGGTCAGCAGCTCGACGATCGGATAGCGCGGCGAGATGGAGGCGCCGCAGTGCCGGCAGCGCCCACGCAGCACGAGCCACGAGACCAGCGGGACGTTGTCGTACGGCGCGAGCGGCGTGCCGCAGGATGGGCAGTGTGAACCCGGGGCCACCAGGGATTCCCGGAGCGGCACCCGGTGGATGACCACGTTGAGGAAGCTGCCGATCAGCGCTCCGAGCACGGCCGCTGCTGCGATCTCGACCACCATCGCGGCTGGAAGCTACTCAGGGGCCCGGAAACGACGACGGGCGGGCCGTGAGGCCCGCCCGTCGCGGATCTGCTTGTTCAACCAGCTGTGGCTACCAGTTACCCGAGGAGGGGCAGGCGCCGCTGCCGGTGGTGGTGCAGGTACGGGTGATCGAACCGGAGGCAGGCTTCGTGATGGTGAAGTTGTTCCCCGACTCGGACTTGGCCACGACCTGGAAGTTACCCGTGGCCAGCGTGGCCAGGTTCACCTGGCCGTTACCGGTACCCGTGGTGATTCCGGACTCGGTCACGTCCTGCGCCGTACCGCAGCCGACGTACGTCTGCGAGTTGGTGTAGCACGACTCGAGCGCCGAGACCATGTTACGAGCGTTCGACTTCGCGCTCGCGTCCTGGCCCTTCTGACGCTGACCGAGGAACGCCGGCAGCGCGATGGCGGCCAGAATTCCGATGATAAGGATCACGACGAGGAGCTCGATCAGGGTAAATCCCCGCTCCCCGGAGTGAACTCGCTCACTGAGCTTCCGCAGCATTTGTCTCCCCCTTTTGAGGTGACGTCTGGATGGTCTGGTTGCCAGCCGCCGCGGAAAGCCGAGGCATACTGGCCGTTCGCGGATAGATCGACAACTGGCCGTGTCGCTTTAATCCGTAATGGCTTCTCTCTGGCATCCGTCCACCAGGACGGCGCCTACCAGCTCCCCGAAGAGGGGCATGCGCCCTGGCCGGTCGTGGTGCAGGTGCGCGACACGGCTCCGCTCGCCGGCTTCGTGATCGTGAAGTTGTTGCCGGAGGCCGACTTGGCCACCACTCGGTAGTTGCCGGACGCGAGCGTGGCCAGTTCGACCTGGTTCGTGCCCGTGCCGGTTGCGATTCCCGAGGCGGTGACGTCCTGGCTCGAGTCGCAGCTCGCGTAGCTGCTCGAAACAGCGAAGCAGGACTCGAGCGCCGAGACCATGTTGCGAGCATTCGACTTCGCGCTCGCGTCCTGGCCCTTCTGGCGCTGACCAAGGAACGCCGGCAGCGCGATGGCGGCCAGGATTCCGATGATGAGAATTACGACGAGGAGCTCGATCAGGGTGAACCCCGGCTCCCTCGAGTGAACTCGCTCTTTGAGCTTCCGCAGCATTGTCTCCCCCCTCTGTCGAGGTGACGGTCTGGATGGTCTGGTTGGTCTGGATCCAGCCGCCGCGGAGAACCGGGCACCTGGGGTCTAAATCCGTATCGGCGCTCGGCCCGCGTCCTTTAGACGGGGGACGCGACCCGCTCCGTTTGTGCAACGGGCTCTGCGTCGCGCTCGGGCTCGTGGGCGCGGTAGGCGCCGAACATCGCGAGCAGTGCGAACGGGGTGAACCACGGGATGTAGAAGTAGAACCAGTGGTTCACGCTCAGCTGGGCCGCGATCAGCGCCGCGGCTCCGAGCGCCGCCACCTGGCGCAGGTCGCGACGGCGCGGCACGAATGCCAGCGCAGCCGCGAACACCAGGCCGGCGACCTTCACGATGTCCTGCAGCCAGCCGAGCGAGGGATGGAGCCCCCACAGGCTGAACACGGAGTCGCGGCCGAACTGGAAGCCGATCGTGCAGTCGTAGAACTCCTTGAGGCCTCCGTCCGGGAGGTAGAGCACCAGCGGCAGCGCCACGATGCCCGCGAACGCGGCCCCGAAGTACAGCCAGGAGCGCGAGCGGGGCTCCTCCCCGGTGCCCGTGGCCAGGAGCGGGGCGAGCACGATCGGGGCGAACTTCGCCCCGGCGGCCAGCCCCACCATCAGCCCGCGCTTGGCGGGGGAAGACAGGGCCAGCAGGGCGAACACGAGCAGCGCGGCCACGAGGCCGTCGTTCACGTTCGCCTGAAGCCCGAGCAGGGTGAAGGGATAGGCCGTCCAGGCAAAGCCCAGCGCGGCGCCGAGCCTTCGGCCCTCCGCACCGGATCGCAGCCGGGTGCCGAGCAGCATCAGGCCGATCACGGTGGCGAGGTCGAAGGCGAGCGACGCGGCGTGCGCAGCGGGCACCTCGCCCCAGCGGCCGTCGTTCGGGAAGAGCTGCTCGAACGGAACGTAGGCCAGGTAGGTGATCGGGCCATAGGTGTCCCCGTGGATGTCGTTGTCCACGTACAGGTCCTGCTTGGTGGTGATCCGGTCGGCCCCGATCACGCTCGCGTAGCCCACGTCCATGATCACCGAGTTGGTCACGTTCAGGCCCACCCGGAACACCATCAGCAGCACCAGGCCGATCACGAGCCAGCTGGTGCGCGCGTACGGCATCAGGCGCTCGCCGCGCGGGCGTGGCCGGAAGCCGGCGAGCCCGAGCCTGATCAGCAGGTAGCCGAGCAGCGGGTACACGAGTGGCACCGACACGTCCACGTTGCCCTTGTTGAAGAAGTACTCGGACACGCCGAAGGCCAGCAGCACCAGCAGGTCGAGATGGAGCAGGCGGAACGGGCGCCGCGGGTCCACGAACGGGAGCACGAAGAGGAAGGCCAGAGGGAGCCAGACGTACCAGAGGTTGAGCGCTCCGCCGACCGAGGGCGAGTACCCGCGCGCCAGCAGCATCGCGGCCTGGGGGCCGGTCCACTTCTCGACTATCTCGCCGGTTCTGCCGTCGATGTGGATGTCGGCGATCGTGGTCTCGCCGCGCTCGTACGAGATCTCGTAGCGCAGCGGGTGCCTCACGTAGTAGAGCGGCACGAGCACCTTCTTCTCGGCCGGCCCGTCCTCCGCAATCGCCTCCTGGACCTCCGGGAGGGCGTCCGCCATGCGCACCGCCTTGCGGGGTTGCACGCGGAATCCGGGGGGCATGCCGTCGCCCGGCTCCAGGCGGATCGCCTGGGGCTCGAGGGGGGCCTGCTGCGCCTGCACAGGGGCGGCCGCGGCCGCGAATGCGACCGTGGCCACGGCAAGCGCGACGAGAGCGCGAAGTGCGCTTCGGGTTGGGAGGGCGTACTGCATCGGGACTCGTGGCCCTATCGGCGCGCCGCCGGAGGCACTTGACCGCCGCACGCGCACGTACGGACGACCGCTCTACGATCGGCTGGTGCAACTTCGCCGCGCTCTCCTGCTGTTCGCGATCGTGCTGGGCCTGGCGGCGCTGGTGGCCGGGCTCTCGCGTCCTGACGATGGGTCCGACAGCGCGCAGGAACCGCCCCTGCCCGCCACCTCCGCACCGGGGGTCACGGAGGACGCCGGCGAGACGGACGTGCTCTTCCGCGCGGACAAGCCGCGCCGCCGGGTCCTCGCGGCCGGCCAGGCAGCCGAGGTGCGCGTGGTGGTGCACCTGCCCGGCCAGGTGGTGATACCGGAGCTCGGCCTGAGCGCTTCGGCGGATCCCGTGACTCCGGCGCGCTTCGACGTGCTCGAGAGCCGACCGGGGAGCTACCCGATCCTGTTCGCGCCGGCCGGCGACGACCAGGCGGCCGAGCCCCAGAGGGCGGGAACGCTGGTGATCAAGGCGCCGGCGCCGGAGGCGTGACGCCCGGAGCTACTTGATCGAGTCGTAGACCTTGAACATCGGCAGGTACATCGCGATCACGATGAACCCGACGATTCCGCCCACGACGATGATCATCACGGGCTCGAGGATCGAGGTGAGCGCCTTGACGGCGGCGTCCACCTGCTCCTCGTAGAAGTCGGCGACCTTCGACATCATCGTCTCGAGCGCACCGGTCTCCTCGCCCACTCCGATCATCTGGGTGACCATCACGGGGAAGGCCTCGGGCACGGCGGCCATCGGGGCCGTGAGCGAGCCGCCCTTCTTGACGGAGTCGCGCACGTCGTCCATGGCCATCTCCACGACCTTGTTGCCGGAGGTCTTGCCGGTGATCTCGATTGCCTCGAGCATCGGCACGCCGGCGGCGATCAGGCCGGAGAAGGTGCGTGAGAAGCGCGCGAGCGCGACCTTCTGCACGATGTCCCCGATCTTCATCGGGAACTTCAGCTTCAGGCGGTCCCATTGGACCTGGCCCGTGTCCGAGTTCTTCCAGAAGCGGAAGAGCCAGACCACGCCGAACACCACGGCGATCAGGATGTACCACTGCCGCGTTACGAGGTGTGAGAGGAAGACGGTGAACTTGGTGATCGCCGGCAGCTCGCCGCCGAAGTCCGAGAAGATCTTCTCGAAGACCGGCACGAGGAAGGCCACGAGCGCCACCAGCACGATCAGCGCGAAGCTGCCGATCAGGATCGGGTAGATCATGGCCGCCTTGACCTGCCGGCGGAGTGCCGCGTCCTTCTCGAGCTGCTCGGCCACACGCACCAGGGTCTGGTCCAGGATTCCTCCGGTCTCCCCCGCCTCGACCATCGCCACGTATAGGTCGTTGAAGGTGTCCGGGTGCTTGCGCAGCGCCTCGGACAGCGCGGAGCCGCCCTCCACGTCCTGGCGGACGTCGATCAGGATCTCGCGGAGCTTGTCGGACTCGGTCTGCTCCTCGATCACGTAGAGCGCACGCAGCAGCGACATGCCCGACGACACCATCGTCGAAAGCTGGCGCGAGGCAATCACGAGATCGTCCGACTTGACCTTCCTGAAGCGCGAGAAGATGTCCCCTGCGCCCGCCTCCGCCTGCTCCTCGATGTCTACGACGATCAGACCGCGCGAGCGCAGCTGCGAAGCCACGGCCTGCTGGTCGCCGGCCTCCATCTCCCCCTTGGTGGGGGATCCGGAGAGATCGAGTGCCTTGAATGCGTAGGTGGCCATCGCGCTACGCCACCCTCACGGTGCCCATGAGGCGCCGCAGCTCCTCAGGTGTGCCCGAGCGCGACTCGGCCAGCTCACGCGAGATCTTGCCCTCGCGCACGAGCTCGGCGAGCGAAGTGTCCATCGTCCGCATGCCGAACTGCGCGCCGGTCTGAAGCGCGGAGTAGATCTGATGGGTCTTGCCCTCGCGGATCAGGTTCCGCACCGCCGGCGTGGGCACCAGAACCTCGGTGGCCACGCAGCGGCCCTGGCCGTTGGACAGCGGGAGCAGCTGCTGGGTCACGATGCCCTGGAGCGCCACCGACAGCTGCACGCGCACCTGCTGCTGCTGCGCAGGCGGGAAGACGTCCACGATCCGGTCCACGGTCTGCGCCGTGTCCTGGGTGTGGAGGGTGGCGAACACGAGGTGACCGGTCTCGGCGGCGGTCAGCGCCGTCGAGATCGTGTCGAGGTCTCTCATCTCGCCGACGAGGATCACGTCCGGGTCCTGGCGCAGCCCGGCCTTGAGGCCGAGGCTGAAGCTCTGCGCGTCGGCGCCCAGCTCACGCTGGTTGACGATGCACTTCTTGTGCATGTGCAGGAACTCGATCGGGTCCTCGATCGTGAGGATGTGCTCGTGGCGCGTGTCGTTGATCAGGTCGAGCATCGCCGCCAGGGTCGTGGACTTGCCCGACCCCGTGGGGCCGGTCACGAGCACGAACCCGCGCGGCTTCTTGGTGAAGTCCACGAGCGTGTCGGGCACGCCCAGGCTCGCCAGCTTCGGCATGGTCTGAGGAATCAGGCGGAACGCCGCGCTCAGCGACGCGCGCTGGAAGTACGCGTTCACGCGGAAGCGCGCCTTGCCGGGAATCGAGTAGGCCAGGTCGAGCTGCCAGTCGTTCTCGAGCCGCTGGCGCTGATCGTTGGTGAGGATCGAGTAGATGACCTCACGCGTGGTCTGCGGAGTCATCGGCGGATAGTCGAGCGCGTGCAGCGTCCCGTGATACCGAATCATCGGCGGCGAGCCCGCGGTCAGGTGAAGGTCGGAAGCCTCACGCTCCATCACCTGCATCAATACGTCTGCGAAGTCGAACTCCATCGGGGCTCCTATCGGCTCGCCATGACGTCTACGTGACCCTTGCAACCTCGGCAATGGACGTGACGCCGTTCTTGACCTTTTCGAAGCCGTCGGCGCGCAGTGGGCGCATGCCCTGGGACACCGCGACCTTCCTGATTTCATCGGCAGAAGCGCGCTCGACCGTTAGATCCCGGGTCTCCTCCGTCATCACCATCACTTCGTAGAGCCCGGTACGCCCCTTGTAGCCCGATCCGCCACAGCGGCTGCAGCCCACCGGGTCGTACGCCTCCAGGTCGAACGCCACGTTGAAGCCGGCGCGCTCGAGCGACGAGACGCTCAGGAGCGTGCGCTGCTTGCAGTAGGTGCAGAGCTGGCGAACGAGCCGCTGTGCCACGACGGTGCACACCGCCGACGCCGTGAGGAAGGGCTCGATTCCCATCTCCGTGAGCCGCGTGATCGACGAAGGAGCGTCGTTCGTGTGCAGCGTCGAGAGAACGAGGTGGCCCGTGAGCGCGGACTCGATCGCGATCTTCGCGGTCTCCGTGTCCCGGATCTCGCCGACCATGATCACGTCGGGGTCCGCCCGGAGCATCGCCCGCAGCCCGGAGGCAAAGGTGAGCCCCGCCTTGAGGTTCACCTGGAGCTGATTCACCCCCTCCAGCTGGTACTCCACGGGGTCCTCGATGGTGATGATGTTGCGCTCCGGCTCGTTGATCTCGTTCAGAGCCGCGTAGAGCGTCGTGGACTTGCCCGAGCCCGTGGGGCCGGTCACCAGCACGGCGCCGTACGAGCGCCTGAAGCCGTCCTCGAACATCACCTCGCCCTGACTCGACATGCCCAGCTGGTCGAGGCCGATCAGCGCCTGGGTCTTGTCCAGGATCCGCATGACCACGCCCTCGCCGTGCACGTGAGGCATCGTCACGACCCGCAGGTCGATCGAGTGGCCCTCCACCGTCAGCGACACGCGGCCGTCCTGCGGCACCCGCTTCTCGGAGATGTCGAGGTTGGCCATGATCTTCACGCGCGAGATCGTGCCCGCCACCATCCGGCGCGGGATGTGCGTGCTCTCACGGAGCACGCCGTCCACGCGGAAGCGCACGCGCATGTCGCGCCCCTCCGGCTCGAAGTGGATGTCGGACGCCCCGTCCTCCACCCCCTGGGCGATGATCGAGTTCACGAGCTTGATCACCGGCGCGTCGTCCGCGGACTCGCGGACCTCGGTCACCTCGGCGAGCTCGTCCTCGCCCTCCTTGACGGCCGCGGCCACCGCGTCGTCGAGCTTGCTCATGCGGCCGATCAGGCCGTGGATGTCTTCGGCCGAGCCCACCACCGGCACCACCTCGTGGCCGGTCATCAGCTTCAGGTCGTCGAGCGCGAGCACGTTCGACGGATCGGCCATCGCCACGAGCAGCGAGCCGCCGTCGTCGAACCCGATCGGCACGGACCCCAGCCGGCGAGCGGCCGCTGGGCTGATCATGTTGAGCGCGGCCACATCGGTCTTGAACACCGACAGGTCAACGTGATGAAGGCCCATGCGCTGCGCCACCGCACGAGAGAGCTGGTCCCCGGTGAGCGCGCCGGACTCGACCAGCAGCTGCTCCGGCGGGCGTCCGTGCTGCCTGCCCTCCTCCACGGCCGCCTTCACGCGCTCGTCGGAGGCGTACCCCAGCTCCTGGATCACATCGGTGAGGTACCGCGACCCGCCGCGGCGTTGCGGCGGTGTGAGTCCATTGGAGGCCTCCGTCGCGGGGGCCTCCTGAGCGTCCCCATCGGGAACGGCGCGCAGAGCGGCCGGTCCCGGTTGGCGCTTACTCATCGGGCGTCGGCGACTTCCTGAGCGAGCGCGCGGGCGTCGGTGAAGCCCTCGATGAGCCGTGTCTTGCCGCGCCGGTCGATGATCACGATCGACGGAGCCTGGTTCACGCCCACGTCCTGAAGGATCGGCCCGAAGCGGTCAACGCTGCGGATGTCGTCGATGAACACCCTGGCGGTGGTCTGGCCGCGCAGGGTGCGCGCCGCCTCCGCCGTGGCCTGGTCGTCGAGGCCGCGCGGGTTCTGGAAGAGGATCACGACACGCTGGTGCTTGCGAACCGCCTTGGCCACCTTGCGCGGGTTGTTGGTGATGGGCGCCGGGCTGGTCACGTCACCGATCTTGAAGCCGGCCTGGCGCGCGGCGGCGAGGCCGGGCGGCGGGTCGATCGCGAGCACGCCCACGCCGAGCACGGCGCTCGAGAAGCCCGCGGCCTCGGCGCTGGGGGCGCCTGCCGCCACGCGCTTGGGCGCAACGATGTTCTGCGGCTTGTTCACGTCGCTCAGCTCGAAGTTGAAGTTGACCTTCGCGCGCCCCAGCTCGTCGCCGGTGTTCCCGGCCACCTGGTTGAAGTCGAGGTCGAGGGCCACCTGAAGGCGCCGCAGGATGCGATCGTCCTGGCCCACGTACACGTCCACGTCAGCCTGCTGGACGACCTTGCCGATCTGCTCATCGAGGTTCGACGGCAGGTTCACCGGCGCGCCGCCCTGACGTGCCAGCGGAAGAAGGTCACGAACGAGCTTGGGTGCGTCCACGGACGCGGACACGTGGTTGGTGGTCACGCCGTCCACCTGCTCCTGGCCCTCGCTCTTCACGTCGGTGAGCCATGAGCGCGGGTCGAGGCCGAGCACTCCGGCCTCGCCGCCGCTCGAGCCCTGTGCGAACGAGGCGATCTGCTCGCGCGCATCCTCGAGCTCGGTCCAGAGAGCCTGGGGAACCCGGTAGGCGGTGTCGCCCTGGATCAGGAAGCCGCGGTCGCCGAGCGACACGGCGCCGGCGGTCACGCCGTCGCCGCCTGCGTCGGCCTTCAGCCTCACGTTGAAGAGCGGCATCTGGTTGTCGGCGCGGCTCTGGAAGGCCCCGTCGACCTTCACGTCGAAGCCCTGGCCGCCGCCGGCCTGGTCGAAGCTGATGCTCGCGTCGATCTTGGCGCTGTCGAGCGACCCACTGCCGGAGAAAGCCGCGGCAACGGTCTGGTCGGCGTTGAGATTCCCGGAGGTCTCGGCCACCTGCTGGGTGGCGCTGCCGCCCGAGGAGTCGTCGCTCGCGTCACGCGCGTTCTGAACCGCAAAGGCCGTGGCACCCAAAAGGATGGCGCTCAGCAACACGAGGAGGAAGGGGCGGGAGATGGCCATTGCTCCGCATATCGGCAGGCGCGCCACGGGGGTTTAGGGGCGAAATGTGCCTGGTAGACGACGCGCAGGCGAGCGCGCTCTACAGCCCGGCCGGCGATACCGCGTGGCGCATGGCGTCCACGGGCGCCTCACGGCCGGTCCACAGCTCCAGGCTCAGAGCGCCCTGGCGCACCAGCACCTCGAGTCCTCCCACCACGCGTCCATGGCCCCGCGACGCCCAACGCCCAAGCGGGGTGGGAGCGTCTCCGTACACGAGGTCCACCACGGTGGCAGGCGGCGCAACGCCGGTCAGCTGGAGCGCCGCCAGCGCCTCGTCCTCGTCGCTGTCCGGCAAGAGCCCCACCGAGGTCGCGTTCACGAGCAGGTCGGTCGGGCCGGGCAGCTCCGCATGACTCACACCGAGCTCGGCCGCCAGCGCCGCTGCTCGAGCGTGCGTGCGATTCCAGACCGACACGTCCGCGCCCGCCTCGCGCAGCGCCCAGACGGCGGCCCGGCCGGCGCCACCCGCCCCGAGCACGAGCGCGCTCCGGCCCGCCACGGGCTCATCCAGGGCTGCGATCAGCCCGGCGGCGTCGGTGTTGTCGGCCCTGATGAGGCCGTCGGCGAAGCTCAGAGTGTTGGCGGCCCCGATGGCCTCCGCCGCCGGGGTGAGCTCGTCGGCCAGCGCGCGCGCCGCGAGCTTGTGCGGGATCGTCACGTTCGCGCCCACGTACCCGGAGGCGGGCAGCGCGCGCACGGTCTCGACGAACAGCCCGGGCGCCACGGGGAGCCTCACGTAGCGCCAGTCGAGGCCGAGCTCCCGGAACGCGGCGCTCATCATGATCGGAGAGCGGCTGTGGCCGACCGGGTATCCGAGCACTCCGGCGAGGATCATCAGCAGTTCGTGGGCGAGCGGCCGCCGGCCTCGTCGCGAGCCTGCTCGTAGCGCGCCACGTTGCGCTGATGCTCGGCATCCGTGGCGGCGAACGCGTGCCGCCCGTCGCCGCACGGCTTGACCACGAAGAACAGGTAGTCGGTCCGCGCGGGCCGCGCGGCAGCCTTGATCGACTCGATGCCCGGGTTGCCGATCGGTCCCGGCGGCAGCCCCTGGTTCAGGCGGGTGTTGTACGGAGTCCGCGCGTCGAGCTCGGATTGGCGCAGCGGGCTCTTCCAGTTGCCGGTCTCGTAGCGGATCGTGGCGTCGATGCCCAGGGGGATGTCCTCCCTCAGCCGGTTGTAGATCACCGAGGAGATCAGCTTCCGGTCCCCCGGCACCCCGGCCTCGCGCTCGACCATCGAGGCGATCACGAGCACGTCGTAGTCGGTGAGGTTCTTGCTGCGGGCATAGCTCATGTCCACCGTGGCGAAGCGCTCCTTGAACGCCGTGAGCTGGCGCTCCACGAGCCTGCGCACCGGCACGCCGCGGCGCAGCTCGTAGGTGGCCGGGAACAGGAAGCCCTCCAGGCTCGGCGCCCCCTTCGCGCCGTAGTCACGCGGATCGAGCAGACTCGAGCGCCTGCTTGCGGCCAGGTAGCTCCCGCGCAGGCCGTCGCCCAGCGTGTCGGCTATCTCGCGGCGCGAGAGCCCCTCGGGGATCGTGACCTGCACGAGGTTGGGCGGCACGCCCTGCTCGAGCGCATCCAGGGCCGCGGCGAAGCTCATGTCCTTGCGGAGGGTGAACGCGCCGGGCTTGAGCTCGTCCGTGCGACCCGTGAGCCGCGCGCGAAGCTGGAAGAAGGTCGAGTTGGCCACGACGCCCTCGCTCTCCAGCAGCTCGGCGATCTGCTCCAGGCTCGACCCCCGCGGCACGACCACCCGAACCCGCTCGCCCCCCTCGTCGGCGAACGGCTGGAAGAGCGACACGAGGAACCAGGCCACGCCCGCGACCGCGATCACGGCTGCGAGCAGGGCGACGATGCGGCCCCAGCGCGGACCGGTGCGACCGCCGGGCGGGGCGGTCAGTTGCTGCGCCTCCCCGAGCCAATCCCGTCCCTCGACCTCCGGCTGACTGGAGCGACGCTCCTCGCGCTCACGGCGTGCAACCTCGCGCTCCCCCGGCGAGCGGCGCCCGCCCGGGACCGGCGGCGGTCCGTCGCTCACTCGGTCAGGCCCGCGCCGGCACGGGTCAGATAGCTCTCGAGCAGGTGCGCCGCGGCGCGCGAGTCGAGGTCGCCGCCTCCTCCCGTGCGCTCGGCCAGGCGTGTGGTGAGCCGTTCGTCGTGAAGCTCCACAGGTACCGCCAGCCTCCCCGCAAGGCGCTCGGAGAATGCACGGGCCTCCTTGGCCTGGGCGCCCTCGTCGCCCGCCAGGGTGAGCGGAAGACCGACCACCACCCGCTCCACGTCCCGCTCCTCGACCAGCCGGACCAGCGCCGACAGGCCCGCGCGGGTGTCGGGGCGCTCCACGGCCGGGAGCACGCTCGCAAGCGTGCCCGAGGGATCCGACAGCGCACAGCCGCAGCGCGCCGATCCGTGGTCCAGAGCGAGGATCCGTGCCATCAGGAGAGCGCGCGCTCGATGTCGAGCCGGGCCGTGGCGAGCGCGTCGGGCAGCTTCTCCGGATCGCGACCGCCGGCCTGGGCCATGGTCTCGCGCCCGCCGCCGCCTCCGCCCACCACCTGCGCGGCCGCCCGCACCACCGCGTCGGCGCGCAGGCCGCGCTCCACCGCCGCGGGAGCGAAGTTGGCCACCAGGTGCACGCGGCCCTCGCCGGCCGCGCCGAGCACCACGGCAGAGTCGCCCAGGCGCTGGCGGACCGTGTCGGAGAGCTCGAGGAGCTCCCGGGCGTCGGGCACCGGCACGGCCTGCACCACGACCTTCAGGCCGCCGAGCTCCTCCGCGGCCGCCGCAAGCTCGTCGGCCACGCCGCGGTCCGGCCCCTTGGCCGGTGCCTTCTGGAGCTCCTTCACGCGCTCGCTCAGCCGCTCGACGGCGCGCACCACCTCCGGCTCGGGCACGCGCAGGAGCGCGGCCAGATCGCGCAGCTGCCCGCTGCGCTCCCTGAACAGCTCCGCGCCGGCGCGGCCGGTGACCGCCTCGATGCGGCGCACGTTCGACGCGCTCGACGTCTCGCTGAGGAGATGGAAGAGCCCGAGCTCGGCGGTGTTGCCCACGTGCGTGCCGCCGCAGAGCTCTCGCGACACCCCGTCGATCTCGACCATGCGCACCCAGTCCCCGTACTTCTCCCCGAACAAAGCCATGGCGCCCAGCGCCTCGGCCTCCTGGCGCGTGGTCTCGAGCGCGTGCACGTTGTGGGCCGCGGCGATCCGGTCCGCGATCCAGGCCTCCACGTCGGTCAGCTCGGCGTCGCTCAGGCGCTCGCCGTGGGTGAAGTCGAAGCGCAGCTTGTCCGGGCCCACGTAGGACCCCGCCTGGCGCACGTGCGTGCCGAGGCGCTCGCGCAGGGCGGCGTGAAGGAGGTGCGTGGCGGTGTGGTTGCGCATCGTGGCGAGCCGCGCGTCGCGCTCGACCGCCGCCCTAACCGCGTCGCCGGAAGCGATCTCCCCGTCGATCGGCTCGAGCGCGAGCGCCTGGTCGTCACCGACGCGGTAGACGTCCACCACCCGCGCGCGGCCCGAGGGTGCCTCCACGATGCCGGTGTCCGACACCTGGCCGCCGCCCTCCGGGTAGAAGGGGCTCTCCTCGAGCTTCGCAAGCACGCGGCCGTTGTCTTGCTCGACGGCACGCACCAGCGTCTCGGCCTCGGTGGTCTCGTAGCCCACGAAACGGGTGGTGAAGCCGGCCCCGCGTGTGAAGCGGAGCACGTCGTCATGGTCGGTGTGCACAGGCTGGGCCGCCTCTGCGCGGGCGCCTCGGGACACCTCGCGTGCGCGGTCCATCAGCTCCTCGAAGCCCTGGTCGTCCACCGTGAGGCCCTGCTCGGCCAGCAGCTCCTTGGTCATCTCGTACGGGAAGCCGAAGGTGTCGTGGAGCTTGAAGGCGTCCTCCGCGGAGACCCATGACGTGCCCGCGGCGCCCGCCTCGTCCACCAGGTCGGCGAGCAGGCGCTCGCCCTGCGCGAGCGTGCGGCTCCTGCACGAGGGGGGCGTCGAGCTTGGCGTGGGAGGTCTTGCTGACGTGGACGTCGAGGCCGATGGCCGACTGATCTCATCGGAGCAGCTCCGCCTCGCGCCGGACGACGACTTCTCCACGGTGGTCCTGAACCCGCCGTTCACCTCTGTGCACGTCCCGAGCTCCGGCCCGAAGGTCGACGTCGTGGTGCGGTTCCGCCCCATGTCCGGCGACATGCCGGACGCCCTCGCCTTGCGGGTCGGGGCACCCCCGCCTCGTCACGACGCTGGAGCTCTCATCGAGGAAGCGGTTCGCGCGGCCTCGAACGCCGAGGTCGCGGTGGTCGTGGTCGGAACATCCAACGAGGTCGAG
This sequence comes from uncultured Thermoleophilaceae bacterium, assembly GCA_963764665.1. GTDB lineage: Bacteria > Actinomycetota > Thermoleophilia > Solirubrobacterales > Thermoleophilaceae > JACVRW01. The sequence goes on along the minus strand of CAVXTL010000009.1, from coordinate 2,656 downwards.
TCCGAGGGGTTCGACCGGTCCTCGCTCTCGCTTCCCGGCAGGCAGGATGAGCTCGTCCGCGCGGTGGCAGCCGCCAACCCCCGGACCATCGTTGTCGTCAACGCCGGAGCCCCCGTGATCCTGCCCTGGCGAGACGAGGTGGCCGCCGTCGTCGCCGCATGGTTCCCGGGCCAGGAGTTCGGCGATGCGTTGGCCGACGTGCTCAGCGGCGACCACGAGCCGGGTGGCCGGCTCCCCGTCACCTGGCCGGCCGCCGAGGTCGACGTACCGGTTCGCGACGTCGTCCCGACAGACGGTCGGCTGGCGTATCGCGAGGGCCTTCACATCGGCTACAAGGCGTGGCTGCGGACCGGGTTGTCGCCGGCCTACTCCTTCGGACACGGCCTTGGCTACACCGACTGGTCGTTGTCGGACCTGCGCGCGACCGAGGTGCCACTGACCGGCCACTGGACGATCTCCCTCACGGTCACCAACACGGGTCAACGCGCCGGGAAGTGCGTCGTGCAGCTCTACCTCGAGCGACTCTCTCCCTCCACGGTCGAGCGACCCCGCCGCTGGCTGGCCGGGTTCGAGACCGTCCACATCGACGCGGGCGACTCGAGGCGCATCGAGCTCGACGTGCCGTGGCGCCGACTCGCGCACTGGACGGACGGTGGCTGGACCGTCGAAGACGGCACCTACCGCCTGATCGCGGGCCTCTCCTCGACCGACCACCACCCGCAGGTCTCCATCGAGGTGGGACCGGGTCAGGACGTGCCGGCCGGTGAGATCCCTGGAGACCGAGTGGAGGTAGGCAGGTGAGCGTGCCCGTGCAGTGGACCGGGGAGATGGTGACGCCGGTCGTCGACCTCGTCGCTCCCATGTTCCGTCGCGAGGTAGAGCTCGAGAGCGGTCATGGTCACGTCACAGCGGCGGTCCTGCATGTCAGCAGCCTGGGCGTGCACGAGGCCTTCATCGACGGCGCGCCGGTGTCTCCCGAGGTCCTCGCTCCCGGTTGGAGCGCCTACGAGTGGCGGCTGCGCTACCGCTCACCCGACGTCACCGAGCTGGTCCGGGACCGGTTCGTGCTCGCCGTCTCTGTCGGGAACGGCTGGTGGCGTGGCCGTCTCGGTTTCCTCGGCGGCCGGGCGCTGTACGGCGACCGCCTCGGGCTGGTGGCCCAGCTGGAGATCGACTTCGCCGATGGCCACCACCAGGTTGTCGGCACGGACTCCTCGTGGACCGCGGGCCCGTCAGACACCTTGGCCGACGACCTCTACGACGGACAGACGATCGATGCCCGCCGCCGTAGCACTGGCTGGCACGAGGTGGACGGCAAGCCCGAGCCGTTCTTCCCCGTCGAAGACCTTGCCTTCGACCGCTCCGTGCTCGCTCCGGCGATCGGGCCGCCCGTCATTCGCCACGAGACCCGGCGGCCGGAGCGGATCTGGACCTCGCCGTCCGGCCGCACACTGGTCGACTTCGGCCAGAACCTTGTTGGCTGGCTGCGGTTCACCGTCCGCGGGCCGCGGGGCAGCGAGATCCGGATCAGGCACGCGGAGGTGCTTGAGGACGGTGAGCTCGGCGTCCGGCCACTGCGCGACGCGCAGGCGACCGACCGGTTCGTGCTCAGCGGCGATGCCGACTACTTCGAGCCGACCAAGACGTTCCACGGATTCCGGTACGCCGAGGTCAGCGGCTGGCCCGGATCCATCACGGCCGACGATCTCGAGGCCGTGGTCGTGCACTCCGACATGCGACGGACCGGAACCTTCGAGTGCTCCGACGAGCTGCTCACCCAACTACACCGCAACGTCGTGTGGGGACTGCGCGGGAACTTCCTCGACGTCCCCACCGACTGCCCGCAGCGCAACGAGCGGCTCGGCTGGACCGGCGACCTCGCGGTGTTCGCTCCCTCCGCGGCGTACCTCTACGATGTGTCGGCGTTCCTCGAGGACTGGCTGGTCGACCTTGACCTCGAGCAACAACACGCCGAGGGATTCGTCCCCTTCGTCGTTCCCGACGTGCTCAAGCTGATGCCGAGCCACTCTCTGCTCAGCAACCCGGACTCCGCCGCAGCATGGAGCGATGCGGCCGTGTGGGTGCCGTGGGCGCTCTACCAGGCCTACGGCGACCAAGCGGTCCTCGAACGGCAGTACGACTCGATGGTCGCCCACGTGAGGCGCGTCGCGTCCAAGGTGTCCGCCAACGGAGTCTGGGACACCGGATTCCAGTTCGGAGACTGGCTCGACCCGGACGCGCCGCCCGACGACCCGGCGCGTGCCAAGGCGGACCCCGGCGTCGTGGCCACCGCGTGTCTGGCCCGCTCGGCCTCGATCGTGGCCGAGGTGGCGAGCCTGCTGGGCCATGTTGACGATGCCCAGGAGCTCGGCGCCCTGGCCGGCACCACCCGTCAGGCGTTCGCGCGCGAGTACGTGGACGAGGCCGGCACGATCAGGTCGGACTGCACGACGGTCTACTCACTGGCCATCGCCTTCGACCTCCTCGACGAGGAGGCTGAGCAGCTCGCCGGCGATCGCCTGGCGGAGCTGGTCGTGAAGAGCGGCCATCGGATCTCGACGGGCTTCGTCGGCACGCCGTATGTGTGCGAAGCGCTGGCCCGGACCGGACACCTCGACGACGCCTACGCACTGCTGCAGCAGCAGGAGTGCCCGTC
>CAVXTL010000008.1:0-191279 GCA_963764665.1 uncultured Thermoleophilaceae bacterium | reverse complement strand
GGTAGCAATTGAGATTGAAATGAATTTCATGAAAATAGACTGCAGTGCGAAGCCGTCACAGGGTAATGCAACTCCGACTCATCAGTGCATAAAAAACTTCAAAAATTAAATATCTAATGAGTCAGTTCTGTTTCCCTATGCTCAATTGTTCAAATTAATATGCCAAGAAAATACTTACCATGTATCTTTATTAATCGATCGCTAATGAGACGCATAAAAATTACTAATGCACCCAATAGCACCACAGCACCATCATTTATTTCAGATTTGTCAGGACTTTTTTTATCTATTAAACGCCAGATAATAGCCGTTACGATAAAAATACCACTGTATGCAGCATAAGTTCTATGAAAAGTAGTATTCTGAAATGGTTGATTTGTCCTGGATAAGAAAAGAATAAAACCCCCCAAAGCCCCAAAAAATCAACTATAACTCCTCCTCGACCACGGCCAAACAAGATATCCCTCCTATCTCAAAGAGGCAAGCCAAAAAAACAAAGAATAAAAAATCATTTTATATTGTATCAATATTTTTGTAAACAGGAATTATTCTATTATTCGTTCTCCAATTATTTGAATCAGTATCATTTTTTTGACATTCACAAACCAAATCCTGAATGTCCTTTTGTACTTATGTGATCAGCCATTGGACAGGACATTACAATGACTGGTGATTTTCTTGCACACAGTGTATAAAGTATATATCATTAAAAATATTGATACTAATTTTAGCTTGAATCTGATAATTTGTGAGAAACACGGTAGCTATAATACCCACTCCACCAAAAGTAGATATCATTAAGAATCCGAATAGGAACAACTTGCGAGACACTACTAATTACTCCAGGGATGAGCCTGAAATCCACGACTTACCGTTTACTGAAGGTTTGAGTGTCTTATTAAATAGATGTTCATAGCGACTACGATGCCTAACATGATGGATATGATGATTGTTAAGATGAATCCAATTATTGCATCGGTCGGTAGATAAAAGTACAGAATCGGAGTGAAAAACAAGAGTTCATCAAGGATGTTAAAGGATATCCACAGTAACAAGAAAACTAACATAGTCACACCTATGTAAAAAAAGGGATTTGAAAGGTATACTATTTTAAATCCTAGTAAAAATAAATTCATATCCTTATTTGTAGTAAGGAAACTATGGGATGTAATATTTTTCCTTTCTTTTCATATCTCTCTAGAGTGTGCATTAAATATCGGCTTAGAAATTTTTTAGGTTTGGACATTAACTTTAGTTATTAGCCATGTCCTTCTCTAAAGTTTCAATGACTGAACTAAAAATTGGAAATGGTTTTGGTCCTTCGATTTTCTTTATTATTGAGCCCTCACTATTCATTATCAAGAATGAGGGCGTAGCATGGAATCCAAGAGAATTTGCCAAGGCAATGTCATTGTCTATGAACGAATCATACTTCTTGTCATTAAAACAAGAGTTAAATTCATCGGTATTAATCCCATTCAATTGAGAGACAAACTTCTTAATATTATCAGAATTAGCCCAACCAGAATCTATTGGTCCCTGTTTCTCATATAATAATTTGTGAAAGTCCCAGAATTTTCCCTGATCATTGATACATTGGGAGGCCAAATGAAATCGGTTTGGATTCAATACCTCTATTTGGAAGATGTTTAAAAACATATACAACTTCTCCTTTCTGGATATAAGTAGAATTTATTTGTGGTTCAGTATTATCAACATATCTTTTGCATAAATGGCATTGAAAGTCGCTAAAGTCTACTACTACAAGGGGTGCAGACAAATTTCCATAATATGGAGATCCGTCATTAATTAGGGTTGACAGACTTAAATTCTGGGATTGACCAAATACAAAACTATCCAGTTTTAAATTTAAAATACGTAAATCATGAGAGTTCAACACAACATAGGTAGTTAAGAATACAAAAAAAACAAGACTTAAACAGATGGAAGTTTTTTCGATATGAAATTTCATTACTATAATCACCAGTGGAGAACTAGACCAATATATTTAATTGCCATTCCATGTTGTCGCATGTAACGAAGAAAATCATAGGCTATCAAAAACAGATATTTGATTTGAAATATTAATTACTCTCCAAACGCGGGAAGGTCATGAAAGATGATACCTGCCCTGAAGTTCTAAAATTTTCTATCAATCACATCATTAATTAACATTTTACTATTTTTTCTTTTCTGACAGATTGCATTATCCTTTTTATGATTTGTTCAAATGGTAACACTAGAACAACAAACAAGACTAATTGGCATGTAAAAGTTAGAATCGATCATTATCTCTTTGAAAGAAATAATGTGATCAAATCAATAGTTCTTGATGTAATTAGTCATATTATTGTATTTGATCGAATTTGACTTGTGCAACCTTGATTGAAGGCTATCAGTCACATTTTTTATTTTCATGTTTGCAAAACGCCGTTACTCCGAGCCCCAGGATACTTGCGGCTATTGGACTTATCAACAGAGTTGAACTCGGTGGTAAATTTAGTTGGTCCATTATATGATTGACTAGGGATGCACCTTTTAGATTGTTATCAAATTTCACCATTTTGTGAAGACTGCCGTTTGAATCACATAACTCTTCATGCAATGCGTCCGCATAGGCGATCCATACTGATCTACCATCAGGATTCGTCTTGCTAAATTCAAAATCAACTTCATAGATAGCTGGCATAATTAAATCTACGTCAACGTTATTTTTCCTATAATTAACCAAAATTTCTTCAAGTTTATAATAAACTGTTCTGAGATTGCCATTGGAATTTTTAATTTGCAAGGCTACTTGTTCTGCCAAATCTCCTGCTTTTTCAATATCAGAGAAAATCATCCATTTTTCAACTCCCTTAGATTTTCGTGAGTTCATTGCTTATAACATTTTAAGACATCCTAATTAGATGATTCAATATTTTTCCCACCCATTGGATCATCAGAAGTGAAGAATCAGTAGATCGTTGATAATCTTAGAAATTGATGGATAAGTAGTGCGCCCCCAATTCGGATTAAACTAGTCACTAACAAGATTTGTCGTATAGGTAGATAGACCCAAATTGTGTGACTCTAAGATTTCTTGCTTGATTCTTATAGTACCTGTTACCTTAAGGATTCTCATAATCTGAACGATATAGGAGTTTATATTGTAATAAATCATTTTGAATCAGATCCAAAAATCAACCGATTCAGAAATCAAGATCAAACAATCCAATCAGAATTCCAGTTATTCATAAATAGGATTAAATGAAGAACGTTTGCGATAATAGTAGATTGTCCCGATATGGTGATCCGGGAAGGTCTTTCTTGTGGGTGGACATATTAGGTTACCATTTGTTAGTTTCATAGTAAAAAAATCCAAAATTGACCTATGCAAATATTTGTTTCACTCCGCCTACAAATAATGGATATATCAATTCCACAAATATATTATTGATAGTATCAAAACCTCATCCGATATGGAATGTGGGTATTAACAAGGCCTAAAACTAGATAAATAGGTAAGAAAAATGACATCACATATTATATGTAAATAATTCGAAACTAGTGTATTGGTTCAATTGAACAAATTAATTCCGCAAGTCTAAATGGTTTCGTAAAAATATCACCCTCGTTTATTTTGGTCGATTTTATTAATTCATCAGGCAAGTGCTCTCGTGGTGAAGCGCTCATGATCATAATCCTTTGATCGGGACTCTGTTTATGAATCTCGATTGCGACCTCTAATCCAGAAAGTCCATGTAAATGGGTATCGAGTAACACAACATCATAATTTTTCCCTCTATTGTCAATAGTATTAGAAAAAAGACGTAAAGCTCGTCACCGCTATCAACAGCAATGTAATCCAGATTCAAAGATTCCAAAAATAGTTTGATTATTGCGCGTACACCAGCGTTTGATTCAGCTAGCAAGACTCGGTATTTCTTATTTTTCTTTATACCAGGATTCGAGATGAACCTTTGTCATATTCTTATTGTTATGCAAAGGTGTACGTACAGATGTTCTCTTTGGTAAAGATATACGTTTATCAGTGCTATTATGTTGATTTTTTATCTTTTTCTTATAAGATGCCACATAATGCAAGTATTCGACGGACACATTATCACCCTATATACACAAATTTAGATAACATAGGTAATAAAGCATAAAATAAGATTAATATATATTAGTTCATAAAATGGTGAAAATCATTTAATCTATTTTGAATCCATACGCTTAAAATTACACTATTGATGATTAGATATATTTCGTATTAAGGGTAGCTTCCCTAATTCTAATATAGTCCCTACCAATGTATTCTATATTTGTATGCAAGGATTTGTTATTAAATAATAAATTCGGGTTGATAATATTATAATTATGAACAAATATCCATCTTTTTATTGCATAGATAGTATTAGCCCTATAGACAATCAATCCCCAGCTATTTAATCCTAAAATGAAATTGCAAGTCAATCTTTTTTGTCCCCCTATTTGTTTGGATGAGTTGCAGTAGTATGTAAACTATGCAAAATATGGATTTAATAATGCAAACGTGGTAGTAACAAGGTAATATATAGAATAGTTGACAGTCTGCTCGAATAGCTAGACGATATGACTAGCAAAACCAACTAGTCAACTCAAATTTTTGAGGTCTTTAAGAGTACGCATTAATCAAACACCGAAAGTAATTCTTATTAACAAATTCATTTTGATATGTATGCATAGATGATGTACACGTAAATGAATGATGAAATAATTATAGTTTCGGAGGTACCAACTCAAATCAAACTAGAGCTCAAGAATACAAGGTTTTGAGTCATCATTTTAGGGACGATAGAATACATTCAGGCTCGTATCGGATCGATGAATTATTAAATATTGTTAGCGACCTAAAACCAGAAATGATAACAATTTTTACAGCCGATATGAATGGCAAGGATAATTGTTTCATTTCTAGAGTATTTTTTATCAAAAAAATTTAAATCAATTATTTATGAACTTTCATCAGGTCATAGAGGAAAAGTCCTCTCAAGAATCATCATAATTAAAATGCAAAAGTATGTTTAACGCTGTCAAAGTAGAATGCCAATAAAGTGTTTCTACGTTTCTTTACACTCAGCAGAATGTTATTAACTAGGGAGAAAAGGTCTCACCCAACAATACACCTTGGCAGAAAACGCAAATTAAATCATAAGAATAAAACAAATTAATACCATGAACGCTCTGGTTATTCTTTCACCGGTATTCTTGATAATTTGACATGTATCAAGTAGGTGTCACTATGGCTTTAACTGTTCCATTAAAGATGTCATATCTTTACTAGGTTCCAACGCTGAACACATTTTCTATCCTTAAAGTAAAATATGGTCATCCCATTCACTTTAAAAGTCTTTTTGGTTGGAAAGATCCCCAAAAACTCACCTTCATGAGTTCCAAATAAAACGTATCGGCAAACAACTTTATTTTCCTCGATAAGTAATAATGTCATCAAATATGATTCTTATATCAGGGAACGCGTTCCACAGAATATATATAAATTGCTTAAAACCCTCTTTATTGTTTGGTAAAATTAGGAGGAAAACCGTTTATTATTAGAGAATCATCATAAAAGTCCAAATAGGATGTTTCTCTAATATAGGATTATTAAAGGTTTCAGACAATTTTTGAACAATTTTCTCTAAGGCTCAATAGAGGTCACAAATAGGTTACATATTCCTTTCTCTTAAGACTATCCATACCTTTGAATGAGTCTGTATTGACATGTCATAGAAGTCTCCTCGGGTATAGGTAGTAGTCTAATAGAAGATAGGGTTTGAAGTTGAGCTCGCCGCGAAGCGCCGGGTCGGCCTCCACGAGCGCGCGTGCGATGCCATGGCGCAGCGCCGTGGCCTGGGCGGAGATGCCGCCGCCGTGGATTCGCGCCACCACGTCCATGCGGGTCTGGTAGCCGGCTGCCTCGAGCGGCTGGGCGGCCATCCGCTGCAGGCGGATCCGCGGGAAGTACTCGTCGAGGTGCCTGCTGTTGATGGTGTAAGTGCCCTCGCCCGGCTTCAGGATGACCCGCGCCACGGCGCTCTTGCGCTTGCCGGTGGCGGAGTAGCGGGCGTCGGCCGCCAGCGCGATCGGCTCGCGTGCCACGGGCGCGGCATCCACTCCGGCCTCGCCGGTGGCATCGTCCTCGCCCGGCTCGCCGGTGGTCTCGTCCACCTCGCCGTACTCGCCGAACTCGCTCTGCGGGCGCTGCTCCTCCTCGAGCACGAGATCCGGCTCGAGGTGCGCTCCGGGGATCAGCTCCTCGTCGGACTTCTTGTCGGACTCCTTCTTGCGCCCGCGCGGGCGCTCTGCCTCGTCAGCGTCGGCGGGCGCGGCCTCGTCGCCCTCGGCGACCGGCTCTGCGGCCTCATCGGCGCTTTCCTCTGCGGGCTCGGCGGCGTCCTCGGACGCGGCGGGCTCCTCGGCCTCCGGCTCGGCGGCGGGCTCCTCAGCCTCTGCCGCGGGCTCCTCAGGCTCTACCGCGGGCTCCTCGGCGTCTTCGGCGGCATCCTCGGCCTCCGCCTTGGGCTCCTCGGCCTCTACCTCGGGCTCCTGGGGCTCGTCGGCCTCGGGCGACTCGGGGGTGGCCTCGCCGGGCTCGCCGGGCACGGCCTCGGGCTCCTGGCCCTCGCCGGCCTCGGGCGAGTCCGTGGCCTCAGGCTCCTGGGCCTCGCCGTCGCGTTCCTCGGGCATCACGCGTCCACCTCCATGGGCTCGGGCTGCTGGGCGGCGTGCGGATGGTCCGGGCCCGCGTAGACCTTCAGCTTGCGCAGCTGGGCACGGCCCAGTCGGTTGCGCGGAAGCATTCCCTTCACGGCCTTGCGGATGACCTCCTCCGGACGGCGCTCGAGCATCTCCGCCAGGGTCCTGCTGCGAAGGCCTCCGGGATACCCGGAGTGCCGGTAGTAGAGCTTCTGCTCGCGCTTGCGGCCGGTCACGGAGATGCGCTCCGCGTTCACGACGATCACGAAGTCGCCCACGTCGCAATGTGGGGTGTACTCGGCCTTGCGCTTGCCGCGGAGCGTGTCCGCGATCTGGGTGGCCAAGCGGCCGAGCGTCTTGCCGGTGGCGTCGACGACGAGCCAGTTGCGCTCGCGCGAAGCGGGTGTCGCGACATACGTCTTCATGAAGCAGGGGATCGGCGCGCACGCCGGAACGGCGCCGACCGGGCCGTAGTGTGGCACACGCCCGCACCCCACGACCAGGCCGGAGTGAGGGGTATACTGCCGCGCCGATTCAGTGCCTGCCGAATTCCGGCGCTCAACTCGAGGGCGTTCGGGAGCGGGGGAACCGTTCGGAGACCGTCGAAGTAGGTCTCCGAGGGGGCGAATCGGCCGGATTGTCCCGGTCGTAGCGCCGCACTTCAGGCGCGAGCCCGTCAGCTAACCCCGTAGGCCAAACGAAGCGAGGCCTAGGAGTTTTGCGACACAGCCGGATTCCCGCTGGAGGCGCCGTACTCGCGCTCGGGACCTGCGCGCTCGCGATGAGCCCCGCGGCGGCGGCCCAGTCCGGTGGTGGCGGCGGCGCGACATATATCGCCAAGCCGGCGCTGACCAAGGTCTCCTGCATCCGGCGCTGCGCCTCGCACAAGCGCGCTCAGGGCGCCAGCACCCTGCGCCTGAGCGGGACCGCTCTGGGCGACGTGGCGCGCATCGTGTTCACCGGGAGCTACGGCCGCTCCGACGACACCTCGGCGCCGGTGCGGCCCGGGGGCTCGACCCGTCTGAGCGTGAAGGTCCCGCTGGGCGCCGTCACCGGTCCGCTGGCCGCGGTCGTGAGCCGATCGGTCCGCTCGTTACCCACGAAGTCCATCGCGATCCTCCCTCCGCCCCCGCCGGAGCCCAACACCGAGCTCAGCCCGGTGCCGAGCGCTCCGCAGATGGAGACCGGCACGAGCCGCACCAAGGCGTTCGTGGACGCCCGGCGCGCGGTCACGTTCTCGTTCAGGGTGTCGGGCGACGCGCCCGATCTGCTGGCCGTAGAGCTCGTGCGCGCTAGTGACGGCAGCGCGGTCAAGACGTGGAACCCCGTGCCCGAGCCGGGCGCGGTGACGAGCGTGTCCTGGAACGGCCGGATCGGGTCCACGGGCGCGAAGCCAGGTCGCTACTCGTTCCGGCTCTCCGCCTCCGCCGGCGACGGCGCCCCGGTGCGCAGCGCCGCCACGGAGGACGACGGCCGCGACGCCTTCGACCTCTACGACAACATGTTCCCGGTGCGAGGTCGCCACGACTTCGGCGGCTCGGGCGCCGACTTCGGGTCGGGCCGCGCCGGTCACAGCCACCAGGGCCAGGACGTCTTTGCCCGCTGCGGCACGCCGCTGGTGGCCGCGCGTGGTGGCCGGGTCAAGTTCAAGCAGTACCACTCGGCGGCGGGCAACTACCTCGTGATCGACGGCGCCGGCACGAACGTGGACTACGTCTACATGCACCTGGCGGAGCCGTCCCCCTTCTCCCCAGGCGACCGGGTCTACACCGGCCAGCGGGTCGGCGCGGTGGGCGACACAGGCAACGCTCGCGGCTGCCACCTCCACTTCGAGCTCTGGCGCGGGCCGGGCTGGTACGACGGCGGGAACCCGTTCAACCCGCTGCCGGCGCTGCGCGCCTGGGACGCCTGGTCCTAGCCCGTCAGCGCTCGAGCTCCTTGCGCTTGCGGTCCGGCAGCAGCCGGTCCACGCGGTTGTAGGCCGCCAGCAGCAGCACCGACGCTCCGACCGCGATCAGGAAGCTGCCGAAGTCGAAGTCGTTCGCGTCGGCGATGTCGAGCCACTCGGTGGCCACGAACCCGCCGATCAGCGAGCCCACGATGCCGAGCACGATCGTCAGCACGATGCCGATGCGCTGGCGTCCCGGCTTCAGGAGCCGGGCGAACAGGCCCACGAAGAGGCCCCACAGAACCCATGTGAGAATGCCCACGCGGCAACGCTACCGACCCCGCTAAACGGACCAGGAGGCAAATTTGGCCGGCTACTCGATCACCGCGGTGGAGGACATCCCGGATGTGAGCGGCGACTATCCCGGAGAGATTCGGATGGGCACCGAGCACATCGGCGCCGAGCAGGTGGCATTCACCTGGCGCCGGATGGTCCCGGGGACCGGCGGCAAGGGCAGCTACGGCCACCGGCACCGGACGCAGGAGGAGCTGATCGTCGTGGTCTCGGGCACGATCGAGGTCAAGCTCGACGACGAGGTGATCGAGGTCGGGCCCGGGCACGTGGTGCGCGTCTCGCCCGAGGTGCTGCGCTCGGTATGGAACGAGGGACCGGAGGACGCCCTTCTCGTGCTCGTGTCCCAGCGCCTCGTGGACCAGTCCGGCGAGGTGGAGCTGGTGGACGACTTCTGGCCCGCCTAGGGACGGATCGGCGCGGCGTCCTGGATCTTCAACGGGGCGATCGGGACGCCGTCGCTCCACCTGCCGTTGGAGCGGTGCTTGGGGGTGTTGCCGAGTCCGTACCTGCACCAGGTCCCGCTCAGGGCGCAGCTGCGCAGCGCGTCCCATGACTTCCAGCAGAAGTTCCAGTCGTAGGCGTCGGCGCCGTCCTTGCCCGCCGCGCAGACGCCGTGGGGAGCGCGGAGCGGCGGAGTCCCGTGCGTGTCCACGCGGGTCAGGACCAGGTCCTTGTTGCGCTTCGGGATGTGGCCGAGCTTCGGGAAGATCGCGTTGCAGCTGGCGCCGACCCCACCCTGGTCCGGCTCGGAGAGAACACCCTCGGCGCTCGAGTGGCACGTGAGCTTGACGGATGACGGGATCCCGCGCAGGGAGTCGTCCACTGCGGGCTCGTCCAACCCGGTCAGGGCGCCGTCATGCGGGTCCTCGAGCCAGATCGCACGCGGCTTCGGCAGATGCAGCTTTCGATACCGGTTCGTGAGGTTCGCGGTGATGATGCCGCCGAACGAGAACCCGAAGTAGCCCGTCCGCCGGAGGTCCGGCTGCACACGCTTCTTCGGCCGCGCCCGCAGATGGGCCAGTCCACCGCGGATCCCGCGCAGCGACGACTTCATGCACGGCTCGATGTTGATCGGCCCGGGGCACGGAGTCGCGATGTTCGTCTGCCAGCGCGGGTAGATGACCATGCTCCCCTTGCGGACGGTGTGGCGGATGAACTCGTACATCTGGTTGTAGCCCGCGTACTCGCCGTAGCCGTGCATCACCACGGTGAGCGGAGCGGTGCGCGGCCGCGGCCTGAGCGGCTCGAACACGTACCAGGCGTCGTAGCCCGTGCCTCCCGCGCTGACGCGCCAGCCGTCGTGCGTGTAGTCGCTGCCGCCCGGCCCGGACTTGGGTTGCGGGGGCTGGGTGATCGCAGCGGACGCCTGGGCAGGCGCGAGCGCTGCCGCCAGAGCGAGTGTCAGGGCCCAGGCGCGAACTGTGGATACCTCTCGGGCGGACACGTGGGCGCCCCCTGGGCCCGCTGCTCGCGCATCCCCAGGTAGTCGCCGGCGATCTGCTCCCGGGGCAACCCGTGGAGCGCCAGGACGCTGTCGCCCATCGCGAGCAGCTGCGAGCGCATCCGCCCGTAGTCGATCGCGCTCTCCCTGAAGGACGGCGCGTACAGCGACCATGGCCCGGAGATCATCGCGAGCGTGGGGATCAGCTTCGGGTGGAAGAAGTTCCCGAGCCCGCCCATCGAGCACACCGGCGGCACCTGGCCAGGCGTGGGCAGGCCGAGGCCCTTGAGGACCGCTGTCATGTCGAGCTTCCGCCGCTTGGTGGCGGCCGCGGCCGCGTCCTGGAGCGCGAGGCTGTCGCCGGCGCCGAACAGGAACGGCTCACCTCTGCCCGTGAACCTGAGCCGGTTGCCGGCGGCGTTGGGCAGGATCTCGCGCGTTCCGAGATGCTCGATCGCGAAGGCGAACGCGATGCTGCCCTTGTCGTACTGGGCATCCAGGGGCGCCGAGTAACGACCCATCCCGTCCCTGACGATCGCATCGTGTGCGCTCGCGAACGCGATCTGCAGCGTCCGTGGACGGCACCGCAGCGGCAGGCCGGCGTAGTAGCGAGCGAAGGCGATCATGCCGGCCACGCCGTTCTCCTGGACCCACGACTGACCGTCGGTGTTGGCCGCGAGGATGATCCGCTGCTTGCTCTGACCGGGGAGCGTCGCGATCACGTTCGAGGTCCTCGCCCGCTCCACCTTGGCGCGGACCACCACCCGCGCCGACGCGCCCGCCGCGGCGAGCGACCTGAGCCGCTTGGCCTCCGCGCCCCCTACGAAGAGCGCCGGCACTCTGAAGATCGTGCCCGTGTGGGGGTCGCCGTATCCGTGCACCTGCTTGCGCGGCACGTCGAACGTGTAGACCACCCCCGCGGCACCCACCCTGCTCGCGACGAGCAGCTCCTGGTGCAGCTCGTTCAGGAACGGTCTGTCGTAGGCCCCGCTCGCGCTCGCGAGATCGGGGGTCACGTAGACCCCGATGATCCCGAACGCCGCATAGGGCAGCGCGGTGCCGGGGAAGTCGCGGACGACCACCTTGCCCGCGGAGTTGGCGGCGGTGATGTCCTCGTCGGGGCCCAGATAGACCAGTGGACGCTTCCGGCTGCCCTTCCTCCCGGTCGGCTGTGACCAGCGGACCGCACCGGCCACCGGCACGCTCGTGGTCTTACCGTTGCGCGCCGTCACGCTCAGCCAGCCTGCGCGCCCGATGTCGAGTCCGGGGCGGCCCTTGGCCTTCGTGGTAGGCAGCCAGCGCCAGACCTTGAAGGGGTCTGAGCGGACCTTGAACCCCTTGATGGCCCCGATCTGGTCTCCGATCCAGTCGATCGTCCGGTTGTGGGCCCGGCTCGCGAGATAGCGCTCACCGAAGCGGTTCTCCTGCCTGACGAGCTTTCGGAGCTGCTTCGCGCTCGCGAACGAACCGGCGTTCACCACGCCCGGGCACGACGCACCGGCCGTGGCCGCAGCGGGCAACGCGAGTAGCGCGGCCAGGCACGCGAAGAGCGTGGCGGCGCCGCGCCCGGTGAGCCGCATTACTCCCACTCGATCGTGCCGGGGGGCTTGGACGTGATGTCCAGGGTCACCCGGTTCACCTGCGCGATCTCGTTGATCATCCGCGAGGCCACGCGCTCGAGCAGGTCGTACGGCAGCCGAGCCCAGTCGGCCGTCATGGCGTCGTCGCTGGTGACCGCGCGGATGACCACCACGTACCCGTAGGTGCGCTCGTCGCCCTGCACGCCGACGCTGCGGAGGTCGCCCGGGAGGACGCAGAAGGACTGCCAGAGCTCGCGGTAGAGGCCGGCGGTGCGGATCTCGTCCTGGAGGATGGCGTCGGCGTCGCGCAGGATCTCGAGGCGCTCCTTGGTCACCTCGCCGCCCACCACGCGGATGGCCAGCCCGGGGCCGGGGAACGGCTGGCGCCAGACGAGGCGGTCTGTCATCCCGAGCTCGGCGCCCACCTGGCGCACCTCGTCCTTGAACAGGGTGCGCAGCGGCTCCACCAGTTCGAACTCGAGGTCGTCCGGGAGCCCGCCGACGTTGTGGTGCGACTTGATGGTGGCGGCGCCCGTGCCCCCTCCCGACTCGATCACGTCCGAGTAGAGCGTGCCCTGGACGAGGTAATGGGGGTCGTCGAGCCGGGCCGCCTGCTCCTCGAACACGCGGATGAACTCCGCCCCGATGATCTTGCGCTTGGTCTCGGGATCGGTGACCCCGGCGAGCCGGGCGAGGAAGCGCTCCTCCGCGTCGACCGCGATCAGCGGAACCTTGAAGTGGTCGCGGAACGCCGCCACCACCTGGTTGCCCTCGTTCTTGCGCATCAGGCCGTGATCCACGAACACGCAGGTGAGCTGGTCGCCGACGGCCTTGTAGGTGAGCAGCGCCGCCACCGAGGAGTCCACGCCGCCGGACAGCCCGCAGATGACCCGTCCGTCGCCGACCTGCTCGCGGATGCGGGCCACCTGCTCGTCCACCACCGAGGCGGCGCTCCAGGCCATGTCGCAGCCGGCGATGTCGCGAAGGAAGGTCTCCAGGATCTGCGTGCCATAGGGGGTGTGCGCCACCTCGGGGTGGAACTGGATCCCGTAGAGCCCGCGCGCGGGGTCCTCCATGGCCGCCACCGGCGACTCTGTGGACGAGGCCAGCGCGGTGAAGCCCGGCGGCGCCTCGAAGACGGTGTCGCGATGGCTCATCCAGCAGCTCTGCTCCGCGGGCAGACCCTCGAGCAGCCGGCCCGGCTCCGCGACGGTGAGCTGGGAGCGCCCGAACTCGCCGATCTCGGCGCCCTCCACGCGGCCGCCGAGCGTGAGCACCATCGCCTGCATGCCGTAACAGATGCCGAGCACCGGAATCCCGAGCTCGAGCAGCCCCTCGCGCATGGCCGGCGCTCCGTCGGCGTAGACCGATGCCGGGCCCCCGGACAGGATCAGGGCCTTGGGCGCGCGGCGCGTGACCTCCTCCACCGCCACGTCGTGCGGGAGCAGCTCGGAGAACACGCCGCACTCGCGCACCCGGCGCGCGATCAGCTGCGAGTACTGGCCGCCGAAGTCGAGGACCAGCACCTCGTCGGTGGCCGGGCGGGAAGGGGCGACCGTGTCCGCGCCCGCGCCCTCGCTGACCCCCGCGCCGATCACGCCGGCACCGGCGGGTGCGCGAGGTGGAGCGTCACTCCCCGACTAGCGCCGGGTCACCGGCCGGCTGGGGCTCCTCGGCGGGAGCCACACCGTTGGACGCCGGGTGCGGCACGGCGGCCGACGTGGCGCCCATCCCGACCGACTGCTCGCGCTGGAGCTGCTTGCCCTCGCTCTGGAGGGACGGCGCGACCATCACCTCGGCCTTGTGGAACGCGGGAATGTCCTCGTACCCGCACGTGGCCATCGAGGTGCGGAGGCTGCCGATCAGGTTGAAGGTGCCGTCGTTTTCGTGCGCCGGGCCGAGCAGGATCTGCTCGAGGGTCCCGTTCTGAGTGGTCTTCACGCGCGCGCCGCGCGGCAGCGTGGCGTGGAACGTGGCCATGCCCCAGTGGTAGCCGTGCCCGGGCGCCTCGTAGGCCCGCGCGAGCGGCGAGCCGACCATCACGGCGTCGGCGCCGCAGGCGATCGCCTTGGACACGTCTCCGCCGTTGCGCATGCCGCCGTCGGCGATGACCTTCACGTACTCGCCGGTCTCGAGCATGTGCTGCGAGCGGGCGGCCGCCACGTCGGCGATCGCGGTGGCCTGGGGGACGCCGATGCCGAGCACTCCGCGCGTGGTGCACGCCGCGCCGGGTCCGACGCCCACCAGCACGGCCACGGCGCCGGTGCGCATGAGGTGAAGCCCCGTGGCATACGAGGCGCAGCCTCCCACGATCACCGGGACCGGCACCTCGCGGATGAACTCCTTCAGGTTGAGCGGCTCGCTGCGCGTGGACACGTGCTCGGCCGAGATGACCGTGCCCTGGATGACGAGCACGTCGAGCCCGGCCTCCATGGCGGTCTCGTAGTGGGCGCGAACGCGCTGGGGCGTGAGCGACGCGCAGGCCACGACCCCCTGGTCCTTGATCTCGCGGATCCGCTGCGCGACGAGGTCGTCGCGCACGGGCGCTGCGTAGATGCGCTGCATCTCGGCGGTGGCGAGCTCCTTGGGCAGGCCCGCGATCCGCTCGAGCTCGGCGTCCGGATCGTCGTAGCGAGTCCAGATTCCCTCGAGGTTGAGCACGCCGAGGCCGCCGAGCCTGCCGATCTCGCCCGCGGTCGCCGGAGACACCACGCCGTCCATCGCCGAGGCGAGGAGGGGAAGCTCGAAGCGGTACGGCCCGAGCGTCCAGGTGATGTCCACGTCGTCGGGGTCGCGCGTGCGCCTGGAGGGCACGATCGCGATGTCATCGAAGCCGTATGCGCGACGGCCCTTCTTGCCCCGGCCGATCTCAACTTCCATTGGGCCATCCTAGGTTCGACGACGGACGAACGCTTGACGTTAGCACTGCCGCTCCAGCGTCAACCGACCCGCGTGGAACCGTCTCCCAGCCCGCCCCCGGAGCCGAGCGCGGACGGCTCGATCCGCTCGACGCGAACCTCCGGCCGAAGCCGCTCCACCTCGCGCAGATCGACCACGCCAGCCCCGAAATGCTGGGTGGACTCGGCGCCGCAGGCGACGGCGAAACGGAGGCAGTCCTCGTTGCCGCTCCCCGAGTAGCGGGCGGCCACGAAGCCGGCCAGGAAGGCATCGCCGGAGCCGACCGCGGACACGGGCTCGAGCGGATCGAGGCTGGCCCGGAACACCCGCTTCTCGGTGCCGTCGGAGAGCAGCGCGAGGCAGCCATTCGGCAGCGTCATGATCGACTCGCGCGCGCCGAGCTCGACCATCTCGGCCACGCCGGCCACGCGATCCTCCTCGTCGGCGAACTCGCGGCCCACGAGGCCCTCGGCCTCGAGCTCGTTGGGGCTGACCAGGTCCGGGCCCTTGCGAGTGGCGATCTGCAGTGGCTCGCCCTCGGAGTCCAGCACCGTGGACACGCCCAGCCGCCGGAGCTCGTCGATCAGCCGCCCGTAGAGCCCCGCGTCCACGCCGCGCGGCTGGCTGCCGGAGAACACGCACATGGCCGCGCCCTTGGCCAGGTAGAGGAGCTTCTCGACGAAGTGGTCGAGCTCGGACTCGGACACGAGCGGGCCGTACTCGTTGATCTCGGTCTGCTCGCCGGAGGTGGGGTCGATGACGGCGGTGGAGGTGCGCGACTCCTCGCGGATCCGCAGGAAGTCGTTGAGGATGCCCTCGTTGGTGAGGGCCTCCGTGATGAGCGTGCCGGTGGGCCCGCCCGCCACCCCCGTGGCGATCACCGGCTGGCCCAGCGCCTTGAGCGCGCGGGCGACGTTCACGCCCTTGCCTCCTGCCATGGCGGTCTGCTCGACCGCGCGGTGGCGGCGGCCGAGCCGGAAGTTTGGCACGGCGAGCGTCTTGTCGATGGCCGCGTTGAGGGTGACTGTGACGATCATCTGACCAGCCGCAGCCGTACGCGGATCCGCAACGCGGTCAAGCCCACCGCGAGCAGGATGCCGACCAGCAGAAGCAACGTCAAGGGGACCCCAAGGGCCGAGAGTACGACCCGCACTGTACCCGCTCCGGGTACATCGGACGCGGTCACGAGCGCCACGCGGCGGACCACCCGCCCGTCCACCAGCACGCTCACGCTGCCCACCCTGGCGCCGGCCGACAGCGGCCCGTCGAGCTCGTCGGGCGCCGCCACCCGGCGCGTCACGCGCTGACCCTTCCTCACCGTGAGCGCCACACGCCGGCGCGGCACGAGCTCGGCGCGCTCGTCGCGGTGCTCGATCGCGGCGTCGGCCACCGGCCGCCCCGGCCGGAGCGGCACCACGCGCCGGAAGCGGGTGAGGCCCCAGCGGAGCAGCGCGAGCGTGTCGGCATCCCTGGCGGGCTCGCTCGGCTCGCCGAGCACCACGCTCACCACCCGGCCGGTCCTGCGCGTGCCGGCCGCCCCCACCAGCACGTAGCCGGCGCGGAGCGTGTGCCCTGTCTTCACCCCGCTCACGAACGGGTAGCCGGCGATCAGGCGATTGCGGTTCTCCACCACACGCGGCCGGGCACCCGAGGCGAGCCGGGCCGCGGGCATGTCCACGATGCGGGCGAAGCGGCGCTTGCGCATGAGCCGGGACGCCAGGACGGCCAGGTCGCCGGCGGTCGAGTAGCCGGCCGGGTCGTCCAGGCCGATCGGGTTCGCGTAGCGCGTGTCGGCGAGTCCGAGCGCGCGCGCCCGGCGGTTCATGGCGGCCACGAAGCGGCCGGTACTCCCGGAGACCCCGTGGGCCAGGGTCACCGCCGCGTCGTTGGCGCTCTCGAGCAGCAGGGCCTCGAGCAGATCCGAGACGGTCATCCGCTCCCCGGCCGCCAGGTCGATCCGCGATTCCGCGGGGGCCGCGTCGTAGTCCGGTGCGGTGAACACCTCACCCGGACGGGCGCGCTCGAGCACCAGCAGCGCGGTCATCAGCTTGGTGGTGCTGGCGATCGCCCTGCGCTGGTCGGGGCCCCGGGCGTAGAGCACGTGCCCGTCGCTCGCGTCGATCACGATCGCCGCGGGCGCCTGGACCGGCGGGGCGGGCGCCGCCGCGGCCGTGGCATCCGGCAGCACCGCCGCGACGATCGCCGCGACCGCGGCGATGCTCGCGCGCCGCGTCACTCGCGGAGGTTGATCTTCTGTCCCGACAGGAGCGCCTGCGGGTCGAGCTCGGGATTCAGCTCCTGAAGGCGCTCCACGGACACGCCCGTCTTCTCGGCTATGAGGCCGAGCGTGTCACCGGTCTTGACGGTGTAGGTCGCGCGCTGCGGCGTGGTGGTCGTGGTCGAGCTCGTGGTGGTCTGCGCAGAGGTGCCGGTCCGGTCCGCGGAGGCGTCCGTGCCACCATCGCCGTCGTCGCCGACGCTCGAGCTCAGCACCACCACGGCCACGGCCAGCGCGAACACCACCAGCGCGAGCGGAGCGAGAAGGCGAGCGGGGCTACGAGGGCCGGATTCGTTCATCTTGCTCCCAGACGGACGAGGCGCAGCATAGGGAGCGACCCGGAGAACATCGGTGCGCACCCGGCCGAGCCGGGTGCTTCCGCAGACCCCGCCGGGTCATACGTCCCAAGCCGCGGCGCGCAGCTCCTCCGCGGCATCGGCCGCCGCACGGGCCGGCTCTCCCCCACGCGTCTGGAAGGCGTTCACGATCGACCGGGACGCCGTCACGAGCCCCGCGGCGGGATGTGGGGCGAACGCCGGGGCAAGCTCCTCGACGGTGCCGCCCTGGGCCCCGACGCCCGGCAGCAGGAAGATGGCGCGCGGCATGAGCTCGCGCAGGCGGCCGAGCAGCCGCGGCTCGGTGGCTCCGGTCACGGCGCCGACGAACGAGAGGCCGCAGTCGCCCTGGCCACCGGAGCCCAGCTCGTCCACCATGCGCGCCAGGCGCTCGTGAAGCGGCGGATCGCCCTGATCCTGGATCTCGGCCGCGCCGGGATTGGAGGTGCGAACGAGCACGAACACCCCGGCACCGGCCACATGCGCCGCGTCGAGCAGCGGCTCGAGGGCGTCGCGGCCGAGGAGCGGATTGGCGGTGAAGGCGTCCACGCCCAGCCCCGGCACCGGGCCGTACGGGCCCGGCGTCTCGCCCACCAGCCCCTGCGCGTATGCGGCCGCCGTGACGGGCACGTCGCCGCGCTTGCCGTCCGCGATCACGAGCAGGCCGTGATCGCGCGCCACCGCCACGGTCCGCTCGAGCGCGTCCCACCCAGGCGCACCGAGGCGCTCGAAGCAGGCCAGCTGGAGCTTGACCGCCACGCAGGCCGGCCCGGCCGCCACGATCGCGGCCCGGCAATGGTTCATCACGGCCTCGGCCGTGTTCGCACGGGCCAGCAGGCCCTCGCCCGACCCGGTGGGCGCTGCACCGGGCCAGAGCGTGGCCGGATCTGGGTCCAGCCCGAGCACGACGCGACTGCGGCGCTCTTCTACGAGCACCGCGAGCCGGTCGGCGAAACTGAGCTGCGAGCCCCCAGTCACAGGGGCACGTAGCTTGACAGCAGCGCCCTCCTAGACAGCGAAACCCGTCTAGGAGCCCTTGACGGCTGACTTGAGGGCTGATCCCGCGCTGAAACGCGGAACCCGGCTGGCGGCGATCTGGATCCGCTCGCCCGTCTGGGGATTTACTCCCTGACGTGCGCCACGATCGGCCACGGCGAACTTGCCGAAACCGGTGAAGTTGATCTCGCCGCCACGCGACAAGACCTCCTTGACGGTGTCCAGGACGGCGTCAACCACCTTGGCGGCCTCACCCTTGCCGATGCCGGAGCGCTCAGCCACCTGATCCACAAACTCGGCCTTTGTCACGATCTCCTCCTTAACGGGGGCATTCGAATCGGCCGCAACGTAACAACGACTGCGGACGATATGGGGCCCGGATGCCGCTTAGACACCGGAAATTGCCATCTCTTCGATCAGCAACGGGGGTGTCTTGACGCTTCCGGCGAGCGGAACCCACCGTGACTGGCCCCCCACACCCCTCACTCCGCGGAGCATCGTGACCAGGTCGCTGGCGATGGTCAGCTCCCGCACCGGGGGCCCCAGCTCGCCTCCCTCTATGAGCCGGCCGGAGGCCCCGACCGAGAAGGTTCCGGACACCGGATTGACCCCCGAGTGGAGGCCGGCCACGTCGGTCACGTACAGCCCGGTGCCCGCGTCGCGGAGCAGCTGGGCCAGGTCCCCCTCGCCGGGATTGACGATCAGGTTGGACGTCCCCACCGACGGCGGCGAGCGATAGGAGCCCCGCGCCGCGGCGGCCGTGGTCTCGCGCCCGGCGCGCCGCGCGGTGCGTGCATCGAAGAGGAAGGTGAGCAGGCGGCCGCCCTGCACCAGCGGCGTCCTCCGGCTGGCCGAGCCCTCGCCGTCGAACGGCGCGCTGGCCGGACCGGCGGGGTCGGTGGCGTCGTCAACCAGCTCGAGCGCCGGGTGCGCCACGTCCTCGCCCTCCTTCCCGGCGAACAGGGAGCGGCCGCGCTGAACGGCGTCGGCCGACAGCATCGCCCCGATGAACGCCACGAAGGAAGCGGCCACGAACGCGTCGAGCACCACCGGGCAGCGGCGGCTCTCCGGCTGGCGGGCCCCGACCAGCGCGAGTGCGCGCTCGGCCGCCTCGGCGCCGATTGCCTCGGGGTCGAGCGCCGCGGGATCGCGGCCCAGCGCCACTCCCAGGCCGGTCATGAGGTCGCTGCCCTCGCCCGCGAAGGCGGACGTGTAGGCCCAGGCCTGCGTGGCGTCGAAGGCGCCCGTGAAGCCGTGCGAGTTCGACAGCGCCACCGACGCCTCCGAGTCCGAGTAGACCGTGGACTCGACCTGGGTGACTCCCTCGTGGGCGCGGGCGGCCCGCTCGGCCGCGAGCGCGAGCTCGACCTTCTGCTCGGTGGTCCAGCGGCCGAGCTCCGGGGAGGCGAGGCCCTCCACGGGCGTCGCCCCGCAGCGCTCGGGGAGGCCGGCCCACTCGTCGGGGTCGGCCACCGCCGCCGCCTCGCGGGCGGCGCGTCCGACATCGCGAAGGCCCTCGTCGGAGAGATCGGTGGAGTACGAGTAGCCCCAGCGCCGGTCCACGAACGCGCGAACGCCCACACCGCGCCCACCGGCGTCGCTGAGGCTCTCCACCTCGCCCTGGTAGACGCGGATGCGGCGGCTCTCGTCCTCCTCCGCGAACGCCTCCGCATCGGTGGCGCCCGCGCCGAGGGCGGCCTCCACCGCGCGGCGGGCCACCGCCTCGAGGTCCTCGCTCATGCGGTGCCGCCGACGGTGAGCTCTCGGATGCGCACGTGCGGCTGGCCCACGCCCGCCGGAACCGACTGGCCCGCCTTGCCGCAGTAGCCGGTGGCGATGGCGAGGTCGCCGGCGATCCCGTCGATCGCCGCCAGCGCCTGGAGTCCGTTGCCCGTGAGCGTGGCCCCCCGGACCGGGGCCGTCACGCGGCCGCCCTCGATCAGGTAGCCCTCCGACACTCCGAACACGAAATCGCCGGTGGCCGGCTCCACCTGGCCGCCGCCGAACGACACGGCGTAGAGGCCACGGTCCACGCCGGCGATGAGGTCCTCGGCGGTGGCCTCCCCCGGTGCGAAGAAGGTGTTGGTCATCCGCGGGATCGGAAGGTGCCGGAACGACGAGCGCCGCCCGTTCCCCGTGGAGTCCGCGCCGTCGCGGCGCGCGGTCAGGAGGTCGTAGAGGTAGGAGGTGAGCCGCCCTCCCTCGATGATGGTCGTGCGGCCGGTGGGCGTGCCCTCGTCGTCGATGCCGTCACTCCCCCACTCGCCCGTGCGCTCCCCGTCGTCGTATGCGGTCACGAACGGCTCCGCGAGCTGCTCGCCGAGCTTGCCGGCGTACACGCTGGCGCCCTTCTGGATCGCGTCGGCCTCGAGCCCGTGCCCCACCGCCTCGTGCAGTAGGACGCCGCCGAAGCCGTTGCCCACCACCACGGGCAGCCTCCCGGTGGGGGCGTCGACCGCGTCGAGCAGCGCGAGCGCGCGGCCGGCGGCGCGCTCCGCCACCTCCTCCGGCTCGGTCTCGAGCAGCTCGAAGCCGGCATGCCCGCCCCGGGTGTCGCTCCCGGTCTCGACCCGATCGTCGCGGCGGGCCACCGCCTGCACGCTGAGGCGCACCCGCGTGCGGTCGTCGCTCGCGGCCCGCGAGTCCGAGTTGTAGACCTCGACCCGCCTGCGCGACTCGACGTACCCGACCCTCACCTGGGCGATCTCGTCGCCGGCGGCGCGGGCGCGCTCCTCCGACGCGCGAAGCAGCTCGGCCTTGCGCTCGGCGGGCACGGAATCGGGCGGCAGCGCCACGGGGTGCACGCGAGCGCGCTCCGCGGCCGCCAGCGTGACCGCCTGGCCGTCTCCCGCGCCTCGCAGTGCCCCTGCCACCGAGCTCGCCACCCGCATCAGGTCGGGCTCCGCCAGCCCGTCCACATGCCCGTAGTAGGTCGACTCGCCCTGGACCACGCGAACGCAGACGCCCGCCTCGCGACCGCTCTGGGGGGCCTCCACGCGGCCCTCGTCCAGCGAGAGCGCGAAGCCCTGCCGGTCCTCGGCGTAGAGCTCGGCCAGGTCGCCCCCGTGTGCGAGGGCGCGGCCGAGCACCCGCCCGGCGAGCTCGGGATCCACGAGGCTCATGGCTCGTAGCCGTCCACGATGCGGACCATGCTCTCGGAGACCTCCAGCGCCTTGTCGTAGCCGCGCCCGTCCGGCTGGAGCAGGCGCGCATAGCCGGTCGAGTCGTAGAGCAGGACGCGCGGCTCGCGGTCCCGCTGCATCCGCCGCACGGTCGCGGCCACGCCCTCGGCCAGGCCGGCGGCCCGCCCGATCGGCCCCTTGCGCTTCTCCTTCACGCGTCGTCGCGATCGAGCTCGGGCACGGGCGGGTCCGGCAGAGCGTCGGCGGGCGGCGCGGCGCTGACCGAGGTCCGGATCGGCGGGCCGCCCTCGAGCTCCGCGAGCACGGAGCGCAGGTCGTAGAGGATCAGCGACGACAGCGCGGCGCGGCGCGCGACCACGGCGAGGGTCCAGCGCGGCGTGCGGGACGCGAACACCGCGCCGCCCTCCACCTGCACCTCAACCTGCTCGGGGGGGTCCACGCCCTCCGGGCGGGCCGCGCGGTCCACTGCCTCGAACAGCTCCCGGGCCAGGTCTCCGAGGGCGCGGGCGCGCTCGGGATCGAGGTTCCCGGCGCCTGCGAGGGAGCCTGCGGCGTCCACCAGAACCGCCGCGCGAGCGTCGCTCGAGAGCTCGCAAACACGCTCCGCGGTCCGCTCGGGAGTGAGCGTGCCCGGCATCGAGGTCAGAATAGCGGCGTGCCCCTCTCCCGAATCTCGTGGCTGGCGACCGTAGGAATCTGCCTGGTGGCGGCCCTCCTGCTGCTGCTCGACGGCTACTACGGCTACTCGCTGGTGCTAACCGCCGTCGGCGCCTCCGCCGCGGTGAACCTCACGTGAGGGAGCCTCCGGCTCCAGGTGGATCAGCACATCGGCGCCGCGCAGGCGCGCCTTGATCGCGTTCTGTAGCTCGTGGCTGATCTGGTGTGCCCGCTGGAGGCTGGTGCCCTCCCGGAACTGCACGTGCATGTCGAGATAGCGGCGGCTCCCCGCCCGGCGGGCGCGGAGCTTGTGGAAGCCCACCACCTCGACCGCGCCGTGATCGGAGATCGCCTGGCGCACCACGTCGAGCTCGGGGGCGGGAAGCGTCTCGTCCACCAGCGCGCGTGACGAGCGGTTGAGGATCCTCAGCCCCGCGAACACGATGGCCCCGGCCACCAGGAGCGCCGTGATCGCGTCGAACGCCTGCACGCCGGTGATCTCCACGAGCCCGAGGCCGACCAGCACGCCCATGGAGGTGAAGGCGTCGGCGCGCAGGTGCGCGGCGTCGCCCTCGAGCGCCGGCGAGTCGGTGGCCCGCGCGCGCCTGTAGAGGTATCCCGAGACCACCAGGTTCGCCACTGCGGAGAATGCGATCACGGCGAGGCCCACGCCGAGCGACTCGATTTCGGAGCCCTGCGACAGGCGCCGCACCGACTCGAAGATGATGATCCCGGCGCCGAGCAGGATCAGCATGCCCTCGATCGCAGCGGCGAGGTTCTCGACCTTCTGGTGCCCGTAGGGATGGTCCTCGTCGGCCGGCTCGTCGGCCTTGCGCACCGAGTAGAAGGCCACCATCGACGCGATCAGGTCGATGCTCGAGTGAACCGCCTCGGTGAGAATCGCGATCGAGCCGGTGATCGCCGCCGCCGCGAGCTTGAGCACGATCAGCAGCGCGTTGGAGGCGATCGAGACGGCGGCGGCGCGGTCCTTCCTCGGCATCTGCGCGTCCGGGCCCACGGCGCGCGTGGTGGCCACCGCAGCCGCGGCCAGCATCCGCCGCTCGCGTCTGCTCCGAGTCATCTGCGCCGCCTGCGGAAGGAGCGCCGGCCCACGGCCTCGGCGTCGTCGGCCTGGAGGTCCGCCAGCTTCCGGGCGAGCGCCCGCGCGGCCCGCCCGCGATGGCTGATCGCGTCCTTCTCGTCCACCGACAGCTCGGCCATCGTGCGACCGTCGTCGTAGTCCGCCGGCACGAAGGCCGGGTCGTACCCGAAGCCGCCGTCACCCCTCGGCTCGGCGCTCAGAAGGCCGTCGCAGCGGCCGTGCACGAGCTCCTCGCGCCCACCCGGCTCCACGTAGGCCAGAGCACACACGTAGCTAACGCGCCGGTCCTCCGCGGGAACCTCGCGCAGGAGCTTCGTGAGGTTCTCCTCGTCGGTCGCGGCCTCGCCGGCGTAGCGGGCGGACCACACCCCCGGCGCCCCGCCGAGCGCGGCCGCCTCGATCCCGGAGTCGTCGGCGATCGCCGGAAGCCCGGTGGACGTGGCGGCCACGCGGGCCTTGACCAGCGCGTTCTCCGCGAAGGTGGTGCCGGTCTCGGGCGGCAGCTCGACCTCCGGTGGCAGCGGCTCGAGCTCGACCCTGCGGAGCAGCTGCGCGAGCTCGCGCACCTTGTGCTCGTTACGGGTGGCCAGGACCGCCCGCACGCGTCGTGGCTCCGGCTAGCCGCCCGCCGCGACGGCGGCCTGCTGAGCGGCTCGCAAGCGCTCTATGCCGGCCGCGCCCAGCGCAAGCAGCTCGTCGAGGGACGCTCGCGACAGCGGAGTGCGCTCCGCGGTGGCCTGGACCTCCACGAGGCCGCCGTCGCCGGTCATGACCACGTTGGCGTCCACCTCCGCGCGCGAGTCTTCCGAGTAGTCGAGGTCGAGCAGCGCCACGCCGTCGACCATGCCGCACGACACCGCCGCCACCGACCCGCTGAGCGGCACGGCGGGGAGCCTCTCCTCCGCCACCAGCCGCCGGAGCGCCAGCTCGAGCGCCACGAACCCGCCCGTGATGGCCGCGCAGCGCGTGCCGCCGTCGGCCTCGAGAACGTCGCAGTCGATCCACACGGTCCGCTCGCCCAGCGCCTCGAAGTCGATCACTCCGCGCAGCGACCTGCCGATCAGCCGCTGGATCTCGACGGTGCGGCCGTCCGGGCGTCCGCGCGAGACGTCGCGGCGCTTGCGCTCGCCCGTGGACGCGGGCAGCATCCCGTACTCCGCGGTGGTCCAGCCGCGCCCCTGTCCCGCCATCCAGCGCGGCACCGACTCCTCCACGCTGGCGGTGCAGATGACCCTGGTGCCGCCCGCCTCGATCAGCGCCGATCCCGTGGCGCTCTTCATGAACCCGGTGATGATGTTGATGTCGCGCAGATCGGCCGGGCCGCGGCCGTCCGCCCTGACGCCGGTGACGCTCATGCGGCCACCCGCGCGCCTGGGAGGCGCTCCAGGTCAAGGTGGTCGACCTCGGTGATCGGCAGCTGGAGGAACCGCGTGCCGAGGCGCCGGAACTCGTGAACGTCGCCGCTGGCGAGGAAGCGGTAACTGCCGCGGCGGCCCTGGTCGTTGGCGATCCCGAGCTCGCTGAGCCGGTTGTGCACGTCCTCGGCGATGGCCTCGCCGGAGCTCACGATGGCGATGCCCCGTCCCAGCTCGCGCTGAAGCACGGGACGGATCAGCGGGTAGTGGGTGCAGCCGAGGATTACGGTGTCCACCCCGGCGGCGCGCAGCGGCCGGCAGGCGCTCTCCACGCAGTCGAGCACGCGGTGGTCCACGTCGCCTCCCTTCTGGATCAGCGGCGCAAGCTCGGCGGTGGCAACGGCGTGGAGCTCGGCCGTGGGGGCCACCTCCTCGAGCGCCCGCGCGTAGGCGCCGCTGGCTACGGTGGCCGGCGTGGCGATAAGGCCCACGCGGCCGTTCTTCGTTGCGCGCGCGGCCAGCCGGGCCTCCGGTCCCACCACCCCGATGACCGGCGTTCGGCCGTCCAGCTCCGCCCGGAGCGCGGGCAGGGCCGCGGCCGTGGCCGAGTTGCAGGCCACCACGAGCAGCTTGGCGCCGCGCTCGATCAGCACCTCGGCGAGCTGACGCGCGAAGGCGACCAGTTCATCGGGAGAGCGGTCCCCGTACGGGAAGCGCGCGGTGTCCCCGAGGTAGAGGAAGTCCTCCTCTGGGAGCGACACGAGGCACTCGTGCAGCACCGTGAGACCCCCCACGCCGGAGTCGAACATGGCCACCGGCAGGTCTCTGAGGTCGCGCGTCACGGGCCGGAATGGTGGCACGGCGGACGGCAGGCCACCGCGCGGGGCTCTATCCGCCGGTCTCCTGGTACCGCCGCCACTCGCGCCGCGCCCTTGCGCGGGCGCCCTTCTTGTTCGCCGTCAGCTTGCTCGGCTTGCAGAGCAGGCACCCGGCCCTGCGGTGCTTGGGCCGTCTGCGCTTGTGATTCGCCACTGTGGGCCACCTCCTGAGGCTCGTTGTCTGACGAGCCCCGGGGTGGCTTCAGGCGAAGCGAGCGGCATGAGCCGATTATCCCAGCCGGCCGGCTCCTAGAACTGCACCTTTCGGACCGCCTGCTTGATCTTGAGCAGGATCACGTCGCCGAGCTCCTTGCCCTCGTCGGTGCGGAAGCCCTTCATGGCCGCGACCACGCCGGCCATCACGAGCGCGACGAGGAGGATGAGCGCGACGTACTCGACGGTGCCCTGGCCGCGCGCCTCCCGAGCGCGGGTGGCGCTGCCGGCGAGTACGGCGTGGACGAGTCCTTGTAGGCGATACATGGGGCCTCCTGGGAGTGGCGGATTCGAAGGAGGCGATCGTCCGTCGTGCCGGCGCACGGTTCGAGACGGGGGTGTGACAAGCCGGTAAGGCCCCTGTGACTTCGGGCGCGACAGGCAGGGGTCGTTCGTCTTCCGGCTGGCATACATCCAGAAGACGAACCACCCCCCGGTTCGCACGAAGACCGGGCCGCCGCCCACCCCCCTGCGATCATGGGCGCGCATGTGCGGGATCGGCGCGATCCTCGATCCGGCGGGTGGCGCCGGCGAGCATGCGGTCACGGGAATGGTGGAGGCCCTCCGCCATCGCGGGCCCGATGGCCAGGCGGTCCGGCGCGTCGGCCCGGTGACGCTCGCCCACACGCGGCTGGCGATCATCGACGTGGCCGGCGGAGACCAGCCGCTCGACTCGGAGGACGGGTCGGTCACGGCGATCGTGAACGGCGAGATCTACAACCATCTCGACCTTCGCGCAGAGCTCGAGCGCGAGGGGCACCGGTTCGCCACGCGCTCCGACAGCGAGGTCGTGGTGCACGGCTACGAGCAGAGCGGCCCGGACTTCGCCCGCAGGCTGAACGGGATCTTCGCCTTCGCCCTGTGGGACGCCCCCAGGCGCCGGCTCGTGGCCGCCCGCGACCAGTTCGGGGTCAAGCCGCTCTACTGGTGGAGCGACGGGCGGCGCGTGGCATTGGCGTCCGAGGTCGGCGCCCTGATCGCGGCCGGCCTCGTCCAGCCGGAGGTGGACCGCGTGGCGCTCGACCATTTCCTGGCGTGCCGGTTCGTCCCGGCCCCGCGCACCCTCTTCAAGGGCGTGCAGAAGCTGCCGCCCGCGTCGATCCTCACGGTCGAGGAGGGCGGCACCCCGCGCGTGACCAGCTTCCGCGAGGCGCCGAGCGCCCCGCTGCAGGCGAGCGACGACGAGCTCGCCGCTCAGCTCGCGGAGGGCTTCACCGCAGCCGTGGAGCGCCAGATGATGTCCGACGTCCCCTACGGCGCCTTCCTCTCCGGGGGCGTGGACTCCGCCGCGGTCGTGGCGGCCATGGCCAGGAGCGCCGGCACGCCGCCCATCACCTTCACGATCGGCTTCCCCGGGCACGACCCAACCCTGGACGAGCGCGCCGCGGCGGCCGAGAGCGCGCGCCTGATCGGCACCGATCACCACGAGACGGTCATGGGCGAGTCCGACTTCCTCGCCGAGCTGGCGCGCTGCATCCCGCGACTCGAGGAGCCCTGCGGGATCCCGTCGGCGCCGGCCCTGCTCCAGCTCTCGCGCTTCGCCGCCCGCGACGTGAAGGTGGTGCTCGCGGGCCAGGGGGCCGACGAGCCGCACGGCGGGTACGGGCGCCACCAGGCGGCGGCGCTGCTCGCCGGCCTGCGCCACCTCCCGCCCGCGCTGGCAGGCCCGGCCGCGTCGCTGGCGCGCGCGCTCCCGCGGGCCGCACGGGCCCGGCGGGTCGCGCACCTCCTCGCCGGCCGCGGCGACGCGGAGCGCCTGCTGCGCCTGGTGGAGGTGAGCGACGGCGAGGTTCGGCACGCGCTCACACCCGCGGGCAGCCGGGAGGCGGAGGCCGAGCGCCTGGCCCGCGCCGGTGACGTGCTCGGCGACGTGGCCGACCGCGGCCTGCTGGAGCAGGCCCTCTACCTCGACACCCGCATGTTCCTCCCCGACGGCATCCTCATCTGCAACGACAAGATGTCCATGGCCGCCGGGCTCGAGCTGCGTGTGCCCTTCCTCGACCTCGACCTGATGCGCTTCGTGGAGCGCATCCCGGCCAGGCAGCGCGTTCGCCCGCGCGCCGGCAAGCGGCTTCACCGCATGGCGATGACCCGGCTGCTGCCGCCGCAGCTCGCCTCGCGCCCGAAGCACGGGTTCTCCACCCCGTACGACGACTGGCTCCGCGCCTCGCTGGGCCGGGAGGTCGGCAGCCGCTACGCCCCCGGCTCGGAGCTCGCCGGACTCGTGGCGCCCGAGGCGGTCTCGCGCCTCGTGGACGAGCACGCACGCGGGCGCGCCGACCACAAGTCGATCCTCTACTGCCTGCTGGAGCTGTCCGAGTGGCACCGCGCCTTCGTCGAGGCGAGGGAGCCCGTGGCGGCGTGAAGCGCGTCCTCTACGTCCATAGCCGCAAGGCGAGCTTCGTGGCGATCGACCGCGCGATCCTGGCCGAGCGCTACGAGGTCGAGGACCTCTACCAGCCGGGACGCGTGCCGCGGATCGACCGCGTGATCAGGGGAGTGCTGAGGGCAGACCTCGTGTTCGGCTGGTTCGCCTCCTGGCACACCTTCCTCCCGGTGACGCTGGCATGGATGCTGAGGAAGCCCTCGGTGATGATCATCGGCGGGTTCGACACCGCCAACATGCCGGACATCGGGTACGGCTACCAGCAGGGCGGCCTGCGGCGCTGGGCGAGCCGCTGGATCATGCGCCGCGCCACCCGTCTGGTCACGAACTCGGAGTACAGCCGCGGCGAGATCGAGCGCAACACCCCGATCCCACCGGCGCGCGTGACGGTGCTGCACCACGGGGTGCCGGACCCGTTCGGGCAGCTTCCGCCCGGCCCAAAGGAGCCGCTGGCCCTGACCGTAGGCCACCTCGTGCGCTCCACCCTTGAGCAGAAGGGGCACCGCCCGTTCGTGGCGGCCGCGGCCGCGCTCCCCGACGTGCGCTTCGTGTTCGTGGGCCGCTGGCACGACGACGCCATCGAGGAGCTGCGGGCGCTCGCGGGCGACAACGTCGAGTTCACCGGGTGGCTCTCGGACGAGGACCTTCACGCGATGTACGGACGCGCCTCGGTGTACGTGCAGGCGTCGCGCCACGAGGGCTTCGGCCTGGCGGTGGCCGAGGCGATGCTCGCCGGCTGTGTGCCAGTGGCGATGAACGTGACCGCGATGCCCGAGGTGGTGGGCGACGCGGGCGTGCTGATCGAGGATCAGCGCCCGGAGGACGTGGCCGCGGGCATCCGGCAGGCGCTCGAGCTCGGCCCCGAGGCCGGGGCGCGGGCGCGCGAGCGGATCCTCACGGCCTTCCCCATGCAGCACCGTCGCGACGGGCTGCTCGAGATAGTCGGTCAGACCCTGCGCGTATAGTGCCGCGGCGCCAGCA
Organism: uncultured Thermoleophilaceae bacterium; assembly: GCA_963764665.1. Lineage (GTDB taxonomy): Bacteria > Actinomycetota > Thermoleophilia > Solirubrobacterales > Thermoleophilaceae > JACVRW01. The sequence continues at coordinate 162,074 of CAVXTL010000008.1, read as the reverse complement.
CGCCGCCGTGCTGTCGTCGATGGACAAGCCTCCGATGCGATCCACTCCGGACGCCGCCCCGGGCTCCTCGCCACGGGCGCGTGAAGCCCTCCTGCTGGAGCTGGGCGCGCTGGTCTACGAGCTGCACCGCAGCGGCCGGCGCGCGCCCGAGCTGCTCCAGGCCAAGGCCTCGGCGCTCGAGGAGATGGACGCCCGCCTGCCCGCGCCCGAGAGCCCGTCGCTGCCGTGCCCTCACTGCTTCACCGCCACCGAGCCCGGGCAGCTCGTGTGCCTGTCGTGCGGCGAGACGCTCGGAGCCACCGTTTCGCGACGCCCGCGTCGCCGCGTCCCCCTGCTCGCGCTCGCCGCGGTGATCGCGCTGTTCGGAGCGGCGGCCGCCGGCTTCGCCGTCTCCGAGCTCACAGGCGACGACGGCCGCAGCGCGCCGGCGGCGGCGGAGCCGGCCCAAGCAGCCGAGCAGGCGCCGTCCGGCGGTGTTGCGGGCGCGGAAGAGACGGGCGACGAGGGCGCGGTCGCGCTGGCCGCCTGGCCGGACGACGTGAGCGCATACACGGTGATCCTCGTCACCTCGAGCGACGAGGCCGGCGCCAGGAAGGTGGCCTGGGAGGCTGCCCGCTCGGGCCTCGAGGCCGGGCTGCTGCGCTCGGACGACTATGCCGAGCTGGGCGAGGACTTCTGGCTGGTCTTCGCGGGCCGCTTCCCCAGCGCCGCCCGCGCCGAGCGCCGGGCAGCGCAGCTCGGCGCGCGCTACGAGGGCGCGTACCCGCAGCAGGTCGTACCGAAGGCCGGCCAGGCCGGCTAGAGGTCCCAGTAGCCGCCGAGCGCCTGCACGGCGCGCGCGGTCACCGGCTCCACGGGGTGCGACCCGGGCTCGCCGCCCTCGGTCAGCGCCTCCATCGTGGCCGCCACGCCGTCGGCGAGAGCGCCGAGGTCGTACCCGCCCTCGAGCACGGCGCCCACGGGCACGCCGAGCGTCAGCACCTGGCGCGTGAGCTCCGCGAAGGAGGACGTGTCCAGCGTGCATTCCCCGAGCGGGTCGTCGCGATGCGCGTCGTATCCCGCCGAGAGGAGCACCAGCTCCGGCTCGAACTGACGGGCCGCGGGCAGCACCACGTGCTCCACGAGCGCGCAGAACACCTCCTCGCCCGAGCCCGCCGGCACCGGCAGGTTGAGCGAGTAGCCCCTGCCGTCCCCGGAGCCCACGTCGTCGAGCGGACCGGTGCCCGGGTAGAACGGGAACTGGTGGATGCTGGCGAAGAGCACGTCGCGCGAGGAGTGGAAGACCGCGTTCGTGCCATTGCCGTGGTGCACGTCCCAGTCGAGCACGAGCACCCGCTCGATGCCGAGCGAGTCGAGCGCGTGGCGCGCGGCGATCGACACGGTCGCGAAGAGGCAGAAGCCCATCGCCCGGGCGGGCTCGCAGTGGTGGCCCGGCGGCCGCAGGGCCGAGAAGCCCACACGCCCGCCGTCGCGCAGCAGCGAGTCCACGAGAGCGCAGGCGCCTCCGGCCGCGTGGAGCGCCGCGTCCCACGATCCCTGGCTCAGCGGGGTGTCCAGGTCGAACGCGCCGCCGCGCGCGCTCAGCTCCCTGACCGCCTCCACGTGCTCGCGTGGGTGCACCGCCAGCAGCTGGTCCAGCTCTGCCGCGGGCGCCTCCCGGCGCTCGTAGCCGAGGTAGTCGCGCTCGCCCAGGCGCTGCTCGATCGCGCGGATGCGATCGGGCCGCTCCGGGTGCCCCGGGCCGGTGTCGTGCTCGAGCGAGGAGGGGTGGGCGAAGAGAATCGGCACGCGCGCCGGTACCGTATCGACGCGCCGTGGAGGCCACGCCCGAAACGCTGATGCGTGCCGACGTCGCGGTGGTCGGCGCAGGTGCTGCGGGCCTCTTCGCCGCGCTGGTGGCCGCCGACCTCGGCGCGGACGTGGCGCTGGTGAGCCGCTCGCCGCTGGCGCAGACGGCCAGCTTCTGGGCCCAGGGCGGGATAGCCGCCGCGCTCGGCGAGGGCGACTCCCCGGACCTGCACGTGGCCGACACGCTCGCTGCCGGCCGCGGGGCGGCCAGGGAGAGCGCGGTGCGCGTGCTCTGCGAGGAGTCGCCGGCGCGGGTTCACGACCTGGAGGCCCTGGGCGTGACCTTCGACGCCGATCGCACCGGCAACCTGGCGCTCGGACTCGAGGGCGGCCACTCGCTCCGCCGAATCGTCCACGCCGGCGGGTCCGCCACCGGTCGCCGGATCACACGCGAGCTGTCCGCCAAGGCGGCCATGCACGAGCGGATCCAGGTGCTCGAGCCCGCCGCTTGCGTGGCGCTCTGGACTCTCGACGGACGCTGCATCGGGCTGCTGGCACGCCGTCGCGACGGCGCCGACCTGCCGGTGCTCACGCGGGCCACGGTGCTCGCCACCGGCGGCATGGCCGCCCTCTGGGAGCGCACCACCAACCCCGCCGGGGCGATCGGCGCCGGGCTGGGGCTGGCCGAGGCGGCCGGAGCCCGCCTGGCCGACCTCGAGTTCCTCCAGTTCCACCCCACCGCGCTGCGCACCGGCGGCGCGCGCGACGGCTTTCTCATCACCGAGGCGGTGCGCGGCGAGGGGGCCAAGCTGCTCGACGCCCAGGGCGAGCGCTTCGTGGACGAGCTGGCCCCGCGCGACCACGTGGCGCTGGCGATCGAGGCGGAGCTGGCCCGCAGCGGAGAGCGTGCCGTGGGGCTCGACCTGAGGGGCATCGACCTGGGCCGGTTCCCGAACATCGCCGCCGCCCTGGCCGAGGTGGGCATCGATCCCGCGCGCCGGCCGGTGCCCGTGGCGCCGGCGGCCCACTACACGATGGGCGGCGTGGCCACAGACCTCGACGGGCGCGCCACGCTGCCCGGCCTGTACGCCGTTGGAGAGAGCGCATGCAGCGGCCTCCACGGGGCCAACCGCCTGGCGTCGAACTCGCTGGCCGAGTGCTTCGTCTACGGCCGGCGCGCGGCGCTCGCCGCGTGCGACGAGCCCGAGCCTCCGATCGCGCCCGGGCCCGCCCCGGGACCCGCCCGCCCGGCGCTGCCGCCCGACTCCACGCGTGCGGCCCTGTGGCGCCACGCCGGGCTCCAGCGCGACGCCGAGGGCCTGCGCCGGCTCCTGGGCGACCCGTTCCCGCTCGCCCGCCTGATCGCCACGGCGTGCCTGGCCCGCGAGGAGAGCCGCGGCGCGCACCAGCGCACGGACCACCCCGCCACCGACCCGGCGCTCGACCGCGCCCATAACCTGGTCGGCGGCAGCCTCGCCCCCGCCTTCGAGACCTGGACATGAGCGACGACCAGGAGATTCACGCCATCTTCGTCGAGGCGATGTCCTCGCTGGCCTCGGGCGTCGCGGTGATCGCGGCCCGCAAGCCGGACGGGCAGCCGTGCGGCCTGGCCGCCACCTCGGTCACGTCCTACAGCGCCCATCCCCCGTCCCTGCTCGCCTCCGTCAGCCACGCCTCGCGCTGCCACGACGCCCTCGCGGGCTGCGAGCACTTCGGCGTGCACATCCTGCGCGCCGACGAGAGCGACCTCGCCCATCTGTTCGCCGGCAAGGGCGACGACAAGTTCGCCGGGCTCGACTGGCACTGGGACGACGGCGTGCCCGAGCTGCGCGGCACGCTCGCCTACCTGCGCTGCCGGCGCGCCGCGAGCTTCTCCCAGTACGACCACACCATCCTGGTGGGGGACATCGAGCGCGGCCGGCTCGAGGAGGGAGCGCCCCTGCTCTACGCCCGCCGGCGAATGGACTGGCTGCTGCGCCTCGAAACGGAGTGACAGGTCAGTCTCGGACCCGCTCGTTGAGCGGAAAGCCGCGTGCGGACTGGCCAAACTTCGGCCCTCCTGAGCGGTTAGGACGCTTGCGAATGCGGTAATTCCAGCTTAATGTGAGCTTCGTCCGCGCTTCATCCGAAGGCGTTTCAATCGTCTAGGGCAGGGGGAAAAGGATCCCCAGGCGCGGCCACCGCTCAGGGGTAAGGAGGGCCCGGTGTACCAGTTCAGTCGCTCGATCTATCGGGAGCTGTCCACATCCGTCGTGTCGACGAAGGGTGAGGATCCAGCCATCACACGTCAGCGGTTCCTGCGCGCCTGCGAGGCGTCGATGGAGCGGCTCGCCCTCGACCGGCACTACTTCGCACGGCCGGTGCACACCCTGTTCGCCGACGTGCGCCACTTCTTCCCCATCGCGGAGCAGATGCGCGTCTACCGGCTGGTCGAGAAGCACATCCAGCTCGCCACCGAGTACGTGGACAGCCAGCTCCGCACGGGCGTGACCTTCGACGGCAGCCCCGCCTGCTGCCACGCGAGCACGCGGCGGGGCACCCCCTGCCAGCGCGTGCCGCTTCCCGGCGGGAAGTACTGCCCGTCGCACAAGCACCTGGAAGAGGACTTCGAGGTAGCGGCGGCTTAATCGCCGTACCCGTAGCGTCCCGCCGGTGATCCTCGGCGTGGACGTTGGCGGCACCTTCACCGACGCCGCGCTGCTCACGCCGGACGCCCTGGTCACGGCCAAGGCGCCCACCACTCCCGAGGACCAGTCGGAAGGCGTCCTGCGGGCGGTCGGCCAGGCGCTCGACAGGGCCGGCGCCCGGCCCGAGGAGGTCGAGCGCTTCGTGCACGGGATGACCGTGGCCACCAACGCCCTGCTCGAGGGGAGGGTGGCGCGCACCGCGCTGCTAGCCACCGACGGGTTCACGGACATCGAGGAGCTGGGCAGACAGGCTCGGGCCGAGCTCTATCGGCTGTGCGCCTCCCATCCACCCCCGCTGGTGCCCGCGGAGCTGCGCGTGCCCGTGCCCGAGCGCACCGGCCCGGACGGAGTGCTGCGCGAGCTCGACGAGACGGCGCTGGCGGAGCAGCTGAAAGGCCTCGACATCGAGGCCGCCGCGGTGTGCCTGCTCTGGGGCTTCCGCCACCCGGACCACGAACAGCGCGCGGCCGCGCTCGTGGAGCGCGCCCACCCCGGCGTGCACGTGTCCACCTCGCACGAGACCGCGGGGGTGTTCCGCGAGTACGAGCGCTGCGCGACCACCGTGGTCGACGCCGCCCTTTCCCCACTCCTCCGCGGCTACCTGGAGCGGCTCGTCGAGCGCTGCGGGCAGGCCGGCCTCCCTGAGCCCGAGGTGATGCTGTCGAGCGGCGGCGCCGCCGACGCGGCCACGGCCGCGCGCCACGCCGCCTGGACCGTGCTCTCCGGCCCGGCGGGAGGCGCCGTGGGAGCGGCCCGGGCCGCCGCGGGAGCCGGCCTCGGCGATGCCGTGGGGCTCGACATGGGCGGCACCTCCTGCGACGTGTCGCTGACGCTCGGCGGCGGCGCCGCGGTGGGCATGGGGCGGTCGGTCGGGGGTCGCGCGCTGGCGCTGCCGATGGTCGACGTGCACACGGTGGGCGCGGGCGGCGGGTCGATCGCCTGGCGCGACGCGGGCGGGGCTCTCCGTGTCGGTCCGCGATCCGCGGGAGCCCAACCCGGCCCCGCTTGCTACGGACGCGGCGGCGAGCTGCCGACGGTCACGGACGCCAACCTGCTGCTGGGCCGCCTCGACCACGGGTCGCCGCTGGCCGGCGACGTGTCGCTGGACCGCGCTGCCGCCGAGCGGGCCGTGGCCGCGCTGGCGCGAGAGCTCGACCTGGACGTGGTCGATGCCGCGCTGGGGATCGTGCGGGTCGCGAACAGCGAGATGGCCGCGGCGGTGCGCGTGGTCACGGTCGAGCGCGGGATCGACCCGCGCGACCTCGCGCTGGTGGCGTTCGGGGGCGCCGGGCCGCTCCACGCCGCCGAGATCGCCGACGAGCTCGAGATGCGCCGCGTGATCGTGCCGAACACCGGTGGCGTGCTGTCGGCGCTCGGACTGGTGCTCTCCGAGCACCGCCGTGACGTGGTCGAGAGCGTGCTGCTGGGCGGCACGGAGCTGACGCAGGAGAGCCTCGCCGCGGCGCTCGACCGGCTGACGGCACGTGCCCGCCACGAGCTGGGCGACCCGGACGCGGAGCTGCGCGCGACCTATGAGCTGCGCTACGCCGGCCAGGCCTTCGAGCTCCCGGTCGAGGCCCCGCCGGACGCGGCGGCGGACCACCTGCGACGCGAGTTCGACCAGGCCCACAAGACCCGCTACGGCTACCGCGACGACGATGCCGAGCTCGAGCTGGTGACCGTGCGCGTCACCGCGGCCACGCCCGGGCCGGAGCCGCGGCCGAGCGCCGCGGCCACCGCCGACGAGCGCGGCACGCGGCGCGTGGTGATCGCGGGCGATGAGCTCGAGGCGCGCGTGCTCGGCCCTGGCGAGGCGCGGCTGGCCGGGCCCGCGGTGTTCGAGCTCGAGGGCTCGACGCTGGTGGTGCCTCCCGGCTGGAGCGCCGTGGCCGGCGCGGACGCCGTGATCCTGGAGCGCGCGTCGTGAGCGGCATCGGCCCCGTGACCCTGCAGGTGATGCTCGGCGCGTTGCGCGCCGCCTGCGAGGAGATGGGCGCCGTGCTGGTGCGCTCGGCCCACTCGGCCAACATCAAGGAACGGCGCGACGCTTCCACTGCGCTGTTCGACGCCGAAGGCGCGATGGTCATGCAGGCCGAGCACATCCCGGTTCACCTGGGCGCGATGCCCGCGGCCGTGGCCGCGGTGCTGGGCGAGGACCACGCGCCCGGCGACGCGTGGATCCTCAACGACCCCTACCGCGGGGGCACACACCTGCCCGACGTGACCGTGATCGCTCCGCTCTTCCACGCGGGCGAGCTGTTCGGCTTCGCCGCGAGCCGAGCCCATCACGCGGATGTGGGCGCGCGCGAGCCCGGCAGCATGCCGGCGGACTCGCGCACCCTTGCGGACGAGGGCGTGGTGATCCCGCCCACCCGGCTGACCGACGACGTGCTGCGCGAGCTCGCCGGCCGGATGCGCAACCCGCGCCAGCGCGAGGCCGACCTGCGCGCCCAGCTCGCGGCGGGCCGCGCGGGCGCCGAGCGGGTCGGGGCGCTCCTGGAGCGCTATGGGCTCCAGACCATGCGCGCCGGCCTGCGCGAGACGCAGGACTACGCGGAGCGCCGCACCCGTGCCCGGATCGCCGAGCTCGAGGACGGGTCACGGGAGGCGCACGACGTTCTCGAGGCCGCCGACGGCGACCTCGAGCTGCGGCTGCGCGCGACCGTGTCCGGCGACGAGATGGAGCTCGACTTCGGCGGCACGGCCGACCAGCACGAAGGCAACCTCAACTGCCCGCTCGCCGTGACCGTGTCCGCCTGCTACTTCGCGCTGCGGGTGCTCACCGACCCCGACGTGCCGCCCTGCGCCGGCGCGTACCGGCCGCTTACCGTGTGCGCCCCCGAGGGCTCGATCCTCAACGCGCGGCCGCCCGCGGCCGTGGCCGCCGGCAACGTGGAGACCTCGTCGCGGGTGGCCGACCTGGTGCTCGCCGCGTTCGGTCGGGCGTGCGGCCAGGGGACGATGAACAACCTGACGCTCGGCAACCGCGACTTCACCTACTACGAGACCACCGGCGGCGGCCAGGGCGCCTGCCCGGACGCCGACGGCCCGAGCGGCGTGCACGTGGCCATGTCCAACACGCTCAACACCCCGATCGAGGCGCTCGAGCTGGAGTTCCCGCTGCGGGCCGTGGAGTACTCGCTGCGGCGCGGCTCCGGAGGGGATGGCCACACCCGTGGCGGCGACGGCGTCGTGCGGGAGGTGGAGGCGCTGGCCGGCATGCGCTTCTCGCTGATCACCGAGCGCCGCCGTCACCGCCCTCCCGGAGCGGACGGCGGCCTTCCGGGCGCATCGGGTAGGAACCTGCTGAACGGGACGGAGCTTCCCCCGAAGGCCTCGGGGGCGCTCGAGCCCGGAGACCGGCTGCGAATCGAGACCCCAGGAGGTGGTGGACATGGAGAGCCCTGAGGACAACGGCGCGCCACGGCGCGTGGCGTTCCTCGGTCTCGGGATCATGGGCTGGCCGATGGCGGCCAACCTGGCCGGGGCCGGCTTCGAGCTTGCCGTCTGGACCCGGACGGCCGAGAAGGCGGAGCGCTTCGCGGCCGAGCACGGCGCGGTGGCGGCGGCCACTCCGGCCGAGGCGGCCGAGGGCGCCGACGCCGCGATCACGATGGTGGTGGACGCCCCGGAGGTCGAGGCCGTGCTGCTCGGCGACCGCGGCGCAGCCGCGGCGCTGCGGCCGGGCGCGCTCTGCGTGGACATGTCGACGATCGCCCCCAGCGCGGCGCTGGCTATCGGCGAGCGGCTGCGCGAGCCCGGGCTTGCGTTCGTGGACGCGCCGGTCACCGGCTCGCGCCCGAAGGCCGAGGCCGGCACGCTCACAATCATGGTCGGCGCCGAGGAGGACGCGTTCGCGCGCTCCGAGCCACTGCTGGAGGCGATGGGCGAGCTGGTGGTGCACGTGGGGCCGCCCGGGCACGGGGCGATGACCAAGGTGATCGCGAACACCGTCACGGCGATCAACGCCGCCGCGCTCGCGGAGGCCCTGGCCATGGTCAAGACCGCGGGGGTAGACCCCGAGCGGTTCCTGCGGGTGGCCGGCTCGGGCTCGAGCGCCTCCACGATGCTGGAGCTGAAGGCCAGGCCGATGCTCGACGGCGACTTCGAGCCGCTCTTCAAGCTCGAGCACATGCTCAAGGACGTGCGGCATTGCCTGGCCGAGGCCCGGGCGCTCGGGATCGAGCTGCGGATGGCCGAGGTGGCCGAGCGCCTCTACGCGGAAGCCGCCGAGGAGGGCCTCGGGGAGCTCGACTTCGCCGCCGTGGCCAAGCTTGCCGGCCGAGCACCCTGAAGCCACTCGGATCCGAAAGCTTGAAACCGGGCCGGTCTTTCGTAAGAATCCCGAGTCCGCGCCCGCCTGACCAGCGAGGCACCAATCACACGGGCGCGACTTGGAGAGTTCCTCCCCTATGCCAGTAGCAATAAAAGAATGGGCTGTGACCGTGCGCGCGCTCGCCGAGGGCGAGCAGCTGCTGACCCTGCGCAAGGGCGGTATTCGCGAGGAGAACAAGCACTTCGAGATCGAGCACGATCGCTTCTTCCTCTACCCGACCTTCGACCACCAGCGCAACGACCTGGTCCGCCAGTCGCACGTGCCGGAGCTCGAGCGCGCACTCGAGGAGGGCGTGTGGCCCGACCGCGAGCCGCCCGCCGAGGCGCTGATCCAGGACGGGGGCATCCCGCAGCCCGACCGCGTGCGCATCCGCGCCTGGGCCGAGGTCTCGGCGAGCTACCTGATCACCGATCCGCGCGCGATCGACGCGCTCTCGCCGTACTACATCTGGACTCCTGACTACGCCGAGAAGCGGCTGGCCTGGAAGCGCCGCCACCCGCTGCACGTGATCGTGCTGCGGACCTACCGGATCCCGCGTCCGGTCACGGTCAAGGTTCGTCCCGAGTACCAGGGCTGCCGCTCCTGGATCGACCTCTACCGGGACCTGCCCTTCGAGGGCACCCCGGTGCTCTCCGACGACGAGTTCGAGCGTGCGTCGGAGCAGATCGAGGCGATCGCGTCGGACGCCGTGCCGGTCCTGGCCTAGCCGGCCTCCGGTCAACACCCAGCCGCCTGTCAGAGTCCGTCCGTGGCCTGGGTCGAGAGCCTTTCCGAGTCGTTCTCAGCCCGGCACGAGTCGGCGCACGCCCGCCAGGCCGGTGAGGTGCTCGAGGATCTCGAGGAGTTCCGGCAGAGCCTGTCCAGCCTCTTCGAGGTCATCCCGGTCGAGATCGCCGTGGTCATGCACGCGCGCTCGATCGCCCTCTCCCTGGCGCATCCCTGGCTGCCGCTGGCCCGGCGGGTGGCCGCGCCGGCCAGTCGCCGCTACTTTGCGGGCTGGTTCGCGGAGCACGAGATCCACGTGCTGGCGCCCAGCGCGCTCGAGCGCCGGGCCTCGGCGGTGCCCGGCTCCAGCGAGGCGCTCCTGCTCACGCCGCGCCACGAGTACGCGCATCTCGTGCTCGCCGCCAACAACCCGGACCTTCCGCCCCCGTTCTCGATCGCGCGCTTCCGCCAGTACGTGCGCTGGGCATGGCTCTGCGAGGGCGCCGCCGCCTGGCTTGCCGGACAGACGCCGCTGTTCCGGGCCGCGATCGTGCGCCGGATGCGGGAGGGAGGGCGCCCCGAGTTTCCTCCGGCGCCCTCGGATGCGATGCTGCTGGGCGGCACGCTGTTCTCGATGCTGGAAGAGGAGCGCGGCGTGCACGTGGCCGCCGCGCTGGCCACGAGTCCGCTGGAGCGCGGAGCGCGAGGGCTGATCGCCGAGGCCTTCGACCAGCCGCTGGCCACGGTCGAGCGCAACTGGCGCGACGACCTGGACTCGCTATCGGCGTCGGAATAGGGTCGGTCCATGAGACCGCGGCACGGGCGCACGGTGGCCGCGATCGCCCTGGCCGTTGCGCTCCCGGCCTGCCAGGCGTCGGACCGCCGGCCTAACCCGGCGGGCAAGACGGTCGAGCCCCCCGGACAGATCGCGTTCAGCTTCGGAAAGCGCCTTCACCTGATGCGCGCCGACGGCAGTGGCGTGCGCAGGCTGACCGGCGGGCGCTTCGGCCGGCGCGACGGCGGCGACACTCAACCCGCCTGGTCGCCCGACGGCGCGCGCATCGCCTACGTGAAGGAGCCGCGGTGGGTACCCGGCAGGCGCGCGGATATACGTGGCCGGCCTCCACGGTGGCCGCCCCCGCGCGATAACCGGAGCCCGGCGAGGAGGATCCAGTCGCTCGAACCGGCGTGGTCACCCGACGGGAGCCGGATCGCCTACACGCGCTGGAGCTCCGAGGACGGACGGCTCGAGAGCGCGATCATGGTGGTGGAAGTCGATGGCAGCGGCCGGCGCGTCCTGCAGCGCGAGCCGCCTGGGCGACGGGTCTGGCGCAGTTCGGCGCGCCGGCGTGGTCCCCTGACGGAGCGCCGGATCCTCTACACCCGCACGGCGCTGGACCGGCGCTACCGCTTCCGCCCCGCGCTCTACACGATGGACGCCGAGGGAGGGGGCGCCCGGCTGCTCGCGGCCGATGCCGGCAGCGGGGCCTGGTCGCCCGACGGCAGCCGCATCGCGTTCGCCTCCGTGCGCGACCGCAACGGGATCTGGTGCGGGTCGGACGAGTGCTCCTACAACGCCGAGCTGTACGTGATGGACGCCGACGGCACCGATCTCGAGCGCCTGACCCACAGCCGCGGCAACGAGGGCTCGCCGTCGTGGTCCCCGGACGGCAGGCGCATCGCGTTCGCGGGCAACCGCAACACGCGCGACCAACCACCCGGATCGGGCACCGAGATCTACTCGATCGGGGCCGGCGGAGCGTGCCTCACCTGGCTCACCAACGGGTCGCCGGACAGCGACGATCCGGCATGGCGCCCAGGATCGGCAGGCCCCAGCGGCCCCGGCCGCTGCGGCGCCACGCGGCGCCCGCCGCGCGTGGAGCTGGACCTGCGCGGCATCAATCCCTCCAGGAACAGCCCGGCGTATTGGCTCGGGCGGCGCTACGGAGACGTCCTCCTCGGCGGGGTGGACGCATACCGCACCGGCCGCTCGCTCCGCTCCTACTTCTTCTACTACGACGACTGCGCCCGCTACCTGGTCGGCGCATGCCCACGCGGGCTGCAGATTCAGGTGGAGTCCGTCTGCACGGGCCGCACCACCGCCAGCGGCATCGACCAGCACAACTACCAGGCCAGCGTGCGGGACGGCCGGCTGCTAATCGACATCGGCCAGGGCGACCTCAGCCTCATCACCGGCAGCATGCAGGTGCGGATCTTCCCCGAGGCCGGGCCCGGAGCCCGGCGCCCCCAGCTGCTCGCGGCGTTCCGCGATCTCCGCCGGGTGGGCGCGCCGCGCCGGGCGCTCCCGCCTCCGGCGCTGCCGCGGGAACTGCTGCGCGGGCTGGCACGCGCCCGGCTCCTGTATGACCGCACCGGCTCGGCCGAGCGCACCGCGCAGAGGCTCGGGATCAGCGCCGAGCGGGTGCGCCAGCGCCTGCAACTGGCGCGAACGCTCGACTCGCTTCCGCGGGTCAGCGCGATCTCGTGCCCGCGGCGCTGAGCGCCGGCTACAGCCCGAGCGTCTTGGCGATGATGTTCTTCTGGATCTCCGAGGTGCCGCCGTAGATGGTGGTCACCACGGCGGCGCGCAGGTGGCGCTCCATCGGGTACTCGGTGGCGTACCCGTACCCGCCCATGATCTGCACGCCCTCGAGGGCACAGCGCTTGGCCAGCTCGGTGGCGGCCAGCTTGGCCATCGACGCTTCCTGGGGCAGCATGCGACCGGGGTCCTCGTCCGTCAGCCGCGCCACCCAGCGCACCAGCAGACGCACCTGGGCGATCTCCGTGGCCAGGTCCGCGAACTTGTGCGAGATCGCCTGGAAGCTGCCGATCGGGCGACCGAACTGCTTGCGCTCCTTGGCGTACGCGAGCGCGTCGTCGAATGAGCGCTGAGCCAGGCCGAGCGCGCTCGCGGCCAGGATCACGCGCTCGTAGTTGAGGCCGGCCATCAACTGGATCCAGCCGCTGCCCTCGGTGCCGAGCAGCGCCTCCTCCGGCACGCGCACGCCGTCGAGGTGGATCTCGTTGGTCTCCTCCCCGCCCATCGTCTTGATCGGCGTGATGGTCATGCCCGCGGCGTCGCGCGGCACCAGGATCATCGACAGGTCCTCGTGGCGCTCGCCCGAACCCGTGCGGCACACGATCAGGATCTCGCTTGCCTTGTGGGCGTAGGAGCACCACATCTTGGCTCCGTCGAGCACCCACTCGCCGTCCTCGAGCCGCGCGCGCGTCTTGAGGTTGGCCACGTCGGAGCCCGCGTCGGGCTCGGACATGGCGATCGCGAGCGTGCCGCCGCCCACCACGTGCTCGTAGAGGCGGCGCTTCTGCTCCTCGGTGCCGAAGCGCCCCAGCGCGCCCACCACGATCAGCGTGACGCCGTAGGCGGCCACCGGGATCTGGCCGCGCGCCGTCTCCTCGAGGAACAGCGTCGCGTCGAAGAAGCTGCCGCCCGAGCCGCCGTACTCCTCGGGGATCTGGAGGCCGTACCAGCCGAGCTCGCCCATGCGGCTCGCCACGTCCTCGTTGTGCGCGTCCTCGCCGTCCGCGGTCCACTGTGCCCTGCCGGCGAAGTCGCGGAGCGCCTCGACGAAGGCGCGCTGCTCGTCGGACTGAGGCCGTGGTCGGCCGTCGGGACCCCGGCGAGCGTGCTCACGCTTCGACCGGCTCGCGCGGCTTGAAGCGGTTGAGCTCGCGCAGGGCGATCACCATCTTGTGCACCTCGTCGGGCCCGTCGGCGATCCGCAGCCAGCGGCCCTGGCGCCACATCGCGGCCAGCGGCGTGTCGTCGGACATGCCCAGCGCGCCGTGCACCTGCATCGCGCGGTCCACTACCCGCTGGTGCATCTGTGCGGCGATCACCTTGATCATCGAGATGTCCTGGCGCGCCGCGCGCTTGCCCTCGGTGTCCATCTTCCACGCCGCGTGGAGAACCATCAGGCGCGCGGAGTCGATCTCCATGCGCGACTTGGCGATGAAGTCCTGGACGAACTGCTTCTCGGCCAGCGGCCCCCCGAACGAGGTGCGCTCGTGCGCGCGCCGGCACATGAGCTCGAATGCCCGCTCGGCCGACCCGATCGCGCGCATGCAGTGGTGGATCCTGCCGGGGCCGAGCCGGTCCTGCGCGATCGCGAAGCCGCCGCCGCGCTCGCCCAGCAGGCTGTCCGCGGGCACGCGCACGTCGTCGTAGCGGACCTCCCAGTGCCCGGGCCCCTCGTCGTGGCCCATCACCGGCACCGGCCTGATGCCCTCGAAGCCGGGGGTGTCGATCGGGACCACGATCATGCTCGCGCGCTTGTGCGGCGGGGCATCGGGATCCGTGACGACCATGACGATGGCCACGGAGGCGCCGTTGTAGCCCGAGGTGAACCACTTGTGCCCGTTCACGACCCACTCGTCGCCGTCGAGCTCGGCGCGGGCGGCGAGCTGCGTGGGATCGGAGCCCGACGTCTCCGGCTCGGTCATCGAGAAGCAGCTGCGGATCTCACCGTCGAGGAGCGGCTGGAGCCAGCGCTCCTTCTGCGCCTCGGTGCCGTGCTCGGCGAGGATCTCCGCATTCCCGGTGTCGGGAGCGGCGCAGTTGAAGACCGTGGGCGCCACGCCGCTGCGGCCCATCAGCTCGCACAGCATCCCGTACTCCCAGTTGGTGAGGCCGGGGCCGTAGTGCTCGTCCGGCAGGAAGAGGTTCCACAGCCCCTCGGCGCGCGCCTGCTCGCGCAGCTCCACGACGATCCGCGCGTACGGGACGCCCGGACGCACCTCCTCGTCGAAGGCGCGCATCGCCTCCGCCTCGACAGGGTCCACGTGCTCCTCCATGAAGGAGCGCACGCGGTCGAGCAGCTCGGTGACGCGATCTGAGGGGGCGAAGTCCATAGGGCAGCGGATGTTATTCCGCTAAGCCGGGCCCTGCAGAAGCCAGGCGAGCAGCGCCACGAGGCCGCCGCCGCCGAGGATCACCGCGAACAGTTTCAGGGGATTCGGGCGGGCGGATTGGGTCTGTGCCTGCGGCGCCAGGCCCGCGACGTTCAGGAGGTCCCGCGCGACCTCGGCCCCGGACTCGGGCACCATCACGTCCCGCGGGCCGGCGGCGAGGAAGTCGGGCACGTCGAAGCCCGCGCTGCGGCGGAGCATGCTGGGCACCCCCTCCTCGAGAAGCATCCCCTGGATCAGCTCGGCCTCGGCCTGGTTGCGCCCACCCGCCACTCGCACCAGCTCGCCCTGGGTGAACGCCGGATCGATCTTGCGGGCGCGCCCGTGGGCCTCGCTCGTGGGCTCCTCGAGGGGCGTGCTCCCGGGTGCCACGAGCGGGGTGCCGCACTCGGGGCAGAAGCTCTCGCCGTCCGCGCCCTCCGCGCCGCAGGCGGGGCAGGCGAGCGGCGGCTCAGTCCTCGATGACGAGGTCTTCCTCCTCCACCGACCCGTCGGCGATTCGCCACGCCCTGACGTTCGGCTCGCCGGCCAGCGACACGATCAGGTAGGTCCAGTGCGGGTAGTGCGCCAGGTTGATGTCCGTCTGGGACGGCTCAGCCGGGCTCTTCGGATGGGAGTGGTAGATGCCGACCTCGAAGCCGTCGTCGTCGAGCTTGTTGGCGGCGAACAGGCTCTGGTGGTCGAGCTCGTAGCCGTAGGGAGAGTGGCGCGGGTTCTCGGCGCGGAAGACCTCCTCGACCGTCCCGTCCTTGGCGCGCAGATAGCCGCAGCACTCGTTCGGAGCATCCTCACGCGCGTGGGCCACCAGCTCGTCCCACATGGCGCGCGATTGATCCTCATCGCGGCGGAACTTTACGAGGGGAACATCCGGCGCGCGCGCCAGAGCCAGCGCACGTCGCCCTTCGGGCGCATGCGCCCGCGCACCGCCAGGCGGCGCGGGTCCACGCGGCCGGAGGTCACGTCCACGAAGTCCTCGAAGCGGGTGCGCAGCGTCACGGTGGGCTGGGGCGCCCGGCCGGGCTCGGCGCGCGTGGAGCCGTTGGCCACGACCACGTGCCAGGGCTCGGCGTCCGGGAAGTCCCACTGGATCGTGCCGGGCTCCGGCGCCTGCGACACGTCGAGTCCGGCCGCCACGGCGTCGAACAGCAGGCGCATGTCCTCGCGCTCGGTCGACGGCGGGCCCACCTTCTCGCCCAGGTAGCCGGCGCGCACCATGCGCTTGCCGGTGGCCGCGCGCTCGCGCGGGGTCCCCGGGATCGGGAAGACCGGCGGGCCGGGCAGGTCCTCGATCGGCATTCCGGCCGTGCGCATCTTGGTCTCGAGCGAGGTGGCGCCCTCCTCGCCGATGTCCTCCATCGTGTAGCCGAAGCACTCGATGTAGCGCTCGTCCCAGTTCGGCGGGATCAGCACCGAGGCGGTCCACGGGATCACCTCGCGCAGCAGGTCCGCCACGGCAGCCGGCACCTCGGGATCCATCTTGCGAAGGTCGGACAGCATCTTCACGCCGAAGCCGATGTGGCGCTGCTCGTCCGTGGCCACGTTCTCCATGCCCTCGCGGAAGCCGGGGAGGAGCTTGCGGTCCTCGAGGTAGCTCGTGATGAAGTGCTGGCCCGGCTGGGCGAGCGTGGCCTCGATGACGACGTGGTAGAGCGTGATCGCCTGCGCGAGCTTCGGGATCGAGCGGTCCTGACGCAGCTCGTCCGACATGCGCTCGAGCCGGTCGAACACCTGCATGAAGCCCCAGGTGAGCTGCGGCTTGATGGCGGCGAGCGCGTCGCCGGTGCTGCCTCCGATGCCCACCACCTCCTCCATGAAGCGCTTGAAGAAGACGGCGTGGCGCGCCTCGTCCACCTGCTGGGTGGCGAGGAAGTACTTCTGCTCCTCGAGCGGCGCGGCGTCGATGTACGGCGAGAGGCCGTCGGCCACGGCGTCCTCGCCCCAGAAGAAGAGCGAGTAGTTCCACAGGGCCGCGGCGCGCTCCAGATCGGAGAACTGCGACTGCCACTGCTCACGGTCCACCGAGAAGTCGATCTCGGAGGCCCTCCAGTTGCCGCGCTCCCAGCGCGCGTAGAGGTCCTCGTAGGTGATGTTGTCCAGCGGGGAAGGTGCGCCGATGATCATCTCGTCCTCCGGAGGGCCGTGGTACGTTTGTACCAGCTGATGGCACAAACGTACCAGAACGCGCCGCGCGGAGAGGCCAGACGAGAGGCGATCCTGCGCGCCACTCTCGACGTGATCGCCGCGCACGGAACCGACGGCGTGACCCACCGCGCCGTGGCCGCCGCGGCGGGAGTTCCGCTGTCCGCCACCACCTACTGGTTCTCGTCGCGCGACGAGCTGCTGGAGGAGACGCTGCGATTCGCGGCGCACGCGGAGGTGGAGCGCTTCGAGCGGCTCGTACTCGAGCTGGCCACCCGCGAGCTGACGGTCGCCGAGTGGGCGGGGGCGCTTGCCGCCGCGCTGGCCGGCGAGCTCGACGCCCACCGCACGCGCCACCTCGCTCTCTTCGAGCTGGCACTCGAGGCCGCGCGCCGCCCCGCGCTGCGCCCCGAGGCCCAGCAGGTGCGCGCCACCCACCTGCGGCTCGCCGAGATGGGGGCCCGCGCCGCCGGCTCGGCCGATCCCGCCGCCGACGCGCCGATCATCGTCGCGGCCGTGTCCGGCTTGATGTTCGACCAGCTGGCGGCCCCGGGACCCGAGTTCGAGGCCCAGGTGCTGCGGCCCGCTCTTGAGCGCCTGTTCGAGCGCCTCGTGGCCGGCGCGCCCCAACCGGCGTAGCCCCGGCCACTACTGTGCCCGCATGTCCGGCGGGCTGACCAGACGGAGCGCGCTGGCCGTCGCGGCGGTCACCGTCTCGTCGTGTGGGGGCGGGCAGGACCCGCCGGCCGGCCGGGGCGCCAGGCCTGGCTCGGGCGCCGGTCTTCTCAACTCGGTGCTCGCCCTGGAGCACGCGACTCTGGCCGCCTACGTGGCGCTGTCCGAGCTGCTGCCGCGGCGCGCCCGCGCACGGGCTGACGAGATCGCCGAGCAGGAGCGCGAGCACGTGCGCCGGCTGTCCGGCCTGATCGAGGGCCTCGGCGCCACGCCGGTGGCCGGCAGGCCCGCGAGCGACTACGCACCGTCGTTCCCCCGTCTCCGCGACGCCGAGGATGCGCTGTCGCTGGCGCACGACATCGAGGAGCGACAGGTGCGCGCGCACCTGGAGGCGCTCGTCAAGCTGCCCGCCGGCGACCTCAGGACCGCCGTGGCCGCCATCGCGACCAGCGAGGCGGAGCACCTGGCCGTGGTGAACGCGCTGCGCGGCGAGCCGGCGCCCCAGGCCTTCGTGACCGGAACCTGATGAGGATCGACCGCCGCGCCGCCCTCGCTGCCGCCGCCGGGTCCATGGTGCTGACCCTGGCTCCCGCCGCGCGGGCGCAGCGGGGCTCCGACAGGGACACGCTCGAGAGCCTGCTCGCGCTCGAGCGGCGCCTCGAGTCCGCCTATGACGCGGCAGCCCGCCGGGGCGCGCTCGACACCGACCTGGCCGAGCTGCTGCGCGACCAGGAGCGCGAGCATGCCGCGGGACTCGAGAAGGCCCTGTCGGGCGGGGCTCGTGCTCCGGTGGCCACCGTGCCGTCTCCGGAGCTGAACAGGGCGCTGGCGGGCGGCGGCGCAACCTTCCTCCGTTACGCGCTGGCGCTCGAGAGCGAGGCGGTGGCCGCCTACGCCGCCGCCGTGACGGACCTCCGCGACCCGGAGCTCCTACAGCCGCTCGGGGCCATCATGGCCGGCGAGGGGCAGCACCTCGTGGCGTTACGCCGCGAGCTCGGGATAGAGCCGCTCACGAGCGCATACGAGACCGGCCGGAAGGCCGTGGAGTAGCCTCTTTCGCGATGGGTTTCTTCTCGGCTCCCGGACCGCTCGAGCTCATAGTGATCCTCGCCGTGGCGCTGATCTTCCTGGGCCCGAGCCGCCTGCCGGACGCGGCGCGCTCCGTGGGCCGCGGCATGCGTGAGTTCCGCGAGTCCCTCTCGGGCCTGGGCGACGATCATGAAGAGGATCCCTACGACGAGCTCGAGGACGACTTTGAGGACGAGGCGGTGGAGCCGGGCGCCGACGATCCGGAGCAGGACGAGGACGAGGACGAAGTCCAGGACGAGGACGAAGGCGAGCCCGAGCCGGCCGCCGAGACCGGCGCCGATCGCGCCTAGCGCTACTCCGCTACCAGAAGGACGCCGAGTCGAGCTCGGACTCGAGTTCCTCGATCGGCTTGGTGTACACGCCGGAGCTGAGGTACTTCCAGCCGTCGTCGGGCGCAACGAACACCACGTTGCCCTCCTCCAGCTTGTCCGCCACCCGCACCGCGATCGAAGCCACGGCGCCGCTCGAAACGCCCACGAACAGGCCCTCTTCGTCGAGCAGCCGCTTGGTCCACACAACCGCGTCGCGGTTCGACACGAAGATCTTCCTGTCGAGCAGTGAGAGGTCGATGATCGGCGGGATGTAGCCGTCCTCGAGCGAGCGGAGCCCCTGAACGAGCTCTCCCTGCAGCGGCTCGGCGGCCACGATCAGGGTTTCGGGGTTCTCCTCCTTGAGCCGGCGCGCGTTCCCCATCAGGGTGCCGCCGGTTCCGAGGCCGCCCACGAACGCGGTGACCTCGTCGAGCTCCTCCAGGATCTCCACCGCCGTGCCGTAGTAGTGGGCGTCGGGGTTGGCCTGGTTTCCGTACTGGTAGGGCATGTAGTAGGAGGCGTCGGCCTCCGCCATTTCGAGCGCCTTGGCCACGGCGCCGTTCGAGCCCTGCTCCCCGGGCGAGTACACGATCTCGGCGCCGTACATGTGGAGCAGCTGGGTGCGCTCCTGGGTCACGTTGTCCGGCATGACCACCTTGAGCGGATAGCCCTTGCGCCGGCAGATCATGGCCAGCGAGATGCCCGTGTTGCCCGAGGTCGGCTCGAGGATTGTCTGGCCGGGCCGGATCAGGCCCTCCTCCTCGGCGTGCTCGATCATCGACTTCGCCACGCGGTCCTTGACGGACCCGGTGGGGTTGTGGCCCTCGAGCTTCGCGTAGATACGGACGCCGGGCTTGGGGCTCACGCGCTTCAACTCCACCAGCGGCGTGTTGCCGATCGCCTCGACGATGTCGCCGTACCTGCCTCCACAGGGGCGGTTGTCGAGGCGGGGCTCGGACATCGCTTCAGAAAGTGTAGTACAGCGCTACGACCCTGTGAGAACGGTGTCGTCGTCCGAATAGGCCGGTGCGCATGCGCACAGAAGCCGGAGCGGCTCGCCGCCGGTGTTCCACAGCTTGTGAGGCACCCCGGGAGCGATCACGACCGCGTCCCCGGCGGTGACGTCGCGCTCTTCGGCGCCGAGCCGCATGCGACCCGATCCGTGGGTGAAGAGATAGATCTCCTCGGTGGTGCGGTGGTAGTGCTCGGCGGTTGCGCCGCCCGCCGGCACCGCGGCCTCGGCCAGGCTCTGGTTCTCGGCATTGCCGCTGGCCGGGCCGGCCAGCTCGCGGATGGTGGAGCCGTCGAGCGTGACGAACGACTCGACCCGGTCGAGGTTCTCGATCCTCATGCGGACGCCCGGCCGGAGCTTCAGCGCCCGCCGGCCATGGCCGGCAGGATCACGATCGTGTCGGTGGGGCCCACCTGGGTCCCGAGACCGTCGAGCACACGCACGTCCTCGTCGTTCAGATAGACGTTGACGTAGCGGTTGAGCTCGCCCTCCTCCGAGAAGAGCTGGCTCTCGGTGGCCGGGTGCTGTGCGGCGAGTGCCTTCAGCACCGCGCCCACGTCGGCGCCCTCGGCCTCGACCTCCTTGGCCCCTCCGGTGGAGCTCCGGAGGACAGGTGGGATCTTGACGGTGCTCACCGGGCGGAGAGAGTAGCGGCAACGAACCGCCCACAACACGGCGGCCCGACTTGCTACAACGCAGGCATGGCCTTGCCCACGGATGGGCGGCCGCTGCTGAGCAGGATCGCCGCCGCCCTTGCAATCACAGGCGCTGTCAGCGCCGTAGTCGTGCCCGCCGCATTTGCCGCGCCGCTCACCGTGCGCGTGGTGAACACGCGCGGCGTGGAGCAGGCCAGCCTGATCTCGGCGTCGCTGGCGTCGTGCGGCGGATCCTGCGGGCTCATGGGCACCGACGGGAACGGCCGCATCACGCTCGACGTGCTCGCCGGCGACTCCGTCAGCGCCACCCGGGGCGACCTCGCGCCCGAGGGCGCGGGCGTGACCTACACCGTGCCGGATCCGGTGCCCGCCGGTCCCGTCACGATCACCGTGCCGGCGTTGCCCGGCACCGTTGAACCGGGCATCGATGGCGCCGAGGCGTGGCTGCTCGAGCACGTGAACGCGGCGCGAGCCGCCCTCGGACGCGCGTCGCTGACGCTGTCGAGCACCCTCAGCCGAGCCGCCGACGCGTACGCCCACTACCTGGCGGAGAACGACCAGTTCAGCCACACGGCTCTCGCCGGCCCGGGCGTGCGCGCCGTGGACCAGGGCTGGCCGGTGCCGGGCGGATCGTCGGTTGGCGAGGCACTCGCGCTGGCTCCGTCGAAGGAGTTCGCCTTCCAGGGCTGGCAGCAGAGCAGCCCGCACTGGACCCTGCTGATGATGGACGGCCTCGACTCCGTCGGCGTGGGCCAGGCCGGCGGGCGCTGGATCATGATGCCGGCCAGCTGCGCCATCGCGAGCGCGACCGAGCGCTGCGGCCTGGGCGCGGACCCGGCGATCGTGCCGCCGGGATCGCGGGACCCCGGTCCGCCGGCCAAGCCGGGCAAGCCCACCGCCGGTGGACCTGGAGCCGCTCAGCCGCGTCGCCCCGCGCTCCGCATGACGGTGCGCAAGCACGGCCGGCGGCTCGTGATCCGGGTGCGAGTGCTCCGCGGCCGCGGAGCCCTGCGCGTGGCCGTCAGCCGCGGCCACCGGCGTGCGCACCTGCGCCACCGCCACTCGGGGGCCCTGCACCGCTACAAGACGAAGCTGCCGCGGCGCGGGCGCTGGACGATCAGCGTGCGCTTCGCAGGGGCCGGCGACTGGACCGACCGACGCCTGCCGCGGCGCAGCGTCCGGGTTCGCTAGCCGGCGGCGCTGCAGAACAATTCGTAATCCGGAAAGACGCCCATCTCCTCGTCGGAGATCTCGCCCGGGTCGCGTGAGCAGATCGGGCAGTCGGGGTCGCGCCGGACCTTCAGCTCGGTGAACGTGGTCCCCAGTGCGTCGTAGAGCAGCAGGCGGCCGGCCAGGCTCTCGCCGGCGCCGGTCACGAGCTTGATGACCTCCACCGACTGGAGCAGCCCCATCACGCCGGGCAGCACGCCGAGCACGCCGGCGGCGCCGCAGCTCGGGGCGAGCTCGGCGGGCGGCGGGGTCGGATAGAGGCAGCGGTAGCACGGGCCCTCGTAGGGGTGGAACACCGAGAGCTGGCCCTCGAAACCGAGGATCGAGGCGGACACCACCGGGATCTGGAGCCTCACCGACGCGTCGTTCAACAGGTAACGCGTGGGGAAGTTGTCCAGGCCGTCGACGATCACGTCGTAGCCCTCGATGATCTCCATGATGTTCGAGGCGTCGATGCGTACCGGGTACTTCTCGACGTTGACCTCGGGATTGATCTCGTGGATCGAGATCTCGGCGGAGTCGACCTTGGGCATGCCCACGCGCTCGTTCGAGTGGGCCACCTGGCGCTGAAGGTTGGACAGGTCGACCACGTCGTTGTCCACGATGCCGAGCGTGCCGACGCCCGCAGCGGCCAGGTAGAGCGCGGCGGGCGAGCCGAGGCCGCCTGCGCCGAGCAGCAGCACCTTCGCGTCGAGCAGCTTGAGCTGTCCCTCCAGCCCGATCTCGGGCACGAGGAGGTGGCGCGAGTAGCGCTCGCGCTGCTCGGCGGTGAGCGAGCGCGGCACCTCCACGTCGTAGCCGCGGTCCTTCCAGAGCGTGATGCCGCCGCGCATGGACTCGACGTTCTCGTAGCCGAGCAGGTCCTGCAGCGTCTGGGCGGCCAGCGCCGAGCGCTGGCCCGAGGCGCAGTAGAGGACCACGTGCGAGGAGCGGTCCGGGGCGGCGCCTTCGATGCGTGACTCGAGATGCCCGCGCGGCACGTGCTTGGCACCGGGGATGTGGGCCTCCTCGAACTCGTGCTGCTCGCGAACGTCGACGATCACCGCGCCGTTGCCGTTCTGCGAGAGATCGTGGACCTCGCGCGGATCGACCTCGCTGATCTCTTCCTTCGCCTTGCGGATCAGATCCGCGCCGCTGGCCATCTCGGTCCTAACCCCCATAAGTCGGTCGGGTTTCCATTACTTCAGAAAGTGTAGCGCCCCCGGGCCGGCACGCACATGCCCCAAAAAGCTACCGGGGCGCCCGAAGGCGCCCCGGTGGAAGACCCAGACCAATCTTCTTTGCGGAAGCCCTGCGGCGAGTCCCTCGCCACCAAGCCTCTCCAGGATTCTCGTCTGTGCACGCCTCTGCCGATATGGGGTGGTGACCCCATATATCCGCTAGCGGGGGATTCCGATTGACAGGCAGACCGAGAATGACTCGCCGCGACGATTCGCTGATCGGCCAGGTCGTGGCCGCCAATGTCCTTCTCGTGGCGCTCACCCTGCTGGCCGCGAGCCTCGTGGCCGGGCTCGACCTTCAGGTGGCACAGGAGCGCTGGCAGTTCCTCGTGCTGGCGCTGGCGATCATGCTCACCCTCTGCGTGAACATGTGGATGCTCCAGCGGCGCTTTCGCCCGCTCGAGCGCCTCATCGAGCGCATCGAGCAGGTGGATCCGGCGGCTCCTGGCGCCCTCGACCTCACCTCGGAGCGGCCGGCCGAGGAGATCGGCCGGCTGGCCGAGTCCTTCAGGCGGCTGCTCGAGCGCGTGGAGCAGGAGCGCCGCCGCTCGGGCCAGCTCGTGATGCGCGCGCAGGAGGAGGAGCGCCGGCGCCTCGCCCGCGACCTCCACGACGAGGTGAACCAGGCGCTCACGGCGATCCTGCTGCGCCTGGAGGCGCTGGCCCAGGAGTCCCCGCCCGAGCACGCGCAGGAGGTGGGCGAGCTCAAGCGGCTCGTGAACCAGGCCATGGACGAGCTGCTCAACCTCGCGCGCCAGCTGCGCCCCTCCGCGCTCGACGACCACGGGCTCGTCCCCGCGATCGACGCGCAGCTCAAGCGCTTCGCGGCCCGCACCGGCGTGGAGGTGCGGATGCAGGCCCAGGGTGACGTGGAGTCGCTCGGCGAGGACGCCCAGACCGCCGTGTACCGCGTGGCCCAGGAGGCCCTCACCAACGCCGAGCGCCACGCCGGAGCCACTGTCGTCGAGGTGGAGCTGGAGGTGGCCCGGGACCGCACCGAGCTGCGCGTCCGCGACGACGGCGGCGGCTTCGACCCCGGTCGCGCCACACGCACCGGCGATCCCGCTTCCCAGGGACTGGGCCTGCGCGGCATGGCCGAGCGGGCGCGGCTCGTGGGCGGGGAGCTGGACGTGCGCTCCGCGCCCAACGGCGGTACCTCGGTGACACTGAGGCTCCGATGATCCGCGTCCTGATCGCCGACGACCACGGCATCGTCCGCTCCGGGCTGCGCCTGCTGATCGACCGCCAGACGGACATGGAGGTGGTGGCCGAGGCCACCGACGGCGTGAGCGCCCTCGAATCCACTCAGGCGGAGCACCCGGACGTGGCCGTTCTCGACGTCTCGATGCCTCGCATGACCGGCCTTCAGGCAGCACGCGAAATCCGCTCGCATGCGCCCGACACGCGCGTCCTTCTCCTGTCCATGCACGACGACGCGCACTACTTCGTGGAGGGCCTCGACGCCGGCGCGGCCGGGTACGTGCTCAAGCGCGCCGCCGACACCGACCTGATCGAGGCGCTCCGCACGGTGGCGGCCGGCAGGACGTTCCTCTCGAGCGAGGCACAGCGGACGCTGATGGAGGAGTGGCGCGCGGGCGCGCGGCCGGATCTCGACGACTCGCTCACGCCGCGGGAGCTCGAGGTGGTCAAGCTGATCGCCGAGGCGTTCACGAACCGCCAGATCGCCGAGACCCTCAGGGTGTCCGAGAAGACGGTGGAGTCGCACCGCGCCAACGTGCTCTCGAAGCTCGGCATGCGCGACCGCGTGGAGCTGGCGCGATACGCCGTCCGCCGCGGCCTGGTCGAGCCCTAGCCCCTAGTCTGCCCGCGTGCGCATCCGCTCCGGTCCAGAGCCCGGCGACATCGGCGCGGTCACGCGCCTGCACGGCCTCGTGTACGCGGCCGAGTACGAGCTCGACCGCCGCTTCGAGGCCTCGGTGGCCGCGCGCCTCGTCGAGCTGACGCTCAGGGGCTGGCCGGGCCCGGGCGAGGGGCTCTGGATCGCGGAGAACGGCAGCGAGCCCGTGGGCTCGATCACGCTGGCCGACCAGGGCCACGGCCTCGGCCGGCTCGGCCACTTCGTGCTGCGTGCGGAGGCGCGCGGGCTCGGGCTCGGCCGGAGCCTCGTGGACGCGGCTCTCGCACGCGCGCGCGAGGCCGGTTACGAGCGCATCGAGCTCACGACCTTCAGCGAGCTCACGGTGGCGGCGAAGATGTACCGCGCCGCCGGCTTCGTGCGGGTGAGCTCGGGCGAGCGCTCCCCCTGGGGCCGCCCGATCCAGATGGAGCGCTACGTGCTGGAGCTCTGAACTACCCTCGCTCGGGTGAATCCCCGCGTAGCGATCGCGCTCGTGCTGGTGGCCGTTTTTGCCCTCGGGGCCACCGTGCTCGCGGCCAGCGGCTCGAGCGACGAGGAGCCCTCCGGCGGGGGCAGTGCGTTCGAGGGCGCAGTTATGCCCAGCGGATTGAAGGCCCCCGACTTCGACCTGCGCAACCAGGACGGCGAGCCGATCTCGATGCGCTCGCTGCGCGGGAAGCCGGTGGTGGTCACGTTCCTCTACACCAACTGCGAGGACAGCTGCCCCGCACAGGCCCAGACGGTGCGCGGGGCGCTCGACCAGCTCGGCCACGACGTGCCGGCGATCGCCGTGTCGGTGGATCCGCCCAACGACACCGAGGCCAGCGCCCGGGCCTTCCTCTCCGAGCAGCGCGCGCTCGGCCGGATCGACTTCGTGCTCGGCTCCCGCCAGGAGCTGCGACCGGTCTGGAACGGCTTCCACATCGCCGCGCAGTCCGTGACCCAGGAGCACCAGGCACGCTTCACGCTCGTCGACGCCCGCGGCTACCAGCGGGTCGGCTTCCCCGGGTTCGCGGCCACCCCGGAGGGGCTGGCGCACGACCTGCGGATCCTCGAAAGGGAAACGTCCGAGTAGCCGGGCAGCGACCGCGTATCCTACCTCCGAGGTAGGTATTCCAAGATGATGTTCTCCACAAAAGCCGAGTACGGCGTGCGCGTCATGGTGCACCTCGCGCGGGAGGGCGGCGCGGCCGCCGACCCGGCGCCGATCTCGCTCGGCTCCATCGCCGACGCCGAGGGGCTTCCGCTGGCGTATCTCGAGCACCTGGTGCAGCGGCTGCGGCGCGCGGAGCTCGTGGAGTCCCGGCGCGGCGCCCGCGGCGGCTACTCGCTCTCTCGGCCGGCTGCGGAGATCACGATGGCCGAGGTGGTGCAGGCGCTGGAGGGCGAGATCGCCCCGATCGAATGCATCACCGCCGACGCCGACGGAGCGCTCGTCTGCTCGCGCGAGGGCGAGAGTCCCTGCCCCACAAAACTGCTCTGGACCCGGGTCCAGGGTTCGATCGTTCGCACGCTGAACGACATGACCCTGGATGACCTGGTCCACCCGTTCTCGAAGGAGCCCAAGGAGAAGTTGACCGTATGAAGCTGGAGATCCAGAACCTGCATGTGCGCATCGAGGAGCGAGAGATCCTCCACGGCGTGAACCTGACCGTGAAGAAGGGCGAGACCCACGCCCTGATGGGCCCGAACGGGTCCGGCAAGTCCACCCTCGCGAACACGCTGATGGGCAACCCCAACTACGAGGTCACCGAGGGCAAGATCCTCCTCGACGGCGAGGACCTCACCGAGGCCGATCCGGACGAGCGCGCCCGCGCGGGCCTGTTCATGGCCTTCCAGTACCCGGCCACGATCCCCGGCGTATCGGTGGCCAACTTCCTGCGCATGGCGGTGAACGCGCGGCGCGAGGAGCCGATCAAGGTCAAGGAGTTCGGCCAGGTGCTGGGCAAGAACATGGAGCTCCTGAAGATCGACCGCGCCTTCACGAGCCGCTACCTCAACGAGGGGTTCTCCGGCGGCGAGAAGAAGCGCGCGGAGATCCTCCAGCTCGCGATGCTCGCTCCGGACTTCGCGGTGCTCGACGAGACCGACTCAGGGCTCGACATCGACGCGCTGCGGATCGTCTCCGACGGCGTGAACGCGCTGCGCGACGACGCGCGCGGGTTCCTGATCATCACCCACTACACCCGCATCCTGAGCTACGTGCGGCCCGACTTCGTGCACATCATGCTCGACGGCCGGATCGTCCGGGAGGGCGGCCCGGAGCTGGCCGACCAGCTCGAGGACAAGGGCTACGAGTGGGTCAAGGAGGAGGTGGCCGCGAGTGCCTCCTAGCTTCGTGGAGGACAGACGGAAGGCCGCCCTGGCGGCATACGAGGCCGAGGAGGTGCCCACCTGGCGCCGCTCCGGCTTCTGGACCACCAGCCTCCGGAACCTCGACGTGGACGCGCTCGACCCGCGCCGCTACGAGGACTACGACTCGGCAGTCGTGAACGAGCACCTCGGCAGCGAGGACCACGCGGCTCTGATCGTCCAGCGCGGCGCCAGCGTCGTGCACACGGACGTGAGCGACGACCGCATCATCGTGATGCCGCTCGAGCAGGCCGTGGAGGAGCACCCCGACCTGGTCCAGGAGTGGTTCGCCAAGCGGCTGCCGCACGACGAGGGCAAGTTCCCCGCCGGCAACGCCGCGTTCTGGACCGGCGGCGTGTTCGTGCACGTGCCGCCGAACGTCCAGATCGAGAAGCCGATCCAGGCGGTCTGGTTGATCGACGAGCCCGGCACCGTGCAGTGGGCGCACACCCTCGTGGTCGTCGGCGAGAACGCCGAGTGCAAGATCCGCGAGTACTTCCTCGCCCCGGACTTCGAGGGCCAGGCGCTGCACGCCGGGGCCTTCGAGCTGTACGCGCAGCCGGGCGCCCAGGTGAACCTGGCCCACTACCAGGACTGGGGCACGGGCGAGGTGCACGACCTGTCGGTGCGCCGCGTTGCGATCGGTCGCGACGCGCGCGTCAAGTGGGTGCCGATCCACCTCGGTGGGCGCCTGACCAAGCAGACGCTCGACATCGTGACCGCCGAGCAGGGATCGGACATGCGCCACACCGGCATGTACTTCACCGAGCGCGACGAGCACCTCGACCTGTTCACCACGGACAGGCACGAGGCCGGCCACACCACCGGGGACACTGTGTGGAAGGGAGCATTGACCGGGAGCTCACGCGCCTCGTACGAGGGACTGATCCACATCCTGCCGGGCGCGCAGGAGACGGACACCTATCTCCAGACCCACCAGATGCTGCTCTCGCCCAAGGCCAAGGGCGACGCGATCCCCTCGCTGATCGTGGAGACCGACAACGTCAAGGCCTCCCACGGAGGCACCGTCGGCGAGCTCGACCAGGAGCAGATCTTCTACATGATGACCCGCGGCCTGTCGCGCGCGGAAGCGGTGCGCGTGCTGGTGGAGGGCTACTTCGAGGAGGTCGTGCAGCGCCTCGAGGACCCGGGTCTCGAGGATCTCGTCCGGCGCCGGATCGCCGAGAAGCTGAAGGGCGCCGAGGAGCAGGTACGCGAGTTCATCGGAGAGCGGGCAGAGGCGGCCTGATGGGGGCGGTCACGGATAGCCCGCTCGTTCGACTGCGCGCGGACTTCCCCGTGCTCGAGCGTGAGATCAACGGGCACTCGCTCGTCTACCTAGACTCCGCCGCCAGCTCTCAGAAGCCGCGGCAGGTGATCGAGGCCATGGAGCGGTTCTACTCCTACTCCTACGGCACGGTGCACCGCGGCGTGTACGAGCTCGGCCGCGAGGCCACCGAGCTGTTCGAGGGCGCTCGCGAGCGGATCGCGGCGTTCGTGGGCTGGGACACCGACTGCTCGATCTTCACCCGTAACGCCACCGAGGCCATCAACCTGGTGGCCTACGCGTGGGGCCGCGGGAACGTGGGCCCCGGCGACGAGGTGCTCATCACAGAGATGGAGCACCACTCGAACATCGTGCCGTGGCAGCTGCTCTGCGAGGAGACCGGGGCGCGGCTGCGCTACCTCTCGGTGCCGGAGGGCGGCGAGCTGTCGCTCGACGAGCTCGACTCCGTGCTCGCCGAGGGCCGCGTGAAGCTGGTGGCCGTAGCCCACGTGTCGAACGTGCTCGGCACGATCAATCCCGTCGAGGAGATCGCGCGGCGCGCCCGTGCCGCGGGCGCGCTCACGCTCGTGGACGGGGCCCAGGCCGTGCCGCAGATGCCGGTGGACCTGCGCGCGATCGACGCCGACTTCTACGCCTGGACCGGCCACAAGGCGCTCGGCCCCACCGTGGGCATGCTGCACGGGCGCCGCGATCTCCTCAAGGAGATGCGCCCGTTCCTGGGCGGCGGCCACATGATCTCCCGTGTCGAGCGCGACCACTCCACCTGGAACGAGCTGCCCTGGAAGTTCGAGGCCGGCACCAACGCGATCGCCGAGGCGGTCGGTCTCGGGGCCGCCGTGGACTACCTGTCGGCCGCAGGGATGGAGAACGTGCGCGCGCACGAGCGCGACCTCACCGCGTACGCCCTCGAGCGCCTGCCGGAGATCGACGGGCTGACTCTCTACGGCCCGGCCAACGTGGACAGGCGCGGCGGTGTGGTGCCCTTCACGATCGAGGGCATGCACCCGCACGACATCGCGGAGCTGTGCGACCGCGAGGCCGTGTGCGTTCGCGCCGGCCACCACTGCGCGCAGCCGCTCATGCGCGTGCTCCGCGTGGGAGCTACCGCGCGCGCCTCCTTCCACCTCTACAACTCGCGCGACGACGTGGACCGCCTCGTGCACGCGCTGCACGGAGCGCGCGAGGTCTTCGGGCTGGGGGCCTGACGTGGACGCGCTCTACAGGGACTACATCCTCGACCACTACAAGAGCCCGCGGAACTTCGGCGAGCTCGACCCCCACGACCTCGAGTGGCACGACCACAACCCGCTCTGCGGCGACGAGCTGGGCGTTCACGTGGTGGTGGTCGACGGGAAGGTCGCCGACCTGCGCTTCCACGGACAGGGCTGCGCGATCTCGCAGGCTGCCGCGTCGATCACCTCCGAGGAGCTCAAGGGCATGTCCGTCGAGGAGGTCGGACGGCTGGGAGCCGACTGGGTGATCGAACAGCTCGGCATCGAGATCTCCCCCACGCGCCGAAAGTGCGCGCTGCTCTCGCTCAAGGTCATGCGCGGCGCCGCCACCGGCGACGCCTCCTGGCCCGAGTAGGCCCCTAGCTCGCGGCGGCGGCCGACCTGTCGGACGCGGTGGCGGGGTTGGCCTTGGCCCAGGCGATGATCTTGCTCGAGTCCTGGATGATCTCGTCCTCGTCGGTCACGAGCACCGGCACGAAGTTCTGGCCGGTCAGCTCGCGGACCTTGGCGCGCGTCGGGTTGAGCCCGTCGCCGAGCACGCCGAGGCCGTAGACACGCTCGACGTCGGGGTCCCAGCCGGCCTCCAGGAGTGCCTCGTGGGCGTTGCGGCACGGGTGTCCCCCCGGGCGCGGGGAGCGGAACGTGCCCCAGCAGACGTAGAGCTTCATGGGCGCAGCCTATTGGCCAGGCGCTGGAAGGCGCTGTAGCGCCGCACCGGCAGCGGTGAGTCCCATGTCTTCTGAGCGAGCACGCGCAACCTCGGCGCGATGCCGCGCGCGGTCTGGGCGTCGGTCTCGCCGTCGGGGTCGTCGTTCCAGACGTGCAGCTCCGAGCCCAGGTTGCGCCGCAGGCCGCGCGGCAGGACCACGGGCGGGGTGCCCGGCGGCTCGAGGCCGAACGCCAGACCGTGGAAGCGGTTGACCGCCCATGTCTCGTAGGCGATGCGCATCGAGGCGTGGAGCCCGCCGAGTGCCCCGACCACGTAGTAGGTGGGCCACCAGCCGGCGTTCAGGATGCGGTGGCCCTGCCTGATGAGCGTGCGAGGACCGGGGCCGGTGTGGCCGGCCCACCAGTCCACCACGATGTCGCGGCGCAGCTTCACCGCGCTGCCGTCGGACAGCCCGTCGTTCCACACCCGCAGCGTCCGCCCGCGCGAGCGCACGAGCCGGTCCATCCAGTTGATGAAGTCGAGGTAGGCGTCGCCCCCGTTCGCCCGGGGGCCGTGGCGCGCGCGGGCGTATCGCTCGAGCTGCGGGTAGAGCGCGTAGTCAGCCGGCAGCAGGTACTCGTCGGCCCCGCCGTGCCAGTAGCGCCCGGGGAAGAGGTCGAGGTACTCGAGGATCAGCTCACGCGCGAAGCGGCGCGCCGCCGGATTGGTCACGTCGAGTCGCGTCGGGGAGAGGCGGAGATCGGGGTGGCGCGCCAGCGCCGCGCGCATGTGGCCCGGCATGTCGATCTCCGGGATCACCCGGATGTGACGCGCGCCCGCGTACGCCACGAGGCTCCGCACCTGGCGCTTCGTGAGGTGCGGGTTGGACACGATCTCGGGGTGCGAGCGGCTGGCGATCCGGAAGCCCTGGTCGTCGGAGAAGTGCAGGTGCAGCTGATTGAGCTTGAGGTCCGCGAGCTCGCGGACCCGGGCGCGCAGCCAGCGCGGTGTGAAGTACCTGCGGCCGTTGTCCAGCATCAGCCCGCGCTCGGGGTAGCGGGGCCAGTCGCGTGCCGTGCCCGCCGGTATCGACTGCTTGCGCCGCAGGAGCTGGACGACGCTGCGCGTACCGTAGAAGGCGCCGGCGGCGGTGCGCGCCTCGATGCGAAGCACGGAGCCCACCTCGAGCCGGTATCCCTCTCGTCCCAGCTTCCGGTCGGAAGCGCCGAGCGCCAGCTCGATGTCCCCGGGCTGCGCGGCTGCGCCGGCGAGCACCGGGTGGCGCCGGCCGAGATCGGCCGCCAGCAGCCGCGCCTCGGCCAGCGGTCCGCCGGCGGGCACGACGATCCGGGCCGAGTCGCGCAGGACGAAGGTCCCGGGCGCCGCGCGCCACTCCCGCAGGGCCGGGATGGTGGCGGGGCGGGCAGCCGCCGGGATGGCCATCGCAAGCGTCGCGAGGGCCGCAACGGCGGCAAGGGCTAGTCGACGAGGCATGTGACCGTGTCCGGCACCGGGCGCACGAACACCCGCGCGCCCACATCGTGGACCTCGAGCGAGGGCAGCTGCACCAGCAGGGTGCGTCCGCCCTCGTGACGCAGGCGGTAGAGAACGTCGTGGCCGCGGAACTCGCGTGCCACCACCTCCGCGTTGCCGCTCTGGTCGGGGCGCAGCTCGAGCTGCTCCGGGCGCACCGCCACGTGCACCGCGCCGTCGGCGGGAGCCCCCACGTCGAACACGCCGAGCTCGGTCTCCACGCCCGAGCCGTGCGCCACCCCGGCAAGCACGTTCACGTCCCCCACGAACCCCGCGGTCCAGCGGTTGGCGGGGCGCCCGTAGACCTCCTGCGGGGCGCCCACCTGGACTATGCGCCCCTCGCGCATCACGGCCAGCCGGTCGGCCAGCGAGAGCGCCTCCTCCTGGTCGTGCGTCACGAGCAGCGCCGTGGCGCCGGCGTCGCGCAGGATCAGCTCCACCTCCCGGCGCAGCCCGGCGCGGAGCGTCGCGTCGAGGCTCGAGAACGGCTCGTCCAGCAGGATCAACTCCGGTGCGGGCGCGAGCGCGCGGGCCAGCGCCACCCGCTGGCGCTCGCCCCCCGACAGCTCGTGGGGATGGCGCTCGGCCTTGTGCTGCAGCCCCACCAACTCGAGGGTGCGCTGCGTCAGGCGCTCGCGCTCGTCGCGCTCGCGCCGGGTCAGCCCGAAAGCCACGTTCGCCTTCACCGTCAGGTGCGGGAACAGCGCGTAGTCCTGAAAGACGATGCCCACCCTGCGGTTCTCGGGCATCACGAAGGTCTCGGGCCCGGCCAGCTCACGGCCGCCGACCGAGATCCGTCCTTCGTCCGGGCGCTCGAAGCCGGCCACGAGCCGGAGCAGGGTGGTCTTGCCGCAGCCGGACGGTCCGAGCACTGCCATCAGCTCGCCCCGCTCGATCTCGAGGCTCACGTCCTGCACCGCGCGCACCGGTCCGAAGGACTTGACCACGCCGCTGAGCACCACGTCGCTCACGCCGGCACCGCCTCACGCTCGACCTCGGCCCAGCTTCCGGCCGCCTGCGCCGCCTCGAGCTCGGTGCCGCCGCGGCCCGACAGCCGGATCATCAGCGCCACCGGCAGCAGCCCAACCACCACGATCAGCAGCGCCGGGAGCGCGGCGGTCTCGAACAGCGACTCGGTGGTGGCCTGCCAGACCGCGACCGCCAGAGTGTCGCCGTCGAGCGGGCGCAGCAGGAGCGTGGCCGGAAGCTCCTTCATCACCTCGGTGAACACGAGCAGCGCGGCGGTGAGCAGGCCGGTGCGCATCAGGGGCACGTGCACGCGCGCGACCAGGTCGATGCGGTCCGCGCCCAGGCCGCGCGCCGCCTCGTCCAGGTCGCGCGGTATCCGCAGCAGGCTCGACTCGACCGCCCCCCAGGCGAGTGCCAGGAAGCGAACGAGGTAGGCGCAGAAGAGTCCGATCACGGTTCCGGTGAAGATCAGGCCGGTGTCCAGGCCGAAGAGCGATTCTGCCGCGTCGCCGACGCGGTGGTCGACCCAGGCCAGGGGCACGATCACGGCCACCGCCACGACCGACCCCGGGAGGCCGTAGCCGATCGTAGCCACCCGCGCCGCGCCGCCCGCCGTCCTCGAGCGGCTCGTCCGCACCCCGTACGCGAGCGCCAGCGCCACGATCGGCACGAGCACGGCGCTCATCGTGGACAGCAGCAGGCTGTTGCGGGCCGCCGAGGCGAACTCGGGGGTCAGCAGGCCGTCCTGGATCGACTGGACCGACCAGACCCCGAGCTGCGCCAGCGGCGCCGCCACCACCAGGCCCACCAACGCGAGCGGGCCCACCACGGCCGCCACGGCCGCCGGGCCGCGCAGGCGGATCGCCGGCACGAGGTCGCCGCGAGAGGCGCTGTGATGGAAGCGCGCGCGGCCGCGGGCCAGGCGCTCGAGCAGGAGCAGCATGAGGGTCACCGACACGAGCAGCGTCGCGAACTGCATGGCCGCCTCGCGGTCGAACGCGTTGAACCAGACGCGATAGATCGCGTCGGTGAACGTGCGCACGCCGAGGAGGTTCACCGTCCCGAAGTCGGCCAGTGCCTCCATCAGGGCCAGGGCCACCCCGCCGAAGATCGCCGGTCGCGCGAGTGGCAGCGCGACTCTCACGATCGCCCTCCCGCGCGACATCCCGAGCCCGCGAGCCGCCTCCAGGAGCGTGCGCGACTGGCTGAGGAAGGAGGCGCGCGCCAGCAGGTAGACGTACGGGTAGAGGACGAGCGTGAAGATGCAGACCGCCCCGAAGGACGAGCGCACGCCGGGCACGTCCAGGCCGAGCGCGAACAGCGTGAACACGTAGCCGGGCATGGCCAGCGGCAGCACGAGGATCCATTCGATCCAGGAGCGCCCGGGGAAGTCGCAGAACGACACGAGCGCGGCCAGCGAGGTGCCCAGCAGGAGGGTGCCGAACCCGACCCCGACGAGCAGGACCGCCGTGGCCTCGATCGCCTCGGGCAGGAACCCGGAGTACTTGGACAGCTCGCCCGGCGCCACGATGAAGCTCAGCGGGAGCCCCACCAGCGGTCCGGCTATCAGCACTGCGAGGGCCACGGTCAGGACGGTGGCTCCGTCCGGCCGCCGCCGGGTGGGGATCAGTCCCACCCAACCTCTTCCATCAGCTGCAGCGCGTTCTCGAGGTTCTCACCGGCGCCCTGAACGTCGATCGGGTCGCGCTTGAACGTGCCGAACTGGGCGATCTCCTCGGCGGGAGCCACGTCCGGGTCGGCCGCGAACTCGAAGTTGTTGTGCGCGAACACGCGCTGCTGCGCCGGCTCGGTGAGGTAGCGCATCAGCTCGATGCCCGTGGAGCGCTGGTCGGTGCCCTTGACCACGCCGAGGCCGGACAGGTTCACGTGCGTGCCGCGCCCGTCCTGGTCGGCCCACACCGGCGCCACCGGGAAGTCCGGGTCCTCCTCGAGCTCGCGGCCCAGGTAGTACGAGTTGGTCAGGCCCACGTCGCATTGCCCGTCGGCGATCGCGTCGAGCACATCCACGTCCGAGCCCAGGATCTCGGGATCGTTGGCCATCCAGCGCCGGAGCATCGCCTCCGTCTTGGCCTGCCCGTCCTTGGCGAGCCGGTCGGCGATGAACGACACGTTGTAGTCGCTGGTACCCGAGCGCAGGCAGAGCTTGCCCTTCCATCGCGGGTCGCCCAGGTCGTCGTAGGTCGTGGCGGCGTCGGGGCTCACGCGCTCGGTGGAGCGCATGATCGTGCGCGCTCGCACGGTGAGCCCGAACCAGTGGCCGTCCGGATCGCGCAGGTCGGCGGGCACGTTGCGGTTCAGCTCGGGGTCGTTCACCTTCTCGAGCAGCCCCGCCTCGGTGGCGCGCCAGAGGTTCGCGGCGTCGACGGTGATCAGCATGTCGGCGCGCGTCTCGTCGCCCTCGCTGCTGATGCGCTCGTAGAGCTCGGAGGCCTCACCGCCGAATAGCGTGAGCTTCGTGTCCGTGTCGGCGGCGAACTGCTTGAACGGCTCCTCCTCGCCGTAATGCGACCGCGCGGTGTAGACCACGAGCCGATCCGAGGACGAGCCGGAGGTGGCCACGACCACACCCACGAACCCGGCCACGATGACCACCGCGCCCACCGCGACCAGCGTGATCAGCCTCCTGCGGGACACGCGCGTTAGGGTACCCTAACCGGCTGCGTGGAGGTCACCACGAGGGTCGGCAAACGTCCCCGGGATCGTTAGAATGCCTATCTCGGACCTCGGAATTGGATTTGGGAGCTAATGGCTAGTACCGACAAGACGAGAATCGCGCGGCCTAGCGCGATCAAGGAGAACGAGCAGGGACAGCTGGTGGCCCGCACGGGAATCTCCCGCGAGGTCATCGACGAGCTGTCGCGCATCAAGGGCGAGCCCGAGTGGATGCGCGAGAAGCGGATCAAGTCGTATGAGATCTTCGAGCGCAAGCCCATCCCCACCTGGGGCGTGGACCTGTCCGACCTCGATCTCTCGACGCTCGTCCTGTACTCGCCGCCCGAGGCCGGCATGTACGACAGCTGGGACGACGTCCCCTCGAACATCAAGGACACCTACGAGGCGCTCGGCATCCCCCAGGCGGAGCGCGAGCACCTCGCTGGCGTGGTCGGCACGTGGCGCCAGGAGCCCTTCTACGAGGGCCTCAAGAAGGAGTACGCCGACCAGGGCATCCTCTTCTGCGCCATGGACACGGCGGTCACCGAGCACGAGGACCTCGTGCGCGAGCACTTCATGAACAAGTGCGTGCCGCCGCAGGACAACAAGTTCTCGGCGCTGCACGGCGCCGTCTGGTCGGGCGGCTCGTTCCTCTACGTCCCCAAGGACGTGAAGGTCGACCTACCGCTTCAGGCCTACTTCCGCATGGAGGGCTCCGGCGAGGGCACCTTCGAGCACACGCTCATCATCGCCGACGAGGGCTCCGAGCTGAACTACATCGAGGGCTGCACCGCACAGACCTACTCGGTCAACTCGATGCACTCCGCGGTCGTCGAGATCTTCGTGAAGGAGGGCGCCAAGGCCCGCTACACGACGGTCCAGAACTGGTCGAAGGACGTCTTCAACCTCAACACGAAGCGCGCCATCGTCGAGGCGCACGGCACGGTGGAGTGGGTCGGAGGCTCGATGGGCGCCAAGAAGGTAATGCTCTACCCGGGCTCCTTCCTGATGGGCGAGTACGCCCGCGCCGACCACCTGAACGTGGGCGTCGCCTCCGGCGACGTATGGAAGGACACCGGCGCCAAGGTCCTGCACCTCGCGCCCAACACCACGTCGAACATCCTCGCCAAGTCCATCTCCAAGGACGGCGGGATCATGGGCTACCGCGGCCTGGTCCGGATGGGCCACAACTCACAGGGCTCGAAGGCCCGCGTGCAGTGCGACGGCCTGATGATGGACGACCGCTCACGCTCGGACACCTGGCCTGACATCCAGATCCAGAACCCGCACGTGACCGTCGCCCACGAGGCCGTGGTCGGCAAGATCTCCGACGAGCAGCTCTTCTACCTCCAGTCCCGTGGACTGACCGAGGAAGAGGCGGCGGCGATGATCGTGAACGGCTTCATCGAGCCGGTCACGAAGGAGCTGCCGATGGAGTACGCCGTCGAGCTCAACAGGCTCATCCAGCTGGAGATGGTCGACAGCATCGGCTAGAGGGCTGCAAACCTTCGCTGGGCGTCGTCCTCGGTCGCTCGCGTGCGATGCACGCGTCGCTCCCTGCGTCCACCGCCCAGCTCGGTTTTCGCGCTCTAGCCTCGCTGCGAGCTCAATCGGCTAGAGCGCCGTTGCGCGCTAGCGCCTGAACGGGCGCTTCGGCGACTTCACCGCGCCGCCGGCCTTCTCGCGCACCGGCAGGCGCAGCTTCAGGTCGGACACGGCGATCGACCAGTCGAAGTTCGACGGGCGGCCGTAGGGGGAGTCGCGGCCCACCAGCTCGAGCTTCGGCACGTGGCCGGCGGCGAAGTGCCAGCCGTTGGGGTGCAGCTGGAAGACCTGGTGCTTGCCGGGGCGGGGCCGGTAGAGCGCGCGGGCCACAAGGGTCTGGGTGGCGCCACCGGGCGCGACGTCCCAGAGCCGGGCCGCCAGCGCCGGCTCGCGGCCGGTGACGGCGAAGCGGGCGCTCAGCACCGGTGAGCCGAGCAGCGTGTAGCCCTTGCCGGTGGCTGCCGGCAGGCGGTACGCGGCGGTGCCGGCCTCGTCCGCGGCGGGCGTGCTGGCGCAGGCGCCCTGGCCGGTGATCGGGTCGATCGCGCGCGAAACCGCCTGGCTGCCCGACGTAGACAGGACCGTGCGGGAGCCGGAGGCGCCGAAGCGCACCTCGCCGCGGCTCAGCGCGTCCCAGGTCTTGGCTCTGTAAGGCCCGCCTGAGGGGGCGGTGCGCGGGCAGGTCTGGGTCAGGGCCTCCACGCCGCGCAGCACCTTCACCCGCTTGCCCTTCACGTAGTGGTCGAACCACTGGTGGATCCGCTTCGACAGCAGGGCGCTGTCGGCGTCCTTGCCCTGGCCGCGCGGATGCCCGTAGTCGAAGTGCAGCTGCGAGATCGCGGCGCGCGGGTACTTCGCGAAGACCCTGTTCGCGTATCGAACCGCCTCGTCGGCGGGGAACAGGTCGTCCGTGAAGCCGTTCGAGATAAGCGTGGGAGAGGGCGGGCCGCTCAGCTTCAGGTAGTACGCCGAGTGGTTGCGGGCGATCTCGCGCGACAGCGCGCGGATGGCCGGATTCCCTTCATAGGGCTCGCCCGCGGACTCGAGCTCGAACCAGCCGGTCAGGTCCGCGCCCGGGTCGACACCCTTGGGCGAGTAGAACCCGGTGGCCATCCCGGAGCCGTAGAGGATGTTCTGGTAGCTCAGCTTCATGATCCCGAGCGGCGCCAGGTCGTCCGTCGGGCTCGTGACCTCGGTGTCGAGCGTGCCGCCGTTCGGGGTGAGCGAGTGCACGAGGTCGGACCAGGGGATCGTGGGAGCGGCCGCGGCGATCTCCATCCGCTTGCCGCCCGGGCTTCGCCACGTCACGTACTTGCCGCTCTTCAGGCGGACGCGGTCGCGCAGGGTCGCGAGGATGAGCGACTGGCCGCCTCCGTAGGAGCCGCCGGTGGCGCCGATCTTCCGCGGCGCCACGATGCCCTGGTCGGCGAGCAGGCCGGCCAGGTACTGCGAGTCACGCGCCTCGTAACGCGAGTCCGACAGGTGCACCCAGCCGCGCGCGCATGCGCTCGGAGCGGCCGTGCGCGAGGCGATCGAGCCGCACGAGTGGCCGAACCCGCGGGCGGAGTAGTTGAGCACCGCGTAGCCGTCCTCGGCCCACTCCTTCGAGGAGCCGAGCCCGGACTTGCTGCCGGCCCAGCCGTGCAGCTGGATGACCAGCGGGAGGTTCCGCGAGCGCGTGGCCGGCAGCGTCACGTTCACGTCGATCGGCACGCCGTCGAAGGTGGGCACGCGGTTGGCGATCGAGCCCTCGCAGAAGCGCACGCCCTCGGCCGGCACGCAGGTGAGCTTCCCGAACGGCTTGACCGCGGCCGGGCCGGCCCACGCGGCGCCCGGAAGGGCCAGCGCGGCTGCAATGACGCAGACCGCGCCCAGCGCCCGAACGTGCACTCTCCTCCCCACGGGCGCGAGCATAACCGAACCCGGGCCGGCTCAACGAACACCGGCGGGATGCCGATTAGCAGTCCGTGAGCGTCAACGACCTCGTGCTCGTCCAGGGCATGCACGACACGAAGGTGGCGCTCGCCCGCTGGAACAGGCAGCCCTGGGCGGTCCTGCGGCCGTGGCTGGGCCTCAGCCTGCTGATCTCGGTGCTCCTCCTCATCGCGGTGTACGTCGTGGCCACCCTCACCACGCCAGACAGCTCGCGCTACGTGATCCCCGGCGTGAACAGCGACGCCGACCTCAGCGACTACCTGCACGTGCTCTATCGCAACTCGCTCGTGCTCGCGCTCCACGCGATGGCGTGCGTGGCCGGCTTCATCGCGGGGAGCGCGCTTCCCCTGTCCGCCTCGCACCGGAGCGGCATCGACCGCTGGGTGCACGAGAAGGCGGGCCCCTTCGCGATCGCCTTCGTGCTCTGCGCCACCGCGTTCTCGCTCTGCACCCAGGCGTACCTGATCGGCTCGGGGGCATCCACCATCGCGGCCCAGTTCGGCATCGGGCCGGGGCTGCTCCTGCTCACCCTCCTCCCGCACGCGCTGCCCGAGCTTCTCTCGCTCTTCCTCCCCCTCGCGGCGTGGATCGTCGCGAGTCGCCGCGACGACTGGCAGGACCTCCTGGCGGCCACGGCGGTCACGGTGGCCATCGCGGTGCCTGTGCTGCTGGCGGCCGCGGCCGTCGAGATCTGGGTGTCGCCGCAACTGCTGAGCGCCGTTTCCACCGAGAACCCACCGCTCCTGGGCGGTCCCTGAACGCAAACGGGGCGGCCCTGAGGCCGCCCCGTTCGGAGACTCAGTCTCGTCGCTAGGCCTCTAGCACTTGCCTTGCTTCGTGGCCTTGAACGTGTCGCCCTGCTCGTCGATGAAGGTTGCCTGGATGGTCCGCTTGGGCCCCTTGCATCCGATCTTCGAGTAGAAGCCGACCTTGCGGCTCTTGCCACCGATCTTCTTCTTGGCCGTCTTCTTCAGGATCTTCGAGATCGTGTTGCGCACGGTCGTATCGAGACCCGACGGGTGCAGCAGCTCGGGCGGCACCGTGAAGCGCAGGTCGTCCGCGGGCAGCCCGCCGATCTTGGTCGGGACGAACTTCGCCTTGATCGCGCCGTGAATGGCGGTCGGGCAGTTGATCGTCTTGTCGCCCGGAGTCTGAAGCGCGGGCTCCTTGGGATCGCCGTCCAGCCGGATCGCCATCCCGCCGTTCTTGCCGGCACCGCTGAGGTTGTAGAGGCCCAGCTTCAGGTTGCAATAGATCTTGACGGTGGGCGAGCTGCTCGGGCCCACGAGGTTCTGCACAAGACCGCTGCCGACCTTCGCGCCCTTACACGCAGGCGAGATGCTTCCGTCCCGGTTCGCCTGCGAGAACGAGCAGGTCTTGAACAGCTCGGGATAAGTGACCAGGCCCTCAGAGCCGATCGCGTACTGCTCGATGGGCGTTCCACGAACCGTGGGATCGTCGCTCTCGACCTGGAAGTCGAACTTGAGCTGGATCGGTACCGGCTTGCTCTTCGAGCCCTTGCCGCCGGGCTTGGTGCTGCCGTCAACTGTGTAGACGTTCGCGGCCAGCGCCACGCTGGCGAGCGTTAGCGCTGCAATCGCAGTCAATGCTGCGATGGAAAGCTTCCGCATTCCTTCTCCTCCTCGAATAAGACGGGTGTGAAACCGAAACGCCCGTCCGATTCTCGGCATGCGAGAGCACGGCGGGACGATCGGAGCCTATAACACGCCCAGTTGCATTTCGATGCGTAGGCGGCCGCGCTTCCGGTTCGGCATCCTTCGCGCACGTGAGACCACCCACCGAAGCCGAGATCCCGGCTCCCGAGTTCCCCTCCGGCCTGGACTGGCTGGGTGTCCCGTTCCTGCGGATGGACCGCCTGATCGGGCAGCACGCGGTGCTCGTGGAGTTCTGGGACTTCGCGCGCGTGCACTCACTGCGCACGCTGCCCTACCTGCGCGCCTGGCACGAGCGCTACGCCGAGGCGGGCCTCCAGGTGGTGGGCGTGCACTCACCCGGCTATTCGTTCGGGCGCGACAGGGAGGTCGTGGAGCGCGCCGTGGCGCGGCTGGAGCTCACCTACCCGGTGCTGCTCGACCCGGACCTGGCGGTCTGGCGCCGCTATGGCAACCGCGGCTGGCCGGGCCGCTACCTCTTCGATCGGCGGAGCCTTCTGCACTTCGTCCACTACGGGGAGGGCGAGTACCCGCAGACTGAGCTGGCCATCCAGGAGTGCCTGCGGGAGATCGACCCGGACCTGGACCTGCCGGAGCCGCTCGATCCGCTTCGCCCCGAGGACGTTCCCGGGGTGTTGATGGAGCCTCAGACGGCCGACATAGCGCTGCCGGCGGACCGGGACCGGCTCGAGCTGGTGCGCGACTGGTACGAGGGGGAGGACTGGCTCGAGGCCGCCGACGCGGGCGCCGCCGCGGGCTTCACCTTCAGCGCGGGGGGCGCGTTCGCGGTGCTGTCAGGGGGAGAGGTGGAGCCGGGGCTCTACGAGACCGACGGCACCGTGACGGCCGAGTCGCCCGGGCTGCGGCTCCACGGCGTGCAGTTCACGCCTGCGCCGCCAGCGCCTTCCTGATCTCGCGGGGGAGCATGAAGCGCACGTCCTCCTTGACCACCTCGAACTCCGAGACGTCGCTGGTCCCGCGCTCCCTGAAGAAGTCCACCAGGCGCTGAACGAGCTCCTCGGGAGCGCTCGCGCCCGAGCTGATGCCCACCACGCGCTTGCCCTCGAGCCACTCGTCGAGCACCTCGTGCTCGTTGTCCACCAGGTGCGCGTCGGCGCCGTGGTCGCGCGCGACCTCCACCAGCCGGTTCGAGTTGGAGGAGTTGCGCGAGCCGATCACGAGCACCAGGTCGCATTCGCGCGCCATCTGGCGGACGGCCAGCTGGCGGTTGGTGGTCGCGTAACAGATGTCGTCGCTCTTGGGACCGGTGATCGCCGGGAAGCGCTCGCGCAACCGGCGGATGATGCGGTCGGTCTCGTCCACCGAGAGCGTGGTCTGGGTGAGGTAGGCCAGCCGCTCGGGGTCCTTGACCTCGAGGTTGTCCACGTCCTCCTCGGTCTCGATCAGGACGAAGTTGTCGGGCGCCTCGCCCATCGTGCCCTCCACCTCCTCGTGGCCCTCGTGGCCCACGAGCACGATGGTGTAGCCCTCGGCGGCGAACTTCTTGGCCTCCACGTGGACCTTGGTCACGAGCGGGCAGGTGGCGTCCACCGTCCTGAGGCTGCGAGCCTCGGAGTTGGCGTGCACGCTGGGGGCCACGCCATGGGCGGAGAACACGACCGTCTCGCCCTCGGGCACGTCGGTCTCCTCCTCCACGAACACGGCGCCGCGGGCGCGCAGCTGCTCCACGACGTGCTTGTTGTGGACGATCTCCTTGCGCACGTACACCGGCGGGCCATAGAGCTCCAGTGCGCGCTCGACCGCCTGCACGGCGCGGTCCACGCCGGCGCAATAGCCGCGCGGCGCTGCGAGCAGGAGCTTTTCCGGGGTGGGCAGCGACATTCCGGTTCAGAGGCTAGCGAGGAGCCTCAGCACGGTCTCCCCAGTGAGGTCCAGGCTCCGCTCGGAGACTGCCGAGAGGTCGTCGCAGCGGCGGTGGAAGCAGTCGAAGTCGAAGTCGATCAGGTCGATCGACGGCACGCCCTGCTCGAGGAACGGCCGGTGGTCGTCGAGCAAGGTCGGGCCGGTGCCGCCGGGGAACGCGCTCCCGGCGCCCACACGGCGCGCCGCCACGCGCAGGCGCTCCCAGAGCTCCGGATCGGACGATCCCTCCCGCGGGATCCGCAGGCTGCGGTTGCCCACGAAGTCCAGCAGCACCATTGCGCGGGCGTCCCGGTAGCGCGGCGCCGCGACCTTGCTGCCCCTCAGCCCGTCGCGGGCGAACTGCGAGTCCGGCGAGCCGCGGGGGCTCTCCTCCCCGTCGAAGAGCACGAACACGACGGTGCGCCGGAGACTGCGCGGCTTGATCGTGCGGGCCAGCTGCACGGCCACCGCCGTGCCCGACGCGCCGTCGTTGGCTCCCACGAAGCCCGGGAGGTCCTTGGTGTCGTAGTGCGCGCCGAGCACGACGAAGCCCGCTCCCCGGCCGGGCACCCGTCCCACCACGTTGCGGAGTCCCCCGGGCACCGCCTGGTAGCGCCCGCCCGGAAGCAGCCGCTTGAGCCGAGCGCCCAGCCGGCGGGAGGCGGGCGACCCCGCCGGGCGTGGCCCCAGCTTCACCTGCTCACGCAGGAGGCCGTGGGCCGCAGCGGAGTCGAAGCGGTCCACGTGCAGGCGCTCGCGCGAGGGCGCTGCCGCCGAGTCGCCGCCGTCCCCACACGCGCTCACGCACGTGGCGAGCAGCAGCAGGGGCATGACGGGTGCTCGAAGAATCCGCTTCATGCGGCAATTGTGGCGATCGCCCCGGCCCCCGGGTAGGCTCCGCAACGTGGACAACCAGGCTCACAGGGACCGGCTGACCGCCATCGACGCCTCCTTCCTGCACCAGGAGAA
This sequence comes from uncultured Thermoleophilaceae bacterium, assembly GCA_963764665.1. Taxonomy (GTDB): domain Bacteria; phylum Actinomycetota; class Thermoleophilia; order Solirubrobacterales; family Thermoleophilaceae; genus JACVRW01. Next base: position 118,761 of record CAVXTL010000008.1, on the reverse strand, counting down.
GCAGTCGTCGCACATGCACGTGGGCGCCCTCGTGACCTTCGAGGGGCCGCCACCCCCGCGCGACGACTTCATCGAGCACATCGACTCGAGGCTCGGCCTGATCCCCCGCTACCGCCAGCGGCTGGCGTTCCCCCCGCTCGAGCTCGGCAGGCCGTTCTGGGTCGACGATCCCACGTTCAACCTCTACTACCACGTGCGCCACACGGCGCTGCCGCGGCCGGGCAGCGACGAGCAGCTCAGGGAGCTGGCCGGGCGAATCTTCTCCCAGCGCCTCGATCGCTCGAAGCCGTTGTGGGAGCTGTGGATCGTCCAGGGCCTCGAGCGCAACCGCTTCGCGCTGATCTCGAAGACCCACCACGCCCTGGTGGACGGCGTGTCCGGGGTGGACATCGCCACCGTGCTCTTCGACCTCTCCCCAGTTCCGCCCGACCATCCCGCGGAGGTGCACTGGACTCCGGCCCCGGAGCCCTCGGATGCGGAGCTGGCCGTCGAGGGAGTGCGGGGCCTCATCCGCACGCCGATCGAGGTCGCCGGCCGCGCTCTCGGGGCGCTCGGCAGCCCGGGCCGCTCCATCGAGCAGCTGCGCGAGGCCGCCGAGGGAGTCGGCGAGATCGTCTGGGCAGGCCTGAACCCGGCTCCCGACGTGCCGCTGAACGTGCCGATCGGCCCGCACCGGAGGATCTGGTGGGTCGAGAGCCGGCTGGCCGACTTCAAGGCGATCAAGGACGCCCTCGGCGGCACGGTCAACGACGTGGTGCTCGCCATCGTTGCCGGCGCCCTGGGGCGCTGGCTGCGTGGCCGCGGGGTGCGCACGGAGGGACTCGAGCTGCGCGCGCTCGTGCCGGTGTCGATCCGCTCCGAGGACGAGCGCGGCTCGCTGGGCAACCGGATCGCCGCCATGCGCGGCCCGCTGCCGGTTTACGCGGACGACCCGATCGAGCGGCTGCGCCTCGTGCGCGCGGGCATGTCGGACCTGAAGGAGTCGAAGCAGGCGCTCGGAGCCGAGGTGATCGCCGGCCTCACGGGCTTCGCGCCTCCGACTCTGCTGGCGCAGGCGTCGCGGCTCAACTTCTCCACGCGTCTCTTCAACCTGATCGTTACCAACGTGCCGGGACCGCAGTTCCCGCTCTACATACTCGGGCGCGAGATGGAGTCGATCGTGCCGATCGCGTTCCTTCCCGAGAACCACGCGATGGCGGTCGCGATCATGAGTTACAACGGCAAGGTCCACTTCGGCCTGCTCGGCGACTACGACGCGATGGGCGACCTGGAGGTGTTCGGGCGCCATCTGGAGGACTGCCTCGCGGAGCTGCTCAAGGCGTCGAAGAAGAAGAGCGCCTCCGCCGCCGCCAGCAACGGATCACGAAAGCCGGCAGCGAGCCGCCAGAGCGGCACCGGCCAGCGCAAGTCGGCCGGCAAGCCGGCCTCCGGCTAGCCCACCCCTGCGGCTGGAGCGCGATGCTCGGCCGCCAGGCTGCGGGCCAGCTCCAGCGTCGCCTCGTCCAGCTCGGCCGGCACCAGCTCGAACTCGCGCGCGTACTCGGCCAGCAGCGCGTCCCGCACCTGGTCCCAGGTGACGCCGGCGGCCTCGGCAGCCACGTCGCCCGTCGTGGCCGGATCCCAGTCCAGGCCTAGCGCCGCGTAGACGGGGAGCAGCACCTCGCGCACGCGCGCGGCGTCGCTCGACACGACCACCACGCCCACGTGCGCGGCTTTCGCGATCAGCCGCTGCCCGATCCCGGCGAGCTTGCGCTCGCCGCGCGCGCTCACGCTGTATGTGCCCGGGCAGTACTCGCCCGGGACCTCGCCCACGCGCGCGTCCACGCCGAGGGCGCCCAGCGCGCGTGCCACCAGGCCGGCCGTGCACTCGAAGCGCCGGCGTATCCCCGTCCGCGGGGAGGCTTCGGGCACCGCGTGCGCCAGCCCGATGGTCCCATCGTGGAACACGGCGGCGCGACCGCCGGCCAGTCGCAGGACCGGATCGAACCCGTTCCGGCGCGCGGCGGCCACCGCCTCGGAGTAGCCGCGCGCCACCGCATCCTGCTTGCCGAAGGCCACCATTCGCGGCGGCCGCGTCACGCGGAGCGTCGCGGGCAGCTCACCCGCACCCACGCGCATGAGGAGCGCTCGCCAGGCTGCGATCTCGAGGGCGGGATCCCCCGGCGGGGGCCCGCTGATGACGTGAAGCCGGCTCAGGTCAGTAGCCGAGGGCGAACTTCGCGTCCTCGCTCATCCTGTCCGGCGTCCAGGCCGGGCTGAACGTCATCTTGGGGTAGACGTTCGACACATCGTCGAGCTCGCTCACGAACTCCTCGATCTGCTCCGACACCTGCGGGCCGATCGGGCAGCCGGGCGAAGTGAGGCTGAAGGTCACGAACACCTCGGCGTCCTCAACCTCGATCTCGTAGATGAGGCCGAGCTCGACGAAATCCAGACCCAGCTCGGGGTCGATCACGTTGGTGAGGGCGTCGCGCACATCGTCCACTGAGGGCATGCCCCCAAGGTTAGTAGGGTCAACCGCCATGTTCGCGGTGGTTCTGTTCCTGGTGTTCATCGTGCTTCCGCTCGCGGAGCTGTACGTGATCATCCAGGTGGGAGGCGCCATCGGGATCTGGTGGACGCTCCTGCTCCTGCTCGCCGACTCCATCCTCGGCACCGCGCTGCTGCGCTCTCAGGGCAGGACGGTCTGGTGGCGCTTCAACACCGCGCTGGCCGAGGGCCGGATGCCGCACCGCGAGGTTGTGGACGGCGCGCTCGTGATCCTCGGCGGCGCCTTCCTGATCACGCCGGGCTTCATCACCGACGTGTTCGGCATCCTCCTGCTGCTGCCGCCGACCAGGGCGCTCGGTCGCCGGCTCATCATGAGCCGGATCGGGCGCCAGGTGACCGTGCGGGTGTCCGGTGGCGGCCGGCCCCCGGACTTCGACGTGGAGGGCACCGCCACCGAATACGACCGTCCGCCCGGGCGGCTCGAGCGGTGAACGGCCCGGCGCTCGCCGTCGCCTACTACGACCACGCGCGCGAGCTCTATGGGAGCGCACGGTCGGGCGCGAGCGTTCTCTTCGAGGGCCGCCGGCCCACGGTCGTGCCGGAGGGCCCCCAGGTGGAGCCCGCCGACGGCGGCTGGCAGGCGACGCTGCCGGGCCGGCTCTCGCTCGAGTTCGAGCCGGTTTCTGCTGAGGCCGACCTCGGCGGCGTGGCGGCCACCGTCTGCAGGGTGCGCGGCGAGGTGTCCGGCAAGCGGGTGGACGGCCTGGGCACCGTGGCCGAGACGCGCTGGCTGCCGGAGTGGGACCAGCTCGACTCGCTGCGCACGATCTCCGCGCTGGCCGACGACCAGCATGCCGCGCTCGCGCTGGGCAGCCGCCCGCGCGGCGCCCGCGGCCATGACGAGGAGATCGTCACCGCGCGCCTGCTCGACGAGGGGCAGCTGCTCGAGGTGGAGACGGCGCGCATCTCGACCGTCTACGACAGCGGCGGGCGCCAGCGCAGCGCCGGCCTCGAGCTCTGGATCCCCGGTGAGGAGTTCGCCCGGCGCGGGTCCGGCCTGGTGCTCGCCGGATCGTCCCTCGAGCTCGACGGCGTGCAGGTGCACGCGGCGATCTTCCGCTGGCGACTCGACGGCCGCGACGCCACCGGCGCGTACGAGCTGATGGTCCGGGCCGACCCCCCCACGGCCGCATGAGGAGAGCCTTCATCTCGGACTTCGGGGGCGTGCTCACCTCACCGCTGTCGGAGGGCTTCCTCGCCTATCAGGAGGAGTCCAAGGTGTCGCTGGAGGAGCTGGGCGCGGCGATGGCGCGCGCGACCGAGACCCACGGCGAGCATCCCCTGTACGTCCTCGAGCGTGGCGAGATCAGCGAGCGCGAGTTCGCCGAGCGGCTCGAGCGCGAGCTTCCGAGCGGATTCAGCCTGACGCGCCTGCGCGAGGTCTACTTCGAGCGCCTGGTGCCGAACGCGCCCATGATCGCGTTTGCCCGCGAGCTGCGCGAGCGCGGGCTGCGCACCGCCCTGCTGACCAACAACGTGCGTGAGTGGGAGCCGTTGTGGCGGGCCAAGCTCCCGGAGCTCGACGAGATCTTCGAGGTGGTGGTGGACTCGGCGTTCGTGGGCCTGCGCAAGCCCGATCCGCAGATCTACGAGCTGACCCTCGAGCGAATGGGCACGGTGGCCACCGAGTGCGTGTTCCTCGACGACCTCGACGTCAACTGCGAGGCGGCCCGGGCTCTCGGGATGCACGCGGTGCGCTTCGAGGACACGAATCGCGCGATCGAGGAGATCGAGGCGGCGCTGTCGGGGCCCTGAGCTAAGTCCCGCCGACGAGCGCGGCCATGGTCGTGCGCATCGCGGCCTCGGCGTGCGCGAAGTCCAGGCCCTGGTGCACCCGGTAGCTCTCCCAGGCCGGCCAGGCCGCGGCGGCCACCATCGCCGCCGACACGGTGGCGCGCGATTCCTCGGGCAGCTCGGACAGCTCGTGGGCGAAGACCTTCTCCACCTCGCGCGCCTTCGCGCGCCTGGCGGCGTTCAGCCAGCCGGCGATCGTCTCCGACTCGTGCTCGCGGATCACCGCGGCGCGGCGCATCGGCGTCACCCGCTCGAGGAGGCTCGCACGCTGCGCCACGAACGCATCGAGGCGTTCCTCGAGCGGCAGGGTCACGTCGATCGGCCTGAGGGTCGGCATGATCCGCTCGTACTGGCGCACCGCGGCGGCCGAGAAGAGCGCCTCGCGATCGCCGAAGTGCTGGAAGATCGAGCGCTCCGACACACCGGCGCGCTCAGCCACGCGCTCCGCCGTGGGGCTCAGCTCGCCCTCCTCGAGAAGCTCGATCACGGCCGTCACGACGGCCTCGCGCGTGCGCTCGGCTCGTACCGTTCGGCCGTCACGCGCAGGTGTGACGGGGACTCTGATTTGCACAGGATATTTTTTTTCAACGTCACTGCAAGTTTTTCGACGCCGAAAAAAACGAGACGCGGACCGTGCGCTTGAGGAGCGCGCCCACGTCGGCCGAAGCCGGCGGGTCGCGCGGCGGGCCTCACACCTCGTGGCCTCGCTCTTTGCGCATTGAGTCCGCGTCTCTGGAGCTAGTAGAACACCGCCGCCGAACGGGGTCAAGGGGGAACCTGTCAGACCATCCCGCTCATTGCGGAAAACGCGTCGGTGCGCACACGCCGACGGGTCTTCCAAACGGCCTAGCGCTCGCTTGCGCATCTCGGCCCGGGCGATCTTGCGGAAGCGGAGCACCTTGCGGGCGTTGACCCGGTAGCGCTCGAAGGTGGAGGTCGGCGGCAGCTCGAAGCCGCCCACCAGCCGCTGGGGCACCACCGCCCAGGCGCCGTCCTCCTCCACGAGGTCGCCGCGCACCTGGAAGTTGCGCTGCCAGCTGAAGTCGGGGGCGTGGTCGTGCGCGGTCACGCACGCCAGGCCGGGCTGCCAGGGAACGCCCACCGGCGCGCCGCCCAGACGGATCCGGCGCGCGGCCTGGTCCACGGTGATGGGAACCCGCACCGAGAAGGGGAACCCGTCGGGCGACACCAGCGAGACCACCGCCTGCGGGTAGCGCTGCCCCAGCTCGTCGAGCCGCTCGTCCCAGGCGGGAGCGGCGCCGCGTGTGGGCGCATGCTCGTCGGCGGGCTCCTCCACATGCCCGGAGCGCACCTCCTCGAGGTGGGCGTCGAAAAGCTCGGGCTCGCTCGCCACGTTGCCCTCGCGCCAGACGTACACGCGCTCCGGGCGCACGTGCACGTAGATGCGGTTGAAGTACCACCTGAACAGTCGCCGGACCGCCTTCGGGGGCAGCTGGTCCGCCGTGGCGGGCAGCTTCTCCACCGACTCGCGCCCGTAGCGCTCGCGATTCGCGTCGAGGTCGCGATCGTCCACCTCGGCGATGCCCTGCACGAGAACCTGCGGCGCGTTCTCCGTGCCGCTGCCGGTGGGATCCGAGAAGAGCAGGCCGACCCTCGGGTCGGCGCGTGCGTCGTTCGCCTTCTTGGGATACCCGAGCCCGGTGGTCAGATCGATGCAGGGGTCGCCGGGCCTGTAATACGGCGTAACGGGCCACGTGATCGGCTGGCCGCCCGCGACGGTCGTGAACTCCGTGGTGATGAAGCGGTCGAAGACCTGCTGGATCTCCGGTGGAAGGCTGGCCGTCATCCGCAGGGCCAAGTCAACACCGCGCCGGTGGAGTCTGCAACCGATCCTGCATCCTCGGCTCGTCCATTCGCAATCGGGTGCGTAAAGGCGCGCAGGCTCGCAGCCGATAACCCCATCGCAAGGCTTTTGCGTAGGAAGACTCGCTTGCAGACCTTCGAGACATTCAGACACGCCGTTCTTCGCCGCGCGCTGCGCGTGCTCCGCCCGGAGCGCGGCTCGATGCTGATCGAGGTGATGGTCGGTGCGCTCGTGCTCGCCATCACCACGACCGCGGTGCTCAACGGGCTCGACGGCGCTCAGAAGACGGGCGGCCGCAACAAGGCGCGCTCGGTGGCCGCGGCGCTGGCCGAGCAGGACCAGGAGCGCATGCGCTCCATGCCGGTCGCCGACCTCCTCCCGCTCGTCAACACGCCCTACACCCGTCCCGTGGCCGTCAAGGGAGCCACCTACACGGTCACGTCGAGCGCCAGCTACGCGACCGATCCGGGCTCTGCCTCCACCGGCTGCTCCGCGACCGCGAAGACGCAGACGAACCTCCGGATCCTGTCGTCGGTCACCTCCCCGTCCACGCGTGGGACCGTGGACGTGGTCGGGCTGGTGACGCCGCCGGCGAGCAGCGGGTACGCCTCCGGCCAGGGCCGCCTGATCGTGAAGGTCTTCGATCGCGACGACGTCGGGATCGCGAACGCGACCGTGGCCCTCAGCGGCACGGGCTCGTTCTCCGAGGAGACGAACGCATCGGGCTGCGCGGTCTTCCCGTTCGTTCCTTCGGGCAACTACACGGCCGCCATCGAGAAGTTCGGGCACGTGGGCTGGGACGGCGAGGACACCATCAGCAAGGCGGTCACCGCCACGGCGGGGCAGACGACCACCTACGGGCCGTACTACCTCGAGCAGCCGGCAACGATCAACGCGCAGTTCGACACCAGGGTTGCGAGTACGACGGTCAACGCCAAGTCGCGCTGGATAACGGTCAACAACCCGAAGCTCCTCGTCCAGCGAGAGGTGTTCGACTCCGGAGCGCAGAACACCACCGTCCCGGCCGCGGGTCTATTCCCCTTCCTCGACGGCTACGGCATCTACGCCGGGCAGTGCACCACCAACAACCCTGGCGGGACGCTGCCGAACACCACTCCGAATCCGGGCGCGACGCTCACCACCAGCCCGAAGATCCGCGTGCCTTCGATAAACGTGAGGGTGGTCAACTCGACGAGCACGTCCGGGTCTGGCCCCGCCGGCCAGGCCGGCTATACGATGGTCGTCAAGCCCGCCGCCGCCTCCGGCTGCAACAACACGTTCCCCACCCAGACCAGCGCCACGGTCAACTACGGAGGAACCAACTACGCCGGGGTCATTCCCGAGCCGGGCTACCCGTACGGCACGTACACAGTGTGCGCGCAGCGGGTCATCTCGGGGGCCATGAGGCACGCGTTCGCCGACGTGCAGCCGTATACGACCTCGACGAGCGTCAACGAGGTCGTCACCAACACGAACGCGAACGGCAACTCTGCAACGTGGAACTCTGCCGGGTCCATCCGGATCTTCGTCAGTACCGCCGCGACAATTCCGGCCGGCCAGAGCGGCCCGTGTCCCTGATGCGCCGTTCCCGCACCTCGGACGAGCGTGGCTTCACCATCATCGAGCTGATGGTGGCCATGTCTGTGGGCATGGTCGTCCTGCTGGCCGCCTTCATGCTGCTCGACCGCTCCTTCACGGCGTCCGGCCAGATCGCCGACCGCCAGGACGCGCTCCAGCGCGGCCGGCAGACGATGGAGCTGCTCACCCGCCAGCTGCGTTCGCAGGTGTGCATCGGCACCGCCAACGTGCCGATGGTCCAGGGCCTCGACAACAGCGTGACGTTCTACGGGAACCTCACTGACAACAGCCAGAGCGTCACCAAGCGCACGCTCACCTTCGATCCCACGGCAGCGTCGAACCAGGGCGCGATCACCCAGTCGGTGATCACCGGGGTGCCCAACCCGACCTATCCGATCATGAGCTTCACCGGGGCTGCCACGACCACCACGCTGATGACCCACGTCAAGCAGGTCCAGGACGGCTCCCCGGCGGTCAACCGGCCCGTGTTCAAGTACTACCGCTACAAGGCCGGCCTGCCGAAGGGCGACCTCGAGCTGCTCGGGACGCCGCTCTCGACCGCCGATCTCGGGCGCGTCGCGCTGATCAAGATCGCGATCCGAGCATTCGCCGTCCGGCCTATCGCCGACGACGGCGACTCCACCGTCCTCGAGAACGACGTGTTCATCCGGATCTCGGACCCGACCGAAGTAGCGGAAGGCCCCCAATGCATCTGATCCACCGCTGTCAGCAGGGATTCACGACGGTCACGCTGATGGGCGTGCTGATGGTCGGCGGGATGCTCGTGGCGGCCAGCTTCGCGGTGGTGGACCCGGACATCAGCCTGAGCCAGAAGGACGACGACTCGAAGCAGGCGTACGCCGCGGCCGAGGCGGGAGTCAGCTACTACCTGAACAGGCTGGCGCAGGACAGCACCTATTACACGCACTGCGCGAACGTCCCGTCGGCCACACAGAACGCGGTTAACACGGAGTGGAGCGGCACCGGCGCGGACCCGCGCCGCTTCCGCAAGATCCCGGGCTATCAGTCCGACTACGCGGTCGAGCTGCTCGCGGTGCAGACCGCGGCCGTGGGCACCGAGCTGTGCGTGGAGGACGTGCCCTCCTCGATGATCGACGCGAGCTCCGGCTCCTTCAGGATCCGTTCGACCGGACGCGCGCGCACGCCGCGCAACGCAACCGACTTCCCGAAGAAGCGCAGCATCGTGGCCACCGTTCGGCGCAAGGCGTTCCTCGACTACCTGTACTTCACCGACCGCGAGACGCTCGACCCGCTGGCCTACAGGGACGCGGACGACCAGGCCTGGGCGGGGGCGAACTGCGACGCCCCTCGCCAGGACAGGCCCTCGGGATGCACCGAGATCAACTTCATCACGCAGGACGCGGTGAACGGCCCGTTCCACTCGAACGACAGCATCCTGATCTGCGGCTCGCCCGACTTCGGCGACGACGCCGGCGACACGATCGAGCTCAACCAGGACAGCCCCGGTTGGGTCTCGTGCGGCGGCGGAGGCACACCGGACTTCATCGGCACGCTCAAGTACCCCGGCGGGATCCTGCCGATGCCGCAGTCGAACTCCGAGCTCGAGCTCCAGGCCGACGCCGGCTACGTGTTCTCGGGTGAGACGACCATCGTGTTCAACGGGACCTCCATGAACGTGACCAACAACGGCAGCACGGTCTCCAAGCCGCTGCCGCCCAGCGGCGTGATCTACGTGAAGAGCACGAGCTGCTCCACGGGCTACGCGCGCAAGCAGGTCTATGCGGCGGCGGCGGGATGCGGCAACGTCCGCGTGTCCGGCACCTACGGCAAGGACGTCACGATCGGGGCCGACAACGACATCATCGTCATGGACGACTTTGAGAGCTCCGACACGGCCACCGTTCTTGGGGGCCTGATCGCGAACAACTTCGTGCGCGTCTACCACCCGGTCGACGACTGGGACAACAACGACTCCGACTGCGACAACGACGGCGGCCCGGGGAACATCCAGATCGATGCCGCGATTCTGGCCCTCAACCACTCGTTCATCGTGGACAACTGGTACTGCGGCAACGACCTCGGAAAGCTCGAGGTCAACGGCGCCATCGCCCAGCGCTTCCGCGGGCCGGTAGGCACGTTCTCGGGCAATAACGTCGAGAGCGGCTACGAGAAGGACTACAACTACAACGACACCCTGCGCTACCGCGAGCCGCCGTACTTCGTGAACCCCACCGACTCGCCCTGGAAGATCATCCGCCAGAACGAGCAGGTCCCGGCCCGCTGAGCCTCAGCATTTCCGCGGCCACCATCTCAGGGGCCGCGGCGTTGGCGCCGTGGCCCTGCCCGTGGAGCGTCACGACCTCCACGCCGGGGATCGCCTCGGCGTAGGCCTCCGTCGAGCGGCGCGCCCAATCCGGGCTCTCGCTCCCCACCAGCAGCAGCGCCGGTACGCTGAGCTGCGCGAGCGCCTCTACGGGTAGCCGGTACGCGTTCTCGGCGCGCAGCTCGCGGATGACGGTGGGCATGGTCGCCAGGCGGGCGTCCCAGACGGGCGTGTCTCCCATGGCGTCGATCTCCGCGTCCGTGTAGCCCCCGATGTCCTTCAGGAAGGCCCGCAGCGCCCGCTCGCGGTCCCCTGCGGCCACGAGCGCCTCGAGCCGGTCCACCCACTCCGGGCCCTCCAGCACGCCGCCCATGGGCGGCTCGTAGAGCACCAGGCGGTCGAGGTCCTCCGCCCTTGCGGCCGCGGCCGCCGCGATCAGCCCTCCGTACGAGTGACCGAAGAGCATCGGTCGCGGGCCGAACTCGCGCAGCACGGCGCCCAGGTCCTCGATCTCACCCTCGATGGCGTAACCGTCCCCGTCGGCCGAGTCGCCCCGCCCACGCCGGTCGGCGGCCACGACCGTGAAGCGGTGCTCGAGATGCGGCCTGAGCAGATCGAACCCCCAGCGCGCCGATCCCGCCCCGTGCACCATCACGAGCACGGGCCCGCCTCCGCTCACCTGGCAGGCCAGCCGGACGCCGTCCGGAGAGATCACGTCGTGGAGCACGGCGGCCAGGCTAGCGGCCCTGTGCGGCGCAGCCGGCCCGTGCCCAGAGCCCCCGGCCCGCCTGGCGGGCGGCGCGGGCGTCGGCCCTGAAGCGGTCAGCGAAGTCGACGTTCGGCGGGATCGTCAGTGGCTGGGCGTAGCCCTTCGATACGAGCAGCCGGTTGAGGAAGCGGCCGTCGGGAAGCCACACGTAGGCGAGCGCGCGCCCGTAGCGGTCGCGCTCCTCTGTGCCGAGCCGGTAACGGACCTCGGTGCCGGGCGGAAGCAGCCCCTCCACGAAATCGGACGCCTCGGCACCGAAGCACTCGGCCTGCCCGTGCACCTCCGGCGTGTCCATCCCGATCAGCCGCACGCGGCCGAGCCCGGAGACCCGGATGGTGTCACCGTCGGTGACCTTGGTGACGGTGGCGGTGCGGGACCTCGCCGGCCCGTCCGCAGGCTCAGGGTCGCCGGCGCATGCCCCGACCGCCAGCGCGAGAGCGCAGGCGGCTAGTTGTCGGACCCGAGACGGTCCCAGCAGTAGAGGTCCAGGGCTTCCGCCGCCAGCTGGAGGAGCCGCTCGGGCGACAGCCAGGGCAGCACCGTGTCGAGCGCCTGCTCCTCGCTGACGCCGGCCTCGAAGGCATCGTCGCCCTTGAAGCCGGCCGCGATGCGCAGGGCCTCGCGGCGGTGCTGGCCGAGATGCCCGAAGGCCGCGAGAAGGAAGTCCTTGTTCGCGATCGGGTGACCCACCTCGAGGGAGGCGTGCCAGGCGGCGAGCATCGAAAGGTCGTCGTCGTCGAGCTCGTCGACGGCCTTGGCGTAGTGCACGGCAAGCTCGTCGTCGGGGATCTCGTCGACCCAGGCGCGCACCACCTCGCCGAGGAGCTGCCTGCGTGCCTCGCGGCCGACGCTCTCGGCCACGACTCTGATCGCTTCCTGCGGCTCGATGAAGCAGAGAGGCATCTGCCCTGACTCCCCTTCGGTTGGCGTACCGGACGAGTCGGAAGATAGGCCCCGCCCCTGACGGAAAGCCCGGAATCGGCCGATCAGCCGGTAACGGGCGGGTCTGCCAGAGTGCGCTCGGGGCCCCAGCTGCAGAGCGCCGGGCGCCCGGGGCAGTCCCCGCACAGCTCGCGGTGCGGGTTCTCGGTCGGCTCGAAGCGGGCCTCGACCACCCCCCGCGCGACCTCGAGGAGCTGCGCCTCGAGGTCCGGGGCGTCCTCGGCGGTGTACTCCACGAGCGCCGGATCGTCGGGCCGCTCGAGGAAGCAATGGGCCACCACCACGCGCGGGGCCCCCGCGCGGAGCGTGGCCAGGCCGTACACGAGCCTCTGCGTCGCGTAGGCGCGGGCCACCAGCTCCTCCGGGTCGCGGCCCTCGAGCGCATCGCTCTTGTGGTCCACCACCAGCACGCCGTCCGGCTCGGTGGCGTACACGTCCACCACGCCGTTCACCACGAGCCGGCGCCCGCCGGCCCCCGGTGGCTCCAGCGTGAAGGCGAAGGGGAGCTCCGTGCGCACCCGGCGCGCCGCGGCGATGCGCTCTCGCAGCGCCGAGCCCGCGAAGCGCTCGACCATCGCGCGGAGGTCGGCCACCTCCTCCTCGCGGACCGGCGCGCCGTGACTCTCTATGAGCGCGGCCACCGTCTCGGCGTCCGGCACCCGCGGGCGCTCGAAGTCGAGGTCCTCGAGCAGCAGGTGCACGAGGCTGCCGCGCAGCAGCGCGCTGATGCCCGAGGCCGCCTCGGGCCTCCCACCCTCGCGTGCGGGCGGCTCGCCGCGAAGCCCGAGCGAGCGCTCGAGGTAGAAGCGGTACGAGCAGCGCCGGTAGGCCTCGAGGCCTGAGTAGCTCAGGCGGCTGACCGGGAGCGCGCGCGGCGCGGGCACGGCCGCCAGCTCGAGCTCGGCCTGCTGGCCGCCGTGCCCGTCGTCGCCGCCGAGCTCGGCCTCCACCGGCGAGAGATCGGCGGGCTCGAGCAGGTCGGGGAGCGTGTCGGGCGTGAGCCGCCGCCAGGCCACGCGCACCTCGCGGCCGCCGCGCTCGGCCAGGTGCACGCCCTCGGCGCCGTCGGCGGGAAGGTCGGGGCAGAGGCCCTGCCGGATCCAGCGCATCGGCTCGCACAGCTCGTCGGGGTCGGGCAGCTTCTCGAGGTCGGTGGCGCCGCTGAGGATCAGGTGGCGCTCTGCCCGCGTCATCGCCACGTAGAACACGCGCCGCTCCTCCGCCTCCGCCCCGGTCTTCTGGGCCGCCTTGATCACGTCCAGCTGCCGCGAGTTCACGGCGCCACCGCCGATCCCGGCCAGCCGCATTCCGGTGGTGCCGTCGTTGGAGATGCGCAGCCGTCCGTCGTCCTCGCGCCCGATCTTGCCGAGGTCTCCCACCGCCACGACCGGGAACTCGAGCCCCTTGGCCCGGTGGATCGTCATCAGGCGCACCGCGTCGAGCGTCTCTGCCTCGAGCGGGGCCTCACCCTCGCGCTCCTGCAGCACGTCGCGCTCGGCGATCGCGTCGATGAACCCGCGCAGGTCGCGCCCCTCGTCGGCCTCGAACTCGCGCGCCATCCGCATCAGCTTGCGCACGTTCGCCATGCGCCGCTCGCCCGCGGGCAGCCCCAGCAGGTGGCGGTCGTAGCCGGTGCGAGTGACCACGCGGTCGATCAGCGTCTCGAGTGCCACGCGGGGCGCCTCGGCACGCTCCGAGTCGAAGCGCTCGAGGAAGGTGCGCGCCTTGGCCAGATCCGTCGGCGGCAACGCCTCCGCCAGTGCGTCGCCCGGGTTCCCGATCGCCTCGCGGAGCGCCCACATGGGATCCCTGTGCGCCCGGCGGGCGTGGACGGCCACCAGCGCGACGGAGTCGAGCGACAGCCCCGCCAGCGGCGAGCCCAGCACGGAGTAGAGCGCCAGCCCGTCCAGCGGGTTGGCGAGCGCCGCCAGCCAGTGGCGCAGGTCGCTCACCTGCTGCTGGCTCCAATACCCGCGGCCACCCACCACATGGGTGGGGATCCCGCGCTCCACCAGGGCGCGCTCGTAGACGGCCATGCTCGTTGTGGCGCGCAGGAGCACGACCACGTCGCGGTAGTCGTAGGGCCCGTCGCCCGTGAGCTCGTCGATGCGCTTGGCCATGAGCCGGGCCTCGAGCGCCCGCCACGGCGTCACGCCGGTCATGCCCGCGCCGAGGGCTCCCTCCTCGGGCGGAAGCGCGGCGTCCCAGCGCTTCTTCTCCAGGTCCACCACCAGCAGGTCCACCACCGGCTCGCCCACCGCGGGCTCGCGCGCGCCGGGCGCCTCCCGCAGCGGCTCGTACTCGTCGCCCCAGAGCCCCTCGAACGTCATGGCCACGGCGTCGATCAGCTCGCCGCGCGAGCGGAAGTTCACCGTCACGCTGAGTGCCTGGCCCTGCTCCGCCGCGGCCGCCCGATGCTCCCGGAACACGTTTACGTCGGCGTGGCGGAAGCCGTAGATCGACTGGTTCTCGTCCCCTACGCGGAAGAGGTTGTCGCGCGCCACCAGCCCGATCAGCTCGCTCTGGAGCGGGTTCACGTCCTGGAACTCGTCGACCATCACGTGGGAGTAGCGCGCCGAGTACTGCTCGCGCAGCGCTTCGTCGCCCGCGAGCAGGTCCCGGGCCAGCAGCTCCAGGTCCTCGAAGTCGAGCGCGGAGCGGGCCTGCTTGGCCTCGCCGTAGCGGCGGCCGTAGAGCTCGAGCAGCACGCGGAGGAGGGCGTGGTTGCGCGCCTGCTCGGAGTCGAGGCAGAGGTCGCGGTAGACGCCGAAGGCCTCGCGGTACTCGTCGAACGCCGACGTGGAGAGCGCCTTCGCGTTCCCCTTCTTCAGCTCCAGCTGCTTGACCTGAGTGGGCGTGGCCAGCCGCTCGCCGCTGAGCCTCTCGAGGAGGGCGAGGCAGGCACCGAGGGTCGCGGCCGCCTTTTCCGCCTTCTGTCCCTCGGCCGCGCCCAGCTCGGCCAGGGCGGCCCGGGCCGCCGCCTCCAGGCGCTCGGGCTCGCCCGCCGGCCGCGGCCGCTCGACCGGGGCGAGGCTGGGGTATCGCTGGCCGCGACTGCGCAGGTGCGAGTACGCGGTGCGCACCATGTCGCGCACCCCGTCGGGCGTGTATGAGGCCACGAGCTCGAGCCGATCGGCGCCGGTGGGGCCGAGGAAGTCCTCCAGCGCCCGGTCGAAGGCGTCGACCGCCACGCGCTCGGCCTCCAGGCCGTCGAGCACGTGGTAGTCCGGGTCGATGCCCGCCGACAGGGCGTGCGTGCGCAGCAGGCGCCCGCAGAAGCCGTGGATCGTGGAGATCGAGGCCCCCTCCGCCGAGCGCGCGTCGTCACGCCGGCCAAGCTCGAGGAAGCGGGCCCGCACGCGCTCCCTCATCTCGGCGGCTGCCTTGTCGGTGAAGGTGATGGCGAGCATCCCCTCCACCGCAACGCCGTCGTCGACCACCGCCCGCACGAAGCGCTCCACCAGCACCGTTGTCTTGCCCGTGCCGGCTCCCGCCCGCACGAGCAGGGGGCCGTCGCGCCGGTCCACCACCTGCTGCTGCTCGGGGGTGAGGCTCATCGCTCGCACCGGCACAGCGACGGGTATGAGCAACCGCCCCGCCAGGCGCATGAGTCGGGCGTGGAGGTGAGCTCTCCGCGGCGGATCGCGCCGGCCGTGTCGGCGATCCGCTCGCGTGCCCACTCGAGCTTCTCCTCGAACTCCTCGGGAGGCACGAGGTCGTTGCCGAAGTATCCGGACCCGAGCCCCGGCACGTCGTCCGCGAGCATGCCGCGCGGTCGTGGGTCCTCGGATCCGAGCGCCACGTACACGCCGCCCACCGCGCGCTTGCCGAGCAGCTTCTCCACGGCCAGCATGTAGAGCGCGGCCTGGAAGCGGTTCTCGGACTCCCAGCTCGCCACTTTGTAGGAGTCGACCCTGCGGCCACTCTTGTAGTCGATCACGAGGGCCAGCCCGTCGGATGTGTCCACCCGGTCAATGCGGCCGCTCACGAGCAGCCCGTCGCCGATCTCCACGGGGCCGTGCTCCACGTTCTCGCCCTCGCCGAAGCGCAGCTCGAGGGCGCTCGGAACGAAGGTGCCGTCGCGGTCGGCCTCGCGGCCGAGATGACGGACCAGGTCGAACTCGAGCCGCCGCGCCGCCGCCCGTACGCGTGTCTGCTTGGGCGAGATGCGGAACCGGGAGCGGCTGCGGTCCAGCTCCTCCAGCAGGATCCGCTCGGCCTGAGGCAGGTTGGCGCGGGTCACTCGCGGGTCCCCGGTCTCCTCGAGCACGCGCCTCAACGTTTGCTCCAGCACCTCGTGGGCCAGCTGGCCACGCACCATCTGCTCCGGGTCCGGCTCCAGCGCCTCGGGACGCAGCACGCTCTCCACGAGCCACTTGACCGGGCAGTCGGCGAAGCGTTCGAGCCAGCTGGCCGACAGTGCAGGCCGCTCCTTCAGGAATGCCAGCAGGGGTTCGGCGGTGAGCGTGCCCGGGACCCGCTCCTGACGCCGTGGCCCGCGCGCCGCGAGAGCCCGGTCCCACTCGGCCGCCGTGGGCGCCTCGTCGGGCGTCCAGGTGACCTCGCCGAGCGAGCGCACCCGGGCGGCCGGGTCTGCGATCAGGACCCTCACGTCGTCGAGGAAGAAGGAGGGCGCCTCGGGTGTGCCCTCCTCGTCGCTCGTGCGCGAGCTCAGCACCAACAGGCGCTCCGCGCGCGAGGCGCAGACGTAGAACAGGTAGCGCTCGCGGTCGAGCTGGTCCTCCCTCAGCGGGAGCATCAGGCCACTGGCCACGGCCACCTCGCGGCGCACGTGGTCCGGCAGGAACGGCTCCGGCCGGGTGGCGCCCGGGAACTCGCCCTCCTGGAGGCCCAGCACCAGCACGGCCTCGAAGCGCCGGGCGCGGATCGCCTGAGGGGTGGCCACATGCACCCGGTCCGGCTGCGGGTTGTCGCCCACGTGCACGCGCAGGCTCTCGAGCACCTCCCGCACGCGCTCGCGGTCCACTGCGGCCCCGGCGTCCAGCAGCGCCCGCAGCTCGCTCAGTGCCTTCTGCCCTGCGCGGAACACGCGCGGGTCGTCCAGCTCGGGGCCGGCGAGCACCGGCGCGCGACGCTTGTACGGGGCGGCGAACAGGCGCGCCAGCACCGCCTGGAGCTCGTCCACGTAAGCCGCCGTGTCGGCTGCGCCCGTGAGCCGCTCGAGGTCGGTGACCTTCCAGTGCTCATGCTCCCAGAGAGCGCGCGCCTGCTCCGCGCTGTGCGCGCCCTCCTGGCGCACCCGGACCTCCAGCCGGTCCGCCAGCGCCGGCAGCTTCAGGATGCCCGGGGTGCGGAGGTAGGCCAGCAGGTCGTCGGCGCTGCCGCTCGGCTGCGCGCACCGGATCAGCGCCAGCAGTCCGCGGCCGAGGCCGGTGTGGGCGAAGGGAAGCGCGCGGTCGAGCGAGTAGGGCACGCCATAGGCCCCGAACAGCTGCTCCACCAGCGACGAGTAGCGCGTGGGGTCGCGGAACACCACGGCCACGTCGCCGGGCGCGGTGCCCCCGCGGAGCAGGTCGAGCACCCGCGCCGCCGCCAGCTCCACCTCGGCCCGAGCCCCGCCCGCCGAGTGGAACGCGATCGCGTCGCCGGCCTCCACGGGCGGCGGCGGGTCGCTCTCGAACAGCCCGCGCTCCACCTGATGGAGCGCGGCACGCGAGCCGGGTGCGTAGTGGTCGTCCACGGCGGTCAGCTCGATGCGGTCGGTGGCGATCTCGGACAGGCGGGCGTGCACACCCGCCGTGGCCCGGAACGCCTCCCTGCCCGGCTCGAACGGGAGCGATACGCACACGTACGCGTCGCAGCGGGTGGCCAGCGTCTCGAGGGCGTCCAGCTCCAGCTCGGTGAAGTCGTCGAAGCCGTACACGAACACAGGTGTGCCGCCCCAGCGCGCCGGGTCGAGCCGCAGGGCGTCGAGGGCGCGCCAGGCGAACAGCTCGGGGTCCACCAGCCCGGCGTGCTCGAGCGCGCGGCGGTAGCCCCCGTAGATCGAGGCCACCTCGTCGGCGTAGCCGCGCCTGGGCCCGTCACCGGCCCAGGTCCGCAGCGCCTGGGTGAAGCGGCCGGGGTCCACCCGCGCGCGCCCGAGCTCGGCCACGAACCTGGCAGCCGCGCGCACGAACCCCGGCTGGGCGGCCGATCCGGCCAGCACGCTCAGACCGGCCCGGTCGACGGTGGCCTCGAGCAGGAGCTGGCGCTGCACCTCGGAGGCCACCCGGTCGCTGGTGCCGGCGCGGCGGGCGATCTCCCGGTAGAGCCAGTCGAAGCGGAGCACCAGCGCCCCGAACACCGCGCCGCGCTCGTCCAGCTCGCGCTGGGCGTGCTCCACGTCCTGGAACGACGGCACCACCAGGATCGGGTCGTCGTCGAGCCGGGCGCGCAGTCCACCCAGCACCTCGCCCGCCTTGGCGGCGTTGGCCGGGCCGGTGACGAGCGTCAGGGACATCCGCTAAGGACTAGCGCGCGGCCATGACGGCAACCCCGCCGGTCAGACGGGAGCGCCCGCCGGCTCGACGCGCGCGCCGGTGAGCTGCTCCGAGACCTCCCAGAGGCGACGCGCCACGTCCTCGTCCCGAGCGGCCCGGTTGGGGCGCACCGGCTCGGGATGGCCGCGCTGCTCGGCGAACCCGTCCGGACCCACGTAGGTACCGCTCTCGAGGCCCGGCGCGGTCGCGGCGTAGAGCGTGGGCAGCGCGCCCATCTCCTCGCTCTGGGCGATGACCACGTTGGAGACGCGCATGATCGCGCTGTCGATGCCGGGCGGCCCGGCGTGCTGAAGGTTCGTGGACGCGTAGCCGGGATGGGCGGCGAGGCTCTTCACCGAGGAGCCCGCCGCGCGCAGCCGCCGGTCGAGCTCCAGCGCGAACAGCAGGTTCGCGAGCTTGGACTGCGCGTAGGCGCGCCAGCGGAAGTAGTGCCGCTCGCCGCCCAGGTTGTCGAAGGCGATCCGGCCCATCTTGTGCGCGTTGCTCGACAGCGTGACCACGCGGCCGTCGGTGCGCCCCTCGATCATGTCCAGCAGCTGCGCCGTGAGGGTGAAGTGGCCGAGGTGGTTGGTGCCGAACTGAAGCTCGAACCCGTCGGCGGTGTGGCGGCGCGGCGTGGCCATCACGCCGGCGTTGTTGATCAGCAGGTCGAGCCCGTCGTGACCGTCGCGGAACGTCTGGGCGAACGACCGGACCGAGTCCAGGCTGGACAGGTCGAGCGCCTCGAGCTCCAGCTCCGCACCGGGCACCTGTGCCGCGATGCCCGCCCGGGCAGCCTCGCCCTTGTCCAGGTTGCGGCAGGCGAGCACGACGTGTGCGCCGGCTCGCGCCAGCTCACGCGCGGTGTTCAGGCCGAGCCCGCTGTTGGCGCCCGTGACGATCACCGTGCGACCGCTCTGGTCTGGAATGTCCGCTGCTGTCCAGCTCGAGCTCATCGGCCCTCGGTGAGCACGCCCTGCTCGGCGGCCGACTCGATCGCCTCGCGGAAGCGGTCCGCCGGCAGCATCACCGGCGCCTCCTGGAGCTGCCAGCCGGCGTTGGGCCTGAGTATCCAGCGCCCGATGCGCACGCGGCCTTCGCCCACGCGCTCCACACGCAGCTCCTCGCGCATGTCCCCGGTACGCCCGGCGCTCTTGCCGTAGCCCCCCTCCGAGGCGGCGCCGTGCTCGCCCCCCGCCGTGGCGTCCACGAGTCCCTTGTCCGCGGCCTCCGCCAGCAGCCCGGGAAGGTCAGAGGCGTCCAGCTCGGGCGCCTTCCGCGCGATCTGCCCGGCCTGCCACTCCGCCAGCCGGAGCCCGCCCGGCACGCGCTCGAGGCGCACCTCGGTGCCCCCGTCGTACGGCCCGGCGGCCGCGTAGGGACCGCGTGAGCTCGACACCGTGGCGGCCCGTCGCGAGGAGGACCGCGGCGAGCCGGTGGAGCTTGTGCGAGGTCTGCTCGCAGGCTGATGAGTGGGATCCAGGGCGGTGCCCTTGGAGCAGATCGGGCACTCGACGGTCAGCCTGTTGTGGCGGCAGAAGCGCGACACGCCACTGACACTAGTGGGACTGACACCATCACGGCCGTGAACGTCGCCGTGGTCTCTGACCTCCACCTCGGGCTCCTCAGCGGGACCGACGTGGCGCGGCTGCCCGCCGTGCGCGAGCGGCTGGTCGAGGCCGTGGCCGGAGCCGACCACGTGGTTCTGCTCGGGGACCTCCTCGAGCTGCGCGAGCGCCGCGTGGCCGACCTGATCGAGCTTGCCCGCCCGCTCTTCGAGAGCCTGGGCGACGCCACGGCGGACCGGCGGGTCACGTTCGTGCCCGGCAATCACGACCACGCCCTGGCGGGCCCCTGGCTCGACCGGCTGCGTGTGGAGGGGCGCGACCTGGCCACCTCGGAGGAGTGGGCCGTGCACCCCGGGGACGGCGCGATCGGGCGGCTCTCGGCGTACATGCCCCGCACGACGGTCAGCGTGGCCTACCCGGGCCTGCGGCTGCGGCCGGACGTCTACGCGACCCATGGCCACTATCTCGACCTGCCGCTCACGGTCCCGCGGATCGAGGCCGTGATCGCGTCAGTCATGGCGCGCGTGACCGGCCGCGGCCAGGACCTGCGCTCGGCGGCCGAGTACGAGGCCGCGCTCGGGCCCATGTACGCCTTCTTCACCGGCCTGGCCGAGGCCATGTCCGGTCCGGCGCTCAGGCGGAGCGGCTCGCTGTCGCGCAGCGTCTGGCGGCGAGCCAACGGCCGCAGCCGCGTGGGTTCGCTGTTGATCACGCGCGCCGCGATCCCCGGCGCCGTGGCGGCGCTGAACCGCCTGGGCGTGGGCCCACTGGAGCCCGGCATCTCCGGCGAGGACCTGCGCAGCGGCGGGCTCGCCGCCATGCGGCGGGTGGCCGAGGGCCTCGTGCCCGACGCCGCGCACGTGATCTTCGGCCACACGCATCGCCCGGGACCGCTGCCCGGTGACGACGAGAGCGAGTGGACCACCGCCACGGGCACCCGCCTCTGGAACAGCGGGAGCTGGTGCCACGAGCCGGCGTTCGTGGGACCGCCGGCGCATCCGGGCCCCTACTGGCCCGGAACCGTCATCAGGCTCGACGACGCGGGCCCGCCGCGGATCGAGAACGTCCTGGAGGGGATGACCCTCCCGGCGCCCGCCGTCTGATCTTTGCGCAAGCGGCCGGCTCGGCCGGCTGCGCCGCGATGTTCTCAGGCGCTTTTGGCGGGGTCCTGCTCGGCGCTGGCCGCCGTGGCCGCTGCCGCGGCGATCTCAGCCGGCGGCATGGCGCCGTTGTCCTTGCCCGCGGCCTCGGCCTCCGCGCGCTCCTCCTCGGCCTCGCCCTTGGGAGGCTCCTTGGCCCAGTCCTCGTCGAACTCCACGCGCCACTTGCCCTCCTCCACCTGCTCGAGCCTGAGCTTGGCGCGGAAGGTGCGCCCGGCGCGGCTGCGGAAGCCGGTGACCGGCTTCTCGGTCCGTCCCATTCCCGGGTCCTCGCCGCGCTCGCGGGAGGCGCGCAGGCTCTCGATCAGCTCCTTGCCGATGGCGACCGGAAGGTTCTTGCCCGCCTTCTTCTTCCAAATCACGAACCCGCAGCCCGGGTCCTCCCGCGACCAGCAGGAGAAGCCCTTGCGGTTCTCGGTGATCTCGCGGCCGCAGATCGGGCAGGGACCGAGCTTGGCGCGCTCGATCTTCACGCCCTTCAGCTTGTCCAGCTCCTGCACGGTCTCGGTGGTGAAGGCGGCGATGTCCTTCATGAACGCGGGCCGGGTGTCCTCGCCCTGCTCGATCAGGCGCAGCCGCCGCTCCCAGCTGCCGGTGAGCTCCGGGGATGTGAGCTGGTGCTCGCCGAGCAGGCGAACGACCTGGATCGCCTTCTCGGTGGCCACGAGCGACCGGCCCTCGCGCTCGAGGTACCCGACCGTGACGAGACGCTCGATGATGGCTGCGCGGGTGGCGGGGGTGCCGATCCCGGCGTCCTTCATCGCCTCGCGCACCTCGGCGTCCTCGGCTTCCTTGCCGGCAGTCTCCATCGCCCCGAGCAGCGAGGCGTCCGTGTACCTGCGCGGGGGCTGGGTCTCCTTGCGGATCGACTCCACGGAGCTGGTGTCGACCGTCTCGCCCTGGTCCAGCTTGGGCAGGAGCTGGTCCCCGCCCGAGTCGTCCTCGCCCACCTCGGGCTCGGCCTCGCTGCCGTACACGGCCTTCCAGCCCGGCTCGACCAGGCGGCGCCCGCTGGTGCGGAACACGTGATCGACGACCGTGGTCTCCACCCGCGTGCGCTCGAACTTGGCCTCGGGATGGAAGACCGAGAGGAAGCGCTTGGCCACCATGTCGTAGACCTTAAGCTCGTCCTGGCCCATCTTGCTCAGGTCGTGCTCGGAGCGCGTGGGGATGATCGCGTGGTGGTCCTGCACCTTCTTGTCGTTGACCACTCGCTGCAGCGGAAGCTGGTCCAGCCCGATCACGTAGTCGGCGCCCTTCTTGTACTGGGGGTTGTGCCCCACCAGCTCGGCGGTCGGCTTGATCTCGGGCACCATGTCGCCCGTCAGGAAGCGCGAGTTCGTACGCGGGTAGGTGAGCGCCTTGTGCTCCTCGTACAGGCGCTGGGCCGCGGAGAGCGTGCGCCGCGCCGAGAAGCCGTACATGTTGTTGGCGTGGCGCTGGAGCGAGGTGAGGTCGTACAGGATCTGGGGCTGCTCGACCTCCTCCTTCTTCTCGAGCTTCGTGATCTCGCCCTGGTTGCCCTCGACGGCGGTGACCACGGCGGTGGCCTCGTCCTCGTTCGGGAGCCGCCGCCCGCCGAGGTAGCGGCCGACGTAGCGGCGCTCGCCCTTGGCCTCGAAGTGGGCCTCCACGAGCCAGTAGGGCTCCGGCTTGAAGGCGCGGATCTCCTCCTCGCGCTTGGCCACGAGGGTCAGCGTGGGCGTCTGCACCCGCCCGAGCGACACCGCGCCGTCGAAGGCGGCCCGCAGCCGGATGGAAGCCGCGCGCGTGGAGTTCATTCCCACGAGCCAGTCCGCCTCGGAGCGTGAGCGGGCCGCGTCCTCGAGCGGCTTCATCTCCTCGCCCGGCCGCAGGGTCTCGAAGGCCTCGGTGATGGCGCGCTTGGTCATCGACGACAGCCACAGCCGTTGGACCGGCTTGTCCACCCCTGCGGTGTCGAACACGTAGGCGAAGATCAGCTCGCCCTCGCGACCGGCGTCGCAGGCGTTCACGATGCGCTCGATCTCGGGGTCCTTCATCAGCTTGTGAATCGCCTTGAGCTGCTTGGCGGCCCGGTCGTCGAGCGGCACGAGCTTGAACTTCTCGGGCACGATCGGCAGGTCCGCGTAGCGCCACTTGCGCAGCTTCGGGTCGTACGCGTCCGGCTCCGCGAGCCCCACGAGATGGCCCACGGCCCACGTGATCACGAAGTCGTCACCCACCAGATGGGTCTTGTCCTTCGCCTGTGTAAAGGAGCCCGGAAGCGCCGCGGCGAGGTCGCGGGCCACGGACGGCTTCTCGGCTATTACGAGTGTTTGGGCCATGGGAGTCGTCCATCAAGATAGACATCAGGTATGCGGATCGAGCGGCACACCGCCGGTGGCTGGTGGCTCGAGGAGGCGGGTGAGCCCACTCCCAGAGCGGCTCTGAAGGGCGATGTAAACGCCGATGTGGTGGTGATCGGCGGGGGCTTCACCGGCCTCTGGACCGCGTGGCACCTGCTCGAGGCCGACCCGGGAGCGCGCGTGGCGCTGCTCGAGGGGGACGTCTGCGGCCACGGCCCCAGCGGGCGCAACGGAGGGTTCTGCGAGTCGCTGTGGCTCAGCGCGCCGAACCTGCGCGATCGCTTCGGCGACGCCGCGGCGCTCGAGCTGCTCGACGCCTCGAGCGCCACCGTGGGCGCGATCGGCGACTGGTGCCGCGCCAACGACGTGGACGCCTGGTTCGACCAGTCGGGATACATGTGCGTGTCCACCGCCCCCGGCTTCGACGACGTGGGCAGGGCGGCCGCGGACGCCGCCTCGGCGCTGGGGGTTCCCGACCGGGTGGTCCCGCTCGACCAGGCGAGCGTGCGCGCTCGCTGCGACTCGCCGGTGTTCCGCGGCGGCGTGATGGTTCCCGACTTCGCCACGCTCCACCCAGCCCGGCTCGCGCTCGGGCTCCGGGCGCGGCTGATCGATCGCGGCGCGCTCGTGTACGAGCGCTCCCGGGTCCGCTCGCTGCCCACGGGTCGCCACGAGGACGGCGTGCGGGTGGAGACCGACGGCGGATCGGTCACGGCCGGCGCCGCGGTGCTGGCCGTAGGCCCGGCCGCTCGCAGCGTGCGGGCGCTGCGCTCACGGATCTCGGTCACCTCCTCGCACATAGTCCTGACGGAGCCGGTGCCGGACGTGCTCGACGAGCTCGGCTGGACGGGGGGCGAGTGCATCACGGACGGCCGCACCCTCGTGCACTACTTCCGGACCACGCGGGACAGGCGCATCGTGTTCGGCTGGGGCGGCGGGCGGCTCGCATTCGGCGGGCGGGTGCACGGGCGGACCGAGGTGGACGAGGAGGTGGCCGCGGAGGCGCTGCGCTCGCTGCTGCGGATCTTCCCCTCGCTCGAAGGCAAGCGGATCACGCATGCGTGGGGCGGGCCGGTGGACGTGTCTCCGAGCCACATCCCCCAGATCGGCAGCCTGCCCGGCGCGCCGGTGCACTACGCGTTCGGCTACACCGGCAACGGGGTCGGGCCGTCGCACCTCGCGGGCCGGACCCTGGCGGCCCTGGCCGCGGGCAGCTCCGACGAGGTCACGCGCCTTCCGATCGTCAACGCCGACGCCGGCGCCTGGGTGCCCCCGGAGCCGTTCGCATGGCTGGGCGGATCGCTGGTGCGCTCGGCGCTCGTCCGGTGCGAGCGGATCGAGGAGGAAGGCGGCCGCCCCGGCCCGATCACGCGCGCGGTCTGCGCGGCGCCACGGGCGCTGGGGATGCACCTGGCGCGCTGAGCCGGCTCGAGCGTCCCAGCCCCGCCACTGCGTCACTTTGGTGTCGCTATACGACACCTGGATGACACAGTGACCGGAACGAGCCCTAGTACCCCTCCCACGGATACAGCGGCTTGCCCCGGTCGCGCCCGCGGCAACCGAGCCTGCGGGTGGCCGAGTTGAACGGCAGGCGCACGATCGACTGCGCCTCGTTGTTGTCCTCGCCGGCCTCGTAGATCACGTTGCGGGGGTCGGCGATGTGCACGTAGGCGAAGCACCCGCGCAGCCCGGTCACCTCGATGTACTGCTCGGGATAGGTGGGCGGGTAGATGTCCGACCACCCCGGCGACGTGCCCAGGGTGACCGCCCTGCGGGCCGGATACGTGTCGCAGGCCGGATAGACGGCGGAGGCGGGCGAGCGCGGCACCCGCGGCCGGGTGCGGCGCAGGTCGCGCAGGCAGTAGGCCACCTTCGGGCCCACGCGCACCCGCTTTGTCCGGCGGCCGCGGCCGTCCACGCGCCAGAGCTCGAAGCGCGCGGCGTTGTACCACTTCCACCAGTGCAGTCCCTGGTGCGCGAGCTTGAACTGGAGCCTGCCGCCGGTGCGCACCAGCACGCGCCTGCGCTTGCCCTTGCGCGTGTAGATCCGCTGGTTGGCCTCCATGAAGCGCGGCCCGATCCGCTTGCCGCGCAGCTCGACCGGCCCGCGCCCTACGTTGTCGATCGAGTTGCCGGCCCTCAGCAGCGTGCGCCCGCCGCTGTGCTCCACGTACATGCCGTGCGGGCGGCGCATCACGAGGTCGGGGCACCTGAACACCCGGGCGAACGGCGGCAGGCATGGGTTCGGATCCACCTCCGCGCGCTCCGGGGGGCTTCCCGCGGGCGGCTCGGGTGGAGCGCCCACGCCGAGCACGGAGGCGGCGAGCATGGCTGCTGTGGTGGCGAGCACGAGGATGGAGTTCTAGCGAGCGTGGAGGGCGAAACCCGAGGCTCAGCGCACGCAGGGCCCGGTGTCGACCGGGCCTCGGGCGCGCCCGAGGGCGTCCCTGACCACCTGGTCGGACACGCCGAACCCGGATCTGCCGCTGTCGGAGATGCTGGCCGCGAAGATCGTCGTGAGCACGCGCCCGGCTCCGTCCACCACCGGCCCGCCGGAGTTGCCGGAGCGCACCCGCCCGCGCAGCGCCGTGATCTCCCGCCGCACGGGACCGCGGCCGTACGCGTCCTGGGTCAGGACCGTCTCGGTCTGCCCGAGGCGCGCCGGGCGCACGTCGTAGGGACCGTTCTCGGGGAAGCCGAGGATCGCAGCGCCGGTGCCGCGGGGGGCATCGCGGCGGAGCGGGAGCGCCGGCTCGTCCGCCAGATCCGGCACGCGCAGGAGCGCGAGATCGTTGCGCGTGTCGAACAGGACTGTCTGGGCGTCCACCGCGGGTTCCTCTCCGCGCAGCTCGACGGTGGTGTCGTCCTGTCCGGCGACCACGTGGGCGTTCGTGACCACCAGGCCATCGCCCGCCAGCCAGCCGCTTCCCTGCACCCCGAGCCCGCAGGCCGTGCCCAGCACCTTGACCACGCTGCGGCCGGCGCGCGCGACGTCGCGGTCGCGGGCGATCCTCGAGTCGGGCGGGCCCACTCCCGGATCGGGTCCCTCGATCTGCGGGAAGGCGTCGAAGCGCGCGAGCGCCTTCAGCACCACGCCGGACGGGGGCAGCCGCTCGTTCAGCTCCGAGAGGATCGCCGAGCGCTGAATCGGCTCGCGCAGCTCGCGCGCGCCAGGGGTGTTGAGCGCCACGGCGCCCCCGATCCAGGCGACCCCGAGTCCCAGCGCGGCCACGAGCGCCGCCCCGCCCACACCGTCGATCAGGCCCAGTCCGCCGTGGAGCCTGCGACGCAGCCGGAACCCCAGCACCTCGAACGTGGACGCGAGCACGCCACCGAGCATCAGCGCCCCGACAAGCGCGAAGAGCGGCGCATAGGGCGAGTGGGAGCCCTCCTCCAGCAGCAGCGGCCCGAGCCGTGAGCCGGCGAACGCGCCGCCCAGGAACCCGGCCAGCGAGAGAGCGCCCACGATCAGACCCTGCGCGTAGCCCCAGACGGCCATGAGCGCTACGAACGCGACGATGATCCAGTCGAGCAGGGTCACACGCCGACGTGAGCGTAGCGCCCGGGTCGAAGCGCCCTCCTGGGGCTAGGATCGAGGGCCGCTGGCCCGTGAGAGAGCTTGGTCCCGAGCGCCGCAGGCGCCTGATCTTTCGTGCCCTGCCCGCCGTCGGGGTGCTGGCCGTGCTCGCACTGGTGGCCGGGGTCATGGTCGGCTCCGGCGCCCCTTCCACATCGGAGCGCACCGCCGAGGAGTACACCCGCGCCTGGCAGCGCTTCGATCTCCGCGCCATGTACGCCCTGCTCGACGAGCGTTCACGCGCGTCGTATTCGCTGCCGGCGTTCCGGCGGGCATATGCGCGGTCGGCCGCCACGGCCACGATCGTCCGGGTGGCCGCCGGCGAACCCGAGGGCGAGCGCGACGGCTCCGTGGAGGTTCCCGTGGCGCTGCACACCCGGGTCTTCGGGCCGATCCGAGCGCGGCTCCTGGTGCCGGTGCGCGACGAGCGCGTGGCCTGGGACCCGAGCCTCACTTTCCCGGGCCTGCCCGCGGGGGCGCGCCTGTCGAGGCGCAGCGTCCCGCCGGTGCGGGCGCCGCTGCTGGCGCGCGACGGCGAGGTGCTGGCCGAAGGCGGCGCCGAGGCCCGCAGCTCGCCACTCGGGGGCCTGGCGGCGTCGGTGGCGGGCATCCTCGCGCCGGCCACGCGCGCCGCCGACCGCGCCGGGCTCTACGCCCGCGGCTTCCCGCGCGACTGGCCCGTGGGGCAGAACGGCCTCGAACGCGCCTTCGAGGGCCGCCTGGCGGGCATTCCGGGTGGCGAGCTGATGGCCGGTGGCCGCGTGGTCCAGGCAGCCGAGCCTCGCAGGGCGACCGCGGTCCGGACGACGATCGACACGGACCTGCAGGAGGCTGCCGTGGCCGCGCTCGCGGGACGCCTCGGCGGCATCGCGGCGCTGGACTCGCGAACCGGCGAGATCCGCGCCCTGGCCGGCATCGCCTTCTCGGCCCCGCAGCCGCCCGGATCCACGTTCAAGATCGTCACGGCCACCGCGGCGCTGGAGGCGCGGGCCGTCCGGCCGCGGACGATGTTCCCGGTCCAGACCGCCGCGTTGATCGACGGCGTGGAGCTCGAGAACGCCAACGGAGAGTTCTGCGGCGGGAGCTTCCGCGACAGCTTCGCCCACTCCTGCAATTCGGTGTTCGCGCCGCTGGGCGTGAAGATCGGCTCCCGGCGGATCGTGGATGCCGCGCTGCGCTATGGGTGGAACGCTCCCCCGTCGGTGCTGGGAGAGGCGCCCAGCACCATCCCGCAGGCCGAGGAGATCGTGAGTCCGCTCGAGGTGGGGTCCACGGCCATCGGCCAGGGAAAGGTCCTGGCCACTCCGCTGCGGCTGGCCTCGGTGGCGCAGACGGTGGGGTCCGGCGGGGTCCGCTTCGAGCCGCGCCTCGAGGCGGGACGAGCGCCGATGAGGGTGCGCGTGACCTCCCGCCGGGTGGCGCGCACGCTCGGGAGCCTCATGCGCGGCGTGGTCGACTATGGCACTGGCACGGCGGCGGCGATCCCCGGTGTGGCGGTGGCCGGCAAGACCGGAACGGCGGAGCTCGAGGACACCCGCGGTCCGCAGGCCGACGAGCAGCCGCCGCCGGACGACGGCTCGAACACGGACGCCTGGTTCACGGCCTACGCGCCGGCGCGGCGCCCGCGGATAGCGGTGGCCGTGATGTTCGTCCGCGCGGGGACCGGCGGTGGGACCGCCGCGCCGGCGGCGCGGCTCGTGCTCGGACAGGCGCTAGGCAGGTGAGCGGCGCGCCGGCCGGCGCTCAGATGTCCAGCTCGTAGGTGAGCTTCTCGGAGCCCTCACCCAGGATCTCGAGCTCGAGCGGCCGGTTCTCGGTCGTGGGGAGGGGCAGCCTGAACAGGAGCAGCGATGCGGCGGCGGGGCCCAGCTGCGCGACGCTCCCCGCCTCCGGGATGCATTCGTCGGGCGCCAGCTCTTTCGCGCGGTAGGCGAACGGGCTGTCCGCGGGCAGCGTGACCGGCCGGAACTCGTTGTCCTGGTTGTCCTTGACAAGGAAGAAGCCGGTGGGGCGCTGCGGCTCGTCGGTGCGGTTGCAGGCCTGGATGAACACCCCATAGAGCGTCTCGTCCCTGGTGGGGGGCGGCCCGTCGTAGTAGGCGTTGTCGGGCGGGATCGCGGTGTTCAGCTGACGAGTGATGAAGACGTTGTACTCGATGCCGTTGAGCTCGAGGGCGAGGCCCTCCCGAGCCGGCTCGTCCACCCCTGGCTCCTCGTCTCCGCAGCCCGCGAAGGCCCCGCCAGAGGCGAGCGCCAGGACGCAGGCGGCGGCAATCATGGCGCGGCGCAGGACCATCGGGTCCGGCAGTCTATTAGGAGCCCTGACGGGGCGCGCGCGCCGGGTCCATACCCGTGTGCGCGCCGAAGCGCGCCGCCTTGGCGGCCTCGTATCCGGCGATGGTCGCTCGCTCGAGGGGCTCGCTCCGGGGCTCCTCGAAGATCCCTCGCAGCCGCTCGAGCGCCTTCTTGGTCCTGCGCCGCACCCACCAGGCGGCGCCGATCTCCCGGAACCTGTCCACCATGGTGGCCGGCTCGCTGTACGTGGTGAGCTCCACGCGGGTCAGGTTGGGACCCTCCTGCGCGAAGTCGTAGACCGCGACCGAGCGGTTGCGCCCGCGGCGCCCCACGCGCAGCTCCTCCACGATCTGCCGGGGGCGGTCCATCCGCTCGATCCGCAGCTCCGCATACTGGTTGGACATCGGCGCCCTGAGGCGGAAGCGGGCCGCCGCGCCCTGGCCCACCGGGTTGACCCGGGCGAGCCGGTAGTCCTTCAGGAAGTGGTCCATGAAGGCCGGCCGGGCCGCCAGGTCGCTCACGAAGTCGAACAGGGCCTCACGCGGAGCGGAGATGTGGGTGTTGACCGTGACCTGGCGCAAGGCGCGGCATTCTACGTGCCGCCGCCCCCTCCTCGGGCCGTCAGGCGGCCATCGGCGCGACCGCGAGCGGGCGCTCGCCGGCGCGCACGCGATCGGACCGAACCGCCAGCCGCCGCTCGTCGGGCAGCGTGGCGAAGCACAGCTCGCAGAGCACGGTGCCGGACTCGAGCCGGTGGAGATGCTCGCCGGCAAGCGGCGTCCGGCGGCAGTCGGCGCAGGACGCGGTGTCGGTGCGGGTCGCGCCGAGGCACGTTCGAATCAGCAGCTGGGACATGTCGGGCATCACCGGTTTTTCCACGTCCAGCGGGGCTTTCCTGCGCCTGCATCCGGGCGTACGACGCGGCACACCATGGGCGTCTTTCTGCGCCTTTCCGGCCAAGGACTGCGCAAATAGCGAGGATGCGTCCCGGAGAGCTCTAAGTGCTCGGATGACTCGTTACCATCGCCAGTTCTTGGCCGAAGGGAAGTCATGACCGATGCATTCAGTGCCGGAACGCTCGTGGGATCTGGCTCGTTTCGTTGTGAAGGGTGCGGCTTCGCCCTGGCGCTCAGAGAGCTGGATCCGCTTCCGGAGTGCCCCGACTGCGGCGGCGAGAGCTTCAGGCGCGCGCTCCTCTTCGAGTCCGGCGAGCCCGCGGCCGACCACCACGAGGTCGCAGGCGCGCCCGGGTGGCTGGAGTCCGCCCGCGACGGCATCGACGAGCCGGGCGACTACCTGGCGTTCGCCGGGGACGAGGAGGCCGAGGTCGTGCCGCTTCCGCCGGGATGGACGCGCGTGGGGCGCAGCCTCTCCGCCGATCTCCGGTTCGACGATCCAACGGTCTCGCGCCGTCACGCCCTCGTGTACCGAGACCCGGAGGGCAGCGGCGCCCGGATCCTGGACGACCGCAGCCTCAACGGCGTGTTCGTGAACGGCGAGCGGGTCGAGCTTGCCGAGCTGGACGACGGCGACGAGATCGCGGTCGGCCGGTTCAACGTCTTCTTCCTGCGCGCGCCCGGCCCCCCCGTGCGGGGCGACGGGGAGTCCTCGCACGCGGCGCTCGCCTCGTAGCGCCGGAACCTCCGCCCCTCCTTTCGACGTATAGGGGGCATGAGAGCCATCACCGTTGCCGCCGTCGCCGTCGCGTCGGCGGCCCTGCTGGGAGCCACCGCCGAGCCGGCGCGCGAGGCCGCAACCACGGACATGCCCCGCGGCCGCCTGGTCCTGGGCCTGCACCCGCCCGAGCGAATCGCCGTTCTCGACGTGGCGACCGGGGCAATCAGGGAACGCCGCCTGCCGGGCGGCACTCTCTGCCACGGCCCGCTGACGGTGTCCGGTGACAGGGTCTTCTTCCTCGGGAGCCGGCGCGGGCGCAGCGCCCTGATGTCGCTCGACCTGACGCTCGAGCGCGGTCCCCGCGTGGTCTCACGGTCGCGGCGAGCGCACATGCCGGAGGGCTCCGCCCCGCCGCGGGCAGCTCGGCTGCCACGCGGATGGTCGTTCAGCCCGTCCGGCGGCTCGCTGTCTCCCGGCGGGTCCCTGCTCGCGGTGGCCGCCCACCGGGAGCGCCGCCCGTTCCGGACGCGGATCGCCCTCGTGCGCGCAGCCGACGGCGCGGTGGATCTGCTCCCGGCGCCGCTGCCCGCCACGCGCGGGGAGCTTGCCTGGTCACGAACCGGCGAGTGGCTGTACGTGGCGGCGCGGGACCGCAGGATCGCCGTCTATCGGCCCCGCGACCGGCGCGTCGTGACGCTGCCGGTGCGCTTGGCCGACGACGTGATCGAACTCTCGGCCGCGCGCTGAGCCGCCGGGCTCAGCCGCAGCACCAGCCCTCGACCCGCGGGAAGCCGCCGGCCTGACCCGCCGGGTCGAGCTGCTCGGTGATCCGGGAGAAGGTCACCACGCGGCGCGCGCCCGGAGCGCCACGGCCCGCGCCCGGGGAGCCGATGAAGACCCACTGGTCGGCGTCGCGCCAGGCGGCGAGCAGCCAGCGGCCGTCCGGGGACCAGGCCAGGCCGGAGAATCGTCCCTCGCCGTCGAACAGCGTGCGCGGCGCCCGGCCGGGTCGGGCGAGCGAGAGGCCCACCACTCCGTCCCGCGAGTCGGCCACCGCCACGCTTCGTCCCGACGGGTGCACCGCCATCACCCGCGCACCCGCGCCGGGGGGCAGGCTCCGCGCCGGGCCCGGGGCGCCGCCACGGCCGAAGGCACGCACTCCCGTCGCGGTCAGAGCCACCAGGCGGTCGCCGCGCGCGCTCCACTCGAGCTCGGTCGGCCGTTCGCCGGCATGCGCTCGCCAGAGCACGCGCCCGCTGGACACGTCCAGGGTCGCGATGGCGCCGCCGCGGGTTACGTAGCTCAGCACGTACCCGGCGCCGGGCCGCCAGGCCGGAGTGACGGGCGCGGCCGGGCCGGCCACACGATGGTCGCCCACGCCGCTGCCGGTGACCACGCGCAGATCGCCGCCCTCGAGATAGGCCACCCGATACCCGTCACCGGGAGACCAGGCCGGATGTGTCACGGCGCTCGGGCGCACGATCGACCAGCGCACGGTGCCGTCCGGCTCGACGGCATAGAGCCGCCTCCCGTGCGCGGTCACCACGAAGAGACCGCGCGGCGACCAATCCGCGCTCGAGTAGTCGCCCAGGCGGCGCAGCGAGCCGTCCGCGTTGACCACCGAGCTGCCTGCGCCGGAGCTCACGAGCAACCGGCCCTGCGCGGGCAACGGCCCGAGGGTGGTGGACGGCTCCGGGTCGAGCCGGTCCCCGATCCAGCGCCGCACATCGGCTCCAGCGGGGCTCAGCACGGTGCCGAGCGCGGCCAGGGCGAGCAGGAGCGCCAGCGCCGGCCTCAGCAGTGGGCGGCGGCGCGACACGGCGGGAGCGGCGCCCGCGTGCGCCGCGCGCAGCACCCGGAGCGTTCGCTCGGCCGCCTCGCGCTCGCCCGGCACGGGCCGCTGCCGCAGCGCCCGGCGGAGCCGTTGCTCGGTCATGCCTCCTCCTCCAACGCCCCGGCCAGGCGATCGAGCGCCCGGCGAAGGCGCGAGTTCACGGTGCCGCGCGGGACCCCGAGCGCCCGCGCGATCTCGCCGGGTGTCCAGTCGAGCAGGTAGCGCAGCACCACCACGGCACGCTGCTCCAGCGCCAGCTCGGCGAGGGCGCCGACCAGCTCGTCGGAGATCTGCGGCTCGTGCGCCGGCGCCTCGGCGCGCTCGCCCAGCTCCGCGCCCACCTCGCGCCGGAGCGCCCTGGCCCGGGCGAAGTCGATGGCGCGGTTGACCACGATCCGGTTGATCCAGGGCGAGAAGGGGCGCCTGCCGTCGAAGCGGTCGAGCGCTCGCACCGCGGCGAGGAACGCCTCCTGGGCGATGTCCTCGGCAGCGGCGGCGTCGTGGACGATGTAGTAGGCCGAGCGGAACGCCGCCGGCCAGTGCAGCTTGAAGAGCGCCTCGAGCGCCTCGCCCGATCCGCTCTGGGCCGCTCGCACCAACCGCCGCTCGGCGGCCCTGCCGGCCCGAAGGGCGTCGTCGCTCGCGCCCACCCGAGGAGGCCGCACCATCCCGAGTAGCCGCTCGGCGCGCACGCTGGCTGTGGAGCCTCTCACTCCGGTCACTGCGCGTCATTACGTACTAACACCGGACAGAGGTCCTATGGCGAAGTCGACGGACCTGACGTAGGCTGGAAAACCAGCGGCGTTGTGGACCTGTCTCGCCGCGAACGAAGGATGGATCGAGGCAGAGTGACCACCAATTCGCCGCCGGCACAACGAGTCGGACCGGTCCGCGCGCGCGGGCGCTTCGTGCGCGAGCGCGAGCGCGCAATCGCCTCACTCCTGGAGGGCCGGCCGATGGGCGGCGCGAGCCTCGAGGTGGAGGTGCGCCCCGACATCACGATCCTCTGGCACGGCGACGTGCCGCTGGCGGCGCGTCTGGGGGCGAGCATGCTGGTCCGCCGTGGCGGCGATGCGCAGTCGCGTGCCGCCATCGAGACCGCGGCCCGCGCGGAGGGGCTGTCCCTCCAGACGATGGGCGAGCAGCGCATCTGGAAGCTGCTCGGCGTGCCGGGCTAGCCGCCCCGGCGCCCGTAGAAGTGCACCAGCGAGAGCCTTAGGCCGCGGCGCTCGTAGAAGCGTCGCGCCTGTTCGTTGGTGGCCACGGCTCCCACGAACAGGTCGCGCACGCCAATCCGGTCGAGCTCCTCGTCCACGGCGTTCATCAGCTCGGTGCCCACTCCGCGCCCTCGCCAGTCCGGATCCACGCTGAGGGTCTCGATCACCGCCACACGCTCGTCGGTGGACCACGTGTCGTCGCCCACCTCGATCAGCACCAGCACGTAGCCCACCGGCCGGCCCTCCGCCTCGGCCACCAGCACGAACGAGCCGGGCCGCCCCAGCCACCCGTCGTACTCCGAGCGCCTGCGGCGCCACGAGTCTTCCGCGGACCGAATCGGCGGCAGGTGCGGCGAGACCTGCCCGTGATACGCGAGCAGCGCCTCCCACAGCGGTCGCACCAGTGCGATGTCCGCCGGGTCGAGGCGCCTGATCGTCACGTTCTCCGCCACCCCGGCGGCATCGTCGCACGGCCGGAACGAGCAGGCGCCGCGGCGGGGGATCTCCCCGCCGCGGGCTGCCGAGCGACCATCCCTAGACGCTTGCCACGTACCCCTGCGGACTCCGGCGGCCCGGCGCCGAGCTCAGTGAGAGCTTCGGTGCGAGGTGAGAGCCGGAGCCCGGCCGTCCATCTTCATGGAGAAGTTCTTCGGGCTCGCCGAGACCGGCTGATCGATCTCGGAGGCCTGCGGGTTGGCGGAGGTGGTAAGCACCAGGACTACCGCCAGGAAGACCGTGAACAGTGAACGGCGGGGCATGTCTCGACCGTAGGATCGATCGCTCGATCGCGCTCGCCTCGACGTGCTCATGCCGAGGTTCCGGGGCCAAACCTCTCCCTTTCCTAACCCTAGGCGGGCCTCGGGCCGGGGGCGATCGACTCCACGCTCGTGAGCTCGGCTTCGAAGAACGGCGCCTCTCTGGGCGTGCCGAACCCCCAGCTGACCGTGAGGCTCGAGGGAATCAGGAGGGGGCCGAAGCGCTCCTCGGCATGCACGGTGCATCCGCACCGGAGGTAGTCGTGCCCCGTGCGCCCCACGTTGCTCCAGCGGAGCGCGTAGGCGCTCTGGATGGCGCCCGTGCGATCGAGCCGCACGGTCACCTCGGGCCGCTCGGGCGGGAGGTCGAAGCGCGCGACGATCTCGTCGTGGCCGGTCGCGCGCCACTCGACACCTTGCTCGGGCAGCACGCTAGCCGGGGAGAACACCACGCTTTCCAGGGCGGCTCGTCCGGCCGCCGAGCGGGTTGTGTGCTCGTCGCGAGCGCCGAACACCCCGACCCTTCCGAACAGCCGCCCCTTCGTCGCGCCGATGCCGGCGGCGTAGCCGTCGTGCACGTCGAGCAGCCTGAACGGTCCTACGCGGACCCGGGCGTCCCAGTCGAAGGAGCGCCCGTCGCAGCGCTCCTCGGCCGTGAACGGAAGCCAGACGCCGGCCTTCACCCGGCCGCGCATCTGGATCTGCGTTCCGCCCAACGGCGCGCCGTCCTCGATCGCGTGCGTGAAATAGCGGCGCACGGGCTCGGCCAGGCTGGCGACTCGGGCAGGATCGAAACGCGTCGCGGACGAACCCGTCACCTCAGAATCGTAAATCAGCGCTTGGCGAACAGGCGCGTGCATGCGGCCGGCGGCCTGTCGCCGCCGTCCGAGCTCATGATCCCGGAGCTCGCGTGCTCCAGTCCGGCCTGGTGGCCGCGCTCGTGCACGATCGTCCAGCAGAAGTCGAGAGCGCCCGCTCGCCCGCGCCATGTATGTCGCGAGCTCATGCGGATCACGCAGTAGGCGGCGGCCAGGTCCGGGCCGACGAAGGCGTCCGCGCTGGCCCGGTTGGCGAGCGACGCGTATTCGATGCGCGGGTGGGGGCAGGCGGCGCGTCCGCGCTGCGACCAATAGGCGTCGGCCGACTGGAGCGCGAGCCGCTCGGTGCGTTCCGACGCATGCCTGGAATCGGGGTGCGTGCCCGCGCTCGCCGCCGCCGGCAGGGTCAGCGTCGCGAGCAGCGCGGCGGTGATCAGGAGGCAGCGGTAGAACATTCGTCCAACGTAGGAGCGATCGCTCAAGCGCGCCACGGACAGCGGGAGGTTGATGAGGTTCGGCCGCCGAACCTGCGCCCAACCTCCCGGAGAGCACGGCGTCCTGTATCAGCGAACGGGCTATTCGGTGGACACCGACGGGTCGGTCTGCTCGCGCTCCGGCACGACCATCAGGAAGTGGCGCGGTCGGTAGGCGCGCGCCCTCGGATCCGCGGCTTCTCCGAGCGGCCGCGCGACGGGCAGACGGAAATTCTAGTCTCGTGCGATGCGCGCCATCCTGAGCACCACAGAGCCCCCGTACGTACGCCTCGGCGAGGCCCCCGACCCCACCCCGGCGCCGGACGAGGCGCTGGTGGAGGTGAGGGCGATGTCCGTGAACCGCGGCGAGGTCCGGCGCCTCGAGGCCCTGCCCGAGGGCAGCCTTACCGGCTGGGACGTGGCGGGCGTGGTGCGCCAGGCCGCCGCCGACGGCAGCGGGCCGCCGGCCGGCGCCCGCGTGGTGGGAGTGGGCGGCTCACTCGCGAAGGCGACCGCGTGGGCCGAGCTGGCGCCCGTGGCCACCGACCGCCTGGGAACGCTCCCCGACGAGGTGTCCTTCGCGGCGGCTTCGACGCTGCCGGTGGCAGGGCTCACGGCCTACCACGCCCTCGCGCTCGGGGGGCTGCTGGTGGAGCGGCGCGTGCTCGTAACCGGCGCGGCCGGCGGTGTGGGGCGCTTCGCCGTGCAGCTCGCGGCCGGCTCCGGCGCCCACGTGACCGCCGTGGCGCGCGACGCAGAGCGGGCGGAGGGCCTGGCCGAGCTGGGCGCGGAGGAGATCGTGCACGACCTGGAGCCCGACGGAGAGCGCTTCGACCTGATCCTCGAGTCGGTGGGCGGGCCGTCGCTGGCGGCCGCGCTGAAGCGGGTCGCCACCGGCGGCACGGTGGTCACCTTCGGCGACTCGTCGGGGGAGCCCGTGAGCTTCGGCGCGCGCGACTTCTACCGGAGCACGGGCGCCACCCTCTATGCGTTCCTGATCTTCGCCGAGCTCGACCGGCTGGGCACCGGCTCCGCGGACCTGGAGCGCATGGCACGCCTGATCGCGGCGGGAAAGCTCGACCCGGGCATCAGCCTGGAGGCGAGCTGGAGCGAGGCCGGCCCGGTGCTGGAGGCGCTCCTGGCGCGCCGCGTGCGGGGCAAGGCCGTGCTGCTCGTGGACTAGAGCCCGGCCGCCTCCAGCGCCGCCTCGCGGTCGGTGAAGGTCTGCAGGCGCCCGATCCGGCCGTCGCGGAGGGCTATCAGCCACGAGGCGTGCTGGCGCTCGAACGCCAGGCCGCTGCCGCGCGCACAGGCGCGCCAGTGCCCGAGCGCGAGGGCGCAGGTGGGCGACACGCTGAGCGACTCCTCCACGTGCACCTCGAACACCTCCCAGTCGCCGAAGAGCTGCTCAGCCCATTGCCGGATCCCGTCGTGGCCGTGGAAGCAGGTGCCCTCCACGGTGATCGGAATCCACTCCACCTCGGGGTGCATGCACTCACGGAGCGCCGTGTCGAGCTCGCCCCGGTTCCAGAACCCGGCCCAGCGGCGGAAGACCTCCTCCGGCGCCGAGGCCACCCCGCTCCCCTAACGCTCGTCCCGGGGACCGGACCAGAAGGCGTCGCCGACCGTGACGGTCCTGGCGATCTCGGCCTGGTGGCGCAGCGAGTTGGGATCGCCGTCCTCGTAGGCGAACATGCCCTGGGCCGGGATGCGCCGGGCCTCCCCGGTGCCGCCGAGGAACTGGTCCACGACCCGGGCGCAGCGGCGGCCCTCGGCGATGGCCGTGACCACGAGCGACTGCCCGGTCCGGGCGTCGCCGCAGGCGAACACGCCCTGCACCTTGGTTCCGTAGACGGGAGCCTTGACGTTCCCGCGAGCGTCGAGATCGAGTCCCAGCTCGGTCACGGCACCCTCGTGCTCGGGATGGCTGAAGCCGATCGCGATCAGCACCAGCTCTGCCTCCTCCTCGAACTCGCTGCCGGGGACCGGCTTCAGGTCGCGTGACGAGGTGCCCTCCACACGCCAGCCACGTACACCCGACACCCTGCCGTCGGCGCCGAGCAGCTCGATGACCTCGGTGCCGAAGCGGCGGTCGCCGCCCTCGTCGAGGGCGTATGTGGTGCGCGTGCGCTTGGGCGGCAGCGGCCACGGGGTGCTCTCCATGCGGCCCTCCGCCGGGAGCGGCGGATAGACGTCGAGCATCAGCACGCTCTCCGCGCCCTCGCGGAGGGCGTTCGACACGCAGTCCATGCCAGTGTCGCCGCCGCCGACCACGACCACCCGCAGCCCGTCGGCGGTGATGGTGGCCTCGGGCGGCGTCTCCCGCGCCGGCCGTCCCTGCGAGCGCGCCACCCAGCGGTTGCGCTGGTAGAGGTAGTCCATCGCGAAGTGCACGTTGGCCAGCTCGCGGCCGGGCGTCTCGAGATCGCGGTGCACGCGCGAGCCGATAGCCACCACCACGGCGTCGTGGCGGCGGCGGAGCTCCTCGGCCTCCACGTCGCGGCCCACGTCCGTGTCGCACACGAAGTCGATGCCCTCCTGCTCGAGCAGCGCCACGCGGCGGTCGATGATCCACTTCTCGAGCTTCGCGTCCGGAACGCCGAAGCGGAGCAACCCGCCCGGCGCCTCGTCGCGCTCGTAGACGGTGACCTTGTGGCCGAGCTTGTTCAGCTGAGCGGCCACCGCCAGACCGGCCGGTCCCGACCCCACCACGCCGACCGTCATGCCGGTGCGCCGGTCCGGGGGCTCGGCGTCGATCCAGCCCTCCTGGAAGCCGCGGTTGGCGATCGCCAGCTCGATCTGCTCGATCGTGACCGGGTCGTCGTTGATGTCGAGCACGCAGGCGGACTCGCAGGGCGCGGGGCAGATGAGTCCGGTGAACTCGGGGAAGTTGTTCGTGGCGTGAAGCTGGGTGAGCGCGTCCTGCCACTGATCGCGGTACACCAGGTCGTTCCAGTCGGGGATGCGGTTCCCGAGCGGGCAGCCCTCGTGGCAGAAGGGGACGCCGCAGTCCATGCAGCGTCCGCCCTGCTCGCGCAGGGTGGCGTCGTCGGGCAGCGAGAAGTACTGCCCGTAGTCGTGCACGCGCTCCTTGGGATCGCGCTTCTCGAAGCCTGCGCGCTCGATGCGCAGGAAGCCCTTGGGGTCTCCCATGGTCAGCCCCTGGCCCCGGCGGGCGGCGCCATCTCCGGCTGCCGCTCGGGCTCCGGCTCCTCGTTCTCGGCCAGCGCGCGCTTGTAGTCGTGCGGCATGACCTTCACGAAGCGGTCCACGCTCGCCTGCCAGTTCTCCAGGAGGCCGGCGGCCACGGTCGAGCCGGTGCGGTCCAGGTGCTCCTGGACCAGCGCCCGCAGCTCCTCCGAGTCGTCGCCGGTGATGTCGTCGAAGCCCACGAGCTCGGTGTTGCAGCGTGAGCGGAAGCCGCCGTCCAGGTCCAGCACGTAGGCGATGCCGCCGCTCATGCCGGCCGCGAAGTTGAGGCCCGTGGCGCCGAGCACCACGATCCGCCCGCCGGTCATGTACTCGCAGCCGTGGTCGCCCACTCCCTCGACCACCGCCACGGCTCCTGAGTTGCGGACCGCGAAGCGCTCGCCGGCGAGGCCGCGGAAGAACGCGCGGCCGCTGGTGGCGCCGTAGAGCACCACGTTGCCCACGATCACGTTCTCCTCCGCAGCGAATCCCGCCGCCTCGGGAGGACGAACCGCGAGCGAGCCGCCGGACAGCCCCTTGCCCACGTAGTCGTTGGCGTCACCCTCGAGCACGAGGCTCACGCCGTTGGCCAGCCAGGCGCCGAAGCTCTGGCCCGCGGATCCGCGCAGCAGGATCTCCACGCTGCCCTCCTCCAGGCCCGCCCGAGCCGCGCCGGCGCGCGATCTCGCCGGAGAGCAGGCCGCCCACCGCGCGGTTCTTGTTCTCGATCGGCCGCTCGGCCCGGACCTGGCGGCCCTCCTCGATCGCCCCGCGGCAGAGCTGGAGCAGGTCCACGTCGATCGAGTCCCAGAGCACCGGCTCGGGCGCCCGGACCCTCGAGCGCGGGGCCTTCTCGTGCACGTTGTCGGGAACCTCGAGCAGCGGGCGCAGGTCGATCCCGCGCGCCTTCCAGTGGTCCACCGCCTCGTCGGCAGCCAGCAGGTGGGTGCGGCCGATCAGCTCCTCGATCGAGCGCACGCCGAGCGAGGCCATCAGGCCGCGCGCCTCCTCCGCGACCATGAACAGGTAGTTGACCACGTGCTCGGGCTTGCCCCGGAAGCGCTCGCGAAGCTCGGGATCCTGGGTGGCCACCCCCACCGGGCAGGTGTTGAGGTGGCACACGCGCATCATCACGCAGCCGAGGGCGATCAGGGGGGCTGTGGAGAACCCGAACTCGTCGGCGCCGAGGATCGCCCCGATCACCACGTCGCGGCCGGTGCGCATCTGACCGTCGACCTCCACCAGGATGCGCGAGCGCAGGTCGTTGCGGAGCAGCGTCTGCTGCGTCTCCGCCAGGCCGATCTCCCAGGGGATGCCGGCGTGCTGGATCGAGGCCTGGGGCGAGGCGCCCGTGCCTCCGTCGTGGCCCGCGATCACCACGTGGTCGGCGTTTGCCTTGGCCACGCCGGCGGCGATCGTGCCCACGCCCACCTCGGACACGAGCTTCACGGACACCCGCGCGCGCGGGTTCGCGCAGCGCAGGTCGTAGATGAGCTGCTTGAGGTCCTCGATCGAGTAGATGTCGTGGTGCGGCGGCGGCGAGATCAGGGTCACGCCCGGCGTGGAGAAGCGCAGGCCGGCGATGTAGCGGTCCACCTTGTGGCCGGGCAGCTGCCCGCCCTCGCCCGGCTTGGCGCCCTGGGCCACCTTGATCTGGAGCTCGTCGGCGTTGGCCAGGTAGTGCACGGTCACGCCGAAGCGCCCGGAGGCCACCTGCTTGATCGACGAGCGGCGCTCGTCCTCGAAGCGGGCCGGGTCCTCGCCGCCCTCGCCGGTGTTGGACTTGCCGCCGAGGCGGTTCATCCCGACCGCCAGCGTCTCGTGCGCCTCGGGCGAGAGCGCGCCGAGGCTCATGCCGCCGGACTTGAAGCGGCGGACGATGTCGATCGCGGGCTCGACCTCGTCGAGCGGGAGCGGGTCGATGTCGTCGCGGAAGCGCAGCAGCCCGCGCAGCGTGCTGCGCGGCGCGGCCACGTGGTTCACGTAGCGGGCGAAGCGCTCGTACGCCTCGGCGCCGTCGCCGTTGCGCGCGGCGTGCTGGAGGCTCGCGATCGTCTCCGGGTTCCACCCGTGGAACACGCCGCCGCGGCGCCACTGGTAGATGCCGGCCGAGGGCAGCAGCTCGGAGGTGGCCGCCGGGTAGGCGCGCGCGTGACGGTCGAGCGCCTCGCGCGCGAGCACCTCGAGTCCCACGCCCCCGATCCGCGACGACGTGCCGGTGAAGTGCCGGCTCACGACCTCGGGGTCGATTCCCACCGCCTCGAAGATCTGAGCGCCGGTGTAGGAGCGGATGGTGGAGATGCCCATCTTCGAGAGCACCTTCAGCAGGCCCTTGCCGATCGCCTTGACCACCCGCTGCTCGGCCTCCTCCGGGCTCATCCCGTCCGGCAGCCGGCCGGCGCGGTGCAGCGAGTAGACCGACTCGAACATGACGTAGGGGTTGACCGCCGAGTTGCCGTAGCCGATCAGGCAGGCGAGATGGTGGATCTCGCGCGCCTCGCCGGTCTCCGTCACGAGCCCGATCTTGAGGCGGGTGCCCTCGCGCACGAGGTGGTGGTGCACCGCGGCGGTGGCCAGGAGCGAGGGCATCGGCGCCCGGTCCGGGCCGATGTTGCGGTCCGAGAGGATGATGATGTTCACGCCGCGCTCCACCAGCTCGGACGCCTCGCGGCACATCTCCTCCACGCGCCGCTCCATGCCGTCCGGCCCGTTCCCGACCGGCCAGGTCATGTCGATCGTGCGCGCCTCGAACACGTCGTGGTCCACCTGACGCAGCTTCTCGAGCTCCGAGTTGCGGAGGATCGGCTGCGGCATCACAAGCTGGTGGCAGTGGTCGGGCGTCTCGCCCAGCAGGTTGATCTCCGGGCCGATCACGGCCTCGAGGCTCATCACCACGGACTCGCGGATCGGGTCGATGGCGGGGTTCGTGACCTGCGCGAAGAGCTGCTTGAAGTACGAGAACAGCGGTGGCCGGGCGTCCGACATCACCGCCGGAGCGAGGTCGTTGCCCATCGAGCCGTTGGGCTCGGCGGCGTCGCGCGCCATCGGCGCGAGGATGATCCGCAGGTCCTCCTCGGACCAGCCGAAGGCGAGCTGGCGCGCCCGCAGCGGCTCCACGCGCGGCACGCGCGGGCTGCGCTCCGGGAGGTCCTCGATGTGAACGGCGCGGTCGCGCAGCCACTCGCCGTAGGGACGTCGCTGCGCGAGCCCCTGCTTGATCTCCTCGTCGGGCACGATCCGGTCGGCCTCGAGGTCCACCAGGAAGAGCTTGCCGGGGTGCAGCCGGCCCTTGGCCTTGACCTGGTCGTCGGCGATCTTGAAGACGCCGGTCTCCGAGGCGAGCACAACCCAGCCGTCGTGCGTCACGAGCCAGCGCCCCGGGCGCAGGCCGTTGCGGTCCAGCGTGGCGCCGATCACCCGGCCGTCGCTGAAGGCCACGGCCGCCGGGCCGTCCCACGGCTCCACCACCGCCGAGTGGTAGGCGTAGAAGTCGCGCACCTCCTGCGGCAGCTCGGGGCGTCCCTGGAAGGCCTCCGGCATCAGCATCGACATCGCATGCGCCGGTGAGCGGCCGCCGAGCACCAGCAGCTCCAGCAGGCCGTCCAGCGACGCGGAGTCCGAGATGTCGTCGCGCAGGAGCGGCGCGATCTTCTTCACGTCGTCGCCGAACAGCTGCGAGGAGAGGTCGCCCTCGCGCGCCCGCATCCAGTTGCGGTTCCCGCGCAGCGTGTTGATCTCGCCGTTGTGGGCGAGCATCCGGTAGGGGTGGGCCAGCTCCCAGCTCGGGAACGTGTTCGTGGAGAAGCGCGAGTGCACCAGCGCCAGCCGGCTCGAGACGCGCGGGTCGCTCAGCTCCGGGTAGTAGCGCGAGAGCTGGGGCGCCGTGAGCATCCCCTTGTAGACGACGGTGCGCGAGGAGAGGCTCGCGATCGACAGGTCCTCCACCTGCTCGCGCTCCACCACGCGCCTGATCACGTAGAGCTTGCGCTCGAAGGCGTCGCGATCGGCCACGCCGTCCCCCGCCGCGCCCACGAACAGCTGGGCGATGTGCGGCGCGCTCGCCGCGGCCGCGACGCCGCAGGCGCTCTCGTCGATCGGCACCTGGCGCCAGCCGATCAGACGCTGGCCCTCGGCCTCGACGCTGCGCTCGATCACCCCGACCGCGCGCCGGCGCAGCTGCTCGTCCTGGGGCAGGAAGCACATCCCCACGCCGTAGCCGCCCGCGTGGGGCAGGTCGAGGCCGGCCTCCTCGCGGAAGAAGGCATCGGGGATCTGGACGAGGATGCCCGAGCCGTCGCCCGTGTCCGGGTCGGCGCCCTCACCACCTCGGTGCTCGAGCTGCTCCAACGCGTACAACGCGCGGGAGATCACCTCGTGCGAGCCCGGCGCATTCATGCGTGCGACGAAGGCGACGCCGCAGGCGTCGTGCTCGTAGGTCGGGTCGTACAGGCCGGGCGCTGCCCGCAGGGCTCTTCACCTCCTCGGAATCCACGCCTTCTCCGAGCGGGCGCGCGACGGGCAGGAGGCCGAAACTATAGAGCCG
This sequence comes from uncultured Thermoleophilaceae bacterium, assembly GCA_963764665.1. Classification (GTDB taxonomy): domain Bacteria; phylum Actinomycetota; class Thermoleophilia; order Solirubrobacterales; family Thermoleophilaceae; genus JACVRW01. Next base: position 75,144 of record CAVXTL010000008.1, on the reverse strand, counting down.
CAGTGGTCTCCAGGGGGGCGGCGACCCACCGCGGAGGGCGTGCGAGTATCTTCGGCTGTCCCGTGGGAACCACCGTCACGATCCTCTCCCAGAAGGGCGGCACCGGCAAGACGACGACGGTCCGCACCCTGGCCGATGTCTTCCGGCGCGCCGGGCTGCAGGTGCTGTGCGTGGACCTGGATCCGCAGGGCAACCTGTCCGACTACTTCGACGTGCCCGCCGACGCCTCGCCCACGATCGCCGACGTCCTGGCAGGCCAGGCCAAGGCCGCCGACGCGGTGCACGAGGACATCCTCCCCGCCAACCTCGGCCTGGCCGAGGCCGAGCTGATCCTCGGCGGGAAGATGGGCCGCGAGCTGACGCTGCGCCGGGCTCTCAGGGAGCTCAAGCGCCGTTACGACCTCGTGCTGGTGGACTGCCCGCCGTCACTGGGCCTGCTGACCGTGAACGCGCTCGTGGCCGCCGACCACGCGCTCATCTCCACCGAGGCGGAGTACTTCTCGCTCCAGGGCGTGGAGCAGGCGCTCGAGGTGATCGAGCTGGCCAAGGAGTCCCTGCATCCGGATCTCGAGTGGCTCGGCGTGGTGCTCAACATCGCCGACATGCGGCTCGTGCACTCGCGCGAGGCGCTGAAGCAGCTTCAGGAGCGGTTCGGCGACAGGGTCTTCCCCACCGTCATCCGGCGCTCTGTGCGCTATGCCGAGTCCGCCGAGCGCGGTGTGTCCATCGTGGACTACGCGCCCGACCTGGGCGCGGACTACGCCGCCCTGGCCAACGAGGTGCTGGAGCGCCTCGGGGGCTACGAGGAGGCGCGCGGGCGTCTCGGGGCCTTGCGCGCCGAGCTCGTGCCCGCGTAGGCTCACTCCCTTGTCCGAGCTCCTCTTCAAGCCGGTGACCGAGCTGGCCCGGATGGTCCGCGACGGCGAGATCACCTCTCGCGAGCTCGTGGAGGCGTCGCTCGAGCGCATCGAGGCGCTTCAACCGGAGCTCAACGCGTTCGTCCACGTGGACACCGAGGGCGCGCTCGCGACCGCCGATGCCGTGGCCCCCGGCGACCCGCGCCCGTTCGCGGGCGTCCCGATCGCCATGAAGGACACGACCCCCGTGGCGGGGATGCCCTTCACCTTCGGCTCCGACCTGTTCGGCGACTTCGTGCCCGGGCACGACTCGTTCGTCGCGCGCCGGATCCGCGACGCCGGCTTTGTGATCGTCGGCAAGACCAACATGCCGGAGTTCGGGATCCTGCCGGTGAGCGAGCCGCGCCGCTTCGGCCCCGCGCGCAACCCGTGGGACACCTCGCGCACCCCGGGCGGGTCCTCCGGCGGCGCGGCGTCCGCTGTGGCCTCCGGCATGGTGCCGATCGCCCACGGCAGCGACGGCGGCGGCTCGATCCGGATCCCGGCCGCCTGCTGCGGCCTCGTGGGGTTGAAGCCCACCCGCGGCCGCGTCTCGCGCGGACCCGAGCAGGGCGACGACTTCCTCGTGCAGGACGGCGTGCTCAGCCGCACCGTCACGGAGACCGCCGAGCTCCTGGACGTCCTGGCCGGCTACGAGATCGGCGACGCCACGTGGGCGCCGCCCCCGGCCGAGCCGTTCGTGCAGGCGGCCATGCGCGAGCCCGGGACGCTGCGAATCGGCGTGACCACCGCGATGCCGATCGACGGCGAGCTCGACCCGATCGCCGCCGGCGCGGTGACCGAGGCGGCCGACCTGCTGGCCTCCCTGGGCCACGAGGTCGAGGAATTCGAGGCGCCCTGGGCCGGCAACGACCTGCTGCCGGTCTTCACCGTCATCTTCGGGACGGGCATCGCCACGGCGATCTACTTCGGCGGCCTGCTCACCGGCCGCGAGCCCTCCGAGGACCTCGTGGAGCCGCTGTCGTGGGAGACCTGGAAGATCATCCAGGAGCGCGGCGGGATGGACTACCTGCTCGCCCGCACCCAGCTCCAGGGCGTGTCCCGAGCCTGGATCGCGCTGATGGACCAGTACGACGTGGTGCTCACCCCGGCCCTGGGAGAGCGCCCGGTCCCGATCGGCGAGATCGACGCCTGTAGCGACAGCCCGCTGGACGACTTCCGCCGCTCCGGCAACTTCACGCCCTACACCGCCTCGTACAACGTGAGCGGCCAGCCGGCGATCTCGCTGCCGCTCTTCCACGGCGCCGACGGCCTCCCCCTCGCGATCCAGCTGGCCGGGCGCCCCGCCGACGAGGCCACCCTGCTGTCACTGGGCGCCCAGCTCGAGGCGGCCCGCCCGTGGGCAGACCGCCGGCCCGAGCTGGCCACCGCCTAGGCCGCACCCACTCGTGGGGAATGAGTCCCGCTATCCGGGACTCATTGCGATCGAGTGAGCCCAGCGGACCTGATCAGCTGCCGGTCGCGCTCGTAGCTCAGCAGCTCGAGCGCGTCCTCAGGCGCCAGCCAGCGCACCTCGTCCACCTCGTCGTTGGGCGCGAACCCCAGGTCCTCCACGAGCTCCATCAGCCAGTAGCGCACCCGCTTCGGCCGTCCCCTGTGGTCGTAGTGCACGTCCGGCAGCTGGCGGCCGAGCCGGCAGCGCACCGAGGCCTCCTCCTCCACCTCGCGCAGCGCCGCCTGCTCCCAGGTCTCGCCGGGGTCGAGCTTGCCCTTGGGCAGGGTCCAGTCCTCGTAACGGGGCCGGTGCACGAGGAGCACCTCGCCGTCGCGCACCACCAGCCCGCCCGCTGCCTGGATCTCGTCGCTCACAGGGCCGTCACGTCGGCGCCGCCGGGGGCGAATGTGGCGCGGCTCACGTGCCAGTCCGGGACCTCGCTGCGGAGGCGCTCCACGAGCGCCCCGGTGGCCTGCCAGTGGGACCAGAAGAGCACCGTGGGGCCGGCGCCGGAGATGGTGGCTCCCACCGCACCCAGGTCGGTGGCCCGGTCCACCAGGTCCATCGACTCCGGGTAGAGGGCGCGCCGGCGCGGCTGGTGCAGCCTGTCGCTCAGGCCGCGCCCCACCAGCGAGAGGTCGTCGCGGGCCAGGCCCAGCACGAGCAGCGCGGCGTGCGCCACGTTGTGCACGGCGTCCTCCATCGGGACCTCCGCCGGGAGCGCGGCCCTGGCGTCCTCCGTGCGCACCTCGGCGTCCGGCCTGGCCAGCACCGCCTCGACGCCCTCGGGCGGGTCGAAGCGCACCGGCTCGCCGCTCGCGCAGATCACGAACCCGCCGTGGAGCGCCGCCGCCACGTTGTCGGGATGCCCCTCGAGCTCGTGCGCCAGCTCGAAGATCGGCGCGTCCAGCTCGAACATGTGGTCGGCGGCCACCAGCCCCGCCACGATCGCGGCAGCGCTCGAGCCGAGGCCCGCGGCCAGCGGGATCTGCGAGCGGATCTGGAAGCTCAGCCCGTCGGCCGGGTGCAGGGCCTCGAACGCCCGCACGCACAGGTTGGAGCGGTCCAGCGGCACACCCGGCACGTCGGAGCTGACCGCGAACTCGGAGCCCTCGGCCACCTCCAGCTCGAGCTCGATCGACAGCGCGGCCGCGAACGCGTCGAAGCCCGGCCCCAGATTGGCCGAGGATGCCGGCACCCGCACCAGTCGGTGGCGCCTCATGCGAGCACAGCGTGTTCCACGCTGTCGATGTCCGGCTCGCACGGCACCACCGACGATGCGCGGCTCATCGCCGTCTGCGGATCCTTGAGCCCGTGTCCGGTGAGCACGCAGACCACGGTGCCCTCCGCCCCGTACCGCAGCAATCCGGCCACCGAGGCCGCCGAGGCGGGCTCGCAGAAAACGCCCTCGCGAGCTCCCAGCAGCGAGTAGGCGGCCAGGATCTCGTCGTCGGACACCGCACGCACCTCGCCGCGCGAGGACGTGAAGGCGCTCATCGCGTCTTCCCAGCGCGCCGGGTTGCCGATCCGGATCGCGCTCGCCACCGTCTCCGGGTTCTCCACGGGCGCGCCGCGCACGAGCGGAGCCGCACCCTCGGCCTGGTAGCCGTGCAGCCGCGGCGCGGCCTCGTACTCCTGGAACCCGCGCCACCAGGCGGTCACGTTCCCCGCGTTGCCGACCGGGATGCAGAGCACGTCGGGAGCCTCGCCCAGCTGGTCGCAGACCTCGAAGGCGCCGGTCTTCTGCCCCTCGATGCGGAACTCGTTGACCGAGTTCACGAGCGCGATCGGGTGACGCTTGGCCAGCTCGCGGACGAGCGTGAGGGCCTCGTCGAAGTTCCCGCGCAGGGCCACCACGCGAGCGCCGTGCATCAGCGCCTGGGCGAGCTTGCCGGTGGCGATCTTGCCCTCGGGCACGATCACCGCCCCCCTGAGCCCGGCGCGCGCCGCGTAGGCCGCCGCGCTGGCCGCGGTGTTCCCGGTCGAGGCGCAGACCACGACCTCGGCGCCCTCGCGGACCGCCGCCGAGACCGCGACCGTCATCCCGCGGTCCTTGAAGGAGCCCGTGGGGTTGGCGCCCTCCAGCTTCAGCCAGACCTGGCAGCCGGTGAGCTCGGACAGGTGCGGGGCCGGCACCAGCGGCGTGTCCCCCTCCCCGAGCGTCACGAGCGGCTCCACGGGGAGCCGGTCGCGGTAGCGCCAGAGCCCCCGGGTCTCACCCACGGCTACTCGAACACCTCTTCGATCACTCGGATGACCCGTGGCGGGGAGCGCACGAAGCCGAGTCGCGAGATCAGGTCCACCGCCGCGCGGAACCGCGACTCGAGCACGGGGTGCATGACCATCACGAGCCGGGCGTCGCCGCCCAGGCCGTGCTGCACCACCGACCTGATCGACACGCCCTGCATACCGAGGATCTCGGCCACCTGGGCCAGCACGCCCGGGTGGTCCGCCACCTCTAGGTGCAGGTAGAAGGAGAACGCCACGTCGGTCACGATCGGCTGCGTGACCGCCGGCGGCGGCAGCGACGGCGGCGGGATGATCGCCGAGATCACGTCGCCCAGCACGGCCGAGGCCGTCTGCGGACCGCCGGCCCCGGGACCCGAGAGCGTGATCTCGGTGATGGCGGGCGACTCGATGGTCACCGCGTTGTAGGCGCCGTTGACCGACGCCAGCGGGTGCCCCGCGTACAAGAAGGCGGGGTGCACGTGCACCGCAATGCCGCTGTCGATGCGCTCCGCGGAGCCGATCAGCTTGAGCGAGAGGCCGAGCTGCTTGGCGTACTCGATGTCGTCCGCGGTGATCTGCTCGATGCCCTCGTAGCTCACCTGGTCCAGGTGCACCGCCGTGTTGAAGGCCAGCCGCGCGAGGATCGCCATCTTGGCGGCGGCGTCCTTGCCGGTCACGTCCTCGGTCGGGTCGGCCTCCGCGTACCCCAGCTCCTGTGCCTCGCGCAGCGCCTCCTCGTACGAGGCTCCGGTGCGCGCCATCTCGGTGAGGATGTAGTTGGTGGTGCCGTTCACGATCCCGTGGACGCGCTCGATATGCGCAGCCGCGAGCGTCTCCGCCATGACCCTGATCGCCGGCACCACCCCGGCCACGGCGCCCTCGAAGCGGAGCTGGACCTGGTTCTCCCGCGCGGCGTCGAAGATCTCCTCGCCGAACTGCGAGAGCAGTTGCTTGTTGGCGGTCACCACGTGACGCCCGGCTCCGAGCGCGCGCAGGACGTACTCGCGCGCGGGATCGGTGCCGCCCATCAGCTCGACCACCAGGTCGCTCCGCTCGAGGAGGTCGTCGAAGTCCCCGCGGCTGCGCGTGAGCACGCCCACGACCTCGGGGCGCCTGCCGGCCTCGGCCTCGATGGCATCGGCGCGCGACTCGATCAGCTCGTGGAAGGCCGCGCCCACCGTGCCGTGGCCGAGCAGCGCGACCCGGAACGGGCCGTCAGACGTCACGAAGCGTCAGATCGTCGAAGGTCTCGCGCCGGACCACCAGGCGCGCGTGGCCGTCCTTGCAGAAGACCACCGGCGGCCGGCGAACGGCGTTGTAGTTGTTGGCCATCGAGTAGCCGTAGGCGCCTGTGGCGGGAATAACGAGCAGGTCCCCCGGGCGCGGATCGTCGAGCGGCACGTCGCGCACGAGCACATCGCCCGACTCGCAGTGCATGCCCGCCACCGTGCACACCTCGCGGCCGCCGAAGCGGCCGACGATCTCGGCCTCGTAGCGGGCGTCGTAGAGCATCGGGCGCAGGTTGTCCGACATGCCTCCGTCCACCGCCGCCCAGGTGCGCACGCCGGGCACGCGCTTGACGGTGCCCACCGTGTAGACGGTCACGCCGGCGTTCCCCACCAGCGAGCGGCCCGGCTCGCAGAGCACCTTCACGCCCTGCGGCACGTGGCGCAGGAGCGCCTCCACGTAGGACTCGATGCTCGGCGGCTCGTCGTCGGCCGTGTAGGCGATCCCGAGACCGCCCCCGAGGTTGAGGAGCGGCCAGTCGCCGAGCCCGCGCAGCACGTCGGCGACCGCCTCGAACGCCTCGAGCTCGAACACCTGGGAGCCGATGTGCGCGTGCAGCCCGCGCAGCTCGAGGCCGGCCTCCGCGCAGCGCTCGACCGCCCGCGGCACGTCGGCGAGCGGGAAGCCGAACTTGGAGTCGGCCTGCCCCGTCTGGATGTACGAGTGGGTGCTGGCCTTGATCCCGGGGGTCACCCTGACGAGCACGCGTTGCCCGCTGCCCTCAAGGCGGTCGATCTCGTCGAAAGAGTCGACGACGGTGTGCCCCACGCCGCGCTCGCGCGCGTAGTCGAGCTCCTCCTGGGTCTTGTTGTTGCCGTGCATGTAGACCCGCGCGGGGTCGAAGCCGCCCGCGAGCGCGAGGTGGAGCTCGCCGGCGGAGGCCACGTCGCAGGAGAGCCCCTGCTCCGCCATGAGGCGGAAGGCCGCCGTGCACGGGAACGCCTTGGCGGCGTAGATGACCTCGAAGCTGTCCGTGCGCGCGCCGAACGCCTCCACGTAGGCATGGGCGCGGGCGCGCATGTCGTCCTCCGCGTACACGTACGCCGGCGTGCCGAACTCGCGTGCCACGTCGGCCAGATCGCATCCTCCGACCTCGAGGTTGCCGTGCTCGTTCAGCCGCGAGCCGAGCGGATAGACGGGGGATAGGGCCACGGCTGCCATGATCGGCGGCGATTATGAAGCACAGCCCGCCCGCCCCGCCCGAGCTGGGCATGAGCGACGGCCTGTCGTACGCCCTCTTCCTCCCGGACGGGGAGCCCGAGACCGGCGTGGTGATCCTCCCGGGCGCGGGGTCCGCGAAGGAGAGTCACTTCGACTTCGCGCGCGGATGCCGGGATGAGGGGATGGCGGCGCTGGCGTTCGATGCCCGTGGCCACGGGCGCTCCGAGGGCGAGTTCGGCCCGGGCGCCTTCGACGACGTGCTCGCGATGATCGCGCTCGTCCGTGGTCACGCGCCGCAGGTGGCCCTGCGGGGATCGAGCATGGGCGGATTCGCCGCCATCCACGCGGCCGGCCAGGACCCCGGGCTCTGTGCCGTGGTGGCGATCTGCCCGGCGCCCGAGGACGTCCTGCTGAGGATGCTCCGGGCAGACGGGTCGGAGCGCTTTCGCTGCGACGTGCCGGCCACCATGAGGTGGCTCGAGTCGCTCGACCTGTACCGCGCGGTGATGGACCTGGGGCCCGACACCGGCCTGCTGCTCCTGCACGCGCGCGGCGACGAGCAGGTGCCCTACACCGTGAGCGAGCAGCTGTTCGCGGCCGCCCACGAGCCCAAGCGCCTGCTCCTGCTGCCGGGCGGGCACCACCGCTCGCTGCAGCACGATCTGGAGCTCCAGGCGGTGTCGCGCCGGTTCGTGCGCAAGGCGGCGAAGCCCGCACCGTATTGAGAATGATTCTCGTTTAGGCTCCTTGCGGTGCCCTCGCCGGTGGACCTCTTCGAGCTGCCGTTCCTGCGCGAGGCGCTGATCGAGGTGGTGCTGCTCGGGGTCGCCGGAGGGCTGGTGGGAGCGTGGATAGTCCTCAGGCGGCTGGCCTTCTACTCCCACGCGGTGGGATCGGCGACATTCCCGGGGCTCGTGACGGCTGACGCGACCGGCGTGAGCGCCTCGCTCCTCGCACTGGCGGTGGCGCTCGGCTACGCCGGCGGCGTGGGGGGCGCGCGCAGGGCCGGCCGGGAGTCCGAGGCCGCCACCGCCCTGCTGCTCGTGGCCGCCCTCGGCGTGGGCGTGGTGCTGGCCAGCGACGTGTTCGAGTCGGGAGCCAGCGTGGACCGGCTGCTGTTCGGCACCCTCCTCGGCCTGGACCGATCCGACCTCGTCCTGGCGGGCGCCTGCGCCCTCGTGGCGCTGGCCGCGAGCCTCACGCTCGGACGCGCCTGGACCGCGATCGGGTTCGACCCGGAGTCCGCCCCCTCGCTCGGGCTGCCGGCCAGGCGCGTGGACCTCGCCCTGCTCGGCCTGGTGGCGCTCGGCGCCGTGGCCGCGATCCCGGCCGTGGGCGCGCTGCTCGTGGGGGCCCTGTTCGTGCTGCCCGCATCCGCCGCGCGCCTGATCGCGCGCAGCGTGCCGTCGCTGATCGCCTGGGCTGTGGCGCTCGCCGTGGCCGAGGCGAGCGCCGGCCTCTACCTCGCCTACTGGCTCGACGCGCCGCCCGGACCGCCGATAGCCGTGCTCGGCGCAACCGTGTACGGCGTCCTGGCGGTCGCGACGGGCCTGAACAGCCGCCGGCCCGCCGTGGTGACGCCATGAGCGGCCCACTCGTCGCGGTCGAGGCCCTGGCGGTGGGATATGGCCCCGGCGCCCCGGCGCTGCGCGAGGTGACCTTCGCCGCCGAGGCCGGGCAGTCGATCTGCGTGCTCGGCCCGAACGGGGGCGGCAAGACCACCCTGTTCAGGGCGCTGCTCGGCGAGCTGCGCCCGGCGGCCGGAACGCTGCGGGTGGCCGGCCGGCCGGCGTACCTGGCCCAGACGGAGCGAACTCGGCTCGACTTTCCCGTGAGCGCGGTGGACGTGGCGCTCATGGGCACCCTGGCGTCGGCAGCCTGGTGGCGACCGCCGCGCCGCGAGGCGCGCGAGCGCGCCGAGCTGGCGCTGGCCCGCGTGGGCCTCGCGGACCGCTCCCGGGTCCCGTTCGGCGAGCTGTCGGGGGGCGAGCGCCGGCGGGCGCTGCTTGCCAGGTCGCTGGTGCAGGACGCGCAGGTGCTGCTGCTCGACGAGCCGCTGTCGGGCGTGGATCCGGCCAGCGCGGAGCTGATCTCCTCGGTCTTCCGGGCCCTGCGCGGCGAGGGCCGCACGTTGCTCGTGTCCACCCATGACGTGGGCAGCGCCCGGACCTTCGACCGCGTGCTGTGCCTCAACGGCCGCCAGGTGGCGTTCGGCCCGCCCGGCGAGGTGCTCGGCCGCGAGACGCTCGAGGCCACCTACGGCCAGGAGCTGATCGTGCTCGACGACGCCGGCCCGAGCCGCATCGCGACCGTCCAGCACCACCACCACTGACAATGGACTTCCTCGACCCCTTGCTCGATCCGCTTCGCTCCGGAATCGACCGGCGCGCTCTGCTCGAGGTGGCGCTGCTCGGTGCGGTGTGCGGCGGGCTGGGCTTCTGGGTCGTGGTCGAGCGCCTCAGCTACGCCGCCGAGTCGCTCTCCCACGGGTTGCTCCCGGGTCTCGTGCTGGCCGCCCTGGCCGGCGCTCCGCTCCTGCTCGGGGCCGCCGGCGGTGTGGCCGTGGCGGCCGTGCTGATTGCCGTGGCGGCGCGCGATCCGCGCATAGGCCCGGAGGCGGGTACGGGGGTGGTGGTCACCGGCCTGGTGGGACTCGGAGCGCTCCTCGCGCTCACCCCCGACTCGCCCCAGCGCCTCGAGGAGCTGCTCTTCGGGGACCCGCTCGGCGTGAGCGACTCGGACCTGGTGGCCGCCGGTGTACTCGCCTCCGCGGGCGCGCTGGTCCTGTTCGTGCTTCACCGGCCACTCGCCGCCATGGCCTTCGACGGGGAGGGCGCAGCGGCGCTCGGCCTCAGGCCGCGGCTGGTGCGCCTGGCGCTCCTCGGGCTGGTGGCCGCCGCCGTGGCGGTGGCGGTGCAGGGCCTTGGGGCCCTGCTCTCCCTCGCCGTGCTGGTGGCGCCTGCCCTGGCGGTGCGGCACCGGACCCGCTCCGCGGGCCATGCCATCGCCGGGGGCGCTGCCGTGGGCGCGGCGGGCGGCGTGATCGGGATCTACGTGTCGCACCACGCGGACGTGGCCGCGGGCGCGACGGTGGCGCTCACCCTCTGCCTGGCGGCGGCGCTCGGCAGCCTGGCTATGCCGCCGCGGGCCGCAGCGCGCCCCGGCGGGTGAGGATGATCGCGGCGCCCAGCGCCGCCACGGCCACGCTCACGAGCTGAGGGGTGGTCAGTCCGGCCACCACCGAGTCGTTGCGCCTGATGATCTCGATCAGGAACCGCTCCACCCCGACGATCACGAGATAGATGCCGAACAGCACCCCGGGAGCGAAGCGGTCGCGGAGGTGCCAGAGCACCAGCGTGGCGATCCCCATGGCGAAGGTCTCGTAGATCGGGGTGGGATGCACCTCGTCGGTGGTGGGCACGGTGCCGTCGGGATACGCCATCGCCCAGGGCAGGTCCGATTCTGTGCCGTAGTCCCCGTCGCCCGAGAGCTGGCAGCCCACGCGGCCGACCACGTATCCGATCGCGATCGGCACGGTCGCCGAGTCGGCCAGCTCCCAGCTGAGCACTCCGCGCCGGAGCGCCCAGATGATCACGCCCACTGCGCCGCCGAAGAGCCCGCCGAAGAACACCAGGCCGGAGCCGGAGAAGATGTTCCCCAGGAGGTCGTCGGACACCTGGTCCCAGTTCTGGATGAGGTAGTCGATCCGCGAGCCCACGAGCCCGCCGATCAGCGCCGCGAAGACCATCTCGTAGACCCAGTCCACCGGCTGACCGGTTTCCTTCAGCCGCCGCGCCATCGTTAGCCCAGACGCAACAAAGGAGAGTGCGAAGGCGATCCCGAAGGTCTGGAGCTCGAGCGGACCGATGTCGATCTCGGGTAGCACCGCGACGCACCCTAGCGTCACCCTTACCATCAACCGGATGCGCAGAGCCCTCCTATACACCTTCCTCTGCGCGGCATTCGTGGCGGCCGTTCCCGCCGAGGCCCTGAGCGACGTGGTGGACCACGCGGCGCTGCGGGACCTGGCCCGCCTCGACGCCGGGGCCTCCGGGAACGGAGGGCTCCCGCTTCCGCTTTCAGGCTCCCGCGAAGTGTCCGCGGCTTCCGTCGGCGAGCTGTCTGCCATCGCCCGGACCGAGGGTCCCGTGCGGGTGCTCGTGGGCGCGCGCACCCATGCCGCGGTGCCCTCGCTCGCCCGCGCGCTCGACCGTCTCGGGGCGCGACCGGAGGTGTTCGGGCTGAGCGGCGTGCTCGCCGCCACCGTCCCGTCGGGAAGTGCTCTGGCGCGCTCCCTCGGGGCAGACCCGCGGGTTGCCTACGTGGAGCGGGACCGCAAGCTGCGCGTGGCCGCGGATCCCTTCGACACGGTCGACGTGACGCCCGGGGGCTCGGGCATCAAGTACACGTGGGCCTACGACGAGGTGGGCGCCGCCGCGGCCCTGGCCGCCGCCGGCGGCGGCTCGCGGCGGCTCGTGGCCGTGGTGGACACCGGCGTGGACGTGCGCCACCCGGAGCTTGTGGGCCGGATCGCGCGCACGTACGACATCTACTCGCGACGTGCCGGCGTGACCGACCACGCCGGCCACGGCACGTTCGTGGCCGGGCTGATCGCCGCCGTGGACGGCAACGGCATCGGCGGCAAGGGCGTGGCGGGCAACACCCGCCTGCTGGTGATCCGCGCCTCGCGGACCGGTGCTCTCACGCTGCGGGCGCTGGCGCGCTCGATCGAGGCCGCGGTGGCCCGCGGCGCCGACGTGATGAACCTCAGCCTGGCCGGCCCGGGGTTCTCGCTGAGCCAGGCGCGCGCGCTCGAGACCGCCTTCTACAACGACGTGCTCCCCGTGGCCGCGTCGGGCAACAACGGGCAGAGCGGAAACCCGCTCGAGTTCCCCGCCGCCGCGATCGGCGGCCCGCGCGGCCGCCGCGGCGTGGGCCTGTCGGTCAGCGCCACCGTGCCGGGCGGCGGGCGCACGACCTTCGCGAACCACAACGACTACGTGAGCATCGCCGCGCCCGGCGCCGGCTCCTCGGGATGCGAGCTCGGCGTGTTCTCCATCCTGCCGGCCGGCGGAGCCGAGGAATGGGACGATCCACTGTCCTGCTCGCGGCTGTTCTCACAGGGAGCCGTGCGCTTCGGATATGGCGAGGGCACCAGCTTCGCGGCCCCGATCGTCTCCGGGCTGGCCGCGCTGGTCTGGCAGGTGCAGCCGCGGCTCGCGTCCGAGCAGGTGGCCCACGTGCTCACGCGGACCGCACGCCAGACCGTGGGCAGTAAGTCGTGGAACGAGTACATCGGCGCCGGCGTGGTGGACGGGGGCGCGGCGGTGGCCCTGGCCCGCGTCTACGACCTGACCGCGCCCCCGAAGCGCGGCAGCGCGCATCGGCGCGACGGCACGAGCGTCGCGGTACACGTCGGGCGCGCACGCGATCGCACCCGCGCCGGCCGCGAGCTGGCCGGGAAGGTGAGGTACTCGATCCTCTTGTCGCGCGACGGCGGCAAGAGCTTCGACGTGGCGCTGCGCCGGAACCGGCCGATCAACCACCTCGTGCGCCTCAAGGGCAGCCAGACGAACGCGATCGCAACCGCTGTCTGCGACCGCAACGCCAACTGCTCGATCAAGCGGCTGGGCCGGTTCCGGCCCTTCTAGGGCCCGGGCTACGGCAACTAGCTCCGTCAATGCGCGTGCAGCGGCACGCCCTCCTCGACCGGTCCGGGGGGCGCGGCCAGCGCGAGCGCTGCCGCCAGCACGGTGGTGATCGGAACCGCGGCGATCAGGCCTATCGAGCCCACCAGCGTGCTCACGATCTCCTTGGCCACCAGCTCCAGGTTCACCACCTGGCCGGGGGTCAGGTCGGCTGCGCCGAAGATCAGGAGCACGGGCAGAGCCGCCCCCACGTAGGCGAGCACCAGCGTGTTCACGGCCGCGCTCACGTGGTCGCGCCCCACGCGCATGGCGCGCGACACCAGCTCGCGGAGCCGGAGCGACGGGTTCGCGTCGCGCAGGGCCAGCACCGTGGATGCCTGCGTGATCGTCACGTCGTCGAGCACCCCCAGCGCCCCGATGACCATCCCGGCGAGCAACAGGCCCGTGAGCGAGAAGTCGCCGCTCCCGAGCTGGAGGTAGGTGGCCTCCTCGCTCGAGAACCCCGTGAGGTGCGTGAGCTCGGTGAAGAGCACGGCGAGCCCCGCGGTCAGCAGCAGGCTCGCGCAGGTGCCGAGGATCGCGGCGAGGCTCTTGGCAGCGAGGCCGTGGGCGAGCGGGATCGTGACCAGCGCGATCGCGAGCGAGCCCACGATCGCCACCGCCAGCGGCTCCTCCCCGTTCAGGATCGCCGGCACCACGAACACGACCACCACCGCCAGGCTCACCGCGAGCCCGACAAGCGACAGGGCGCCCTTCAGCCGCGCGAACAGGAGCACCACGAGCACGAACAGGCCGGTCAGCAGCAGCATGGGCGACCCGCGCTGGAAGTCGTAGAGGGTGTACTCGGTGCCGGCCACCGGCGGCGCGGCGCCCGCGGGTGGCGCCGGCGCCTCGGTCACGAGGATGTCGTCACCGGGGTCGAGATCGGGATCGAGGCGCCCGCTGCTCAGCGCCACGCGCACCGTGCGACCGGAGTCGGGGCCGCTCTGGAGCCGGACCCGGGCGAGCTGGCAGTCCTCCGAGCCGAAGCCCGGGCACGGGACCTGCTCGACGCTCTGAACCTCGGCCTTCTCGCTGTCGTTCACGAGGCTGCCGCCCAGCTTGCCGTCGACCTCGCCCGGCCAGAGGACGACCAGCCCGATGGCGGTGACGAGAGCGAGCGCGAGCACCACGCCGAGGAGGATGCGGGTCAGCCGGCGGATGCCTCCATCGAAGCGCCGCGCCCGGACGGCGCGCGGGCTACAGGTAGCCCATGGGGTCCACCGGCGACCCGTTCACACGGGTCTCGAAGTGGAGGTGGTCCCCGAAGCAGTGTCCGGTGCAGCCCACCGAGCCGATCACCTGGCCCTGACTGACGGCCGCGCCGTTGGAGGTTCCGAAGCTCGACTGGTGCGCGTAACAGGTGGACAGCGAGGAGGTGTGCTGAATGCAGGTGTAGTTCCCGTAGCCGCCGACCCAGCCCATCAGCACCACGCGGCCCGAGTCGGCCGCCCGGATCGCCGTGCCGCTCGGCACCGCGATGTCCAGGCCCGCATGGAGGCGGCCCCAGCGCATCCCGAACGGTGAGACCACGGGACCGTTCACCGGCCAGACCAGCTGGCCGCTGCCCTGCTTGATGGGCCCCGCGAAGGTGTTGCCGCCGCCTGCGCCCTGGAGTGCCGATGCCACTCGCGCCTGCTCGGCCTCGAGCGCGGCCAGGTCTCCCTCGAGCTCGTGCTTGCTGTCCCGGACCTGGGCGAGCGCGCCGCGGCGGTCGGTGCGGGCGGAGGCGAGCTGGCTCCGCGACGACACGAGCTGCTCCTGCACCGACGCGATCTGGTCGCGCTCGCGAAGGATGCGCTCGGCGGCGAGCTGCTCGCGGCGCTCGAGGCTCGCCAGCTGGTCCGCCTGCTTCTCGGCGTGGTCGCGCAGTCCCCTCACCTCGTCGGTGATCTCGCGGTCCTGATCCGAGATGCGGTCCAGGAACTCGGCGCGCTCGAGCAGGTCGCCGAACCCGTCGGCCTCGAGGATCACCGTGAGGGCGTCGGGGGCGTCCGCCTTGTAGATCTCCACGAGGCGGGCCGCCAGCACCCTGCGGGCCGTGACCAGCTCGCTGCGCAGGCGCTCGAGGCGGTCGCGCGCGGCCTCGAGGCGGTCGCGCACCTCGAGCAGCTCGTTCTTCTGGTGGTCGAGGCTCTGCTGCACCCGGCCGAGGCGGTTCTCGGTGGCCGAGATCTCACCCTTCAGGCCCTCGATGCGGTTCGAGTAGCTCTGGATGGTGGTGGTGAGCACGCCCTCCTTGTGCTCGGTCTGGTCGAGCTGGGCGCGCTTCTCGTCGATGCGCTTCGACAGGGGCGCGGTGGCGCCCGGCAGCGGGAGCACGAGATAGGCCGCGAGGGCCAGGGTTATTGGAACCCAGAAGCTCTTTCTCATCTTCGTTCGCTCGGTGTCGCGCTTACGGGGTTAGCTGACGGGCTCGCGGCCACTTGCCGCTACGCCGTACCCGAGACGGCGATTCGCCCCCGGCCCTTTCGGGGGCCATGGTTCCCCCGTTTCCCCTGTTGTGCAGGGGAATTCAGCGCTCGAGACGGCGGGACTGTATCAAAGGCCGTCGGGCCCAGGCCCCGGTTTCCCCCCTCTGCAAGTGGCCATTCACCGGGCTGCGCGGTGTCCCCGCTCCGGGTCACTACAGTTCGATCCATGGCTCAGCAGCGCGCGATATTCCCCCGCGACCGAGGCCTCCAGTTCCGGATGCTGTTGACCCTGTTCCTGCTCGGCGTCCTGTACGTCGTGTTCATCGGGGTGCTCGCCGCGGTGGGTGCCGGCGCCGTGGTCACGCTGGTCTTCATCGTCGGCCTGCTCGGCGCTCAGTTCTTCCTCTCGGACAAGCTCGCGCTCACGGCAGTGGGCGCCAAGGAGGTCACCCCCGAGGAGGCCCCCGGCCTCCACGCGATGATCGAGCGCCTCTGCATCCAGGCCGACCTGCCCAAGCCCAAGATCGCGGTGGCCGACACCGACGTGCCCAACGCCTTCGCGATCGGCCGCTCCCAGAAGACGGCCACCGTGTGCGCCACCACGGGGATCATGAAGACGCTCTCGCCGTCCGAGCTGGAGGGCGTCATGGCCCACGAGCTCACGCACGTGAAGAACCGCGACGTGCTGATCATGACCGTCGCGAGCTTCTTCGCCTCGGTCGCGTCGATGATCCTCCAGTTCTCGTTCTTCTTCGGCGGCGGCGATGACGACGACGGCGCCCCCGCCGCGCTCGTGATCTTCCTGGTGTCGCTCCTCGTCTACGTGATCTCGTTCTTCCTGATCCTCGCGCTGTCGCGCTACCGCGAGTTCTCCGCCGATCGCGGCGCCGCCATCATCACCGGCCGGCCGAGCGCGCTATCCGCCGCGCTGGTGAAGATCTCCGACCGGATGCAGCAGGTGCCCAGCCAGGACCTGCGCCAGGCAGAGAACCTCAACGCCTTCTTCATCGTGCCCGCGAGCGTCAAGGGGAGCATCAAGACGCTCTTCGCCACGCACCCGCCGATGGAGAAGCGCATCGAGCGCCTGCAGCAGCTCGAGATGCAGCTGCAGCAGGGCCCCGCGGCGGCCTAGGGAGATGGGCTTCCTCGACGCCCTGCTGGGCGGCAGGGGAAAGACGCTGAAGGCCCCGGCGCCCGACCGGCTCTTCGCGATGAGCACCGCTCAGGTCACCCTGGAGACGGGGCTCGGCCTCAAGCACCGGGAGGTGGCCGCGATCGTGTTCCAGCCGCTCGGCACCGCCGACTTCGCCTCGATCGTCAAGGACACGGAGGAGCTCCTCACGAGCAGTGCCGAGGACACCGGGTCCAAGATCGAGACGGCCGACGACGAGTTCGGCTACCGCTGGCTGATCCTGCGCGACCAGGACTTCGAGGACCTGGTGGTGTCCCTCAACACGATCTCCACCGAGCTCCAGGGCGGCGGCTACGGCGACCGCCTGCTGGCGGCCGTGTTCGCCTTCGAGGAGGAGAGCCGCCCGCTCTACTTCATCTACAACTTCAAGCGCGGCTCCTACTACCCGTTCGTGCCGAAGGGAAAGCAGGAGCGCGACTCGGAGCGCGAGCTCCGCATCAAGGCCCAGCTGGGCGCCGAGCTGCCGTGGGAAGAGGACATGGCACGCTGGTTCCCGCTCTGGGAGATCCCGCTCTAGGAGCGGACTCCCCGCCGCGCCTCCCCAGATCGGTGGAGGCGCATGTCCCCCTCGCCCGTCCACTCACGGCGGGATGGGCTGTTACACCGCAGGGCCCGATCATCAAAGAGATGAATCCGATCTCTTACGTACCCTTCCGTGGGCAACGAGTCCTCGCGCTGCTCTGGGTGCGCCACGGATTGGCTGCGGCCGACAAGCGCTCCGCTCCAGCGGGAAGCGCGATGCATCCGCTGCGACTGCTGGCTCGAGCCCCAGGCGTAAACGCTCGAGCATCCCCCGATCGGTGGATCCGGAGATCCCCCTGTCCTGTCCCCCCGCGGCCGGATGGTCGTGGCGGCCGGCGGACCCCAGCATTGACGGTGGAGGAAGCCGTCTACAAGCGGAGGGCCCGCCGGATGCAGACCATTCTCTACATAGAAGGTCACGCTGACGGCGTCGAGGTGGGCAGGGCCCTCCTCGCGACGCCCGGCAGAACCATGATCTTCGCGGACACCGCCGAGGACGGGATGGTGCTCGCCGGCGAGCACCATCCGGATCTGATCCTCCTGGACCTGAGCCCGCCGGACCTCCGCGGGCTCGCCGTGCTCGACCGTCTCAAGGCCGACGCGGCGACCCGGGCGATCCCCGTGATCGTCGTGTCGGCGCAGAGCATCGACGAGGTGCCCACGCTCCAGAGAGGGCTGATCGCGGCCCATGTGAGCAAGCCCGTCGATCTGGCCGAGCTTTCGCCGCTGGTCGAGCGCATTCTGCCGCCACCCGATACCCGGCCCTGGCGCTGCACCACGTGCGCCTCCGAGTGGCTGCGGCCGGCCGGCCCTCGAGCCGACCGGTTTGCACGTTGCCTCCGCTGCAACGGCCCGCTGACCCTGATCGAGGCGCAGGCATAGGAAAGATCGCTCGAAAGGGCTATTGCCAAGCCCGGCCCCAGGCGCTTAGGTTGACCGGTGGAAAAGGCTGGGAGAGATGACGGTCGCGTACGCGCCTCGGGCGCGCAATCCCTGTGATCCGCGCGGCGCCCAGCGCTACGCCGGACGCCGAGCAGCTGCGGCGCCGGAACGACGAGCTCGTGGCGAAGGTCGCCGAGCTCGAATCCGCGAACACTGAGCGCAGGAACCTGCTCGGTCAGCTCATCGAGGCTCACGAAGAGGAGCGCCAGCGGCTCGCGGAAGACCTCCACGACGAGTCGATCCAAGCCGTGGTGGCCTTGCGAATGCGCCTGGAGACGCTCATGGCCCGCACCTTGGACCCGGAGCTGGCGCGCGAGCTCGACGCACTTCGCGAGCACGCGGCCGACGCCGTCGATCTCCTGCGGAACGTGCTGTTCAAGATTCAGCCGGAAGAGCCGGACAGGAGCGGGCTGGGGGTGGCGCTGAGGGTCTGCCTCGAGCAGGCCAGCGCCGAGGACGGGCTGGAATGCGAGCTCGAGGACCTGACCACCCGCCAGCCCGGCCAGGCTGTCCGAAGCCTTCTCTTCAGAGCCGGACGTGAGGCGCTGGCGAACATCCGCCACCACGCCCACGCCTCGCACGTGGAGATGCGCCTTCAGGACGACGCCCGCGGGTTCTCGCTCGTGGTCCGCGACGACGGCAAGGGATTCGATGCCCGCGAGGGGCTGCGCGTGCGCCCGGGGCATCTCGGTCTGCCGGCGCTCCGTGAGCGGGTCGAGTTGATCGGGGGACGCCTGACGGTCGAGAGCGGGGCGAGCGCCGGCACAGTGCTGCACGTCTCGCTGCCGGAGCCCGAGCACCGCAACGGGCGCGGCCCCTCATGAACGATCGTACGAGGGTGCTCGTGGCCGACGACCACCCGATGTTCCGGCAGGCCCTCATGGAGGCTGTCAAGAGCCGCCCCGACCTCGAGCTGGTGGGCACGGCCGAGAACGGGCGCGTGGCCATCGAGGAGATCCGGCGCCTGCAGCCCGCGGTCGCGCTCGTGGACATGCGCATGCCGGAGCTGGACGGGGCGCAGGTGCTGAACGCGGTGGTGCGCGACAAGATCCCGACGCGCGTGCTTTTCCTCTCCACGCACACCGAGAGCGCCAAGGTCTACGACCTGCTCGCCCACGGCGCGTCCGGATACCTCGACAAGACATCCTCGGCGGAGGAGGTCTGCAACGCGATCGTGGCAGCCGCGCGCGGGGAGACCGTCCTGTCCCAGAGCATCGAGGGAGACGTGCTCCAGCAGATCCGCATACGGGCGGAGGACACGAGCACGAGCCTCACCGACCGTGAGCAGCAGGTGCTGCGGCTGGTGGCCGCCGGGCACTCCGGCCCGGACATCGCAGAGCAGCTCTTCATAGAGGCCTCCACGGTGAAGACCCACCTCCAGCACGTCTACGAGAAGCTGGGCGTGTCGGAGAGAGCCGCGGCAGTCGCGGAAGCGATGCGCCGCGGAGTGCTCGAGTAGAGCGAAACGCACGACGCGGGGGGCCGTGTCCTTCCCCCCCGCGCCGTGGTTGGTCGTCCCCTTTAAGCGGAGTGTGAGCGCCGCAGCATCAGCGCGCCGCCGGCGAGGCCGACGATTCCGAGCAGCGCCAGCGGCAGAGTGCCGCCGAAGCCGGTGGTGGGTAGCGCTTCTGCGTTCTCGCCGGCCTGCACGAGAGCGACGGGCGTGGTGGTGGGCACTCCACGAGTGCCGACCGTTCCCTCGACCTTCTTCTCCTTGCGAGTGCCGACCTTGCCGAGCACACCGGTCTTCTCCGGCACCTCTGTCACGACCTCGGGGGTCGGGACCTCAGTCGGCAGACCGAGACTCACCACGGGCGCGGCAGGCTTCTCTGCCGGAGGCGCGGCGGGCTTGGGCACCACCGGCGTGGGCGCAGGCGCGGGTGACGCCGGCACGGGTGCCGGGGCTACGGGCACGGGAGCCGGGGCAGGCGCCGGTGCGGGCGCTGGAGCCACGGGCTTGGGCGCCACCGGCTTCGGCGCCGGAGCTGCCGGGGGAGTCCAGTGCTCGTGCTTGGGTGGAGACCACTCTTCGTGACCGCGGTCGTAGTGATCCTTGCCGCGGTCGTAGCCGCGGTCGTCGCAGTCGGGGTTCCAGGCGAATGCGCTGGCGGCCGACAGGCTGAGAAGCGCGGCAACAGCAGCCACAACCCCTGCAACCCGGATAGACAGTCTGGTGGACACATAACCTCCTAGTCGTCAACGCACGACACCGCGCCGCCGTCGAAATCTGAGCAATGCCTCATTTCTCGACACCAGGCGGGCTGGACGTATCCCCCCAACTGATGGAAACAGGGGTCATTTCGGGGGGTTTCCGACTGCGAGGGGCCCAGAACGCCCCCCAAGCGCTCTCGCGCCTCACTCCACGACGACGCGGCCCTTCATGTCGTCTGGGTGGACGCTGCAGATGTAGCGGTAGGTGCCGCGCTTGCGCAGCGTCTTCGAGTACGTGCCCGACTTCTTGATCTTGGAGTGGAACTTGCGCGGTCCCTTGGTCACGGTCACGTCGTGGGGAGCAACGCCGACCCAGGTCCACTTGACCGTGTCGCCGCTCTGAATCGTGACCTTGCTCTTCTTGAAGAAGAGGTCCCCGACCTTGACCTTCTTGGTGGCCGCGGCCTGCGCGTTGGGCCGGGACGCCACGGCCGGCAGCGCCGCGGCGGCGAGCGCCAGCGGAACGAGGACGAGGGCTAGCTGCTTGCGCATCGGAAAGGGACCTCCGGGATCGTTGACGTCTCCGGGTACATACGGACGCTCCCGGGGAACGGTTCGATCGGCTCGGGTCAGTGCGCCAGGCGCACGCGGAGCGTGCCGCGGCTCGCCTTGCGACCGCGGAGGCTCACCGTGGCCTCCGCGCCCGGCTGCAGGCCGGATGCGACCTTGACGCCGCCGGGAGCGGTGGCGAACGACAGCGTGCGCACCGCCCGCGGTGAGAACCGGAGGATCACGGTTCGGCGGCCGGAAAACCGCACCGACACCGGCCGGCCGTTCACCGACGCGCTCACCGGACCGCTCTTCAGCTTGACGCCGGCCGGCAGGCGCAGCGCCACCGACCTGACCCCTGCCGGCGCGCTGGACAGCCGGAGCGACGCCGCGAGCCGGCGCGCGGCGCCCTTACCGCGTACCGCCACGGTGGCCGAGGCGGCCGGGTGCGCGCCCGCGAGCGGACGGCCGTCGAGCTTCCAGGCCGGCCGGACCGGAAGGCCGAGCTGCCGGAGAACCGTGGGAGCGACGTCCACCACGAGCGGCTTCTTGACGTTGCTCCCGAGACCCGGGCCGGAGCCGATCACGAACGAGGTGATCTCGAGCGGGGTCTGGCTGAGGTGCGTTACGAGCGACGGCTCGTCGAGCGCGCGCTGTCCGTGGTCGGTCGTCACCAGGATCGTCCAGCTCTCGAACGGGTAGCTCGGTCGCGATCGCACCGCCCGGAGCACCTGGCCGATCCTGCGGTCGGTAGTTGCGATCGCGTCGGCGTAGGCCGGCGTGGCGGAGCCCACGAGGTGGGCCGTCTCGTCCACGAGGCCGAGGTACACGAAGCTGGCGTCAGGGTCGGCGCTGCGCAGGTGGCGGGAGGCGGCCTGCGTGACCTTCACGTCGCCCGCGTCCCAGAGCTCGAGTCTCTCCTCGGCGATCGCGACGTTGAAGCGAGCGTCCATCGCGCTGCCGAAGATCGGGCCGCCGTTCTCGGTCGTGCCGAGGTTGACCCAATCGCTCGCCAGGTAGGTGTCGAAGGCCGGGGCCGCGGTCTCGATGCGGGTGATGAAGTCGAGATAGCCGTTCTTGGTGGCCTGCCCCGGGTCCATGTTGAACTTCCTGCCGTCCACCAGGTGCTTGTCGGGCCAGACGCCGCTCGCGATCGACGACCAGCCGACCTCGCTCAGCGTAAGCACGTTCGGGCCGTAGTCGAGCAGCCCGGGTCGCGCGAAGCCCTGGCGCCCGACGCGCGCCAGGTTCGGCGCGCGGCCGCTCTTCATCGCGGCCCTCAGGAGGTCCCAGCGCGTGCCGTCGATGCCGATCACGAGCACCTTGTCGAGGCTCGAGTCGGCCGGAGCGGCCTGCGCGAGCGCCGGCGAGACGGCGAGCGCGAGAAAGGCCAGGGCGGTGGACAGCCGGCGCATTTGTAAAGGAGAGGCTACGCGGCCCGGCCGGTCGGCGTCGGCCGCTGTGGCAGTTGGCGCCACTCCACGAACTTGCCGTCACGCGAGCGGAAGCGCACGCGAACGACGTCGTTGCACGCCTCCGGCGGCACGCCGCGGCGCGGCTCCAGCCTGAACGCTGCCACCGCCGTCTCGCCCTCCTCGTCCTTGACGCGCGTGACCTCGCCGCGGCACGGCAGCGACAGGTTGAAGGCGAGCGCGGCCCGGCGAGTCCGCAGCCGGAAGGTCCGGCTCTGCTGGATGAGCGCGCCGCGCGCGAACAGCGAGGCCGCGGCCCGGAAGTCGTCCCGGCCGAGCGCCGCGGACCAGGCACGCACGAGTCGCTCGTTGGCCGAGCGCTGCGGGACCGGCGCGGCGTCGTCCGGCGCGTCCGAGCCGCCGCAGCCGGCGGCCAGGGCGGCTACGAGCGCGGCGAGGCCCGTGCGGCTGCGGGCGGACAGGGTCACACCCGGGAGTGTGGCGTGGGAGACTCCCCAGCCGCAATGGCGTACGACGTGGTGGTGATAGGCGCAGGTCCGGGCGGGCAGCACTGCGCCGGGCATCTTGCCGACGCCGGACTGCGGGTGGCGGTCGTGGAGCGCGAGCTGGTGGGCGGCGAGTGCGACTACTGGGCCTGCATCCCGTCAAAGACGCTTCTGCGCCCCGGCGAGGCGCTCCAGGCCGCGCGCGAAGCGCCGGGCGCGGCCGAGGCCGTGAGCGGCGGGGTGCACCCGGAGCCGGCGTTCGCGTGGCGCGACTTCATGACCTCGGGGCTCGACGACACCCGCAAGGTCGAGTACCTCACCGGAAAGGGCATCGAGGTCCTGCGCGGGTCGGCCCGGCTCGCGGGCCCCGGCAGCGTCCAGGTCGGCGAGGAGGTGCTCTCCACGAACCACGTGGTGATCGCCACCGGATCGGATCCGGTGGTGCCGCCGGTGCCGGGCCTCGACGAGCTCGACGGCGTCTGGACCAACCGCGAGGTCACGGCCCTCACGGAGGTGCCGAAGCGGCTGCTCGTGCTCGGCGGCGGGCCCGTGGGCGTGGAGATGGCTCAGGCCGTGTCGCGCCTGGGCGCGTCGGTCGCGCTCGTGGAGGGGGCGGACCACCTGCTGCCGCGCGAGCCGAAGCCGCTGGGTGAGGGTCTGGGTGAGGCCCTGGCCCCGGAGGGGATCGAGCTGTGCTTCGGCCAGCACGCGTCGGCCGTCCGGCGTGACGGGGACGAGTTCGTGATCGAGTTCCCGGAGCGCGACGAGCTGCGCGGCGATCGCCTGCTCGTGGCCACCGGCCGGCGGGCGCGCACCGAGGGGCTCGGGCTCGAGACGGTGGGCGTGGAGCCCACGAAGCAGGGGATACCGGTGGACGACCGCATGAACGTGACCGACGGCGTGTGGGCGATCGGCGACGCCACGGGCGTCTGGCCGCTCACCTACGTGAGCAAGTACCAGGGCCGCGTGGCGGCGGCCAACATCCTCGGCAGGTCCAGGACCGCCAACTACGACGCCGTGCCGCGCGTGGTGTTCACGGACCCCCAGGCCGCGTCGGTGGGCCAGGCAGAGGGCGCGGTCATGGCCACGGTGCCGATGGCCGACGTCCCGCGCATGTCCACCTACACGCGCGCCTACGACAAGCGGCCGGGCTTCCTCACGCTGGTGTCCGACGGTGAGCGCCTCACCGGCGCGTACGCGCTCGGGCCGGAGGCCGGCGAGTGGCTGGGGCAGGCCACGGTCGCGATCCGGGCGCAGATCCCGCTCGCGATCCTGAACGACGTGATCCAGCCCTTCCCCACCTTCTCCGAGTCGTTCCTCTACGCGCTGCAGAAGCTCAGCCCGGGAGTTCCCACGGCCCCGTAGGTGAGCCGAGCCCATCCGCGGCGGCCCGGACGGCGGCGAGCAGCGCCCGGACGGAGGGACGGTGGGCGTCGGCTGTGCGAGTGGCCGCGAAGATCGTCCGCTGCACGGGCGCGTCCGCGATGGCGCGCGCCACCACACCGGGATGGGCGGCCGGGTCCACGAGCTCGGGCAGCAGCGTCACGGCCAGGCCCTTGGCCACCAGCCCGAGGCTCACGACGGCGTCGTTGGTGCGGTGACTGATGTTGGGGTCGAAGCCGCCGAGCTGACGGCAGGTGCGCTGGGTCATCTCCGCCCAGGCGGTGCCGCGATGGCCTGTCGTCCACACCTCGCCGACGAGCTCTGCCAGCGGCATCTCGCGGCCGTGCCGGCTGGCGGCGGGATGCCCCTCGGGGAGCACGATGTGCACCAGGTCGCGGTGCAGGTCGTCGCGGTGCACACCGGCGGGCCGAGAGTGCGGCTGGTGCTCCCACTCGTCGGCCAGGACGAGGTCCACGTCGCCCAGCGCGAGCGCGGGCAGCGCCTGCTCGGGCTCGGCCTCCACGAGCTCGCAACGCAGGGCGGGCGCGTCCCGCGCCAGCGCGCGCATGGCCGGCACGGCCAGGCGCAGCGCTCCGGACTGGAACGTGGCGATCCTCCCCCGCCCGGCCACGTCGCCCACCGCCCGGGCAAGCTCGGCCTCGGCGAGGTCGGCTCGGTCGAGCAGAGCCTCGGCGTGGCCCACGAGCACGAGCGCGGCGTCGGTGAGCCGCACGCCGCGCCCGGCTCGCTCGAGCAGGGGCACGCCGGCCTCGCGCTCGAGCACCGCCAGCTGCTGCGAGACCGCGGAGGGCGTGAACTGCAGCGCATCCGCCACGGCGGCGATCGTGCCTCGCTCGTTCAGCTCGTGGAGCAGGCGCAGGCGGCGCAGGTCGAGCATTAAGCAACCCTACTGAATGCTGTTCAGAAATCTGAATCGCTTCTGAAGCTTGGAGGAATCAGGATGCGGCTCGTGCCATCCACCGGCGCCCTCCTCTGTCTCGCATCGGCCGTCGCGTTCGGCGCGATGGCGATCTTCGGCAAGCTCGCGTACGACGAGGGCGCGACCGTGGGCACCCTCCTGTCCGTGCGCTTCCTGATCGCTGCCGTGCTCTTCTGGGTGCTCGTGGCCGCCACGGGCGCGCTTCGGCGCATGCGCACGCTCTCCCGCCGTGACCTCGCCATCGCGCTCGCGCTCGGCGGCATCGGCTACAGCACGCAGGCGGGGGCCTTCTTCAGCGCACTCGAGCGGCTGGACGCGTCGCTCCTGTCCCTCCTGCTCTACACGTTCCCCGCGATCGTCACGGTCGCCGCCATCGCGCTGGGCCGCGAGCAGGCCAGCCGTCGCACCACCGGCGCCCTCGTGCTCGCGTCGGCCGGTCTGTTCCTCGTTCTCGCCGGAGCCGCGGCGGGCGCGCTCGACCCGGTCGGAACGCTTCTGGGGCTGACGGCGGCCGGCGTGTACAGCATCTACATCCTCAGCTCGGAGGGCGTGGCCGAGCGCGTGGGGCCGCTGATCCTGAGCGCCCTGGTGTGCACCGGCGCGGCCACCACGCTCACGCTCGCCGGGGCGGCTGGCGGCCAGATCCACCTGGGCGACGTGAGCGCGGAGGGCTTCGGGTGGCTCGCCGGCATCGCCGTGGTGTCCACCGTCGGCGCCGTGGGCCTGTTCTTCGCCGGGCTTCGGCGAGTGGGGCCGACCACGGCCTCGATCCTCTCGACGGCCGAGCCTGTGACCACCGTCCTGCTGGCGTACCTGGCGTTCGGTGAGTCCCTGAGCGCGATACAGCTGGCCGGCGGAGGCCTCGTGATCGCCGCGGTGCTCCTGCTCAGCGCGCGGGCGCCGGCCGAGGTCGGCAGTCGACTGACACCCCAGATGGAGGCACGATGAACGCATCCGCTCCGCTCACCGGCAAGGTGGCTCTCGTGGCAGGCGCAACCCGTGGAGCCGGGAGGGGCACGGCGGTCGCGCTGGGAGAAGCCGGCGCGACCGTCTACTGCACCGGCCGCACCACGAGGGAGAGGCGCTCGGAGTACGACCGGCCGGAGACGATCGAGGAGACCGCCGAGCTCGTCGACGCCGCCGGCGGCACCGGCATCGCGGTCGAGGTGGATCACCTGGACCCGACCCAGGTGGAGGCTCTCGTCCGGCGCATCGACGCCGACCAGGACCGCCTGGACCTGCTCGTGAACGACATCTGGGGCGGCGAGCGCCTGGCCCAGTGGAACACACCTCTCTGGGAGCAGGGCCTTGAAGACGGCCTGCGGCTGCTCAGGCTCGCCATCGACACGCACCTGATCACGAGCCACTTCGCGCTACCGCTGCTCATCCGCCGCCCGGGTGGCCTTGTGGTCGAGATGACCGACGGCACGCTCGAGTACAACGCGGTCAACTACCGGCTGTCCACGTTCTACGACCTCGCCAAGACGTCCGTCCTGCGCCTTGCGTTCGCGCAGGCCAAGGAGCTCGAGCCGCACGGATGCACGGCCGTGGCCCTGACGCCGGGTTGGATGCGCTCGGAGATGATGCTCGAGGTCTACGGGGTCACCGAGGACAACTGGCGGGAGGCGACGGCAGGCAGCCCGCACTTCGTCGCGATCTCCGAGACCCCGCGCTTCGTGGGCCGCGCGGTGGCCGCCCTGGCAGCCGACCCCGAGGTCGGACGGCTGGGCGGCGGCTCCTTCTCCTCAGGCGGCCTCGCACGCGAGTACGGGTTCACCGACCTCGACGGGTCCCAGCCCGACTGCTGGCGCTACATGGTGGAGGTCCAGGACGCGGGACGCCCGCCGGACCCGACCGGCTACCGCTGAAGGGGAAGCTCGGCCTCGAGCGCGTCGACCACCACGGGGTCGAATTGGCGCGCGCGCCCGGCCTCGAGCTCGCCGGCCACGCCCTGCGGTGAGAGGGCGCGCCTGTAGGGGCGGTCCTCGTTCATCGCCACGTAGGCATCGGCCACGGCGAGAATGCGGCTCTCGAGCGGGCTCTCGTCGGCCTCCAGGCCGTCCGGGTAGCCGCGCCCGTCGAAGCGCTCGTGGTGATGGCGCACGATCTCGGCCACATGCTCCAGGCCTGGGATCCGGTCCACCAGCTCGGCGCCCCAGCCGGAGTGCTCGTGGAGCAGCTCGGCCTCCAGCTCGTCGAGCGGTCCCGGCTTGTAGAGGATCGCGTCGGGCACGCCGACCTTGCCGATGTCGTGCACCCGCGCGGCGTAGGTGAGCTCGCGCAGCTCCTCGTCGCTGAGCCCGAGCCGCCGCCCGAGCCTCGCCGCAAGCTCGACCACGCGCGTGCAGTGGTCGCGGGTCTCGCCGTCGCGAAGGCCGAGCGTGTCGGCCAACACCTCCACCGTGGCGGACAGCAGCTCCTCCGACTCACGGACGCTTGTGGATTGAGCCATCGTGCCCCGATTCGCTGCACGCGGCCGCTCCCCTTCCCGCGGGCGGGAAAGTCCGCCCTTATCCCGGCTAGTGGTCTTCCGGGATCAGGCCGTCGCCCGTGAACTCGCCCTGAGCCTCGCTGAAGCTCACGTCGCGAGGGGGCAGGATCACGTCCGACTCGACCAGCTCGTCGTCGTCGATCTTGTTTCCGTCGGTCGCGACGATCTCGAGCATCTGAGACCACAGCTCACGGAAGCCGGTCTCGTCGCCCTGCTCCACGGCGGCCACCGCCCGGTTGTCGAGCTCGTTGAGCCGGCCCGCGTCCTCGTCGGGCAGTTTGAACTGCCCCTCTCCCGAGATGCGGACGATCATGAGGCGGGCTTCTCTTCGCCCTGCTCGAGCGCGGGGGCGTCGCCGCCGCCCGTGCCCAGCTCGGCCTTCATCTTCGCCAGCTCGTCGTCCACCTGGGCGCCGGCGCCGATCTGGGCCAGCTCGCGGTCGATGTCGTCCTGGCCGCCGCCGAGCTGCGACAGGTCGTCGAAGGTCCCGGCCGCCTCCAGCTCCTCGACCGCGGACGCGCGGGCGCGCATCTGCTCGGTCTTGTCCTCGGCGCGCTGGATCGCGAGCCCCAGGTCGGCCATCTCCTCGCCCACCCCGTTGGCGGCCTCGGAGATCTTCACCTGCGCCTCGGCCGCGGAGTACTGCGCCTTGATGACTTCCTTCTTGGTGCGGAAGGACTCGATCTTGACGCGCAGCTTCTTCTCGTTCTCGGTGAGCGCCTCCTGCTGGTTCTGAAGCTCCTGCACCTGCTGGTCCAGCGACTGGAGCTCGGTCTGCGCGACCGTCTTGCGCTCGAGCGCGGCACGGGCAAGATCGTCACGACCCTGCGCGAGCGCCTGGCGGGCCTGGGTGTCGAGCTTGACCACCTGCTGCTCGAGCTTCCCGGACTGCATCTGAAGGCGCTTCTTCGACGTGGTCACGTCGGCGATGCCCTTCTTGACGTTCTGGAGCAGCTCGACCTGCTTGTTGTAGCCGTAGTCGAGCGTCTCGGACGGGTCCTCGGCGCGGTCGAGGGCCTTCGAGATCTTCGCTTTTATGACCGTGGACATGCGACCGGCCAGTCCTGCCATGTCGCCCTCCTTCACGCTCGAGAATCGGTACCAGCGCCGTACACTAGCGCCGCGTGGAGCCCCGCCCTCCGTCAGCCTCGCACTCGGTACTGACCACGGCGGCGTGATCATGCGCTTCTGCGACGAGGTCGCGGGCATCGCAGCCGTGCGGCATTCGGACCTGCGCGTGGTCACGGCGGCGATCGACCGGATGACCTTCCTGCAGCCCGTTCACGTGGGGCAGCTGCTGACGGTCCACGCGAGCGTGAATGCCGCCTGGCGCACGTCCACGAGGGCGGCCCCACGCAGATCCCGCCGCTGGCGCCCGAGAGCGACGCCGAAGTGAGGCGCGCGCGTGAGGCGCAGCGGGCCTAGCCCGCCGCGACCGTGGCTCGCTCGGCGCGGTCGTGCTCCTGGGCCGAGCGGTAGAAGAAGAACCCGACGGCGAACAGCATCACGAACAGGTCCAGGCCGAGCATCATGCCGCCGGCCACCTGCTGGTCGGTGAGCGGTGAGAGGCCATGCTCGCGCGCCCGGTCGCCGTAGTACTCCGCGTACGCCGGCTCGCGCAGGATGATCAGCGCCATCCCGAGGAACATGCCCGCCACGCGCGCGCCCAGCAGATAGGGAACCTTCCAGAGGTCGCCCGGCACGCGCCGGCGCTTCGGCTCGATCACCGACCACCAGACGAGCAGCGCCCCGAAGAGGAACGAGAGGTGCTGGATCACGTGGAGCACGGGGTTCTCGAGCGCAGCCACGAAGGCGAACGAGAAGTGCCAGCCGTAGAGGATCGCCACCCACACGGGCACCGCCACGAGCGGGCGCCGCAGCACGCGGAAGGCGCGCCTCAGCCAGTGAAGGCGCGCGACCCTGACCAGCAGCGGCCGCGGCAGGTAGAAGGCGTAGACGGGCGAGCGCAGGCCGATCAGGAGAAACGGCGCGGCCAGGTCCGCGATCAGGAGGTGCTGGCCCATGTGGGCAAGCACGAGGTCCTCGGACAGCGCATCCACCGGGCCGGTGAGTCCCGCGGTGGTGAGCGCGAGGCCTGTCCACCAGGCCGCCTGCTGGCCGACAGGGACCCGATAGCCGCGCCGGCGCAGCGTGGAGACCGCCCGCGCGTACAACACGGCCATGAGCGCCACCAGTGCGACGGCGCCGGGTTCGACGGTGAAGGGCACCGCCGCCCATTGTGGCGCTCCGGCCGCTCAGTCGTGCGAGACGCCGAGGTGCGCCCAGCGCGGGTCGACCCCGCCGACCTCGCGAGCGTTCAGCCAGGCGCGACCCGGCGGCCGGCCCGCCCGCTGGCCGCCGGGTCGTGCGCCTGGACTGCTCTGGGGGCGCGCCGCGCCGGCGCGCCGAAGTTCAGTCACGGATGCCTTCATGGGGCAATCGTGACGCGGCGCCGCGGCGCCGGCCACGGCTGCCGGTCCAAAGATCGCCCGCCGCGGCGGGACCGGTTGTCGAGCGGCCGGCCGGCGGGCCCTAGGCGGCCACGGGGTCGCCCGGCGGCGTGCCCGGCGCCTGCGCCAGCACGGTGGAGGCCTCCTCGACGCGGCGCTGGTACTCGGCCCGCTGCATCCGTGAGATCACCAGTCGCTGCACCTGGGCCGTGCCCTCGAACAGCTGGTAGATCTTCGCGTCGCGGAACCACTTCTCGAGCGGGCAGTCCGTGGTCTGGGCGTAGGGGCCCACCAGGTCCATCAAGGTCGTGGTGGCCCACATCGTGGTGTCGCCGGCCTTGAGCTTCGACATCGAGCCCTGGCCCCCGGTCATCGGGACGCCGTTGCGTCCCATCCAGGCGGCGCGCCACACGAGCAGGCGGGCTGCCTCGATCTCGGTGGCCACGTCGGCGAGCGTCTGCTGGATCCGCTGCTGCTCGAGCAGCGGCACGCCGTCCTCGGACTTGTCCTCGAGGTATTCGAGCGTCCACTCGTAGGCCGCCTGCGCGATGCCGAGCGCCGACGCGCCCACCAGCGGGCGGGTGAGCTCGAACGTGGCGAGCGCGCCCGATGCACGGCCCGAGGACTGGCCCGCGCGTGCGCGCTCGAGCTTCTTCTGGAGCTTCTCGTACCCGCCCAGCAGGTACTCCATCGGGATCCGGACGTCCTCGAGCACGACCTCGGCCGTCTGCGACGCGCGGATGCCCAGCTTGGACTCCTTCTTGCCCATGGACAGCCCGGGGGTGTCCTTGGGAACCACGAACGACGCCTGGCCGCGATGCCCGAGCTCGGGATCCACGGTCGCGACCACGACGGTCACGTCGGCGATCCCGCCGTTGGTGATGAAGACCTTGGTGCCGTTGAGCACCCACTCGTCGCCGTCCAGCTTGGCCGTGGTGCGGAGCGAGCGGACGTCGGAGCCGGCGCCCGCCTCGGTCACGGCGTACGCGCCGAGCTTGATCTCGTCGCCCATTCCGAAGCATTCCGGCACCCAGCGCCCGATCTGCTCGGGCGTGCCCGAGCTGGCGATGCCGGCCGCCGCGAGCGACCCGCCCTGGATCGCGAGCGCGATGCCAGCGCAGCCCCAGTGCAGCTCCTCGGCGTAGATGCAGCTGTAGACCCCGTCGGGGTCCTGCCCCATCCGCTGGATGTGGTCGAGCCCGTGGAGGCCCCACTCGCGTGCGGCCTGGATGGCCTCCCACGGCACGCCCTCCTCGCGGTCGTACTTGTCCGCGAGCGGCCGGATGACCTCGCGAGCGAACCTGCGGCAGGTCTCCTGGAACTCGAGCTGCTCCTCGTTGAGCTTGAAATCCATCGTCGGGGCGCCTCCGGGCACTGGTTGACTGACCAGTCAATCATACCCCTAGAAGCGGCAGAGCGCACATCGATCGGCGCCCTGGCGGGACCGCGGCTATCGCCGCGCCCCTAGCTATCGTGCGCCCCGCCGTGCGCAGGATCCTGGCCATACTCGCCGTAGCAGCGCTCACCCTCGCCGGATGCAGCCTCGGCGACGACGATCCCCAGCCCGGCGGCCCCGGCGCCTCCAGCGAGGACGAGCAGGCCGCGGAGAAGCTGGGCTTCCCGTACACGGGCACGCGCAACACGATCCGGGTGGCCGGCGGGGACGCGGCGGCCGACGCCGCGGGCGTGGCCAGCGCGCTGTTCCCCTCCACCTCCGAGTCCGACCGGCCCACGGCCGTGGTGCTCGTGGACCGCGGCGACTGGCAGTCGGCCGTGGCCGCGTCGGTGCTCGCGGGCCCACCGATCGCCGCGCCGATCCTCCTGACGGACGGCAGCAGCCTGCCCGCGGTCACATCCGACACGCTCGACCAGCTGGAGCCGCGCGGCTCGGACCTCTCGAAGGACGCGCAGGTGATCCGCATCGGGAACGACGTGGCGCGGCCCAGCGGCTACAAGACGGCCGTGGTCGAGGGCGACGACGCATTCGAGCGGGCCGCGGCGGTGGACCGCTTCTTCTCGGCAGCGCGCGGGCGGCCCTCCCAGAACGTGGTGCTCTACTCCGGCGAGGACGCCGAGTGGGCCACGCCTGCCGCCGCCTGGGCCGCGCGCTCGGGGGACGCGGCTCTGCCGGTCGAGCGCGACTCGGTGCCCGAGCCGATCAGGAAGGCCCTGCGCGAGCACGATCGTCCCAACGTCTACGTGCTCGGCCCCGAGCAGGTGGTGTCGAACAAGGTCGTGGCCCAGCTCCAGAAGGGGCTGGCCGGCTCGGTGAATCGCGTGGCCGGTCCCACGCCGGTGGAGAACGCGATCGCGTTCGCGCGCTATCGCCAGGGCGACTTCGGCTGGGGCGTGGAGGTGCCCGGCTACAACTTCAGCGTGGCCAGCACCACGCGGCCGCTGGACGCCGCCGCGGCGGCGTCGCTGGCCACCCGCGGGGTGTTCGCGCCCCTGTTGCTGACCGACCGCGCCGCCGATCTGCCTCCCGCGCTCGAGAGCTACTTCCTCAGCGTGCAGCCGGGTTACGAGGACGACCCCGGGCAGGCGGTCTACAACCGCGTCTGGATCCTCGGCGACGCCGACACCATCTCGCTCCGCGCGCAGGCGCGGATCGACCGGATCACCGAGCTGATCCCGGTCCAGGCCACAGCCCCATGACCGGCGGTTAACCTCTCGCCCATGAGCGAGTACGAGCGTCCCGATCGCGCGGTCCGCGAGCCGACCTTGGACGACGTGCGCCAGCTCATGGGCGCCTCCACTCCTCACTTCGCCCTCCAGATCCGCAACCGGATCCAGAACCTCGTGGCCGGCCTGCCGGCGGACCACCCGGCCCGCGTGCAGGGCGAGCTTGAGATCGCCCGGCTGGAGCAGCTTGCGTGGGGCTCGGAGCGGCGCGGGGCGATTCAGCCGCACGAGCACGGGCTGCCCAGCTTCCCGGGCGACTAGCTCCCGCTAGGCGGGGGCCGGCTCGGTCGCGAAGCCGGTGAGCTCGGCCACGCGATCGCGGTGCTCGCTCGCGGACCCGAAGAGGATCCCGCCCGCCTTGGCGCGCTTCAGGAAGAAGTGCAGGTCGTGCTCCCAGGTGAAGCCGATGCCGCCGTGCACCTGCAGCGAGGAGGCCGCCACGCGCCACGCGGCGTCCGAGGCGTAGGCCTTCGCCATCGACGCGGCGGCCGGCAGCGAAGTGGTCTCCGCGTCGGCGGTCCAGGCCGCGTAGTAGGACGCGGAGCGCGCGCCCTCGGTCTCGAGCAGCATCTGCGCGCAGCGGTGCGACACGGCCTGGTAGGCGCCGATCGGCCGGCCGAACTGCTTGCGGTCGCGCGCGTACTCCACCGCCATGTCCATCGTGTGCTGGGCGACCCCGGTGAGCTCCGCGGCCAGCGCCACGCCGATGCGGTCGAGCGCGGCACCCGGCGTCGCCGGGCAGCGGGTCGCCGCCGTCAGCCCTCACGCGCGCGAAGCGGCGGGTGGCGTCGATGGTGTCGATCGGCTCCACCTCCGCCTGGCCTGCCTCGACCACCCTGCCGCCGTCGCGGCTGAGGAGCACGATCAGCTCGGCGCCCTCTGCGTCCGGCACGAGCCGCGCCTCGCCGTTGGAGGCGAGGCCGGCGGTGGCGCGCACCTCGCCCGACGCGATCCCGGGCAGCCAGCGCTCGCGCTGCTCGTCGGACCCGGCCACCTCGAGCGCCAGCCCGGCGGCCACGCCGGACAGGAACGGCAGTGGCGCGAGCGCGTAGCCGAGCTCCTCCATGAGGATCACCAGCTCGACCATGCCGAGCCCCTGGCCGCCCACGTCCTCCGGGATGAAGATCCCGGGCCAGCCGAGCTCGCAGATCTCCTTCCAGGCGTCGTCGTCGTAGCTCCCGCCCTCGGCGAGCGCGCGAACGCGCTCGGCCGTGAAGCGGGCCGCCAGGAAGTCCTTGGCGGTGCGCTTGATCGCCTGCTGGTCGTCTGAGAAGTCGAAGTTCACGTGGTTCCTCTCCTACCTGAGCTTCGGCAGGCCGAGCACCCGCTCGGCGACGATGTTCTTCAGGATCTCGGTGGTCCCGCCCTCGATCGAGTTCGCTCGGGCGCGGAGGAAGCGATACGTCCAGGGGGAGTCCCAGAGCGCGCCGTCCTCGCCGAGGATCTCCACGGCCAGCTCGGTGAGCGACTGGTTGAGCTCCCCCCATTGCCACTTGACCACGGAGCCCTCCGGCCCCGGGATCCCGGTCTTCATGATCGCCGTGAGCCCGCGCCAGGCGTTCAGCCGCAGGAGCTCCACCTCGATCGCCAGCTGGCCGAGGCGCTGGCGGACCACCGGGTCGGCGGTCACGCCGCGCTCGCGGGCCAGGTCGCCCAGCTCCTCGAGCGCGTTGCGCATGGACGCTGCCGCGGCGGCGCCCAGGCCGGCGCGCTCGTGCATGAGCGTGGTGATCGCCACCGTCCAGCCGTTGCCCACGCCGCCCACCACGTTCTCGTCCGGGATGCGCGCCTCTTCGATGAAGAGCTCGTTGAACTCGGCCTCGCCGGTGATCTGGCGGAGCGGGCGCACCTGAACGGCCTCCTGCTCCATGTCCATGATGAAGTAGGTGAGGCCCGCATGCTTCTGCGCATCTGCATCCGTGCGCGCCACGAGCATGCACCACTTGGCCTTGTGCGCGTAGGTGGTCCAGACCTTCTGCCCGGTCACCACCCACTCGCCGTTCGACTTGACGGCGCGCGTCTTCAGCGACGCGAGGTCCGAGCCCGACTCGGGCTCTGAGAAGCCCTGGCACCAGATCTCGTCGCCCGAGAGGATCGGCCGCAGCCAGCGCTCCTTCTGGGTGTCGTCGCCGTGGGCGATGACCACCGGCCCGCCCATGACCATGCCGAGCACGTTGGCCGGGCTGGGCGCCTTGGCGCGCGCCATCTCCTCGCCGAAGAGCGCCTGCTCCACGAGCGTGGCGCCGCGGCCGCCGTACTCCTTGGGCCACGAGAAGCCGGCGTAGCCGGCCTCGAGCAGCTTCTTCTGCCAGACGCGGCGGTGCTCGAAGGCGGCGTCGTCGTCGGGTGGGTCCTCACCCGGGTGGTTGTCGGCGAGCCAGGCCCGCAGTTCGTCGCGGAAGGCCTCTTCTGACGGCGAGAGGGTGAGGTCCATGGCGGGGTAGCCTAATGCCCGGCCGAGCCCGCCGGAATCGAGGCCGCCTCGAGGTGGCGCAACAGCCTCCGCGCCACCCCCTCGAGCGTGGCCTTCCCGTAGGCGTGGCTCGGGCTCGAGGTGGTCATGATCGCCACCGCGATCCGCCGCGTCCCGCGGCGAAGGAGCGCCACCTGATGGTCCACCGCTCCGCTGCCCGAGCCCCAGCCGCCCTTGAAGTAGAGCGCCCAGCCGGGCGGGCGCACGCTGCGCGATCCCCCAGCGCTGCGAGCTGACGATCGACCCGAGCAGGCGCAGGCGTAGGCGCGGTGGCGCTTCGGCACGAGCCGGTCGATGTGGAGGAGGTAGCGCGACTGGTCCGCGGCGTCGACGCTCGAGAGGCCCCACACCGGCGAGGCAGGCCTGAAGCGGCGCATCCCGGCGCGCCGGGCGAGCCGCACGAGCCCGGCGTCCCCCACGATGTTCCGGACGCTCGTGGCTGTCACGTTGTCGGACCAGCGGATCATCGGCCCGAGCAGCGCCCGGTCGGAGGCGGCGAGCGGCCGGTCACGGACGCCGGGCCCGCGGAGGTAGGCCACCAGGAGCATCGGCTTCAGGACGCTCGCGCTCGGAACGGTCCGAGCAGCGTCACGACCCCAGACGCGGTGCTCACCATCGGCGTGAGCAGGGCGCGATCGGCCGGGCGCAGCGCCCGGGCGCGGACCTCGGCCCGGCGCAGGTAGGCGACCAGCAGCATCACCTTGATCACGCTGGCCGCCGGCACGGCGCGCCGGGCGTGGCGGCCCCATACGCGGTGCTCGGTACGCACGGCGAACGAGACCGTGCCCGCGCGCCCCTCGGCGTAGCCGGCGGCCCCGTCCACGCGCGGTCGCCAACCGGGCTCGGCTGGGCGGCGTGCGCGGCCGGAGCGAGCACGAGGGCAAAGGCAGCGAGGGTAAGGCAGCGCTTGACCGGCACGGCTGGATTATGAGTGTGAGGGCCCTGGCCTCGTCTTGACCGAGGCCAGGACCCCACTGCTCGGGCGGGTCGGTCTAGCGGCCCGAGATCGATGCTGCGGTGCTGCTCTCGTCCGGCCCGCCCGCCGGGCGCGAGCCGAGGGTCGCGGCCACACCGCTCTCCTCGGGACCGCCGCCGGCGCGGAGGCTCGGCTGAGCCTGGGCGTCGAGTGAGCCCGCGTCCTGAGAGGAGCCCCCGCCGAGCGCGAGCACGAGCGCCACCGTGGCGGCGGCCGCCAGGGCAAGCAGGCCGACGAGCCACGCGGTGCTCCTCCGGGGCAGATGGGTGGGAAGGGAAATCCTGGGCTGGGTGACCTGCGACATGACCGACCTCCTGGTGTGGGGTGGTGACGTCGGCCAGCATGCGGAGGCACGGCTTCAAGACGGCTACGAAGCGGTAACCGGCGTGTTACGGTCGCGCCCGGAATCGCCCATGGACTTTCGGATCCTCGGACCGCTCGAGGTACACGACGGGGCTCGCACGCTGGCCCTCGGCGGGACGAGGCAGCGGGCGCTGCTTGCCCTGCTCTTGCTGCACGCCAACGAGGTGGTGGCCAACGACCGTCTGGTCGAGGAGCTATGGGGCGCGGAGCGGGTCGACGGAGCAACGAAAACGTTGCGGGTAGCGGTGTCCCGCCTGCGGCGCTCGCTGGGGGCGGGCGGGCCGCCGGAGCGCGGCGGCGAGCGGCTGGTCACCCAGCCGCCCGGTTACAAGCTGTGTCTCGACGCGGACGAGCTGGACGTCCAGCGCTTCGAGGCCCAGGCGGAGGCGGGCCGGGACGCTCTCGCCAGCGGCTACGCCGGCCTCGCGAGGGAGAAGCTCGCGGGAGCGCTCTCGCTGTGGCGTGGCCCCCCGCTCTCCGACCTGGGGTACGAGTCGTTCGCGCAGGCGGAGATCGCCCGCCTCGAAGAGCTGCGCATTGCCGCCCTCGAGGACCGGATCGCGGCCGACCTGGAGCTCGGCCGCCACGCGGCCGTGGTCGCGGAGCTCCACGAGCTGGCACAACGCCATCCGTTGCGCGAGCGCGTGCGAGAGCAGCTGATGCTCGCGCTCTACCGCACCGGGCGCCAGGCCGACGCGCTGGAGGTGTTCATGTCCGCTCGCGCCGCCCTGACCGGCGAGCTCGGGATCGAGCCCGGCCGCGAGCTGCGCGACCTTCAGGAGGCGATCCTTCGCCAGGACCCGTTGCTCGACCCGCCTTCGGGTGGAGACAGCGCAGCCAGCCCCGGCCGGGGGGTGTTCGTGGGACGGGAGCGCGAGCTCGCGCAGCTCGGAGGGGCGCTCGACGACGTCCTCGGCGGCCACGGACGCCTGGTGCTCCTGGCCGGAGAGCCCGGGATCGGCAAGAGCCAGCTCGCTGACGAGCTGCTTCGCCGGGCCAGGGCGCGGGGCGCGCGCGTACTCGTCGGCCGCTGCTGGGAGGCGGGCGGAGCCCCCGCCTACTGGCCCTGGGTGCAGTCGCTGCGCGCGTACGCGCGCGAGCTCGAGCCCGACGACCTGCGAGCCCAGCTTGGATCCGGGGCGCCAGAGCTCAGTCAGCTGATGCCTGAGCTGCGCGAGCTGATCCCGGAGCTCCCGGAGCCGCCGGCGTCGCACTCCGAAGGTGACCGCTTCCGCCTGTTCGAGGCCGCCAGCCTGTTCCTCGAGAACGCCACCCACGCGCGGCCGCTGGTGCTCATGCTCGACGACCTCCACGCGGCCGACGAGCCCTCACTGCTGCTGCTGCGCTTCGTCGCTCGCGAGCTGGCCGGGAGCCGCCTGCTCGTGCTCTGCGCCTTCCGCGACGTGGATCCCACCCTTCAGGCTCCGCTCGTCGCCACGCTCGCGGAGCTGGTTCGCGAGCCGCAGACCGCCCAGATCGAGCTGGCGGGCCTGAGCGAGCCCGACCTGACGAGATACATCGAGCGCTCCACCGGCATCGAGCCGGCGCCTCGGCTGGTGCAGGCGATCCATGCCGAGACCGAGGGCAATCCGCTCTTCGTCGCGGAGGTGGTCCGCCTGCTCGACGCCGAAGGCACTCTCACCGACGCGGGTGCGCATCTGCGCATCCCGCCGGGGGTCCGCGTGGTCATCGGGCAGCGCGTGGGGCGCCTCTCCGATCGCTGCCGGAGCCTGCTGGTCCCCGCGTCGGTGATGGGCCGGGAGTTCGACCTCGACACGCTCGCGCATATGAGCGAGCTGTCAGGCGACGGGCTCTTGGATGTGCTCGACGAGGCGTTGACGGAGCGCGTGGTCGCCGAAGTGCCGGGCTCACCCGGCCGGCTCCGCTTCAGCCATGTGCTGATACGGGACACCCTCTACGACGAGCTCGGGTCGGGCCGCAGGCTGCGCCTGCACCAGGATGCCGTCGCCGCGCTGGAGAAGGCCCATTCCGGAGACCTGGAGCCCCATCTCGCGGAGCTCGCTCACCACTCCTTCGCGGCGGGCGCAGCGGGAGAACCGGCCAGGGCGGCCGGTTATGCCCGGCGCGCCGGCGACCGCGCGGCGGCGCAGCTCGCCTTCGAAGAGGCCGTGCGCCTGTACGAGATGGCGCTGACGCTGGTGGGCGAGGACCGAGTTCGCTGCGCGCTGCTCCTGGCTCTCGGCGATGCGCAGGGGAGGTCTGGTGACACGCCCGGGCTCAAGGACTCGTTCCGGAGAGCGGCCGATCTCGCCGAGCGGCTCGGGCTGGCAGAAGAGCTCGCCCGTGCCGCGCTCGGCTACGGCGGCCGGCTCCTCTGGGAGGTCTCGCGGGGGGACACCGACCACGTGCCGCTGCTCGAGCGGGCGCTGGCCGGGCTCGGCCCGGGTGACAGCGAGCTTCGGGTCCGCCTCCTCGCACGCCTGTCCGGAGGTCCGCTGCGCGACAACAGCTACCCGCCCGAGCGACGGCACTCGCTCAGCGAGGAGGCGCTCGCGATGGCTCGCCGCCTCGGCGCCCCGGGCACGCTGGCGTACGCGATTTCCGGCTACAACTCCGCCAACCACTCACCGGACTTCGCGAAGAGGCAGGTGGCTCTGAGCACGGAGCTCATCCAGCTGTCCCTCGGGACCGGCGACCTGGAACGCGCCGCAGAGGGTTACGAGCATCGGGCGACCGCGCTGATCGAGCTCGGCGAGGTGCGAAGCGCGAAAGCCGACTTCGCGGCCCTGGCGAGCCTTGCGAAGGAACTCCGCCAGCCCTCGCAGGATTGGTTCGTGGCGGTGTACGGCGCGCTCGTCGATTTGCTCGAAGGCAGGCTCGCCGAGGCGGAGCGGTCGATCGAGGCCGCGCTGACGGTGGGCGAGCGCGCCCAGAGCTGGAACGCGGCCGTCTCATACGGCCTCCAGCTGTACCTGCTTCGTCGCGAGCAGGACCGGGTCAGCGAGATCGAGGACCTGGTCCGGCGCTCCGTGGAGGAGTACCCGACCTACCCGATCTGGCGCTGCGTGCTTGCACACATGGCGGCCGAGCTCGGCTACCTGCCCGAGGCCCGCGCCGTCGTGGCCGCGCTCGCCGCCGACGACTTCGCGAGCGTGCCGTTCGACGAGGAATGGCTCGTGAGCATGAGCCTGATCGCGGAGGCCACGAGCACACTCGGCGAGGAGAAGCGGGCACAGGCGCTCTATGAGCAGCTGCTGCCGTATGCCGACCGCGTGGCCATCAGCTACCCCGAAGTGAGCTGGGGCGCTGTCGCCCGCTACCTCGGCCTGCTCGCCACCACCGCCGGAGCCTGGGACGACGCCGAGCAGTGCTTCCGACAGGCGATGGAAGTCCACGAACGGATCGGCGGGGAGTCCTGGCTCGCACGCACCCGGCGGGACCACGCGGCCATGCTCACCGCCCGAGACGCCCGCGGTCTGTAGCCCGGCGCGGCCGCTCGGGCCGCGACCGGTCACATCGGGGCAGCCTGCCGCGTCATACAGGTAACGATGAATTTGCGGCGCCGCCGCCGCGTGAGAAGGAGGCTGAGGATGGATTCGGTGAGCTCTCACTCCGACTGGTTCTCCGGCACCGCCGCAGCGGCGACGGGGCTCGGGGTACTCACATTGGCGCTCTTTCCGTTCGCGCTGCCGGTCCTGGTACTGACGATCGCCGCGACGCTCCCCCTCGTTCTGCCGCTGGTCGTCGTTGCGGGGGTTGCCGCGATCCTCAGAGGCACGTGGCTCGGGATCCGAGCGGCCGGCCGCGGAATCCGCCGGCTCCAGCCCTCTCGGACGCGCCGGAGCGCCGCCTCTGAAAGAAATAGATACGCGAGCGTTGCGTAAATGCCGAAGGTGTGCTTCACTATCGATACGTGACCGTTTCGTATCGAAAAGGAGAGGACCTCATGGCACCCACGACAGGCAAGGCATATCAGCGGCGCTGGTGGACGCTCCTCGTGCTGTCCGTCTCGCTGCTCGTCATCTCGCTGGACAACACCATCCTCAACGTCGCCCTCCCGACCATCGAGCGCGATCTCGGCGCGTCGGCGAGCGACCTTCAGTGGATCGTGGACTCGTACACCCTGGTCTTCGCCGGCCTGCTGCTGATGATGGGCAGCCTCGGCGACCGCTTCGGCCGGCGCCGCGCATTGCTCGTGGGGCTGGGCATCTTCGGCGCGGGCTCGCTGCTCTCCGCGCTGGCAGGCAGCGCGGACACGCTGATCGCGAGCCGCGCGCTGATGGGAGTCGGCGGCGCGCTGATCATGCCGTCCACCCTCTCGATCCTCACCAACGTCTTCCCGGCCGAGGAACGGCCGAAGGCGATCGGAATCTGGGCAGCCGTTGCGGGGCTCGGCATCGCCATCGGCCCGGTCGGCGGTGGCTGGCTGATCGAGCACTTCGACTGGAGCTCGGTCTTCCTCGTGAACCTGCCGATCGTGGCGCTCGCCCTGGCGGCGGCTCCCGCGCTCGTGCCGGAGTCACGCGACCCGAAGAAGTCACGGCTGGATCCGCTGGGCGCGGTGCTCTCCACGACCGGCCTCGGAGCGCTCACCTGGGCGATCATCGAAGGGCAGCACGGCTGGACCGCCCCGGGACCGCTCGCCGGCTTCGGCGTGGCGCTGGTGGCGCTCACGGCCTTCGTGGCCTGGGAGCTCCGCACCCCCTCCCCGATGCTCGACGTGAGGCTCTTCCGCGTGAGCCGCTTCACCGGGGCGAGCGTCTCGATCGCGCTCGTGTTCTTCTCCCTGTTCGGCGCGATCTTCTTCCTGACGATGTACCTGCAGGAGGTGAAGGACTATGAGCCGCTGGCCGCCGGCCTGCGCATCACCCCGGTGGCGCTCGGGCTGGTGCTCGGAGGGCCGTTGTCGGCGAAGCTCGCCGAGCGCCTGGGCACCCGCGCAGTCGTGGCAGCGGGGCTGACGATCGTGGCGATGGCCCTGGTCCTGATGTCGGGGGCCGACGCCGCCACGGCATACAGCTCGCTCGCTGCCGCCCTGGTGCTGCTCGGCTTCGGGATGGGAGCGACCATGGCCCCGGCCACGGAATCGATCATGAGCTCCCTCCCGCTCGCCCACGCAGGCGTGGGCTCGGCCATGAACGACACGGTCCGCCTGGTCGGCGGCACGCTCGGAGTGGCGATCCTCGGGAGCCTCCTGTCCGGACAGTACGGTGCGGACATGGAGGGTGCCGTGAAGGATCTGCCCGCCCCGGCTCAGGCAGCCGCGGAGGGCTCCGTCGGCGGCGCGAGCGCCGTGGCGGAGCGGATCGGCGGCGACGCCGGGGCCACGCTCAGCCGCATCGCGGAGAGCGCCTACACCTCGGCAATGGGCACGACGATGCTCGTAGCCGCCGGAGTGGCGATGGCGGGAGCGCTGGTGGCGCTGCTGGTGCTGCCCGGCCGCGAGCGCGAGCGCGTCGAGAAGCGGGCCATCATGGCCGAGCTGGTGCCTGCGTGAGCCCCCAGCCGGAAGCGGCCGCCCGCGGACGCGGGCGGCCGCGCAGCCCGGAGGCGCACCTGGCGATCCTCACCGCCACCCTCCAGCTCCTCGGCGAGCACGGGTTCCGCGGCCTGACGATCGAGGGCGTGGCCGAGCGCGCCGGGGTGGGCAAGACCACGATCTACCGGCGCTGGCCCTCCAAGACGGAGCTAGTGGCGGAGGCGATCGACCAGATCCGGCCCCCGAGCGCGCCGCCCGACAGCGGGAGCCTCGAGGGAGACCTCGGCGGCCTGATGCGAGAGCAGCGGGAGCGCGTGGGCACGACTCCCGGGCTGCGCCGGCTGATCCCGGTGCTGCTCACGGAGGCGACCCAGGACCCCGCATTCCTGACGCTGGTCACCGAGGGTGTGATCGAGCCGATCCGCGACGTGATGCGAGAGCTGATCCGCCGCGGGATCGAGCGCGGCGAGCTACGGCCCGACGTGGACGTCGAGGCGCTCGTGGACCTGCTGCACGCCGTGCCCGTCTACCGGATCCTGCTGGCCGGCGGCGACACCTCGAAGGTCAGCGATGTGCCCTCGCGCGTGGTGCCGCTGCTGCTCGCGGGCGCCGGCGCCTCAGCTAGCGATTGACGTACGGCTGGTAGGTGCGGCAAGGCTGGCCCCGGAGCCCCGGGCATGGCGGCAACCCGGTCGGGACGGTCATCGGCACCACCGGCAACAGCAACTTGGAGGGCATGTCCTTCGAGCGGGCGATGGACA
The DNA here is from genome assembly GCA_963764665.1 of uncultured Thermoleophilaceae bacterium. GTDB lineage: Bacteria > Actinomycetota > Thermoleophilia > Solirubrobacterales > Thermoleophilaceae > JACVRW01. The sequence continues at coordinate 32,781 of CAVXTL010000008.1, read as the reverse complement.
CGGTGGCCGTGCCACTGGGGTCCGTCTCGCCGAACGACCAGATCGGCTGGTCGCCGTTGGGCGCCGCGACTGTGACCCGGATGCGCGACCCGGCCCGGTAGACGTGCCCCTGGTAGTAGAGCGGGATCGTCGCCTCGACGTACTTGCCTGCCGGCAGCGGCGACACGTCGGCCTTCCTGAGGCTCAGCACCGGCTCGAGCGCGGTGCTCTTGGCGGCGTCGAGCTTGCGCATGTCGCCCCGCAGCCAGCCGCCCTGCACGAACGTCTCCTTGCCGTCGGGCCTGACCTCGCTGATCGTCGCCTGGAGGTCCACGCTCGGGGCCGAGGAGCGTATCCAGACCTTCACGGCCCCGCCGCCGACCACGGTGTTGTTCGCCGCGAGCGGCGCGGTCACGTAGGAGGCGGCGCTTCCCGCCGGGTTCTGGGACCACTGGTACGGCGGCGTCGCGGTCCAGAGGCCGCCCTCTCCCGCCGCGGTGTTCCCGGTGAAGTTCGTCAGCGGCCGGTTGCGGGCGTTCCAGGTAAACGTGTCCGCTCCCGCCGCGGCCGGCGGGGCATCGGCGAGCGAGCCGCCCGCGCCCAGGTACCAGGACCGGCCGGTGGTGCCGGGGATCGGGAAGCTCGGCCACGAGCGCTCGAAGGCCGGGACCGGATGGCCGGGCTGCAGGCCGCCGGCGCCGTTGTCGAAGAGCACGCGGATCGACGGCAGCCGCTCGAACGCCGCCAGCGCCGTGGCGTAGGTGGGCTGCAGCTGGATCGGGTCGGGCGGCAGCGTCACGCCCGTGATCCCCATCGCCTCCTGGTAGATCACCGGAGCGGCGGCGCGGATCAGCGCCGAGTTCGCGATCGGCGCACGTCTGGCGACGTAGAGCTGGAGGAAGTCGTACCAGCGGTTGAACGTCTCCGGCGCGAGCGAGTCGACGTGAGTGCCGTTTGTGAAGGTGAACCACTTGCGGTCCGTGCCGGTGAACCTCTTGGACAGGGTCGGGCAGTGGCCGCCCGTCTGCTCGTCGGTCCACTGGCAGGCCATGAAGGTCGGGACCTTGATCTTGTTGACGAAGGTGACCGGCGAGAGCGGGTCGGCGACCTCGGGGACGTAGCTGTCGTTGGCGCGGATCTTGGCCATCAGGTCCACCGCCTCGGGATGGAGGGCCTGGTTGGCCTTGCAGGTCTGGTCGCCCTCCTGGACCCGCTTGTAGGCCCAGGGCTGGCCGCCCGTGGGCGAGGCCGCCTGGGCGTCGTGAATCCGCTCCTGAGCCCACGCGACGGCGAAGCCGGTGTTGAGGACGCCGCCCGGGTAGAGCGTCGTCTGGGTGTTGTCGATGACCGAGAACGGCGCGATCGCGGCGAGGCTCGGGGGGTTGGTCGAGGCCGTGAACAGCTGGCTGATCCCGCCGTAGGAGATCCCCATCATCCCGACCTTGCCGTGGAGCGCCCACGGCTGGCGGGCGACGGTCTCGACCACGTCGTAGCCGTCGAGACTCTGCAGCGGCTCGAAGAAGTCGAAGGCGCCTCCCGAGCAGCCCGTGCCGCGCATGTTCACGTCGACCACCGTGAAGCCCATCAGGTTTGCCAGGACCGCGATGCCGCTCTGAGGACCGGCCGGGTCGGCGTACCCGTAGCCGGAGTACTCGATCAGGGTCGGGGTCGGGCCTGCGGGGAGCGGCGGCAGCTCGACCCCGTCCGGCAGCGGCAGCACGTCGGCCACGTCCTGCGGCGGGTGGACGTTGACGGCGAGCTTCGTGCCGTCGCGGGTGGTCATGTAGCCATAGCCGTCCGTGGGAAGCGACTGGTTGTAGATGCTCGTGCTCGACGGAGCCGGGTTCTTCGAGAGGACGGTCAGCGGGCTCGTGGCCTCGCCTCCCGCCGCGGGGCGCACGCGGTAGCCGCCGCCCGGCGGCACGTCGCGGAAGAGAAGGCCCCCGAGGGAGTTCACCGGCCGCGTGGCGACCGTCTTGCCGGCTGCGTTCAGGAGCGAGAGCTGCGCGCCCGGCGTCGCGCCGGTCACATAGACCTGCTCGACGCTGCCTCGCGCGGTGAACGCAGGCGCGGCGGCGGCAGTCGCGGTTACGAGCAGCAGCGCGAGCAGTCCGGCAGACATCAGACCGCAGACTCGAAGCCCCCTCACGGAGGGCGATCTACCCCCCGGCCGCGTTTCTGAAACTCCAGTGTTTCTGAATCTGCCCTAAGGCGCCGCGGGGTTCTCCTTCGCCCAGCGGGCGATGTCGGCCGAGTCGCTGATCACCGTGCCGTCGTCGAGCACGAGGACCGGAACCTCGTTCGTGCCGGACAGGCGCTTGATCTCGGCGCGGTCGCGGGCGCGCGCGGGCCACGTCCAGGGCAGCAGGCGATAGCCGCCGACCGTCCTGATCTCGTACTCGTGGCCCGCGTCGTCGAGCGCGCCGCCTGCCTTGGCGCACGGGTGGAGCGCGCCCGGGCCCGTCGTCTTGCTTCCACAGGTGTAGAGGATCACGGCCGGGAAGTTACCCGGCGCCGATACCGTGGGGCCGGTGCGACTGGTCACCTGGAACGTCAACTCGGTCAAGCAGCGACTGCCGCGGCTCCTGCCCTGGCTCGACGAGCGCCGTCCGGACGTGGTCTGCCTCCAGGAGACGAAGCTGGCGGACGACGCGTTCACCGAGCTGCTCTCCCACGAGCTGGCCGATCGGGGCTACGAGGTCGCGCTCCACGGCGAGGCCACCTGGAACGGGGTGGCGATCCTCTCGCGCGTCGGTCTCGACGACGTCGTCGCGGGACTCGCCGGCGGGCCGGGCTTCCCGCATCCGGAGGCGCGCGCAGTGTCGGCCACCTGCGACGGGATCCGCGTGGTGTCGGTGTACGTGCCGAACGGGCGCGAGCCCGACTCGGACCACTACCGGTACAAGCTGGCGTGGCTGGCGTCGCTGAGGGAGGTGGTCGCCGCGGGGCCGGAGGCGACCATCGTCTGCGGCGACATGAACATCGCGCCGGCCGACGATGACGTGTTCGATCCGGACGCCTACGTCGGCCAGACCCACGTGACCGCTCCGGAGCGGGCGGCGCTGGCCGAGCTGCAGGCGCTGGGCCTGCACGACGTGGTCCGCGATCGCTGGCCGAAGGAGCGGGTCTTCACCTACTGGGACTACCGGGCGGGGATGTTCCACCAGGACCTCGGCATGCGGATCGACCTGGTGCTTGCGAGCGAGCCGGTGGCCGCCCGGGTCAAGGCGGCATGGGTGGACCGTCAGGCGCGGAAGGGCAAGGGGCCGAGCGACCACGCGCCGGTGATCGTGGACCTCGACGAGGCGCCGGACGGGGACATCGGGCCCGTGGTGCCGCCGCCGTCCGCTCCAGTCACCAAGCGCGGCGCGAAGAAGATCCCGCAGGCGCCGTAGGGCGCGTAAGCACTCCTCACTTCTTGCGGTCGCGGTCGCGCGAGGGCTGCACGCGCTTCGGCTCGCCCGGCATCTTCGGGTAGTCGGGCGGGTAGGGCATGTCGCCCTGCTCGTCGCGCTCGTACATGTCCAGCAGCGGTTGAAGCGAGTGGGCCACGTCGTCGATCGCGGCGTGGCGGTCTCCGACATCGGCGAAGCGGGCGGGCATCGTCGCGACCGTGAAGTCCTCCGGCGCCACCTCGGGCAGCTCGTCCCAGGTCACGGGAGCAGAGACCGGCGCGCCCGGCTTCGGCCGCACGCTGTACGCCGAGGCGATCGTGCGGTCGCGTGCGTTCTGGTTGTAGTCGATGAAGATGCGCTCGCCGCGCTCCTCCTTCCACCACTTCGTGGTCACCTCGCCCGGCATGCGCCGCTCGAGCTCGCGGCCGAAGGCGATCGCGGCGTGGCGCACGTCCGTGAACGTCCAGCGCGGCTCGATCCGGACGTAGATGTGCACGCCCCGGCCGCCCGAGGTCTTGGGGAAGCCCACGTAGCCGAGGTCGTCCAGGAGCCCCCGCGCCTCGGCGGCCACGCGCACCGCGTCGTCGAAGTCGGTGCCCGGCTGCGGGTCGAGGTCGAGGCGCAGCTCGTCGGGATGGTCCACGTCCTCGCGGCGCACCGGCCAGGGATGGAAGGTGATCGTCCCCATCTGCGCCGCCCAGCCGACCACGGCCACCTCGGTGGGGCAGATCTCGTCGGCGTGGCGACCCGACGGGAACTCGATCCGCGCCGTCTCGAGGTAGTCGGGAGCGCCCTTCGGGACGCGCTTCTGGAAGAACGCGTCGCCACCGCCCTTCTCGCGCGTGGACAGGACGATGCCGGGGTGCACCCCCTTCGGCCAGCGCTCGAGCGTGGTCGGCCGCCGCTCGAGCGCGCGCATGATGCCGTCCTCGACGGCCAGGTAGTACTCGACCACGCCCAGCTTCGTGACCTCTGGCGTGCGCTCCGTGGCCGGGAAGATCACGCGATCGGGGCTGGACACGCGCAGATCGCGCCCGCCCGCCTCGATGTTCGTGGCCTCGCTCGCGATGGCGCTAGTAGCTCTTCGGCAGGCCGAGGGAGTGCTCGGCTACATAGTTGAGGATCATCTCGCGCGACACCGGAGCGGTGCGGGTGAGGCGCACGCCCCACCACATGTCCGTCAGGCCGTACTCGAGCGCGAAGCCGTTGCCGCCGTGGGCCTGGATCGCGCGGTCCACGCAGGCGATCGCCGCCTCGGCTGCCGCGTACTTGGCCATGTTGCTCGCCTCACCCGCGCCGGGTGCCCCGGAGTCGTAGAGGGCCGCGGCCTTCTGGGTCATCAGCCGTGCAAGCTCGAGCTCGATCTTGGCCTCGGCCAGCGGGTGCGACACGCCCTGATGGGTCCCTATCGGCGCTCCCCAGACCTCGCGCTCGTTGGCGTACGCCGCGGCCTTGCCGAGCGCCCGGCGGCCGGCGCCGCACGCTATCGCCGCGCCCATGATGCGCTCGGGGTTGAGCCCGTCGAACACCGGCCCCAGCCCGCCGCCCTCGCCGCCGATCAGCCGGTCCTCGTCAAGCTCCACGTCGTCGAAGAAGAGCGTCCACTGCTTGTCCGGGCCTATGTAGGGCATCGGGATCGCCTCGCGGGTGAAGCCGGGGGCGTCCACGTCCACAAGGCACAGCGACGGCAGCCCCAGCGAGCCGTCCGGCAGCCGGCTGCGCGCCACGACGAGGACGGCGTCGGCGTGCTCGACCCCCGAGATGTAGGTCTTCTGGCCGCGCAGCACGAAGCGGTCGCCGCGGCGCTCCAGGGAGGTGGAGAGGTTGTGCGAGTTGGTGCCCGCGTCCGGCTCGGTGATGGCGAACGCCACCTTGGTGGAGCCGGCCGCGATGCCCCGCAGCCAGCGGTCCTTCTGGTCCGCCGTGCCGTGGCGGGTGAGGATGCTGCCCACGATCGCCGGCGACACCACGATCAGCAGCAGCGAGCCCCCGTTGGTCGAGATCTCCTCGCCCACGGCCGCGAGCGCGGACATGCCGAGGCCGCCACCACCCCACTCCTCCGGGATGTTCACGCCGAGGAAGCCCTTCTCGGCGAGCGCGTCCCACAGCTCCGTGGGCGGCTCGCCCTCGGCGTGCTTGCGGCGCGAGTAGGTGGGACCGAAGCCGGCGCAGATCGCGCCGACCGTCTCGCGCATCATGCGCTCCTCGTCGCTCGGGACGAGTTGCAGGACCGCCGCGGCGGTGTCAGTGGCTGAGTGCATCGACCCTTTCGGTCACGTGCTGGTTTCGATGGAGCGCGTACATCCTCGCGACCCAGGCCCCGCCCGGTCGCGCCATCAGCTCGTCGCGCAGCTCCTGCACCGCCGGCGCGAACGCGGTGGGGGCGTAGGGCCGCTCGGGCGGGGTCAGCAGCGGCGTGAACAGCGACGCCGCGGTGAGGTCCGCCACGGTGAAGCCATCGCCCACCAAGTAACCGGAGGTGCCCACCTCGCTCTCGAGCCGGTCCATCGCAGCCCTCACCGCCTCACGCCCGCGGTCGGCGCTCTCGCTCGTGATCCGGTAGTCGCGCCGCACCAGCAGTGCCGCGACGGGGGCGCTCATTCGCAGGAACCGCTCGCGCACGGGGCTGGGCCTCGAGAAGAGCGTCTGGGCCACCACGTCGGTGTCGGCGAGCGTGTGGTGCCACACGAACCGGCGCAGCTCCGGCGCCAGCTCCTCGTCGAACCAGTCCTCGAGCTCGAGCGCCCGCGTCCGCGCCTCCGGGTCGGCCGGGTACAGCGGCGGCTCGGGCACCTGCTCCTCGAGCGCGGCGATGATCGCCGTGGAGTCGCCGATGCGCCGGCCGTCGATCTCGACCACGGGCAGGCGCTGGTGCTTGCCGCGCGTGGCCACCAGCGCGCTGACGCGGTGAAGTCCGGGCATGGGCACGCGAGAGGAGTAGGGAATTCCCTTGTAGTCGAGCGCCCAACGAGCCTTCTCGTTGTAGTGCGAGACCTCGATGTGCCAGAGGATCACGGTCACGTGCGGCATAGAATGCCAGCGTGCGCGTCGGCCTGTACGTGGCCTACTGGCCTTGGTTCTCCCCGGAGGAGCAGATCTCGCTGGCCGTGCAGGCCGACAAGGCGGGTCTCGACTCCGTCTGGGTGGCCGAGGCGTGGGGCCAGGATGCCGTGTCGGTGCTCGGCCACATGACGGCCGTGACCGAGCGGATCGGGCTCGGGTCGGCCCTCATGCAGATCCCCGCCCGCACGCCCGCCGCCACCGCGATGACCGCCGCCACGCTCGACGTTCTGTCGGGCGGCCGCTTCCGGCTGGGGCTTGGCGTTTCCGGCCCGCAGGTGTCCGAGGGCTGGCACGGCGTGCCGTTCGCGCGGCCGCTGGCCCGCACCCGCGAGTACGTGGAGATCGTGCGGAAGGCGCTCGCCCGCGAGGGCCCGCTCGAGTATCAGGGCAAGGAGTTCCAGCTGCCGCTCGAGGACAGCGAGCTTGGCAAGCCGCTCAAGCTCCTCGCCAAGCCCGTGAGCGAGCGCATCCCGATCTACCTCGGAGCGATCGGGCCCAAGGCGATCGAGCAGGCGGCCAAGATCGCCGACGGCTGGATCCCGTTCATGTTCAACCCCGCACGCGCGGAGGAGCTGCTCGAGCCGTTCCGGGGCACCGACGTGGACATCGCTCCCGCGGCCCTCATCTGCGTGGACGAGGACCGCGACCGCGCGCGCGACCTCGCGCGACCGTGGCTCGCCACCTACCTCGGCGCGATGGGCGCGAAGCAGAAGAACTTCTACGTGGAGACCGCGGAGCGCTTCGGCCACGGAGACTCCGCCCGCGAGGTTCAGCGGCTGTTCGCGGCCGGCGACCGCGCGGGCGCCGCCCAGGCGCTCACCCCGGAGCTGATCGAGGGCTCCGCCATCTGCTGCGACTACGGCGAGCTCGACGAGCGCCTGGCCGCCTACGAGCGGGCCGGAGCCCACACGCTGCTGGCGCTGCCGTTCGGCGACCGTCCACGCATCATCGAGGCGCTGGGCGCCGCCGTTCCCGCCTGACTAGGGCTGCCCGGCCGCCTTCTGCGCGCGCCTCAGCTCCTTCGCGACCGTCTTCTGCTGGTCGTCGAAGGTGAGCCGCTTCTCCAGGTAGGGGATGGCCGCCGCCGGGTTCCCGGCCTCCGTGAGCGACTTGCCGAGGTTGAACAGCGCGTAGGCGTACTCGATGTCGCGGCTGTCCTCGGGCCAGGTGGCCACGGCCTGCTGGAGGATCGGCACCGCTTCCTCGAAGCGGCCCTGCTGCATGAGCTCGAACCCCTGGGCGTTCAGGTCCGGGCCGCTCGCCGCGGGAGCGGGCGCCGGCTCCTCGGGAGCCGGCTCGCTCTCCTCCGGCGGATCCGCCTGTGGCTGCTCGGCCTGCTCAGCCTGGCGCTCGCTCGTGTCGGCGCCGGCGCGCGGGGCGCTGCCCCCGTCGTCGCCGCCGCCCCCCGCAGCCAGTAGCGCGACGGTCGCGGCCGCCACCGCCAAGAGCGCACTGGCGAGGGCGATCGCCAGCCAGGGCCCGCGGCGGGTGCGCGGGGGCGGCACAGCCACCGGCCTGCGGATCGGGCGCGTGGCCACGGTCGGCTCGGCCGGCCGTTCGAGAGCGCGCCGGAGCTCCGAGCCCAGCTCGCCTGCCGACGCCGGCCGCTCCAGCGGATCGCGCGCGAGACCGCGCCGCAGAACGTCGGCTGCGCCCGCGGGCGCCTCCTGCAGGTGATCGCGCAGGTCGGGCGGCGGCTGGGTGGCTATCGCGCCGGCCAGCTCCATCGGCGTCTGCCCCGTCCGGGCCCGCCGCCCCGCCAGCGCCTCGAAGCAGACGGCGGCCAGCGCGTAGATGTCGGCAGGTGGGCCCGCCTCCGCGCCGTCGAGCTGCTCGGGCGCCATGTACGCGGCGGTGCCGAGCACGATGCCGCTGCGGGTGATCCGGGTCTGGTCGGCGGCGGTGGCGATCCCCAGGTCGGCCAGCTTCGTGGCGCCGTCGTCGCGCAGCAGCACGTTCCCGGGCTTCACGTCGCGGTGCACCACCCCGTGGGAGTGGGCGTGGTCGAGGGCGTCGCCGAGCTCGGAGGCCATCCGGCCCACCCGGCGCGGTTCGAGCGGCCCGCGCTTGAGCGCCTGCGAGAGCGACTCGCCCTCCACGTACTCCATGACGATCAGCACGCCCTCGTCGTCCACGGCCGTGTCGTAGATCGCGACCAGGCTCGGGTGGTTCAGCGATGCGCCGAGACGGGCCTCGCGTGCGAAGCGCTGCTCCATCTCACCCGGGCTGTGGGCATGCAGCCGCTTGACGGCCACCGACCGGCCGAGCCGCTCGTCGTCGCACAGAACGACCGAGGCCATGCCCCCCGAGCCGAGGTGCCTGACCACGCGGTAGCGGCCCGCGAGCAGGGTTCCCTCAGTCCGCATTGACACCTCGGCTTTCTACCCCGCTCGAAGCGGGGATAACGCCCCGCTAAACGCGCTGGATCAGCGTGCCCGTGCCGAGCCCGCCGCCGCAGCACATCGTCACGAGGCCGGTCTCCTTGTCGGAGCGCTCGAGCTCGTGCAGCAGCGTCGTGATCAGGCGCGCGCCCGTGGATCCGAGCGGGTGACCGAGGGCTATCGCGCCGCCGTTCACGTTCACGCGGTCCATGTCGGGCTCCAGCTCGCGGCGCCAGGCGGCCAGGACGGACGCGAACGCCTCGTTGACCTCCACGAGGTCGATGTCGTCCATCGTCATGCCGTTGCGCTCGAGGAGCTTCTTCGTGGCCGGGATCGGGCCGGTGAGCATGATCACGGGGTCCACGCCGACCGTAGTCTGGTCGACGATCCGCGCACGCGCCTTCAGCCCGAGGGCGTCGGCCTTCTCGCGCGCCATGAGGAGCACGCTCGCCGCGCCGTCGGAGATCTGCGACGCGTTTCCGGCGGTGACCTTGCCGTCCGGCTTGAACGCCGGCTTCAGCTGCGACAGCGTCTCGAGGCTGGTCTCGGGGCGGATGCCCTGATCGGTCACGTAGGTGTCGCCGTTCACCTGGAAGGGCACGATCTCGCGCTCGAAGCGACCCTCCTCGGTCGCCTGGTGCGCAAGCTGGTGCGAGCGCACGCCGATCTCGTCGAGCTCGGAGCGCGGGATCTCCCACTTGTCGGCGATCATCTCGGCCGAGATGCCCTGCGGCACGAGGTTGTACCGGTTCATCATCTCCTCGGGCCAGGGCGAGCCGACCTCGTCGACCCACTTGAAGCCCACGCCCATCGGGATGTGGCCCATGTGCTCCACGCCGGAGCCGATCACGGTGTCGTGCACGCCCGAGGCGATCAGCGCCGCGGCGAAGTTCACGGCCTGCTGCGCCGAGCCGCACTGGCGGTCGACGGTGGTGGCGGGCGTCTCGATCGGAAGGCCGGCCTGGAGCCAGGCGTTGCGGCCCACGTTGAACATCTGCTCGCCGTACTGCTGGACACAACCGCTGATGACGTCCTCGACCTCGGAGGCATCGATCCCCGCGCGGTCGATGACTTCCGTGAAAGTCTTGCCGAGGAGCTCGTTCGGGTGGGTGTCCTTGTAGTAGCCCTTCTCCGGATGGCCGCGCCCGATCGGGGTGCGCACCGCATCGACTATGACTACCTCACGCCCGTGCCCGTTCTGCATGAAACCCTCTTCCTCCGCGGTCGATTGTGGTAAGCGTACTCGATTGACTGTCCAGTCAACCAGACCTCCTCTTTCGCCCGCAAATGCACTCCAGATCAGCGTCCGGGCCGGTTTGAGCCATGCCTGAGAAGTTCGGGATAGTCGGCAGCGGGGCGATCGCACGGGGGCTCGCCAAGGTCGCCGCGGACCATCACGACGTGGTGGTCTGGGCGCGCAGCGAGGCGTCGGCGGAGACCGCCGAGGCGAAGGTGGGCGAGACCGCATCGGTGGTCACCGACCTGGCCGAGCTGACCCACTGCGACGTGGTGGTGGAGGCCGTGACAGAGGACGAGGCGATCAAGAGCGAGCTGCTCGGGCGCCTCGGCGCGGTGCTCCCTGAGGCCACGCTGCTCGCCACCACGACCTCCTCGCTGTCGGTCGCCACGCTGGCGGAGGCGAGTGGGCGCGCCGACCGGTTCGCCGCCCTCCACGTGTTCAACCCCGTGGACAGGATGGAGCTGGTGGAGCTCTGCTTCCCGGCGGAGGCCACGGAGCCGACCCGGGAGTTCTTCCGCGACCTCTGCAGGCGCTTCGAGAAGACGGCGGTCGAGGTGCCCGACTCCGCCGGCTTCGTGGTCAACCGGCTGCTGTTCCCCTACCTCTTCGACGCGGTGCGGCTGCTCGAGCGCGGAGGGCTCGACGCGGAGGGCGTGGACACGTGCATGAAGCTCGGGGCCGGGCATCCGCTCGGCCCGCTCGCCCTGCTCGACTTCGTGGGCCTCGACGTGTCGGCGGCCATCGGCGAGTCGATCGGTGCGGAGGTGCCCGATCGCCTGCGCGAACTCGTCGCGGACGGCAAGCTCGGCCGCAAGTCGGGCGAGGGCTTCTTCGTCTACGGCTGAGTGCGACGGCCGCTGACGGTGGCCATCCCCGCCGTCAGGTCCCAGACCACGTCGGCCTCGCCAATGCCCTGCTGACAGGCCAGCTCCGCCACCCGGTCCCAGGGCAGCGTGGCCTCCGGAAGGTCGTCCCAGCGGGCCAGCTCGAGCGCCTCGAGCGCGCCCTCCAGCGCCGGGCTCACCTCGTCCTCCCCCGCCTTCGCCACCTGTTCCTTGATCAGCGCGCGCATCGCGTCACGCTCCGAATCGCTCAGCTTGACGCACCACATGTCGCGCGAACGTAGAGGGCGGGGCGGACGGACAGTGTGCGCCGGTCAGCCGTTGTCGGCGGGCTCGGCGCGCCGAGGGGTGGCGGCCGCCTCCTCGACGGGGCGCGGCGTTCCGGCGCTGCCACGGTCCTCGTCGCCGTGGTCGCGGATGCGCACGGCGTCGATCCGGTTCTCGCGCACGGACTCCACACGGATCGAGTAGCCGTTGGTCTGGACCATGTCGCCGCGCTTCGGCAGGCGGCCCAGCTCGCCGAACACGTAGCCGCCGACCGAGTTGTAGGCCTCGGAGTCCACCGGGAGGTCGAGCCCGTAATCCTGAAGGTCCGTGATCGGCACGTGGCCGCGCACCCACCAGTCACCGTTGGCCAGCCGGCGGATGCCGGCCACCGCTGGGTCCGTCTCGTCCGCGATCTCGCCCACCACCTCCTCGATGATGTCCTCGATCGTGACGATGCCGGCGGTGCGCCCGTACTCGTCCACCACCACGGCCATCGAGGCGCGCTCGCGCTGGAGGTCGGCGAGCAGGTCGTCGAGCGGCTTGGTCTCGGGCACGATCAGCGCGTCCTTGACCGCGCTCTCGATGGCGCCACTCGGACCCTGGCTCATGAGGAGCCTCACGAGCGAGTTCGCGTGGACGATGCCGCGGATGCGGTCGGTGTTCCCGTCCTCGGTCACCACCAGCCGGGTGTGCCCGGAGTCGACCATTTGGCGCAGCGCCGTCTCCACCGTCTCGGACACGTCCACTGTCACAACCGCGGGGATCGGCGTCATCACCTGGCGCGCCTGCTGCTCGTGGAGGTGGAAGACACCGGAGAGCATCCCCGCCTCGCCGGGGTCGAGCTTGCCGCCGTGGGCGCTCTGGGCGATCAGCAGCTTGAGGTCCTCGGAGGAGCTGGCCTCGTCGAACTCCGCGCGCGGGTCCACGCCGATCAGCCGCAGCAGCGCGTTCGACGCCGAGTTGAGCAGCCAGATCAGGAACCAGAGGCTGCGCTTGAACAGCTCGAGCGGCCGGGCGGTCCGCCGCACCGTGGCCTCGGCGTGCACGATCGAGTAGATCTTCGGCACCTGCTCGCCGACCGTGATGTGCAGCGCCGTGGTCAGCAGGTACGCGATCGAGATGGCGATCACCACCGCCACCCCGTGGCTAGCGACCTCCCCGAGCGGCTCCTCCAACAGCGAGGCGATCGCCGGCTCGCCGAGGAAGCCGATGCCGAGCGAGGCCATCGTGATTCCGAGCTGGCACGCCGACAGGTACTCGTCGATGTGGTCGAGCTGCTTGAGCGCGAGTGCGGCACTGCGAACGCCGTCGTCGCGCATCTGCTCGAGCCGCGACTGACGCGCGCGCACGAGGCCGAACTCCGCGGCCACGAAGAAGCCGTTCGCGGCGACGAGAACCAGCACTCCGGCCAGGAAGAGGAGTTCTGTCATGAGGGGGCGCCGAGACCCCGGGAAGGGGTCGTGCGCCGGCTACTTCGAGGGAGCTCGTCGTCGCTCATCGGCGAGTGCGCGAGGGTAGCAGGGGCCTACTCCGCGACGCCGTCGATACGGCCGGCCAGCTCGAAGTCGTTTTCCGTGAGACCGCCCTCGGAATGCGTGGACAGCTCCACGGTCACCTTGTTCCAGGAGATCTCCAGATCCGGGTGGTGATTCATCTCCTCGGCCGCCGGCGCCAGCCGGTTGACCAGGTCCACCGACGACATGAAGTTCTCGCCCTCGTAGGTCTTCCGGATCGCGTCGCCGTCCCGCTCCCAGCCCGGAAGCCGCCCCAGCCGCTCCCCGATCTCCTCGTCATTCAGACGTGCCATCCTCGTCTCCATGGTCGTTGCTTCCCTGGTCCCGTCCGCCACGGAGATGCTCTATGCCCTCGGGCTCGGCGACTCCGTGGCCGGCGTCACGCACGAGTGTGACTACCCGCCCGGCGCGGAGCAACTGCCGCATCTCACCCGCAGCGTGATCCCGGACGGCCTGCCTGCCGCCGAGATCGACCGCGCGGTACGCGAGCGCACCGCCAAGGGCGAGTCGCTCTACGAGCTCGACGTGGACACGCTCGACGAGCTCCACGTGGACCTGATCGTGACCCAGGCGGTCTGCGAGGTCTGCGCCGTGTCCTACGACGACGTGCTCGCCATCGCCGAGCGCCTGCCCACTCGTCCCACCGTGATCTCGCTCGACCCCTCCACGCTCGGCGAGGTCCTCGCCGACGTGCCGCGCCTGGCCGAGGCCGCAGGGGTGCCGGAGGCCGGCGAGCGCCTGGTGGAGGAGTCCTCGGCCCGGATCGACGCCGTGGAGAGCGCCGTGGCCGACGCGCCGCGCCCGCGCACGGCGGCGCTCGAGTGGCTCGATCCGGTCTACGTGGGCGGCCACTGGGTACCGCAGATGATCGAGGCCGCCGGCGGGCTCGACGTGCTCGGCTTCCCGGGCGAGAAGTCGCGGACGGTGGAGTGGTCCGAGGTGGAGGCCGTGGCGCCGGAGGTGGTGCTCTCGATGCCGTGCGGCCTGTACGCCGAGGAGGCCGCCGCGGAGACCATGCGCCGGCGCGACCGGCTCGCCCCGCTCGGGGCACGGGTGGTCGCGGTGGACGCCGCGGCGTACTTCTCGCGGCCCGGCCCGCGGCTGGTGGAGGGCGTGGAGCTGCTCGGGCACCTGCTGCACCCGGACCTGGTGCCGGCCCCCGAGTCGCGCCGCTCGATCGAGGTCGATCTCGCCAAGCCCGCGCCGGTCTAGGCGCCGCTGGAGCCCGGGCGCTTACTCAGCTGGGTAGGGAGCGCTCCGAGACCGCACTGTGGCATCCAGGTACTGCACTGCAGTAGCTAAGTGACACAGTGGCCACAGACCGCGGGGTCAGGCGTAGACCTACCTCAGGCGCTCGACGAGACCGCGATCGCGCCGACCACCGCCGCGGCCGCCATCCCCGCGCACACGAGCGCGAGCAACGCCTCCGGCAGGCGCACGCGGTCGCCCAGCTCGAACAGCACGATCGCCGCGAGGCCACCGCCCACGAAACCGCCGATGTGCCCGCCGATCGAGATGTTGGGCACGCTGAACGTGATCACCAGGTTCAGCACGATCCAGATGCCGAGCCCGCTCTCCATGATGCTCATGCCGCGGCTGCGCATGACCACCGCCGTGGCGGCCATGAGGCCGAAGATCGCCCCCGACGCGCCCACCGTCGGCCTGGTGGGCTCGAGCAGGAGGGCGCCGAAGGATCCGGCCAGGAGCGACACGAAGTAGATGAGCGCGAATCGCAGGCGCCCGACCGCCGGCTCGAGCAGGCCGCCGAGGATGTAGAGCGAGAGCATGTTGAAGAGGAGGTGGAAGAAGCCCGCGTGCAGGAAGCCCGCGGTCACGAGCCGCCAGTACTCGCCGTCGGCGATCTCGAACCGCGACACCGAGCCGTCCTGGAGCAGCGAGCTGCCGCCGATCCCGCCGCCCGTGGCGCTCGCTCCGCCGAGCAGCGCGCCCAGCGCGACCGCCACGTTGATCCCGATCAGCACGTAGGTGACCACCGGCTCCTCGGCGCCGCTCCGGATCGTGCGCGTCTTGGTGCGCTGGCGCGCGCACTCGGGGCAGCGCATGCCGACCGGCGTGGAGGTCATGCAGTCGGGGCAGATCGGGCGCTCGCAGTTGGAGCAGCGGACGCCGGTCTCCCGGTTCGGATGGCGGTAACAGACCTCCATCCGGGGCAGCCTAGTGGGGGCGCTAGAGGTCCACGCGGAGGATGGGGTTCTCGCTCGGCACGCGGGTGCCGCCGCGCGGCTCGCGCGTGACGAGCACGGCGTCGGCCCCGCTCAGGTCCTCGGGCACGGTCACCGTGCCGGTCCCGTCCGTGCCGGCCACGAACGTCGGCGCCGGCGCGACCTTCTCGCCGCGCAGCACCCAGGCCTGGTAGACGCGCCGGCCGCCGAGATCCGGCAGGCCCTCGGCGCTCAGCACCGCGCCGTCGTCGCCCTCGCCCTCGATGCGGAGCTCGGCAGTGGCCATCGGCACCCGGCTGTCGTCCACCGTGGCGGCGATCGTGCGCTCATCCTCGTCCGTGCTCAGCTGGGCGACGCCGTAGCCGGCCAGCAGCGCGAGCACGAGCAGCCCGCCCGCGAGCGCGGGCCGCAGCGCGGGGCCTGGAAGCAGATCGCGCAGGCGCCGGCGCCTGGCCGGCTGCGCCGGGTCCTCGCGCGCCTCGCTCTCGACCACGTCCATGAGCGCGGACTTGAGCCGGTCGGGCGCCGGGATCTGCTCGACCGAGCGCGGCAGGGCGTCGGCCGCCGGGCGGAGGCGCTCGACCTCGTCGCGGCACTCGGGGCACTGCTCCATGTGGAGCTCGAATGCGCGCTGCTCGCCGTCGGTGAGGGCGCCGAGCAGGAAGGCTGCCGTGTCCTCGCGGAAGCGGGCGTGGTCTGGGCCGGTCATACGAGCTCTCCCGGGGTGAAGCCCTCCGCCAGCTGGAGGCGCATCTTCTCGAGGCCGAGCCGCATGCGGCCCTTGACGGTGCCGAGCGGCATGCCGAGCATGTCCGCGATCTGGCTGTGGCTGAAGCCGCCGAAGTAGGCGAGCTCGATCGTCCGGCGCTGCTCCTCGGGAAGCTTGTCGAGAGCGCTGTGGACGCTCCGCGCCTCCTCGCGCCGCGCGGCCTCCACGTCGGTCCGCTCCTTCGCCTCGTAGCGCTCCTCGACCCCGTCGAGGGTCTCGCGCCGGCGCTCGTGGACGGTGCCCCGGCGCAGCGCGTCGATCGCCCGGTTGTGGACGATCCCGAGCACCCAGGTGCGGACGCTTCCGCGTGCCTGGTCGTAGCGCAGGCGGCTGCGCCATATCGAGAGGAAGGCCTCCTGCGTGATGTCCTCTGCCGTCACCTTGTTCCCGACCATTCGGTAGGCGAGTGAGAACGCGGCGCCGCCGTGTCTGTCGTACATCAGCTCGAAGGCGCGCGGATTCCCTCCCTGCACCAGCTGCATGACCTCCTCGTCCGCGAGGTTTCGGATGTCGGTGGTCACGACGTGATGTTTCTACGCCGTAGGGCCCCGCTTGGATCAGGTCGCGGGACGCGGCTCAGCGTCGCAGCCGCCGCTCGAGGTCCACGGCCGCCTCGCGCACGCTCTTCTCGAGCGCCTTCAGGCCGCTCGCCTCGCGCTTGCGCTGGCGCTGCCGGGCGCGCACCAGCACGAGCGCACCGCCAGCCATGGTGCCCACGACCACTGCGGCCG
Source organism: uncultured Thermoleophilaceae bacterium (assembly GCA_963764665.1). GTDB lineage: Bacteria > Actinomycetota > Thermoleophilia > Solirubrobacterales > Thermoleophilaceae > JACVRW01. The sequence goes on along the minus strand of CAVXTL010000008.1, from coordinate 16,417 downwards.
CGGGGCGTCCCCAGTTGCGCGGGTCGCGCATCGCTGCAGGGTCCAGATCGGCCAGCTCCTCGGCCGCCGCCTCGGTGAGGCCGGACAGAGCGCGCTCCAGCCTGTCGCTGAGCGCCTCCGGCGGGTCCACGGGCACGAGCGCCGAGCGCAGCAGGTGCTCCAGTCGCTCGCCTTCACTCATGCCCGTCCTCCTGAAGCCGTTGCTCGAGCTGCTTGATCGCTCGGTGAATCAACACCTTGGTGGCACCCTCGGAGCGGTCGAGCGCTCCGGCGATCTCGCGGTTGTCCATCCCCAGCGCGAAGCGCATGATCAGCGCCTCGCGGCGGTCGTCCGGCAGGTGCGCGACGCCCTCGAGCACGTGCTTGACCTGCTCGCGGCCCTCCACCACCGTCTCGGTGTCGTGCGGCGCGGTGAGCACCGCGGCATCCTCGAGCTGGGTCATCGGCCGGCGCGAGCGGTCGCGGTAGTAGTTCGCCGCGAGGTTGTGCGCGATGCGGATCAGCCACGGCCGCAGCGGCCTGCCGTTCGACTCCCGCTGGGCACGCTCGAAGTGCCTGTACGCCTGGAGGAAGGTCTGCTCGGTCAGGTCCTCGGCGTCGTGGTGGTTGCCGATCCGGTAGTAGGCGTAGCTGTACACGTCGCGCAGGTGGGCGCGATAGAGCTCGGTGAAGTCCCGATCGAGTCGCTGCTTGTCGGCTGACGCCTCCAATCATGAGAGCCTACCCGGCTGCGGCCGCCCCTCAGGCAGCTTGTCTCCCGCGGGCGTCGGCGCTCGCCCGGATGCTCTCGAGCCACTGGTCGGCCGAAGCGTCCCCGTCGAGCACCTTGCGCAGGCCGGTGGTCACGGGCGCCTCGATGCCCTCGCGCTCGAAGGCCAGGCCCAGCAGCGGAACGGTGGCGAGCGACTCGGCCGTCTGCGCTATGGCCGCCTCGACGGCGCGCGTGGGCACGCCGGCGCCCACGAGCTCACCAGCGCGGCGGTTGCGGCTGCCCTCGGCCAGCGCGGTGGCCACCAGGTCGCCCGCGCCGGCGAGGCCGGTGAACGTCTCGCTGCGCCCGCCGTGGGCCAGCGCGAGCTGGTGCACCTCGGAGAAGACCCGGCCCGCGGCAGCACCGGCCAGGTTCGCGCCGCGCGGGGCGGCCGCTGCGGACGCCAGGGCGGCGGCGTTCTTCGCGCACGAGGCCAGCTCGGCTCCGGTCACGTCGTCGGTGGCCTCGACGGTCAGGCCGCCCGCCTCCAGGACCTCCCCCAGCTGACGGAGCAGGTCGCCGTTGCGGGTGGCGAGCACCACGGACGCGCCCAGCTCTATGGCTTCGCGCGCGTGCGCGGGGCCGGCCAGCGACGCCACCGCGCGCGCCCTGACGCGTTCGGCCACGAAGGCGGAGGGGGTCGTGCCGAGTGGCGGCACGAGGCCCTTCGAGGCCACGAGCACGGCGCTGCGCTCGCCCACCCGGGCGCCGATCTCGCCGACGGCCGCGGGCAGCGCGCTGCAGGGCACCGCGAGCACCACGAGGTCCACCCCGGCGAACTCCACGTCGCGCACCGCGCGCGGCTCGATCGCGCCGTCGAATCCGACTCCCGGCAGGTAGGCGGCGTTCTCGCCCTCGGCGCGCAGCAGGTCCGCCTGCTCGCTCGTGCGGCACCCGAGCTGTACCTCCAGGCCCGCGCGCGCGAGGACCACGGCCGCCGCCGTGCCCATCGATCCGGCGCCCACCACGGCCGCGGTGCGCAGCGGCGGCAGGCCGCCGAGCCACTCCCACTGGAGCTCCACGCACGGCCAGATCCGCTCGGTGACCTCCCCGGCCAGGAATGGCGAGGGGCTCTCCACGCGCGGGAAGGTGAGTGGCGCGCCGAACCGCAGGTGCACCTTCACGGGCCTGATGCGCCAGCCGCGGCGCGCGTGCTCGCTGCCGGACACCGCGATCGGAACCACCGGTGCGCCGCTCTCGAGCGCGATCCGGCCGACGCCACGCCGTGGCCGTCCCAGCGATCCGCGCCTGATTCTCGTGCCCTCGGGGAAGATCACCACCGCCTCGCCGCGCGCGAGGAGGGCCAGCGTGGTCTTGGTGGACTCCTCGTCGGACTCGCCGCGCTTGACGGGGTACGCGCCGAGGCAGTTGAGCAGCCACCCGACGAACGGGTTCGTGAAGATCTCCTGCTTGGCCATGAAGTAGATCGGCCGCGGGACGCAGGTGCCGAGCACGAACGGGTCCAGGAAGCTGCGGTGGTTCGAAGCGAGGATCACCCCGCCCTCGGGAATGAGCCCGTGGCCGCGCCTGGCGAGGCGGAAGTAGACGACCAGGGCGGGCTTGGCGAAGAAGCGGATCGACCAGTAGACGACGGAGTTCACCCCGCGCCGCCGCGTCCGCTCGTGATAGAGCGCGAGCGGCCGCTCGCGCCGCCATCTGCCCATCCCCTTCACGCCCTCAGCTACCCGCCGGGGCGCCTCGCGTTACGCTGCCCGTGTGATCGAGCTTCGCCGCACCATGAACGGAGCCGTGGCCGGCGCTGCCGCCGCGGCCATCTGGGCAGCCCAGCAGCCCCTGGACAAACGGGTCTTCGGCTCCCGCCACGACGACGTGGAGCTGCTCGGGAAGCTCGCCACGCGGGGTGGCGGCTGGCCGGGCGTGGGCGTGGCCATCCACCTGGTGAACGGGGCCGCCTTCGGCGCCGGGTACGCGCTCGTTCGCCCGCTGGCCCCGGGCCCGGCCACCGCGAACGGCGTGGCGATCGCGCTCGCCGAGCACCTGGCCACCTGGCCGCTCGGACGGCTGGTGGACCGCTACCACCCGGCGCGCGGGGACCTCGAGCCGCTGCACGGCAACGGCCGCGCCTTCGCGCAGGCCACCTGGCGGCATTTCCTCTTCGGCCTGGTCCTGGGCGAGCTGGAGCGGCGCCTGAACGCCGAAGGCGAGTTCGAGCCGCTCGAGGACGTGCCGGTGGCCTCCAACGGCCACGGGAACATCGAGCACGCGGCAGCCGGCGCCACCAGCGCCGAAGCGCACTAGGAACCGCGCGGCGGCCGGCGCGAATTCGCCGGCCGCATCACAACGCCGCGGTAGTCTCGCCCCACCCCGCCGGAGTAGCTCAGGGGTAGAGCACCGGTTTTGTAAACCGGGTGGCGCGGGTTCGAATCCCGCCTCCGGCTTAGGCGGCGCCTCTGCCGCCGTAGCGCGAGCCGAATCCGAAGCCACCGGACGGAATGCCGGCAAGCAGCACCAGCACGGCGCCGACGATGGCCACGATCGTGGAGCCGGTAAGGGCAGCGAGGATCGCGAACACCAGGGCTGCCAACAGGACTGCGATCAGGATTCCGATCATTGTCTCCTCCTCAGACGGGGTTGCCGGCAACCGGTACCCGTCCTGGGGACCCTGGAAACACCAGTTCGGTCTAGGAGCGGACGAAAACCGGCGTGCCGAGCGGTGTCCGGGCCATCAGGACCTGGAGGTCGGCGTCGGCGGCCCGCAGGCAGCCCGCCGATGCGGCGTTCCCGATCGACGACGGCACGTCCGTGCCGTGGATGGCCAGGCGGTCGCCGCCGGTCCAGCCGGGCGGCGGGTTGGTCTGGTGGCCGGTGAGGGCGAGGATGCAGCAGCCGTAGTAGGGGCCGTAGCGAGAGCCGTCGATCTTGTCGGTCACGGCGTAGCGACCGGGTGGGGTGGGCGAGGAAGCGGTGCCCACGGCGACGCTGAGCCGCTTGACGGTGCGGCCGCCCCGTCGCAGCTCCAGCGAGCGCTCCGACAGGTCGGCGTGAAGCGACCATGAGGTGCGGCCGGCGCGGAGGGCCGGGTCCTTGGCCCTCACCCAGGCCAGCTGTCCGTTGGGCTGCTCGTCGGTGACCACGCCGAGCCATGCTCCGCGGCGGGCCGCCACGTTCAGCACGCGCGGGGAGCCGAACTGCGTGGTGGACCCCACGAGCGCCGCCGCGTCGCCGCCCGGGCGCTCGCGCAGGGCCACCTGGCCGCGAACGCTCACCAGGTTCGGCTCGGGCCGCGGAGCCGGGGCCGGCTCGGCGGGGGGCGCCGGCGCGGGCGTGGTCTGCACGGTGGGTGCGGGGGCGGCGGACGCCTGGGCGGAGGCGTTGTCCAGCTGGACCTCGGCGCGGTACACGCAGAGGGCGAGCAGGGCAGCCAGAGGCAATACGAAGGAGGGGCGGACCCGCATACGAGTCCATCGGCCATCCCGCTAGCCGCCCTCATCGAGAGGGTCGGGCCCCGAACATTCGTCCAGGGCGGAAAACCCTCTACCTACGGGCCAAGGCCTACAAGAGGACCTGCCGGGAGGCCAGGTGCGTCCCAACCTTGCGCTTGACGCGCTGGAGGGCGTTGTCCACCGTCTTGGTGTCGCAGGCCAGCCGCTCGGCGATGCTCTCGTAGCTGTAGCCGTCCAGGTACAGGGACAGCACCGAGCTCTCGAGCTCGGAGAGCACGCTGGACAGGCAGGTCACGAGGCTGTGGAGCTCCTCGGTCGAGATCACCTGATTCGCCGGATCGTGCGCCGTGGGCCCCGGAAGCAACTCGTCGAGCGTGGGATCCCCGTCACCGCCGCCCGCCGCCGGCGTCTGCGAGAACGACACGTACTCGTTCAGCGGGGTGTGCTTGTTCCGCGTGGACGTCTTGACCGCGGTGATGATCTGGCGCGTGATGCACAGCTCCGCGAAGTTCCGGAAGCTCGACTCGCGGTCGGCGCGATAGTCGCGAACCGCTTTGTAGAGCCCAACCAGGCCCTCCTGGATGAGATCGTCGGAGTCCCCGCCTATGAGGAAGTACGACGACGCCTTGAGGCGCACGAAGCCGTGGTAGCGGCGCACGATCTTGTCGTACGCATCCTTCTTGCCCTGCTTTGCGAGCGCGATGAGGTAGTGATCATCAAGCTCAGCTTCAGAGTTAGACTTTGGCCCCGTATAGCGACGTGCCGTCGCCGGACGAGGGGTTGCGGAAATGGCCATCGAAGGCTCCTCTCGGGCTGAAAAGCCCTTGAAAGCTCGGTGGCGCGGTACCTCCCCTGGCGCCAGGTTGCTCTGAAGTGTCACTCCCTAAAGCTCCACTTCAGCCTGATCGAGCGGGAAGATATGTGAGTTATGGAGCCCTGTCAAGTCCTCCGCGCAGGTGCAAGACGGCGTACACGAGCGCGGCCGCCGCCGTGGCCACGTTCAGCGAGTCGATCTTGCCCCTGAGCGGCAGGGCCACCAGGGCGTCGCAGGCAGCGCTCACGCGCGGCCTGAGCCCTCGCCCCTCGGAGCCCAGCACCAGCACGACCCGGCCGCCGTAGTCCGGAGCGTCGTAGGCCACGGGTGCGTCCGAGGCGGCGCCGTAAACCCAGGCTCCGGCTGCCTTTGCGGTGGCAAGCCAGTCGGCGAGATTGCGCACCTGCGCCACCGCCAGGTGCTCCACCGCGCCGGCGGACGCCTTGCACGTGGCCGGGGTGACCGTGGCCGAGCGTCGCTCGGGGATCACCACGCCGGAGCAGCCTGAGGCCTCCGCCACCCGGCAGACGGCGCCGAGGTTGTGCGGGTCCTGCACCTCGTCGAGACACAGGACGAGCGCCTCGGGCGGCTCGAGCAGGGTGTCGGCCTCCGCGTAGCGGTAGGGCCCGGCCTCGGCGCAGATGCCCTGGTGCTCCGGCGACCCGCAGAGCCCCTCGATCTCCTCGGATGCGGCAACGCGCACCTCCACTCCGTCCAGCCAGGACTCGCGTGCGGCGCGCGAGGTGGCCCAGACATGCTCGACCGTGCGCGGGCCCCGGAGCGCCTCACGGACGGGGTTGCGGCCGTAGACGATCACTGAGAGCGGACGAGGCGGGGGCCGTCCGCGGTGTCGCGGACCTCCCAGCCCTGTTCCGCAAGCTCGTCGCGCAACCGGTCCGCCTCGGCGAAGTCGCGTGCCGTCCGAGCCGCCTCGCGCCGGTCGGCCAGCTCTCGAACGTCCTCGGGGGCCTCTTCGTCGGCCTGATCCACGAGCCGCTCGAGCCCGAAGGCGTACAGCATCTCGCGCAGACGCCCCGCCCCGACCCGCTCGCCGGCCTCGAGGCGGCGATTGGCCTGGTCCACCCACTCGAAGAGGACGGCGCGGGCCTCCGCGGTGTTGAAGTCGTCGGCCAGGGCGTCGAAGAAGCGCTCGGCCAGGTCGTCGATATCCCCGGCGCCTGCCTCGGCATCGAGGCGGCGCACCAGCTCGCGGATCGTGCGCACGTTGGCCTCGGCCTGGGCGAGAGCCTCCTCCGAGTAGCCGATCGGCTTCCGGTAGTGGGCGCTCACGAGCCACATCAGGATCGCCTCGGGACCGAATTCGTCGAGCGCGCCGTGCAGCAGGCGGATGTTGCCCACGGACTTGGCCATCTTCTCGGCGCCCATCTCGACCATCCCGTTGTGCATCCAGAGCCTCGCGAGGGGCCTGTCGCGGGCCGCCTCCGTCTGCGCGATCTCGTTCTCGTGGTGCGGGAACACGAGGTCGGAGCCCCCGCCGTGCACCTCGAAGTCCACCCCGAGCAGCTCCTCGGCCATGGCCGAGCACTCGATGTGCCAGCCCGGCCGGCCCTCCCCCCACGGTGAGCTCCAGCTCGTGTCCTCGCCGTCCTTCGTGGCCTTCCAGAGCGCGAAGTCCTGGGGCGCGCGCTTGAGCGCGGCGGCGTCGTCCCCCTCCCCCTGGCGCATCTCCTCGGTGGGCCGGTTCGAGAGCTTGCCGTAGTCCTCGAAGCTCGGCACGCTGAAGTACACGTCGCCGCCCGCCTCGTATGCGTGCCCGGACTCCACCAGGTCGGCGATGAGCGAGACGATCGCCTCGATCGTCTCGCTCGCCTTCGGCTCGCTGTCGGGCCGCCCCAGACCGAGCCTGTCGGTGTCCTCCACGTACGCCGCCGTCATGGCCCGCGCAAGTGCCTCGCTGGGCACGCCCTCCGCGCGAGCGGCGTCGTAGATCTTGTCGTTCACGTCGGTGACGTTCACCACGAGCGTCGGGTCGTAGCCCTCGTGCTCCAGGAAGCGCCGCAGCAGCGCGAACAGCACGTAGGGCCGCGCGTTGCCCACATGAACGCGTCCGTACACGGTCGGCCCGCAGGCGTATATGCCCACGCGCGGCGGTTCACGCGGCTCGATCGCGCGGACCGACCCGGTGAGGGTGTCGTGTAGACGCACCTCGCGCACGGGCGGAAGGCTAAGGGTCGCGCCGGGGACCTACGCGCCGCGTCAGGCGAGCGGTGGCCGGCGCTCGGTCCAGCCCACGTCCGCCTCGAGCTGGGCGGCCAGCGAGAGCAGCGTCTCCTCGCTGTCCGGACGGCCGATCAGCTGCACGCCGAGCGGCAGGCCCCTGTCGCTGACGTTCGGCGCCGGCACCGAGCAGGACGGCTGGCCGGTGTGGTTCCAGATCCCCGAGTAGGGATAGGCGTCCGCATTGCCCAGCAGGGTGCGCATGGCGCTCATGCCCTCCCACTCGGCCGCGCGCACGGGGGGCTTGCCGGTGGTCGGCGTCACGAGCACGTCGAAGTCCGTGAAGATCCGGTTGATCCGCTCCGCCTGCTCGACGGCATCGCGCTTGGCCCGCTGGACCAGGCTCTTGGGGAACGGCCTGCCGAGCCGGCCGAACCCGCGAGTGCGCCGCTGAAGGCGGTCCGGCCGCGGCACACGGGCCACGTCCTCGGCGATGCCTGCCAGGTAACGGGTCACGAAGGCGTTGCCGGCCGCCACCGGGAAGTCGGGATCGCGCACGTCCACCGCGTGGCCCAGCGAGCGCAGGCGCTCGCCGGTCTCCTCGACCGCGCGCCGGAGCTGGGGATCCACGCGCGCCGGCAGCAGAGCCTTGGTGGACAGCGCCACCCGCAGCCGGCCCGGCGGCTGCTCGGCGGCGCCTGCGTAGCGGCGCTGAGAGGCCGTGCCGGCGCCCACGTCGAGCAGAAGCCCGGCGTCGGCCACGCTGCGCGCCTCGAAGCCCAGGACGCTCAGGCCGTGCCAGTGCTCCGCGAACGGCGTGAGCGGGATGCGCCCGCGCTGCGGCTTGAGCCCCACGAGCCCGCAGTTGGCCGCGGGGATGCGAATCGAGCCTGCGCCGTCCGACGCCGTGGCTCCCGCCGCCAGTCCTGCGGCCACCGCAGCCGCGCTGCCGCCGCTGGAGCCACCCGGCGTAGCGTCGATGTCCCAGGGATTGCGGGTCACGCCGAACGCGGGGCCCTCCGTGCTCCCGATGATGGCCAGCTCGGGGAGATTCGTCTTGCCGAGCAGCACGGCGCCGGCAGAGCGGAGCCGCGACACGAGTTCGCCGTCGGCCGGAGCCGGATCGCTGAATGCGGCGGTGCCCCAGCGCGTGACCTCGCCGGCCACGTCCTCGGTGTCCTTGACCGCGATCGGCACGCCCAAGAGGGCGCGCACGTCGCCGCCGCGCCGGCGGGCGTCGGCCTGCTCGGCGTCGGCGAGCGCGCGCTCGGCCATGACGATCCGATACGTGTTCAGGAGCGGGTCGAGGCGCCCGATGCGGTCCAGGTAGAGCTCCACGAGCTCACGCGAGGACACCTGCCCGTCCCGCACCATGCGCGCCTGCGCAGCCACGCCGGCGAATGCGACATCGTCGCGATCCATCTACTGAAACTGTATTCCGATCAGGCGCCCGCGGAGCTGATCGGGACAACGCTTGCGGTGGCCATCACGGCGATCCCCTCGCCCTGGCCCACGAACCCCATGCCCTCCGCGGTGGTGAACTTCACGTTCACGTCTTCCGCGCCGAGGCCGGCCGCCTCGGCCAGGCGCTCGCGCATCGCGTCCCGGAACGGGCCGAGCTTGGGCTTCTCGCAGAGCACCACGGCGTCCAGGTTCAGCGGCGCGAGGCCGCTCGCGGCGAGCAGACCGCACGTGTGCCTCAGCAGCTCGATGCTGTCGGCGTCGCGCCAGCGCTCATCGGTGTCGGGGAAGTGGGCTCCTATGTCGCCGAGGCCGGCTGCGCCGAGCAGCGCGTCGGTCACCGCGTGCGCCAGGGCGTCGGCGTCCGAGTGGCCGCTCAGGCCCTTCGGCCACGGCACCTCCACTCCGCCGAGCACCAGCCTGCGCCCGGCCTCGAAGCGGTGAGAGTCGAAGCCGATGCCCGAGCGCGCGCTCATCCGAGCGGCTCCATGCGCCGCCGGCGCCCCTCGAAGATCGCCAGCTCGGTGACCCCCAGGCCGCGGAGCCATTCCACCGTCGGCGCGTACTCGTGGCCGAGCTGCTCGGCCACGTGAGCGTCGCTCGACAGAGCCACCGGCCGGCCGGCCTCCAGGCAGAGCTCCAGGAAGCCCGCCGCGGGGTACACCTCCGCCACCGGCTTGCGCAGCCCGGCGGTGGACACCTCAATCGCCACGTCGGACTCGGCGATCCCGTCCATGGCCAGCTCGTAGAACCGGCGCAGGTCGCCCTCCGGGCGCGGCACGCGCTCTCCCCAGACCTTCACGAGGTCGGGGTGGGCGAGGATGTCGAACAGGCCGCTGCGCGCCGCCTCCCCGAGCGTCTCGAAATACCGCTTCCAGACCTTCTCGGGGTCCTGCGTGCGCCAGATGTCGAACGACTGCCAGTCCGGGTACGCGTGCAGGTCCACCGCGTCGTCGCTCAGGAAGTGCAGCGAGCCGACCACGTAGTCCCACGGGCGCCCGTCCAGAAGGGCGGCCAGGCGGTCCTCTCCTCCGGGCAGGAAGTCGGCCTCGATTCCCAGCCGCAGGTCGGTCTCCCCACGCACGAACTCGCAGTAGGCGTCCAGGTCGTCGCGCGCCCAGTGCCGGTACCAGGGGTGGCCCCACACGTCGAGCGACTGCGTGAAGCGATGGATGTGCTCGGCCACTCCCAGCTCCTCGATGCCGCGCTCGGCGGCGCTGCTGCGGTAGCGCTCGGCGTTGGCCTTCGTGAAGTAGGCCTCCGGAGTCGTGTCCTCCTCGTCCGGCCGGAGATGCACGTGGTAGTCGGTCAGCATCGGGTCCGCAGGATCGCCTCGGCCACCTGCAGGTCGAGCGCGGTGGTGACCTTCATGTTGTCGGGCGGCGCCTCCACGAGCCGTACGCTACCCCCGCCCTCCTCCACGAGCGAGGCATCGTCGGTGGCGGCGGCCAGCCGCTCCTCGGCCACGTCGAGGGCGCTGCGCAGCACGTCGGCGCGGAACACCTGCGGGGTCTGCACCGACCAGAGCCGCTCGCGCGCGAGCGTGCGCACAACGCGACCGGCGCCGTCGTCCTCCTTCACGGTGTCGGTCATTCGCGCCGCGGCGATCGCGGCCTCGCAGTCGTGGAGCCCGCGCAGGCAGCGCTCCACCAGCTCGCGGGTGACGAGCGGGCGCGCGGCGTCGTGCACGATCGCCACCGTGGCCTCGGGCGCGGCCGCGAGGGCGTTGCGCACCGACTCCGAGCGGCTCCGGCCGCCGCGCACGCGATCCGGTGGGTCCTCGTACCCCTCCGGCACGGCCACCACCACGCGGTCGCATACCCCGCCGAGGGCCGCGAGGCTCCATTCCAACATGGGTTTGCCGGCAAGAACGGCAAACGCCTTGGGGCCGCTGGCCCCAAGGCGTTCGCCGCTGCCGCCGGCGGGAATGATCCCGACGACGGACAAGGTGTGAGCTAGGCCGTAGCGGGCGCGGGGTGCCGGCTCGTGTGCGCCTCGCTGATGAGCCCCTCGAGGTGGCTCTCCGCCTCGTCCTCCTCCATGTCGAGCGCGTACATCAGCTCGGAGGCGAGGATCTTCTTGGCCCGGGTGTACATCTGCTTCTCGCCGGTGGAGAGGCCCTTCTCGGTTTCCCTGATGGCGAGGTTGCGGACGACCTCGGCGAGCTCGAAGACGTCACCCGTCTTGATCTTCTCGCGGTTGTGCTTGAACCGCCGATTCCAGTTCTTCGGCATCTGGCTCACGTCATCGCGAAGGACGGCGAGCACCTTCTTCACGTCGTCCTCACCGATCACGCGCCGCAGCCCGGCACGATCGGCGTTCTCACACGGGACCATCACCGTCATGTTGTTATGGAGGATCTTGATGGTCAGGTACTGGCGCTTCTCGCCCAGCACCTCTTTCAACTCCTTCTTGAGGACCAAGCCCGCCCCGTGATGGGGGTATACGACCTGGTCGCCGATCTCGTACACGGCTGGGGGCCGTGCGATCTCGAGGTCCTCGACGATTTCCTGCTCCAACACTGCGTCGCTAATGATGCCCTCCTACGTAGCTGCGGCGCTCATGCGCCGCTGTTCCCCATCAGGTCTGTAGATACCGGTCCACGAGATTGATCTCTTGCAGGCGGCGAAGGCCCTCGCGGATGTCCTTCGCGCGCACGTCCCCAACTCCCTCCACCGACTCGAGCTCCGCGTCGCCTGCGGCGAGGATCTCGTCCAGCGAGCTGAACTCGGCCACGATGCTGTGCACCACCATCCTGGGCAGGCGCGGTATGCGCCCGAGGATGCGGTGGCCGCGTGGCGCGGCTGGATGGTCGAGGGTGTTGAGCTTGCGGTCATAGCCGAGCAGCTCGGCCAGCCGACCGAAGTCGAGCAAGTCTTGGTGGGGCAGCCGGGCGAGCGCGTCGAGCACGCCGGCGTGCGCCTCGTCGGAGCTGTCGACGATGTAGTCGCGCACCAGCGCGGACTTGTCGGCGGCCACGCCGACCATCGTCTCCTCCAGCTGCATCTCGATCAGCCTGCCCTCGGCTCCGAGCTCCACGATGTAGCGCTCGATCTCGACCGCCATGCGGGTCACGAGCTCGGCCCGCTGGAGCACGGTGAGCACGTCGTGGAGCGTCACGCCCCCCTCGAACTCGAGGGCCGTGAGGCGGGTGGACACCTGATCGAGACGGCTGCGGTACTTGTCGAGCGTGGCCAGCGCCTGGTTGGCCTTGGCCAGCACCACCGGGATGTCCTCGAGGATGTACTTGGCGCCGTCGAGGTAGAGCGACACCACGCCGCGTCCGGCGGAGATGGCGATCACGAGCGCGTCGGTCTGCTTGGACACGCGCTCCGCGGTGCGGTGCCGGGTGCCCGTCTCGAGCGACAGGATGGTGGGATCCGGCATGAGCTGGACGTTCGCCCAGAGGATCTTGGTGCTGTTCGCCGCGAGGATGATCGCCCCGTCCATCTTCGCCAGCTGGTAGAGCAGCTGCGGCGTGTAGTCCACGTCGAGCTTGACGCCGCCGGAGAGCAGGAAGCCGAGCTCCTCCGACTCGCCCAGGCATACGAGGGCGCCGGTCCTGGCGGGCACGATGTTGTCGAGACCCTCCCGGACGGCGGTGCCCGGTGCGACCATCTCGAGCGCCCTGACCAACCGGGGCTCTTGCCGGGCTTCGAGCTCTCCTCCATCGTCCCCGGCATACGGCATGAGTGCGAATTCTACGCGAATGGGGCTCAGGGCGCGCCGTTTTTGGCGTTGGGGGTGCTTTAAGCCTTGGGTCGGGCGTTCCTGGGTGCGGGTCCTGTCGCTGCTTCGCCCTCCCGGCTCCCGGTGCAACAACGCACCGGTCCCGGGAGGACTCCGCGCGCCACCCGCACACCGGCGTTTTTGGCTCTGGGACTGGCCTTCTCCGGGCTTCTTCGTTGAGCTTGTGGGCTCTTACGCTGCCTGTGCCGCGCGGGTGCCCCTCAGGGCGGCTGCAAGCGTCGTCAGGCCGGGGCTCGGGTGGAGCACGTTCGTGAGACCGAACTTGCGGGCCTCGGCGAGCCGGCGGTCGGTGTGGACCGCCTGCCGGAGCTCTCCCGTCAGGCCCAGCTCGCCGAAGGCGGCGGGCGGCTGGGCCGCGCCCGTCTCCGCGCCCTTCGCCGCCGACGCCAGGGCCAGCGCGATCGCCAGGTCGGCGCCCGGCTCCTCCACGCGCACGCCGCCGGCGATCGAGACGAACACGTCGCTCCCGCCCAGGCGCACGCCGGCGTGGCGCGCGAGAACGGCCAGGATCAGCGCCAGCCGGTTGCGGTCCACGCCGTTGGCCACCCGGCGCGGCGGCGCCAGCTCGCTCGGCGCCACCAGCGCCTGCACCTCCACGAGCAGCGGGCGCGAGCCCTCCATGGCGCAGAGCACCACGGAGCCCGGCGCGTGGGTGGCCTCCGCCACGAAGCGCGCCGACGCGTCCTCGACCTCCACGAGGCCGCTGTCGCGCATCTCGAACACCCCGACCTCGTTGGTGGAGCCGAAGCGGTTCTTGAGGGCCCGCAGCGTCCGGTACGAGCGCTCGCGCTCGCCCTCGAAGCTGAGCACGCAGTCCACCAGGTGCTCGAGCACGCGCGGACCCGCGATCGCGCCCTCCTTCGTCACGTGCCCCACGAGCAGCACCGCCGTACCGCGCTCCTTGGCCACCCGCATCAGCCGGCCGGCCACCTCGCGCACCTGGCCGACGGAGCCGGCAGAGCCGGTCAGGGCCGGGTCGTAGAGCACCTGCACGGAGTCGATCACGCAGGCGTCGGGGCGCTCCGCCTCGATCGTGGCCACCACGCTGTCGAGGTCGGTCTCCGCCACGATCGGCACCTGCAGGGCGTGCGGCCCCAGCCGCTCGGCGCGCAGCTTCACCTGCGCCGCCGACTCCTCGCCCGACACGTAGAGCACCTTCCGCCCCGCGGCGGCCAGATTCCCGAGCGCCGCACAGGTGAGCGTGGACTTGCCGATGCCGGGCGAGCCGCCGATCAGCACGAGCGATCCCGGCACGAGGCCGCCCCCGAGCACGCGGTCGAGCTCCCCGATGCCCATGCTCATCCGCGCGACGGCCGCCGCCTCCACGTCGGCGAGGGCCACCGGGCGCACCGCCTTGCCCGAGCGCGCCGGGCGCCCGGCGGGCGCGGGCGCGCGCTGCTCCTCCACGAACGTGTTCCATTCCCCGCAGCCGGGGCAGCGGCCGTGCCACTTCGGGCTCTCGTGACCGCACGCCGAGCAGGCGAAGAGGATGCTGGAGCGGGCCATGCAGCGAGGCTAAGCGCGCGGGTGGACGACTTCGCCCCCAACGGTAGCAAGGCCCGTTTCCATCCGTCCGCCGGCGTAGATTGCATCGGCTCGGTGAAGCTGCTCGAGCAACCCGTGGCCGGCGTCGAGTTCGTCGCGCTGGACACCGAGACCAACGGTCTCGGCGGGGAGTTGTGCGAGATCACCGAGGTCGGCGCCGTGCTGGTCGGCGGCGGCGAGCTGCACGAGACGTACGACTCGCTGGTTCGCCCGGAGCGGCCGCTCTCGCGCGGCATCGAGCGCTTCACCGGCATCACCCAGGGAATGGTGGACGGCGCGCCCACGCCGGCCGAGGTGCTGCCGGAGGTGGCCGAGCTGCTGGAGGGGCGCGTGCTGATAGCGCACAGCGCGAACTTCGACAGGCGCGTGCTCCGGCAGGCGTTCGAGCGCGCCGGGCTCGACTGGCCCGCGCCCCCCACGCTCTGCACCGTCCAGCTCGCGCGCAGGTTCGCTCCGCTGGCGCGCCGCCGCGCGCTGGCGCCCCTGGCCGAGGGGCTCGGCATCGAGGTGAACGAGGTCCACCGGGCTCTCCCCGACGCGCTGACCTGCGCGCGGGTGTTCTGCGCCCTGTTCCCGCGCCTGTGCGCGAACGCGGTGACGGTGGCCGAGGCGCTCGACCTGATGCGCTCGCGCCGGCGGGCGCGCAAGACCGAGCCGGCCGAGCGGATCCCGCCCTCGGAGCGGCCCGACCTCTCGACGCTCCCGGACGACCCGGGTGTGTACGTGTTCAGGGACGACCGCGGCCGGCCGCTGTACGTGGGCAAGTCGGTGTCGCTGCGCTCGCGGGCGCGCGCCCACTTCTGCGCGCCCGCCGGCTGGACCGAGCGCGCCGAGATCGTGGACTACCGGCCCACCAACTCGGAGCTCGGGGCCCTCGTGCTCGAGAACCGGCTGATCAAGGACTGGCAGCCGTCCGGCAACCGCAAGCTCAAGCGCACTGACCGGCACGTGTTCCTGCGCTGCCGCCTCGACATCCCGTTCCCGGTGCTCGAGGTGGCCGCGGCGCCGGCCGGCGGCAACGCCGTGAACGTGGGGCCGCTCGGCAGCCGGGCGCTCGCGGCCGAGCTGGCCGACCAGCTCACCTCGCTCTACCGGCTGCGCCACTGCGGGCGCACGCTGCACGTGCGCGAGAACCCGTCCGCCTACGGGCAGATGGGGCGCTGCGTGTCGCCGTGCCTGGGGGACCTCGATCCCAACGCCTACCGGCGCCAGCTGGACATGGCTCTCGGGCTGTTCGACGGCCCCGAGCCCGGCGGACGGCTGCTCGAGGAGATCGACCGCCGGATCGCCGAGGCCTCTGCCGACCAGCGCTACGAGCGCGCCGCCGCGCTGGTGCGCCGCCGCGGCCGGCTGGCCTGGGTGCTCGAGCGCCTCGAGGGGATCCTGCGGGCCACGCACGCGGCCCCGCGGCTGCTATTGGCGCGTCACCCCGTCAAGCCCCGCTTCGACGCGTTCTGGATCGTGCGCGGGCGGCTGGCGGACTGGGGGCCGCTGCCGGGCCACTCCGAGCTCGTGGAGCGCACGCAGGCCGCGCTGGCACGCCTCCAGGGCGGTGCGCGGACACCCGTGCCGGCGGGCGAGGTGGACGAGCTGCGCATCGTGTGGGGCTGGCTGGCGGACAACGAGCCGCCGGAGCTGGCGCTCGACCCCGCCCCGGACGCTGATGCGCTCCAGACCTTCGTGGCCGCGGCGGCCTAGCTGCCGTCCGCCCGCTCCGGCGCGTCGAACCCGAGCCGCTTGTGGGACTTGTCGCAGAACGGCTTGGTGGCCGAGTGCCCGCAGCGGCACAGGACGATCGGCTCCCCATCTTCCCCGAGGTCGTACTCGTTCCCGTCGGCGTCGATCAGCCGGATCGGCCCAGTCACCTTGAAGGGCCCGTTGTGTCGGGCCTTGATCTCGACCGGCTCCATGTCCCCAAGCGTAAGGGGGTACCCTCTCGGGCCGTGAACTCGGTCGTCGCGCGCGTGGCCCTCGTGGCCACAGTCGCCGCGCTCGCCGTTGCGCCGTCCGCCCTGGCCAGGGACTACGCCGGCTTCGCGCGGAACGTCATTCCCTCGGGGCAGTACGGGGCGGTGCCGCCACCCCCGAAGGCCGACGACCAGGCGCTGATGTACGACGGGCTGACGCCGCTCTTCGGGTCCGTGCGCGACTCCGACCTGATCAAGTACTTCAAGCCCGAGGTGTTCGGCACGCGCGGGCAGGGGCCCACCCGCACGGAGCGGGTGCCGCGCGCCGGCGTCAGGATCGTGCGCGACCGCTGGAACGTGCCCCACATCACCGGCAGGACGCGCGCCGACGTGGCCTGGGGCGCGGGCTGGGTGACCATCGAGGACCGCTACCTCCTGATCGGGCTGGCTCGCAACGCCACCGCGCTCGCGGCGCTCGACGTGCCCGGCCTCGACCCCTTCGGCGTGGCGCTGTCGGGCCAGCGCTTCGAGGCGAGCCAGCAGACCCAGGCGTTCCTCGCACGCCAGACCGGCCTGCTCCGGCGGCAGGGCCCCAAGGGCCGCCAGC
>CAVXTL010000007.1:0-35356 GCA_963764665.1 uncultured Thermoleophilaceae bacterium | reverse complement strand
CGAGCAGCAGCACAGAGCGCCGGCCCACCACGGGGCCGAGCACGGCGTTGGCCTCGCCCGCGCGCAGCTGGTCGGGCGAACCGCGAAACACCTGCTTCGCGATCTCCGGGTCGAACACCATCACGAAGCAGGGGTCGAACAAGCTCCGGAAGGTCACCACGTCGCCGTAGCGGCGCCGGTTCGCGTCTATCCAGCGCGACGGCTGGAGGATGAAGCCGGCGGTCTGGAACCAGCGCGGCAGCCGCGGGCCGGGAGGCAAGCCGGTGGCGATGTCGCGGTACACCGCCAACAGCTTGCCAGGAGCGCCCCGGCTAGTCGTAGTACGCGGCGAGCCGCGCGAGCGTGAGGGCCCCGAGCAGCAGGCCGAAGTCGCGCAGGGCGACGTCGTAGTAGCCCGAGTAGGTGAGCAGGGTGACGATGATGCCGCCCAGCCATGCCGCCACGAGATAGGCGCCGTACCGGGGCCTGAACGCCACCGCCAGCCCGGCCACGATCTCCACGGCGCCCACGACGTACATGAAGTCCTGCCCGCTGCCCGGCGCGATGTCGTTCACCCACGGCGCGAGGTAGATCGGCCAGTCCACGAGCACGTTGAAGAACTTGTCGAGGCCGAACGCGATCGGCGCGACGGTGAACGCCAGCCGCATGATCGCGAACGCCTGATAGCGCGGATCCGCCCAGCGGCTCTCCAGCTCGGCGCCTCCGTTCGGGGAGGGCCTCCCGACCCCGGGCACCCGCGTCTGCACATCGGTGGCTCCTGACATTCCACGACTCCTGTCTCTCGTTGACCGCCGGATGGCGGCGTCAGGAGAGTTGGCGTACGCGCGTCAGGAGTTCTTACGTTCGCCGCTCACCAGAGCGAGCAGGCTCTCGTGATCCTCACCGCACGCGGGACATCCCTGGAGGTGGGCGCGCATGCCGGGCACGGCGGCGTCGGCGTCCTGGCCGGCCAGCTCGGCCTCGACGTAGCGGTCGAGCTCGGCGAAGCACTCGTCGCAGGTCAGCTCGGGTCCGGCCGGCCCGAGGATGCGGCTGAGGCGGTCGCGATCGCTCATGGTGTGTGCCCCTCCGCGGCCAGATGCCGGCGCAGCTTCTGCCTCGCGTCGTGGAGCGTCTTGTACACCGCGCCGCGGGTGGAGTCGAGCCGCTCCGCGAGCACGTCGATCGGCACGTCGTTGAGGGCGATCGCCACCAGCACGTCCCGCTGGTGTGGGGTGAGCTCCTCCTTGATCGCCACCTGGAGTGCAGCGAGCAGCTCGGCGGTCTCGGCGTCCTCGCCCGGTCCCGCCGAGCGGTCGGCGATCAGCTCCCAGCGGTCGCTGTCGATCGAGACCTGGCGTTCCTGCCAGAGCCGCCGGCGTGTCCTGACGCCGGCCTCGAGCAGGGCGAACTTGTAGGCCCAGGTGGTGAAGCGGCTGGCGCCCCGGAAGTCGTCGAGCTTCGCGAGCACGGCCACGAGCGCGTCGTCGGCGCTCTGGTGGGCCAGGTCGTCCGCGTCGGCGGCGGGAGCACGCCGGCGGACCTCGAAGCGCGCCGCTCGCAGGAGCAGCGCGTGCAGCTCGGCGACCGCCTGGTCGCGCTCGCTGCCCGTCGCGCGCAGCCGGGCCAGCCATTCGCGTGACTCGGTGTCGAGCGTGTGGCCCTCCGTGGCCGGCGTCACGACGGACGCACGACGCCGTCTGACCCAGCGATGGCTTCCTCGCGGTCGGGGTGAGACGGCTGTGGCGCTGCGCCCTGGGCCCACACCATCCTTGGCGTCAGGCGCGGCGAGTTTCTTACCTGCGGCCGCGGCGCGGCTTTTCGGTGCGCGGCTTCGGCGGGTGCGCTGCGCGCTCCTTCGCCGTCATCTTGCGGACGGTGAGCTTCCCCGTCTCGATCTGCTCCTGCATGTGCGCGATCTTCTCGTCGCGCTTTGCGGCGTCTCGTTCCTTCTGGGTCTTCACGTGGCCCTTCCGCTAGCTACCAAGGCACTCCTCCCGTCTAGAAGGATACCCGGGGGGCCGGAGCGCTGAACGGACTTCGCGCAAAGTGCGTACATTCCCGTCTGCAGGTCCGGGCTCACAGGGGTACAAGGAGGTACGCAAATGTCCGGCAGCAGACTTACGACGCTGGATGCGTCGTTTCTGGAGCTCGAGAGCTCCTCGGCGCACATGCACGTTGGCTGGGCGGCGAGCTTCGGCCCGCGGCCCGGTCGTCCCACGCCGCGCTTCCAGGAGATGCGCGATCACGTGGCCTGCCGCATGGGCCGCGCCCCCCGCTACCGGCAGAAGCTGGCGCCCGTGCCGCTCTCGATCCACGACCCCGTATGGGTCGACGACAGCGAGTTCGCGGTCGACCGCCACGTGCACCACAGCAGCTCGCCCGACCTCGGGGGGCTCGTGGACGATGTGATGTCCGAGCAGCTCGGACGTGACCGGCCGCTCTGGGAGCTCTGGATCGCCGACGAGCTTCCGGACGGGAGGGTGGGGGTGATCGGGAAGGCGCACCACGCGATGGTCGACGGGCTGGCCGCCGTGGAGCTGGCATCGCTGCTCGTGGACCCCACGCCGGAGGCGGCCCCGTCCGAGCCCGACGGCTGGACGGCGGCGCAGACCCCCGACGTGATGAGCCTGCTCGCCGACGCGATCGCCGACCGGGCCGGTGAGGCGCTGAAGCTCGCGCGCTGGCCGCTCGACATGACGCTCCACCCGCGCCGCCTGGCCGGCCTGGCGGGCGAGGCGCTGCCGAGCGCGCGTGCGCTCGCGGACTCGCTGCGGGCGGCGGCCCCGCGGACCTGCCTCAACGAGCCGATCTCCCCGAGCCGCCACCTGGCGCGGGCACGGCGGCCGCTGGCCGACCTGCGTCTGATCAAGGGCCGCTTCGGCGCGACGGTCAACGACGTGGTGCTGGCCGCGGTGGCGGGCGCGATGCGCGCGTTCCTCGGGAGCCGCGGTGAGCCGCAGGTCCGACTCAAGACGATGGTGCCGGTGAGCGTGCGCGGCGAGAACGGAGGCGAGCAGCTCGGCAACCAGATCTCGTTCGTGTTCGTGGATCTGCCCTGTGACGAGCCGGACCCGCTGCTGCGCCTCGCGTGGGTGATGGAGGAGATGGGCAAGCGCAAGCGCGGCGGCCAGCCGGAGGGGGCGGACCGGGTGCTGAAAGCGCTCGGGTACGCGCCGCGCACCGTGCAGCACGCCCTCTCGCACCTCGTGGCGAGCCCGCGCGCGTTCAACCTCACCGTGTCGAACATCCCGGGGCCGCCGGCGCCGCTCTACATGCTCGGGTGCGAGCTCGAGGAGGTCTATCCCGTCGTGCCGATCCCGGACCGGCACGCGCTCTCGATCGGGATGACCACGCTGGGTGACCAGGCGTTCTTCGGCGTCTACGCCGACCGTCAGTCCCTGCCCGACGCGGACCTGCTCGCCGAGTTGCTCGACGAGGCCGTGGGCGAGCTGCTCGAGCTGGCTGCCTAGACTCGCCGCCATGAGTTACGGCGGCAGCCACGAGGCGGTGATAGTCGGCGCGGTGCGCACACCCGTGGGGCGCCACGGCGGGCAGCTCAGCGCCGTGCGTCCTGACGACCTGGGCGCGCATCCGCTGCGCGCCCTGACCGAGCGCGCCGGCGTGCCTGCCTCGGAGGTCGAGGACGTGTACTTCGGCTGCGCCAACCAGGCGGGCGAGGACTGCCGCGACGTGGCGCGGATGTCGCTGATCCTGGCCGACTACCCGCTCGAGGTGGCCGGCGCCACCGTCAACCGGCTCTGCGGCTCGGGGCTCGAGGCCGTGGCTCAGGCCGCCCGTGCCGTGATGCTCGGCGAGGCCGACGTGTACGTGGGCGGCGGGGTGGAGTCGATGAGCCGCGCGCCGCTCGTGCTGCAGAAGGCGGAGAAGGCCTTCCAGTCGGGCCACCGCACGGTCTACGACTCGACGCTCGGCTGGCGCATGACCAACCCCGAGATGGAGACGCGCGGCCACACCGACTCGCTCGGGATGACCGCCGAGAACCTGGCGGACGAGCGCGAGATCCCGCGCGTGCGCCAGGACCGCTTCGCGCTGCACAGTCACGAGAAGGCGGTGGCCGCGATCGACGCCGGGCGCTTCGGCGACGAGACGGTGCCCGTGACGGTGAAGGGGCGCAAGGGCGACACCGTGGTGGAGGGCGACGAGGGCCCGCGGCGCGACAGCACGCTTGAGGCGCTCGCGAAGCTCAGGCCGGCGTTCAAGGAGGACGGCACCGTGACGGCGGGGAACTCGAGCCCGCTCAACGACGGCGCGGCCGCGGTGATGATCACGAGCGCCGAGTACGCGAAGGCGCATGGCCTGCGGCCCTTGGCGAAGGTGAGCTCGGTGGCGGTGGCGGGAGTGCCGCCGCGGATCATGGGCATCGGCCCGGTGCCGGCCACGGCCAAGGCGCTCGAGCGCGCCGGGGTGACGCTCGCGGACATCGACCTGATCGAGCTGAACGAGGCGTTCGCCGCCCAGTCGCTGGCCGTGACCGACGAGTGGGGCATCGACGCCGAGGACGAGCGCCTGAACGCCAACGGCGGGGCGATCGCGCTCGGCCACCCGCTCGGGTGCTCGGGCGCGCGCCTATTGACGACGATGGTGCACGAGCTTCAGCGCCGCGACGACGCCCAGCTCGGTTTGGCCACGATGTGCATCGGCGTGGGCCAGGGCATCGCGATGGTCGTCGAGAAGACCGCTTAGCGCCCGGCCTACGGGTCGCCCAGGCGCGAGTGGACCCAGTCCAGGATCGCCGCGTTGTAGTTCGCGGGCTGGGCCGGATCTGTGTTCGTGCCGTCCTTGTTCGTGACCACGTGGGTGGCACAACTGCCCGGCGCCTCCGCCGGGCTCACGCAGAGGCGCATGTTGCGGAAGCGGCTGCCGGCGCCGAGTCCCTCGATGGCGCTGCGGATGAGCTCGTGTGAGCAGTCGGCCGAGCCCATCGTCGTGGTGGAGCCGTCGGCCAGCGTGCACGTCATGGGCGTCTCGCCGCACACGTTGGGGTCCGCCCTACTCCACACGTGGAGGATCGGCACGGTGAGGTCGCCGCGGGCGATCAGCAGGTCGGGCTGGTTCTTGGGCCGCGTGATCCCCGGATGCAGCCGTGCGGCGATCGCCTCGATGGCGCGCCCGTCGTCCCCGCAGATGCCCTGCTCGGCCCGCGCGACCTCCCACTGGCGGTTGACGCTGCCCGAGTCGGCGATCGCGCCGGCAGGCGGGACACCCTCCTCCTGCATGCCGTAGGCCACGTTGTAGACGCCGGCCGAGCCCGCGCTGCCGCCGTGCAGGAACACCTTGCCGGTCGGGTAGCGCTCCTTCGCGTAGGCGATCGCGGCCTTGGTGGCGAACAGGCCGTTGACCGTGCGCGGCTTGCCGTCGGGCGTCGTGTTCGGGTTGTTCGGGTCCGCCTGGTCGCCGCCGCCGTAGATGTCGTGGCTGCACATCGACACCGACACGAGCCGGAACCCGGCCGCGTCGCCCCGGACGAGGCCCGTGAGGGCCCTGTCGGGCACCACGCCGATGAGCCTCGACGGCAGCTCCTCGCGCTTGTTCCCGGCCGAGGGCTGCGGGTTGCCGTTCGCGTCGAAGAAGCCCACGCCGCCGCCGTGCATTCGGACCCAGAGCGGGCGGGACGCCGTATCGCTGGAGCCGACCTTGGTACCGATCACGAACGTCTGGTAGCCGCTGACCGAACAGGGGTAGGCGAGGTTTCGGTAGTAGTCGAACTTCCAGCCCTCGCTCGTGGATGTGCTCACGAACTCGATCTGGTCCGTCTTGCCGGGGCTCGCGAGCGGTACGCAGCCCGCGAGCGTGAGCGTCACGGCGGCCAGGGCCGGCAGCGACAGCAGGCGGGCAAGCGGAATCCGGGGCATGCGAGTCCTCTCAGTGGGCGGCGGGACGACAGGTGATGATCGGCACAACACACGTTCTCACGGAAAGTTGTGCGGTCCACCACCGGAGCGCTGGCTCCCGCTCGGCACGGCCTGACGCCCGCTAGCGGCCGCTGCGCCTGGCGTCGATTTCGCCCTGCTCCAGCTCGAGCTTGCGCCACGCGGCCAGCCGGTCCGGGTCCACGACGCCGCGCACTGCGCAGTCGGGCTCGGTGTCGTGGCGGCAGTCGGAGAACCGGCAGCGGGTGGCCAGCTCGTCGATGTCGGCGAACGCCGTGCCGGTGCCGTCCCAGACGTTGACCCTCCGGATGCCCGGCGTGTCGATCAGGAGGGCGCCGGTGGGCAGGGGGATCAGCTCGCGGGTCACGGTCGTGTGCCGCCCGCGCCCGTCGCCGGCGCGCACCGGCTGGGTGGCCTGGCGCTCGTGCCCGAGCAGCACGTTCACGAGCGTGGACTTGCCCGCCCCCGAGACTCCAAGCAGCACCGAGGTCAGCCCCGGCTCGAGCTCGCCCACCAGGGCGGGCAGCCCGGAGCGGTCGGGCACGCTCACGGCGTGGGCCTCGCGGAGCCCCACCTGGCGCGCCACCTGGGCGGCCAGGCGGTCCGCTTCCGGCTCGAGGTCGGCCTTGGTGAGCACCAGCACGGGGCGCACGTCGCCGGCGGTGGCCAGCGCGATGATGCGCTCGGTCCGGCGCAGGTTCGGGTCGGGCAGCGCCTCGACCACGAGCGCCACGTCCACGTTCGCGGCCAGTGTCTGAGGGCGCGAGTAGGTGTCCACTCCCGCGCGCACGATCGCGCCGCGGCGCTCGAGCACCTCGGCGATCGCGCCCTCGGCGTCCAGCGCCACCCAGTCGCCGGTCACGGGTGGGCCGTCGGGGCGGTCCACGGCCCGCGTCCGGGCCGTGACGAGGGAGTCGCTGCCGTCGAGCGCGCCCACGAGCCACTGTCCGCGGTGCTGGGCCAGCACGCGTCCCGGGGTGAGCTCGGGCTGGCCGAAGGCGGCGAGCTCCTCGCTCAGGTCGGGGCGCCTGCCGAGCGCGGCGGTCTGCGATTCCACAGACCGAAAGGCTTTCATGCCGGGCGCGCCGGCGGCTACTCGGAGCGCAGCTCGAGCAGCACGATCTCCGGCGGAGCCCGAAAACGGCCGGGCAGCGTGCTCGTGCCCACCCCGCGGCTGACGAACAGGTGGCGGCCCTCCTCAATCACGTGGCCGCCGCCGTAACGGGTGCCGAAGTGGGAGGGGGTGACGAAGTTGCGAAGGAGCGGCACATTCACCTGGTTGCCGTGCGTATGGCCGGACAGGGTCAGCGCCACGCGGTCCGGGATGAACGGGAAGAGGTCCGGGTCGTGGCTGAGGGCGAGCACGGGCTCGTCCTCGGGGATCGCCTCGAAGGTGCGCCCGATCGACGGCTCCCGCTCGCGGAGGTCGGCGAGCCCGGCCACCCAGAGCGGGCCTGTTTGCAGCGCGCGGTTCTCGAGCACCCGGATGCCGGTGGCGGCCAGCGCCGCGCCCATCGCCCTGCCGTGTACCCACCAGTCGTGGTTGCCGAGCACGGCGAACACCCCCAGCGGGGCCGACAGCGCGGCGAGCGCCTGGGCCACCGGCTCCGGGGCCACGCGCCGGCCCCCGAGCACGCGCGGGGAGGCGTAGTCGCCCAGCAGCACGATCAGGTCGGGCTCCTCGCGGTTGAGCCAGGACACGAGCCGCGTGACCTGGGCGATCGGCACGTGCGGCGCGCCCGCGTGCAGGTCGGCCATGACGCCCACCCGCAGCCCGTCCACGGAGGCGGGCCAGTACGGCAGCCGCAGTGTGTGGAACGAGAGACCCACGTGGCGCGGCTCCCACCAGAAGGTGCGGTACCCGAGCGCCGCCACGCCCGCGCCCGCCGCCAGCGGGAGGAGCGGGATCACGCGGCCACCGGCGTCCGCGGCTTGATCGTGGCCACCGCCACTCCGGCGATCACCACGGCCACGCCGGTCAGCTGCACCGCCGACGGGGCCTCGGAGAGGAGCACCGCGCCCAGGAACACGGTGGCCACAGGCTGCAGCATCAGCAGGATCGAAGTGAGCACCGCGGGGAGGCGCGGCAGCGACACCGAGATCAGAAGCCAGCCGAGCACCTGCGAGGACAGCGCGAGCACCACGAGCCAGGCCTGGGCCTCCAGGTCCGGCACCCAGTCGAGGTCGCCCACGATCATGCCCCCGATCGCCGAGAACACCCCCGCGCTGAGGGTGGCGTCGAACAGCGGTCCGGCGGGGCGGCGAAGGTCGGCGTTCCCCTGGCGCAGGATCAGCAGGAAGAGCGCGTAGCTCAGCGCCGTGAGCATGCCGTAGACCACGCCGAGCACCGGGTCCTCGCCGTAGGCGCCGGCGCCCACCGCGCCCGAGATCAGGATCACGCCCACGAACACCACCGGGATCGCCGTGAGCGAGCGGCGCTCCGGCTTCTCTCCGAGCCAGGCCCACGCCATCACGCCCACGAGCACAACCTGCACGTTCGCCAGGACGGTGGCCAGGCCGGCGCCCACCGCCTCGATCGAGTGGTGCCAGAAGGTCAGGTCGGCCGCCAGGCACACGCCGGCCGCCAGGGCGAGATAGCGGTCGCGCCGCAGCAGCGGCCCGTACCGGCGCCGCTCGTGCCAGGCCAGCAGCCCGAGCAGGGGAAGCGCGTAGAAGCAGCGGAAAACGGCCGCGGTGGAGGGCGAGACCTCGGCCAGCCGCACGAGGATCGCCGAGAACGCGATCACCAGGGCGCCGAGCACGCCGGCCAGAACAGGACGATCCATCATGCGGCCGCCGAGAGTAGATAACCGCGCCTTCCGGAAGCAGGTGCCCCGGGTATGGTCAGGCCGTGAATCGGAGCACCGCTCTCTGGACGCTCGTCCTCTTCTTCGGCGCGTCCATCATGTTCGCCGCGATCAAGAACGCCACCGAGGACGAGTCGGCGGGCGTGGCACTGGGCGCCCAGGTCGCGGCGGGGCTCCTGCTGGTCGGCGTGATCATCCTGTACGTCCGCCGCAAGCAGTGAAGCCGTGACCCGCTGGATCGTTGACGGGATGAACGTGATCGGGTCGCGCCCCGACGGCTGGTGGCGCGATCGCCGCGGCGCCATGCGGAGGTTGGTGGAGGAGCTGGCCGCGCTCACCCGTGCCGGCGCGGAGCCGGTGACGGTGGTGCTGGACGGCCGCCCGTTCGACCTCGACGGCGGTCCGGTGGAGGTGCACTTCGCGTCGCGCCTGGGGCCCAACGCCGCCGACGACGACATCGCCGCGCTCGTGGCCGCCGACGCCGACCCGGGGGACCTGCGGGTGGTCACCTCGGACGCCGCGCTCGGGCGGCGGGTGCGCGAGCGCGGCGCCGAGGTGGAGGGCGCCGGCGCGTTCAGGCGGCGACTCGACGCGGTCGGCGGGGATGGCTGACCCGCGCTACCGCACGGCGCTGCTCGACTGGCTCGCGTGCGCGGCCCGCGGGGCGGAGGAGCGCGCGGCGCGGGCGGCGGGATCCCTCGACGACCCGGTGGCAGCGGCCGCCACGGCGGGGCACGTGCTCGACTTCGACGACACCTACCTGCCCGGCATCGCACACCTGACCGCGCCCACGGCGCCGGCGGCGCTGGTGCTGGCCGGCACGGTGGGGGAGGCGCTCGACGCCCACGCCGCCGGCTTCGAGGCGATGGGCGCGCTGGCGCGGGCCGGCCATCCCGCGCTGTACGACCGGGGCCTGCATCCCACCGCCGTCTGCGGCGGGGTGGGAGCGGCGGTGGCGGCCGGGCGGCTGCTGGGGCTCGACGCGGAGGCCCAGCGCTCGGCGATAGCCCTCGCGCTGCTCGGCGCCGGCGGTCTGCGCGCGGCGTTCGGGTCGGACGGCAAGGCGCTCCAGGTCGGCTGGGCCGCGGCCGCCGGCGTGCGCGCCGCCAGGCTGGCCGCAGCGGGGGCGCGGGCCCCGCTCGAGGCGGCGGCGCGCGGGTACGCCGAGGCCACCGGCGGGCACTACGCGGAGCCCGGCGAGACAGAACCCGCGATCGAGCGCAACTGGATCAAGGCCTGGCCCTGCTGCCTCCAGACGCACGGCTCGATCGAGGCCGCCGGGCTCGCCCGGGAGGCGGGCGCCGAGCCGGCGGCCGTGGTCGTCCACCCGCTGTCGCTCCAGGCGGCGGGAGTGGGCCCCGAGCCCTCCGACGGCCTCCAGGCCAAGTTCTCGATCCCGTACCTGATCGCGTACACGCTGCTGCACGGGTCGCCCACGATCGCGAGCTTCGAGGGCGTGGACCCCGAGGCGACTCGGCGCGCCGCGGCGATCGAGGTGCGCACCGACCGCGGGCTGCTCGAGTCCGAGGCCGTGCTGCTCGACGCCTCCGGCGCCGAGCTGGCGCGCGTCGAGGCGGCGCTGGGCTCGCCCGAGCGCCCGCTGGACGAAGCCGGTCTCGAGCAGAAGATCAGCGGCCTGGCGGGCGACCGGCTGGCGGGGGCGCTCGACGATCCGGAGCGCCCCGCTGCCGAAGTGCTGGCGCTGGCCGGCCTTCGGGCCTGACCGCGCCCGGCGGCCGGAGTACGATCGCGCCGCCGGACCTTGCCCACGGCGACGGAGGACTCATGGCCGAAGAGATTCAGATTGCAGGCGCGAACTCGACCGCGAAGGCTCGCAACCCGCTGGGAGTGCTCGGGCTCATCCTGATCACGCTCGGCATCTACTTCTTCTTCTGGTGGTACTTCATCAACCGGGAGATGCACGACCTCGGCAAGGCTCGTGGCGTGGACCTCGGTCAGAAGCCGGCCAACTCCGTCTGGGCGGTCACGCTCGGCGCGCTCATCATCATCCCGGCGATCGTGTCCGAATGGACCACGAGCGGGCGGGTTCAGCGCTCCCAGGAGACTGTGGGCGTGAACGGGACCGCCAGCGGCCCGGTGATCTTCATCCTGCTGTTCCTGATCTCTCCGGTGGGCATCTGGTACATGCAGAGCGAGCTCAACAAGGTCTGGCGCACACAGCAGGGCGGCGGCGCGGAGCCGGCCGCCATCCCGGCCCCGGAGGGCCAGCCGGCGCCGCCGGCCGAGTCGCGTCCCGAGGTGCCCGGCGCGTAGCTCCTACGCGGGCGCGGCGGCCAGCTCCGCCGCGTCCGGCAGGCTCAGCCGCTCGGTGACCACGGCGCGCGCGCCGCGGGCGGGCACGACCGTGACGTGCTGGACGCGCGGCCGTTCCGCGCGGGCCGACGGCGCGCTGAGCCGCACGCGCCGCAGCACCTCTCTGAGCACCACGCGCATCTCCACCTGTGCGAACGAGGCGCCGATGCAGCGGCGCACGCCGCCGCCGAACGGGATCCACGCGTACGACTCCGGCTGCCCGTCGATGAAGCGCTCGGGGCGGAACTCCTCGGGCTCGGGATAGAGGTCGGGCCGTGCGTGGACGGCCGCGATCGCCGGGAGCACGAGCGTGCCCGCGGGCAGCGTGTAGCCGGCGACCTCCGTCGGGCGGGTGAGCTTCCGCGCCACGTCCATGATCACCGGGCGGATGCGGAGCGTCTCCTTGACGACGGCGTCGAGGTACTCGTCGTCGTCGAGCGAGTCGATCAGCCGCTCCATCACGCGCGGGGTGCGCATCAGGCGCTCGAACGCCCAGGAGAGGCCGGTGGCCGTGGTCTCGTGGCCGGCGGTGAGCAGGGTCATGAGCTCGTCGCGCAGCTCGACGTCGGACATCGGGCTGCCGTCCTCGTGCCTGGCCGCGAGCAGCAGCGAGAGCACGTCCTCGCCGGGCTCCGACGCGCGCCGGTCGGCGATCTCCGCGTAGATCAGCTCGTCCACCGCGGCCAGCGCCTTGCGGAACTTCGCCGCCGGCGACAGGCCGCCGAGGTCGCGCTCCATGATCGGAAGCCAGGTGAGCACGCTGGTGGTCTCGGCCAGGCGCGGGATGCGCGTGCGCAGGAGGTTCATGCGCTCGTCGTCGCGGACGCCGAACACGGCGCGCAGGATCACCTCGAGGGTGATCGCCTGCATGCGCGGCCGCAGCGGGAACTCGCGGTCGAGCGGCCAGCGGTCCACCTCGCGCGCGGTCTCCTCCGCCATCACCTCGGCGTAGCGGCGCACGCTCTCGCCGTGGAAGGCGGGCAGCAACAGCTTGCGCTGGCTCATGTGGCGGCCCTCGTCGAGCGTGAGCAGCGAGTGCTCCCCGAGCGCGTCCCCCAGGGCCATCGCGTTCGCCTCGCCCGCGTGGAAGGCCGCGGGGTCGCCGGCGAACACGCGCTTGATGTCGGCCGGGTCGGCCACGTAGACCACGGACCCGAAGATGGGGAAATGCGAGCGGAACACGTCGCCGTAGCGGCGCCAGCGCGCCGTCATGAAGCCATACGGCTGCGCGGTCACGCGCATGGCCTGAAGCATGCGGGGAAGCCGCGGTCCCGGCGGTCGGTCCACGAAAGGGTTGTACCGGGTCGGGGGCCGGGGCGCCAGCGGCGCCGAGGTCGCGGCCCTCAGCCCAGGAACTTGCGCATCGCCGCGTGGGTCTCGCGGGGTGCTTCGAGCTGGGGCACGTGGCCGCACTCGAGCTCCACGTGCTTGGCGGCCGGGAGGCACTCCTCCACGTGCTTCATGAAGGCGATCGGCACCAGCGTGTCGCGGCGGCCCCACACGAACATCGAGCGCGGGGCGAGCTCGGCCATCCGGGTCCAGAAGCCATTCTGGCCGTGCGGCTCGTCGAGGTAGATGCTGCGTGCCGCGGCGTAGAAGGCCGCGCGGCCGCGTGGGTTCAGGTACGCGCGGAGGAACTCGTCGATGCCCGCGTCGGCCCACCCGCCCTGTGCCCCCACGAAGCGGCGGACGATGCCCTCGACCATCGGCCGCGGCGTGATCTGAAGCAGGCCGAGCTCGGGGCGCAGCGCCTTGACGATCGGCGCCCAGCGGCGGTCGCGCAGCCAGGCGAGCGCGGGGCTGAGCAGCACCAGGCTCTCAACCCGCTGCTCGTCCATGAGCCCGG
Organism: uncultured Thermoleophilaceae bacterium; assembly: GCA_963764665.1. Lineage (GTDB taxonomy): Bacteria > Actinomycetota > Thermoleophilia > Solirubrobacterales > Thermoleophilaceae > JACVRW01. Next base: position 22,517 of record CAVXTL010000007.1, on the reverse strand, counting down.
CCTCGATCACCACGCGGCCGCCCATGCTGTTGCCCACGAGGTGGGCCTTCTCGAGGTCGAGCGCGTCCATCAGCTCGAACACCGACCTCGCGAAGTAGGGGGCGTTGTACGGGGCGCCGATCGGCTTGTCGGACTCGCCGAAGCCGGGCAGGTCCACCGCCACCACGCGGTAGTGCTCGGCCAGCGCGGCCACGGTGGGGAGGAACGAGGCCTTGGTGCCGCCGAGCCCGTGCGCGCAGATCACCGTCTTCCTCCCGGCGCCGGCGGACAGGATCGAGAGCCTGCCGGCCTTGCGTGTGCGCACCGACTCGAAGGTGAGCCGCGACTCCTCGGTGGCGCCGCTCGTGGCGGCCAGGAAGCCGACGCCCACGTGGAGGCTGCCGCGGATGCGGAGCTTCCCGCGGCGGAAGGCGCTCATCCCGCCGCGCACGTCGGCGGCGATCTGGCGCCAGGTGGCGGTGTCGGCGGTGAGCGTCGCGTCGGCCCGTGTGTCGAGGCGCGGGGCCTGGAGGCTCAGCTTTCGCCGGGTGAGCACGGCGTCCCAGACCCGGTCGCCGTCGATCTGCAGCCGGACGCGCGCCGCGCCGCCGGGCAGGTCGATCGCATCGGGGTCGTAGCGCTCCGCGAGCGCACCGATCCCGGCGCTCGGCGCTTCGTGGGCAGGTTTCACCGCAGCGACGGCCATGGGCTCCATCGAATACCAGAACTACGGGTCGGACAAACAATGGGATGAGGTCTCAGGCGATTGCCAAGCAAATCAAATTGTTTGTCTTTTTGTGCCCGGGGAAGGGTGGGTCTGGGTGTGGGCCTTCTGGCGGGACCATCGATGGAGGAGAGACCGATGAGCTGGGCAAGGCGAGGCTTTGTGCTTCTGGTGGCGTTGGCGTGCGTGGCCGTGGTGGCCGCGGGCTGCGGTGACGACGACGGCGGCGGCGGTGGCGCGGGCGAGCAGACCACGCTGAACGTGGGCGTGATCCCGATCGCGGACGTGGCCCCGCTCTACCTGGGGATCGACAAGGGCTTCTTCAAGGAGGAGAAGCTCACCATCAAGCCGCAGCTCGCCGAGGGCGGCGCGGCGATTACGCCGGCCGTGTTGAGCGGCGACTTCCAGATCGGCTTCTCCAACACCATCTCGCTGCTGATCGCGGCGTCCAAGGACCTCCCCGTCCAGATCGTCAGCCAGGGAGTGCTCGGCGGCGAGAACGAGTCCGAGGCCTGGGCCGACCTGCTCGTCCTGAAGGACGGGCCGATCCAGGACGGCAAGGACCTCGAGGGGAAGACCATCGCGGTCAACACCCTGAACAACATCTGCGAAGTGACCATCAAGGCCTCGCTCGAGAAGGACGGGGTGGCGGTGGACGAGCTGAAGTTCACCGAGGTCCCGTTCCCCGACATGAACGCCGCGCTCGAGCAGGAGCGCGTGGACGGGGCCTGCGTGGTCGAGCCCTTCGTGAGCCAGGGCAAGGCCGCCGCGGCCAAGGGCATCAACCCCTTCTACGTGAGGACGGCGCCGGACCTCACCGTCGCCACCTACTTCACCTCGACGCAGTACGCCGAGGAGAACGCCGACGTGGTGGATCGCTTCACGCGGGCGATCAACAAGTCGCTCGAGTACGCCCAGTCGAACCCGGACGAGGTGCGCAAGGTGCTGCTCGACTACACCGAGATCCCGCCCGAGGCGGCCGAGCAGATCAAGCTCCCGATCTGGCGGACCGACCTGAGCGAGCCCACCATCGAGCTGCTCTCCGAGCTGAGTGAGAAGTACGGGCTGATCGAGGAGCAGCCCGACCTGGACGAGCTGATCCGGCGGTGAGCCGGGCGGGCGCGGCCGGCCGCGCGTGGAGGATTCCGGACCGGGCCCTGCCGTGGCTGAGCGTGGCGGGGGTCCTGGTCCTGTTCGACCTGCTCCCGCGGATCGGGGTGCTGCCGCGCAACCACTTCCCCCCGATGAGCGAGACGCTCGGCACGTTCGCCGATCAGCTCACCCAAGAGAGGTTCTGGGACGCCGTGCTCAGCACCCTCCAGGGTTGGGCGCTCGGCCTCGGGATCGCCATCGCCCTGGCGATCCCGCTCGGCATCGTGATCGGCTCGAGCCACCTGCTCTACCGCTCGTCGCGCGGCCTGATCGAGTTCCTCCGGCCGATCCCGTCCGTGGCGCTGATCCCGCTCGCGATCCTCGCCTTCGGCACGGGCATGCAGAGCAAGGTGTTCCTCGCCGCGTTCGCATCCTTTTGGCAGCTGCTGGTGGCCACGCTCTACGGCGTCCAGGACGTGGACCCGGTGGCCACCGACACCGCGCGCTCGTTCGGCTTCTCGCGGACGCAGCGACTGTTCCGCGTGACCCTCCCGAGCGCCGTGCCCTACATCGCCACCGGCCTGCGGATCGCGTCGGCGGTCGCGCTCATCCTGTCGGTGACCGCCGAGCTCGTGATCGGCGCGGCGGGGCTGGGACGCTCCATCAACCTCGCGCGCTCGGGCGGCAACGAGGAGCTCATGTACGCGCTGATCCTCGCCACCGGCGTGCTGGGCCTGGTGCTCAATCAGCTGTTCGTCCTGGCCGAGCGACGGGTGCTCCACTGGCATCCGTCACAGCGCGTGGACAGGGCGGCGGCATGACGGGCGGGAGGCGATGGCTGGCCAACGGCCTCGAGGTGACGGTGCCGCTGCTCGCGCTCGGGCTCTGGGCACTGCTCTCGGCGGGCAGCGACACCTACTACCTCCCGCCGCTCACCGAGATCTTCGAAGCCTTCGCCGACAACTGGCTCTTCGAGCGGATCGGGACCGACGCGGTGCCGAGCCTGCTGCGGATGGGGGCCGGCTATGCGATCGCGTGCGTCCTCGGGATCGCGCTCGGGCTGTTCCTCGGCATCCATTCGCGCGCCCGGCGCGCGGTCGCCCCGATCGTCGAGTTCCTGCGTTCCATTCCCCCGCCCGCGCTCCTGCCCTTCGCGATCCTGGTGATCGGCGTTGGCGCCTCGATGAAGATCTTCATCATCGCCTTCGTCTGCCTCTGGCCGGTGCTGCTCAACACGATCGACGGGGTGGCCGGGGTGGATCTCACGCTGCGCGAGACGGCCCGCGCCTACCGGATCCGGACGGGCGACCGGCTCAGGCGAATCCTGCTGCCGGCGGCCGCGCCGCAGATCTTCGCCGGCATGCGCACGAGCGTCTCGCTTGCGCTGATCCTCATGGTGATCAGCGAGATGGTGGCGAGCACCAACGGCATCGGCTACTTCGTCCTGGAGTCGCAGCGGCAATTTGACATCACCGACATGTGGTCGGGCATCCTGCTGCTGGGAATCCTGGGCTACCTGCTGAACGCGATCTTCACGCTGGTCGAGCGCAGAGTGCTCCGCTGGCATCGTGGAGCGCGGGCGAGCGCGCTGAGCTGACGAGGAGACGCGATGCTGCGAGTGGATCACCTGAGCAAGACCTACGGCGAGGGCGACGACGCGGTGGAGGCCATCGGCGACCTCGACTTCGAGGTTCAGGACGGCGAGTTCGTCTGCATCGTCGGCCCGTCCGGATGCGGCAAGACCACGCTGCTCAAGTGCATGTCGGGGCTGCTCCCGCCGTCAAGCGGCCAGGTGCTCCTCCACGACGAGCCCGTGGACGGTCCTCCCGAGCGGATGGCGCTCGTGTTCCAGGAGTACAGCCGCTCGCTGTTCCCCTGGATGAGCGTGCGCCAGAACGTGGCGTTCCCGCTGCGCTCGAAGAAGCTCGACAAGGCCGAGGCCGCGCAACTCGTCGAGCAGGCCGTGGACTCGGTCGACCTCACCGACTTCCTCGACCGCTACCCGTGGGAGCTGTCCGGGGGGATGCAGCAGCGTGTGGCGATCGCGCGGGCGCTCGCCTACCAGCCCGAGATCATGCTGATGGACGAGCCGTTCGCCTCGGTGGACGCGCAGACGCGCGCGGACCTCGAGGACCTGCTCCTCCGTGTGCGCGAGCGATACGGCGTGACCGTGGTGTTCGTGACGCACGACATCGACGAGTCCGTGTACCTCGGGGACCGCATCGTGGTGCTCACCCCTTCGCCCACGCGCGTGCAGGAGGCGCTCGACGTGGACCTGCCGCAGCCGCGCGATCAGGTGCAGACGAAGGAGCTCCCGGAGTTCGCGCGCCTGCGCGCGCACGTGTATCGGTCGATCAAGCGCCGAGAGACCGAGCCCGCGGAGACCACCGCCGCTCCTCGACCCTGAACACCTCGAGGCCGCGCGCGCGGTAGTTCGGGAGGGCCGCGGGTGAGTCGAGCGAGCACGTGGTGAGCCAGACCCGCGGCCTGAGCTCGAGGCCGCGGCGCAGCGCGGCCGTGAGCACGTGGCCGCCCAGCCCGCGCCCGTGGTAGCCGCCGAGCAGGCCGAGGATCGCGAGCTTCGTGGAGCTGGGCTCCGGCTCGAGCTCGAAGTACCCGATCGTCCTGCCGCGCAGCTCGATCATGTGCGTCTCCACGCGGTCCGCCCATGCGCGCCATTGGCGGTCGTTCCAACCGAGCCGGTCGATCCAGAAGTAGTCGGCGCCCACACGTGCGTATAGATCCCGGTTGCGGGTGAAGTCCTGAACCACGCGGGTGCCGAGCTCACGCGGAGCCGGCATCGCCGGCTCCCGGATGGCCTCGGCGTCCTCGATGTGCAGATAGGTAATGGTGATCGAGGCGGGCTGCTGTGCGTCGCGGGCCGCGTTCACGAGGGCGATTATGGCGGCGCCCTTGCCAAGGCGACCACCAGGCGCGATGCTCGCTCCGTTTCCCACACGAGGAGGTGTCCGTCGATGAGCCCTCCGGGCGATGGGATGGGCAACCGCACGGCGGTGGAGATGTACGAGGTGGCCGTCGACGTCAGGGCCTAGTGCCCGGCTTGATTTAGCTCATCCGTCACACACGCAACCCGCCGGTCGGGACGCTCCGCCTACCGTCGCTGCGTGCCTTCCGAAAGCGGCCAGGCGACGGTGGAGTGGACGGGTCTGCTGCTGCTCGTGTGCCTGCTCGCGGGCGGCATGCTGGCGGTGGCACCTGTGGTCGACGGCCGCTCGTTCGGCGGCTTTCTGGCCCACCGCATCGCCTGCGCCGCGCGCGGCGGCTGTCCGGACGGGGACGTCGCGCTCGCGCGCGCCTACGGTGCGCGCCGATGCCGCGCTGGTGCGCGAGCACGCGCCGGGGCTCGTCTACGAGCCGGGTGAGCGCCAGCTGCCGGTGGACTACGCGCGTTGCCGCAGCCGCGCCTGCGCCGACGCGCCCGGCGCTACCGACCTCGATGCCCACCGCACGGACTCCGGGGAGCGCGCGACCGTGTTCACCCGCCTGCTGCGCCGGGACGGCAGGACCTTCATCCAGTACTGGATGTACTACCCCGACTCGAACACCACCTGGGCGGGCTCGGACGGGATCTGGGCGCGCAACAAGCTCCTGCCGCTGATCGGGAGGGTCGTGCGCGGGACCCGCGACTACCCCGGCTTCCACGAGGACGACTGGGAGGGCTACCAGCACCGGATCGACCCGGACGGTCGTGTCTGGGCGCGGGCCAGCTCGCACGGCCACTACCAGGGCTGCAAGCAGGCGATCTGCCACAACCGCTGGATGCGGGCGACCGGGTGGACCCGAGTGTCGCGCGGGAGCCACGCCGGGCACATACCCGGCGAGATCGCGCGCGAGCGCACCTCCAGCGCGGAGAGCCTGCGCCTGATCCCGCTCGAGACGCGCCGGCCGGGCGGGTACCGGCCGAAGGACGACAGCGTCACGCCGCCGTGGCGCAAGGAGGTGTACCGCAACCCTGAGAGCGGCGAGTCATGAGCGCGCCCGGATCCGCCGGGGGAATAGGCTGGAACAGCGCATGATTCCGGCATACGCGTCGTTTGACCGATCGCCCCTGGGGGCACCTGGGCCGTCATGAAGGTCGGCCTGGTCCTCGGCGCCGGCGGCGTGCTCGGCGGTGCGTGGCTCACCGGTGGGCTCAACGCCCTCGCGCGTGAGACCGGTTGGGATCCCGGCAGCGCCGACTTCATCGTGGGCACCTCGGCCGGCTCGATGGTCGGCGCCCTGGTCGGCGCCGGCGTGCCGCCGTGGTTCATGGTCGCCCACTCGCGCGGCGAGAGCTTCGCCGGCGTGCTCGACGCCGACGGCCGACCCGCCGCCGAGGTCGACCGCGCGGCCGGAGCCGTGTTCCGGGTACACCGCGGGCTGCCCGGGCTAGGCCCGGGCTCGCTGCGAATGGTTGCCACGGCGCTGTCGAATCCGCTCCGCCGGCCTCCGCTCCAGCTGGTGGCCGGCTGGCTGCCGGCCGGCGTGATCTCCACCGACTCGCTCAAGGACGTGGTTCGCCGCGCGGTGCCCGGGCGCTGGGTCGACCACCCCAACTACTGGGCCGTCACCTGCGACTACGCCACGGGGAGGCGAGTGCCCTTCGGCCGCGTGGACTCGCCGGCGGCGGAGATAGCCGACGCCGTGGCGGCCTCGTGTGCGATCCCGGGCTTCTACCGGCCTGTGCGTATCGCCGGACGCCGCTACGTGGACGGCGGAGTCTGCTCGGCGTCGAACCTCGACCTGCTCGCCGGCCGCGGCCTCGACCTCGTGATCTGCCTGAACCCGCTCTCGTCGAGTGACGATCCGCGTTCGGTCAATCCGCTCGACTGGCCGTCGCAGCTGAGCCGCGCGGCCAACCGCAGGCGGCTCGCCCACGAGGCGCGCAAGGTGCGCGGGTACGGCACCAAGGTGGTGCTCATCGAGCCCACCTCGGCCGACCTTCGCGCGATGGGCCGGAACCTCATGAGCCCGGCTCGGCGCGACGACGTGATCGCCATGGCCGAGCACACGGTCGCGGAGGAGCTCCGCTCCGCCGGCGTGCGCGGCCGGCTCGAGGGCCTGCCCGCGGGCGAGTCGCACAAGATCGCCCGGCCCGCCGGCCCGCCGTCGGCGTGGCCGGCCATCGGCCCCTCCGCCCGGAGGGCCGCGTGAGCGGCGCGGGCACCTCGCGCCGGGGGGCGCACCGCGGGTCATCCAACGGCGGCGCGCCGGAGCCGGCGGCGGCGAGCGCGCCCACGGCCGCGGGCAACGCCGTGAGCCTCGTGACCTCGCTCGCCGGCGCAGCCGGGCGCGCCATCGGGGCGGTGGCCGAGCAGGCGCAGCGACGCGTGCCGAAGGCGGACCTCGACGAGCGCGACCCGGACTACATCCGCGACACCCTCCCGCGCCTGTGGCTGCTCGCCAGCCTCTACTTCCGCGCCGAGGTGCGCGGGCTCGACCGCATCCCCGAGGACGGCCCGGTGCTGCTGGTGGGCAACCACTCCGGCGGCAACATGACCGTGGACACCGGGGTCTTCACGCTCGCCTTCAGCACCTACTTCGGCGTCGAGCGGCGCTTCTACCAGCTGGCCCACAACCTGGTGCTGTCGATGCCGGGGCTCGGGTTCCTGCGCAAGTACGGCACCGTGGCCGCCAATCCCGCGAACGCCGCCAAGGCGCTCGAGTCGGGCGCCGCGCTGCTCGTGTACCCGGGCGGGGACTACGAGGTGCACCGCCCGACCTGGGAGTCCGGCCGCGTGGACTTCGACGGTCGCAAGGGCTTCCTGCGTCTCGCCCTGAAGCACGACGTGCCGATCGTCCCGGTGGTGTCCGTCGGCGGGCAGGAGACCGCCCTGTTCCTCACGCGCGGGGAGGGGCTCGCGCGGCTGCTGCGCCTCGACCGCATGTTCCGGCTGAAGGTGCTGCCGGTGTCGCTGGCGCTGCCGTGGGTGCTGAACGTGGGCGACATGCTCGGGCACGTGCCGCTGCCGGCCAAGATCACGATCGACGTGCTCGAGCCGATCGACCTGCGCGAGGAGTTCGGCGAGGAGCCGGACCTGAACGAGGTCTACCACGAGGTGCTGGGGCGCATGCAGGTGGCCCTCACGGCGCTTCAGGCAGAACGCCGGCTGCCGGTGCTCGGCTGATGCGCGTCGAGCGCTCGCGCACGATCGACGCCCCTCGCGAGGACATCTGGGAGCGGGTGCGCGATCCCGCCGCCTACCCGCAGTTCATCGACGGGGTCACGCGCTGCGAATCGAAGGGGCGAGCCGATCCCGTCGATGGGGAGGGCACTCCCGCGGCGGATCACGAGCCCGGGCTCGGCGCGCGCTTCTCGATGCGGATGAAGGTGGGCTCGGCGGAGGTGGGCGGGGTCGTGGAGGTGGTCGAGTTCGACGAGCCCGGCGACCTCAGCTGGACCAACGTCACCGGCATCGACCAGCGCGGGCGCTGGCGCCTGCGCGAGACCTCGGATGGCCGTACGCGCGTGACGCTGCGGCTGTCCTACGACGCCCCGGGTGGCGTATTGGGCATGATCTCGGATCGTGTGTCCGCGCCGATGGTCGGACGCAACTTCGAGCGCACGCTCGAGAACCTGCAACGTGAGTTCGAAGGAGGAGCGACGGAAGTGACGGAGCCAGGGAAAGGCCTGACCGGCCGAATCGGGTACTCGCTCGGCAGCGCGAAGGTGCTCGTGAACGCCGGAGTGATCCGGCCGATCCGGCCGGACAAGCTCGTCAAGGTGCTCACCACCCTGGCCCGCTTCGGGCGCAGCCCGGCCGCGGGAACGATCTCGCTGGCAGCCCGCTTCCCGGACGAGACGATGATCGTCGACGAGCTCGGCACGCTCACGTTCGGAGAGGTCCACCAGCGCACCAACGCGCTCGCCCACGCCCTGTCCGACGCCGGGATCAAGGAGGGCGACGGCGTGGGGATCATGTGCCGAAACCACCGCGGCTTCATCGAGTCGACGGTGGCCGTGTCGAAGCTCGGCGCGGACGCCCTCTACCTCAACACCGCGTTCGCCGGGCCGCAGCTGACCGAGGTGGTCAAGCGGGAGAAGCCCGTGGCGATCATCTACGACGAGGAGTTCAGCGGGCTGCTCGCGGAGGCCGGCAAGCGGCGCAAGCGCTTCGTGGCCTGGCACGACTCCGACGGCCTGGCGGACCCCACCCTCGACGAGCTGATCGACACGGGCGATCGCGACGACGTGGTGGCGCCGTCGCGAGAGGGCCGCGTGGTGATCCTCACGTCCGGGACCACCGGCACACCGAAGGGGGCATCGCGCGGTAACCCGCAGACGCTCGACCCGGCGGTGTCGCTGCTCGACAGGATCCCGCTGAAAAGCCGCCAGACGGTGCACATCGCCGCGCCGCTGTTCCACTCCTGGGGCTTCGCCCACTACACGCTCGGCCTCATCCTCGGCAGCACCTACGTGCTCCGGCGCAAGTTCGACCCGGAGGCCTGCCTGGCGGAGGTCGCGCGCACGCGCGCGGACGTCCTCGCGGTGGTGCCGGTGATGATGCAGCGCATCCTCGAGCTGCCGGAGGACGTGCGGCGCAAGTACGACCTGTCGTCGCTCAAGGTCGTGGCGGCCAGCGGCTCCGCGCTGCCCGGCGACCTGGCCACCGACTGGATGAACGAGTTCGGCGAGAACCTCTACAACCTCTACGGCTCGACCGAGGTGGCCTGGGCGTCGATCGCCACGCCGCAGCACATGCGCGCGGCTCCGGGCACGGCGGGAACGCCGGCGCGAGGCACCGTCGTCCGCCTCTACGACGAGAGCGGCCGGCCCACGCCCCAAGGTCAGACCGGGCGGATCTTCGTGGCCAACGAGATGCTCTTCGAGGGCTACACCGGCGGCGGCACGAAGGACGTGATCGACGGCCTCATGGCCACCGGCGACGTGGGCCGCTTCGATCCCGACGGGCGCCTGTTCGTGGAGGGCCGCGACGACGAGATGATCGTGTCCGGTGGCGAAAACGTCTTCCCTGCCGAGATCGAGGACACGCTGGCGCGCCATCCGTCCGTGTGCGAGGTGGCCGCGGTCGGCGTCGAGGACAAGGACTTCGGCCAACGGCTGCGCGCGTTCGTGGTTCTGGAGCAGGGGTCGGAGACGACCGAGGACGACCTGAAGGACCACGTCAAGCGGAATCTCGCCCGGTTCAAGGTGCCCCGCGAGATCGTCTTCCTGGACGAGCTTCCCCGTAACGCGACCGGCAAGGTGCTGAAGCGGGAATTGAAGAGCCGTAGCGTCAGCCGCTCAGGGTAGGCTGCTCGCGCCGCCACACCCAGAGTGGGCAGGGCCACTCGTCTGACGTGACATAAGGAGACAGATGGACGCCCTGGTGATCGTGGTGATAGTCGTGGCGGTGCTGGGCCTGGTCGGGCTCGGTGTCGTGGCCGGCAGCGGCCGCACCCGGCGCATGGACGAGCGCCGCTTCCACGCCGAGGAGGTGAGGCGCGAGGCGGAGTTCCACGACGCCCGGGCCGAGCAGGCGCGGGCGGAGGCGGAGGAGCGCATGGAGCGCGGCCGCCGCTTCGAGCGCCGCCCCGAGGGTGAGGAGGTGCCGCCCGATGCGGATCCGGAGGACCAGGCCGAGCATCTGCCGGGGGGGCGCGACGACGCCTGAGGTCCCGGCTAGGGTCCACCGTGTGAGGAGGAAGACGAGGCTTGCGGCGATCCTCGCCGCGGCGGTCACGAGCGTCGCCATCCCGGGCGCGGCCGAGGCGGCCGGCCGCTGCGGCGACCATCCGTGGTGCGACCGCTCGATGCCGGCCGACGCGCGAGCCGGGCTGGTGCTCTCCCAGCTCACACTCGACGAGAAGCTCGACCTCATGGGCGGGGACGTGGACGGGATCCTCCATCCCGAGACCAGCTCGAGCATCGTGAACGGGATCCCGCGGCTGGACGTGCCGCCGCTGGCCGTCAACGACGGACCGGGCGGGATCAGGCAGGGCATCGGTCCCGACAGCAGGCCGGCCACCGCCCTGCCGGCTCCGCTGGCGCTCGGCGCGAGCTTCGACCTCAAGCTTGCGGCCCGCTACGCGCGTGTGATCGCCGCGGAGGCCAAGCGCCGCGGCCACGACCTGGTGCTGGGCCCGACGGTCAACCTGGTGCGCGACCCGCGCGGCGGGCGCACCTTCGAGAGCTATGGCGAGGACCCGCGCGTGCTGAGCGACTTCGGCGTCGCGTGGATCCGCGCACTCCAGGGCGCCGGCCTGATCGCGGACGTGAAGCACTACGCCGCCAACAACCAGGAGACCGGCCGCTTCACCGTCGACGAGATCATCGACGAGCGCACGCTGCGCGAGATCTATCTGCCGCATTTCGAGGCGGCGGTCAGACGCGGGCACGTCGGCACGGTCATGACCGCGTACAACAAGGTCAACGGCTTCTACATGGGCGCCAACCGCCCGCTCCTGCGCGGCACCCTGTTCGGGGCGTTCGGCTTCGACGGCTTCGTGCTGTCGGACTTCTACGCCGGCGGCGACACGGTCGGCTCGGCGCTTGCCGGCCAGAGCCTCGCCCTCCCCAAGCCGCAGTACTACGAGCCGGCGCTCCTGCGCGCCGCGATCGCGGAGGGCCGCCTGACCACCGCCACGATCGACGACCTTGTGCGGCGCTACCTGCGGGTGCTGTTCCGCTTCGGGGTGTTCGACCGCGCGGCCTACCCGCGCGACGCCACGATCCCGGTCAAGCGCCACGGGCGGGTGGCCCGGCTGGTCGAGGATCGCGGCATGGTCCTCCTGCGCAACCGCGGCTCGCTGCTGCCGCTGAACGCCCGCCGGATCGACTCGGTGGCCGTGATCGGCAAGTCGGCCGACGTGTACCAGCGCCCCAACGCGGCCTCGAGCGGCGGGGTCGCGCCCTTCTACTCGGTCACCGCCCTCCAGGGCCTGCGCCGGGCCGCGCGCGGACGCTACGCCGTGCGCTACGACGACGGGAGTGACCGGCAGCGCGCGGTCCGCGTTGCCCGCCGCGCCGACGTGGCGGTCGTGGCGGCCGCGCCCGACCTGCTGTCGGGCGAGTTCTCGGACCGTCCCTGCATCGACCTGGACTGCGCGCCCGAGCCGCCGCTCCAGGACCGCCTCATCCGCGCGGTGGCCGCTGCCAACCCGCGCACCGTGGTGGTGCTCCAGTCACCCGGTCCGGTCACGATGCCGTGGGTCCGCCGGGTGGGAGCCATCGTGGAGGCGTGGTGGCCCGGCCAGGAGGGCGGCAACGCCATCGCCGACGTCCTGCTCGGCAAGGTCAACCCGTCGGGCAAGCTGCCCGTGACGTATCCGCGCGCGCTGACCGATGTGCCGGCGCGCACGAAGGCGCAGTTCCCCGGCGTGGACGGCCGCGCGGTCTACTCGGAGGGCGTGCTGGTGGGCTACCGCTGGTACGACCGGCGCGGGATCAGGCCGCTGTTCCCGTTCGGCCATGGCCTCTCCTACACGAGCTTCCGCTACCGCGACCTCGCGGTGCGCGAGCTGCGTGGCGGCACGCCCGGCGGCATGGGCCGCGTGCGGGTGAGCCTCAGGGTGGCGAACGTGGGCCCGCGTAGCGGCGCCGAGGTGGTGCAGGTCTACCTCGGCCTGCCGCGGCCGGTGCCCGGGATCGTGCAGCCGCCCAAGGCGCTGAAGCGCTTCAAGCGGGTGGAGATCCCGAGCGGCCGCAGCCGCGACCTGACCTTCGTGCTCGAGGACCGCGACTTCTCCTTCTGGGACAGCAAGACCAACCGCTGGCGCGTGGCCCCCGGCTGCTACCGCGTGCTGGTGGGAAGCTCCTCCCGCGACATCCGGCTGCGCGACGTGCTGGCGCGCCGCGGCGCCGGCTGCGCCCGCCCCTAATCCGTCCACCGTGTCACTTAGCTACTGCACTGTCGTACCTGGATGACACAGTGCCCGGCGCCGGGCGGAGACCGACGGACGCCTAGGCGCCCGTGCGCGCAGCCAGCTCGATCAGGAGCCGGGTGCCGAAGCCGGAGGCGCCCTTGCCCACGTACGGGCGGGACATTCCCCAGGCCGTGCCGGCCACGTCCAGGTGCGACCAGGGCACGTCGCCCACGAACTGGCCCAGGAACTGGGCCGCGTAGTTCGAGCCGGCCACCCGCGCGTCGGATGCGTTGGTGAGGTCCGCGAACTTGCCCTTGGTCAGCTCGAAGTACTCGGAGTGGAGCGGCATCCGCCAGCAGATCTCACCGGTCGTCTCGCCCGCGGCCGCCACGTCCGCGCACCAGCCGTCGTCGTTGGAGTAGAGGCCGGCGTAGGTGTGCCCGAGCGCGACGAGGATCGCGCCGGTGAGGGTGGCGAGGTCCACGATCCGCTCGGCGCCCTGCTCCACCGCGTAGCAGAGGGCGTCGGCCAGGATCAGCCGGCCCTCGGCGTCGGTGTTGTTGACCTCGATCGTCTTGCCGTTCATCGCGGTCACGATGTCGCCGGGCTTGACGGCGTGGCCGCTCGGCATGTTCTCCGTGGACGGCACCACGGCGGTCAGGGTGACCGGCAGGCCGAGCTGGGCGATGCCGGCCACCGCCTCGATCACGGCGGCGCCGCCCGACATGTCGAACTTCATCTCCTGCATCTTCGAAGAGGGCTTGATCGAGATCCCGCCCGTGTCGAAGGTCACCGCCTTGCCCACGTAGCTCAGATGCGGGCCGCGCGCGTCCTTGGGGCGGTAGCGCAGCACGATCAGCCGCGGCTCCACGTGCGTGCCCTGGGCCACTGAGGCGAACGCGCCCATGCCGCGCGCCACGATCGCCTCGCGGTCGAGCAGCTCGACCTCGAGCGTCTCGTGGTCGTCGGCGATCTCCCTCGCGCGCTCGGCCAGGAAGCTCGGGGTGGCCACGTTGGCCGGCAGGTTCTGGAGGTCGCGGGCGTCGTTGGCCGACTCGGCGGCCACCCGGGCGCGCTTCAGGACGGGCTCGCCCGGCGCGTCGCCGGAGATCTCGAGCGACTCGAGCGTGGGGGCGTCGTTCGAGTCGCGGTCGGACTTGAAGCGGTCGAACGTGTAGAGGCTGAGCAGGGTGCCCTCGACCAGGCCGCCGGCCACGCCGTCACCGGGGGGCGCGTCCCAGGACAGCGACACGGCGCCGAGCTCCCTGGCCCTGCCGGCTGCCGCCGCGGCCGCCACCCTTGCGCGCTCGGCGTCGAGCTCCGAGCGCTTGCCGAAGCCCGCGATCAGCACGCGGCGCCGGCCACCGCCGGGCGCATCCTCGTGGGTGACCGCGACCTTCCGTAGTCCGGGCTTGGCCTCGCCGAGCTCCACCAGCTCCTGAAGCGCCGGATCCGCGAGCGACTCGCCCTCGAACAGCGGCACCACGCGTGTGTCGGCGGCGGTGTCCTCCGGCGAGCCGGGGCGGGCTGAGACGTGGATCGGAGCCAAGAGCGGCCCGAGTCTAGAGGCCCGCAGGTATCGTTGTCGGCCCCCGCCAGTCGTCAAGGAGAGCCACGCAGATGCCCAAGACCGTCATCCTCGGAGCAGCCCGTACACCGTTCGGCAAGCTCGGAGGCGGCCTGTCCACACTCGACGCCACCGAGCTTGGCGGCACCGCCATCGCCGCCGCCCTCGAGCGCGCCGAGGTGGCGCCCGATCAGGTTCAGCACGTGGTGTTCGGCCAGGTGCTCCAGGCCGGCCAGGGGCAGATCCCGAGCCGTCAGGCCCAGATCAAGGGCGGGATCCCGAAGGAGGTCTCCTCGGAGACCGTGAACAAGGTCTGCGCATCCGGCCTGCGCGCCGGCGGCATCGTGGACCAGGCCGTTCGCGCGGGTGACCTCGACGTGGCCGTGGCGGGCGGCATGGAGTCGATGTCCAATGCGCCCTACCTGCTCAAGGGCGCGCGCTTCGGCTTCCGTATGGGGGATGCCAAGGCGATCGACGCGATGATGCACGACGGCCTCACCAACCCGTTCAGCGGCAAGGGCATGGGCGAGGAGGCCGACGAGGTCGGCGACGAGCTCGAGGTCACGCGCGCCGACATGGACAAGTTCGCGCTGCGCAGCCACGAGCTGGCGATCCAGGCCACCGACGAGGGCCGCCTGCCCGAGGAGATCGTGCCGGTCACGGTCAAGTCGAGGAAGGGCGAGAGCACCGTGGAGATCGACGAGGCGCCGCGGCGCGAGAGCACGCTGGAGTCGCTGGCCGGCCTGAAGGGCGCCTTCCACAAGGACGGCTCGCACACCGCAGGCAACGCGCCGGGCGTGAACGACGGAGCCGGGGCGATCGTCTACGCGAGCGACGAGTGGGCCAAGGCCAACGGCCGTCCGGCTCTGGCCACGATCGTCGGCCAGGCTGCCGTGGCGGACGACTTCCCGTACCTCGCACGCACGCCCGCCAACGCCGCGAAGAAGGCGCTCGACCGGGCCGGGCTGAGCGTCGACGACGTGGACCTGTTCGAGATCAACGAGGCGTTCGCCTCGGTGGCGCTCAACTCGATGCGCATGCTGGGCGTGGACGAGTCGAAGGTCAACGTCAACGGCGGCGCGATCGCGCTAGGGCATCCGATCGGCGCCAGCGGCGCCCGCATCCTGATGACGCTCGTGAACGAGCTGCGCCGCCGCGGCGGCGGGCTCGGCGTGGCGGCCATCTGCTCCGGCGGGGGCCAGGGCGACGCCGTGATCGTCGAGGTCAACGGCTCCTAGGGCCGTGGCGCAGGAGGACCTCGAGGCCATCAGGGCCGACGACGCCGAGATGGAGTGGGGGTGGTCGGACGACTTCCCCGGGCTGGCCGGCGTCTATCACCACCCCGCGACCGCAACGAGCGGCTCAGCAGGCGAGCCCCGCCGCCTCGAGGCCCTCCTCGCGGGTCCGGAACCAGCGGTAGTTCACCACCTGCCCGTGGCGGAGGCCGAAGACGTGCGTGAAGGTCTCGTCGATCGGCACGCCGCTGGCTCGCCCGGTCGCCCTGAGTCGCGCGACCACGAGCAGCCCGTTCGGTCCCTCGTCGATCTCGAGGATCTCGAGCGACTCGTAGTTGAACTGCTCGTAGAGGTTCTGCAGCCCCTCCCGCATCGAGTCGAGGCCCCTGCGCACGCCGCTCTCGATCGCGTACTCGGGGTTCACCATCTCGATGTCGGCCGCGAAGCTCGCCATCGCCGTCTCGATGTCGCCGGCCGCAAGGGCCGCGTAGGCCCGCCGGACGCCCCTCTCCAGATCCGGGTCCACGCGGCTCAGCGTACCCTCGGCCCATGGCCGATTCGCGTGGAGCCGCCTTCTTCGACCTCGACAAGACCCTGATCGAGGGGTCCAGCGCGATCCACTTCGGGCGCGCCGCCTACCGCGCCGGGATGATCTCGCGCCGCCAGATCCTGAGCGACGCCTGGGCGAACATCCACTTCCGCCTGAACGGCTCCACCGACGAGGGCACCGAGGAGCTGAAGCAGCGGATCCTCGACGCCATCGCGGGCTGGCGGGTGGTGGACCTGGCCCGGCTCGGCCCGGACGTGCTCGCGGGCGTGCTGCCGCTGCTCTATCGCGAGATGCTCGATGAGGCCTACTCGCACCAGGACGCGGGACGGCCGGTGTTCATCGTGACCGCGGCCTCGCAGGAGCTGGCCGACACGCTGGCGCGCGTGCTGGTGTTCGACGGCGGGATCGGAATGCGCTCCGAGGTCGAGGACGGCGTCTACACCGGTCGCTCTGCGGGCCCCTTCACCTACCGCGAGGGCAAGGCGGCCGCGATCCGCCAGCTCGCCGTCGAGCGCGGCATCGACCTCTCCGAGTCGTACGCCTACTCCGACTCGGAGTCCGACCTGCCGATGCTGCGGGCGGTCGGGCATCCCGTGGCGGTGAACCCGGACTCCCATCTCGCGCGGGTCGCGCGCGAGGAGCACTGGCGGGTCATGCGCTTCGACAAGCTCGGGCGGCGCCTGAAGCTCGGCGGGGCCGTGGGCGCGCTGGCGCTCATGGGCGGAGGCGGGGGGTACCTGGTTGCGCGGGCTCGTCCGCGGCGCCGGCGTCTGCGGCTTCGCTGAGCGCGGCACGCGCCTCCTCCTCCGTGCGGTAGACCCGCCACCCCACGACCTTCCCCTCGCGACCCCGGGCCACCTGCCAGCCCACCTGCTCGATCGACATGCCGCTGCCCGCCCCGGTGCCCAGGAAGCGGACCTTGACCAGCACGGCGTCGCCGAACACCTCGGTGGTCTCGACCTCCGGGGTCCAATCGGGGAAGACGCTCAACATCTCGTCGAGGAACTGGCGCACCCCGGCGTGCCCGCAGTACACCTTGGCCTCCGACTCCTGGATCAGCGAGGTGAACTCCACGTCCGGGTCCATCAGGTCCAGAAAGCCGTCGAAGTCGCGGCCGGCGAGTCTGGCGAATGCCTGCTCCGCCAGCTCGGCGTTGTCCATGTCGGTCACCGTCTGAGTATGCCGTCCTAGACTGTTTGGAGCGATGAGCGTGGAGCCGAGGGCCATGACCGACGCCGAGCGCTGGTTCCGCGAGCGCTATTCGGCGACGCCCGAGCGCGACGCGCTCCTCACCACGCTCTCCGGGGAAGAGGTCCGGCCGCTCTACACCGAGGACGACCTTCCGCCCTCCGAGCGGATCGGTCTTCCCGGCGAGTTCCCGTTCACGCGCGGCGTCTATCCGTCGATGTACCGCGGGCGGCTGTGGACGATGCGCCAGTTCGCCGGGTTCGGCACCGCCGAGGAGACCAACGAGCGCTTCCGCTACCTGCTCGACCACGGGCAGACGGGGCTCTCGACCGCGTTCGACATGCCGTCGCTGATGGGCCACGACTCCGACCACGCTCGCTCGCTAGGCGAGGTGGGCCGCGAGGGCGTGGCGGTGGACACGCTCGACGACATGGAGACGCTCTTCGGCGGCATCCCGCTGGGCGAGGTGTCCACCTCGATGACGATCAACGCCCCCGCAGCGGTGATGCTGGCCTTCTACGTCGTGGCGGCCGAGCGCCAGGGCGTGCCTGCGGAACGGCTGGCGGGCACGATCCAGACGGACATCCTCAAGGAGTACATCGCCCAGAAGGAGTGGTGCTTCCCGATCGACCCGGCCATGCGCCTGGTCACCGACATGGTCGAGTTCTGCTCCGAGCGGATGCCGCGCTGGCACCCGATCTCGATCTCCGGCTACCACATCCGCGAGGCCGGCTCGACCGCGCAGCAGGAGCTGGCGTTCACGCTCAAGGACGGGTTCACCTATGTGGAGCATGCGCTCGAGCGCGGGCTGGACGTGGACGCGTTCGCGCCGAGGCTGTCGTTCTTCTTCAACGCCCACATCGACTTCTTCGAGGAGATCGCCAAGTACCGCGCGGCCCGCCGGATCTGGGCGCGCGAGCTACGCGACCGCTACGGGGCGAGGGACGAGCGCAGCCTGCTGATGCGCTTCCACAGCCAGACCGCCGGCGTGTCGCTCACCGCGCAGCAGCCGCTCAACAACATCGTGCGCACCACCACCGAGGCGCTCTCCGCCGTGCTCGGCGGCACGCAGTCGCTCCACACGAACAGCTTCGACGAGGCGCTGGCGCTCCCCACCGAGGGCGCGGTGCGGGTGGCGCTCCGCACCCAGCAGATCATCGCCCACGAGACCGGGGTCACGAACACGATCGACCCGCTCGGCGGCTCCTACTTCGTGGAGGCGCTCACCGATCGGATGGAGGAGGCGGCCTACGGGTACTTCGCGACGATCGACGAGCTCGGCGGCATGGTCGAGGCGATCAAGCAGAACTACCCGCAGCGCGAGATCGCCGACGCGTCGTTCCGCCTCCAGGAGGAGATCGAGCGCGGCGACCGGGTGGTGGTGGGCGTCAACCGCTACGTGTCGGACGACGCGCACACGGACACGCTGCGGATCCCGGAGGAGCTGGAGCGCAAGCAGGTGGGCCGCGTGCAGGCGGTGCGCGCCCGCCGCGACGGTGAGGCCGTGGAGCGAGCGCTGTCCGAGCTGCGCGATGCGGCGGCGGCCGACCGGAACCTGATGGAGCCGCTGCTCGACGCGGCTCGCGCCCACGCCAGCGAGGGCGAGATCGTGCAATCGCTGCAGCGCGTGTTCGGCACCTACACCGAGACACCCGTCTTCTAGCGGAAGCGAGGGCTAAGCCCCCCGCCGCATCGCGCCGATGCAGGTGGGACGTACCGCAAGCCGCTCATCTCGATCTGCCTGACCGTCCTCTGGCTGGCGCTGCCCGCGACCGCGCTCGCGGCCACCGAGAGCGGCGACGCCGGCGACCTTCCGGGCACCGCCCAGGATCTGGCCGGCGCGCCCGTGGACGCGATCGACGGCAGCATCGCCGCCGGGACGGATCAGGATCTCTACCGCGTGTGCCTGGAGGGCGGGGGCACCTTCTCGGCCACCACCGTGGGCGGCACCGAGCTCGACACGCAGCTCTTCCTCTTCGACGCCGCCGGCCTCGGCGTCTACGGCAACGACGACTCGCAGGCCACGCGCCAGTCCACGCTTCCCGCGCTCCACGAGCTCACACCCACCGCGCCGGGCGTATACCTCCTGGCGATCACTCCCTACAACCGCGACCCGGGTAGCGCCGCGGGCGCCATCTTCGGTAGCGGCGGAGTGCTTCCAGCGACGGGCCCGGGAGCTGCGCAGCCGCTGACCGGCTGGAGCGGGAGCGTGGGCGTCCCCGGGGACTACCGCATCAGCCTCACCGGCACCGCGGGCTGCGCGCCGCCGGACGCCACGGCCCCCACGGTGGACCTCAGGGCGCCCGCCGACGGCGCGCAGGTGCCGCAGGGGTCGGCACTCACGGTGGACTTCGACTGCGCCGACGAGGGCGGCTCCGGGCTGGCCTCGTGCGAGGGCAGCGTGCCCGACGGCTCGCAGCTCGACACGTCCACGGCCGGCCCGCGCACCGTCACGGTGACCGCGCGCGACCACGCGGGCAACGAGACCGTGGTGGCCCACACCGCCCAGGTGGCGGACGGCGCCGCGCCCGTGATCACGCTTCGCACGCCACTCGACGGCGCCGTGTACCTGCTCGACGCGCCGGTGCTCGCCGACTACGAGTGCGCCGACGAGGCGCTCGTGTCATGCACCGGTGACATGCCCGACGGCACGCCGATCGACACCGCCTCGGTGGGGACGAAGAGCTTCGCCGTCGAGGCCGCCGACGTTGCCGGCAACGCCGCTTCGGCCGCGAGCTCGTACCGGGTGATCTACGACTTCCGCGGGTTCCGCTGGCCGGTGCGCAACCGCCCGGCGGTGAACTGGGCCCGCGCCGGGCGTGTGGCGCTCGTTCGCTTCTCGCTGAACGGCTTTCAGGGGCGCCACGTGCTCGCCCGCGGCTTCCCCCAGGTCGCGAAGGTGGACTGTCACTCGGGCGCCGAGCCGGCGTCCGGCGAGCCCGCGCGCTTGCTCGGTCACGGCCGCGCGCTGCGGTGGAGCCGCCGCGGCGGGGCCTACGCGCTGGCCTGGAGGACACGGCGCTCGTGGGCCGGGAGCTGCCGCCAGCTGCTGCTCGGGCTGGCCGACGGAACGGTCCGCCGAGCCGACTACCGCTTCAAGCGATAGCCGCTTTCCGTTAGGGTTCCGCGGCCGTGAGGCACCTCGTCTCCTTCGCCGTGCTGTACGCGCTCGTGGTGGGCCTGATTCTGCCGACCTCGCTGTTCGCCGAGGACGCGGTGCCGACTGCGGAGCCGGTGGCTCCCGCACAGACGGCTCCGGTCGCGCCGGCTGCGCCTGAGCCGGCCCCCACGGCGCCCGCCCCGGCCCCGGCGCCCGCTCCCGCGGCGCCCACGACGGCGCCCGCGCCTGCACCCACCGCCACCGTGCCTGAGCCCGCACCGGCGGAGCCCGAGGTGCAGAAGATCGACGAGAAGCCCGCACCGCCGCCGAAGGCCAACGCCGCCGCGTCGGCCAGCGTGACCATCAAGGACTTCGACTTCGGCCCGGCCTCGGTGACGGTGAACCAGGGCGACACCGTCACGTGGACCAATCAGGGTCCCACGCCGCACACGGCCACCGGCGACGGGTTCGACACGGGGATCCTGAACGCCGGCCAGAGCGGGTCGCACACGTTCGACTCCGCGGGCACGTTCTCCTACATCTGCACGCCGCACCCCAACATGAAGGGCACGGTCATCGTGCAGGCCGCCCAGACCGGCGGCGAGGAGTCGGACCCGGGCTCCGAGAGCGCAGCCGGCACCGGCGCCGAGACGGACGCCGACGACGGGCCGTCGCTTCCCTCCACGGGAATGGACGCGCTCGGCCTCGGGCTCCTCGGGCTCCTGATGCTGGGGCTCGGTGTGAGCGTCCGGCGTCGCTCGGCTGCGGAGCATCCGCAGCCCGCCGGCCGCATCGGCTGGTGAGCAGCCAGCGGAAGATCCGCGTGGTGGTGGCCAAGCCGGGCCTCGACGGCCACGACCGTGGCGCCAAGATCATCGCCCGCGCGCTGCGCGACGCCGGCATGGAGGTCATCTACACGGGCCTCCACCAGACGCCCGAGCAGATCGTGGAGACGGTGATCCAGGAGGACGCCGACGCGGTGGGCCTGTCGATCCTGTCGGGCGCCCACATGACGCTCGTGCCGCGCATCGCGTCGCGCCTCAAGGATGCGGGCGCCGACGACGTGGTGCTGGTGGTCGGCGGAACGATCCCGAGCGAGGACATCCCGGAGCTCAAGGAGCTGGGGGTGGCCGAGGTGTTCACACCCGGCGCCCCGGTCCAGGGCATCGTGGACTACATCCGCTCCGCCGTTCCGGCGTAGTTGGCGCGCCGAGCGCCACCCGCGTTCGCGGTTCGCCGCGTGCTGGGCGCGCGCCGCCGTATCAACTCCCTGGCCGACAGGCTGCTGCCGCCCCAGGCGGCGCTCTTCGACCAGACGGTGGGGATGGCTCGCACCCAGATGATCGGCACCGTCGCCGAGCTCGGCGTGGCCGACGAGCTGGCCAAGGCCCCCGCCACCGCGGAGGAGCTGGCCGGGCGGCTCGACGTGAACGCCGACGCCCTCCACCGGGTGCTGCGCGCGCTCGCGCTCAGCGACGTGATCGACCTCGACCTCCAGGGGCGCTTCTCGCTGGGCCGAACGGGGCAGGCGCTCCGCAGCGACCACCCGATGAGCGTGCGCGACTGGGCGCGCTACTTCGCCTCGAGCTCGAACGCCGCCGCCTGGGCCGACCTGACAGAGACCGTCCGCACCGGCACGGCCGCATTCCCGCGGGTGCACGGCCGCTCGGTCTGGCAGTGGTTCGCCGAGCACCCCGAGGAGGAGCGCGCATTCGCCGGCGGCATGCGCGGCGCCACCGAGCAGGACGCCCCCTTCATCGTGAACGGCTACCCGTGGCCCGATCGCGGTGTGCTCTGCGATGTGGCCGGCGGGGTGGGCACGCTGCTCGCGGCGATCCTCGACTCGCGCCCGGGACTGCGCGGTGTTCTGGTGGACGGTCCCGGCGTGCTGGCCGAGGCGGACGGCTGGCTCACGGGTCGCGGCCTGCGCGAGCGCGTGGAGCTCGCCGAGGGCGACATCTTCCGCTCGCTGGACGCCACGGCGGACGTCTACGTGCTCAAGAACATCCTCCACGACTGGGACGACCAGGCCTGCGCGACGATCCTGAAGACCGTTCGGGCGGCCATGCCGGAGGGGTCCAAGCTGGTGCTGATCGAGTACCTCCAGGAGCGCAACCGGCCCCACGTGGTGGCCTCGGTCTCGGACATCCAGATGATGAACGTCTGCGACGACGGCCGTGAGCGCTCCGCCGAGGAGCTCCAGGCCCTGCTGGTGGGTGCCGGGCTGCGGGCGGGGGGCGTGCACCGCACCGGCGGACCCGCGTTGGTCGAGGGAC
>CAVXTL010000006.1:0-22179 GCA_963764665.1 uncultured Thermoleophilaceae bacterium | reverse complement strand
GCACGGGAACCCGGTCCACTCGCACCGCCTCCGTGCGCTCGGCCACGTAGCGGGGCAGCTGGGCCAGCGCTTCCTCCTCGTCCTCGGCGTCGACCACCCACCAGAGGTCGTGGCCGCCGCGGCGACAGGTGGCCAGTGCGGTTCCGTGGCGCAGCGGGCTGGTCACGTCCTTCCACGAGGCAAAGCTGCGCCCGCACTCCTGCGGATCGTGCCGGTGGTGGAGGAGGAACGAGATCACGCCGCCGAGTGTCGTGCAGGCGCGTGGCGCGGCGCCATCGTGGAAACCCCTGATCGTTGCGCCGCCGCGGGAGCGCACCTAAGGTGGTGTCGGCCCTCCGATGACGAAGCTGGAACCCACCCGGCTGGTAGGACGCGCCCGGGAGCTCGCGCTGATCGACGATGCGCTCGATCGACTCCCGGGGGGTCCGGCCCGCGCGGTGGCCCTGACGGGCGAGCCGGGGATCGGCAAGACGTCGCTGCTCGACGCGCTGCGCGAGCGTGCCGACGCTCGCGGGCTTCCCGTCTTCCGTGCCAGCTCCGCGGAGTTCGAGCGAGAGGCGCCGTTCGGGATCTTCGTGGATGCGTTCGACGACTACCTCGGCTCGCTCAACCAGCGCCGCTTCGAGCAGCTCGCCGCGAACGAGCTGGCGGAGCTGGCGGAGGTGTTCCCATCGCTTGCGGAGTTGTCCGAGGACCGCCGCCGGGCGCTCCCGGACGAGCGCTACCGCGCGCATCGCGCGGTGGGCGCACTGCTCGAACTGCTCTCCCAGCGCGGACCGCTGGTGCTGATCCTCGACGATCTCCAATGGGCGGGTGACGCCTCGATCGAGCTGCTCACCCACCTGCTCCACCGCCGCCCCAAGGGCGGGCTGCTGTTTGCGCTTGCCTTCCGCAAGTCCCAGACGCCACCGACGCTGCTCGCGGCCCTCGACCGCGACGCGGAGCTCGTCGAGCTGGCCGCGCTGAGCGCCGCTGACGCGGACGACCTGCTCGGGCAGGAGCTCGGTGTCGAGGCCCGAGCCGGCCTCCTCCGCGAGAGCGGGGGCAACCCCTTCTACCTCCAAGAGCTGCTGCGCGCAGTCCGCGACGACGGGTCCTACGCTCCCGCGCCCGGAGCGCTGGGGGACGACGTTCCCGCCGCGGTCACCGCCGCGCTCGAATCGGAGCTGGGGCGGCTGGACACGCAGTGTCGCCGCCTGCTCGAGGGCGCGGCGGTGGTGGGCGATCCCTTCGATCCTGAGCTGGCGGGGATCGCGGCGGACAGCGACGAGGCCTCGGCGCTCACGGTGCTCGACGAGCTGATCGAATCGGACCTCGTCCGGCCCACCGATCTTCCTCGCCAATTCCGCTTCCGGCACCCGATCGTGCGCAGCGCGGTCTATGAGGCGGCGAAGCCCGGCTGGCTGCTCGGGGCTCACGCGCGGGTCGCCAAGCTTCTGGGCGAACGGGGCGCCCCCGCGAGCGCCCGCGCGCATCACGTGGAGTGCTCCGCACCGGTGGGCGACGAGGAGGCGGTCGCGGTTCTCACCGACGCCGGCCACGCCGCCGCGCCGCGGGCTCCGGCCGCCGCGGCCCACTGGTTCGAGGCGGGGCTCCGGCTCCTGGCCTACGACGGCGACCCGGAGCGCCGGCTCGCCCTGCTCGTCCCGAGGGCTACCGCCCTCGGAGCCTCCGGCCGCATCCGCGAGAGCCGCGACGCGCTGCGCGAGGCACTCGCGCTCACTCCGCGCGAGGCCGCGCCGCAGCGCGCGAACCTGGCCGCGGCCTGCTCGGGCATGGAGTTCCTGCTCAACCGCGCGGACGAGGCCCAGACCCTTCTTCTGAACACCCTGGGCGAGCTTCCCGAGCGGCGGTCGCGCGAGGCCGCCACCCTGAAGCTGGCACTGGCATCGGTCTGCATCGGCACGCTCGAGTTCGACGAGGTGCCGGGGCTGGCCGGGGAGGTGCTCGAGCAGGCGAGCGTGGACGACGACGCGGGGCTGGAGGCCAGCGCGCGCACGCTGCTGGCCGTGTGGGAGATGCGGGTCGGGAGCGTCGCGAAGGCCCGCAGCCAGCTCGATTGCGCCCTGGCCCAGTTCGACCGGCTCGACGACGACGAGCTGACGCCGTGGCTCAGCGGGTTCATCTGGCTCGCCTGGGGTCAGTGCATGGTCGAGGGGATGGACGCGGCGCGGCGCTCGAACGAGCGCGCACTGGCCGTGGCGCGCGCCAGCGGACAGGGCCACCTGCTCGGACACACCCTGGTCAGCGAGGGATATGCCCTGCTCTGGCGGGGTCGCGTGCCAGAGGCCATTCAACTTCTGGACGACGCGATCGCGGCCACAGAGCTCACCGGCAGCGACGAGTTCCTGATCTGGTCGCTGATGCACCGGTGCTGGGCGGCGTGGCTGGTCGGGGACGGCGGAATGGCGATCACCATCGGAGAGCGCGCGGTGGCGCTCTGCGGCGGGCGGCGCGACGAGCGTGCGGCGGTCGCTCACTTCATGCTGGCCGAGGCGCAGCTCGAGGCGGGCGACGCCGCCGGCTGCCGGGCCCGGATCCTCGATGCCGGCGGGGGGATGGAGCTGCCGCTGAACGGACGGCTGTTCCGGCCGCGCTGGCACGGGATGCTCACGCGCGCCGAGCTGGCACTCGGTGAGGTTGATCGCGCGGATGACTTCGCCGCTCGCGCCGAGAACGCGGTCGATGGCCTCGGCCTGGTGGGGAGGTCGGGATGGGCGCTGGAAGCCAGGGCGCGGGTGCTGCTCGCGCGTGGCGAGCCGGCTGAGGCGGCGGAGAAGGCGCTCGCCGCCGCGCAGCGGCTTGCCGAGGCGGGCAACGCGATCGAGGCTGCCCGGGCCCGCGTCGTCCACGGCACAGCGGTGGCGGCCGCCGGCGACTCCCGACGGGCGGTGGACGAGCTCGAGCGCGCTCGCAACGAGCTCGAGGCGTGCGGGGCGCTCCACCCGCGTGATGAGGCGGCACGCGAGCTGCGACGCCTTGGCCGTCGCGTGGCGCGCACCGGGGCTGCCGGTTCGGAAGCGGACGGCATCGGTTCGCTCAGCGCGCGAGAGCTCGAGGTCGCCGGGCTCGTCCATCAGGGGCGGACCAACAAGGAGATCGCGGCCGCCCTCTTCCTCTCCGAGCGCACCGTCGAGACTCACCTGACGCATTCGTTCCGCAAGCTCGGAGTGAAGGGCCGTATGGCGCTGGCGGCCGCCATGGAGCGCGAGCGGGCGGCCGGACCCGCCTGAGCCGCGGCCCCGATTTACGGGGTTTCCACGATGGCGGCGCCGGGGCCCGGCGCTCAGCCTGGGGCCCATGCCCACTCGACTCGTAGCCGCCCTTGCTCTCGCCACCGCGCTCGCCCTCGCCCTGGTCACCGCCGCCACCGCCGCGCCGATCAGCCGGACGGCCACCCTGATCTCCCAGCCGACCGGCCTCGCGGATCCCAACTTCTCGAACGTCACGTTCGGGGGCGCGTCCGATGACGGCGCGCGCGTCTTCTTCACCACGACCCAGAAGCTGACCGCGGACGACCTCGACAGCAATCGGACCGACGTCTACGAGCGCTCGGGCGGCACTACCAAGCTCGTCTCGGCCACGACGGGCGTCTTCGATCCGAACCAGGGCGCCGTGACCTTCGAGGGCGCGTCCGACGATGGGACACGCGTCTTCTTCACGACCACGCAGCGGATGACGACGGACGACGTCGATAACGACCGCATCGACGTCTACGAGCGCTCGGCCGGCACAACGAAGCTGGTCTCGGCGCCGCAGACGATCATCGATCCGGACACTGCCGGGGCCACATTTGCGGGCGCCTCGGCCGACGGCACTCACGTCTTCTTCGAGACCAACCAGCAGCTGACCACCGGCGACACCGACGGCACCTTCCAGGACATCTACGAGCGCTTCAATGGGGCCACGTTCCACACCTCGGAGCCGAGCGGGCTCGCCGATCCGAACACGGCGGGCGTGGACTTCCAGGCCGTAGACGACGACGGCGTGGACGTGTTCATGACGACCACGCAGAAGCTCGTGACTACCGACCTTGACGCCAATCTCACCGACGTCTACCGGAGCTCGGGCGCCGGGACCCACCTGATTTCAGCGCCCGACGGGGTAGCCGACTCCAACACCGCCAACGCGGCTTGGGGCGGGCTGTCGCCCAACGGCGACCACGCCTTCTTCACGACCACCCAGAAGATGACCACCGACGACGGCGACACGAACCGCGGCGACGTGTACAGGCGCACGAGGACGGGCAGCACGACGGGCACGACGACGCTGATGTCGCAGCACACCGGCGTGGCCGAGCCCGACAGTGCCGACGCCATCTTCAGCGCCACCTCGGGTGATGGCAGCAGGGTCGTCTTCGCGACCACCCAGGAGATGACGACCAACGACGACGACGCCAACCGCATCGATCTCTACGAGCGCGCCGCGGGCACCACGTCGCTCGTCTCGGCGCCGACCGGGGTCGTGGATCCAGACGACGCGGGCGCATCCTTCAAGTACGCCTCGACCTCCAATGCCCGCATCTTCTTCGATTCTGATGAGAGCCTGACCACCGACGACGGCGACGCCGGCGCGGGGGATATCTACCAGCGCTCGGGGGGCATCACGAGCCTGGTCTCCAAGCCGACCGGGATCGCCGACCCCAACAACGCTCCGGTCAGCTTCGCCGGCGCTTCTGAGGACGGCACCCGGGTCTTCCTCTCGACGGGCCAGCAGCTCACGAGCGACGACGCCGACGGGGGGGACCAGGACATCTACGAGCGCCACGACGGCGTCACGACGCTGATCTCGAAGCCGACCGGCGTGGCGGATCCCAACAACGCGGGCGCGGACTTCGGCGTCGCCACGCCAGACGGCGAGAGCGTCTTCTACAGCACCACACAGGCGTTCACGTCGCAGGACGTCGACACGAACAGGACCGACGTGTACATGGCGGCGGACGTCACGCCGCCGGACACGTCCGTCACGGCCGGGCCCTCAGGCGCAACGGGTGACTCGACCCCGACGTTCTCGTTCTCGTCCGCCGATGCGGGCGCGACGTTCCAGTGCAAGGTCGACGGCGGCGCGTTCGCCGCCTGCAGCTCGCCGTTCACGACGGCTGCCCTGGTCGCCGGCGCGCACAGCTTCCAGGTCCGGGCTGTCGACAACGTGGGGAATGTTGACGCCAGTCCGGCTGTTCGCGCCTTCACGCTCGCAGCGGCGGGCGGGCCCGGCGGCCCGGGCGGCGCGGGGGGCGCGGACAGCACGGCCCCGCTCGCACGGCTGTCGGGCAAGCGGACCCAGAAGCTGGGGAAGAGCGTCGCGGTCACGGTCACGTGCGTGAACGAGGCCTGCCGGGCAGTGGGGACGGCGAGCACGAACGTGCCGGTCGTAAAGGCGAAGCGCTTCGGCCTCAAGCGCACCACCAAGTCGATCCGCAGCGGCAGCAGGGCAACGCTGAAGCTGAAACTGTCGGCCAAGGCGCGCAGGGCGATCAAGCGCGCGCTTCGCAAGCGCCGCAAGGTGAGGGTGAAGGTGAAGGTCACCGTCGCCGACGCCGCCGGCAACGCCCGCGTGCTGCGGCGGACGGTGAGGCTGAAGCGTTAGAGCGGAATGTTCCCGTGCTTGCGCTTCGGCGTGGCCACGCGCTTGGTCTCCAGCGTCTCGAGCGCGCTGATCAGTCGTGGCCGCGTCTCGTGGGGCACGATCACGTCGTCGATGTAGCCGCGCTCCGCCGCCGAGTAAGGGTTGGCGAAGCGCGCCTTGTAGTCGGCCATCAGCTTTTCGCGCCGCTCGTCCGGCGTCGGTGAGCTCTGGATGTCGCGGCGGTAGATGATGTTCACCGCGCCCTCGGGGCCCATTACGGCGACCTCGGCCTGCGGCCACGCGAAGTTGAAGTCGGCCAGCATGTGCTTCGAGTTCATGACGTCGTAGGCGCCGCCGTAGGCCTTGCGGGTGACGACGGTCAGCTTCGGCACCGTTGCCTCGGTGAACGCGTACAGCAGCTTGGCGCCGTGGCGGATGATCCCGCCCCACTCCTGGCTGGTGCCGGGCAGGAAGCCGGGCACGTCGGTGAACGTGAGCAGGGGCACGTTGAAGGCGTCGCAGAAGCGCACGAAGCGCGCCGCCTTCTCGGAGGCGTCGATGTCCAGCACGCCGGCCATCTGCGCCGGCTGGTTGCCCACGATCCCGATCGGGCGGCTGCCGAGTCGCGAGAAGCCGATGATGATGTTCTTCGCGAAGTGCTCCTGCACCTCGAAGAAGTCCCCGTCGTCGACGATCTTGGTGACCACGTCGCGCATGTCGTAGGGCTTGTTCGGGCTGTCGGGGACCACGCTGTCCAGTTCCATGTCCATCCGGTCGTGCGGATCGCCTGAGTCCATCTTCGGCGGCAGCTCGAGGTTGTTCTGCGGGAGGAAGGACATGAGGTAGCGCGCGTCCTCGAGGCACGCCTCCTCGTCCTCGGACGCGAAGTGCGCGACCCCCGACTTGCTGTTGTGGGTCATCGCGCCGCCGAGCTCCTCGAACTCCACCTCCTCGCCGGTCACGGTCTTGATCACGTCGGGGCCGGTGATGAACATGTGCGAGGTCTCCTTCACCATGAAGATGAAGTCGGTCATGGCGGGGGAGTAGACGGCGCCGCCCGCGCACGGGCCCATGATCAGCGAGATCTGCGGGATCACGCCGGAGCACTGCACGTTGCGCACGAACACGTCCCCGTAGGCGCCCAGCGAGACGACGCCCTCCTGGATCCGCGCGCCGCCGGAGTCGTTGATCCCGATCACGGGGCAGCCGATCTTGGCCGCCAGATCCATGATCTTCACCATCTTCTCCGCCATCACCTCGCCGAGCGAGCCGCCGAAGACCGTGAAGTCCTGGGAGAAGACGCACACCGGGCGCCCGTCGATCGTGCCGTGGCCGGTCACGACGGCGTCGCCCCAGGGCCGGTTCTTCTGCATGTCGAACTCGGCGGTGCGATGGCGGACGAAGGTGTCGAGCTCCTGGAATGAGCCCGGGTCCAGCAGCTTCTCGACCCGTTCGCGCGCGGTCAGCTTGCCCTTGGCGTGCTGCTTCTCCTCCGCCTCGGGGTTGGTGTGGATCGCCTGCTCACGCAGCTCGGTGAGCTGGGCGAGCTTCTCCTCGTATGTCTCGGCTGCCTTCTGGCGCATGGCGGCGGCGGATTCTAGTTGCTGTCCTAGCGGCGGACGATTCGCAGCGAGCGGGTCGTGCGCATGCTGCTCGCGTTGCCCGAGGCGTCCTTCGCCTGAATCCGCAGCCGATAGAACCCCGGCGCCAGCCGCTTGCCCTTCCAGCGCCCGCTGAAGCGGAACGAGTTCACGCCACTCACCCCGCGGTCGATGGCCGAACCGCGCAATGTGACCCACCGCCCCCGCGGATTGCGTCGCTGGAGGCGGATGCGCAACGTCGCTCTCTCACCGAGGCGGTAGCGCAGGCGGGTGCCGCGGCGGGTGGAGATTCCCGGCCCCGATCTGAACGCGCGGAAGCGACGGCGGGAGAGGCTGAGCAGCGTGAGCACCGGAGGCTTCGAGTCGGCGGCCGGTCTTGGCGCGGGCACGGCCGGCGCGGGCGAGGCCGGCGGCGTGTCCTGATCCGGCACCCGCGTGGAGACCGTGTACCCGCGCGCCGCCGAGGACGAGGGGTTTGCCGAGGTCTGCGCCTGGTTGGTGATCACCAGCGACGCCTGGGTGCAGCCCCGCGCGTCGTAGTCCATGGCGACCACGCTTCCCGTGCCCGACAGCGAACCGGTGACGGCGCGGGTGGTGAGCGCCGTGCCCGTGTCGCAGATCGCCGTGGCCCGGAGCTGCCCGCCCGAGGACGCCTTGCCGAGGCTGAGGTCGTAGACCGCGCCAGTGGGCAGGTCGACCCAGTTCAGGGCGTAGTTGTCCTCGACCGACCCGGACGCCGAGCCACCGACGAAGTTGATCGTCTCCTGGGCGTCGGTGGTGCCCGCCGACTCCACGTATCCGTCCGCCTCCTGGAAGCAGAAGGGCAGCACGAACCCGCCGCCGCACGGGCGCATCATCCGCGCCGCGATGGCGTAATCGTGAAAGGCGGTGGCCAGGGAGCTCCCACGCGCCGTGAGCGCGTTGTCGAGGTGGTTGAGCATCCCG
Organism: uncultured Thermoleophilaceae bacterium; assembly: GCA_963764665.1. Lineage (GTDB taxonomy): Bacteria > Actinomycetota > Thermoleophilia > Solirubrobacterales > Thermoleophilaceae > JACVRW01. The sequence continues at coordinate 14,068 of CAVXTL010000006.1, read as the reverse complement.
TCCCCGCCGAACTGGCTCACGTCCTCCCAGAACTCGCGCATCACCTGCTGCCCGCCGCCCGCTGTGCCGGTGCCGAACCGCTCGGTCAGCCCCCGGAACGTGAGCCAGTAGGCGTAGACGTCGCCCTCGTCGTGCGAGCCCAGCGAGTCGGTGAACTCCGGGTAGAGGTAGTTGTAGTTGTCGTCGGAGGCGTCCTGGACCTCGTCCTCCATCCACGTCGCGCCACCCTCCACGACATGGTCGTCGTCGCCGACCTCCAGGTCGTCGTCCAGCGCGCCGTAGCCGTACTGGAGCGTGTGGTTGAACTCGTGGGCGGTGGTGGCGTCGAGGGCCTGCTGCGGTGTGCCGGGGAACTCCGAGTAGTCGGACGCGAGCACCATGCAGGTCGCCTCCGCGTCGCCGTCGTCCCAGCTGGTGTTCGGGTTGTTCGCGGGGCCCTCCGTGTAGCTGCCCTCGGGGCTCACGAACCCGTACAGCGACTCCGCCGCGATCGTGGGATCGACGATCACGTGGTACTTGCCGTCGATCTCGGGATCCAGCGGAGGCGCGGCCCACCCGAACGTCCCGACCTCCGTATCCCAGGCCTCCTCGAGCGAGGCGGCGTAGTCGTTGATGGTCAGGCCGCTGGTGCCGAATGTGCCGGGCGTGTACTGGATGTAGAAGTGGGTGGTCTGGAGCGAGGTGGTGCCGCCGACGCTGGTGTCGCACGTGGCGCCCACATTCGGGTCCGGGGGGATCGCCCGCACGGCGGGCTGATCGCGGTCGATCTGGCGGGCGAGCAGCGTGCCGCGCCACGGCGTCCGGCTCCGGTAGGCCTCGGGCAGCCGCGAGTCCGCGCTCAGCGCGTAGACGCGCAGCAGGTTCGCCCGCTCCGAGTCGATCGCCCCGCGGTCGAGCGCCCGCTCGATGAGCTCCGGTGTGGCCGGCGCGGGCGTCTGCGCCTGGGCCGGCATCGGCAGGCACGCGCACGCCAAGCCCACCACGGTCGTGATCCGCCGCACCCGGCCGAGGGTACAGAGCGGTTTTGGCGCCAGGCGCTATCCGCGCGAGAAGGGGCGGTGATGAGCGGCACCCAAACTGTCCAGGGTGCCCTCGAGCACAGCGAGCAGCTCCGAATGGTCCGCCTGGGGCTCCGGTTCGGGCTCAGGTTCCACCACGGGCTCAGGTTCGGGCGCCGGCGCCGGCTCGGGCTCCGCGACGACGTCGGTGCGCTGCTTGAAGAACCAGCGAGAAAACAACCCGGCCCGCGAAGAAGCCATAACCGGCGGAGCCTCCGGCTCGGGTTCGGGCTCGGGTTCGGGCTCGGGCTCCGGTTCGGGTTCGGGCGCCGGCTCGGGCGCAGCCCCTGAGGCCTGAGGCCTGACGCCTGACGCCTCAGCAGTAAGCGTCACCTTCGTCCCCCACCCCGAAGCCTCGATCTCCACGGTGCCGCTAGCCCGCTCGCCCTCCCAGGCCACCGTGTGCTCCGGCTCGAGCCGGCTGATCTTTATCTCGCCCAGCTCGCCGAGGTGGCGTGCCAGGCTCTCCACCTCGCTCACCTCGCTCCAAAGCTCGGGCGGGGACTTGACGAGGGTGCGCTTCACGCTCAGATCTGTCATCGAAGTCCGGGTTCGCTCGCCCGAGCCGGAGTCCTTCCGGGCGAAACGCCCTTCCCGCCGCATGCTTGACTGCGCCCCGTGATCGGGGACGACGTCCGGCAGCTGCTCGGCGACCGCGTGCCGGGCGACCACTCGCGCCAGACGCTCGCGGAGCACATGGCGGCTCGCGCTCTGGAGGGCCGGGAGTCGCCCGCGGTGCTGGATCTGGGCTGCGGTACGGGCCGCTCGGTGGAGATCATCCGGTCGCTCTCGCCGGAGGCCTCGTGGGTGGGCGTGGACATCGAGGACTCGGACGAGGTCCGCCTCCGTACGCGCGATGACGCCGAGTTCCACACTTTCGACGGCGAGCACCTGCCCTTCGAGGACGGGCGATTCGACGTGGTGTACTGCGCCCAGGTGCTCGAGCACGTGCGCCGCCCGGCGCCGCTGCTCGCCGAGGCCGCGCGAGTGCTCAAGCCCGGCGGGCAGCTGGCCGGCTCGACCTCGCAGCTGGAGCCGTTCCACTCGCGCAGCACATGGAACTACACGCCGCACGGTCTGGCGCTCCTGCTGGAGGAGGCCGGCTTCGAAGGCGTGGAGCTTCGCCCCGGCATCGACGCGCTCACGCTGATCTCACGCCGTGGGCTGGGAGCTCCCCGTTTCTTCGATCGCTGGTGGGGGGTGGAGTCGCCCCTGAACCGGGCGATCGAGCTGTCCGCCCGCGTTCGCGGCGCCGGCGTCGCACAGGTGAACGCGATGAAGCTGCTGTTCTGCGGCCAATTCTCGTTCCTTGCGACCAGGTCCGGTCGCTCGTGAAGGAGCGGGCCCTGACGCTGGCCCGGACCCACCTGCCGCCGCTCGTCAGGGCGACTTCGCGCGGTCCTCTGCGCCCGCTGTGGGCGCTGGCCTACCGCGGCGCGGCACATGTCGTCGCGGTCTGGCTGGGCCGGGGCGAGGCGGTCGGGGTGTATCTGCGGGGGAGCGGCATGGGGCCCGACGTGGTCTACGGGCTGTCCGATCTCGACCTGGCGGTGATCACCGAGGACGATGAGGCAGCCGCACGGATCAGGACGCGCTGGGCCGAGCTGAAGCAGGCCCTCGCGCCGCTCGGCCACCCGGTCGAGTGCCACTACGTCGAGTCGCGGGCCACCCTCGAAGCGGCCTCCGCGACGTCGATCTTCACGCATGGCTTGGATCGCGACGCGCCGGGGCCGGGCTCGATCCCCATGCAGGAGCGCCCCGGCCTGGACGGCGAGGTGGCGGGCTGGCGGCGGCTTGCGGGCCGCGAGATGCGGCATGCCGGCGTCCCCCGCCGGCACGCCGAGGTGGACCGGCCCTCGGTGGCCTGGCTGGAGCTCCAGTTCTGGTGGCGCCACGCTTTCCTGGTCAGCTCAGACCCGCCCGATCCGTGGCTCGCGCTGTCGTGCGTGAAGCTCGTCGCCGAGCCGCTGCGCGCCCTCATGTGGCTCGAGGACGGCGACCGGCGCGGGACCAGGGTGGAGGTTCTGGAGGAAGCGCGGCGGCGGGCGCCCGAACAGGAGCGGGCGATCGCCCATGCGCTGGATCTCTGGCGCCGCCTGCCGGCCGCGCCGGTGCCCGACACCCGGCTCGTGGTCCGCTCGCTGGCAGAGGTCTCCGAGCGCGTGGCGCGGCACATCGACGAGGTGGCGGACGGCCGCGGCCACGAGATGGTTGCGCTCGAGGGCCTGACCGCTGACCGCCCGCTGGATGTGGTTCCAGAGGCCGAGGCCCTGCCTCTGGTCGACTGGCGGGCCAGGACGCTGGGTCCCATGCCGGACGAGGTCTTCGTGCCCATGCCGGGCGACGCGGCCGATGCGTCCCGCGTGGCCGATGTGGCGGCAGCCGCCCGCCTGCCGGTCTACCCGGCGCTGACTCACGGGCAGCGGCTCATGATCCTCCCCACGACAGATGGGGCGGCCGCACGCCAGCGATGCGCTCAGTGCCCGGCGAGCGACCCGGTCTCCTTCGCCGTCGCGTCGGGCCGTGACCAGGCGGCCTTCCCCGAGCTTCCGGGATGGTCTGCCGGGGACGCGGCCAAGCGCGCCGTGGACGAGCATGCGGTCCGGCTGCCGCGGGACGAGCTCTACCGATCCAGCCGCGGTGAGGCCGTCGCTCGCCTTTTCGCGGCGGGAAGGGCGGCCCTGCTGGCACAGAGCTGCGCCTCCGGGACGCCGGTGCTCGCGCTCACCGCCACGGCCACGACCGCTGCTCTGGTGGAGGCTGGGGGCGCGGACCGCACCACGGTGGACGAGGCGCTGGGCTGGTACATGGACGGGCGGGCAGCCGGAGCGGTGACCCCGCCGCCGGTGATCGATGCCCTTCGCGCCGAGATCCGCGCCCTTCCCGCGTATCGGCTCGATCGCGCTCGGTCTCTGGAGCATTGACGTGACGGACGAGAAGCCCGAGCTGTGCACCGTGGTGATGTCGTACCGCAACGACCGCACGGTGTTCGAGGCGGTGGAGTCCCTCAGGCGCCAGGACGTGCCCGTGGAGGTCGTCGTCTCCCACTCGGGCGGCGGAAGGACTCCGGACCTCATGCGGCGGGCGGGGATCGCCTGCGTGGCCTCCGAGCGGCGGCGCTTTCCCGGGGCGGCGCGCAACGCGGGGGTTGGGGTCACCACCGCGCCCTTCGTCTCCTTCCTCGAGGCCGATTGCGTCGCGGCTCCTGGCTGGGCGGAGCTGCGGCTCGCTCGCCATCGCGCCGGGGCGATGGCGGTCGGGTCCGCGCTCCGGCCATTCGACGACGGCCGCTGCTCGCGGGCCGCGTGGCTGGTGGAGCACAGCGCGCGCCTGCCCGTGGCGGTCCCACCGCGCGACCCTCTGCACGGTGTCTCGTTCGCCCGCTCGACGCTGGAGCGATTCGGCCCCTTTCCCGAGGACATCCTCGTGGGCGAGGACACCGAGGTGACCAAGCGCCTGGTCAGGAACGGGATCGAGATCGAGTGGGCGCCGGAGGTGGTGACGGTGCATCGCTACCCGACCACCGTGCCCGCGCTGATCGCGGAGTCCTGGGCGCGCGGGCGGCGACGGGGGCGGACGCTGATCGCCGAGCGCGGCCGGCGCGAGCTCGCAAGCGTCGCCATGGATGCGCCTGAGGAGGCTGCGCGCCGGGCCCTGCGGGCCGACGGGCTCCTGTCTCCGAAGGAGGTGCGCACGGTCGTGCCCCTGATGCGGGCGAGCGCCGCCACGAAGGCCGCGGCGATCTGGCTCTCCTAGCTACTCGACGTAGAAGGCGCCGCGCATCCAGCGGTGGTGGAAGCAGTAGTAGGCGTGATAGCCCGGCTTGAGCTTCGAGGTGTCGAGCGACCACGTCGGCGTGGCCTGGTTCTCGTTCGAGGCGGTCTCGGCCAGCGCCAGGTAGCCCATCGGGCCTGAGAAGAAGTCGCCATTGCTGTTCGGGTAGGTCATCGACTCCGGGCCGTTGCAGGGGCCGTGGCAGGAGGTGATCGAGTGGCGCGTGCCGCCGAAGCGGGCGTAGTCGAGGTTCACGAAGTTGAGCTTCTCGCCCCGTTTCACCACGGGCGCGCCGCTGGAGGTCGGCCCGAGGAGGCCGGTCAGGATCGAGCCGCGGAAGAGGTCGCCCGGCGAGAACGTGAAGTCGTCGATGTTCACCGTGTTGGTGTGGGGGCCGCGGGGGGCGGGCGGCGCGTTGTAGTCGTTGCACTCGTCGCCCACGCAGTCGGCGGTCATGTGGTGGAAGAGGTCGTCCGCGGTCGCCCCCCGCTGGCGCTGGGCGGGCACCGAGTCGGCGACCTCTGCGGGCGTGGCGTCAGGCTCGTTCACGAGGCGCGGATTGCAGCGCTCGGAGTCCGAGACCGTCACGTTCTGGTCGTAGTACATGCCCACCACGCTCATCTGGTCGGGCCAGGCGTACTTGCGTGTGTCGTACACCCCGTTGATGGCGATGCGGTCGCCCTTGCGCACCTTCACCCGCCAGCCCGTCTGGCTGGTGCCCATCTTCATGTGGGTGGGGAACAGCCCCGGTGGATAGAAGGCCCTGCTCTCGAGCACCTTGGTGCCGGGGAAGCGGTCCCCGTCGGTGTTCGCGCAGGGGCTCGTCTCGCTACCCAGGTTGGAGAAGGTCACGTTCATCAGGCCCTCGTGGCCGTGGCCCGCGGCGCCCACCAGCTCGCCGTCGGTCGGGGCCGTCCAGATATGGCCCACGCCCGGTTTCACCGAGCCGGTCCGCGCCGGGTCGCCGGTCATGAACTGCTCCGGGTCGGCCTCGCTGTTGCCCAGGGCGTCCTCGGGCTCGAGCTTCGCGTCGCGCGGCCAGGCGAAGTAGCCGCCGGTCTTCGGCACGTTGAAGGTCTCGCCGTACAGCACGGGCGACAGCGGGCGGATCGGCTCGCCGGTGGCCTTCTCGACCTGGTCGGCGCTGCCGTGGATGAGCTCGAACTTGAACTCCAGGTACACGACCTTCACCTGGTCGGTCATGTTCATGGGCATCCAGACCATGAGCATCGGCTCGCGGTTGAGCTTCACGCCGTAGCGCCTGCCGCTCGGGTCGCCCTTCGACAGGGCTTCGAAGCTGCCGAGGGTCTGCTCGTCGCCGGTGCCGAAGATCCACTGGTAGCCGGTGCGGCCGTCGCTCTGGCCCGCGGCGTCCTGGTCCCTGCGGAACAGGTGCGCGTGGTGCAGGTGCACGCCGTCGTTGTGGCCGACCTCGGTGCCGTCGGCGAAGCGGATGCTGGGCTGCGCCGAGACCATGTACCCCTCGACGGCGCCGACGTCGACCGACGGCCAGCTCGCGTCGGCGCCCGGCGCGAGGGTGAACGGGCCGTACTGGAGCCTGATCGTCTCGCGCGTGCCCGGCGCCTTGGGCTCGATCTGGCCGACCCGCTGCGTGACGATTCCGGTGGACGGTGGATTGCTGCGGTCGGGCGCGGGGTGGCTGCCTCCGCCGCCGTGACCGCCGTTGCCGTGGTCGCCGCCGCTCTCACCGCCGCCGTGCTCGTGGCCGCCGCCGGTGTCCTTGCCGCCGCCGGTCTCCTTGCCTCCGCCGCTGTGATCGTGTCCGTCGCCCTTCTCCTTGCCCTTGCCGTCGTCCTTCTTACCGTCGCCGTGCTCGTGGCCCTTGTCGTCCTTGCCGTGTTCGTGGCCCCCTGCGGCGCGTTCGCCCTCGCCCTTCTCCTTGCTCAGGCTCTTGCGCTCGTTCGTGGCGCCGTGCTCGTGGCCGCTGCCGCCGTGGTCATCACCGGCGGGCGCCGATCCGCCGGAGCCGGATCCGGACCCGCCGTCCGTGCTCCCGCCGCCGGCGCCGCCCGAGTGGCCGCCGGCGTGATCGCCGTGGGGGGCCTCGGTATCCGCCTGCGCCAGCTCCGCGTTGCCGCCGCCGCTGCCCTCGTGGCCGTGCCCCTTCTCGCCATGTCCCGACTTCGAGGCGCTCTCGGCTCCCTTGCCGTGAGGGTGGTCACCGCTTGCGCCACCGCTGTGTCCGTGGTCGCCGGCATCGGCTCGCAGCGTTTGGCCGTCGCCGTGGTGATCCCCGCCCTCGGCTCCGCCGGCGTGCGGGTGCCCGGCCTCGCCCGCAGCGTGGTGCGAGCCACCATCGAGCATCAGGGCGGGCACGAAGAGCATGAACGCGCCGGCCGAGAGGAACGCAAGGCCCTGACTGCCGAGCCGGGCGGATGGGAGCCGGACGGCGCCCAGGTCGGGACTCATGAGCAGCAGTAGGCCCGGCACCGTCGCGAGCTCGAACAGCACCGTCACGGAGTCCTTGAAGCCGATCGGCTCCATGTGGCCCCCGGGCAGGAAGGGGAGGCCGCTGGTGCGGGACATCAGCCACATGCCCACCGAGCCGAGCATCAGCCCGAGCGCGGCGATCAGCACGAGCTTGTCGGGGCGGCGCCAGATCAGGAGGCCGCCGAGGCCCACCTGCGCCACCGCGACCGCGATGAACCCGATCATCATCACCGGCAGGTTCTGATGGTCGGCGGCCGCCGATACGTGGATCACGCCGGCGGCGATCGAGAACACGCCCGTGGCGCACCCCACGACGCGGCTGGCGTCGCCAAGCCCGGAACCGTGTTCCCGCGTAAGACCCTGCACGAACCCTGCCAAGCCTCTCCCCTGCTCGAGAACCCCCGCGGCTCTCGAGACTTGTGCCCGCGCGCCAGCTTACATAACTGACCGCGCGGTCAGCGCCGGTACGGCTACGCCTCGGAGTATTCGCCGAATTCCTCGCGCATCACGCCTGACACCTCACCGATCGAGGCCTTGTCCTTGAGCGCGGCGCGGATCGGGTGCAGCAGGTTGCCGTCGCCCTTCGCGACCTCGCGCAGCTCCTCGAGCCGCTTGTCCACCGCGGCTTGGTCGCGGTCGGCCTTGAACGCCTTGAGGCGCTCCACCTGCTGGCGCTCGGACTCCGGGTCCACGCGCAGGATCTCCACCTCGTCCACGTCGTCGGTCACGTACTCGTTCACACCGACCACGATGTCCTGCTTGATCCGGTAGCGCTCCTCATAGCCCCAGGCGGACTCCTCCACCTCGGCGCGGATGAACGGGATGCACTCCACCGAGCCGCCCAGCTCGTCGACCTTGTCGATCAGGCCCTGGGCGCCGCGCTCGATCTCGTCGGTGAGCGCCTCGACGAAGTAGGAGCCGGCGAAGGGGTCCACCGTATCCGTGGCGCCCGACTCCGCGGCGATGATCTGCTGGGTTCGCAGCGCGATCCGGGCGGCCTTCTCGGTGGGCAGCGCCAGCGCCTCGTCGAACCCGTTGGTGTGCAGCGACTGGGTGCCGCCCGGCCACCGCGGCGAAGCCCTGCAGCGCCACGCGCACGATGTTGTTCTCGGGCTGCTGCGCCGCCAGGGTCACGCCGCCGGTCTGGGTGTGGAAGCGCATCGTCTGCGACTTCGGGTTGGTCGAGCCGAACCGCTCGGCCATGATCTGCGCCCACATCCGGCGCGCCGCGCGGAACTTGGCCACCTCCTGGAACACGTTGTTGTGGCCGTTGAAGAAGAACGCCAGCCGTGGGCCGAACTCGTCCACGTCCAGCCCGGCATCCAGCGCCGCCTGCACGTAGGCGATCGCGTTGGCCAGCGTGAAGCCCACCTCCTGCACGGCCGAGCAGCCCTTCTCGCGCATGTGGTAGCCCGAGATCGAGATCGTGTTCCACTTCGGCACCCGCTCGCGGCAGTAGGCGAACAGGTCCGTGGTCAGGCGCATCGCCGGCTTGGGCGGGTAGATGAAGTTCCCGCGCGCGATGTACTCCTTGAGGATGTCGTTCTGGGTCGTGCCGCGCAGGTCCACCGACTCCACGCCCTGCTCCTCGCCGACCAGTTCGTAGAGCAGCAGCAGCACCGCGGACGGGGCGTTGATCGTCATCGAGGTGGACACGTCGGCGAGCGGGATGCCGTCGAACACCCGGCGCATGTCGTCGATCGAGTCGATGGCGACGCCGGTGCGGCCCACCTCGCCCTCGCACAGCGGGTCGTCGGAGTCGCGGCCGAGCTGGGTGGGCAGGTCGAACGCCATCGACAGGCCGGTCGAGCCGTGGTCGATCAGGTAGTGGAAGCGCTCGTTGGTCTCCTTCGCCGACGCGTAGCCGGCGTACTGGCGCATCGTCCAGCGGCGGTCGCGGTACATCCGCTCGTGGATCCCGCGCGTGAAGGGGTAGTCGCCCGGCTCGCCGAGCCGTTCGTCCAGGTCGGCCGGCAGGTCTTCCTCGGAGTAGAGGGGCTTGACCTCGATGCCCGAGTCGGTGAACCGCCGCGGGTCGTCGGGGCCGACGATCGGCGCGATCGTCGGCTTGCTGTCTGGGGTCGTGGCCATAAGGGGAGAATACGTCCAGGGTGAAGGCTGAGGCTCGGATAGAGCAACAGGAGCTGGAGGTTCGCGCCGCGGAGGTGATGGGGGTCCTCTCGCTGGCGACGGACCTGGCGACGGGACTGCCATTCGAGCATGGCCTGCACAGCACGCTTGTCGCGATGCGGCTGGCCGAGCGCCTGGACGTCGATTCGGAGACCAGGTCGCAGACCTACTACGCGTGTCTGCTGTTCTACGTCGGCTGCACCGCGGACGCGGAGGTCGCCGCTGAGCTCTTCCCCGACGAGGCCGCGCTCGCCACGCACTTCACCCCGGTCATGTTCGGCTCGCGGGCCCAGGTCCTGACCGGGCTCATGCGCTCGGTGCCCACGCCCGGCCGCGCGGCTCCCCTCCGGGCCGTGGAGATCGCCGGCGGGCTTCGGCGAGCAGCCAAGGGTCGAGTGCGGCATATCGCCGCGTTCTGCGAGGTCGGCCAGATGCTGACCCACCGGCTCGGCCTGCCCCGCTCCATGGCGGAGCTGTTCGGACACCTCGCGGAGCGCTGGGACGGCAATGGCCTGCCGGGCCGCGTCGGTGGCGTTGAGATCCCGCCGGCGGTTCGGATAGCCCACGTGGCGCGGGACGCCGTCGTCCAGCGGGCGGTGGGCGGGGAGGAGCGCGCCGCGACGGTCATCCGAGAGCGCGCGGGCCACGCCTTCGACCCGGCCATCGCTGCGCTGCTCGCGGATGAGGCTCCCGCGATCCTGGCCCTCGACAGCGGCAGATCGGCCTGGGAGGAGACGCTCGCTAGCGAACCCTCTCCGCGGTTGGCGTTGAAGGGCCAGGTGCTCGATCGGGCGCTTGCGGCGATGGGTGACTTCGCCGATCTCTCCTCTCCGTATCTGGTGGGTCACTCGGCCGGCGTGGCCGAGCTGGCGACCGCCGCGGGCGAGCGCTCCGGCCTTCGCCCCCCTGACGTGACGGCGCTTCGCCGCGCCGCCCTGGTGCACGACATCGGGCGGGTGGCGGTGCCCACCCGGATCTGGCAGAAGCCGGGACCGCTGACCGCCGACGAGTGGGAGCGGGTCCGGCTCCATCCGTACCAGAGCGAGCGCGTCCTGTCCCGCTGCGCGTCGCTCGCCGACCTCGCGCCGATCGCAAGCGCCCACCACGAGCGGCTCGACGGCTCCGGGTACCACCGCGGGACCACGGCGGCCGGTATTCCGACGCCGTCACGGCTCCTGGCGGCCGCCGATGCCTACCACGCGATGACCGAGCCCAGGCCGCACCGTCCGGCGCTATCGCCTCAGCGAGCAGGCCGGGTCCTCGCCGACGAATCGCGCGCCGGCCGGCTCTGCGGCGAGGCCGTGGCGGCCGTGCTCGAGGCGTCCGGGCAACGGGCGCCGCGCATCGAGCGTCCCGCGGGGCTGACCCAGCGCGAGGCCGAGGTGATCGGGTTGCTCGCTCGCGGTCTTCAGACCAAGCAGGTCGCGCGCGCGCTCGGGATCTCGGCCAAGACCGCCGACCGCCACGTCCAGAACGCCTACCGCAAGATCGGTGTCTCCACGCGCGCGGCGGCGGCGCTGTTCGCGATGGAGCACGGGCTCGCGAAATGGGGAGAACTCCCGATTGGCGACGACGCCATGCGCTCGTAGCGTTGGGGCATGAACGACACGAATCGCAGTGCTGTCTACGAGGTCGCGCAGGCGATCGCGCCCGGCTGGGAGCGCCAGCGAGCCCGGATCGAGGACGGAGTGGCCCCGGTGCGCGAATGGATGGTCAAGGAGCTCGCGCCGCGCCGCGGCGACACGATTCTCGAGCTCGCCGCCGGGGTCGGCGACACCGGCTTCGAGGCGGCCACGATCGCCGGTCCTCGCGGGCGCCTGATCTCGACCGATTTCTCCCCCGAGATGGTGGACGTCGCTCGCCGCCGCGGCGGCGAGCTCGAGCTGGAGAACGTGGACTACAGGACGATGGACGCCGAGCAGATCGAGCTCGACGCCGACTCCGTCGACGGTGTGGTCTGCCGGTTCGGATACATGCTCATGGCGGACACCGAGGCGGCCCTGGCGGAGACCCGCCGCGTCCTCTGCCGCGGCGGCCGGCTCGTGCTGGCGGTGTGGAGTGCCCCCGAGCGGAACCCGTGGATCACGCTGCTCGCCGGGACCCTGATCGAGCTTGGTCTCGTGCCGCCGCCGGAGCCCGGGGGTGCGGACCCGTTCACCATGGCGATCCCCGAGCGAACGGAGGGGCTCCTCGCGGACGCGGGGTTCACCAAGATTCGCCTGGAGGAGGTGCCGGTGCGATTCGCCTTCTCCGACGTGGACGACTACCTGCGCTACGCCACCGACACCGCGGGTCCGTTGGCATTGGTCCTCGCCGGGCTGCCCGGGCCGGATCGCGATCGGGTCGCGGAGGCCCTCCGGGAGGCGTTCCCGCCGTTCGCCGCCGCGGAGGGGGGCTACGAGCTCCCCGGCGTCGCGCTGGTGGCCGTGGCGCGCTGACGCGCGCCCATAGCATGGGGCCATGCTCATCACGGTTCGCCTGTTCGCGATGCTGCGCGAACGTGCCGGAGCCGGCGAGATCGAGCTCGACCTCCCGGACGGGGCACGCGTGAGCGACGCTCTGGAGAGCCTCGGCGACCTCGCGGCCGGGCTGCCGCTGGTGATGGCCGTGAACCGCGAGTACGCCCCCGCCGACCAGGTGCTCGACCCCGGCGACGAGCTGGCGCTGATACCTCCGGTGAGCGGCGGCTCGATCCATGCGGTCGTCACGGGCGAGCCCCTCTCGCTCGACTCCCTGGCCGCCCGCGTGCGCGACCCGCGCGCGGGCGCGGTCGTGACCTTCCAGGGGGTGACCCGCGAGGTGGAGCGGCTGGAGTACGAGGCCTACGCGGAGATGGCGTCGGCCAAGCTCGCGGAGATCGCCGCGGAGGCGATCGAGCGCCACGGGCTGTGCGCCGCGGCGGTGGAGCACCGCGTCGGCGACGTGCCGCTGTCGGAGCCCAGCGTGGCGGTCGCGGCGTCGGCGCCCCACCGCGGCGAGGCGTTCGCGGGCGCTCGCGAGATCATCGACCGTGTGAAGGCCGAGGCGCCGATCTGGAAGAAGGAGATCGAGGACGGCGAGGGGCGCTGGGTGGAGGGCATCCGCCCGTCAGGCCGGTAATAGCGCCCGACCCGAGATTATCCCCGACCGCAGAGCGCGGCCACGGTGGCGGCCGAGTCGAGGCGCGCGGGAGCGGCGTGGGCGCGGATTCGCAGCTCGGCGCATGCCGGGCCGTCCAGGCGCGCGTGCGCGTCGCGCCGCAGCACGATCCACCCGCCGCGCTCCCAGACCGCGCCGTACGCCCCCAGCCGCGGGCGGATCTGGGCCTCGTTCAGATCCTTCGGGCTCCTCGAGCCGGCCGCATCGCCGCGCTCGGCGAACGGAGCGAGAATCATCCATTCGGCGTTGGCCGCGCCCTCCCTGAAAAAGTCGGCGGACTCGCGGGCGGCCACGTGGGCGTAGACGAATTTGTGGGTGATCACCGAGGCGTTCGCGGGCACGCGGTTCACCGCGGCCTCGGCCGCGGCGTCGAAGTCCGGTGTGCGGGCGACCTTGCGTACCGCCTCCACGCCCTTCGGCCCCGCCACGATCGCCCCGACCGCGAGCGCGATCCCCGCGGCAAAGACCACCTTCACCGCCCGTTTTCGCTGCTCCGCCGGAAGCCATGCCAGCACGGTGGCCAGGCCGCCGGCGGCCGCCATCGCCAGCACCGGGGCCAGCGGTAGGCCGTAGTGAAAGGTGGTCTTCCAGAGCAGGGGGTTCGATGACAGCAGCCGCTCAGCCACCAGCGGGATCGCGATGATCGAGACGCGGGAGAGCAGGGGCAGGAACAGGAACGGCAGCGCCAAAAAGGCCAGCAGCCGTCGTTTCTCGGGCTGGTCGAGGGCGACCTCGAACGGGAGCCACGGCCGCTTGGCAGTTTCGAGGAGGGCGTCGAGCGGGCCGCTGCCCATCGCGTCGTAGGTCCAGTACTCGAAGCCGTCGCCGTAGTGCGGGATCACCACCTCGACCGCGAGGAGGTAGGCCAACACCCCGCCCGCGATCGTGGCTGCCCCGGCGCGCCGCTCCCCGAGCGCGAGCAGCCAGATGCCGAAGAACACGATCACGATCGGCATGTCCTCCTTCACGCACGCGAGCAGCACCATCGCCACGGCGAAGAGGCCCCACCGGCGCCGGTCGCCCCACAGGATCCCGAGCGCCACCAGCAGCGGTGCGAACGCCACCTCGTGGAAGTCGAACAGCGCGCCGGTCCAGAGCAGCCACGAGCCGGCGTAGGCCACGGCGATGGCAAGCGCGGGCAGGGCGGGCAGGCGGTCGCGCGCGTAGGAGTGCACCGGCGGGATCGACGCCGCAACGAGCACCGCCTGAATGATCACCAGCGCCTCGGGCTCGCGGCCGGTCCACGAGGCCGGCGCGAGAAGGGCAACGATGGGGCTGAAGTGATCGCCCAGGAGGCTGGTGTTCCCCTTTGCGGTCGAGAGCGGCGCCTCGAGGTTGCCCCAGTGCCATACCGACTGCGAGAACAGCCCCAGATCGATGCCGGACCACCAGTTTCCATGGCGTACCAGGCCGATCACGGCGAAGCACGCGGCGGTCGCCACGGCCACGGCGAGCACCAGCTCCCGCCCGTGTCGCTCGGCCCACATCCGGTCGGACTAGGCCACGCGGCCCGCGAG
>CAVXTL010000005.1:0-30078 GCA_963764665.1 uncultured Thermoleophilaceae bacterium | reverse complement strand
CTATCGGACTCGAACCGATGACCCCTTCCTTACCATGGAAGTGCTCTACCAACTGAGCTAAGTGGGCGTTCTGTTCCGGCTATCTGGCCGGTAATGGGGGGAGCAGGATTCGAACCTGCGTAGGCATAGCCATCAGGTTTACAGCCTGACTCCTTTAGCCACTCGGACATCCCCCCAGTGGTGCGAACGGCGATTGTAGACGCGGCCCCGCGCGTAGGCTGTCGCCCCGATGACGGTCGCCCCCATTGCAGCAGACCTCCATGGGGAGGCAGCGCGCATCATCACCGACGCCCTGCTCCACGACCCCGGCTGGCTCGCCGTGGGCCCCGATCGCACGGGGCACAGGCGGCTCGTCGCTCGCCTCTACCACCGCGGCGCGCTCCGCATCATGGAGCGGCACGGCGGGCCGATCTACGGCGCCTTCCGGGATGGGCGCCTCGCGGGGGTGGCCGCCACGTTCGCGGCCGGGCTCTACCCGCCGCCGGCACGCACGTTCTTCACGACGGCGCCGGGCTTCCTGCTCGCCGGGCCGCCGGCGGTCGTGCGCGGGCTGCGCACCAGCTCCGTGCAGGACGGCGGGCACCCGAAGGAGCCGCACGTGTTCCTGTGGTTCCTCGCCGTGGACCCCGGGCGCCAGCGCTCCGGCGTGGGCCGGGAGCTGCTGGGCCAGGTGTTCGAGGACGCGCGGGCTCCGGTGTATCTCGACACCTCGAACCCGGCCAACCTGCCCTACTACTCGAGCTTCGGCTTCGAGCAGATCGGCTGCGGGGACCTGCCCCGCGACGCCAAGATGTGGTTTATGAGGCGTCCCTGAGGCGCTGCGCCTCCGGGAGTCCCTCCAGCTTCTTCAGCGTGTTGTTCTCGATCTGGCGGATGCGCTCGCGGGTGACCCCGAACGCGCGTCCAACCTCCTCGAGCGTCCGCGCCTTGTGCCCCGTGAGGCCGTAGCGCATCTCGATCACCTCGCGCTCGCGAGGCGGCAGCGCATCCAGCGCCCGGCGCACATTCTCGCGGCGCAGGTTCTCCGAGGCGAGCTCGAACGGCGACTCCGCCGTCTCGTCCTCCACGAAGTCACCGAGCTCGGAGTCCTCCTCCTCGCCGATCGGCTTCTCGAGCGACACCGGTAGCTGCGCGATGCGCAGGATGTCCTTCACCTCGCGCGCCGTCCATTCCAGCTCGAGCGCGATCTCGTCCGGGGTGGGCTCCCGGCCGAACTCCTGGACGAGCTGACGCTCGATGTGCACCACCTTGTTGAGCTTCTCGACCATGTGCACCGGGATGCGGATCGTGCGCGCCTTGTCGGCGATGGCCCGGGTCACGGCCTGGCGGATCCACCAGGTTGCGTAGGTCGAGAACTTGTAGCCGCGCCGGTAGTCGAACTTCTCCACCGCGCGGATCAAGCCGAGCGACCCTTCCTGGATCAGGTCGAGGAACGACAGTCCCCGGCCGAGATAGCCCTTTGCGATCGAGACCACCAGGCGCAGGTTCGCCTCGATCATCTGCTGCTTGGCCAGCATGTCGCCGCGCTCGATGCGCTTGGCCAGGCCGACCTCTTCGTCGGCGGTCAGGAGATCCACGCGCCCGATCGAGCGCAGGTAGAGCCGCAGCGAGTCCAGGCTGGGCTCGACCGTCAGGTCGATCTCGGGCTTCTTCGGGGCGTGCTGCACCTCGGCCGGAGTCGGCTCGGGCGGCGTCCCGTCGGCGCGTGCCTCGTTGGACACGATCTCGATCCCCGCGTCCAGAAGGTGCAGGTGCAGGTCGCGAACCTGCTCCTTCGTGACCTCCACCTCCTCCAGGCAGGCGGCGATCTCCTCGAACGTCAGATATCCACGCTCGCGTCCCTCCACCACAAGCGCACGCAGCTCCTCGCTGTCGAGAAACGGCGTCTCGATTTCCTCCACAAGCAGTACTGCTCCCTCGTGCTTTGCGCTCAACCCCTCCTCCTTCAAACCGTGGTGGCCCCACCCAGTAGGGCCCTTGATGCGTCACTCGGTTTTTGGGCGTTCGCGGCGCCTGCCGCGAGGGGCTGAGCCAGTGGAGGCGATGCCTCAGCGTGCAGCCGCGGCCAGTCTATACCCGATTCGTGCGATCTGCCTCTTGCGCTGTACGGCTATCGTGGAACGTGCGTATGACCGAGCCAATCGTGCTCCTCGGCGACGACGTGCAGGCCCGCCGGCCGTCCACGCTCGTCAGCCTCTCCAGGGTCGGAGTGACCGGCGTGGAGAAGGTCGTGCGCATCCGGGCGAACGGTCGCGAGCAGCTCTTCTACGCCGAGCTCGAGTGCTACGTGGACCTCGGGCGAGAGCAGAAGGGCGCGCACATGTCGCGCTTCGAGGAGATCGTGAACGAGGCGATCGACGAGGTGGTGCTCGGCGAGGCGTTCAAGGCCGAGACGCTCGCCTCGCACATCGCCGAGCGCGTGCGTGACCGCCAGGACGGCTGCCGCGCCGAGGTGACGATCGCGGCGCGCTACCCCGAGAACAAGACCGCGCCGGCGTCCGGCGCGCCCACCCAGGAGATCTACACGCTGTTCGGCTCGGCGGTGGCCTCCGAGCGCGGCACGCGCCGGCTGGTCGGCGTGCAGGCACAGGGGATGACCGCCTGCCCGTGCGCGCAGGAGATGGTCACCGAGCGCTCACAGGAGCGGCTGCGCGCCGACGGCTTCACCGACGACGAGATCGCCCGGGTGTTCCAGGCGGTCCCGGTGGCCACGCATAACCAGCGCGGCATCGGCACCCTCCACGTGGGCTGCCCCGAGGCCTGCGACGAGACGGTGGAAGCGGCCGACCTGCTCGCGATCGTCGAAGCCTCGATGAGCTCCGAGATCTACGAGCTGATGAAGCGCTCGGACGAGGTCGAGGTCGTCGAGAAGGCCCACCGCAATGCGCGCTTCGTCGAGGACTGCGTTCGCGAGATGGTGCGGATGGCCACCGAGCGCTACACGGCGCTCGGTGATCGCGCGTTCATCTCGGCCCGCCAGGAGAACCTGGAGACGATCCACAAGCACAACGTGGTGGCCGAGCGCCACGGCCTGATCGCCGACCTGGCCCGCGAGATCGCTACGGGCGAGTCGGAGGGCCGTCACGTGACGGCGCGCGACTGGCTCGAAGGCGTCTGACCCAGGCCGCCGCGAGGCCGAGGGGCTTTCTTTCAAGCGGGGGGCGGCGATTGCCGATGTAGTCGGTAATCACGAAAGCACGGAGGCTTTCCCGAATGACCGCCCGCCAGCGACACATCCCTCTATCTCAGGACGCGGCCCTCGTGGTCGCCCTTGCCGGAACAGCCATGCCCTTCGCGCACTCCGCGGAGGACGAGGCCGAGCGCTGGCTTCGCGCGCTCCGGCTGCACGGCCAGGTCGGGTCGGCGCTTCAGGCGCTGGGCGTGGGCGAGTCCCCGCTCATGACCGGATCGGACGCCGACCACTCGGGCGAGGTGGACGGCACCCCCGCCTTCGGGCCGGGCGTGCTGGAGGACGTGTCCAAGCGCGCGGTCGAGCTGGCCAACGCCAGGCTCGCGCAGAACGTGGGCACCGGCGACCTTCTGTTCGCCGTGCTGGACGTCTACGGCAGGCTCTTCGACCGCGTGCTCTATCTGCGCGGCACGAGTCGCGAGGAGCTCTCAGAGCGTCTCGCAACCAGCGACTCTCACCACGACTAGAGCATCGGGCTAGGTGGGCTGAGTGCGCTCGCGCGAGCGGGACGCCTGCTCGAGCTTGCGCCGGAAGTTCAGGAAGTAGTCGGCGCCCGACACGACCGTCACGAGCACCATCAGGTACACCAGCGCCTGGACCCAGGCGTCGTGGTGGTCGGACGCCACGATCAGGGACAGCACCGCGACCACCTGGACGATCGTCTTCAGCTTGCCGAGCCTGCTGGCCGGGATCACCACGCCCTGCTGGCCGGCCGCGATCCGCAGGCCGCTGACCGCGAACTCGCGGGCGATGATCACCATCGCCACCCAACCGGCCAGCCGGTCGAGGCTCACGAGCGAGATCAGCGCGGCCGCGATCATCAGCTTGTCGGCCACCGGGTCCATGACCTGGCCGAACGTGGTGACGGCGTGGCGCGAGCGGGCGATGTAGCCGTCCAGCCCGTCGGTGAGGGCGGCAACGGCGAAGACGATCGCGGCGATGGTGGAACCCCCCGGAGACTCGACCGTGAGCGCCACGACGAGCACCGGCACGAGCAGGATGCGAACCAGCGTGAGCGCGTTGGGCAGGTTCAGCGGGAACATCGCACGAGATAATCGGGGCGCACTGCCCCAGGCTACTTCGATGTCCGGGCGAGGTACTCGAGGCCGACGGTGCTTCCCACTGGACCCAGCGGCGACACCGTGGCGGCGAGCAACGGCCAGGGGAAGATGCGCCGGCGCGCCCCGTGGGCCACGAGCAGGCAGAGGATGATCCAGCCGATGCCGTGGGTCCAGCCGAGGATGGTCTCGACCTCCTCGCCGAGGTCGCCGATGGCGACCACCAGGAGCGAGGCGAAGATGCAGACCTCGACGGCCGAGTAGAGGCGCACGAACTGGAAGTAGCTCACGCGATCAGGCCGATGCCGCCTCGGCGGTCATCCGTCGCCTGACCACCACGAGGCCGAAGATCCCGAGCACCACCAGCACCGCCACGGCGATCTTCACCTCGATCGCGGAGAGGTTGTTGATGCTGCCTCCCAGCGCCACGTAGGCGAAGACCTTCGGTGCAGCGCCTACGACCGTGCCCAGCGCCATCTCGCGGTATCCGAGCCGGGTCAGGCCGACGGCGTAGTTGACGACCCCGTAGGGCAGGAACGGGACGATCCGCGACTCCATCACGGCAACCGTCCCGTTGCTCTGCAGGAAGTCCTCGAGACCGCGCGTCCGCTTGGGCAGGAGCTTGCCCGCGTGATCCTTGGCCAGCCGGCGTGCCACGGCCATCTGGGCGACGGCGGCGAGCGTGACCCCCGCGAGCGCGAGCGGCCAGGCCACCGCGGTTCCGAACAGCAGTCCTCCCGCGCCGGCGAGGATCCCCCACGCCACCACGAAGTTCGCGAGGGCGAACAGCGGGATGTAGGCGATGGCCGCGAACGGGCCGAGGCCGTCACCGAAGCTACGCGCCTCGTCGGCCGAGGGGATCGTTCCCGAGATAAGGGCGACGATGAAGATCGTTCCGAGCGCGAGCCCGTAGAGACCGAGGCGCAGGAGCGCCGCCCGCCGCCCGGCCGCGTGCTCGGCCGCGGACGGATCCATGCTGCGAGGGTAGTGGTCCGGGGGCTGCCCCACGGGTACGCTCGCCGGCGTGACCGCCGCCGGGCTCCGCCGTCGCTGCCTCGCCAAGTCGGGCGCGGTCGAGGAGTTCCCCTTCGGGCCGGAGTCGTCGGTGTTCAAGGTGGGCGGGAAGATCTTTGCCATCAGCGCTCTTCATCGGCATCCACTTGCCGTGAGCCTTAAGTGCGAGCCCGACCTCGCCGAGCGACTGCGCGCCACCTATCCCGAGGTGCGGCCGGGCTACCACCTCAACAAGCGCCACTGGAACACCGTCGCGCTCGACGGCTCGCTGCCCGACCGGATGGTCGCCGACATGCTCGAGGACTCGTATGACCTCGTGGTCTCGGCCCTGCCCCGGCGTGTTCAGCGCGAGCTTGGGTGGGAGCCGGCCTAGTAGCCCGGGGGGTGGCGCACCACGTAGCCGCCGGCCGAGCGGCTCGTGCCGGTCCAGCGCGAGCCGGTCTCGGAGCGGGCGCTCGTGTCGAAGCGGCGTCCGTCGATCGTCATGTAGACGTGGCCGGGGTTCGCGTAGATCGTGATGTGCTGTCCGGGGCCCGGGGCGCCGTAGCTCATGAACGCGCTCGAGTCGAGCGGCGAGGAGAGCAGCCCTCCGCCGTGCAGCGCGTAGGACACCGATCCCGAGCAGTCATAACCGGCCGAGTCGAACGAGCCGTGGCCACCGCCGTACACGTAGGGCCGTCCCGCGATCGCGTTGGCCGCGGCGATCACCCGCTGCACCACCGAGGAGCTGCCGCCACCTCCTCCGGTCGACGACTGCCTGCGCGTGGAGGCCTTGCGCTTGAGCACCGCGCCCGAGCCGATGCCGAGAGCGGCGCGCGTCTGCGGACCGGCGGCGCCGTCCGGCGTGAGGCCGTGGCTGCGCTGCCAGCGCTTGAGGGCCTGCTCGGTGGCCGGCCCGAACACGCCGTCCGGAGCCAGGCCGAGCGCCTGCTGCAGCGCCCGGACGCCGCCGCCGGCGCGAGCCGCCACGACGAGCTTGGGCTGCTGCTTGGGCGCCTGCTTGCGCGTGGGCCGGGCGGGCCGCTGCCACTTGAGCACCGCTCCGGCGCCGAGCCCGAGGGCGGCGCGCGTCTCCGGGCCGGCCACGCCGTCCGCGGTCAGGCCGTGACCGCGCTGCCAGGCGGCCAGCGCCTTCTTGGTGGCCGGGCCGAAGTCGCCGTCAGCGGTAAGGCCGAGCTTGCGCTGGAGGTCGGCCACGCCGCCCGGTGGCTTGGGCGGGGTGACGGCCGCCGCGTTGCGGACCACCGCCGCCGGCTTCTCAGGCTGCGCGACGACCGCGGCGCCCTGGCGCTCGGCGGGGCGGGGCTTCTCGACAGCCGCGACCTTGCGCTGGTCCGTGCCGTCGGAGGCGCCGGCCTTGCCTCCGCCCGAGAGCGTCGAGGCGATCGCGGTGGCGGATCCGCCGGTGACGAGCAGCAGCGCCGCGATCGAGAGGCCGCGCACGGGCGGCTCGAAGGTCGGATCGTGGGCCTCGTGGCGACGGCGCGAGCGAGCCTGCGAGACGCGCCAGAGCTCCGGGTCGGACATGTCGCGGACCATGCGGCTGGGCGCGGCCGGCCGCGTGAAGCGCTCGGCGGACGATCCGGCGGAGCGGCGCGCGCGTGAGCGCTCGAGCGAGTGCTCCCATACGTCCGGGCGCGAAAGATCCCTGTGCAAGTGCGTCTACCTCTCGTTGTCTCTTCACGCCTCCGAGGTGAGCTGACGGACTCGCGCTTTCGCGCTACCCGCTGGGCATCTGCCCACGGGATTCGCCCCTGCGGCATGGTGGCCGCTGTGGTTCCCCCGGTCTCCGATCCCTGAGGACCGATGATTCGGCGTTGTTGAAGGGCGTCGTTCTATCACGGTTTTTCCCTGCTACGCGCAACTTTTGTTGCAGATTGGTCCGAATTCGGCTCTCTCAGGCGGGTCCGGACGACGCGCCGGGCCTACGTGACGGCCTGCACCGCCGCCGCCGTGCCGGCCACGATCAGCGCCACGCCGATCGCCCGCACCAGCTGGCGCTCCGAGAGCCGCCCCGTGAGACGCGCGCCCAGCAGCGCCCCGGGCACGGAGGCCGCCGCGCCCACGGCGAGCAGATCCCAGTCGGGAGCGGCCGACGGCAGGTGCCCGATCAGCCCGGCCACGGCGACCAGCACGCCGACGGTCAGGTTCGTTCCCACCGCCCGCGACGGCACCTCGCCGACGAGCTTGAGGAGGGCCGGCATCCGCAGCGCCCCGAGGATCAGCCCCACCAGGCCGCCCAGCAGCCCGATCACCAACCCGCTGAGCACGGCGGCGCGCACGTCGAGGCCTCGCTCCGCCGCGCCCGGCGCGGCGGGCACCGGCCGCTCCCACCTGAGCAGGTCCAGGCCGCTGCCAACGAGAACGGCTGCGATCGCGAGCAGCAGGACCGTCTCCGAGATCTCCCCGGCCAGGTAGCCGCCCACAAGAGCCCCGAGCACGGACGGCGGCGCCATCCACGCGAACAGCCGCCAGTTGATCCGGCCCGCGCGCACGTGCCCGATGGAGGCAGCCGAGGCGGCCACACCGGACACCGCGATGTTCGCGGCTCCTCCCGACGCCGGGGACGACGCGAGCAGCAGCATCACCGGGAGGCGCAGGTTCCCGAGCACCAGGCCGACGAGGCCTCCCGCGAGCGCCACCAGGAAGCACCAGACGGCGACACCTATGGCCTCGACCGGGGACACGCGTGGAGGAGTGTTCCAGCAGTCCCGGGCCCGAGGTGAAGAAACTGCTGCCGAGCTGCGTGCGCGCCGTTAATGTTCGCCAATGAGAGCCCGGCGATCGTGCCTGTCGGTGCCCGGGTCGTCCGAGGCGATGCTCGCCAAGGCGGCCACGCTCGAAGCCGACGAGCTCGTGATCGACCTCGAGGACTCGGTGGCGCCCGGGGCCAAGGAGGAAGCGCGCGACCGGGTGTGCGCGACGCTCGAGCGCGGCGAGCTTGCGGGCGCCCACGTGGCTGTGCGGGTGAATGCGATCGAGAGCCCGTGGTTCGCCGACGACGTGAGCCTGCTGGTGAGTCGCGCCGGAGCCGCGATCGGGTCGCTGGTGGTTCCCAAGGTCGAGGGCCCGGAGGACGTGATGCGCGTGGCCGAGCTGCTCGACTCGCTTGGGCAGGCCGCCGCGCGCCTGGGCGTGCAGGCGCTTCTCGAGACTGCGCATGGATTGCTGGCGGCCGGGGCAATCGCCTCCGCCTCGCCACGGCTCGAGGCGCTGATCCTCGGGTACGCCGACCTGGCCGCGTCCCTGGGCAGGCCCCCGGACGCCGACCGCCCGGAGCTGTGGCTCCACGCACAGGACACGGTGCTCGTGGCGGCGCGCGCGTCCGGGCTCCAGGCGATCGACGGCCCCTACCTCGCCATCCGGGACGACCAGGGGCTGCGCGAACGCACCGAGCGCGTGCGCGCGCTCGGGTACGACGGCAAGTGGGCGGTGCACCCCGGTCAGCTCGAGGCCATCAACGCCGCCTTCACGCCACCGGCGGAGGAGCTCGAGCGGGCGAGGGCGATCGTGGCGGCGCTGGAGCAGGCGGCCGGCGACGAGGGTCGTGGCGCGCTGGAGCTGGACGGCGAGATGATCGACGAGGCCAGCCGCAAGATGGCGCTCCAGACCGTGGCCCGCGGACGCGCGGCGGGGCTCGCATGAGCGCGGCGGTGCAGGTGGGCGGTCCGTGGTTCGAGGACTTCACCCACGGGCAGGTGTTCGACGAGTCGCCCGGCATGACTCTCACGGCCGGGCACGCCGCGGTGCACCAGGCCGTGACCGGCGACCGCCTGCGGCTCGCGCTCGACGCGGAGCTGTGCCGCGCCGTGACCGGCGACGAGCGGATGCTCGTGCACCCCAACCTCGTCTGCGACCTGGCCATCGGGCAGTCCACGCCGCCCACGCAGCGGGTGCGCGGGAACCTCTTCTACCGCGGCCTTGTGCTGGAGCGCCCGGTGTTCGCGGGTGAGACGCTGCGCACCCGCACCGAGGTGGTGGGGCTCAAGCAGAACAGGCGCCGGCCGGATGGATCCGCCACGGGCCTGGTGGCGCTGCGGATACGGACCACCGACGCGCGCGGCGAGCCGCTGCTCGACTTCTGGCGCTGCCCGATGATCCCCCTGCGCGGGCCCGAGACGGACACGGGGCATGCGGACCGCTTCGACGACATTCCCGCGGAGGTGGACCCCGCCGCGGTGGAAGGCGCGGTGCCGGCGAGCTGGGACCTGGGGCCGCTTCGCGAGGCCACGCCGGGCCCCCACCAGGAGGACCTGGCGGCCGGCGCGGCGTTCGCGGTCGAGGCGGGCGAGACGGTGACCGGGGCCACGGAGCTGGCGCGGCTGACGCTCAACGTGGCGGTGGCCCATACCGACGCCACCGGCAGCTCCCACGGGCGCCGGCTCGTGTACGGCGGGCACACCATCGCCGTGGCCGCCGCCCACGCCACGCGGGCCATCCCCGCCATCGCCACGATCGTGGCGTGGCAGGGCTGCGACCACCTCGCGCCGGTCTTCGAGGGCGACGTGCTGCGCACAGAGCTGAGAGTGGAGGGAATGGAGCCGCGCGCGGGCGGCGGCGGGCTGGCCTCGCTGAGGGCGCTCGTGTCCGCTGTCCGCGCGGGGGAAGGCGAGCCCGAACCGGTACTCGACTGGAGCTTCCTGGCACTTGTGGCCTAGGAGAGGAGGAGGACTACATGCCCGGCATCTTGGACGGCATGCGGATCGTCGAGGGATCCGCCTTCGTGGCGGCGCCGCTCGGCGGAATGGCGATGGCGCAGCTCGGCGCCGACGTGATCCGCTTCGACCCGATCGGCGGCGGCCTCGACCGCGGCCGCTGGCCCGTGACGGCCGACGGCAGCAGCCTGTTCTGGGCGGGTCTCAACAAGGGCAAGCGGTCCATCCAGGTGGACCTGCGCTCCGACGAGGGCCGCGAGCTGGTGTCCGCGCTGGTGACCGCCCCCGGCCCCGACGCCGGCCTGTTCCTCACCAATTTCCCTGCCCGCGGGTTCCTCGACTACGACGCGCTCGCCGCCCGCCGGAGCGATCTCGTGATGGTGAACATCGTGGGCAACCACGACGGTTCCTCGGCCGTGGACTACACGGTCAACCCGGCCACGGGCTTTCCGTGGGCCACCGGCCCGCGCAACCTGAGCGTGCCGTTCAACCACCTGCTTCCCGCATGGGACGCGATCACCGGGATGATGGCGTCGGCCAGCCTGCTGGCCGCCGAGCGCCACAGGACACGCACGGGCGACGGGCAGTGCGTGCAGCTGGCGCTGTCGGACGTGGCCTTCTGGATGGTGGCGAACCTCGGCAAGATCGCCGAGGTCCAGATCAACCAGCACGAACGCCCCAAGGACGGCAACTACCTCTACGGCGCGTTCGGCCGCGACTTCCTGACGAAGGACGACCGGCGGGTGATGATCGTGGCCCTGACGGCGCGCCAGTGGAAGGGGCTGGTGGCGGCCACCGGGCTCGCCGAGGCGTTCGACACGATCGGCAAGCTCATGGGGGTGGACCTCACCGAGGAGGGCGGCCGCTTCGCCGCGCGCGAGGTGATCGGCGCGACCCTCAAGCCGTGGGTGCTCCAGCGGACGATGGCCGAGCTGCGCGAGACCTTCGACGAGCATGGGGTGTCCTGGGGGCCGTACCAGACGTTTACACAGCTGGTGGAGGAGGACCCGCGCTGCTCCCCGGCCAACCCGATGTTCGACGAGGTCGAGCAGCCGGGGATCGGCTCCTACCTGATGCCGGGCTCGCCGCTCGACTTCTCCGGGGCCGAGCGGCTGGCCCCGATGCCGGCGCCGGTGCTCGGCCAGCACACCGACGAGGTGCTCAACGAGGTGCTCGGCCTGGGCGACCGGGAGATCGGCGCGCTCTACGAGCGCGGTGTCGTGGCGGGGCCGCAGCCGGCGCCCGCCTGACGCTTCTTGGAGCCTTCGTGGAGGAAGCGTTAAGAAGCCGGTCGGAAAACCCGCAAGTTGCGTGAGCTTGCACCACTAAGGCCTTCTCAACCGTGACAAACTGACGGGTCAGTGTCACGCTGACCGAGGAGAGCAAGTGGCAAGTGCCGTACGGCTCCAGGAACGAGTCGCCGCCATGATGCAGGGCGGCAGTCCTCTCGATCTTGTGGAGAGCGAGGTCATCGAGCCGTGCGACCTCTCGCCCGACCAGAAGGCCGCGCTCTGGCTGTACGCGTGGTCGTTCCTCGAGGGCCAGGAGCAGCGCGACAGCGCGTCGCGCTATCTCATGAACGCGGGACCTCGCTGACGCCGGACGACGAGCTAGCCCGTGGCTCGGCGGTCAGGCTGGCGCTGCGGACGAGGGCGGCGCTGGGCAGGCGCGAGCGCTGGCTCGAGCAGTCGGTGACGGCGTTCGACGCCGCGGTGCCCGAGCGCATACTCAGCGACGAGCGCTCCGCGGAGGCGTTCGAGGCCGCCGAGACCGCCGAGGCGCTCGACCAGGCCATGGCGGCCGACAGGGAACACGCAACGGAGTGGACGGCGAAGGCCATGACCCTGCTCCGCGCGGTCCAGGCCGCGGACGTGGCCTACCGGCGGGAGCTCGGGGAGGCGTTCGATCGCTACCGCAACGTGCTCACGACCGGGAGCGAGGACGATGCGCCGGAGCGGGAGAGAGAGGATCCGGGTGAGCCCCCGACTCCTGATCGTCGATGACCAGGACGACATCCGGCTGATGCTCCGGATCCTTCTCGAGGACCAGGGCTGGGACACGGAGGAGGCGCCGTCGGGCGAGCATGCCCTCCAGCTGGGAGGTCTGCGTGACCGGTTCGATGCGCTCGTCGTGGACTACAGGATGCCCGGCGTCGACGGCCTCGAGCTCGTGCGAGAGCTCCGCGAGAGGGGATTCGAGCGGCCGATCATCGTCTGCTCGGCCTACCTGAATCCCGAGATCGAGCAAGCGGCGCAGACGCTGGGAGCCAGCACCGTGAGCAAGAGCGACCAGCAGGAGCTGCTCGAGACGATCCGGCGGGAGGTCCCGGCATAGCCGCCGCGCGGGAGGCCGAGGCCCTGGCGCTCGTGTCCCACGAGCTGAAGGCTCCGATCGCCGTGATCACCGGGCTGGCCGACACGCTGTCGAGCGGCCGGCACTCGCTGACCGACGCCCAGGTCGACGACTGCCTCGAGCGGATCGGCCGTCAGGGACGCCGCCTCGAGCGGCTTGTCGGCGACCTGCTGCATCTCGCTCAGGCCGAGTCGTCGTCGTTCGGCGTGAGCCTCGAGCCGGTGGACCTGGCTCGCGCCGCTGAGGGCGCCCTCGAGAGCGCCCCCATCCCGCCGCACAAGTCGGTGGAGCTGCACATCCCCGAGCCGGTGTGGGCGCTCGCCGACCAGGACCGCCTGGAGCAGGTGCTGGTGAACCTGCTCACCAACGCGTACCGCTACGGCGGGAGCACCGTGAGCATCGGTGCGCGCGACGCCTCGCATGGGCCGCTGATCACGGTGGCCGACGACGGGGACGGCGTACCCGACGATCTCGTGCCGAAGCTGTTCGAGCGCTTCTCGCGCGGCCCGGTCGCGGACGGCGTGAACGGCTCGGGCCTCGGGCTGGCGATCTCCCGCGCACTGGTCGAGGGCCTCGGGGGCGGCATCTGGTACGAGCCCGGCGAGCCCGCCGGCGCGCGATTCAGCTTCACCCTGCGGGCCGTCTAGACCAGCCGGCGGTCGTTGGCCGCCCTGGTGCTGAGGGCGCTCCAGCCGAGCACCCCGGTCAGCCCCTCGAGCTTGTCCAGCACCTGGAAGCCGTGTTCGTCCACCTCGAACTGGTAGACGCCCTTCTCGTGGTTGCTGTCACGCATCTTGAGGACGCTGAGCGCGCGCCGGGTCTCGGACTCCATCTCGAGGTAGCGCAGGAGGAGCACGTTGTTGAACAGGAACGACAGGCCGGCCATAGGCTCGGCCTCGGGACCGAGCGCGGTGGTCTCGCTCGTGACCACCACGGACGCGCCGCGCGCCCGGATGAACCCGATCAGCGAGCGCGCGTAGGCCGGGAAGCGGTCGACCTCGTGCACCGCCACCACGAGCTCCGCGAGGCTGTCGAGGATCACCCGGCGAACCTCGCCGCCGGCCAGATGGCCACGTACCACCGCGCCGAGGGTGTCGAGGTTGAGCTCGCCCTGGGGCACGTGATGGATCACGAGCTGTCCCGACTCGAGCGGCCCCGCCAGGTCCCAGCCGAACGACTCCGCCTTGGTCACCAGCTGCTCGGCGCTCTCCTGGAACGAGGCGTACACGCAGTTCTCCCCGTCCGCGAGCCCCTGCGCGATGAAGCGCAGCGCGAGCACGGTCTTCCCGCAGCCCGACGGTCCGAGGACCGCGGTGGCGTCGCCCGCGGGGGTGCCGCCTCCCATCAGGTTGTCGAGCCTCGGCACGCCGCACGAGATGCGCCCGTTGCCGTTGGGCGGGCGTTCCTCGGACACGATCGTCTCGAGCCGGGCGAACACCTCGCATCCCTTGTCGCTGATCCGGAAGGAGTGCTTGCCCGCCAGATGGTTGGCGCCGCGCATCTTCACCACCCTGAGCCAGCGCCGATCAACGGGCTCCGAGGACTCGTACGCCACCTGGACGATCCCGTCGGCGAGGGCGAACTCGACCCCCGTCTCGATCTCCTCCTGGGTGTACTCCCCCACGAGCAGCACGACCGCCCCGGTGTGAGCGAGACGGCTGGCCAGCTCGTAGTAGGCCACGCGGAGCGACTGGTCGTCGGCGAACACCCGGAGCGCCTTGGCGCTGTCGATCACCACCACGGCCGGGTTGGTCGCGAAGCACCTGTCGACCACCTCGGAGACAGCCGTGGCCAGCCCGTCGCCGTCCTCCTGCGTCAGGAGGTCGCCCAGGTGCAGGAACTCGACGCTGCGCCCGAGCGCATCCCGGTCGAAGAACTCGAAAGGCTCGAGATGCCTGACGAGCTTGGAGTGGGGCTCGGACAGGGTGGTGCAGTAGATCGCCCTGCGCTCCGGTGTGGCGCAGGCGAAGCAGATCTGCTGGGCCAGGATCGTCTTGCCCGTGCCCGGAGCGCCGGCCAGCACCACGAGCGACCCCGGCCTGAGCCCGCCCGCCAGCACGAGGTCGAGCTCGTCGATGCCGGTGGGCAGGTGCTCCATGCTCAGTCTCCGCGCTCCATGAGCGCGAGCCCCGTGGCCAGCACCTCGTGCGGGCGGAACGGCTTGGCCAGCGCGGCGTCGGCACCCGGCACCAGGCCGTTCTGCGAGCTGAGCACCAGGATCGGGATCGCGGCCGTGTCCGGATCGGAGCGCAGCCGCTGGATCAGCGCGGGTCCGTCGAGCACGGGCATCATCAAATCGGTGACGATCAGGTCGGGGCGCGCTTCCTCGAGCTGCTCCAGGGCCACGGCCCCGTGGTGCGCCTGGAGGATCCTATGGCCGGCGGCCTCGAAGGCCATCTTCAGGAGAAAGCGCACATCCGGCTCGTCGTCGACGATCAGGATAGTCGCCACCAGTACCGCCGCCTCACGGCCTGCTCGCCGGGGACAGCCGCAGGCCTCCGGAGGCCAGGGACTCGACGAGTCCCCGGTCCTGAAGGCTTTGCATCGCGATAGCTGCGGACGCCGGGGTGGTGGAGGCCATCCGGCCGATCACGAGCGGGCTCAGCGGCCCGAGGCTGAGGATCACTCGCGTCCCGTCGACCTGGCCCCAGCGGCGGGCGAGGTGCCATAGCGCGAACCGCACGCGCTCCTCGATCCTGCCCTCCTGGCGCAACGCGAACTGGACGGCGAGCGAGCGTGAGCGTTCGACCGTCCGGTCGAGCAGCACCCCGGTGATCTCCGGCCACGCGGCCAGCCGCAGGGTGGCCTCCCGGTCCAGCACCGCGAAGCGGGTGCGCGTGAGCACGTCCCATTTCGCCGGGGCGGACCGCGACGACGCAAACTCCGGTCGATACGTCCAGGGGCGGAGCAGGTCGCCCGGCCCCAGCAGCTCGGGGAAGTTGCGCGACCCCGCCTCGAAATCGCCCGCGAGGAGCCCCTCGAGCACGAGCAGGCCCAGGCCGCGGCGCCACTCCTGGCTATGGATCTGGCACGTCCACTCCCCCGGGGCCACGGCGATCACGTCCACGACGGCGCGCGCTTCGGCGTCCATGCGGCTCGGCTCGTCGAGGGTCGCCGCCAGAGCCCTGTCCACCTCCAGCAATCTCACCGTCGCGCGGCCGTTGCCCGCTCCGCCCGGGCGGTGGCTCAGGTCCTCGGCGGCTCCGCGCCCATCCGACGTGAGCCACCAGAGGCTCGAGCTCCGGTGGCCCGGGTGAACCCGGTCGCGATGGCTCTCCACCAGGCCCGCCTCCTCCAGCCCAGCGAGCGGCCCGGCGTAGCGGCTGTCCAGGAGGCAGCGGCGTTCGACCAGCGAGCTGACCGAGCGGCCCATGGCCCGCCGGAATGCATGCTCCCTATAGAGAGCGACAATCACCTTCGTCTGCCGCTCGGTGAGGTGATGCTTCACCGGCTCTCCTCCGGATCGATCAGAAGACTGACGACATCGGCGGCGAGGGCTGGGCCGGGACGATTTGCTCAGGAGTTGTCATACCAGCGCTGACGACCGCCAACCCGGAGGAGCCGAGCGGTTGCTGCAGTTTCCGGGCTTTTCAGGGAGTGACTATCGGGAAGCGCCCGGGTGGCGCCTCCAGCAGCGAGAGCAGCTCCTCGAGCACCGCCGCGTCGCCCTCGACCTCGATCGCGCCGGCCGCGAGCGCGTCGGCCACCGTGACCACGCCGCCCACCAGCGCGAGGAAGGCCAGGCGCGGCGCGTGCACCGTCGCGGGTACCTCGGCACGCCGGCCGCGCGGGTGGCTGAGCGCCCCGTGCGCGACCGTGAGCGCGAAGGACTCGTCCACGTCGGTGAAGACCACGTCGAGCTCGATCACCCGCCCGTCGGCCCGCGGTCCGTGGACCCGCACGCCCACCACGTGGAGCACCATCTCGGCGGTGAGCGCGGCGAGCAGGTCCAGGTTCGGCGCGTCGGCCATCGTGCTCCCGGGCGCCACGCCCTCGCGCAGCTCGAGCGCTCCGGTCAGGTAGAACGAGCGCCAGGGGCCGGATTCGGCCTGGTAGCCGAGCTGCTCGAGCGCGTCCGCCTGAAGCTCGCGCGCCGCGCCGTTGTCCGGGTCGGCGAACACCACGTGGTTGACCACCTGCGCGACCCAGCGGTAGTCGCCCTGCTCGAACGACTCGCGCGCACGCGCGAGGACGGCGTCGGCGCCGCCCATGAAGTCCACGTAGCGCCGCGCCGCCTCCACCGGCGGGTGCGGCTCGAGATGGGCCGGATTGCCGTCGAACCAGCCGAGGTAGCGCTGGTACACGGCCTTCACGTTGTGGCTCACCGTGCCGTAGTACTCGCGGCAGGCGAACTCGTCGCTGAGCGAGGCGGGCAGCTCGAGCTCCTCGGCGGCCTCCTCCATCGTGTGCCCGGCGTTGGCGAGCCGGATGCTCTGGTCGTGGATGTAGCGATAGAGGTCGCGCTGGGTCTCGAGGTGGTGGAGCGCGGCCTGCTCCCCCCAGCGCGGCCAGTGGTGGCACGCGAACACGACCTCGAAACGGCCGCGGAAGCGCTGGATGGCCTCGGTCACGTACTCGCTCCAGCCGAGCCCGTCGCGCACCTCCGCCCCGCGCGGGGTGTACAGGTTGTGGAGCGTGCCCGAGCAGTTCTCCGCCATGCAGAGCGCGGCATGCTCGACGAACAGGAAGTTCATCTCGGCGGGCGCCTCGGTGTTCGGCGTGAGCTGGAACTCGACCGTCAGGCCGTCGATCTCGAGCACCGTGCCGGTCTCGGTGATCGACTCGGTGGGGGCCACGAGACCGGGGGTCCCGGTGGGCACGGTCACGCCGATCCCGGCGTCCACGTGCCCGCGCGGACCGCGCGGCAGCTGGCTGCCGAACATGTACTCAGCCCGGCGGGCCATGGCGGGCCCGGCGATCACGTTCTCGCGAACGGCGGCATCGAGGAAGCCGGCGGGCGCGATGATCCGCAGGCCGCCCGCCAGGTCCTCCTCGGTCGCGATTCCGCGCAGGCCGCCGAAGTGGTCGATGTGGCTGTGGGTGTAGATCACCGCGCTCACCGGGCGCTCGCCGAGGTGGTTGGTCACAAGGGCGAGCGCGGCGCGAGCGGTCTCGGCCGTGGTCAGCGCGTCCACCACCACCCAGCCCTTCTCGCCCGCCACGAAGGTGATGTTGGAGATGTCCGCGCCGCGCACCTGGTAGACGCCGTCGCGCACCTCGAAGAGACCGTGCTCGGCGTTCAGCCGGGCCTGGCGCCAGAGGCTCGGATTGACCTCCGGCGGCGGCTCGGCGGCCAAGAAGCCGCCGGCGCCAGGGTCCCAGACGGTCCTGCCCTCGGGGCCCTGCACCGGCCCGGCCAGAGGTGCGATCCGCCCGCGGGTGGCGAGCCCGGCGTCGCCTGGGTCCGAGAGCGGCAGGGAGGCGGCCACCTCGGCGTTGCGCGCGGCGGTGGCGGCCGTGGCGTCGCGCGGGTCGGTCAACTGAGGCTGCTTTCGGGGAAGCGCGGCAGGCCGTCGTCGGGAATCGGCTCCCACTGCGCGGCGTACGCCACGAACTGGCGCCACTCGGGACGGACGCCGGGATCGTCGTCGAAGGCTCCGAGCCGAATGCTCATCTGGGCGGGGTCCGTGGGATTGCGGCTGAAGAGCTGCGAGCCGCAGTCGGCGCAGAACAGCTTCTCGTAGCCGTTCTCGGGCCGGTAGCTGCGCACGGAGCCCTCGCCCTCCACGATCCGCAGCGCCGAGCCGTCGATGCGGGCCTGCACGGAGGCCGCGGTGCCGGTTCTCCGCCGGCAGCGGGTGCAGTGGCAGTAGAGCGCCGGCCCGGGCGCCTCCGTGAGCTCGAACCGAACGGCGCCACACATGCAACCGCCGGTCAGGGGGAGGTCCGCCACGGCGGCATCGTAGAACGCCGGGGCGGCTCACCGCCGGCGGGCCACCGCCGCTCCGAGGATGCACAGTGCGCCGCCGGCCAGCGCCAGCGCCGGCGGCACCTCGTCCAGGAGCGCCCACCCCATCAGGATCGCGAGCGGGGGCACGAAGTACGTGAGCGCGCCCATGCGGCCCGCGCTGCTGCGGGCGAGCGCGTACGCCCAGGTGGTGAACGCGAGCGCGGTGGGCAGCGCGCCGAGGTAGACCATCCAGGCGATCGCGGACCCGTCGGCGTGGCCGAGCTCACGCACCAGCGTAGGAGCGAACGGCAGGCAGAGGACCGTGCCCACGCAGCAGGCCAGCCAGGTGACGGCCAGCGCGCTGCTGCGCTCGAGCAGCGGCTTCTGGGCGATCACCCCGCCCGCGTAAGTGAGGGCGGCGATCAGGCAGAGCGTGGTGCCCCAACTCGCGGTCAGGCCTTCCGAGGAGGTGGCCAGGCCGATCACCACCACGCCGGCGAACGCGATCGCGCAGCCGGTGAGGAGCGTGCGCGGGAACCCCTCGCCCAGCAACCGGCCCGCGAGCAGGGCGATCAGCACAGGGCCGATGTTCACGAGCATCGCCGCGGTGCCCGCGTCCACGCGCTGCTCGGCCTCGTTGAGCGCGACGTTGTAGACCGCGAACCAGAGCAGCCCGCAGATGAGTAGGCCGGAGATGTCCGCGCGCGGGATGAGCGGCTCACGGCGCGCGACCACGAAGGCGCCCAGCACGAGGCTCGCCACGCCCAGCCGTCCCAGCGCCAGCGCGCCGGCTGAGATGTCCTCGCCCGCATCGCGGATGCCCACGAAGGCGCTGGCCCACAGCACCACCGTCGTGACGCCGGCCGCGAAGGCGGGCAGCTCCGCCCGGCGGCTGGACTCGACCTGCGCGCTCATGCGGTTGCAACGGGCGGGGTGGCGATCTCGTGAGATTGACGGCGGGGCCGGAGCCCGCCGTCATAGAGTGCCGCGGCGATGACCGAACAACTCGAGGGGCGGGCGCTGCGACGCGGCGAGGACGGCTACGAGCACGCGCGCCGCGCCGCCGTCTGGAACGCGCGGACCCCCGACCGCTTCCCCGACCTGATCGTGCAGGCCGCGAGCGAGGACGACGTGGTCCTCGCGGTGCGCATGGCGCGCGACGAGCGGATGAGCGTGGCCGTGCGCTCCGGCGGGCACAGCTGGGCGGGGAGCCACCTGCGCGAAGGCGGGATGCTGATCGACGTGTCGCGGCTCACCGGCGTGGCGGTGGACGCGGGCGCGATGACCGCGCGCGTGCAGCCGGGCTGCCGCGGCAACGACCTGGTGGCCGCGCTCGGCGAGCGCGATCTGTTCTTCCCGGCCGGGCACTGCGTGGGCGTGGCGGTGGGCGGCTACCTGCTCCAGGGCGGCTTCGGCTGGAACGGGCGGATGCACGGCCCCGCCTGCATGAGCGTGGAGGCGATCGACGTGGTGACCGCGGACGGCGAGCTGATCCGGGCCGACGAGACCGAGCACGCCGACCTGCTCTGGGCGGCGCGCGGCGCGGGACCGGGGTTCATCGGCGCGGTCACCGGCTTCCACGTGCGGGTGTACCCGAAGCCGAAGGTGGTGGCCAACGGGGTGTTCCTCTACCCGATCGACTGCCTCGACGAGGTGTTCCGCTGGGCGCACGAGATCGGCCCGCGCGTATCGCGCTCCATGGAGTTGATGGTGGTGATCCACCGCGACGAGGACGGCGAGCCGGAGATCGCCGTGACCGGTCCCGTGCTGGTGGACTCGGACGAAGAGGCGGCCGAGGCGCTGGCGCTGCTCGAGACCTGCCCGGTGCTCGACCGGGCCAAGATGGCGGCGCCCAACATCCCGGTGCGGCTCGAGGACCTCTACGCAGGAGTGCATGCGGCGTACCCGGACGACCACCGCTACTCCGCCGACAACCTGTGGACGCACGCGCCGATCGACGACCTCCTGCCTGGCCTGCGGCGGATCGCCGCGACCCTCCCCGAGGCGCCGTCGCACATGCTCTGGATGAACTGGGGCGAGAGCCCGGCCCGCCCCGACATGGCCTACAGCGTCGAGGACGAGACCTACATCGCCGTGTACGGGGTCTGGACCGACGCCGCGCGGGACGACGCCAACGTCGCGTGGGCCACCGACCGTATGCGGGAGATGGAGCACCTGGCCTCGGGCATCCAGCTGGCCGACGAGAACCTGGGCATGCGCCCGGCGCGGTTCGCCAGCGAGGAGAACATGGCGCGGCTCGACCGGGTGCGTGAGCGCTACGACCCGGAGGGACGCTTCCACGCCTGGATGGGCCGCCTGTGAGCGAGCTCGAGTCGTACCTCGAGCGCCCCATGGACCCGCCGGCCGGCGAGGTGCTCGCCGCGATCGAGGGCGGCCCGATCGACGCCGGCGAGGCGCTCGGCCGGGACGAGCTCGACCGGCTGGTGGACCCGGCGCCGCTGCCCGCCGAGACCGGTTGGTGCGCGCTACCCGACGGCGTGGGCTACGTGGCCGTGCGCACGGCAATGCCGGGCGTGAGCGGTGAGATGGTCGACTGGTGGTTCGACTGGCATCCCGGCGACGCGCTGCGGTACCGCATCTGGCATCCGTCGGCGCATTTCGACAACTCGGTCGAGCGTCCCCCCGTGGCCGGGCCCAAGGCTCACTGGGGCACGGTGCACCACCCCGTCGAGGATGTGGGCATGGGCACCGTGCGCGCCCGCATCGAGTTCGTGCCGCCCACCCGGCTCGGCATGTCGAGCGATGCCCTCGACGATCCCGCGGTGGCCACGATCGTGTGCGGCTGGGCGGGGGACGACGACCGCCGCGTGCGCCACACGCCGATGGTCCATGCGTTCCTGCGCGAGCCAGGGGGCGTGGTGCTGCGCAGCCGCTTCTGGCTCGGCGCGGCGCTGCGGCCATACCTGCCAGCGCCGCTGGCGGCACCCCTGTCGGCGGCGCTCAACAACGGCTTCGTCCGCCGGCGAGCGCTCCCCGACGGGCTGCCCAAGGCGCTCGCGCGCCACTGCGCCGAGGAGTACGCGAACCTCGGCGCGCTCCTGCCCGAGCTTCACGCTCGCTTCGGGCCGGGCTAGGAGGCGCGCGCCAGCGCCAGCGCCTCGTCCGCGTCCGCGCACAGCCGCCACTCCACGAGCAGGCCGTCGCGCGCGCGCAGCAGGTACGCCACGTGCATGTTCACCTTGACGCCGCTCTCCCGGCCGGTTGCGCTCTGATGGATCGACACCACGATCGTGTCGCCCTCCTCGAAGAACTCCAGCGGCTCGGCCCGGTAGTCGCACCAGGGCTCCAGCCACTGGTCCAGCATCCGCCGGAAGCCTTCGCGGCCCCGGTAGGCATCCGCGTTTGCGTAGCCCGACGGCACATCGGCCACGATGTCATCGGCCACGAGGGCGAGGACCCCCTCGAGGTCCCCTGAGTTCAGGGCATCGAGGCCGCGCCGGGCCACTTCGACGGGGGTTGGTGGCACACGGGCAGTATGGCTCGGCATATGGTGTGCGGCGTGCACGGTCGCTCCGCCCGGCTCCGTCGCGTCCTCGGCCTCGCCGTAGCGCTCTGCCTGCTCGGCGCCGGCACGGCCCAGGCGACCGTGCCCGGCCCGGTGGCGCCGCTGCGCTCCGAGGGCCGCTGGATCACGGACGCCACCGGCCGCGTGGTCCAGCTGCGCGGAGTCAACGAGGTCGCCAAGTCCGCTCCGTACTACCCGTCGGCATTCGGTTTCGGCGCGGACGACGCCGACTTCCTCGCGCGGCACGGCTTCAACTCGGTGCGCCTCGGAGTGGACTTTCGTGGCCTGATGCCCACTCCCGGCCGGGTCGAGTACGCGTACATCGAGCAGCTGGCGCGAACCGTGAGCCTGCTCGGCCGGCGCGGGATCTTCGTGCTCATCGACTTCCACCAGGACGGCTTCTCGCCGAAGTACAACGGCAACGGCCTGCCGGACTGGATGGCGATCGACGACGGCCTGCCCAACCCCGACGATGCGGTCTTCCCGCTCTACTACATCCAGAACCCGGCGATGCAGAGGGCCTTCGAGAGCCTCTGGGCGAACCGTCCCGGGCCGGGCGGCATCGGCCTCCAGGAGTACTTCGTCCAGGGTGTGACCGCGGTGGCCAGGCGCTTCGCGGGCTCCCCCCACGTGCTCGGCTACGACGTGCTCAACGAGCCGTTCCCGGGTGCGAGCTGGACCCAGTGCGTGCGCGCGACCGGCTG
This sequence comes from uncultured Thermoleophilaceae bacterium, assembly GCA_963764665.1. Lineage (GTDB taxonomy): Bacteria > Actinomycetota > Thermoleophilia > Solirubrobacterales > Thermoleophilaceae > JACVRW01. The sequence goes on along the minus strand of CAVXTL010000005.1, from coordinate 7,689 downwards.
CCCCGAGCTCGAGAAGCGGCTGTTCGGGCCGTTCAACGCCAAGGTCACCGCGGCGATCCGCCGCCAGACCAAGCGCCAGCTCGTGTTCGTGGAGCCGTTCGTGCTCTTCAACTTCGGCGTGGCGCCCACCTCGCTCCCGGGGGCGGCCACCGGCAACGGCCTGTCGTTCCACTCCTATGCCGCTACGCCGGACGCCGAGCCGGCGGTGGTGGACTTCGCGGTGAACGCCGCCGAGCGCGACCGCGCGCCGGTGATCGTCACGGAGTTCGGCGCGACCACCTCGGCGCCGACGCTGCAGCGTCTCACCGCGGGCTTCGACCGCCGCTTCGTGCCCTGGATGTTCTGGGCCTACAACGAGTCGGTGATCGACGATCCCGCCCTGCCGGCCGGGCTCGAGAACCTCGCGAGCCCCGACGGGTTCCGAGCGCTCGTGCGCCCCTATCCCGTGGCGCTGGCGGGCACGCCCGAGCAGCTGGCGTACGACCCGGCCACCCGGACGCTGGACCTTCGGTACTCCACGCTCTCCCCCTCCGGGCGCCGGTCCGGCTGGTGGCTGCCGAGCGTGGTGCACCTCCCTCGCCTCGCCTACCCCGAGGGGTACTCGGTGCAGGCCGATGGCGCCTGGGTGGTCTCCCGCAAGTGCAGCGAGCGGCTCGTGCTGAGCGCGAAGCCCTGGGCCAAGTCGGTGACGGTTCGCGTGGCGCCGAGCACGGCGGCGTGTGGGCGCTGAGCCCGACGCCCTATCGTTATCGCGCGCGCCGCAGTAGCTCAGCTGGTAGAGCACCACTCTCGTAAAGTGGGGGTCGTCGGTTCGAGTCCGACCTGCGGCTCTGGCGTCAGTCCGCCGGGCCGAACACCCGGGCGTCCCATAGCCCGGTCCCGTTGAAGGTGGCCGATTTGGTGTTGGTCACCCGCACGTAGCGGGCCTTGCGCGCGGGAAAGGCGTCCACCTTCCAGCCGGGGCTGCCGATGGCTACCTCGCGGACCAGTGAGAACGTCGTTCCGTCGGAGGAGGCGCTGATCTCGTACTTCGACGGCCAGGCCGAGGAGTCCCAGTTGAGCGCCAGCCGGTCGAGCGAGCGCACCCGACCGAGGTCCACCTGCCACCACATCGTGCCGTAGGGCTGTGAGAGCCAGCGAGTGCCGGACGAGGCGTCCACCGCCCCGCCGGGCTCGTTGCCGGGCCGCGACGTGGACGCCGCGGTGGGCCGTCCGGCCGCCTTGTCTTCCGTGACCCCGGAGTCGGCAGGACCGAAGACCTGCGCATTCTTGAAGCCGATGCCGCCGGATGTGGCCCGCTCGAGGCCGGTTACCCGGATGTAGCGCGCGGAGCGCGCGTCGAACTTCGCGCCCTTCAGGCCGGGCTCCGTGGCGGTCACGGTCGCGGCCGCGGTGAACGTCGTCCCGTCGATCGAGGTGTCCACCCGATAGCGGCTGGCGTAATCGGTCCCCCAGTTCAGCCAGACCGCGTTGACCGCACGGCTCGAGCCGAGATCGACCTGCCACCACTGCTGCCAGACGCTCGGATCGATGGCGGCCGAGCGCCACTGCGTGTCCGGGACGCCGTCCACCGCCCTCCAGGGCTCGACACCGGTGTGGTAGGTCGAGGCTTTCGCGAGCCGGTCGGCAGCCTTGTCCTCGCCGTACACCGCAGTGATGCGCTTGGCGGACGCCGGCACGGTGAGCGGATGGCTCCGCTCACCGCCGTCGGTCCACACGAGGAAGTCAAAGATCCCGCCGGTCTCCGTCAGATGGCGCTCCGGCACCGAGATCGCGGTGCGGAAGCCGATGGCGGCGTCGCGGGTGACCGGGGTCGTGAGGGTGCTGCCCGAGTAGGTGACGGGCACCCCTGCAGGGCTCGCGGCCAGGGTGAGCGCCGAGGTGCGCGGCCGGATGGTGACCGTCGCGGTGTCGGACAGGCCGCGCGAGTTCGTGGCGGTGAGCCGGACCTCGTAGTACGAGTCGGCATCGTGGTCGTCCGTCGCGACGAAGCTCGTGGACGCTCCGCCGAACGGCCCGAACGGATGCACGTGGCTCGCGTGGTGGAGGACCAGGTTCCACCTGAGGGCGGAGTCGCCGAGATCGCCGTCGCGGGGGTCCGTGGCCGACCCGCGCAGCTGCACGCTCTGTCCGGCCACGAACGTCGAGCCATCCGCGGGGGCGGCGATCACCGCCGTGGGCGGCGAGTTGCCGGCGGAGATGACAACGGAGTCACTCGCACTACGCCCGCGCCCGTCGTTGACCGTCAGCTTGGCGGTGTACTTGCCGTCGATCTCGTAGACGTGGGTCGGATTGGCCGCGGCGGAGGTCGATCCGTCGCCGAAGTCCCATTCGTAGAGCAGCTCGTCGCCATCGGGATCCTCGGTGCCGGCACTCGAGAAGGCGACCTCGAGGGGCAGGTCCCCCGAGGTCGGCGTGGCCTCGGCATTAGCGACCGGAGTGCGGTTGTCCGGGGCGTAGCTGATCGCGCGGATCTGCCCTCCGAGCAGGTCCGCGTAGACGAGGTCGCCCCAGGGCGCCTGCTCGAGGTCCACGCCGGGCCAGCCGGTCGCGAAGGTCGTCACTGCGCCGAGATTGCCCGTCGAGTCGAGCTCGGCCCGCGACACCCGGTTCTTCGCATAGTCCCCGAAGAAGACGTCGCCGCGATAGGTGTCCGGGAACGAATCTCCCGTGTAGGTCGGACCCGCGACGATCGCGGCGCCCTCCGGCGCTATCGCGTAGTCGAACACCGGCCCGGTAGCGGCGTCGGGCGTGCCCTCCTTCGCGTACTCGCCGCCGGGCCCGGCGCAGCGCGCGTCCCCGCTGTGCCGGGGCGCGCGTATGCCTCCCTCGTAGCACGGCCACCCATAGCTCTTGCCCGGGGTGACGAAGTCGAGCTCCTCCCTGGTCTCGTCTCCCACGTCTCCGACCACGAGCCCGCCCTGCGGCCGCAGCGTGAACCGGAACGGGTTGCGGAATCCCTTGGCGTAGACCTTTGTGCAGACGTGCTCGAGGTCATCGTCACCCGGGCAGAAGGGGTGGCCGGGAAGACCGCGCCCGGATCGGTCGACGTGCAGGATCTTCCCGGAGTAGCTCCGCTCGTCCAGCGCGTAGAACGGCGTACCGGCGTCACCGGCGCCGACGAACAGCGTGCCGTCGGGCGCCGAGCGCACGGTGCCGATGGTGTGTGACCAGGAGGAGGGAATGCAGTCGCTCGTGTTCGACGGAGCTGGGCACGGCGGTGTGGCGACCTTGCCTAGCACCACGGTCTCCGGCGAGGAGGGGTCCACGAGCGAGTTGTCCGGGTTCACCACGACCCGCACCAGGCGGGCGGTCTTGGCTCCATAGGCGTCCGCGGGGTTCGACTCGTGCACGTAGAGGATCCACAGGAGGTGGTTCGTCTCGAAATCGCTGTCGACGGCGAGTCCGAGGATGCCCTGGTCGATGATCAGGTTGGTGTGGTCGCTGATGTCGAGCAGCGGCTCCTCGACGAGGCTGCCGGCGGGCGTGACCACCCGCACCCTCCCCGCGTGCTCCGCGACGAACATGCGCCCGTCGGGCGCCCACGCGACGGCAACGGGGTAGTCGAGCCCGGTGACGAGCGGGCGGTCCTCGAAGCCCACGGGGACGGTCGCGGCGCGCGCCTGCGAAGGCATCTGCGGCCCTGCGAACAACAGGGCGAGCGCACACACAAGCCAACCCTGCCCGCGACTCACGATTGCAGCATAACTTCTTAAGCAGTCGGAATATTCTGATAACTACGCTGTTCATCGACGCATCCTCAGCTTTCCTCGAGGTAACCGAAGGGGCGAGTCCCGACCGGCCCGTCGCTTCCCCCGTTGTGATTGCGCGGCGGCTCGAGCGGCTCGACTCGGTCCTGCTCGCGGGCGGGCTCACCGCATACGTGGCGCGCTCGGCCGGGGCCCGCCTGCTCGGGCTCGCGCTGCTGCGTGACCTTCCGCCCGACCGGGCGCTCCTCATCCCGGGCTGCCGCTCCGTTCACACCATCGGAATGCGCTTCGCCCTCGACGTGGTGTTCCTCGACGCCACGGGCCGGCCGCTCCGCGTGGTGCGGGGCCTGCGCCCGTGCCGCGTGGCGTCCTGCCGCGGAGCGGTCGCCGTCTTGGAGCGCCGAGCCGCGCGGGATGGAATGATTGCCGCGATGTCCGACCAGGCGTTCGCCAACCGCTTCCGGCAGGCCCTCGATCCGCGTGTCCCGATCTACCGGGACGCCTACAACGAGTACTTCATGCTCGTGCTCTCGGCCGGCGGTGCCGCGGCAGGCACGCAGGTGCCGCTCTACATCGTCATGGCCATCACCGGGCTCTGGGGCGTCATCCCCTTCACGCTGGCGTGCGTCGCCTTCGAGCTGGCCGTGATCTTCGGGCTGGCCCGGCCGCAGATGAAACCGAACGAGCGAATTGCCTGGGCAGCCCTCTGGGGCTTCGCCACGGCAGTGCTCGCGGTCTGCTTCTACTACCTGGTCGCCGAGCCGACGCTCTGACGAGCCGCGGGCCTCACGCCTGCGGCCGGTAGCCCATGTAGACCACACCGTTGTCGTACGCCTCGGAGGCCGAGAGCGAGAGCTTGCGGGGCGCGTCGCCCTCGGCGAAGAGCCGCGGACCCGACCCCAGGGTGAGCGGGTAGACGAGCAGATGCAGCTCGTCCACCAGGCCATCCGCGAGCATCGCCCGAACCAGCGTGCCGCTGCCGCTGACGTAGAGGTCGCCGTCGACCTCGTCCTTCAGCCTGCGGATCGCGTCGGGGTCGTACGGCCCGACGATCTCCGAGTTCCTCCAGGTCGCGGTCGTGAGAGTCGAGGAGACCACGTACTTGGTGGTGTCGTTGAAGAACGGCGCCCCGGGATCGTCCTCCACCGTCCGCGTGGACCAGGCCGGCTCGAACGCCTCGTATGTCGTGCGCCCCAGCAGGATGCCCCGGGAGCGTTCCGTGACCGCGCCGAGGAGCTCACCCATCTTGGGGTGGAAGCCGTACTCGAACGTCCACGTGGGCGCGTCGATCACGCCGTCGGCGCTCATGAACTCGTGTACGTGTATCTCGCCCATCTCCCACCTCCATGTCGATGTTGCCGCTATAGACCTCGCCATCGCCGCGAAGTCATCGGCGGCGGCTCGCGCTAGTCCGGCGAGCCGGTCAGCGCCGCCAGGCGGAAGCCGAGCGCCGACAGCGCCAGCTCCTCGGTCACGTTGAGCTCGAGCGACTGGCGGGTCTGCTCGCAGCGCTCGGCCGCCTCGCGCAGCCGGCGTGCGTCGCGTGCACGGGCGTCGCCGGCCAGGTCGGGGGGCGAGTCCACGGCCAGCACCGCCTCGGGCGCCCCCTCCGCCACGCAGACGAGGTCGCGGAAGGCCAGCTCGGTCAGCGTCAGCGCCAGGTCGAGCACTCCGGTGCGCGCACGCCGGCCGTCGCGCTTGGCCGCGTCCTCCATGTCGCGCTCCAGCGCGCGGCGGTCGCGGCCCTTCGGCTCGAGCTCGAGCCGCTGCTCGCGCTCCTCCGCCGCCCGGTCCTCGGCCGCCCCGCGGGCGCGCTCGGCGCGGTCGAGCAGCGGGCGCCAGGGCTCCGGGCCACCGCCGCGCAGCGCCGCCGCAACGAAACTGTCCACCTCGGCACGCAGCTCCTGCCCCTCGGCAGAGGCGAGGAAGCGCGCCCGCGTGGCGTTGCCGAGCGACAGTCCCGCACAGGCCAGCGCGCGCTCGGGTGGCACGCCCTCGGCCTCCAGCGCGGCGGCGATGCGAGCGGCGGGCAGGGGCTCGAAGCGAACCAGCTGACAGCGGGAGACCACCGTGTCGAGCACGCGGCCGAGCGACTCGGTGAGAAGAATCAGGTGCACGTAGTGCGCCGGCTCCTCGAGCGTCTTCAGCAGCCGGTTGGCCACCTCGTCGTTCATGGTGTCCACCCGCTCGAGCACGAACACGCGCCTGGACGCCTCGAACGGCGTGCGGGTGGCGGCGCTGACCACGGGGCCCTCCACGTCATCCACACGCATCACGTGGGCACCGCTTGGCCGGACCCAGGTCAGGTCCGGATGCGTGCCGGCGCCCACCCGGTGCCGCACCGACTCCGGATCTGTGGAGCCCTCCGAGAGCAGCTGGGCCGCGAAGGCGCGCGCCGCCGTGCTCTTGCCCGTGCCGGCGGGGCCGTGGAAGAGGTATGCGTGCGAGGGCGAGCCCGCGAGTGCCGTGGTGAGCACCATCCGGGCCTGTGGGTGGTCCTCCGTGCCCGGGAGGGTGGCGACGCTCATGCCCGCGCTCCGCTGCGCGCGGCCTCCACGGCCGCCGTCACCTCGTCGTGCACGGCATCCGAGGCACGCGAGCCGTCGATCCGCCGCCAGCGCCCCGGGTCGGCGTCGGCCAGCCGGTCGTACGCCTGCGCCACGGCGCGCTGGAGCTCGAGGCCCTCGTGCTCGAAGCGGTCGAGCATGCCCGCGCGGCCGGCGGCCTCGGCCGGGTCCAGCTCGAGCAGGAAGGTCAGGTCCGGCACCAGGCCGTCGGTCGCGAAGCGGTTGACCCGCTCCACCTCCTCCACGCCCAGCCCGCGGGCGCTCCCCTGGTAGGCCAGCGAGCTGTCGAGGAAGCGGTCGGAGATCACGATCCGACCAGCCTCGAGTGCCGGCCGGATGACCACGTCCACGAGCTCGGCCCGGGCTGCGGCGAAGAGCAGCGCCTCGGCCCGCGGTCCCGCGTCGATCCGAGCGTCCTTCACCAGATCGCGTACGCGCTCGCCGACCTCAGTGCCGCCCGGCTCGCGCACGGCGAGCGCCTCGGCCCCGAGCGCCCGCTCGAGCAGCTGGGCCTGGGTGGTCTTCCCCGAGCGGTCGATTCCCTCGAAGGTGACGAACAGACCGCGCATTGCGGGCGACCGTAGCAAGGGCACCGGTGTCAGTCGCGAGGAGACCGCCTACCATGCCCGACTTCATGCGTGCTCTCGTCACCGGCGGCGCCGGCTTCATCGGATCGAACCTCGTGGACGCTCTCATCGAGCGCGGCGACGAGGTGACCGTGCTCGACAACCTCGCCACAGGACGGCGCGAGAACCTCGAGCAGGCACTCGCGGAAGGAGCCGAGCTGGCCGACGTCGACCTCCTCGACGCCGAGGCCGTGAGCGGACTCGTCGAGCGGACGGCCCCGGAGGTGGTGTTCCACCTGGGCGCGCAGGTGGACGTGCGGAAGTCGGTGGCGGATCCGGCCTGGGACTCGGCCGTGAACGTGGGTGGCACCGTGAATGTGCTGAGCGCCGCGAGCGCGCACGGCGTGCGCCGGGTGGTGTTCGCCTCCACGGGCGGCGCGATCTACGGCGAGGCCCAGACGATCCCGGCCCCCGAGGACCATCCGGTGGCCCCCGAGGCCCCCTACGGCCTCTCGAAGTTCTGCGCCGAGAACTACTGCCGGCTCTTCACCAGGCTGCACGGGCTGTCCACGATCGCCCTGCGCTTCGGCAACGTGTACGGCCCGCGCCAGGATCCGCTCGGCGAGGCCGGCGTAATCGCGATCTTCTGCGGACGGGTGCTCGACGGCGGACGCCCCGTGGTCTTCGGGGATGGGCTCCAGACCCGTGACTACGTCCACGTGCACGACATCGTGAGCGCCAACCTCCTGGCCGCGGAGTCGGACGCCGGCGGTGCCTTCAACATCGGCCGCGGCGAGCAGATCTCGGTGATCGACATCGTCGAGGCGCTGGCCCCGCACGCCCCCA
>CAVXTL010000004.1:0-119153 GCA_963764665.1 uncultured Thermoleophilaceae bacterium | reverse complement strand
CGGATCAGGCACATGGCGAGATCGCGGTTGCCTATGCCTGAACCACGCCGTGGACGCCCCGCGGCGGCCAGGGCGTCGAGCACGGCGAAGCTGTCGCCGCGCATGCCGTAGCCGCGCTCGTCGATCGCGTCGGCCAGCCAATAGGTCACGCGTTCGGGTCCGGCGACACGTGCACGCCGTATACCTCGGCGTCGTCGGCGGTGTTGGCCACCACCGTCAGCTCGCCCAGGTCGCAGCCGGCGCGCGAGCTTCGCGCCGCCCGTGCCCCCGGAGAGCAGCGCTACCAGCGGGGCTCCGGCAGGCCGGTCACCGAACGCCGGCGTGCGTCTTGTTGTTGATGTTCACGGAGATCAGGAGCGGCGTGAGCGCCTCGATGTGGCGTGCCTGCTCGAGCCTGCCGGCGTTCACCGGGCGCAGGCCGTCGATCGTCCCGATCAGCTCGGCCACCCTGGCCTTGGCCTCCTTCGAGTCGCCGGCGATCAGCACGTCCTCGCCGAGGTCGTTATCGAGGTCCGCGAGCACCGCGGCGCTGACCGTATGAAGGGCGGACACCACGGTCACGCCCTCGGGAGCCATCTCCTGTGCCTGCTCCGCGGCCGAGCCCTGGGGCACGCCCAGAAGCCGGGTGGCCTTGCCCGACACCGCGGCGGCAAGCGGCACGGTCGCGTCCACCAGGATCTGCCCCGGGGCCAGCGCCTCCTTCAGGTTCGCGAGGTTCTCGGACTGCGCCCGGAAGGGCACGCACAGGAGCACGACGGGCCGCGCGTGGCCGCCTCGCCGTTCTCCAGTCCCTCCGCCGAGGCCCCGGGCACCCGCTCGCGGATGCGGCCCGCGGACTCCTCGGCCCGCCCGGCGTCGCGCGAGCCGATCGCCACGGGCACGCCGGCGTGCGCGAGCCTGAGCGCCACGGCGAAGCCGAGCGCCCCCGTCCCACCGATCACCGGGACCGTGTCCACCGGTCGGCCACCCTAACAACGGATAGGCTCCCGCCCGCCTTGCGACTCGCGGACCGCACAGCGCTCGTGACCGGCGGAGCCTCCGGGATCGGCGCCGCCACCTGCCGCCGGCTCGCCGCCGAGGGCGCGCGCGTGGCGGTCACCGACGTGAATCTCGACGGCGCCCGTGGCGTGGCGGGCGAGATCGACGGAGGCGCCTACGAGCTCGACGTGCGCTCGACCGACTCGATAGCCAGGACGGTCGCCGCGGTCGAGGAGGAGCTCGGCCCGGTGGACGTGCTCGTGAACAACGCCGGCTACGACGAGTGGGGCTTCTTCACCAAGACCGACGAGGCGCTCTGGCGCCGCGTGCTCGAGGTGAACCTGCTCGGCGTTCTGGGAGTGACCCATGCGGTGCTCCCGGGCATGCAGGAGCGCCGCCGCGGCCGGATCGTGAACGTGTCGTCGGAGGCAGGCCGGGTGGGCTCGAGCGGGTCGGCCGCGTACTCGGCGGCCAAGGGCGGCGTGCTCGGCTTCACGAAGGCGATCGCGATCGAGAACGGCCGTTACGGGATCACAGCCAACGCCGTGGCCCCCGGTCCGATCGAGACCCCGCTGCTGATGGCGGCGCCCGACGCGATGGGCGACCTCGGCAAGAGGCTCGTGGAGAACATGATCGGCTCGACGGCGCTCCGCCGCCTGGGCCAGCCCGACGAGGTGGCCGCCGTGATCACCTTCCTCGCCAGCGACGACGCCTCGTACGTGACGGGCCAGTCGCTCGGCGCCAGTGGCGGCCTGGCCCGGCTCTAACCTCCGGGGGCGATGGTCGCGATCCGCGAGGTGGGCCCGCGTGACGGGTTCCAGAACGAACCCGAGGTCATCGCCACCGATGACAAGGTCCGGCTCGTGGAGATGCTCGCCCGGACGGGCTTGCGCCGGCTCGAGGTCACGAGCTTCGTGCGCGCCGACGCGATCCCGCAGCTGGCCGACGGCGCCGAGGTGCTGCGCCGCGCCGACATCCCTGACGACGTGGCGGTGACCGTCCTGATCCCCAACGAGAAGGGCCTCGACAACGCCCTCGAGCTGCGCGACCGCTTCCAGGAGGTGAATCTCTTCCTGTCCGCGTCGGAGACGCACAACCAGCGGAACGTGAATCGCTCGGTCGAGGAGTCGCTCAGCGGCCTCGAGCGCGTGGTGGAGCGGGCGAGACGGGAGGGGCTGCGCTGCGAGGGGGTCATCTCGGTGTCGTTCGGCTGCCCCTACGAGGGCGAGGTGCCCGAGGAGCGGGTGCTCGGCATCGCCAGGCGGCTGGCCGAGGCGGGCTGCGAGGAGGTCGCGTTCGGCGACACCACCGGCATGGCCAACCCGCGCCAGGTGCGCGCCTTCTTCGAGCGCGCCGCGGACGAGCTCGACGTGGAGCTGACCGCCCATTTCCACAACACGCGCGGCCAGGGGCTCGCGAACGCCCTCGCCGCCCTGGAGGCGGGCGTCCGCTCGTTCGAGTCTTCGTTCGGAGAGCTCGGCGGATGCCCCGTGCCGCCCGGAGCCACCGGCAACGTGGCCACCGAGGACCTCGTGTCCATGCTGCACGAGATGGGGGAGGACACCGGCATCGATCTCGGCGCGCTGGTGGCGGCCGCCACCGAGGCGCAGCGCGTGCTCGGACGGCCGCTGGGCAGCCATGTGCTCACCGCGGGGCCGGTCGACTGGCGGGGCGGATCGTGAGCGTCGCGGAGCTGCGCCACGACGTGGAGACGCTGGCGGGCATGACGCGCGACTCCGCCGGCGCCGGCGAGCGAGCGTCGGCCGAGTGGGCCGCGGATCGGCTGCGCCAGCTCGGCGCCGCCGAGGTCCGGGTGGTGCCCTACCGCTACCAGAGCACGTTCGCGCTGGCACAGGGCGCTCATTTCGCGCTCGGCGCGCTGGCCGCGCGCCGCGGGCGGCGGCTGCTGGCGGCCGCCACGCTGGCGTCGTTCGAGCTCGACTACAGCGGGCGGGCCCAATGGTCGCGGGCGCTCTTCCCCACCGGCGAGGGCGCCAACGCGATCGGAACGCTCCCGGCGCGCGGTGAGCGCACCCGCACCCTGGTGCTCGTGGCGCACCACGACGCCGCTCGCACCGGGCTGATGTGGGATCCGCGGATGCTCGCCGCCGGCGACGCCGCGGCCGAGCGCACAGGCAGGCGCGCCTCGCTGGCGCTGCTGCCCGAGCTCGCGCTGCTCGGCGCCGTGGTGGGCGGCCGGAAGACGCGCCTGGCCGCGACCGCGGTCCTGGCCACCGCTGTGGCACTGTCGGCCGACCAGGCGCGGAGCCCCACCGTGCCCGGCGCCAACGACAACGCGAGCGGAGTGGCGGGGGTGCTGGCCGTGGCAGCCCGCCTGGCGCGTGACCGCCCCGCCGGCCTCGAGGTGGTGGTGCTCCTGTGCGGGTCCGAGGAGGCCGGGATGGGCGGCATGGCGGCCTGGATGGGTGCTGAGGGGCGGGCGCTCGACTCCGCCACCACGCTCGTGCTCGGCCTCGACACCGTGGGCTCGGGGGAGCCGGTGGTGCTCGAGGCGGAGGGAGGCCTCTGGCCGGTGCGTTATCGCGAGGAGGACGTGGCGTTCGCGGAGCGCGCGTCCGGAGCCGCCGGTGTGCACCTGCGGCGCTGGCGGCTCGGCGCGTGGACGGACCCCGTGCTGGCCCGGCTCGGCGGCCTTCCCGCGGTCTCGCTCCTGTCCGTGCGGCAGGGCGGCTTCCCCAACTATCACCGTCCGCAGGACACCCCGGATCACGTGGACTACGGCTGCCTCGAGGCCTGCGTCACGGCGTCCGCGGCGATGGCTCGCGCGCACGCCGCCTAGAGGCCGGGGCTTCGCTTCGCCATCGCCCGGGTAGGGATGTGACCGGGGGAACGAGAGGGAGGCGATTTGGCCACGGAGACGGAGGATCGCCCGCGCGACGAGAAGCCCGAGATCGGTCGCACGGGGACGTACAAGACGCTGGACGAGCAGACGGGGAAGCTCTCCGAGGCGGAGCAGCGCTTCGAGCGCCGCCGGCGGACGATCGGCCTGTTCCTGGGCCCGCTCGTGCTCGCCGCGATGCTGCTGATCCCGTTCGACCTCGACCCGAACCAGCATCGGCTCGCCGCGATTCTCGCCTTCGTGATCGTGTGGTGGGTCACCGAGGCGATCCCCATCCCGATCACGGCGCTTCTCGGGGTGACGCTCTGCGCGCTGCTCGAGGCCACGCCGCCGCCCGAGGAGGGCGACAGCAGCGTCGACGTCGTCTTCAGCCTCTTCACCGACGACACGATCTTCCTGTTCATCGGCAGCTTCATCATCGCCCAGGCGATGCTGGTCCACGGGCTTCACCGGCGGCTCGCCTACCGGGTGCTCGGGATGCGGCAGGTGGGCGGCTCGACCTTCAGGATCATCCTCGCCTTCGGCCTGATCGGCGCGGTCACCTCGCCGGTCATGTCGAACACCGCGGCCGCGGCCATGATGCTCCCGATCGCCCTCGGCGTGATGGGCGTGGTGGGCGGCATGGTGGCCAAGCAGGCCGGCGGCGACAAGGACCCCGAACGGCTGCGCTTCGGCGCCGCGCTGATGCTCGTGATCACCTACGGCATCACGGTCGGAGGCCTGCTGCTCCCGATCGGGAGCCCGCCGAACCTGATCGGTCGCGAGCTGCTCGAGGAGGAGACGGGCGAGCCAATCACCTTCGTCGAGTGGTTCGTCATGGCGCTGCCGATCGTGCTCGTGATGTTCGCCGCCGTGGTGCTGATCGTCATGCTGTTCAACCGGCCCGAGGTCAAGCATGCGGAGGGCGTGGAGGAGTACGTGGCCGAGGAGCGCGGCAAGCTCGGCCCGCTCACGCGCGGTGAGAAGAACACGCTGTTCGTGCTCGCGTTCGCTCTGGTGGGCTGGTTCCTGCCCGGACTGGTGGGCACGATCGTGGGCGACGACTCGGATGCCTACAAGGAGGTGAGCGAGGCGGCCAACGAGGGCATCGTGGCGATCCTCGCCGCCTCGATGCTCTTCGTGCTGCCCGTGGACTGGGCGCGCCGCCGCTTCACCCTCAACTGGAACCAGGCGGCGGGGATCGACTGGGGCACCGTCATTCTCTTCGGCGGCGGGATCACGCTCGGCACCCTGCTGAGCCAGACCGGGCTGGCCACGGTGGTGGGCGAGTCGCTGTCGGACGCGATCGGGGTATCCAGCCTGCTCGGCGTCACGATCGTCGTCGTTGTCGTGGCGGTGATCATCTCCGAGACCACCAGCAACACGGCGAGCGCCGCGATCGTCGTGCCGATCGCCATCTCGATCGCGGCGGCGGCCGACCTGAACCCGACGATCCCCGCGCTGGCGGCGATCTTCGGCGCCAACTACGGCTTCATGCTCCCGGTGTCCACCCCGCCGAACGCGATCGTGTACTCGTCGGGGCTGCTGCCGATCACGCGCATGGTCAAGGCCGGGGCGGTGTTCGACGTCATCGGGATCGTGCTCTGCGTGGTCGGCGTGTCGATCATGGCCAACGTCGTGGGTCTGGTCTAGCGCACCGTTGTCATAAGTAGCCTCGGGCCATGTCCAGGCTCGCGCGCGCCGCCGGCCTCGCGGTGGCGGTGGGAGCCGCCACCGTGCTGCCCGGTTTCCTCGTCGGTGCGCTGGCGCTGCAGATGCGCGGCGACCTGGATGCGAGCGTCACCGCCGTCGCGGCGGGCGTGACGGTCTTCTTCCTTGCCGGAGCGGTCGGGGCCGGTGCCGGCGGCCGGCTCTCGGAGCGCCTCGGCGCCCTGGCGGCCATGCGCGGCTCGGTGATCGTCACGGCGGCCTGCCTGTTCGCCATAGCCGGGCTGGCGCAGTCGCTGGCGGCGGTGTTCGCGCTGCTCGCGGTGGCCGGGCTCGCCAACGCGGTGAACCAGCCCGCGATCAACCTCTTCATGGCCGACCAGGTGCCGCTCGACCGCCAGGGGCTCGCGTTCGGGATCAAGCAGTCGGCCATCCCCGGGGCGATCCTCGTGAGCGGTCTCGCGCTGCCGCTCGTGGCGATACCGCTCGGCTGGCGCGAGACGTTCGCGATCTGCGGGGCCATGGTGCTGGTCGTGGCGGTGATCGCCCGGCAGGGTGAGGGCTCCTTCCATGCGCCCGAGGAGCGCGAGCCGCCACCACGCGTGCAGCGGGAGCTGCTCTACCTGGCCGTGGGCGCCGCCCTCGCCGGCGCCGGGGCGAACGCCCTTGCCACCTACCTCGTGGCCTCGGCCGTGGACGTGGGGATCGCCGAGGGCACGGCGGGCCTCCTCGCCGCCCTCGGCAGCGCGGCGAGCCTTGCGGTCCGCATGTCGCTCGGCGCCCGGGCGGACCGGCGGAGCGACTACGGCTACGGCACGGTGGTCGCGCTGCTGATCGCGGGGTCGGCCGGCTTCGGCCTCATGACCTTCGACGTGCCCGCCCCGTTCGTGATCGGCGCGGTCACGGCGTTCTCCCTGGGCTGGGGCTGGCCCGGGCTGTTCAACCTCGCCGTGGTGGCCAACCATCGCGAGGCCCCGGCCGCGGCCACCGGCATCACGCAGAGCGGCATCTACGTGGGCGCCTCGCTCGGCCCGCTCGCCTACGGATTGCTGGCCGACCAGATCGGCTACGGCGGCGCCTGGGCCGCCGTGGCCGGGACGTCGCTGCTGGGGGCGGCCGTGATGGCCGTGGCCGGCCGGGCGGACGTCGAGGCGGCCCGGCGCCCCGCCGAAGCGGCGGAGAGCCTCCGCTAGCGCCCGGCGAACTGCGGGTCGCGCTTCTCGAAGAAGGCGCGCGCCCCCTCGGCGAAGTCCTCGGTGGCGGCCAGCGTCTCCTGCGCGGCCACCTCCTGCTCGAGCGTGCTCGCCAGCGCCGGCTTGGCCGCCGCGTCCAGCACGCGCTTCGCAAGGGCCACCGCCCGTGGAGCCGCGGCGAGCAGCTCGCCCGCGAGCGCGTCGGTGGCGTCCTGGAGGCCGTCGGCCGGGGCGATCCGGTTGGCGAAGCCGATCCGGTACGCCTCGTTGCCGTCGATGACCTTCCCGGTCATGATCAGCTCCTTCGCGCGGCCGATACCCACGAGCGCGGGCAGGCGCGAACAGCCGCCCACGTCCGGCAGCAGGCCCACGCGCACCTCCATGATCCCGGCCACCGCGTCCTCCGCCATCACGCGAAAGTCGCAGGCCAGCGCCAGCTCGAAGGCACCGCCGAGCGCCGCGCCGTGGATCTGGCAGATCGTGGGCTTCGGCATCTCCTCGAGGAGGTTCCACCAGCCGACCAGCGGGCGACGGAAGCTGCGCAGGCCCTCCGGGTTCTCGGAGAGGTCGCGCAGGTCGTTCAGGTCCATTCCCGAGGAGAACATGGCGCCCTCGCCGCGCACGATCACCACGCGCACCGAGTCGTCGTCGGCGGCGGCCTCGATGGCCGGACCGAGCTCACGGATCAGCTCGCCGTTCATCGCGTTGCGCTTGTTCGGCCGGTTGAGCACGAGGTGCCGGACCGCTCCGCTGTCCTCGACCTTGATCAGTGACATGTAGGCTCCCCGCCGCTTGATGACCCGAAAAAAGGCAGGCTAGTGGAGATCAAGAAGGTCGGAGTGCTCGGCTGTGGGCTCATGGGGCACGGCATCGCGCAGGTGGCGGCACAGGCCGGCTTCGACGTGGTGGTCCGGGAAGTCGACCAGGGCAAGCTCGACAAGGGGCTCGCGAAGATCGACAAGCAGCTGGGGCGCGCCGTGGAGAAGGGGCGCCTGGAGCAGGCCGACGCCGACGCGGTGCGGGGGCGCCTGCAGGGCACGCTCGACTACGGCGACCTCGCCGACTGCGACCTCGTGATCGAGGCGATCACCGAGGACCTCGATCTCAAGCTCGAGATGTGGCGCGAGGTGGACTCGGTCGTCAAGCCGGATGCGGTGTTCGCCACCAACACCTCGTCGCTGGCGGTGATCGACCAGGCGGCCGCGACCTCCAGGCCCGAGCGCTTCCTCGGGCTGCACTACTTCAACCCGGCGCAGGTGATGAAGCTGGTCGAGGTGGTGCGCGGCATCACCACCTCCGACGAGGCCTTCGACGTGGGCACGAGCTTCACGCACTCGATCGGCAAGCTCGGCATCCCGACCCGCGACAAGGCCGGATTCATCGTCAACAGGCTGCTGGTGCCCTACATGCTCGACGCCATCCGCGCCTACGAGGAGGGCGTGGGCTCGATCGACGAGATCGATGCCGCCATGAAGGCAGGGGCCGCGCATCCGATGGGGCCGCTCACCCTGTCCGACTTCGTCGGCCTCGACACGCTCGGCTCGATCTGCGACGTGATGTACGACGAGTTCCGCGAGCGGCGCTTCGCTCAGCCGCCGACGCTGCGCAAGATGCTGGCCGCGGGCTGGTACGGCCAGAAGAGCGGGATGGGCTTCTACGACTGGTCCGGCGAGTCGCCGGTGCCGAACCCGCAGCTGGGCTAGCGGCGGGTCGGTTCGCGCCGCCTGGCCCGGGCGAGTCGGGCCACCGTGTCACTTGGCTACGACAGTGCAGTAGCTGGATGACACGGTGCGGTTCTCTGGAGTAGGGCCGCCGAGGGGACAGTCCGTGCGATCCCAAGACCTGGCCGCCGGCGAGGGTCAGCGGCGGGAGACGGAGGACAGCGGTACCGTCGAGCTGCGGCCCTGCTTCAGCCACAGCACCGTGACCGTGCCTGCCTTGGGATCCACCTCCTGGATCTTGCCGAGCTCGCCCGTGGCCTTCTTGCGCACGTGTCCAGGAGGTAGGGCAGTGGCGGTCCTGACAGGCGGCGGCGAGGGCGGGGTCCCGGGCCGAGGCCTAGGCTTCCGTGTGGGAGGCGGCGGAGCGACCGGCTCGGCCTCGGGCTTCTTGAGCGCCTTCTCGAGCGGCACCACGTTGGCGCCGGTGCCCTTCGTCTCCGTGTCGAGTACCCAGACCTTTCGCATCCCGTTCGACTCTAGCGCCGGATAAGGTGGCCGCCGTGACGACCTTCGAAGAGGCCCTCGAGCGCGCCCGGGCGGGCGGTCCGCAGCGCCACCACGACAAGTCGCGCGAGCAGGGCAAGCTCCCCGCTCGCGAGCGCGTGGCCCGGCTCGTGGACCCCGGATCGCTGGTGGAGGACGCGCTGCTCGCCAACTGGCAGGAGGAGGGGCTCGGGGCCGACGGGGTGATCACGGGGCTCGCGACCGTGGCGGGCAGGCCCGTGGCCCTGATGGCCAACGACCCGACGGTCAAGGCCGGGTCATGGGGACCCAAGACCGTCGAGAAGATCATCCGCGTACAGGAGCAGGCGCTCGCGCAGCGCGTCCCGATGATCTACCTGGTGGACTCGGCCGGCGCCAGGATCACGGACCAGGTGCAGATGTTCCCTGGCCGGCGCGGCGCCGGGCGGATCTTCCACACCGAGGTGAAGCTCTCGGGAGTGGTGCCGCAGGTGTGCGTGCTGTTCGGGCCCAGCGCCGCCGGGGGCGCCTACATCCCGGCGTTCTGCGACGTGGTGATCATGCGCGACGGCAACGCGTCGATGTACCTCGGCTCGCCGCGGATGGCGGAGATGGTGATCGGCGAGACCGTGACGCTCGAGGAGATGGGCGGAGCGCGGATGCACACGAGCGTCTCCGGCTGCGGCCACTTCCTCGTGAAGTCGGACGAGGAGGGAATCGACCTGGCCCAGCGCTACCTGTCCTACTTCCCGCGCCACTGGGAGGAGGCCCCGCCGCTGGCCCCGCCGACCGAGCCGGCCGCGGCGCTGCCGGAGATCCCCTCGGACGAGAACAAGCCGTTCGACATGCAGGACCTGATCGGCGGGCTGGTGGACGCGGAGTCCTTCCTCGAGGTGCACGCGCGCTGGGCCAAGGAGCTGATCGTGGGGTACGCGCGACTCGACGGCAGGGTCGTGGGCATCGTGGCCAATCAGCCGCGCCACAAGGGCGGCGTGCTCTTCGTGGACTCGGCCGACAAGGCCGCGCGCTTCATCTGGACCTGCAACGCGTTCAACGTGCCGCTGCTCTTCCTGGCGGACGTGCCCGGATTCATGATCGGCACCCAGGTCGAGCGCCAGGGCATCATCCGGGCGGGGGCGAAGATGATCTCGGCAGTTTCCGAGGCCACCGTGCCCACGATCTCGGTGATCGTCCGGAAGGCCTACGGCGCCGGGCTCTACGCGATGGCGGGGCCCGCCTACGAGCCCGACGCGGTCCTGGCCCTGCCCGACGCGAAGATTGCGGTGATGGGGCCGCAGGCGGCCATCAACGCCGTGTTCTACAACCAGCTCCAGGCGATCGAGGACGAGGACGAGCGCGCCCGGCGCACCGAGGAGCTGCGCGCCGAGTACGGCGAGGAGATCGACATCCTCCATCTGGCGTCGGAGCTGGTGGTGGACGCCGTGATACCCGCGCCGGACCATGCGCGGCGAGCTGGTGCGGCGCTTCGCCGCCTACGCGGAGCGCGAGCGCGCGTGGCCGGCCAAGCGCAACGCCGTCACGCCCGTTTGACCATCAAGAGCTAACGCCGGTTGAAAGTCGCTGTGTAGGTGCGGTTCTCCGTCGCCACGATGCCGTGAGCGCGCAGGCCCCCATCTGACCATGAGCGGAAGTCGTAGGTCGCCGGACGCGAGCGTCTGCGGTGTCGCCGCGGACAGCGAGTTGGCCGAGTTCTGGATCACGGTCACGTCAAAGGGAGTCGTACGCGTCTGCCCGTTCACGGTCGAGCGGGAGCCCGGACGGGGCCGAGCGCATCGAGAGCTGCACCGTCTTCGGGTCAAGCCGCACGGTCTGCGTGTCCGTCAGGCCCCCGCTGTCCGTGGCCGTCAGCCTCAGTTCGAGGTACGACGGGTACTCGTGGTCCGGCGCGTCGAAGTCGCCCCGCCGCTCCCGGCGAAGGACTGCACCGCGTGCGTGTGGCAGGCAGAGGGGCAGTGGTGGAGCAGGAACGTCCAGCTGAGCTGGTCCTTGCCGAGCCGCTGCTCCTGCGCGTCCGTGGCGCTGCCGCTGAAGTTGATCGTGTCGCCCACGTCCCAGTGAAGCCGCGGTTCGGGGTCGAGATCGTGGCCACCGGGGGCGTGTTGCCGGCCGTGATGGCGACCGAGTCCACCGCGGTCGCGCCACCGCTGTCGGTGACACGAAGCCCGACCCTGTAAACGCCGCGGCTCGTATAGGTGAACGTCGGGCTCACGCTGCTCGAGTCGTCATACGCGCCGTCGCCGTCCAGGTCCCACGCGTAGGTCAGCGAATCGCCGTCGGGGTCGCTCGATCCCGACGCGCCGAACGTGACGGTGAGCGGGGTGTTGCCGCCGTGGGGTTGGCGGACGCGACCGCACGCGGCGCCTGGTTGCCCGCGGTGTAGCGGATCCTCCTGATGGTGTTTCCCCACACGTCGACGTAGAACAGGTCGCCGCCGGGCCCGAACTGGATGTCCACCGGCGTCGCGGCGCCCGACCGGAAGGTCCTGACGAGCGCCGGGTTGGGCAGCGCCGCGCCGCCGCGGGGCATGACCCAGATGCAGGCCCGGGCGTAGTCCGCGACGAAGAGCGCCCCGTCGAACTCGGCAGGCAGCGGGCTACCGGACGGCGCGAAGACCATGCCGGAGACCGACGACGTGCCGCTCTGGCACGGGTCCTCGGAGTGCACCTTGCCGGAATGGGGATAGGCGAGATAGGGGGCGGTGACCGCGCCGGCACCGGCGGCGTACAGGCTCTCGCAGAGGGTGAGGTTCGCCCCGTCATAGCCAGCCTGCCGGGACGAGCCCTCGTAGCACGGCCAGCCGAAGTTCTCGACCGTGGCGTCCGTGGGGTTGGGGACCCGGTTGAGCTCCTCCGTCGTGTTCCAGCCCACGTCACCGAGCCACACCTCGTTGGTCCCCGGCCGGATGGCGAACCTGAACGGGTTGCGGAGGCCGTAGGCCACGATCCGCCGAGCCTTCGGGTCGGCGCTCCCCGCGAGCGGGTTGCCCGCCATCGCCTCGCCGGTGTCGGGGTTCACGCGCAAAAGGGCGCCGTCGAGAGTCGTGGGGTCCGCGGGGGTCCGCAGGTCCTGACTTCGCAACGCGCCGCCCTGGGCGGTCGGAGCCGTCTGCGCCGTGCCCACGGGGACGGGTGCGTCGCCGCACGGGTTGCGTGGGCATGCCCATCTGCCCGAAGTCCACGAAGTCGGGGCTGGCCGCGTCGCCGGAGCTGACGTAGAGCGCGCCGTCGGCGCCGAAGCGCAGGTCGCCGATCGAGTGGGTGGGCCCCTGCTGGCACCAGTCCTCGATCAGCACCTGCTCGGCCCCGACCATCTGGTTGCCTGGATCTCGAGCCGGGAGAGCCGGGCGCTCGACACGCATCCGTGCGTGTGTCGGACCCGGCGGAGTCGGGCACTGGTCGTTCCAGGTGGGTGCGGTGCCGCCGATCGGGGCGTCGTAGGTGTACAGGACGTAGATGAACGGCTTCGCCGGGAAGCCGGGGTCGATCGCGAGGCCCAGCATTCCGCGGTCCCAGTTGTGATTCACGTTGGTCCGCAGGCTGACCACGGGCGTGGGGGTGGTGTCGCCCACGCCGTCGAAGACCTTGATCCCGCCGGGCTTCTCCGCCACGAAGATCCGCCCGTCCGGCGCGAACCGGACGGCGGTCGGCGCCTCCAGGCCGCTGAAGACGGTCGTCTCCTGGAATCCCGGAAGCATTCCCGGCGAGCCGGTGCGGAAGGTCCGGTCACCGCCGCAGCCGCTGCCCTTTGCGTTCGAGGCGCAGGCCCTGAAGTGGTAGGTGGTGTCGGCCTCGAGGCTGCTGATGCGCTCCGAAACGCTCTGCTCGGCGGTCGTCGTGCCGGCGGTGCGCTGTGGCGTCTTCGTGCCCGTACGAGGTGGTCTTCCCGTACTCGAACCACCAGCGGGTGGGATTTCGCCGCCGGGCGTTGCCGTGCGCGCGCAGCGTCGCTGCCCTGTCCGTCACGTCGGTGGCGGGATCGGTCGTGCCGGACGCGCATCCCGCCACCGCGAGGCACGCTGCCGCGAGCGCAAGCGCGCGCAGGGAAACCACTGCTCGGTAGGGCCTTGGAGGGGTCAGATGGACCTCTAGTCGACGAGACGGGCGCCGGCCTGACGGGGGCGCCCCAGGAAGTCCTGCTGAGGACTCGGGCGAGCATGTCCAGCGCCACGTGCGGTGTCAACCCCGGGATTAGGCCACCGGGGGCACATAGGATTCGCCCATGGCGGAGGGCACACGGCTGTGGGAGCCGTCCGGCGCGGAGGGCACCGAGATGGCGCGCTACATGCGCGAGCGCGGCTTCTCCACGTACGAGGAGCTCTGGCGCTGGTCGGTCGGGGACCTCGAGTCGTTCTGGGGCTCGCTCTGGGAGCGCTTCGAGGTGAAGGCGTCCGAGCCCTACGAGCGCGTGCTCGACGGCCGGGAGATGCCGGGTGCGACGTGGTTTCCCGGCGCGCGGCTCAACTACGCCGAGCACGCGCTGCGCATGGCGCGCCCGGGCGAGACCGCGATCGTCTACGCGAGCGAGGACGGCGCCCGGGGCGAGCTCTCCTGGGACGAGCTGAGCGACCAGGTGGCGCGCTGCGCCGCCGGCCTGCGCAGGCTGGGAGTGAAACGCGGCGACCGGGTGGCGGCCTATCTGCCGAACGCCCCGGAGACGGTGGTGGCGCTGCTGGCCACCGCGAGCATCGGCGCCATCTGGTCCAGCTGTGCCCCGGAGTTCGGGGCGCCCACGGTGATCGACCGCTTCGCGCAGATCGAGCCGAAGGTGCTGCTCGCCACGGAGGGTTATCGCTACGGCGGCAAGGACTTCGACAGGGGCGAGCGCGTGGCCGAGATCGCCGCAGCGATCCCGTCGCTCGAGCACACCGTGATGGTGCCGTCGGGATGGGACGAGCTCCTCCGGGAGCCGGCCGAGCTGCGCTTCGAGCAGGTGCCGTTCGACCATCCGCTGTGGGTGCTGTTCTCGTCGGGCACCACGGGACTGCCCAAGGCGATCGTCCAGGGCCAGGGCGGCATCCTGCTCGAGCACCTGAAGAAGATGCGGCTGCACTCGGCCCTCACGCCCGAGGACCGCTTCTTCTGGTTCACCACCACCGGCTGGATGATGTGGAACTTCCTCGTCGGCGGCCTCCTGGCCGGCGCCACGATCGTGCTCTACGACGGCCAGCCGGACGTCCGCTGGCTCTGGAAGCTCGTGGAGGACGCGGGCGTGACCTGCTTCGGGACCAGCGCCGGGTTCATCACGGCCTGCATGAAGGCGGGTGTCGAGCCCGCTGGCGAGGCCGACCTGTCCGCGTTGAAGAGCCTCGGCTCGACCGGCTCGCCGCTGCCGGTGGAGGGGTTCGAATGGGTGTACGAGCACGTGAAGCAGGACCTGTGGCTCTTCTCCACGAGCGGCGGCACCGACCTCTGCACGGCCTTCGTGGGGGGCTGCCCGGTGCTGCCCGTGTACTCGGGCGAGATCCAGGCACGCTGCCTGGGGGCTGCCGTGGAGGCCTGGGACGAGGACGGACGGCCGCTCACGGGCGAGGTGGGGGAGCTCGTGATCACGGAGCCAATGCCTTCGATGCCGCTCTTCTTCTGGAACGACCCCGACGGCGCGCGCTATCGCGAGAGCTACTTCGAGACCTATCCCGGCGTCTGGCGTCACGGCGACTGGATCAAGATCAACGAGCGCGGCGGTGCGGTGATCTACGGCCGCTCGGACTCCACGATCAACCGCCAGGGCGTGCGGATGGGGACGAGCGAGCTCTACAGCGCGGTGGAGGGGGTCGCCGAGGTGATGGACAGCCTCGTGGTGGACGTGCCCACGCCCGACGGGGCCGACTCGACGATGTGGCTGTTCACGGTGCTGGCGGAGGGCGTCGAGCTCGACGAGGAGCTCGAGAAGCAGATCCGCAGGCGCATGCGCGAGCACTGCTCGCCGCGCCACGTGCCGGACCGCATCGTCGCCGTGGCCGGGGTGCCGCGCACGCTGTCCGGCAAGAAGCTCGAGGTGCCGGTCAAGAAGATCCTGATGGGGGGCGACCCCGAGCGCGCGGCCAGCCGGGACTCGCTCGCCAATCCGGAGGCGCTCGACTTCTTCGTCGAGCTCGCCGCCACCGCTGCGCGCGACTAGGTCTCGGACAGGTCCGGGCCCACGCGCGCGTCCAGGCGCTCGGCGAGCTCCACGCAGAGCTCCTCCGCCGCCGTGAGCGCCGCCGGGTCCACGTGCTCGGGCAGGTCGCTGCGGCGATGGTGCCGTGGAGCCAGCCCGTACTCGTCGCGGCAGGTGACGGTGATCGCGGGATAGCCGGCCGAGCGCGCGCCGAAGCCGTCGCTGGCCGCGCGATTGTCGAGCGGGCGGATGTCGGTGCCGGCGGCGATCTCCTCGCAGATGCCCGTGAGCTGCATGTGGGAGCGGCCGGCCAGCAGCGGGCCCTCCCGGGTCGTGAAGCACGGCGACCCGGACCCGATCTCGTCGAGGTTGACGATCACCGTGCGGTCGCTGGCAAGCTCCTTGCGGTGCCGGCGCAGGAAGGCGCGCACGCCGTCGGGACCGCCGCTCTCCTGGGCGCCTGTGAGGAGCACGGTAACGCCGAAGTGCTCGAGCGCGCCGCCCAGCCGCTCCGCCAGGCGCAGCGCCACGGCCACGCCCGACCCGTTGTCGCCCGCACCCGCCACGGTCGGTGAGAGCCAGATGTCCATCAGCAGGGCGAGCGCGGCCACGAGCGCGACCGCCAGGATGAACTGAACCGCCGTGAGCCAGACCGCGTCCACGCCGGCCAGCCGCGCGACGGCGCACGCCAACGTGGCGCCGAGTACCCACGCGATCGGCTGAAGGGGGCCGCCGAGGAGGCGGCGCGGCCGGCCGACGCGGGCGTGGAGGCGCCGGACCCCCGGCCGGTGCACGAAGCCCGTGCGGCCTGCATCGAGATGAGCCACCAGGACGAGAGACCCCGGGCGCTCCTCGGTCGCCGGCGAGATCACGTTCTGCGACGCCCGCCGGCCGAAGAGCCGGCGGCTCACGGGAAGCCCGGCGCCCACGTCGAGCAGGCAGAGCAGGAGGGCCAGGAGCGCCAGCCCCACGCCGGCCTCCGCCGAGTACACGGAGACCACCCCGGCGCCCGCCCCCAGCGCTGCGATCAGCGACAGGGAGCCGAACCAGTGGGGCCACGTGGACACGGACTCCACCCGCACGGTGCGCCCAAGCGCCTCGAGGCGGCCCGCCGCGTGCCGGGCCGCGCGCCGCTCGGCGTCGGTGCCTGGGGCGCGGCCCGGGAACCCGGCCAGCGCCTCCACCTCGGCGATCGCGTCGATGCGTCCGCGGGTCCCGCTTCGCTCACCGGCGGCCATGGGGTCAGCCGCAATCTAGAGTGCACGCCCGGTGGAACCGAGAAGCCCAGGGCCGGGGGAGCTCGTGGCGGGAGCGGGCGGGGCGCTGCTGCTGCTGGCCACGTTCGTTCCCTGGTTCGGCGTGGACAGCGCCGTGCAGCTGCCGGGGCGCGCCGAGCCGACCACGGTCCGCGGCGTGGGGGTGAACGCGTGGCATGCCTTCGCCGGAATCGACCTGGTCTTGCTCGTACTGGCGCTGGCCGCCCTCGCGCTGCTCGTGCTCCCGCTCCTCGGCCTGCGTTCGGCGGTTACGCCGGTGGCGCTGTTCGTGATCGCCGCAGGCCTCTTGTGTGCGGGTCTCGTGGTGTTCCGGCTGCTCGATCCGCCCGACCTGACCACCGCGGCCGACACCGCCTCGACCGAGACGGGTCGGCGGCTCGGCCCGTTCTTCGCGCTGCTGGCCGTGCTGGGGATCACCTGGGGCGGCTGGCGGGCGATCGAGGATCAGGCGGCGGAAGCGCCCGAGCCCGTTCAGGTGGAGCCCGAGCCGGAACCGGAGCCCGAGCCGGTGGAGCCACCACCGCCCGAGCTGCCCGCACCGGAGCCGACACGCCCCGCGCCGCAGCCCGTCGCAGCACCTGTGACCCGTGCCGAGCGGCCGCCCGGTGCGCCGGTACGATCGGCCGGCGTGGCCGCGTTCGACGAACTGATCGCCCGGCTGGAGCCGCTCCTCGAGCGGCTCTGGGAGGCCCCCGCCGCCCCGCGTAGCGAGCACAGCGGGATCCCCGCCGGTCCCGGCGTCTACCTGTTCACCCGCAACGACGAGCCCGTGCACGTCGGCCAGGCCCCGGATCTACGCAGGCGGCTGGCGGAGCACTGCCGGCCCTCGTCGGGACACACCAAGGCCACGCTCGCGTTCGAGATCGCCAAGCGCGCCGCGATCCGCGAGGACGTGGATGTGGACCGCCCGCCGGCGCGGCTGGCCACGAGCGACGACTTCTCGCCGTATTTCGTGCGGGCAAAGGAGGCCGTGGCGGGGCTGCCGGTGCGCTTCGTCGAGGTGGAGTCGCGCGAGCTGCGCGCGGTGTTCGAGGTCTACGGCGCGCTGGCGCTCGGCACCGTCGACGTGGAAGCGTCCGAACCCGGTTAGCTTGGCCACCGGCGGCGCGCGCTCGTTCGTCGAGGTGGCCGCGGATCGCCAGGTCCTCACGGTCAGCCTGGGCACGCTGCAGGGAATCGGCGGCGAGGAGCTGCGCCGGAAGCTGGGCGATCTGAGCGAGGCGTTCGCCTTCGTCAAGTTCGGCGACAACCCGCGGGCCCGCGCCCGAGTGTCGCCGTGGGCTGCCGCAGCCGTGGCGCTCGACGTAGGCGTCGAGCCGATCGTCCACGTCGGCTGTCGCGACCGCAACCGGCTGGCCCTTCAGTCTGACCTGCTCGGCGGGCGGTTGCTCGGCGTGCAGAACGTGCTCTGCCTGCGCGGGGACGAGATGGAGATCTCGGACCAGCCGGAGGCCCGAGCGGTGCGCGATCTGGACGTGACGGAGCTCATTCGCACGGCGGCCGGCCACTTCTGCGTGCTGGCCGCCGCCGACCCGGCGGCGGGTATTGGCGAGGGGCTCGCGGCCCGGCTCCGCGAGAAGGTGGCCGCGGGCGCCCAGGTGCTTGAAACCCAGCCGGTGTTCGATCTGGACGGCTTCGCCCGCTGGCGCGCCTGGCTGTCGGAGTCGGGCGTCGACGTGCCTCTCCTCGTCGATGTGGCCGTGGTGACCACGGTTGCGGAGGCGGAGCTGCTCGAGCGCATTCCGTATGTGGCTGCTCCGCCGGACCTGGCGGCCTGGATGCGGCGCGACCCGGGGGCCGGGGTGGTTCGGGCGGCCGAGCTGATCGCCGGGCTGCTCGAGCTGGACGGGGTGGCCGGCTGCCACGTCTCGCTGCTCGGCGGCGATCCTGCCGCGGGGCTGTCGGTGGTCGAGCGCCTCTAGTGCCCTAGGGCGAAACGGCGGCGCCGAGCGAGTTGGCGCCGAGCGGCTTGGGCGTACCGTCCTCGTAGAAGACGTCGAGATCGGTGATCGCGAATCCGGCGGCCGTCAGCATGTCCGCGACGGGCCGGGTCAGGTGGCAGCCGCCGAACACTCGCTTCTGCACCGGCTCCAGCCGATGCTGCCAGCGCCGCACCCCCTCGTCGGGGGCCAGGCCGTGCTCCACGAAGCGGAGCGTCCCCCCGGGCTTGAGCACCCGCCGCACCTCGGACAGGGCGGCGGCCACGTCGGGGATCGTGCACATCGTCCACGTGGACAGCGCGCTGTCGAAGCTGGCGTCCGGAAACGGCAGCGACTGGCCATCCAGGCCGGACCTCTCCACGGGCACGCTCGTGCTCCGGAGGCGCTTCTCGGCCAGCTTCCAGCCCACGTCGGCCGGCTCGATTGCGGCAACGCGCGTGACGCCCGCCGGGTAGAAGGGGACATTGAGCCCGGAGCCGAAGCCGATCTCGACCACGTCCCCCTCCAGCCCGTCGCAAACACGCTTTCGCAGGGGCTCGACGCTCTTCAGCCCACATACGACGTTGATGATCCGCGGGAGCACCCGCTCGCCATACAGTCCCAAGCTGCCTCCATTCTCTCGGACCCCAAGCCTAGGTCCAGTCGTCCGGTTCGAGTCCCGCGGCCCGCAGTCCCTGTTCCCAGGAGTAGAAGAAGCGGTCGCGAACCACGGCTCCCCTCCAGAGCGTGACCAGCTGGGAGAACTCCTGCTGCCACTCCACGCCGCTTGCGCGTGCCTTGCCCCTGAAACTGCCGAGGGCCAGGACCCGATCGCCGAGGTCGAGCGCGCGGGCCGGCCGGATCTCCCAGGACTCGAACGCCTCCGAGAACTGCTCGAGCCCCTGGACCAAGCCCTCGTGTCCGCGGTAGCTCTCGGCGAATCCGAGCGTCTGGAACTCCTCGGGGATCTCCCAGAGGACCTCCGGCGAGTAGCGGGCCACCATCAGCTCCCAGTCCTTTCGCGGCGCGGCCGCCCAGCCGGAGCGCAGCACACGCCGAAGCCCGTCCCGCCGAACCGCCGAGCCCGGCCCGCATACGCGAATCCCGAGTGCCAGGAACATCCGGGCCGTCCTCGGAAAGCGGACCGTCAGCCGGTCGGTGAAGGTGCGCTCTGTTGGCACGGGCCCGTCGAAGACGACTCGCGTGACGACAGGGCTATCCATCGCAGTGCGGCGGGCGGGACTCGAACCCGCACGCCCTCTCGGGCAATGGATTTTGAATCCATCGAGTCTGCCAGTTCCTCCACCGCCGCCTGAAAGGCGATTCTACGGCTGTGCCGGCGTCAACTGCCCGCCCGACAGGCCGCCGGACTGATAGCGGTCGGCCTCGTCGCGCGTGACCTCGACCTCCACGTTCCAATGCTGCTGGAACGCGCTCATCGCGAAACCGGTGAGCAGGAGCTGCACGGGAACGAGCGCGACGGTGAGGATCCCGAGGATCGATGGGTCGAGCGCCGGGTCGTCGAAGCCCGCCTTGTCGCGGTCGAACCACTGCGGTCCGGCCACGGCGGCGATCACCGCGAACAGCACCGCCAGCGCCGCGGCCACCGGCAGCACGCCGCGGTTCCAGCCTGCCACCTGCCAGGCCATCACGAGGTACACCAGCACGTAGGCGAATGAGATCGGCTGCGATCCCTGAAGGTGGGACCAGCCACCGAGCGTCACGATGAGGATGAGCGCCGCGCTGACGAGCAGGAGGATGACCACGATCACCCTGGTCACGTGCGAGCTCCGCTTGTCGCGGTTCGGATGAACCAGCACGGTGTCGGCCATCGCGGGGAGGACTCTACACCCGCCCCGGACGCCATGGCGCCGCTCCGGACCTAGACTGAGCCGGGCCGAGCGGGCGTGCTGGAACTGGTAGACAGGCCGGGTTTAGGTCCCGGTGCTCGAAAGAGCGTGTGGGTTCGACTCCCTCCGCCCGCACCTGCTGACCGTCAGGCCGCGGGCAGGACCCCGTCGATCCACGCTCGCGCCGCCGGCAGATGCTCCGGATCGATGTGGTGGGCGGCGTCCGACTCGTGGTACTCCACAGCCAGGCCCGCGCCCTCGATCAGCTGGTGGGCCTGCCGGGCGAACTCCACGCTCATCACCGGGTCACTGCGTCCGTGCGCGATGAACACAGAGGTGGTCCCGGCACGGCCGGCGAGGTCCGGCTGCCAGCCCTCGACGGTGGGCACGAAGCCGCTGAACGCGAGGATGCCCGCCGGGGCGGGCCGGTCCGGCCCGAGGCCGAGCGAGTAGCTCATGACCGACCCCATCGAGAAGCCGCCGAGCACCGTGCGCTCCGGACCCACGCCCGTGCGCTTCCAGAGCTCGTCGTGGAGCGCGGCCAGCTCAGCGTAGGACGCGCGGAAGGTCTCCGGGTCGGGGTAGCCCACCCGGGGAACCACGTACCAGTGGTGTCCCGGCCAGCCCGGCAACGTGAGCGGGGCCCGCGGCGACACCACGTGCAGCCGGCGCGCCGGATCGAGCACGTCGGCCAGCCCGAGCAGGTCCTGCTCGTCGCTCCCGCGTCCGTGGTGGAGCACCAGCAGCCCCTCGGGGGCGCCGTCGCTCGGACGCTCGACGTGCACCAGTGACATGCGGTCAGACTACGCAGCGAGCCCAAGGAGAGGAGACATCGATGGAGGAAGCGGTCCAGCCACTGCGCGCCCGTCGCGAGGCGCTGGTGATCGAGCACATGGAGTCGGAGAACCAGCACAAGTTCGACGTCTCGCTGGCCACGTTCGACCATCCTCGCTACGAGCTCGTGGCCACCGGCGAGGTGTTCGACGGCCCCGAGGAGGTGACCGAGTACTACCGCCGCAGCCGCGAGGCGTTCCCGGACCAGCGCAACGAGAACACCGTTCTCCACCATGCCGACGACGCCGTGATCGCCGAGTTCGACCTCCTCGGCACGCACGAGGGCGAGCTCCGCGGGATCGCGCCCACCGGCCGCAGCTTCCGCTGCCGGATGTGTGCGCTGTTCCTCTTCGAGCCCGGCGGCGACAGGATCGTCTGCGAGCGCATCTACTTCGACCAGGCCACGATCGCCCAGCAGCTGCTCGGCGACGGGGGCGTACCCGCCTGACGTAGTCGCGCCGGCGGGGGCAGTTGATACGCCTCTCGGGCGGGCGTAGGGTCGCTCACGTGAAGCGCCTTTTGCCCGCCCTGTCAGCGATTGTCGTGGCGGTCGTTGTGTCGGGTTGTGCGGTGGGTGTCCGTGGAACTGCCACACAGATCACCACGGACGGGGCGGTGCTGAACGGTCGCGTGGTCTCGACTTCGGGCGGCGTGACGGGCTACTACTTCGAGTACGGCCGGGGCGATCAGCTGCAGCAAACCCCAGACGGAGCGCTCGACCTCACCGAGGGATTCGCGGAAGCAGTTTCGGTGCGCGTCGACGGGCTCGAGCCGGGTGGGCCGCATCGCTTCAGGGTCTGTGCGGAGGACAGCGAGAACCCCGGCGATCCTTTCTGCAGCCCGTTCAGGAGTTTCTCGATCGACGAGGCGGCCGGCCAGGACTATGCGGTCGGCGAGTTCTCGTTCGGTTTCGCCTCGTTCGTGGTCGACGTGCACAGCGGCCCCACGGGGGATAAACCCGTCGGGGAGGTCACGGCCAGCGAGGGGCGCCTGGGCAGCGAGACCGCCCAGGTGGCCTGCCTCAAGGTCGACGGCAACCGCGCGACCATAGGAGTGCAGTTCCCGTCGGCAGGCGACGGGTTCTTCTTCCTCGAGGACAACCCAACCGGCGAAGACCGCTTCAGATCGGCTCCGCTGGCAGCCGGACAATCCGTGACTGACTGCCCGCCGGCCCCGGCCACGCTCGACCCGATCACGAGCGACATCGAAGTCCACGACGCGCCGCCGGCGCCCGTCGGCGGCGCACAGTAAGCGGGGCAGAGGCCCTCGAAGCTGTGGGGAAATGGTGTTGCCGGCTTGACCCCGCATGCGCCCGGTGGTAGGCCACGCAGTACAGGGCACTGGACTCGGTCGAAAGGGGTGCCCGATGAGAAGCCGTTCGCTGGCCAAGCTCGTTCTCGTCGTCGTCGTGGTTGGGGCCGGTGGCTTACTCTCCGGTTGCGCGATCGGGTTCCGGGGGCCCGCGCTGAACGTCACCGCCAACACCGCCAGGCTCACCGGCGACGTGATGTCGAACCGCACCGAGTCGGGCACGTACTGGTTCCGTTATGGCCAGACCACGAGCTACGGACTTGAGACCCCCCACCAGCCGATCGACTTCACGGCCAACACGCGCCAGGAAGTTGCCGAGCCGATCGAGAGCCTGGACCACCACACGACCTACCACTACTCGCTCTGCGCCGAGGACCAGGACCCCGCAGTCGACGCGTTCTGCAGCGGCGACTCGAGCTTCACCACGGACGGCGACCACGTCAGCGGCCCCCTGCTCGTGCTGGCGGGCGGCGGCAGCGTCGTCACGGTCTCCTTCAACAACGTCGTGAGCGGATACAACGGCGAAAACCCCCGCGGCTCGGTGACCATCAGCGGAGTCGCCGGGGACAACCCCGTCACCTGTCTGAACATCACGGGCCCGCAGCGCTTCACCGTAGGCGTCTCGCAGTTCGCAGGCACCCTCTTCTCGCTCATCTACGTGGACATCTCGCCGGGCGTGAACACCGCCACCAGCGAGAGCGTCGGCGCTCCGGCTACGACCTGCCCGGCCGACCCGCCCCCGGGCTCGCTGACCTTCCCGGCGGGGCCGGGCACCGGCTTCGAGATCCACGACGGCTAGCTGTCGGTGTAGCCCGCTAACCGTCACGCCGCCCCCTGGCCAATTGCAGCTGGCGCACGAGGCCTGGAGGGCGGGCGGCGGTGACGACAGCCTCTTCGGCTGCCTCGGCATCCCTGTTGGCGGCGCCTGAACGACAGTACCCCGCTTGCGAAAGCGGGGTTCCGTGAGCGGGGCAGCCAGGATTCGAACCTGGGACCTCCGGTTTTGGAGACCGGCGTTCTGGACCAACTGAACTACTGCCCCTCGGCCGACCATCGTAGAGCCGAAGGCGGAGCGCCGTTAGGGTGCCCCTCGCACCGGCACCCTGGGGAGGAGAGCGGATGGCCACAGTCGAGAGCGTGAACGGGCCCGTCGATGTCGACGATCTCGGTCTGACGCTGATCCACGAGCACTTCCGCTCGACGGACGAGGCGCTGCGCTTCCAGTTCCCGCATCTCTACGACGAGGACGCCGAGTGGGAGGCCGCGATGGCCGACGCCACGGCGGTCAAGGGGCACGGCGTGACCACCGTGGTCGAGCCCAGCGCGATGTTCCTCAGCCGCGACGCGGCGTTCAGCAAGCGCGTGGCCGACGAGAGCGGCCTGCAGATCCTCCTCGCCACGGGCGTCTACACCTACGACCACCTGCCGCAGCCGCTTCTCAACCGGACCGAGGACCAGATCGCCGGGATCTTCGTCCATGAGATCGAGAACGGCATCCAGGGGACGGGGATCAAGCCGGCGTTCATCAAGTGCGCGGCCGACCAGCCGGGCGTGACCCCCAACGTGGAGAAGATCCATCGCGCCGCGGCCCGCGCGTCGATGCAGACCGGGCGTCCGATCATGGCCCACTCGCGTCCCGCATCGGAGACCGGTATCGACCAGATGAGGATCTTCACCGAGGAGGGCGTCGACCCGGGCAAGGTGCAGATCGCGCACACCGGAGACACCGACAACCTCGAGTACATCGAGGCCCTGCTCGACACCGGCTGCTGGATCGGCCTCGACCGCTACGGCCTCGACATCTTCCTACCGACGGAGCGCCGCATCGCCACCACCCTGGCTCTCCTCGAGAAGGGCCACGTGGAGCGGATGTTCCTGTCCCAGGACTTCTGCTCGACGCTCGACTGGTTCACGCCGGAGGTCGCCGAGATCCTGCGGGCCAGCGAGGTTCCGAACTGGAGCATGACCTTCCTGTTCGAGCAGGTGATCCCCACGCTCAGGGACGGCGGGATGACCGACGAGCAGCTGAATCAGATGATGGTCGAGAACCCGAAGCGCTGGCTCAGCGCCTGAAGCAGGCGCGCGAGAGCGCAAGCGGCTGAGTGATGAAGGCGTAGGAGGCGGGCGCCAGGGTCACGGTCCCGTCCTTGACCCGTGCCGGCGAGAATCGCGGCAGCCGGTCGTTCGCGCCAAGCGCGAGCGGACGGCCGTTCAGCGCCACCTGCTCCGAGCCGAGGTCGCCGCTGACCCTGTACACCCCGGCGCCGATCGCGCCGAGCCCGGCCAGGCGGATCTTCGCGGCGGCGGTGCGGTCCGTGTTGAGGGCGAGTGTGGTGACCCCGCCGTGGCCGCCGGGAGCGCAGCTCGAGTAGGTGCGCAGCGTGGCGGGCGCATCCTTCACGCGCGGGGCCAGCACCTGAGTGCCCATCAGCCGTCGCCACAGGAGCGCCGCCCAGTAGTCGGGCCGCGGAGTGAGCGTCGTCTCCTCCACGAGCGCGTACGGCTGCGGGCCCGCGAGGGTCCAGCGCGTGGCCACGCGAACGCCGCCGCGGGCCATCGAGCCGAGCGCATTGAGGTAGTAGAAGCTGGCCGCGAACGTGTTCGAGTAGCCCACGACGCCGCCGCAGGCGGTGTTCCCGAACTCGTCGACCCACAGCGGCCTGCCGGGCGCGTGGGCGTCGCGGAGCCCGCGCATGTAGGTCAGCGCGCCGTCGATCCGGTCGAGGAACTCGGGCGCCAGCGGGTCGGCCGGCGGCCGCGGCTGGAGGCCCGCGCACTTGGCCGAGTCTCCGAAGGCCGGATAGTGGTGGAGCGACACGGCGTCGTAGCGGCTCCCCAGGAGCGGCATGATCGCCGAGGTGCGCGGGCCGAAGTCGACGTTGAGGATCGGCTTCTCGGCTCCGGTGATGAAGAACGAGCCGGGGCCGATGAAGGTGGAGCGGGGGAGGAGCTCGGCTCGGAGCGCGAGGAAGCGCTCCACGTCGCGGGCGTAGTCCGCCGCCATGTAGGTAGGTGGGTTGCCCGAGCCGTAGTAGGTGAGGTTCGGCTCGTTGGCGAACGACACGACCGCGGTCGGGAGGCCGATGGCCTTCGCGCGGGAGAGCAGCGCGCGAGCGTTGTCGGGATTCCAGCTGAAGTCGGCGTTGCGCGGGCCCGGGCCGCCGTTGATCCCGATCGTCACCTTGAGCCCGGCGGCGGCGGCGAAGCGGTTGGCGGCGTCCCACTCGTCGCGGTCGAGCACGTACTTGTAGGCGCCCGGGGGGTTCGGCCCGAGCGTTCCGGTGGGGTCGTAGTAGGTCTCGTCGATCTTGGTTCCGCTGTAGCGGACGTAGGCGGGCCCGAGCGCCTGCGCGAGCCGCACGAGACGGGGACGGGTGAAGTCGAAGGGCGGTGTGGAGCCGCGCTCCTGCATCTGCGAGATGTCGAACCCGAACGACACGAACTCCTTGCTGACCGAGCCCAGCGGCTCGCCCTTGCGAGCGTCGAGGGTGGCGGCGCCGGCGGGCGCGCTCAGCGCCGCGGCGACCAGCGCGGCGCCCACCAGAGCGTGCCCCAGCCTCCGTGCGCGTCGTGCGGTTGCCGTGGCCACGCGGGGGACCCTATGTGAGCGCACGGCGCACGGGCGCCGCTCAGCCGCTCAAGAAACCTCGCTGTCATGACGAGGATGTAGAACGACGCCAGGGCCGATTGGCCCTATCATCGATGGACCCCGCGGGCGTGGTGTAGTGGTTGCACAAGAGCCTTCCAAGCTCTTAGTAAGGGTTCGATTCCCTTCGCCCGCTTGAAGTTCTCCGAGCTCGTCCGCAGATCAGCGGGCGGGCTCGACCTGCTCGCGCTCGTCGGTGTCCGATCCATCGACGTCCGGATCGATCTCGGCGGCGCGCCGGTGATGGTCGTCCGCGTCGGCGGCGAGCTCGTCCGCCTGCAGCGCCTGCTGGCGGGCGGCGGCCTCCTCGCGGCGCGCTCGCGCCGCACGTTCCTCGGCCTCCGCGCGGGTCTCATCGGCACGCGCGCTACGCAACTCGCCCTCCCGCCGGATCTCGCCGGCCTCCACGCGCCGCGTCTCATGGCGCTGCTCACGACCGCGCCTCGCGGCTACGGCCAGCAGCGCCAGCACCACAAGCACTCCAACGACGATGGCGATTATCACTCCGGTGTCCATGTCCCCCTCCTCGTCCGCTGATCCCTGCCTCAGGGTTCGGCTACCCGGTAATGCCGGTCCGCAACCGCTAAGCGCCGTACTCGAAGCGCACAACGCGCCCGCCGGCCGCGGTGCAGCGCATGATCCAGACCTCGTCGCCGGTCTGGCGGTTGACGCAGCGGAACCTGCCGCGACGGCAGCCCGGGTCGCAGTCGCCCCAGCTGCCGTTCCAGAATCGCCGCACCATCCGGCGCGCCGTGCGGCAGCCGGCCACGCGGGTACGGATGCCATAGACGCCGGCGCCGGCGATGTCGTCCCGCGTGAACACCGGCTTGGTGCCCGAAGAGCCTTCGGGGATCCCGTAGTTACCGCAGTGCCTGACCGGCGCGGCCGATGCGGACCCGGGCCCCGCCGCGAGGGCGGCCAGGGCGAGCACGGCAACGATCAGCGTTCTCATCGGTGTGAACGCTATGCCCATGGGCGCTATCGTGACGTTCGCGCGGGGCGTGGCGCAGTCTGGTAGCGCACTCGGCTGGGGGCCGAGCGGTCGCTGGTTCAAATCCAGTCGCCCCGATCGCCGGATGTCGAGTGTTTCCTACACGCGGATGGCGGACATGACCGAGGCGGACCTGCGCCTGGTCAACGCCGACGGCGAAGAGGACGCCCGAGAGCTGCCCGGAAGGCTGATGGACGCGGTGGCCGACCTGGGGCGGTTCCAGGGCCCCCTGAAGGTCACCCGCCTCGAGCACTCGCTGCAGTCGGCCACGCGCGCCCTGCGAGCCGGCAAGGACAACGAGTACGTGGCGGCGGCGCTGCTCCATGACATCGGCGACGCCCTCGCGCCGCACTCCCATGGCGAGATGGTCGCCGCCGTGCTGAGGCCCTTCGTGAACGAGCGCGTTTGCTGGATCGTCCAGAAGCACGCGCTGTTCCAGGCCTACTACTACGCACACCTCATGGGCGAGGACCGCAATGCCCGCGACCGGTACATCGACCATCCGTTCTACGACGACTGCGTCGAGTTCTGCGAGCACTTCGACCAGAACTGCTTCGACCCCGACTACGAGTCCCTGCCGCTCGAGTTCTTCCGGCCGATGGTGGAAGAGGTCTTCGGCCACCCGCGTTACGAACCGGACGGGGCTCCGGCTAGTGCGACCTGAGCAACGTCGTGGCGGTCTGAGTCGTGCGCCTGCCTGAGCGCTCGGTATAGCTGAGGCGCAGCGTCACCCTGATCTTCGCCTGCTTCGCGAACAGCTTCCTGCCGGCGCGCGTGAGTCGCAGCTGCACCGTTCCCTTCCCTGCCCGGGAGAAGCGTCTCGAGCCCAGGCCCAGCGTCACCGACTTGCCGGTCAGCCGCGCCCGCGCGGTTCCGGCGCTCAGAGCGTCGAAGCCCGTCAGCCGGAAGACCCCCGAGCGCGACAGCTTGGTGATCGAGGCGCGGCGCAGCGCACGGAGGGCCGTGGTCAGGTCGCTTCTGAGCACACGTGCCACGCGGGTTGCGGCCGGACGCGCGCTGGGTGGGTCCCCCGGGACGGTCGGATTGATGGGCGGCACGACCGGCCCCTTGGGCGGGGTCGTCGCTCCTGGCGTCGAATAGCCGGCCGTGTAACCGCGTGACTCGCCGGCGGTGATCGTGTGGCTGCCGGCGCCCCCATCCGACCAGGACCCGAACGTGTACGTCTTCCCGCCCAGCGACTGGGGAGAGGGCGCGCTGATCGAGTTCACGGACCCCTGGATAACCGTGCGGGTGAATGGCGCCCGCAGGAGGGAGCCGTTGAGGCCGAGCTCCAGTCCGGTGGGGCTGGACGCCAGCAGGAGGTCGACGGTCTTCGGATCGAGGCGGATGGTGCGGGTATCGCTCAACCCGCCGCTGTCGGTGGCCGTCAGCCGCAGTTCGAGGTGGGACGGGTACTCGTGATCCGGCGCGGCGAAGGACCCGTGGTCGGTGCCCGGGAATGTCTCGATGGCATGGCCGTGGCAGCCCGAGGGACAGTGGTTGAGCACCAGCGACCAGCTGAGCGAGGCCGCGGGCAGGGCGCCGTCCTGACGGTCGGTCGCTCCGCCGTCGAAGGCGATCGACTCGCCGACCTTCCAGGTGAGGCCGGCCGTGGGCGAGGCGATCGCGGCCACCGGGGGAGTGTTCCCGGCGGTGACGGCCACGTGGTCCGTGGCGGAGGCGCCGTGGTTGTCGGTGACCCTGAGCCCGACGTTGTAGCTGCCTGCGTTGAGGTAGGCGAACGTGGCCTGAGCACCGGTGGCATCGTCGAACTCCCCGTCGCCGTCGAGGTCCCAGGCGTACGTCAGCGTGTCGCCGGGGTCGGGGTCGCGCGACCCGCTCGCGTCGAAAGTGACCGACAGAGGGGTGTCCCCGTTCGTGGCCGAGGCGCTCGCCAGCGGGCGCGGCGGCTGGTTGCCCTCGGTGTAATGGATGCGCTTGATGGTGCCGCCCCAGACGTCGGCGTAGTAGAGGTCGCCGTCGGGCCCGAACTGAATGTCGACCGGCATCGCGGCCCCGGAGCGGAAGACCTTGATCTTCGACGGGCTCGGGAGGCTGCCGCCGTTCCTCTGCATGACCCAGATGCAGCCGCGGGCGTAGTCGGCGAAGAAGAGCGCGCCCTGGAACTCGGCCGGAAGGGTGCTTTCGGGTGGCGTGAACGTCATTCCCGAGATCGAAGACGTGCCGGACGGACAGCTCTCCTCAGGCGTCACCTTGCCGGCGTGCTCATAGGCGAAGTAGGGCGAGGACACGGCGCCGCTGCCGTAGAGGGTCTCGCAGGTTTGGAGGTTCGCCGCGTCGTAGCCGCCCTGGCGGATGAGCCCTTCGTAGCAGGGCCACCCGAAGTTCTCGACGGTCGCATCGGTGGGATCGACAATGCGATTGATCTCCTCGGTGGTGTTCCAGCCCACGTCGCCGGCCCAGATCTCGTTGGTGCCGGGCCGGACGGCGAACCGGTAGGGGTTCCTGAGGCCGTAGGCCACGATGCGCGCCGCGTCGGGGTCGCCGCTGCCGGCGAGTGGATTCGCGGGGAGCGCCGCACCGGTGTCCGGATCCACCCGCAAGATCGCGCCGTCGAGGGTGGTCGGGTCCCCCGGCGTGCGGAGGTCCTGGCTGCGAAGGGCGCCACCCTGGGCCGTCGGCGGCGTTTGCGTGCCGCCAACGCCGGCCGGTGGGTCGCCGCACGGATTGCGCGGGATGCCGATCTGGCCGTAGTCGGCGAAGTAGGGGCTGGCGCCCTCGCCGCCGCTCACGTACAGCGCGCCGTCCTCGCCGAAGCGGAGGTCGCCGATCGAGTGTGTCGGAGCCTGCTGGCACCAGTCCTCGATCAGCACCTGCTCATCGCCCACCATCAGGTTTCCGTCCAGCTGCAGCCGTGACAGGCGGGCGCTCACCACGCACCCGTCGGTGGTCGCGCCGGGTGGGGTGGGGCATGTGTCGTTCCAGGTGGGGGCCGTGCCGCCGATCGGCGCGTCATGCGTATAGAGCACGTAGATGAACGGGCGAGCGGGGAAGCCCGGGTCGATCGCCAGACCGAGCAGCCCGCGGTCCCAGTTGTGGTCCACCTTCGGCCGCAGGTTCGCGACGGTCGTCGGGGTGGTGTCGCTCGGTCCGTCGAAGACCCGGATTCCGCCCGGCTTCTGGGCCACGAAGATTCGTCCGTCGGGCGCGAAGCGCACCGCGGTGGGCCCCTCCAGCCCCGAGAAGACGGTCGTCTCCTGAAACCCGGGAAGGAGCCCCGTCGAGGCGGTCCTGAAGGTAACGTCGGCTCCGCAGCCGGCCCCGGCCGCGTTCGATGCGCAGGCGGTGTAGTGGTAGAGCGTGTCGGGGGCGAGGCCCGTCACTCGCTCGGAGACGGTCTGGTTGGTACCCGAGCCGCCGTCGCGGTGGGGTGTCTCCTTGCCGTAGGACTCTGTGGTCCCGTACTTGAACCAGTACGTCGTGGGGGCTCCGCCGGAGGAGCCCTGGGCGCGGAGGGTCGCCGCCTGGTCCGTCACGTCGAGTGGCGGGCTCGCGTCGCCGCTGGCGCATCCGGCGGCCGCGGCCGCAACGAGCACGAGAGCGAGCGCGCGCACACGGGTGAAACGTAAATTGGATCGGCGAATCGCGGCCCCTGCCTCCACGTGTCCACTATTGGGGCGAAACAGAGGCCCGTCAAGCAGGCGGCCCGGCGGCGCGTTCCCTTAGGATCGCGTCGCAATGAACGTGACCGGCGTGGACTTCATAACCGTTCCCACCCAGGACTTCGAGAAGGCCTCCGACTTCTACGGCAACGTGCTCGGGCTCGAACGCTCGATCCAATGGGGCGACATGCCCGCTGCGGAGTTCGAGACGGGCAGCCTGACGATCGCCGTCATGCAGTCGGACGCGTTCGGCGTCGACTTCGCGCCGCACTCACACCCGGTGGCGCTACACGTGGATGATGTGGCCGCCGCCCGCGAGGAGCTCGAGGCGAAGGGAATCGCCTTCCGCGGGGACACCATGGACAGCGGCGTCTGTCACATGGCCCACTTCACGGATCCGGACGGGAACGCGCTCATGCTCCACTGCCGCTACGCGCCCCGTCCGGACTGACTGACTCAGCGCTCCAGGGCGCCCGCGTCGGGCGCGCCGGCAGCGCGGCGCTTCAACTGCAGGTCGGTGGTCACGCGGTCGTTCGGATCCCCGGCGTTGATGGCCGGCGACCCGGCGCTGAGGCGGAAATCGTTCGCGGCCGGGTTGACCCAGCCGAACGCTGCGGGCCGGGTCGCCGTGCTGGCGGCGGGGCTCACCTGCTTGTCGGTGGCTCCGCACTTCTTTCCGACGTTGTGGCTGTAGCGCATGCCCGACACGCAGGTCCAGTCGCCGAGGTTGCTCACCCAGCGGGAGCCTCCGGTGGCGGCGTGCTCGATGGCGGCCGGGATCTCGAACGTGTTGTTGCGGACCGTCCAGCCGTCGAGGGTGCCCCCGTTGTTGGCGGTGTTGGCCACGTAGAGGCTGTAGTAGTGCCAGCTGCCGTCGTCCTTGTAGGTATGGGCGAAGACGTTGTTCTCGAGCGTGACCTTCCCGTACGCCGGGGGAAGCGGGTTCCACCAGGAGCCGTACGTGAAGAAGATGTCCATCGTGGCGCAGTTGCGGAACGTGCTGCGCCGGACCGTGAGGCCGGGAGTCACGATCGCGTACAGGCACTCGTTGTGCACCGACGAGTTGGTCACCCGCACGTCGTGGAAGTCCACCTTGTCGAAGGTGAAGTTGGAGCCCGATACCAGGGCGCCCTTCTCATCGGTCACGTTGCCGATCCGGCCGTTCTTGAAGGTCGAGGAGCTGCCGCTGTTGTGGAAAGCGAGCTGCTTGGTGAAGGCGCCATCCACGTCCAGGCCGTCGAACGTGACCCTGCTCGCGGCGTTGTCGAGCCCGCGGAGCTTCGCTCCGGACTGGCCCTTGAAGGTCACCGGCGTGTTGCCGGCCGGAACCGTCTGCTTGGGATACGAGCCCTTGCGAACCGAGACGAGGTTGCGCTTCTGCTCCTTCGCGACCGTGTAGGCACGCGCGAAGGTGCGGCAGGGCTGCTTGCTCGTGCACTTACCGGCGTCGGAGCCGGTGGGGGAGAGATAGACGGGCTGGCAGCCGGCGAGGGCTCCCGCCACGGCCACGGTCGCGAGGACCAGGTTGCGACGTGCGACAGGCATGGGCGATATGACCACTTTCGTGTTCGGCGGCAAGGACAGCGACGCGGGGTCGCTCAACGGAACCTCCGAGCAGGGGCGGCATCCATGCCACACCACGGGAGGCGAACCTGCGTTATGCCCAAATTGTTACCGGATCAATCAGGACTCAGCGTGCGTGCCAGGATTCATCCATGCACTCGCTCGTCGTCGGATTCGGCCTCGGGTTCTTCGTAGCGCTCCAGCTCGGCCCGATGTCGCTGCTCCTCGTGCGCTCCACCCTGCGCGTCGGCTGGGCGGTGGGCCTGGCGATCGGGGCCGGAATCGCGACGGTGGACGCCCTGTACGCGGCCTGCGGCGCGGCGGGTGCGGCTCCGTTCCTCACCATCGAGCCGGTGCGGGTGGCTCTCGGCCTCGTTGGCGCCGCTGTGCTGATCGGCCTCGGTGCGCGCACGCTCTACAGCGCCTTCCGCGTGCGCCACGGCGGCGAGGTCCGGTCTGAGGTGGCCACCCCCGGCCGCGCCTTCCTGACCGCGATGGCCGGCACGGCCTCGAACCCGGCCACGATCGCTTCGTGGGCGGCCATCTTCGCGGCCGCGAGCGCCGCCGGCGCAGCCGACAGCCCGAGCGGCGCCGTGCTCCTCGTGGCGGGAGTGGGCGTCGGCAGCCTCGTCTGGACGACCGTCCTGGCCAGCGGCACCGCGCTCGCCCGCCGCTCGGTCGGCGAGCGCGCGATCCGGGTGGCGGACGGTGTGGCCGGGGTCGGCCTGATCGGCTTCGGCGGCGCGCTCGCGTACGACGCCACGCAGGACGCCTGAGCCGGTCCGCGCGTTTCTCCTCCCTCAGGCCGGGTAGGGCGGATGGGCAGGGTCTACGGGAGGAGACGCGAGATGGGCAGCGGAGTCTTGATGCGGGCGGCCACCACGGCGGCCATGGTGCTCGGGCTGGGCGCGGCGAGCGCCGGCGCGGCGGCGCCCGGGGCCCCGGGCGCGAAGACGGCCTGGGTGCCCGCCGACAAGGAGGGCTTCGGCACCGCCTCGTCCCGTGAGAGCAAGGTGTGGCACACGCTTCGTGGCGGCGCGCTCAGCGAGGTGTACTTCCCCGACCTGGGCACCCCGAGCGTCCGCTCGCTCGAGTTCGTGGTCTCCGACGGAAAGACGTTCACCGACCGCGAGTCGGACGCTCGCCACCGCGTGGCGCTCGCGGATTCGCGGAGCCTGACCTACAGGCAGGTCACAGGCTCGCGAGCGCACGGCTGGACGCTCACCAAGACCTGGGTCACGGACCCGGCCCGCAACACCCTGCTCGCGCGTGTGCGCCTCGATTCGCAACGCGACCGGCCGCTCAAGCTCTACGTGCTATACGACCCGGCCCTGGCCAACAGCGGCGACGACGACAGTGGTCGCAGCCGTGGCTCCACGCTCCTCTCCTCGGACGGCAAGGCGGCCAGCGCTCTCGTGACCGCTCCCGCACTGCGGGCAGGGTCGAGCGGGTTCCTCGGCGTGAGCGACGGCTGGACCGACCTGCGACCGGACCACAGGCTCGACTGGCGCCATGAGACTGCCGGCCCAGGGAACCTGGTGCAGACCGGCCTGACGTCCCTGACGGGCCGCCCCGGCCGGCGCGAGCTGACGCTCGCCCTCGGCTTCGGCCGCGGGGAGCCCGGCGCGGCGGACGCGGCGCGCGGTTCGCTCGACGCCGGCTTCCACCGGGTGGCGCGGCGCTACCAGCACGGCTGGCATGACTACCTCTCGACGCTGAGGAGGCCTCCGGCCGCCAGCCGACGCCATCGCACTCTCTACTCCGTCTCCGCCATGGTGCTCGCGGCGCTCGAGGACAAGACGTTCGTGGGCGCCTCGGTGGCCTCGCCCAGCATGCCCTGGGCCTGGGGCGACGGCGAGACCGAGAACCCCTCGGGGCCCTACCACCTCGTCTGGGCGCGTGACCTGTACCAGGTGGCCACCGCTCAGCTGGTGGCCGGCGACCGCCCGGCCGCGGTGCGCCTGCTGCGCTACCTCTTCGAGCGCCAGCAGAAGCCCGACGGGTCGTTCCCGCAGAACTCGGAGGTGGACGGCACGCAGCGGTGGGAGAACCTCCAGCTGGACGAGGTGGGCCTGCCGCTCTTGCTCGCATGGCAGCTGCGCGCGTTCGATCCGGCCACCTGGCGCGACCACGTCAAGCCGGCGGCCGACTTCCTGCTGGCCAACGGCCCGGTGTCGCCGCAGGAGCGCTGGGAGAACCAGAGCGGCTACTCGCCGGCCACGATCGCCGCGGAGGTGGCCGGACTGGTGGCCGCCGCGGACATCGCGCGCCGCAACGGCGACGCTGCCGCCGCCGGGCGCTACCTGGCCACCGCCGACCACTGGCGCGAGCGCGTGGACGACTGGACGGTCACCACGAACGGCCCACTGTCGAGCCGGCCCTACTACCTGCGCGTGACCAAGGACGGACAGCCGAACGCTCCCACCACCTATGCCATCGGAGACAGCGGGCCGTCGAACGTGGACCAGCGCCGTGTGGTGGACCCGAGCTTCCTTGAGCTGGTGCGCCTCGGCGTCAAGCCCGCGGACGACCCCGCCATCGTGAGCACGCTGCCCGTGGTGGACCGCGAGCTGCGCGTGGACACGCCCAATGGCCCCTACTGGCACCGCTTCAGCCTCGACGGCTACGGCGAGACCGAGGCCGGCGAGCCCTGGAAGATCGGAGAGGACGACACCTTCCAGACCTTCGGGCGTGCGTGGCCGCTGCTCGCCGGAGAGCGGGGCGAGTACGAGCTGGCCGCCGGCCGGCGGGCGGGCCGCTACCTGCGCGCCGTGGCCGGCGCGGCCAACGAGGGCCACATGCTCCCGGAGCAGGTGTGGGACCACCGCCCGCCGGGCGGCACGCCGGAGTTCCCGCTCGGGGAGGGAACGCTCTCGGCCACGCCGCTCGCCTGGACGCATGCCCAGCTGATCCGGCTGGCCTGGTCGATCGACGCGGGGCGGCCCGTGGAGACGCCGGCCATCGTAGCCTGCCGATACGTGCGCGACTGCTGAGGAGCTCGCGTCAGGCGGACTCGAGGACGCCGCGTTGCCGCAGCAGCAGCACTCCGAGCTCGCGCGCACGACGAGCGGCGTCGCGGTCACCCTCGCCCGCCGCGACGATCGAGCCCTTCATGAGGATGTGCCACTGACGTGAGAACCCGTCGGGATCGTCGATCCCGGCCTGCTCAGCGAGCTCCTGGATGAGCTCTCGAATGTTCGCGAGGTGCTTGACGCTGGCCTCGCGTACCGGATCGTCCAGTGTGTCCTGCTCGAGCAGGACGTTGACGAACGAGCAGCCCTCGAAGTCGTCGCGGGCGAACCACTCGCCGAACACGTCGAAGATCGCGAGCAGCCGCTCCGTAGGCTCGTCGGCGCGCTGGGTGACCTCGCCCCACAGCCACGCGCGCGTCCAGCGCTCCTCGCGAAGGGCGAGGAAGGCGAGCGCCAGGTCCTCCTTCGAGGGGAAGTTCCGGTACAGCGTCATCTTGGCTACGCCCGCGGCCTCGACGATCGTGTCCACGCCCACAGCGCGGATGCCGGACCTGCTGAAGAGGGGGTAGGCGGCCTCGAGAATGCGCTCCCGGCCACTGCCGGGCGACGCACGCCGCTCTGCGTCCGTTCCTGCCATCCGACCGACTATACGCCCGGAAAGAGCATGCGACTACCGCACTCGGCGCGGCGGCTGCGCGGGGCTTCGGTGACAATGACCGGGATGTCGGACCGCGCCAAGCGCCTTCTGCTCGCCGCCCTGACGGCGCTGCTCGTGCTCAACCTCTGGACGGGCGGGCCGCTGCTGGCACTCTGGATCGGCTCGAAGGTGCAGGGCGACGGGCCGCCGAAGATGGGCGCAGTCGGTGTGGTGATCCTCGCGCTGGTGGTGATCAGCGTCGCGCTCTACCGGGCGCTCCAGGCCACCACCCATGCCTACGACGAGCTCACGGGCGGAACGCCGACGGTGCGCCAGCACGCTCCGTGGCTGCGGAGCATGCGCGGGGAGCGTCCCCAGTACGACGGGGTGCGGCCCGAGCTCTCGAGCGCCGAGCGGATCCTCGTGGGAGGGGTGCTCGTCGCGTTCCTGGCGTTCGAGATCTGGTTCTTCTTCTTCTCGGGTTCGCCCATCGGAGCGAATTGAGCTCCGCGGGCGAGCTGGTGCTCGTGCGCCACGGGGAGACCGAGTGGAGCAGGACCGGCAAGCACACCGGCCGCACCGACGTGCCCCTGACCGAGGAGGGCCGGCGCCAGGCAGAGCTGCTCGCCGTGTCGCTGGCCGGCCGGCGGTTCGATCGAGTGCTCACCAGCCCGCTGAGCCGCGCCGCCGAGACCTGTCGCCTGGCCGGGTTCGAGCAGGTGGCCGAGACGCGCGAGGACCTGGTGGAGTGGGACTACGGCGAGTACGAGGGGCTCACCACGCCGGAGATCCGCCGTGAGCGTCCCGACTGGGTCCTGTGGCGCGACGGCTGCCCCGGCGGCGAGCGCCCCGAGCAGGTGGGGGAGAGGCTGGATCGCGTGCTCGCCGAGGTGAGGGCGTCCACCGGCGACGTGGCGCTGTTCGCGCACGGCCACGTGCTGCGGGTGCTGGCCGTGCGCTGGCTCGGCCTCGCGCCGGCGGAGGGGGCGCGGCTGGCGCTCAGCACGGCCACCGTGTCGGTGCTCGGGTGGGAGCGGGAGACTGCCGTGGTGCGGCTGTGGAACATGCCGCCCGGCGTGCCCGCGCCCTAGGCGGCCACCGCCCGGCGCCGGCGCCAGAGCGACCCGGGCTTGGCGGGACGCAGCGCGCCCACCAGCGCCACGAGCGGCACGAACAGGCCCACCCCTGCGGTCATCCACTTGCCCTTGACGAAACACACCAGCGACAGGCAGGCGCCCGCCACCTGGATCGGCACGAGCACGAACGCGGTCTCGCCGCCGCTCAGGTGCTCCCCGCCCACGCCGAGCAGGACGAGCAGCGCCTCGTATGTGTCGATCCAGAACTGCAGTCCGAGCAGGCTGATGGCGAGCAGGCCGGTGGTGACCACCACCGCGTCGATCGACTGCCGGCCCTTTTCCGACCAGTACACGTCCTTCAGGTTGAGCCAGAGCGCGAACTCGTCGAGCGTCAGGCCCATGCCGACGCCGAAGGCCAGGGCCACGAGCTCCGCCCAGGGGCTGTCGTTCTCGATGGTGATCCCGATGTAGCCCATCGAGAGCAGCAGCAGGATTCCCCAGACCATGTGGTGGATGTGAGTGCCGCCCTTGGTCTCCACGTTCCCGGGCCACCAGCTCACCTGC
Organism: uncultured Thermoleophilaceae bacterium; assembly: GCA_963764665.1. Classification (GTDB taxonomy): domain Bacteria; phylum Actinomycetota; class Thermoleophilia; order Solirubrobacterales; family Thermoleophilaceae; genus JACVRW01. The sequence goes on along the minus strand of CAVXTL010000004.1, from coordinate 81,912 downwards.
GCCTTGATCATGTGCGCGCTGCCCCGGATGAACCCGAACGACAGGACGAAGGCCACCAGCACGAGGAAGTGGAGCTCCTTGCCCGGGGCCTGGATGCCGCTGTCGTAGGCCCGCTCGATGTCGTCGAAGAAGCGCTCCACCGGACCGGATCATCGCCTAGGCTCGCGTCCCGATGTCGACCGACTTCCTCGCACACCCGGACAAGGTCGCCGAGCGCAGCTACAGGCCGAGCTTCCCGTTCGACGGCCCGTGGCTGGACGAGGCCCACCCGACGATGCCCGACCAGGTGCGCGAGCTGCCGGGCTGGCTCCGCGACGAGGACGTGCTGAAGCTCTACGAGCTCGGGCGCCTGGGTGCGCAGCCCGTGCTCGAGGTGGGGGCCTACCGCGGCAAGTCGGCCGTGGTGCTCGCCAGCGCCCTGCGCGCCGCGGGCGGCGAGGGGCGGCTCGTGTCGGTGGACATCGACCCCGTTGCGCTCGCCTCTGCGCGGGAGGCGGTCCGGGAACGGGGCCTCGAGGATCTCGTGATCTTCGCCCGTGGCACGCTCCAGGCGCTCGTCCGGGCCTACCCCGGAATCCGGCCCGGCGTGGTGTTCGTCGACGGGGACCACTCGCTTGAGGGTGTTCGGCGCGACCTCGAGACGCTCGAGGCGATCGTGCCCTCGGGAAGCCTGATGCTCTTCCACGACTACCTGGACGCGCGCAACGACGATCCCGGCGAGGCCCACATCGACGTCCTTCGCGGCGTGCGCGAGAGCTGGGTGATGCGGGACTGCGAGTTCGCCGGCGTGTTCGGGTGCTGCGGGCTCTACCGCCGGGTCTCCGGGGGACCGGAGCCGAGCGCGTCGATCGACGACCTGCTCGAAGCGGCCGCACGGCGAGGCGACGACCTGCCCGCGCTGCTCGATGTGGTGGGCCACGACACGCTGCGCATGCGCTACCTCCAGCGCGTGCGGCGTCCGCTCGCGCGCTGGGTGCGCCGGCGTCTGGGCCGCGAGGTCCTCTAGTCGCGGCTGCTGCAGGCGGGGCAGGCGCCCCGGAGCGTCACGTCGTGCGCGTCCACCGAGTAGGCCACCCGGTCGGCCAGCTGGGCGATGGCGCGCTCCAGCTCCACGTCCTCGAACGCCGACACCTCGCCGCAGCTGTCGCAGACGAGGTGATGGTGGTGCGTGCCGGCCGGGTCCACCGGCTCGTAGCGCGCCACGGCCTCGCCGGCGTCCACGCGCCGTGCCAGCCGCAGCCGCTCGAGCAGATCGAGGGCCCGGTAGATGCTCGCGAGTCCCACGTCACGCCCCTCGGCCTCCAGCCGGTCGAAGATCTCCTTCGCCGTGACGCTGCAGCCGAGGTCGGCCAGAGCGTGCACCACCGCCGCGCGCGCGGCGCTCGCCCGGTACCCGTCACGCTCGAGCGTGGCGTTGGCGTGCCCGACCCAATCGGAGGCTGTGTGGGCCATGACGCAAGCATAGGCTCGCGCCGGCCCCTCGGGCTCAGGCGACCTTGCCGAACCCCTCCGCCACCTTTGCCCAGTTCACCGTGTTCCACCAGGCGTCCAGGTAGTCCGGGCGCTTGTTCTGGTACTTGAGGTAGTAGGCATGCTCCCAGACGTCCACGCCGAGCAGCGGGGTCTTGCCGTCGCTCAGCGGGTTGTCCTGGTTGGGCGTGGACACCACGGCCAATCCGGAGCCGTCGTGCACGAGCCAGGCCCAGCCGGAGCCGAACTGGCCCACGCCGGCGTCCTTCAGCTTTGACTGGAAGTCGGAGAACGAGCCGAACGCCTCGTCGATCGCCGCGGCCAGGTCGCCGTCGGGCTCACCGCCGCCGTCGGGCGACATCCACTCCCAGAACAGCGAGTGGTTGTAGTGGCCGCCGCCGTTGTTGCGGACCGCGGTGCGCTTGTCCTCCGGCACCTGCGAGAGGTCCTTGATGACGTCCTCGATCGGCTTGTCGGCCAGGTCCGTGCCCTCGAGCGCGGCGTTGACCTTGTCCACGTACGCCTGATGGTGCTTGTCGTGGTGCACGCGCATCGTGGCCTCGTCGATGTGCGGCTCCAGCGCGTCGTAGTCGTACGGAAGAGCGGGTACCTCGTACGGCATCTGTCGGTCCTTTCCCTCGGATTCTCGATCCATGCGGCTGAGAGGACTCGAACCTCCACGTCCCGAAGGACACGGGCTCCTGAAGCCCGCGCGTCTACCAATTCCGCCACAGCCGCGCGGCTGTTCAAATCTAGCGTGCCGCCCGCTAGGGCTGCGTGCTGCGGCGCTGCGCGGTCCCGAACACGCGATCCCAGAACGGGGCGCTCACGCCGAAGCCGCAGGTGTCGTCCTGGAAGTGATGGCGCATGTGAAGCTCGCGCATCAGCTTGCCGAGGCGCGTGCGCGGCCGGTGGTGATGCACGTGGTAATGCAGCATGTCGTAGAACAGGTAGCCCGAGAGGAAGCCGGCCGCGAACACGTTCGCCGACGCGGTGGGCAGCACCGTGATGAACAGCGCATAGAAGATCAGCGCGAGCGGGACGCTCACCGACGGCGGCATGACCAGGCGAAGCGGGTCGTTCGGGTGATCGTGGTGCACGCCGTGGATGATCCAGTGGAGGCGCGCGCCGATCCCGTCCTCCGGCTCGAAGTGGAAGACGATCCGGTGCATCCAGTACTCCGTGAGCGTCCAGAAGAGGTAGCCGCCCGCCACGAGCCCGATGGAGCCGAGGGTGGTCAGCTCGCGCGCTCCGATCGTGAAGAGCACCACGATCGCCGGCACGAAGATGTAGAGCGGGACGGTGGGGTGAACGCGCGACAGCTTGTCGAGCAGCGTGGACTCGAACATGCGCGGAGATGCCTTCAGAACTTCGGTCCGGCGCGCTTCCACAACCCGAATCTAGCGCACGCGACGGGTGAAGCTAAGGGTCCCCTAAGAGGGCTGCTCGCGACCGTGCCAGAGAGCGGGCCAGGAGACCAGCACGAACTCGAGCCCGAAGGCCGCCGTCATGCCGTAGACCACGGCCTCGGCGGCGGTGGCATCGCCTCCGAAGAGGCGGCCGAGCAGGTAGCAGGTGACCGCTCCGACAAAGAGAATCCGGCCTCTTTCGTCCATGCCCTGAGTGTCGGCACGGGACCTCGGGTGCTTGTGATCGCCCGGTGAAACCGGCGTGAACGTGGAGTTACCGCTCGGGGACCCGGATGCCCGCAGGGGGCATCTGCGCCTGCCCCGCGGTGCGGCTCACGAACGACGTGCGGGCCGGCCGCCCGCGTGCTTCCTGACGGGCCGCGGTGATCAGCTCGCCCACCAGTCCGAGCGTGAGGAACTGGACTCCCACGACGATCAGGAGGACGCCCAGGATGAGCAGTGGTCGTCGCCCGATCGACTCTCCTCCGAGCCATTGAACGGAGAGAACGGCACAGATCACGGTTCCGGACACCATCAGCAGCAGCCCAAGACCGCCGAACAGATGCAGGGGGCGGTACTCGTAACGGCCGATGAAGAGCACCGTCACCAGGTCGAGCAGGCCGCGGAGGTAGCGCTCGAAGCCGAACTTGGAACGGCCGTGGATGCGCGGGCGGTGGTTTACCTCGACCTCCGTCACGCGCCAGCCACGCTGGAACCCGAGGACGGGAACGAACCGGTGCTGCTCGCCGTAGAGCGTGAGCGCTCGGGCACACTCGCCTCGAAATGCCTTGAGCCCGCAATTGAAGTCGTGAAGCGGTAGGCCGGAGAGGCGGGCCGTCGTCCGGTTGAAGAGACGCGAGGCCCAGCGCTTCTCGGCCGGGTCGAGGCGGTTCCGCTTCCACCCGCACACGAGGTCGAAGCCGGCATCGATCTCTCGGAGCAGCGCGGGGATCTCGGCCGGGTCGTCCTGACCGTCTCCGTCCATCGTCACGACCACTGCGCCGCGCGCGAAGTCGAAGCCCGTGGTCAGGGCTACGGACTTGCCGAAGTTCCTGCGAAGGGCCACGAGCCCGACATTGGGGTGCTCGGCCGCCATCCTCTCGAGCAGTTCCACGGAGCCGTCCGTGGATCCGTCGTCCACGAAGAGCACCTCCCAGGACCGCTCGCTCGCCTCGAAGGACCGGTCGAGTTCGACCAGGAGATCCTCGAGCGCATCCCGCTCGTTGTAGACCGGCACGACCACCGAGATCTCGGGGCTCTCGGCTTCGGTCTGCTGGTAGGCCACTCGGTAACCATCCCAAACACCCGGTGAACTTGTGTCGGCAGGCTCGATCTAGCAGGAGCCCTGCGACACGCAGGGGTCGACCACCCGCAGGTGGCGAGCCCAGTCCACGCCGCTGTCCACGTCGAGGTAGTAGTCGCCGTTCCAGCGCTGGAGCCGCAGGCCCTGCGCAAATCCGACCATCGGGTCGGCCTCCCCGAAGCTCGTGTAGGTGGAGCCCGAGACCGTCTGGAGTCCCCACGAGACGCTGCCGCCCGTGGTGTCGCCCACGTAGCCGCCGTAGCGGTGGAGAGCGCGGAGGACCGTCTTCTTCCACGCCGGCACGGGCAGCGCCGCTATCTCGGCGTCGCTCAGCGCGAGCCAGATGCGGGCGCCCAGCGGGGGCGCGTTGGTGGTGTCGGAGCAGATCGTTCCGGTGGTGCCCGGCGCGGCCGGGTAGACGCTTCTCCCGTTGGTGCAGCGCACGTGGATGAACAGGGCGTGATCGATCTTGCCCGCCTGGATCTGGTCTCCGCGGATCAGTCCGGCCGCGAGCCCGAACTCGGCCGCGGTGGCGTCCGAGCCGAGCCCGTCGCCGTCGATCATCGTGCGGCCGCCGTGGCTCACAAGGAGCGTGCCGCCGCCCGCGGGCCTGTCCTGGACCTGCCAGAAGTCGTATTCCCATTTGTCGGGCTGGATGACGGCCATGTGGCCGTCGCCGCCGCCCGCGGGGCGCGCGGCGGCGGGGATGCGGACCCTGTGGCCCTCCACCTCGCAGGAGCTCGTCCAGCGCAGGCAGTGCACCGTGTACACGGGGTCGCTCCGGCGGGCCGCGTAGACGGGGTGGAAGTAGTCGCCGTCCGTGTCGGCCTGGCCGGCCATCAGCTGCTGCACGGGTCCCCATCCGTCCAGACGGTCCACGATGCCCGCCGAGCCGGGGAGCAGCTTCGGGTTGCTCGGCAGCGGGCGGTTGAACGGGCTGCTCGCGCCGTAGGGGCGGCAGGAGACGAGGGCGAGCGCTGCGGTGAGCAGCGCGACGCACAGCATGAGCTTGCGCATGGGCGGCGGTGAAGGGTCGGGGCGAGCCGTCGCGATCGCATCCGTGCGGCGCTTCGGCGGGGGCCCTTCCTATCGCAAATGTCGCAAGGAGCGGCATCTCACCGGACATTTGCTCGCAAATTGCGACATTTTCCGCTTCCCGCATGGCAAGCTCTGCCGTCGTGAGCACCGAGGTCCGGCTGAGCTTTCCTGACGAGGTCGTGCGCGTGGTGGGCGTGTCCCACTACCAGCAGTCGCTCGTGCAGATCGCCGGCGAGCCCGGCGCCGGCCGGGTACGGCATCCCGTCACGGCCGCGCTCGAGCCGGAGCCGTCCAACCCCCACGACCCGAATGCGATCAAGGTGCTCGTGCAGGACCGGCTGGTGGGGTACCTCTCGCGCGACGACGCGCTCCGCTACGGCCCCGCCGTTCGGCTGCTGCGCGAGCACGACCGCGTGCTCGTGTGCGACGCGGTGATCGGCGGCCGCGGTCCGGACGCCGGCACCACCAACCTCGGCGTGTTCCTGGAGCTTCCGCGCGCGCCGGAGGCCGTGCTCGAGGCGCAGGCGCTCACGCGTGGCTGACGCCAGGGCGAGCCCTCCGAACCGCCCGCCCCGCGGGTGCGTATCCCGATTCGGATGACGGTGAGCGACGCCAAGCTGATCGGCCGGCTGGCCAGCGATCCCACCGGCGACGGCCTGCGGACGCTCTACAGGCGCTATGGGGGCGAGCTGTACGGCTTCGCCCTGAACTCCCTGCGCGACCGCGGCCTGGCCGAGGAGGTCGTGCAGGACACCTTCACCAGCGTGTGGCGCCACGCCGACCGCTTCGATCCGGAAATCGGGAGCTTCCGGACCTGGCTGTACGGACTCGCCCGCAACCGGATCGTGGACCTGCGCCGGCGCGCGTCCGTCCGGCCGGTGCTCGCTGACGAGGCGGCCGGGCCCGAGCCTGCCGAGGTGGACCGCTCGCTCGACGAGGCGATGCTGCGCTGGCAGGTGGCGGCGGCCCTCGCCCGCCTCAGTCCCGACCACCGCGAGGTTCTCCGCCTCGCTCACTTCCAGGCGCTCAGCCTGCGCGAGATCGCCGAGGCGCTGGGCCTGCCCCTCGGCACCGTCAAGAGCCGCACCTACTACGCGCTGCGGCACCTGCGCCTGGTGCTCGACGAGATGGAGGTCGGCCGATGAGCGAGTGCGCCGTGTGTCGCGAGCTGTTGGGCGGATACGTCCTGGGCGCGCTCGAGCCCGAGGAGGTCGCGGTCGTGGAGCGCCACATGGAGTCGTGCCCGCGTTGTGGGCGCGAGTACGGGGAGCTGTCGGCGCTGCCCGCGCTGCTCGACCTCGCGGGCTCGGCGGAGGCGGAGCTGGAGGCGCCGCCCGCCGAGCTCGAGGAGGCCGTGCTCGACCGCTTCGCGCGCGAGCGCCGCGGCCCGGCGCCCGCGGCCCGGAGACCTCGCCGCGCTCTCCGGGTCGGCGCGGCGCTGGCCGCGGCCGCGGCGGTGGTGGCCGTGACGCTGGTGGTGACGGGCGTCTTCTCCGACTCCGAGGAGGCGTTCGGGCACGTGCACATGGCACGTGGCGGCGCCAGCGCGCAGGCGGACCTCAAGGCGGTGCGCGCGGGCACGCAGCTGCAGCTCAGCGTGCGCGGCCTCCGCGGCCCCGCCCAGGGCACCTACGAGCTCTGGTGCATCTCCAAGAAGGGCCGCTGGATCAGCGGCGGCAGCTTCGGCGTGGACTCAGCCGGTCGCGCCGACGTGGCGCTCACCTCCGCGGCGCGCCCCGGCGACTACGAGCGGGTGCTCGTGACCAGGCCGTCCGGGGGCGACGACCGCAGGGTGGTGCTGGCCGGACGCGTGGAGTACTGACCTCCGTCGAACCGGCTCCCGCCGCCCTGCGTATACCTCTTGCATGAGGGCAACCCGAGTTCCGACAGCGGTGCTGGCCGCCTGCGTGGTGGCGCTCGCCGGCTGCGGTGGCGACGACGACGACGGCGGCAGCACCGGTGCCGCCCAGCAATCCGCCCCCGCGAGCGACAGCGTGAAGCTCTCGGAGACGGAGTTCAAGATCACGCCCGCCGACGTCACGGTGGACAAGGCCGGCAAGGTGACGTTCGAGGTGGCCAACGACGGCAAGTTCGACCACTCGCTGGAGGTGGAGGGGCCGAACGGAGAGGTCGAGACCGACACCATCCCGCCGGGCCGGTCGGCGACGCTCGAGGTGGATCTCGGCAAGGCCGGCACCTACGAGATGTACTGCCCGATCGGCAACCACCGGGACATGGGCATGGAGGGCGAGATCTCCGTGGCCGGGGGCGGTGGCGCCGCCGCGGAGGACGACGGCGGCTCCCGCGGGAGCGGCTACTAGCGCGTTCCGCGCGTCCAGTCGCTCATCGAGACGCGCTCGTCGCGGCCCGACACGCTGCTCGGCCCGATCGCGCCGGGGGCGCCGCCGTAGATCTTGCCGTAGGGCGTCTCCGAGATCCCGCTGCCATCGACGGTGTAGTAGCCGTAGACGATGGCGAAGAACATGACGACGCAGAAGATGATGATTTCCATGGCTCTTCCTTCGGTCGGACGCTGTTGGGGCCAGCATCTCGCCGCACGCCCGTCCGAACTGTGAATTGCCTCACGGAGTAGCCGATGCCCTAATCGCCCGAAGTAGCGTGACCGGTTCGCGCGGTGCCCGGTTCACAACGGAGGAGTGACGTGACACGACTGAGCTTCAACATCTCGATGTCCCTCGACGGCTTCATCACCGGCCCGGACCCCGGCCCTGAGCAGCCGCTGGGCGCAGGTGGCGAGCAGCTACACGAGTGGGGCGTCAAGCTCGCCTCCTGGCGCGACGCGCACGGCCTGGAGGGCGGCGAGGTCAGCGCCGACTCCGAGGTGCTCGAGGAGACGATGAGCGCGGCCGGGTCCACGATCATGGGCCGCTCGATGTTCGGCGGAGGGGAGGGGCCCTGGGGAGACGACCCCTGGCAGGGCTGGTGGGGCGAGGAGCCTCCGTTCGGCGTGCCGGTCTTCGTGCTCACCCACCATCCGCGCGAGCCGCTGGTGTTGCAGGGCACCACGTTCACCTTCGTGACCGATGGCATCGAGTCCGCGCTCGACCAGGCCAAGGCCGCGGCAGGGGACAAGGACGTGGCGCTGGCCGGGGGAGCCGACGTGTTCCAGCAGTACCTGAAGGCAGGGCTCGTGGACGAGTTTCAGCTCCACGTGGTGCCGCTGCTGCTGGGCGATGGCGTGCGGCTGTTCGACGACGGCGCCGGCGCGGGCGCCGCGGTCGAGCCCGACCGGGTGATCGAGTCCCCGGCCGTCACTCACATCAGGTACCGGGTCGTGAAGTAGCGGTGCGGGCTCAGTCGTTCAGCCCGACCGACTCGAGGGCGGCGCGCGGCTCGCTGTAGCTCGTGATGTGGGTGATGCGCCCGTCCCGCACACCGAACACGAAGCCGCCCTCGAAGTCGATGTCCACCCCGCTGCCCGACCCGCGCCCGGTGACCCTGCCGACCACGACCACCTGATCGCCGGTCTCCCGGAACTCGAGCGGCTCGATGCGGAACGCCTCCCAGTCGTCGTCCATGTCGGCCACGAAGCGGCGCACACCGTCATGGCCGCGGTAGCTGGTCCCCTCGAGCTGGGCGCGGAACGGCAGCCAGACGCAGTCCGGATCCGAGAGCGACACGAGCCGCTCGACGTCACGCCGGTTGAAGGCGTCGTGCGCCTGTCGCACCGTCTCGACGTTGTCCTGGGACATCGCTCGGGCAAGTATCGCGGGCGCGCTCCGCGCTCGCCACCTCTCGGTAGGCTCCCGCCATCGCCAGCGTGGGGAGCATGGATGTGCACCAGCCGGGCAGGCCCGTCGAGCTGCTTCTCGATTGCCTTCGCCCCAAGGCCAGGGAGCACGGCGTCGCGATCGAGCCCGGCTCCACCGGCACGCTCACGGTCACCGGCGACGCAGGCCACGGCGACGACCTGGCGGGCTACCTGCGAACCCAGCTCGACGAGTGCGCGCGCCTCCTCGGCATCGACTGGCAGGACCACCTCACCATCGCCGAGCCGTAGAGCGCCGGTCAGCCGGCGATGTCGCGAGAGAACGTCGAGATCGTCAGGGGAGCCTTCGCCGTGCTCAGCATCCCCGGAGATCCCGAAGCGATGATCGCCGCCACCGCGCCCGACTTCGAGATGCACCTGATCGGCGTGACGGGAGAGCCCGTCCGGTACGTGGGAGCGAGCGGCATCCGCGAGTTCTTCACCGACGTGGCGCAGAGCTGGGAGTCGTTCCGCTTCGAGGGCACCGACTTCCGCGACCTGGGTGACCGCGTCCTCGTGCTGGGCGACGTGAACGGCCGCGGGCGCGTCAGCGGCGTGGAGGTCGAGGACCGGTGGGGGTGGATCGTCGAGCTGAGCGAAGGACATGGCCGTCAGCCTGCGCGGCTTCCTCGACGAGGGCCAGGCCCTCGAGGCCGCCGGCCTCCCGGACTAGGACCTCCGAGCAGCACAGGTCGCGGCAAGCCCGGTACGGTCGCATCGTCAACCGAGGAGGAGGGTCTCTTGTCGTCCACCACCCCAGATGCCGAGCTCAAGGGACGCCACCGGAAGATGTGGGCGTCCGGTGACTACCCGTCCATGGTCGAGACCTTCCTGCTGCCGCTCGGACCGCGGCTTGCGGAGGCGTCGGGAGCCGGGCCGGGCAAGCGGGTGCTCGACGTGGCCGCGGGCACCGGCAACGCTTCCCTGCCGGTGGCTCAGCTCGGCGCCGAGGTCACCGCGAGCGACCTCACGCCCGAGCTGCTCGAGGCCGGACGGGCGCGCGCCGAAGCCCAGGGCCTCGAGCTCGACTGGGCCGAGGCGGACGCCGAGAACCTGCCCTTCGCGGACGAGTCGTTCGACGTGGTCATGTCGTCGATCGGCGCGATGTTCGCTCCGCACCACCAGGCGGTGGCCGACGAGCTGGTCCGCGTGTGCCGTCCCGGCGGGACGATCGCGCTGCTGAGCTGGACACCCGAGGGGATGATCGGGGCGCTGTTCCGCACGATGGGGCCGTTCGCGCCGCCGCCTCCGCCGGGAGCGCAGCCGCCGCCGCTCTGGGGCAGCGAGGATCACGTGAAGGAGCTGTTCGGAGACCGAATCGAGTGGCGCACCCTCGAGCGCGATTTCCTCGAGATCACCGCCTTCAAGGACCCGCAGGACTACGGGACGCACTTCAAGGAGCGCTACGGACCGACGATCGCGGCGCAGGCGAACGCCCGCAAGAACGGGCAGGGCGACGAGTTCGACGAGGCCATGCGTCAGTTCTGTGACGAGTGGAACCGCGGGACCGACGAGCAGGCGCGGTTCGAGAAGGAGTACCTGGTGGCGGTCGGGACCCGCGTCTAGCGGGTGCTCAACGGACTCTCCTGTACTTGACGTGGGTGACGCCGGGCGCCTCGACGGCCCGGACCTGCTCGAGCTGCACGTCCGCGTCCCCGAGGTTGTCGAAGACGCGAGCACCGTCGCCGAGAACAAGCGGAACGACGTGGAGCTCGAGTTCGTCAAGCAGTCCCGCTGCCAGGTACTGCTGCGCGACCTGGCCGCCGCCCCAGAGCATCACGTCCTTGCCGCCGGCGGCCTCCTTGGCTTGTTCGAGCGCGGACTCGATTCCGTCGGTCACGAAATGGAACGTGGTCCCTCCCTCCATCACCAAGGGATCCCGCGGGTGATGGGTGAGAACGAACACGGGGTAGTGGTAGGGAGGGTTGTCGCCCCACCAGCCCGTCCACTGCTCGTCGCCCCAGGCACCACCGCCGACCGGCCCGAACATGTTCCGACCCATCACGGCGGCTCCGACGTTCTCGCGCGATTCCGCCATTACCCGTGTGCTCTCGTTCACCTCGCCGCCCGGCTTGCCGTGGGCTTCGCGCCAGGCAGCCAGCGGAACCACCCAGTCGTGGAGCCGCTCGCCGCCCTCGCCGAGCGGGTTCTCCTCGCTCTGGTTCGGGCCGGCGACGAAGCCGTCCACCGAGATCGAGATATGACACCTGAGCTTGCTCATCGGTCCTCCTCAGTTGGCGGCCGCTGCGGCCGCAGGTTCCTTCTCGATGCCTATTGACCCGTCCGCGCCGGAAGACTCATCGCGGGTGCTGGGTCGTCAGGGGGGATAATCGGCGGGCGATGTCGCGTGAGAACGTGGAGGTGGTGCGCCGAGGGATCGAGGCGTGGAATCAGCAGGACGTCGACCTCTGGCTCAGCTATGCCGCGCCCGAGATCGAGTGGATGCCGGCTGGTCCCGCGGCGGTGGAGAGCACCGTCTACCGAGGCTACGAGGAGGTGGCGACTGGGTTTGCCGCGGTGTGGGAGACCTGGGAGGAGTTTCGCTTCCAGGAGTCCGAGGTCCGCGACCTCGGCGATTCGGTGCTCTGGCTGGGGCGCGTGAAGATGAAGGGCGGCGCCAGCCACGTCGAGCTGGACCAGGAGTTCGCCTTCCACGCCGTCCTACGCAACGGCAAGGTCACGGCCGTGCGCACGTATCTCGCCTGGGAGGACGCCCGGGAGGCCGCCGGGCTCCGGGAGTAGCCGATGTCGCAGGAGAACGTGGAGGCGAACCGGCGCGGATTTGAGGCGTTCAACGAGCGCGACCGCGACAGCCTGCTGGCAGCGCTGGACGAAGACGTGGAGTTGTTTCCGATCCTGGCGGCGATGGAGGGCGGCTATTACAGCCATGACGGAGCCCGCCGCTGGTGGTCGGGCTTGCTCGGCGGCTTCCCTGACATCAGGGTCGAGATACTCGAAGTGCGCGACCTCGGAGAGGTCACCATCGCAGTCGTGCGTGTGCGCGGCCACGGGGCTGAGAGCGACACGCCCTTCGACGCAACGGTTTGGCAGGTGCATCAGTGGCGACACGGGAAGTGCATCCGCTGGCACGCCTACTCCAGCGAGAGCGAGGCCCTCGAAGCCGTTGGGCTGCCGGGGTAGGCGGCTCAACGAACGGGCTTCTGAGGTACCGCCACGGGGATACGGCCTCCTGAGGTTCGCGGAGCCGGGGCCGGCACCGTTAGGTGACAATCCCGGCGAGTGGACGAACCGGCGCGCCGTAAGCCCCCCGCTGCGCCCTTCGGACGGCGACGCGCAGACGACTGAGATTCAGTTTTTTTACAGGAGCGAATCGGGAAGCTGCACCATCTCGCTGCTCCCTCTGGGGGATACTCGGCGGGCGATGTCGCAGGAGAACGTGGAGGTGGTGCAGTCGATCTGCGCGGCATGGGACCGCGGCGAGTACGACGCGATCGACTGGGCCCACCCCGATATTGAGTTCGTCGCCGCCGACGGACCTCAGCCCGGGACGTGGGCCGGGCAGGAGGGCATGGCTGAGGGTTGGCGCGCCTGGCTGAGCGCCTGGGAGGACTTCCATCAGGAGGCAGTGGAGTACCGCGACCTCGATGACGGGCGCGTACTCGTTTCCTTCCGGTGCAGCGGGCGGGGCAAGGCGAGCGGCTTGGACCTTGCCCAGATGCACCCGGAGATAGCGGGTGTCTTCCACGTTCGAGAAGGCAGGGTGACGCGATTCGTCGGCTACATCGACCCGGCACGCGCCCTCGCAGCCGCGGGGCTGTGGAAGTAGCCGATGTCGCAGGAGAACGTGGAGATCGTGCGCCGGGTCTACGCGGCCGCGGCCCGCCGCGACACCCCGGCGGTGCTCGAGCTGTACGACGCCGACGTCGAGCTGGACCCCTCCCGGCTGCAGTTCGCCGGTCTCGCCGGAGACGACGCCGGCATGTACCACGGGCACGAAGGGCTGCGGCGCTTCTTCCGGGAGTGGCACGAGGCCTGGCGAGTGATCGACTACGACTTCGACGAGCTGATCGACGCGGGGGACGAGCAGGTGATCTCCGTCGTGACGAGGCACGCGCGCGGTCGAGCCAGCGGCGCTGACGTCGCACGCCCCGTGGCGCTCGTCTGGACGCTGCGCGGGAACAAGGTCGCCCGAGTGGTGTGGTTCCTGTCCCGCGCCGAGGCCCTCGAAGCCGTGGGGCTGTCGGAGTAGCCGACGCCCTGCCTAGCCGCTCGGCTCGCGGCGGCCGAGTGGCCACGACTTGGCCTCGGGGTGGTCGCTGACCAACGCGTCGCGCCGCTCTGCTGAACGCATCGTAGGCACGGCGGGCCAACTCCACGTTCTCCTGCGACATCGCCTACTCCGACAGCCCCACGGCCTCGAGGGCCTCGGCCGGGTCCATGTAGACGTGCCAGGCGATGATCCGTCCGCCTTTGAGCGTGAACACGTGGGCGACGGTCCTGGCGATCCTCACGCCGCCCTCCTTGCCGATCCCGCGAAACTCCACCGTCGCCACCACCTGGTCGCCGGTGTCCACGAGGCGCTTGGGGACGAAGTGGGCCTCGCTGAAGACCTCGAAGACCTCCCGGGTCGCGCGTCCCAAGCCGTCGTAGCCGTGGAAAGCGCCCTGGGTCCCGAGAATCGACTCGCTCTGGTGCATCTCAACGGCCGGGTCGAAGAAGGCCAACTGCTCGGGGCTGGCCAGTCGCTCCGGCCTGGCGAGGAAGTCGTCGTACAGCCGAGCGATGGTCTCCACGTTCTCCTGCGACATCGCCCGCCGAGTATCCCGCAAGGCGGTCATTCTTGTGAGGCGCGCTTGCGTCGTGTCCGGCGAATCGCCTCTCAAAGAAGAAACCGGGCCGGGGGCTGCTCATGGCCCAGCTCAGAGGTCGTAGTGCGCCTCGATTGCGGCCCGAGTTGCTTCGAGCTGCCGGCCGCGGTCCTCAAACCCCGGCACCTCGTAGAGCACGCTCTCCTGCCGCTTGCTGGCGTTCACCAGCTCGACGGCGAGGCGCACCTGCTCCTCGTCGGTGCCTCTCTGGGCGAGCTGGTAGGACAGACGCTGAATCTCGGAGTCGTTGGCCCGGATCATGGCGAACGGTCTCGTCTACATCGACCAAGCGGGCACCGGGAAGCCTCTCCAACTCGGCCACCCGCTCGTCGTCGCCGAGCGCACGGTGGAAGGCGATCTCGGCGGCGGCGATCTCCTCCTCGGCGTGCGCGACGGCGGCGACCGTGTCGCTCCACTCCCTGCAGTTGGCTTCGGAGAGGCCGCCGGGAGAGCGTTGTCGAGCGCGTCGAGTCGATCCAGCTCGGCTTGGAGCCGGTCGCGCTTCGTCTCGGCGTCCTGCCAGCGTCCTAGCTGCTTGTCGGACTCTTCGCGGTCCAATCGACATACCTCGACCACCGTTGCGGCAGGCGGTGGGCACCCTCCTACGGGAAACGACCACTCACCTGCACCTGCATCCCGCGCCTCTCCGCGACCCTGTAGCGACGGCTCTCACGCTTGCGTGACAGCGGCCACCGCGGCTCTCCGTTGGCGGGCACTCGCCCAATCGCCGCGCCGATCCGGTAGCCGGACCGGCTCCCACGGGCACGCGCGGACTGTCCCACGGCCCCCCTGGAACGGCGAAACCCCGCTGCCAGAGCGGGGTTCGTGAGTACCGCCACGGGGATTCGAACCCCGGTTTCCGCCGTGAGAGGGCGGCGTCCTAGTCCCCTAGACGATGGCGGCTCGGCGCGTGATTGTAGCGCCGCGCCTCGGGGTCTCCCGCTACTTTCGGGGTATGGCTCTCAGGCCCCGAACCATGCTTCTCGCGACCTGCTGGGTCGCGGTCGCGTTCCTGATCCTCGTGGCCGTGGCCTACGGGTCGGCCGACGCTCGATCGCTCGACGCGCGGGCGCTGCACGGGTTCATAGACCTCCAGCGGCCGGGCGTGGAGTACCGCATCAACCAGATCGCGATGCTCGGCAACCCGGCGCAGGTGGGGATCATCGGCGCCCTGCTCGCCGGGGTGGCTCTCGTGCGCGGGCGCCCGCGACTCTCGCTCGCGGTGATCGCCCTGCTCGGCGCCACCAGCGTTTCGAGCCAGCTGCTGAAGGCGCTGCTCGCCTACCCGCGCTACGACGGCGTGGTGGACGGCGCACACGTATCGCCGGCCGCCTTCCCGAGCGGTCACGCCACCGCAGCCATGTCGCTGGCGCTCGCGGCCGTGCTCGTCGCGCCGCCGCGTGCCCGGCCGTTCGCGGCGGTGCTCGGCATGGCGTTCTCGCTCAGCATCGCCTTCTGCATCGTTACCCTGGGCTGGCACTTCCCCAGCGACGTGGTGGGCGGCTTCCTGCTCGCCACCGGCTGGTCGCTGGTGATCGCGGCCGGGCTGCGGTCGGCCAACGAGCGCTGGCCCGAGCACGCGGGGCGCACACGCGCGTCGGCCACGCTCCAGCGCGGCGTAGACGGGATCGCCACGTTCGGCACGGCGGCGCTCGTGCTGCTTCTGGTTGTCGTCGTGGTCGTCGTGGCCGCCACGCTGGTCGTCACGAGGCCGAGCGACCTCGTGGACTTCGCCGACCAGCACACCGCGCTCGTGGCGGTGGGCGGCGGAATCGCCTTCGCTGCGGCCGTGCTGCTCGGCGGTGTCACCGCCGCGTTGCGGCGTTCCTGACCGGAGCGCCCCCGCGAGGGGATATGCTGGCTGGCGAATAGGCCGGTGGTCTAGGGAAGTCCGGTGCAAAACCGGCGCGGTCCCGCCACTGTGAGCGAGCGTTGATGCGTCGCACGAGCCACTGAGGAGCCACGGCTTCTCGGGAAGGCGCGGCGCGGAGCTCCGAGCCAGGAGACCTGGCCTCCGGCCCCCGTCAACGACCCTCGTGGAAAGGGTGACGCATGAAAGCACCACGTATTTACCCGGGCCGGGCCCTGGTGGCCACGGCCGCAGCCGCAGCACTCCTAGCGCCGGCCACCGCCAGTGCGGCGGAGCAGGCAGACCTGCGTGTGGAGGGCGCGTCCAGGCCGGTCGCGGCAGCCAGCTACATCACCGACACCGCACGCATCAAGACGACCACGAGCGCAAGCTGCAAGGGCTCGGGCGACGTGAAGTCGGTGCAGGGCCCCACCGCGCTCGGGCTGCTCTGGTCCGGCGCCGCCGTGACCAAGCGCCTGAGGCCGGTGAGCGTGAGCGACGAGTTCGACTTCGGCCTGCTGGTCTGTGGGATATCGAGCTACGTCGGGGGCGACACCGCCTTCTGGCTCTACAAGGTCGACCACAAGGCCCCCGAGGTGGGTGCCGACCAGTTCCCGCTCAAGGGCGGCGAGCAGGTGCTCTGGTACTTCAGCGACACCACGGCCAACGTGAACACGGGCGACGAGCTCGTGCTCCAGGCGCCGGCGCGGGCCAAGCCGGGAGGCACCGTCGCGGTTCGCGTGTGGTCCTACGACAGCGCCGGTAAGCGCACCCCGGCCGCAGGCGCCGTGGTGCAGGGCGAGGACGAGGCCACCACCGACGCTCAGGGGCGCGTCACGCTCGAGACCCCGACGCAGGGCACCCTGCGGCTGCGGGCCGAGCGCGGCCCGGACATCCCGTCGGCAACCGTGCCCGTGTGCATCACCGCCAAGCCGAGCTGCCCGTCGCGCCGCGGCAAGCGGATCTTCGGCAGCGCGAAGGCTGACCGCATCGCCGGCACCAGGGGTGCGGACACGGTCTCGGCCGGCGCCGGAGCCGACCGTGTGAGCATCCGCGGAGGCGGAAGGGACAAGGCGCGCTGCGGTAAGGGGCGCGACCGTGTGAGCGCCGATCGCTCCGACCGCGTGGGGCGCGACTGCGAGGTCGTGAAGCGCGGATGAGGCGGTGAGCCCCGTGACCGGCCGTGCCCGCGGTCACGGGGCTCTTGCCGCGCTCGCTTGCGCCGCGCTGCTGGCCGGCTGCGGCCTCGGTGCGGGGGAGGAGCTCGACGGCGCGGGGGTGGAGGTGCGCGTGACGCGCGACTTCGGCCGCCAGGTGCTGGGCTCCCACAGCGAGCGGCAGATACGCGAGGACCAGACCGTGATGCGACTGCTGAGCTCGCAGTTCGACGTGGACACCCGCTTCGGCGGGCGCTTCGTGCAGTCGATCGACGGCCTGAGAGGCGCCGGCGCCACCGGCCGGAGCGACTGGTTCTTCTTCGTGAACGGCGTGGAGTCGAGCGAGGGCGCCGCGGAGTACGAGCTGTCCCCCGGCGACCGGGTGCAGTGGGACTACCGGCCCTGGGACGAGGCGGAGGCGGTGCCCGCGATCGTGGGCGCGTTCCCCGAGCCGTTCCTTCACGGCCTGCAGGGCAAGCGGCGCCCGGTTCGCCTGGAGTGCGCGGAAGCCGGACTCGGCGGCCTGCCGCGCTGCCGGCGACCGTCTCGAGGCGGTGGGCGTTCCCACATCGTCGTCCACGGTCGGCGCGCCCAACACGGAGACCATCACGCGCCTGGTGGTGGCCCCCTGGCCCGGCGCGCGGATCGTGCGCGGGGCAGCGGAGCTCGAGGAGGGCCCGGAGGCCACCGGCGTGTTCGCGCGCATCGCGGAGGAGAAGCTCGAGCTGCTCGACGAGTCGGGCGCCGTGGCGCGCACGGTGCGGCCCGGCGACGGCACGGCGCTCGTGCTGGCGCTTCGGCCGCGCGCCGACGAGCTGGTGTGGCTCGTGACCGGACTCGACGAGCAGGCTCTGCTCGCGGGCGCGCGGGCGCTCACCGAGAGAAAGCTCCGTGACGCGTTCGCGGTAGCCGTGACGGGCGACCGGGTGGAGAAGCTGCCGTTGGAGGGCCCGTGAAGTTCGTGCCCACCTACCGGCCGCGCGCGAGCGCGCTGCACACCGCCCGGGCCGGGGTGGCGGCGTTCTTCTGCGGCTCCCTGGCGCTGGCGGGCGCGCTCGACCAGCACCCGCTGGTGCTTGCGGCTGCGCTGACCGGGATCGGGCTGGCGGCAGTGGGGGCGGGGGTGGGCAGGGACGTGCTCGCCGCCGCGCGCGTGGCGCTGCCGTTCGCGCTGCTCGTGACGATCGTCAACCCGCTCGTCTACCAGGAGGGCAACACGCTGCTTGTGCGCGGCGGGGAGGTGCTCGGGCGCCGCATCGACATCACCCTGGAGGCCACCGTCGCCGGCGCGCTCGCGGGGATCCGGGTGGTGGTGATCATCGTGGCCCTCTGGCTGATGTCCGTGGCGGTGGACCCCGACGCGCTGCTGCGGCTCTTCCGCAGGATCTCGTACCGGTCCGCGCTCACGGCGTCGCTGGCCACCCGGCTCGTGCCGGTGCTCGCCCGCGACGCCACGCGGATGAGCGAGGCGGCGCGCTGCCGCCCGTACCCGGCCGGAAGGTTCGCCGTGGCGCGCTCGGCGCTGTCGGGCGCGCTCGACCGGTCCGTGGATCTGGCCGCCGCGCTCGAGCTGCGTGGCTACGCGCTGGGCGGACGCCCGGTGCGACGGCGCGTGCCGTGGTCGCGCCACGACATCCGGATCGCGGCGGCCGGCGTGGGCATGGTGTTGGTGGCGGTGGCGGGACGGATGGCCGGCGTGGCCGGCGTGGACACCTATCCGGAGCTCCACCTCGAGCTCGGCGCCGCCGAGCTGGCGCTTGCGGCCGCGATCGTGCTGCTCGCCGCAGCGCCGTTCGCGGGACGTGCGGCGCGCATGGGGGTGGCCCATGCCTGAGCCGCTCGTGGTGGTGCGCGACTTCTCCTACACCTATCCGGATAGCGCGGAGCCGGCGCTGCGCGACGTGAACGTGTCGCTCGACCCCGGCACCTTCACCGTGCTGGCGGGAGTGTCGGGCTCCGGCAAGTCCACGCTGCTCCGGGCGCTCTGCGGTCTCGTGCCGCATTTCCACGGGGGCCATGTGGAGGGCGAGCTCACCGTGGCCGGGCTGAGCGTGCGCGAGCACGGGCCCGGCGACCTGGCGGCGGTGTGCGGCACGGTGCTCCAGGAGCCCGAGGCCCAGGTGGTGATGGGAGGTGTGCGCGCCGAGCTCGAGCTGCCGCTGGAGCACGGCGGGGAGAGCTCCGCGTCGATCGCCCGGGCGGTCGAGGAGACGGCGCTGGCGCTCGGCGTGGGCCACCTGCTCGAGCGCCGCACCGACACGCTGTCCGGGGGCGAGCTGCAGCGGGTCGCCATCGCGGCCGCTATGACGCGCCGGCCCGCCGTGCTGCTGCTCGACGAGCCAACCTCCCAGCTCGACCCCGTGGCGGGCGACGAGCTCGTGTGGCTCCTGCGGCGCCTGAACGAGGACTGGGGCACGGCGGTGGTGATGGCCGAGCACCGGCTGGAGCGCTGCCTCCCGGCGGCCGACCGGGTCCTGGCGCTCGTGGACTCACGCGTGGCCTGCGACGCCTCGCCGCGGGAGTTCCTCGCGTGGGCGTGCGACGCCGCCCCGCTGCTCACCACGCCGGCGGCGAGGCTGTTCTCGCTGGCGGGCCTGCGACCGCCGCCGACCTCCGTGCGCGAAGCGCGTGCCGGCCTGAGCGACGCCGCGCTCACGCCCGCCGCGGCGCCCGGGCCGCCCGCCCCGCGGCGCGAGTCGCCGCCGGCGCTCTCGGTCCGGGACCTGTGGTTCGAGATCGACGACGGGCCGGCGGTGCTGCGCGGCCTCACCCTGAAGCTGCAGGCGGGCGAGCAGGTGGCGCTGATGGGGCGCAACGGCGCCGGCAAGAGCACGCTGCTCCGGCTGCTGAAGGGCCTGATCGAACCCACCCGCGGCCGCGTGGAGAGCACGGGTGCGGTGGCGCTGCTGCTCCAGAACCCGGGGGACTACCTGCTCCACGAGCACGCTGAGCAGGAGGCGGGCCCCGACGCCCTTCGCCGCGTGGGGCTCGAGGGCCGCGGCCGCGACAACCCGCGCGACCTCTCGGGCGGTGAGCGCCAGCGCCTGGCGCTCGAGATCGTGCTCTCCGGGCCGCCGGTGGCGGCGGTGCTGCTCGACGAGCCCACGCGGGGCATGGACCGCGCCCACAAGGAGGCGCTCGCCCGGCGCTGCTCGGAGCTCGCGGACCACGGCGCCGCCGTGGTGGTGGCCACGCACGACACCGAGTTCGCGGCCACGTTCGCGGACCGCGTGGTGCTGCTCGGCCCGGGAGTCGTGATCGCGGACGCCTCGCCGAGCGAGGTGCTGGGCGGGGGCTGGCACTTCTCGACCGACGTGGCGCGCATCACCGACGGGGCGTCGCTCACCCCGGAGGACGGCGCCGGCAGGCTGCGCGACCGGCTCGAGGGGGCCCTGGCATGAGTTGGGCGCTCTCGTCGTTCGCCCTGCTCGCGCTCGCCGTGGCGGCGGGACTGGCCTGGTACGAGCACGAGCGCCCCTCGTCGCGCGTGCTCGCCCTGGTGGCGGCGATGGCGGCGCTGGCCGTGGTGGGCCGGCTCGCGTTCGCGGCGATTCCCAACGTCAAGCCCACCACCGACATCGTGCTGTTCGCCGGCTATGCGCTCGGCGCCGCGCCCGGGTTCGCGGTCGGCGCCATCTCGGCGCTCGTGTCGAACGTGTTCCTCTCCCAGGGCCCGTGGACCGTGTGGCAGATGGCCGGATGGGGCGGGGTCGGGGTGGGCGGGGCGCTGCTCGCGCGGGCGATGCGCGGGCGTGAACCGAGCCGGCTCGGGCTCGCGCTCGTCTGTGGCGCGGCGGGGCTCGCCTTCGGCGCCTGGATGGACCTCTACCAGTGGACGCTCGCCGCCCGCCAGGACCTCGATTCGTACCTCGCGATCTCGGCCACCTCGCTTCCCTACAACCTCGCGCACGCGATCGGGAATGTGGGGTTCGCGCTCCTGCTCGGCCCCGCGTTCGTCCGTGCCCTCGCGCGCTACAGGCGCCGCTTCGAGGTGCGCTGGCCGCTGCCCTCCGGCGCGACCGCGGCTTCGCTCGCGCTGCTCGTGGTGGCACTCGTGGCAGCTGCGCCTGCCCACGCCGCTTCCCCTGCCGACAGGGCCGAGCGCTACCTGCGCAGCGCGCAGAACCGCGACGGCGGGTTTGGCGGCGCGCCCGGCCAGGAGTCGGGCGTGCTGTTCAGCGGCTGGGCGGCGCTGGGGCTTGCCTCGGCCGGCCACAACCCGAGCGACGTGCGCCGCCACGGCCGCTCGCTGTCCGCGTACGTGGCGCGAGCAGGGCGCTCCGAGCGCGACATCGGCGAAGTGGAGCGCACCGTGATGGTGCTCCGTGCCGCCGGGCGCTCGGCCACGAGCTTCGGCGCCCGCAACCTGCTCGGTGAGGTCGCCGGCCGCCGCCGCCGCGACGGCTCGATCGCCGGGTACGTGAGCTACACGGCGTTCGGGATCCTCGCGCTGAGGTCGGCCGGGCAAAGCGCCGGCGCCGCGACGGTGGGCTGGCTCACCGGCTCGCAGAATGAGGACGGCGGCTTCGGCGTGGCCCGCTCGACGCAGAGCGACACCGACATGACGGGGGCGGCGCTGCAGGCGCTGGCGGTCACGGGCCGCTCGCGCGGGGCCGTGGCGCGCCGCGCCGTGGGCTACCTGCGCAGGCATCAGAACCGCGACGGAGGGTTCGGCCAGATGGACGGGCGCGAGTCGAACTCGCAGTCCACCTCGTACGCGGTGCAGGGCCTGGTGGCGGTTCATGCCGCGCCGGCCGCGGTCACCCGCGCGCTCACATATCTCCGTCGCCGCCAGGCTCGCGACGGGAGCGTGGCCTACTCCGCGTCGAGCACGCAGACGCCCGTCTGGGTCACGGCGCAGGCGCTGATGGCGCTCCGGCGCGTCTCGCTGCCGATCGCCGCCGTGGCCCGCGCCCCGCAGCCCGAGCCGAAGCCCAAGGCCGAGCCGAAGGCTGCGGGCGGGCAGTCGGCCAAGCCCTCCGCGGGCGCCGGCGAGGCCGGCGGCGACAAGAGTGCCGAGGAGGGCTCCAAGGCGCCCGCCGCGCCCGGGGCGGGGGGAGCCGGCGCGCCCAGCGGCGGCGTGTCCGAGGCGGAGAGCTCCGCCGGCGCCGGCAAGCCCACGGGCCTCGTGGTAGATGGCGGGGGCGACGACTCGGACGGCGGCGGGGTGCCGGCCTGGCTCACGGTGCTGGCTGCCACCGCGGTGGTGGCCGCGCTCGTGCCGTTCCGCCGGCGTCTGCTGCGCTTCGCCCGCCGGCCCTCGGCTGATTGAGTACAGGCATGGCCGACCTGCCGGCCCACGCCGAGCGCCTCCGCGCACTCCTCCTCGCGGACGAGCTGCTGGTGCTCGCCAACGTCTGGGACGTGGCCTCCGCGCGGCTCGTGGCCGGGCTCAAGCATCCCGCTCTCGCCACAGCCAGCGCGGCGATCACGGCGTCGCTCGGGTACCCCGACGACGACACGATCCCCCCAGAGGAGATGTTCGCCGCGGTGCGGCGCATAGCGGCCGCCGTGGAGGTGCCCGTCACGGCGGACCTGGAGGCGGGCTATGAGCTGGAGCCCGTGGAGCTCGTGGAGCGCCTACTCGGCGCCGGGGGCGTGGGGATGAACCTGGAGGACACCGACCATCACGGCGTCGGCCCGCTCGTGGATGCCGATGCTCAGGCAGCCCGGCTGAGCGCGGTCAAGGACGCGGGCCGGGCGGCGGGAGTGGACCTCGTGCTGAACGCCCGCGTGGACACGCCCGATCTCGAGGAGGCCATGCGCCGCGCGCGCCTCTACGTGGCTGCCGGGGCCGACTGCGTCTACCCGATCAACCTCTCGGAGCCCGACGAGATCCGCTCGTTCGTCACGGAGCTGGGAGCTCCGGTCAACGTCTTCGTGCGTCCCGGCTCCCCGACGCTGGCGGAGCTGGCCTCCTGGGGCGTGGCGCGGGTGAGCTTCGGCCCCGGTCTTCAGCGCGTGGCGCTGGGAGCGCTCGAGCGCTTCCTCGGCCGGTTGGGGCCGAACGAGCCGGTCTACCGCAGCTAGCGCGCTAGCCGAGGGCGCGGGCGATCAGCCGGTCCATCACGCGATCGGGCACGCGCTTCGCGACCGCCCATCGCGACTTCGCGTCGCGGCCGACCAGGTAGCGCGTCTTCGGCCGGCTGGCCGTCATCGCCGTGCCGATCACCTCGGCCACGGCGCTCGGCTCGAGCCCGGTGCGCTCGGCAATCCTGATCGACTCGGTGCGGATCGATTCGCGCAGACGTCCGTAGAGCCGCTCCATGTCGGGCGGCAGCGCGGCGGCCATCTCCTCGGCCGCCTCCGTGCCCTTGCGCCAGATCGGCGTCTTCACGCCGCCGGGCTCGATCACGATCACGTCGATGCCCTGCCCCCTCAGCTCACGCCGCAGCGTGTCGCTCACGCCCTCGAGCCCGAACTTGGACGCGTGGTAGGCGCCGGTGAAGGGAAACGCGATCCGCCCGCCGATCGACGTGACGTTCAGGAGCCGCCCTCCTGCCCTGCGCAGCGCGGGGAGCACAGCCTGGGTCACGGCCACCTGCCCGATCAGGTTGATCTCGATCTGCTGGCGAAAGCTTTCGATCGGAAGGAACTCGAGCGGGCCTGCCACGGCCACGCCGGCGTTGTTCACGAGGCCCGCCAGCGGCTGGTCGGCGAACTGGGCGCGCAGCGCCTCGATCTGGGCCGGGTCGGTCACGTCGAGCTTCACCGTGCCGAGCCCGGCCGCCCTGAGCCGGTCCTCGTCCTCGTCCTTGCGGACGCCGGCCACCACGTCGTACCCGAGTCCGGCCAGGTGCAGCGCCGCGGCCTCCCCGATTCCGGTCGATGCGCCGGTCACGAGCACCGTTCCGCTCGCCATCACCTCTCCTTTCGCTTGCGAGTCCGCCCGCAACCTATCCGGTAGCGTCGATCGGGTGGAACTCGAAGAAGCCGTGCGCACCCGGCGCACCCACAAGGCCTACGGGCGCGATCCGGTCGACCGGGCCACGCTCGAGGAGCTGCTCGAGCTGGCGCGCTGGGCGCCGAACCACCACCTCACGAACCCGTGGCGCTTCCGCGTGCTGGGCCCCGAGGCGCTCGCGCGCCTGAAGGCGGCCGCCGGGCCGGAGGCGGCGGGCAAGCTCGATCGCGCGCCCACGTTGGTGGTGGCGTCCGCCACGCAGTCCGGCGACCCGGTTCAGGACGACGAGGACCTCGCCGCCGCCGCGGTGGCCACGTACATCGTGCTTCTCGCGGCGCACGCGCGAGGCCTGGCGGGCTACTGGCGAACGCCGGCGGTCCTGCGTTCCGCGGAGGGCCGCGAGGCCGTGGGGGTCGAGGCGGGGGAGAGGGTGCTCGGACTGATCCATCTCGGCGAGCCGCGACAGGAGAAGGAGCCGCCTGAGCGCCTGGCTCCCGGCGAGTTCGTAACGTTCCTGTCGTGATTCCGCGCGCCGACGCACTGGCGGCCCTGGAGCGCGACTCCTACGACGTGGTGGTGGTCGGCGGGGGCATCACCGGGGCGGGTGTGGCCCTCGACGCCGCAACGCGCGGGTACAGCGTCGCGCTCGTCGAGCGCAGCGACTTCGCGTCGGGCACCTCCAGCCGCTCCTCCAAGCTGATCCACGGCGGGCTGCGCTACCTCCAGAACTTCGACCTCGGGCTCGTGCGCGAGGCCCTGCTCGAGCGCTCGCAGCTCGTCAAGCTCGCGCCGCACCTGGTCAGGCCGCTGCCGTTCCTGGTGCCGAGCTTCGAGGGCAAGCGGCCGGACAGGCTGCTGGGCATGGGGCTCAACATGTACGACGCCATGAGCTGGCGCCGCGGACGCGACGAGGACACGGAGTGGAGCCCGGCGCGCCACCGCACCGTGGACGGCGCGGAGGCGGTGCGGATGCTCCCGTCGCTGGCCGGGCGCGAGCCCACCGCCGCGTACCTCTTCTACGACTGCCAGACCGATGACGTGCGGTTGGTGCTCACGGTGCTCGGCGAGGCCGAGCGCTTCGGCGCCGTGCTCGCCAACGGCTGCGAGGTCACGGGGCTCGTGGAGCGCGACGGGCGGGCGTCCGGTGTGCTCGTCCGCGACACGGTGGACGGCGGGGAGTTCGAGTTGACCGCCACGAACGTGGTCAACGCCACCGGCGTATGGGCCGATCGCATTCGTCCGGACGAGCTGTACCGGGAGGAGGAGGTCCCGCGCATCAGGCCGAGCCGTGGCACCCACGTGATCCTGTCGCGCGACTCGCTGGCCGTGGACGCGGGGGTGATCGTGCCGGCCGCCGGTGGGCGCACCGTGTTCGTGCTCCCGTGGCTTGGGCGCACGCTCGTGGGCACCACCGACAACGACTACGAGGAGCGCGACCTCGACCACGTGCCCGCCTCGGGCGCGGACGTGGAGTACCTGCTCGACGCCGTCAACTCCTTCTTCGCCACCGACCTCGGCGCGGACGAGCTGGTGGGCGCCTACGCGGGCGTCCGTCCGCTGATCTCGACGGGAGACCCGAAGAAGTCGGTGGACATCTCGCGCAAGGCGGAGCTCTACGAGACCAGCTCCGGCCTCGTGACGATCACCGGCGGCAAGCTCACCACCTGGCGGCGGATGGCCAAGATGGCGGTGGACCGGCTGGTGGAGCGCGAGGGGCGCGACTCGCCCTGCCGCACGCACGGGATACCGCTGGGACTGCCGATCGAGCCGGAGGCGCTGCGCGCGGTGACGGGCGTGGACGAGGCCAGCCGCGCGCACCTCGCGGCTCGCTACGGCCACGCTGCCCACGACGTGATGGAGCTGGCGGCCGGGGATCCGGCGCTCGCGCAGCGGGTGAGCCCGGCGCTGCCCGACCTGGTGGCGGAGGCCGCCTTCGCGGCCCGGCGCGAGCAGGTGCTGTCGCTGGCGGACGTGCTGCTGCGCCGCACGCGCCTGGGGCTTCTCGACGCGCGCGAGCTCTCGGCTCCGGGAGCCGACGGCACGGTGCGAGCCGCCCGAGCGGTGGCCGGGGAGCTCGGCTGGAGCGACGAGCGGGTGCAGGCCGAGCTGGCCGCCTGGCGCGAGGTGGCGCGTGCGGAGGGGCTCGTGCCGAGTGCGCCTGTGGAGGCCCTCGAGGCTCCGGAGGAGGCTGCATGAGCGCCGATTCCCTCGCGCTCCGCGGACGGACGCTCTCCCTCGAGGAGCCGGTGCTGATGGGGATCGTGAACGCCACGCCCGACTCGTTCTCGGACGCCCAGCGGCCGAAGACGCTCAACGAGCTGGTGGGGCTGGCCGAGCGGCTGACCGAGGAGGGCGCCGAGCTGATCGACGTGGGCGGAGAGTCGGGCCGCACCGACAGGCCGGCGGTGCCGGTGGACGAGGAGATCGTGCGCGTGGTGCCGCTCGTGGAGCGCCTGGCCGACGCGGGGCTCACGGTCTCCGTAGACACGTGGCGAGCGCCGGTGGCGCGCGCCGCGCTGGCGGCCGGGGCGGCGATGATCAACGACGTGAGCGGGCTGTCCGAGCCCGAGCTGGCCGACGCCTGTGCCCGCAGCGGCGCGGCGCTGGTGGTCACCCACACCCGGGCGGCACCCAAACTGAAGGCCTATCCCGAATACGACGACGTGGTGAGCGACGTGGTCGAGCTGCTGCGGGAGCGCTGGGCGGAGGCGCGCAGACGCGGCGTGGCCGACGAGCAGATCGTGCTCGACCCCGGCGTGGACCTGGCCAAGACCCCGGCCGAGTCGGTCACGGTCCTGCGCCGGCTCGACGAGGTTCGCGCGCTCGGCCGGCCGCTGCTCCTCGCCCTGTCGCGCAAGGACTTCATCGGCGTGATCACCGAGCGCCCGCCCTCGCAGCGCCTGGCCGGCACGCTGGCGGCGGTGGGCACCGTGACGGACGGGGGCGGCTCGATCCTGCGGGTGCACGACGTGGCCGCGGCGCGCGACTACCTCGCCGTGCGCGCGGCGCTGCGCGGTGACGTGGAGCTGTCGCAGGACAGGCGGCTGGCCGAGGAGTTGCGCCGAGAGCCTGCCGTATGAGCTCGTTCCGGATAGCCCAGCTCTCCGACATCCACTGCGGCTCGCCGCACTTCGTCCCCGAGCTGCTCGATCAGGCGATCGACGAGGTCAACGAGATCTGCCCGGACGTGGTGGTGATCTCGGGCGACCTCACCAACGACGGCTTCCGCGGCGAGTACGAGCTGGCCGCGGAATACCTGGGCCGGATCGCCTGCGAGCGGATGATCGTGATCCCGGGGAACCACGACTCGCGCAACGTGGGCTATGTGCACTTCGAGGAGCTTTTCGGCGAGCGCCGCTCGGAGCTCCACGTGGACGGCGTGTCGATCCTGGCCGTGGACTCCACGGAGCCGGACCTCGACCACGGGGTGATCGGGCGCGGGCGCTACGAGTGGATCGGCGAGCGCTTCGGCGCCCACGAGGCCTACCTGCGGGTCTTCGTTCTCCACCACCACCTGCTGCCGGTGCCGGGCACGGGGCGCGAGCGGAACATCGTCCACGACGCGGGCGACACGCTCGAGACGCTCCAGCGCGCGGGCGCGCATCTGGTGCTGTCCGGACACAAGCACGTGCCGTACGCCTGGCGGCTCGAGGATCTGTTCGTGGTCAACGCCGGCACGGTCTCCACGACCCGCCTGAGGGGCAAGGGAAAGCCCTGTTACAACATCGTCGAGGCGTCCCCCGAGCGCGTGCGCGTGCTTCGCCGCACCCCGGGTCAGGTGGAGGAGGACGCGATCCTGTCGTTCGACCCGCGCACCTACGAGTACGAGAAGGACTCGTCGCTGCGGGGGGAGACGGCCCGCGGCTGAGTGCCCGAAGGGCCCGTCATCGCGCTCATCGACGGCGAGCACCACCCGTCGGCGGTGGTGGAGGTGCTCGACCGGCTGGACTCCGAGCGCGGGCTGGCGGGCGTGGCCTTCTGCGGAGGCGAGGAGAAGCTAGGCCCGGCACCGCTCGACGAGCTCTACGGGCGGCCCGTAGACACCGACCCGGCGGCCGCGCTGAGGCGACTGGCGCCGGGGGCGAGCGCCGTGGTGGACCTGGCCGACGAGCCGGTTCTGGACGCGAGCAGGCGCTTCGGCTTCGCCGCGCTCGCCCTGCACCTGGGCCTGGCGTACGAGCTGCCGGGAGCCCGCCTCTTTCCGCCCGCCTACGCCGAGTTGGACACAGGGGCCGCGAAGCTCGCCGTGATCGGCACCGGTAAGCGCACGGGCAAGACCGCCGTGGCCGGCCACTGGGCCGCGCTGTTGCGTGAGCGCGGCGCCGGCCCGGTGATGGTTTGCATGGGCCGGGGCGGGCCGGCCGAGCCGCGGTCGGCGCCCGCCGGCATCGGGCTCGACGCGCTCCTCGAGGTGGACGCGCGCGGCGAGCACGCGGCCTCCGACTACCTGGAGGACGCGGCGCTGGCGGGCGTGCCCACGGTGGGCTGCCGGCGCGTGGGGGGCGGCCTGGCGGGCGAGCCTGCCGTGTCGAACGTGCCCGCGGGGGCGGCGCTGGCGGCCTCCATGGATCCCGGCGCGATCGTGTTCGAGGGCTCCGGCGCGTGCATCCCGCCCGTGGCGGTGGACCACACGGTGTGCGTGCTCGGGGCGGGACCGGCGGAGCCGTTCGCCGAGTACCGCCTGCTGCGTGCTGATCTCGTGCTGGCGGCCGAGGGCGCGCAGCCGTACCCGGGCGCCGTGCCCTTTTCGCTGCGGCCCGAGCCGGCGGAGCCGCTGCCGGCGGACGCGAGGGTGGCGCTCTTCACCACCGGCGCGGACCACTGCCATGGCGTGGAGCCGGTCGTGGCGTCCACCAACCTCGCCCGCCGAGCCGCGCTGGCAGACGACCTCGACCGAGCCGCGACGGCGGGCTGCGACGTGTACCTCACGGAGCTCAAGGGGGCCGCGATCGACACGGTCGCGCGCAGGGCGCAGGCCGATCGCGCGCGTGTGGTCTTCGTGCGTAACCGCCCGCTGGGCGTGGACGAGGCGCTGCTGGAGGTGTGGGGTGGCTGAGACGATCGTGTTCCACAAGGGCCACGGCCTGCCCTACTCGAAGGGCCTGATGGCACAGAGCCTGTCCGCCATAGGCCTCGTGCCGGAGCGCTCGTTCGAGCTCGCCCGGGCGGTCGAGCGCATGCTGGCCGAGCGCGGGCTCACCGAGATGGACGTGGAGGGCCTTAGGGCCGTGACGGAGGAGGTCCTGCTGGCCGAGGAGGGTGACGCGGCGGTGCGCCGCTTTAGGGCGTGGAGCCGGCTCGGTCGCCTCGAGCGCCCGCTCGTGGTGCTGCTCGGCGGCACCACCGGGGTGGGCAAGTCCACGCTCGCGACCATGCTGGCCGCCCGGCTCGGGATCAACCGCGTGATCGCCACGGACGTGATCCGGCAGGTCCTGCGCGCCTTCTTCACCGCCGAGGCGATGCCGTCCGTGCACCACTCGGCGTTCAACGCGGGCGGGCTCGAGGGCTACGCCGACCAGGCGGGCCACGTGGCCACCGCCACCGAGGCGATGGTCGAGCGGGCCGCCAACGAGGCCAAGCCGATGGTGCTCGAGGGGGTGCACGTGCTTCCCGGCGCGCTCGGCGAGGACATCCGCAAGCGCTGCGTGCTCGTCGAGGCGATCCTGGTGGTGGAGGACGCGGAGCTGCATCGCGGCCACTTCTCACACCGCCAGGGCACGCGCCCGTCGGAGCGCTACCTCGCCGCGTTCTACGAGATCCGCCGGCTGCAGGACCACCTCGCGGAGCGCGCCCGGGCGGAGAACGTGGCCGTGATCGACAACGCCAGCGTGGACACCGCGTTGAGCCTCCTGATGCAGCTGGTCC
Organism: uncultured Thermoleophilaceae bacterium; assembly: GCA_963764665.1. Taxonomy (GTDB): domain Bacteria; phylum Actinomycetota; class Thermoleophilia; order Solirubrobacterales; family Thermoleophilaceae; genus JACVRW01. Next base: position 52,319 of record CAVXTL010000004.1, on the reverse strand, counting down.
TGGACGCCGTCGAGGACGCGACCTGAGCGTCCCCCGCCACGGTGAGTAGGGTTTCTAACTTCGTGCCCGTTCTCCAACGCAAGGAACTCGAGAAGAGCCCACTCGCCGATCTCCACGCGATCGCGTCCGAGCTGGGCCTCGAGGGCTACCGCGGAATGCGCAAGGCCGACCTCGTGGAGGCCATCCTGCGCGGCCAGGGCGGGAACGGCGCCGACGCGGCGGACGACGCCGACGAGCGCGACCCCGACGAGGTCCCCGAGGCCGAGGCGCTCGAGCCCCCGTCGGATGACGAGGACGTCCAGCCCAGGTACGAGGACGAGGAGTCCGACGAGGAGGAGGACCTCGACGTCGACGACGCTCCGCCTCCGGTGGAGGAGGAGCCCGAGGTCGTCGAGGAGCCGGTGGCCGAGGAGAAGATCGTCACCGGCGTGCTCGACGTGCTCCCGAACGGGAGCGCCTTCCTACGCTCCGACCCCGCCCAGCATTCGCGCGACGACGTCTACGTGTCGCCCGCCCAGATCCGCCGCTGCGAGCTGCGCTCCGGCGACGAGGTCAGCGGCCCGGTGCGGCCCGCCCGGCGCAACGAGCGCCATCCGTCGCTCGTGCACGTGGAGCAGGTCAACGGCGCCGACGCCGAGCCACCCGCCGCGCGCGCCTGGTTCGGCGACCTCACACCCGTCTTCGCGTCGGAGCGTCTCCCCGCGCCCGCGGCCCTCGAGGGAATTCCCTACGGGCTCGGCTCGCGGGTCGCCATCGCCGGGGCGCCCGGATCCGGCGCCACCACCCTTCTGCGCGTGATCGTGTCCACGCTCGCCGAGAGCCATCCGGACCTGAGCGTCCAGGTGGCCCTTGTGGGCGTCCGGCCCGAGGAAGTGGCCGAGTGGACCGCCATCGCCGGCGACAGCGTGGGCGGCAGCTACGACCGCCCGCCCGAGCCCCAGGCTCAGGCCGCGGAGCTTGCCGTCGAGCGCGCCAAGCGCCGCGTCGAGCAGGGCGCCAATGCCGTCGTGGTCGTCGACTCGCTCGATTCCCTGCCGGGTGGCGCGCGACGCCGCGTGTTCGGCGCCGGCCGCAACCTCGAGGAGGGCGGATCGCTCACCGTCTTCGCCGTGACCGGCGAGGACTCCGACGCCCTCCGCTGGGCCACCACGCGGATCGTGCTGGAGCCGGCCGGGCCCGGCTCACGCGAGCCCAAGGTGGCCGACGCGCAGAGCGGAACTCTGCGCGCCGACCTCCTTAAGTAGTCACTTCACCACCAGGGTCTCGGCCATCGTCGTCGGGTGGACCAGGCACACCAGCTTGTAGGTGCCCTTCACCTTCGGAGTGACCGTGTACGTGCCGCGCTGCTGGCCCCAGTAGACGGACGAGAACCCGCGCGGGCCGTTCGCCACGGTGACCGAGTGCGGCTTCGCGCCTGAGAACCGCCATGTGACCGGCTGGCCGACCTTCGACGTGATCCTCCCGGGCCGGAAGAAGTCGTCGCCCACGGTCAGCTCGCCCCCGTCGAACGCGGTGAAGGCGCCCACGGGCTTGGACAGCTGCGGCACCTTGAGCTCGTGGTTCGGCGTGCGGTCGTAGCGCTTGGGCTTGTTGATCTCGACGATGTCCTTGGGCAGCTTGCCGCACTGCTTCACGGAGTCGTCCTTCACGAACCAGGTGGCCCAGAAGCCCATCGACGCCACGTGCAGGTTGTGGTTCTCGTGTACCGCGCTGCGGCGCAGCACCTCGCCCTGCCTGATCGGGATGCCCTTGTAGCTCGCGTATGCGCCCGTGCCGATCGGCCCCGGCTCGTGCAGGATCGGTCGGATCGTGTTGTACACGTGCTTCGCCGGGGCGTGGTAGACGGGCGCCTTGAACAGCCTGCGCTTGCAGGTGAGGCTCTGCAGCGTGTGGTACTTCGCGCCGCCGTGCTGGTGCGAGGACGCCATCAGCATCCGGCCGTTGAACGGCGCGACCCAGTCGCTCTGGTCCACGAAGTTCGAGCCCTTCTTGCCGCCGCCCGGCACGTCGTAGGACATGCCGTTCGAGAGCTGGGAGCACTTGCCGATCACGAGCGGCTGCACGGAGGTGCGCTTCTCGGTCGTGTAGTAGACCCGCGTGCGGACGTAGAACGACTTCGGCTTCTTGTAGTGGTTCATCACCATGGCGGTGAGGCTCCACCCCGGGGCCTTCCCGTCGCGGTTCTCGTTCCGGATGCCGTACTTGGCGCGGAACGCCGGGTTGGTGCCGAGGAGCGGGCCGCCGGTGGGGTGCTCCTCGCCGCGTCCGCCGATGAAGCCGGCGCCGCTCCAGCAGCCGCCGGGCGCCTCGTCCACGCGGCCTGGCGCGAAGTAGAGGAAGTGGTGGACCATCATCTTCGCGATCGGGAGCGGCTTGGCCTTGGGGTTCTTGCTGTCCACGAGCGCCTGCTCCGCGAAGCCGGTGATGTAGCCGGGCACGGCCGGAGCCTGCTTGCCGTCCGGCTGCAGGTTCACGTGATGGGAGTCGTGCACGTACGGCAGCGACTTGATCTTCGGCGAGTAGAACGTGAGCAGCTTGTCCTTAGCGCTCGCCGCCGGCGCGAACACCGTCGCGCACGCCACCAGGGCCCCAAGGCCGATCAGCAGACTCCGCTTCACTCTCTCCACCCTCCGTCGAACACGCCAACACGCAGTACTTGCAGCGCAACTGCAAGTAGCTTATGACTCGAGAAGGACGAGCGTCAACTAGCGGCGGTACGCGACCCGGCGCCACGAGGGCTCCGGCGAGAGCTCGATGAGCTCGAAGTTGCGATCCGGCTGGGCGTAGCCGAAGGAGTGGTCGGTGTCGTTGAAGACCACCTCGAGCTCGCCCTCGAGCACGCGCTGGTCGAGCCACGCTCCGCGGAACACGAGCCGGCGGATCCAGTGCACGAGCGAGCGCTCGGACGGTCCGTGCAGGTCGCTCCAGCAGAGGTTGATGTGATCCCCGAGCTCAGAATGCGGCTCGTGCACCTCGCCGTTGACCGCGAGGTTCACGAGGTCCTCGCGCTCGTCGAGCCCCAGCGGGCCGTCGACGAAGCCGAGCTTGGTGGCCGCCTGCTCCACGCGCTCGGTGAAATCACGTTCGTTGAACGTGAAGCGAAGCTCCCCGTACTCGAGCACGTAGTCGGAGCCGGACTCATAATTTCCGCGGCGGGTGGTGTCCATATTCAGGGGGCCCCGTAAGGCCGGGCAGGCGTCGCCATCATAAGTCCGATTCCTTCTCCGGGCCTGCATTGCAACCGGGGTTGCAGCGCGGGGGCGAGTTTTCGCTCAAGACTGCTTGACCCGGCGTGCACGACGCCCGCTCGATACTGCTCGCCGAGGACGACGAGGCCACGCGGCGCTACCTCGCCGACAACCTCGCCGCCGACGGCTTCAGGGTATTCGCGGCGGCCGGCGCGGACGAGGCACTGCGAGCGATCGAGGCGCGCGCGCCGAGCCTTCTCCTCCTCGACCTGACGCTCGAGAACGGCAGTGGCCTCGAGCTGCTCGACCGCGTGCGGGCCGCGGACGGGCTCACCACCAGGGTCGACCCGCAGCTGCCCGTGATCGTCCTGACCGGCCGGGCGGGGGACGCCGACCGCGTGCGCAGCTTCGCCCGCGGGGCCGACGACCACGTCTGCAAGCCGTTTCTCTATCCGGAGCTTGTGGCCCGCGTGCACGCGCTGCTGCGGCGCGCGGAGGGCCGGGCGCGTCGCGGCGTGCTGAGGATCGGCGACCTGACCGTCGATCCGCTCACGCGCGCGGTCAGCCTCGACGGGGAGCGGGTCAACCTGGCGGCCAAGGAGTTCGCGCTGCTGCGCGCCCTGGCCGAGGAACCCACCCGCGTCTACGGGAAGCACGAGCTGCTGCGCGACGTCTGGGGCTACCGGTCGATGGGCAACACGCGCACCCTCGACGCCCACGCGTGCCGGCTGCGGAAGAAGCTGCGTGGGTCGTCGCGCAGCTGGGTGCTGAACGTGCGTGGCGTGGGCTACCGGCTCACGGACGCGCTGTGATGCGCCCCGCCGGTGCCTACCAGGGTGGCCCGACCATGGGGCGGGGCTTCTTGTCCGGCCGGCGGAACGCGGGACGGTCCTCCGCGCCGAACAGCGGCCCCAGCACCACGGAGACGAACAACACCACTCCGATGAGGATGAACACGAATTCCATGGCCTCCGACGAGGTTAGTCCCTTGTCAGAAAGGTCACGAGGTGGGTGAAGCCGGCGCCCCGCTGCTCGCACTCGCGGCGCTCGTTCTTCTGATGGCGCGCGTCCAACTTCTCCGCCGCCGGCTCGAGCGGGTGGCACGCGCGGAGCACGAGCTGCGCGGCGCAGCCACAGCGCTCGCATTGGTCTGCCAGACCTGGCGGCGTGACGCCGGTGCCGGCCCTCCGGTCGACGGGGTGGAGGTCCAGCTCGACCGGCTCGGTGCCGGACTCACGGATCTGGACGCGGCCCGCGGGGGCCGCCGCGCACGCGGCGGCCGGGTGGCCGTGGACCTCGGGCGTTTCATCGACGGGTCGCTCGCTCCCTGGCGCTCCTCCATCGACGCCGCGGGTCCGGTCATGCCCGAGGTCGAGCTGAGCGCCGACCGCGGGCGCCTGGCCCAGGCGCTGGGCAACCTGCTCGCGAACGCTGCCGAGCACGGGCGCGGGCACGCCGAATTGCGCACCCGCGCGATTCCCTCTGGGGTGCGGCTGGAGCTGCGCAACCTGCGCGGCCCGCCGCGGGTGCCGGCATTTGGTCGCGGACGCGGCCTCGCGATCGCCGAGGAGGCCACTCATGAGCTCGGCGGCCGGCTTGACGTGCGCGTGGAGGGCGACCACGTGGTGGCTGTCCTCGACCTGCCGGCCGACGCGCCCCGGGCTGCGTGAGCACTCGGAGGCGCGCGGTCCTGCTGCTGTCGCTGGCACTCGCCTGCGGGGGCCTGGCCGCGTCCCAGGTGCGCGAGCTGGAGCGCGAAGTGGAGGCGCGCGTGGGTGCCCCGCTCCCGGTGGTTGTGGCCACCCGCGACCTCGAGGCCGACGTCGCCATACCCCGCGGGGCGCTCGCGGTGGTCCACGTCCCGGCGCGGTACGTGCCGCCGGATGCCCTGGCGGCGCCTGGCGAGGCCGCCGGCGCTCGCCCGGCCACGGCGCTGCCGCGGGGGAGCTACCTCACGGCCAGCCGGTTGCGCGGCGCTCGCTCGAGCCGCCGCCCCGGGGCGCTGGGTCCAGGCGAGCGGGCGGTGGACGTGGCGGTGGCCGGCGGGAGCGGCCTGGCCGCCGTCCCTGCGGGCACGCGCGTGGACGTGCTGGTGTCGAGCGAGCCGGGCGCCGGCAGCGGCCGCACCGTGCTCGCGCTCGAAGGGGTGGAGCTGCTGGCCAGCGGTCCGCCGGAGGGCGGCGCCGACGAGGGCGCGGCTGCCGCGGCGACCGCGCGGGCCACGCTGCGTGTGACCGTGCGCCAGGCCGTGTACCTGGCGGCTGCGGAGAACTACGGCCGCGAGATCCGGCTGCTGGTGCGTCCCGCGGGGGACCGCAGGCGTGCCGGCGCGGCGGCCGTGGGTGCCGGTGACCTCTGAGGAGCCCTAGGCGGGCGCTTCGAGCACGTCGACGCCGCCGTCCGGGCGCCCGAGCAGCGCGCGCTCTGCCATCCCGAGGAAGAGGCCGTGCTCCACCACGCCCGGGAGGCCCTCGAGGCGCACGTCGAGGTGTGCGGGGTCCACAGCGCTCGGGATCGGGCAGTCGAGGATCAGGTGACCCTCGTCGGTCACGTAGGGCTGGTCCTCGACCGTGCGCAGCTCGGGATCCGGCAGCAGCTCGGCCACGCGCCGCCGGGTGTCAGGCCAGCCGAAGCGCACCACCTCCACCGGCAGGCGGGTGTGCTCGCCGAGGCGCGACACCCGCTTCGGCGTCTCCGCCACCACCACGAAACGGCGGGCGGCCGAGATCACGATCTTCTCGCGCAGGAGCGCCCCGCCGCCCCCCTTGATCAGTCCGAGCCGGCCATCGACCTCGTCGGCGCCGTCCAGGGCCAGGTCGAGCGGCGCCTTGCCATCCAGCTCCACGATCTCGATGCCGGCCTCCGACGCCAGCTCGCGCGTGCGCTCGGAAGCCACCGCCGCTCGCACGCCTTCGCGCTCGGCCAGAAGCTCGACCACGGCCCACACCGCGCGGCCCGAGCCGAGGCCGATCGTCATGCCCGGCTCCACGAGCGCCGCCGCCGCCTCCGCGGCCGCCCGGCGGGCGCGCAGCTCCCCTTCGGCGCTCACACCGGCAGCATCGCACCCGGCGCGGTCGCGCTCGATGCATCCGACAACCGCCTGCCTCACCGCTAGACTCTTACGAAACGTAAGTAAGCATCGGTGCGCACCCGGCTAGCCGGGTGCTTCCGCAAAACGGCGGATCGCAAAACGCAAGATGGAGAAAATCTGATGGAGAGACTCGTACTGATACCGGTGGACGATTCAGTCGTCTTCCCCAACATGTCGGTCACGCTGGCGGTCGACGTCGGCGACGAGGAGCGCGTGGTGCTGGTCCCCCGCAAGGGCGACGAGTTCGCGAGCGTCGGGACCGTGGCGGAGGTGGGCGAGCGAATCAAGCTCCCCGGCGGCGCGCGAGCCGCTCTGCTGAACGGCCTTCACCGTGCCCAGATCGGCGCGGCGTCGAGCGATCCCATGGGCGTGCTGCGTGTCGACGTGACTCCGCACCCCGACGCCGAGCCGGTGGACGGCCGCACCCGTGAGCTCGAGCGCGAGTACCGCGCGATCGTGGAGGAGCTCCTCGAGCTGCGTGGCGACGACGGGCGCATCGCGGCGTTCGTCCGCTCGATCACGGAGCCGGGCGCGCTGGCCGACACCTCGGCGTACGCACCCGACCTGAGCTATGAGCAGAAGGTCGAGCTGCTCGAGACCCTGGACGTGACCGAGCGTCTCGAGAAGGCCGTCGCGATGCAGCGCGAGCGGCTGGCCGAGATGCAGGTGCGCACGCGCATCCGCGACGACGTTCAGTCCGGCGCCGAGAAGCAGCAGCGGGAGTACTTCCTGCGCAAGCAGATGGAGTCGATCCGCAAGGAGCTGGGCGAGGACGAGGGCTCGGTGGCCGAGGAGTACCGCGCCAAGATCGAGGAAGGCGGCATGCCGGAGGCCGTGCGCGAGCAGGCCGAGCGCGAGCTCGGCCGGCTGGAGCGCATGGGCGACTCCTCGGGTGAGGCGTCGATGATCCGGACCTACCTGGACTGGCTCGTGTCCGTGCCGTGGAGCGAGCGCTCGGACGAGCGACTCGATCCCGTGCACGCCCGCGAGGTGCTGGACGCCGACCACGCCGGGCTCGAGGACGTGAAGGACCGCATCGTCGAGTACATCGCCGTTCGCAAGCTGCGCGAGGAGCGCGGCATCGCGGAGGACAAGCGCTCGGGCGCCATCCTCACGCTGATCGGGCCGCCCGGCACGGGCAAGACCTCGATCGGCGAGTCGATCGCCAGGGCCACGGGCCGCGAGTTCGTGCGCATGTCGCTGGGCGGCGTGCGAGACGAGGCGGAGATCCGCGGTCACCGGCGCACCTACATCGGCGCGCTGCCGGGCCGGCTCGTCCGCGCCCTGCGCGACGCCGGGACGATGAACCCGGTGATCATGCTCGACGAGGTCGACAAGGTCGGCGCCGACTGGCGCGGGGACCCGAGCGCGGCATTGCTCGAGGTGCTCGACCCGGCGCAGAACCACTCGTTCCGCGACCACTACCTGGACGTGGAGCTCGACCTGTCGGAGGTCGTGTTCATCGCGACCGCCAACGTGGCCGAGACGATCCCGGCGCCGCTGCTCGACCGCATGGAGGTCGTGCGCTTCGACGGCTACACCACCGAGGAGAAGGTGGCGATCGCACGCGGGTACCTGTGGCCGCGCCAGCGTGAGCGCAACGGACTGCGCGAGGACGAGGTCGAGATCACCGACGACGTGCTGCGCGCCATCGTGACCGAGTACACCCGCGAGGCGGGCGTGCGCGGACTCGAGCGTGAGCTCGGCACGCTGCTGCGAAAGACCGCGACCCGGCTGGCGTCGGCACAGGTGGAGGCACCGGTCACGGTGGACCTCGACCTGGTGCGCGACGCGCTCGGCAGGCAGCGGTTCTTCCAGGAGTCGGCTGAGCGGACGGCGGTGCCCGGCGTGGCCACGGGCCTGGCGGTGACCGGAGTGGGCGGAGACGTCCTGTTCGTCGAGGCCACCTCGATGAAGGGCAAGGACGACCTCGTGCTCACCGGACAGCTCGGCGACGTCATGAAGGAGTCGGCTCGGATCGCTCTCTCATACGTCCGCGGTCACGCGGACGAGCTGGGAGTGGACGACGACGCCTTCGACGCGCGGGAGTTCCACGTGCACGTTCCGGCCGGCGCCATCCCGAAGGACGGGCCCAGCGCGGGGATCACCATGACCACCGCGCTGGCGTCGCTCCTGAGCGGACGGCCGGTGCGTCACACCGTGGGCATGACCGGCGAGGTCACGCTCCAGGGACGGGTGCTCCCGATCGGCGGGCTCAAGCAGAAGGTGCTGGCGGCGCACGCCGCGGGCCTGACCGACGTGATCATTCCCGAGCGCAACCGGGGCGACCTGGACGAGGTGCCGGAGGAGGTCCGCGAACAGCTGTCCTTCCACCCGGTGATGACGGTCGGCGAGGTGCTCGAGCTCGCGCTCGAGCCCGAGCGGGAGCACGTCACGGCCTAGTCAGATGCTCTGTGTGAGCCCGCCGTCCACCAGCAGCGCGACTCCGGTCACGTAGCTGGCGGGCTCCGAGCAGAGGAAGGCGGCCGCGGCCGCGATCTCATCCACCCGCCCGAGGCGGCCGCTGGGCACCTGCCCGGCGGCCACCTCCTCGGCGGCCTCCAGCGAGCCGTAGTTCTCCTTCAGGCGATCGGTGGCGATCCGCCCGGGGAGCAGCGTGTTGACGGTCACGCCGTCGCGGGCCACCTCGCGCGCCAGCTGCTTGTAGGCGCCGAGCAGTCCGCTCCGGTGCGCGGTCGACAGCATCAGGCCAGGGATCGGCTCGCGTGCGCTGCTCGACGACACCCCGAGGATGCGCCCGAAGCCGCGCTCGCGCATGCCCGCCACCGCCGGCGTGATCAGGGCGATCGGTTCGAGCACGAGGTGGCGGTAGGCCTCCTCCCACTGGTCGCGCGAGAGCTCGAGCGAGTCCGCGCTCGGGGGCGGCCCCCCGGTGTTCGTCACGAGCACGTCGAGAGGCCCGATGTCGGCCTCCACCCGCTCGACCAGGGCCGCGGCGTCGTCCACGTCGCCCGAGTCGTGCACGTAGGGCCGCGCGCCGATCTCCGCGGCGGCGGCCTCGATCCGCTCGGCGGAGCGGGAGCTCACCGCCACCCGGGCGCCCTCGGCGGCAAGCGCGCGAGCGATTCCGAAGCCGATCCCGCGCGACGACGCCGTCACCAGCGCCGTCCGGCCGTCGAGACCCAGATCCACGCCCGCGAGGCTATCCGGTGCCGCTCGTATGGTCCGTCCCGTGATCGCGCTCCGGCGTCTCCTGCTTTTCCTGATCGCCGCGGGTGTGGCCGGGGTCTGGCTGCGTCGCCGGCTCGAGCCGCCATCGCCCGAGCTGCCCGCGTCGGGACCAGGGCCGCTGGAGATCGAGCCCGCCCTCGAGATGGGTCCGGTGACCGACGAGATGGACGCCATCCCGCTCCCGCTCGAGGAGGAGCTGGCACTGGTGGACGCAGCAGAGCCTGAGGCGGCTGCGGCCGAGGCCGAGCCCAAGATCCGGCTCTCCAAGCCCTCTGAAGAGGACAACGAGGACGACTCCGAGTCGGTTGACATCGTCGCCGTGGTGGACGATCTGCTCGAGCCGCCCAAGTAGACGTCGGCGCACGTAGCCGGTCGATCTGCTTCCATACCGCCCTCGTAGTTAGTTCTAAGTCGAATCGCCGAGTTCCGGTCGTCCCGATGACCGGAAACGGGGGAACCAATGCGGCCCACCAGGCCGCCGGGGCGAATCGCCGCGCATCGAGCGGCGTAGCGCACTTTCCAGCGCGAGCCCGTCAGCTCACCTCGTAGGCACCGGAAAGGGGACCCGAGACGTGCCAGTCAGAGTCGTTGCCGCATGCCGCCCGTTGGGGCTGGCCACGGTGGTCGTCGTCGCCCTGCTGTGCCTGAGCGGCACGGCAATCGCGGCGCCGAGTGCCCTCGCGCCCTCCAGCGATGAGGTGGTACTCGAGCGCGGCGACAGCGGACCGGCTGTCAAGCGGCTCCAGCGGCGCCTGCGCGTGAGCCCGGCAGACGGTGAGTTCGGTCCCGCCACCGAGCGCGCGGTCCGGCGCTTCCAGCGCCGCCGGGGACTGACCGCCGACGGCGTGGTGGGCCCGCAGACGCGCAAGGCACTCGGCCTGAAGGCAGTAACGAGCACGGTCGCCGAGACCGCGGACGAGACCGCGGTACGGCTGCCGCGGGTGCTCCGGAAGATCGCCAAGTGCGAGTCCGGCGGCGACCCCACTGCCATCTCGCCAGGTGGCCGCTACCGCGGCAAGTACCAGTTCAGCCGTTCGACCTGGCGGGCGCTCGGCGGCGACGGCGACCCTGCCGACGCATCCGAGGCCACGCAGGATCGGATCGCCCTCAAGCTGTACCGGCGCAGCGGCACCACGCCCTGGCCCAGCTGCGCTTAGCTCGGCGCGGCCGCCCGGCGCGGAAGGCGTAGCAGCGCCCCCAGCGTGACGGCGCAGGCGACGCCGAGCAACGCGTAGGGGAGGGCGTCGGTGGTGGCGTCCGCCAGGGCGGCTCCGCCCGCGCTCCCCGCCATGTGGCCGGCGGCCCAGGCCAGGTTGGTCAGGCCGAACGCCAGCGCCTGGTCGAGGCCCGCTGCCTCGGAGGCGTCCGACAGCAGCGCCATCGCGGGTGCCCAGAAGGCTCCCAGCGCCGCGATCGTGGCCAGCAGCGCGAACGCCGTCAGGACGATGGTCTCCGGCAGCGGGATCAACGCCGCCATCACCACCGCGCCGGCCAGCCCGACCCGGATAGGCGCCAGGCGCCCGAGGCGATCCGACAGCCGCCCGCTCAGCGGGCTGAGCACCGCCTCCACGCCCGCGATCAGGAGGAAGATCAGCCCGATGAGGGCGCCGGACGCGCCCAGCTCGTCCAGCCGAAGCGGGCCGAGCACCTCGATGGCTCCGGCGAAGATCGCGGGCAGCGTGAACAGCCAGAAGGCCAGGAGCACCGCCGGCCGCCGCAGCGCGTGGCCGACGGCTCGCATGCCCGCGCTCCTCTCCGGCGGGGTGCCGGGCACGGTCCATGCCCACGCGGCCAGGCCGCAGGCGACCACCGCCACCCCGCTGAACACGAGCTCGGGGCTGAGGATCGTTGCGAGCCCGCCGAGCGCGGGGCCGAGCAGCACTCCCACGATCGCGGCGCCCAGCGCCGAGCCGATCACGGTGCCGCGGCGGTCCGCCGGCGAGGCGGTCACGAGCCACGCGAGCCCGCCCGCCCAGGAGCAGGCGCCGCCGATGCCCTGGGCGAAGCGCGCAATGTCGAGCACGACCACGCTCTGGGCGAAGCCGAAGGCCACGCTGGTCACGGCGAGCAGACCGAGGCCCAGCAGCACCGTCGGCTTGACACCGACCCGCGCTGCCAGCCAGCCCGCGGGGAGCGAGCCCACGAGCGTGCCGGCCGGATAGGCCGCCGCCAGGACGCCCGCGGCGGACTTCGACAGCCCGAGTTCGTCGCTGTAGTGCGGCAGGAGCGGAGCGACCGCGGCGAAGAACATCGTGTCCACCAACACCACTGCCGCGACGAGGGGGAAGAGCCGGCGCATGGGCGACAAGGCTACGCGCCGCCGTGCGGCACAATCTCCGCGTGCCGACGATCCGCGACGAGCTCGAGGAGTTCCTCCGCATCCCCTCCGTGTCCACCGGCGGGGGCGACGCCGCGGCGCTGAAACGCGCGGCCGAGTGGGTCTGCGAGCGGATCGAGGCGGCCGGCGGGGAGGCCGGCCTGGTGACGATCGACGGGGGCCATCCGATGGCCATCGGCGAGCTGCGCGCGAGCCGCGCCGACGCCCCCACGGTGCTCGCCTACGGCCACCACGACGTGCAGGACGCGGGGCCGCTTGACGCCTGGGACAGCCCGCCATTCGAGCCCACCGAGCGCGACGGGCGCCTCTACGCGCGCGGCTCCGCGGACGACAAGGGGAACTTCCTGCCGCTCCTGCACGTGGGCTGCGAGCTCGCTCGCGCCGGCGAGCTGCCGGTGAACGTGCGCTTCTGGGTGGAGGGCGAGGAGGAGATCGGGTCCGCGTCGGCACTCCGCTGGATCCGCGAGGACGAGCGCGGGGCCGACTGCGCGCTGGTGTTCGACTCCGGCATGCTCGACGAGCAGACGCCTGCGATCACCGTGGCCATGCGCGGCCTCGTGGGCGTGTCGATCGACGTGCGCACCGGAGTCCGGGACGTGCACTCGGGCGTCTACGGCGGGACGGTCCTGAACGCGGCGCACGTGCTCAACGGCATGCTCGCCGAGGTGGTCCCTGGGCCCGACGGCCGCGTACGCCCGGAGCTCACCGCCGGGGTCGAGCCGCCGGGCCCCGAGGAGCGCGAGAGCTGGAACCGGCTACCGCCGGGCGACGCCGTTATCGCGGGCGTGGGCTCGCGGCCGGTCTCACCACATGCCGGCGCCGAGTTCTACGAGCGCACGGGGGCGAGCACGGCGCTTGACGTGAACGAGATCAAGGTGGGGGAGGCGCGCACGATCGTCCCCGCGCAGGCCCACGCCCACCTGACGGCGCGGCTGGCGGCTGGGCAGAGCGCCGAGGCGATCGCGGGCGAGATAGAGCGGCTGCTTCGTGGCGCGGCGCCGCCCGGCGCCGAGGTGTCGGTGGAGTTCGAGCTGGCCGAGCCCGCCGTGTTCGACCCTTCGAGCCCGGTGCTGCAGCTGGCCGCGCAGGCGATGCAGCGTGCCTGCGGCACCGCGCCGGTGTTCGCCCGCGGCGGGGGCACGATCCCCATTCTGGCCGAGCTGTCGCGCCGCGGCATCGACGCCGTGGCCACCGGGTTCAGCACCGACGACGACGCCTACCACGCGCCCAACGAGAGCTATCGCCTCGAGAGCCTCCGGCTCGGCGAGGCCTCCGCCCGCGAGCTCTACCTGGCGCTGGCGGACCTTCCGCGCAGCCGGTGAATGGCCACCCGCGGGAAGCGGGGGCTCATCGTGGTGGTCAACTCGAAGCGCTCGCGCGCGCCCTCCAGGAAGCGCTCGGCCGGCGCGCGTCCGGGATCGGCCAGGAGGATCCGGCCATGGTCGTCCACGAGGCGCGGCAGGAGGTCCAGCAGCTGGTCCACGTTGCGCTGCTCGTAGAGCACGTCGGAGGCGAGCACCAGCTGGAACGGGGCTCGCTCGAGGAGGGCCGCGGGCTCGGCCCAGTCACACACGAGCGTCTCGATCTCGACGTCGTTGCGGCGCGCGTTGGACACGGCGGCCGCCACCGCGTCGGCCGACCAGTCCGTGGCCAGCACCCGGCCGCCCGCCCGCGCCGCGGCGATGCTCGGGAGCGCCAGGCCGCAGCCCAGCTCGAGCGTCGGTGCTCCCCTCAGCGAGCGCCGCGCGAGGTCGTGTGCCAGCGCCACCCCGCTCGTCCACAGCTCCGCCCAGTAGGGGAGGAACTCCTCGTGCTCGAAGGCCTCCTCCGAGAGCAGGGCCTCGGGGTCGCGCGGGCGGGTGAGCTCGATCTCGCCGCCGGGGAGCGCCACGCGCTCCTCGATGAGAATCGTCGGTGCGCAGCCGGCCGAGCCGGCTGCTTCCGCTGAAGGCACCGTCACGTACGTCCGGCTTCAGCGGCGGCGGCCTCGGCCGCCTCGAGCTGGCGCTCGATCAGGTCCAGGCCCGAGGACCAGAAGCCCGGGTCGGAGAGATCCACGCCCACGATGGCGCCGAGCTCCTCCGGAGGCAGCGAGCCGCCCGCTCGCAGCAGGTCCAGGTAGGCGGGCACGAAGTCGGCGCCGGCCTCCTCGTAGCGGCGGTAGACAGACAGCGCCAGCAGGTGGCCGTACGCGTAGGCGTACACGTAGCCGGGCGTGTCCATGAAGTGCGGGATGTAGGACCACCAGAGGGCGTAGTCGTCGGTGAGGTCCACCGAGTCTCCGAGCAGGTCGGTCTGGGTCTCGAGCCACAGCTCGCCGAAGCGGTCGGTGGCCAGCTCGCCGCGCTCGCGGCGCTCGGTGTGCACGGCGTGCTCGAAGCGGTTCATGGCGATTTGCCGGAACACCGCGGCCACCGCGCCGTCGAGCGAGCCGGCCAGCAGGTCCAGGCGGCCGGCGGCGTCGGGTGCGCGTTCGAGGAGCCGCTCCAGCACGATCGTCTCGCCGAAGATCGACGCGGTCTCGGCGAGCGTGAGCGGGGTGGTGAACTGGAAGATGCCCTGCGGGCGGGCCAGCGACGCGTGCACGCCGTGCCCGAGCTCGTGCGCCATCACGAGCACGTCGTGCGGCCGCGAGGTGTAGTTGAGCAGCACGTACGGGTGCGCGCTCGGGACCGTGTACGAGCAGAACGCGCCACCGCGCTTGCCGGGCCGCGGCGGGCCGTCGATGAACCCGTGGGCGAAGAACTCCCCCGCCGTCTGCCCCAGCTCGGGTGAGAACTCGGAGTAGCAGTCGAGCACGATCGACTGCGCCTCGGAGTAGGGGATGCGGTCGTCCGAATCGCCCACCGGCGCCATCCGGTCCCAGTACGCCAGCCGGTCGATACCGAGCAGCCGCGCCTTGAGCCGGTACCAGCGCCGAGCCAGCTCGTAGCGCGAGACCACGGCCTGGACCAGCGCCTCCACCGACTCGTCGCTGGCCTCGTTCGCGAGGTTCCGGGACGCGAGCCAGTGCGGGTACGAGCGCAGCCGGTCCTTCACCGCCTTGTCCTGGACGAGCGTGTTGAACACGTAGCCGCGCGTGCGCAGGCCGGGGCGCAGCGCCTCGGTGACGGCGCCCGCCGCCTCCTCCCGGCGCCCGCGGTCGCTGTCCTGGAGGCGGCTGAGGGCCTCCTCGAGCGACGCCGGCTCGGGCGAGCCGGGCAGACCCACCAGCAGCGCCGAGGTCTGCTCCGTGAACAGCCGCTTGAACGCGGACGCCCCGGTGACGGATGTCTCGGTGAGCACGCGCTCCTCCGGCTCGGAGAGCTGGTGCGGCCGGTAGCGGCGCAGGGTGCGGAGGTAGTGCCGGCAGAAGGCGAGCTCGTCGCCTGCCAGCAGCTCGTCAGCGCGCTCCTCCGGCAGCTCGTTCCACTCGAGCTCGAAGAAGAGCAGGAGCGTCTCGATCTCGGCGCCGAGCTCGCGGCCGCGCTGCATCAGCGCACCGCGAGCCGGGTCGGCCGTGTCGAGCGAGAAGGACAGCACGACGTAGGACCCGGCGCGGCCGCCGAGGTCCGAGATGGCGGCCAGCTCGTGCATGGCCGCGGCCAGCTCCTCGCCGTCGAGCCCAGCCACCCGGCCGCGGTAGCGCTCGGCGAAGGCCACCGAGCGCTCGCGCGCCTGGCCGAGCAGCTCCTCCACGCCCTCGGGACCGCGCCGCTCGACGAGCGGCTCGAGGTCCCAGGACGCTGTCTCCAGGGCTACGTCGGCAGTGCTCACGGCCCTGAGGCTAGTGGCCTCTTCTCAGCAGGACACCACCAGGTGGAACGAGCGGTTGGCCGCCGTCCCGGCGCTGTCGCGCGTGAACACCCGCACGCCGTTCACGGAGCTGGGCAGAGAGGTCACCGAGACCTGGCCGGTGCCGGGCGCCGCCGCGGACTCGTCACCCAGTGTGGCCACGTACACGCAGGCACGAACGTCGCGGTCGAGGATCACCTGGTACTGCCCTGTGGCCGTGCGCGCGGTCGAGGCCGCGCCGCGCGAGCGCACGGGGCTGCCGTTGGCCGCCACCACCGCGTGGTGGGCGCTGCCCTGGGCCGCCACCGAGGTGCTCACAGGCCCGAGCCGCAGCGAGTTGAGCGCCTCCTCCTTGACGGCGTTGGGGCCGACGCTGTCGCCCCTGAGCTCCTGCCCGCGCAGACCGCGGTCCCGCACGTCCTTGCCGGTGATCGTGCCGTTCTGTATCTCCCGGCCGCTGATGGCGCCCGTGGCGAACCCGTAGGAAACCCCGCCGAGGGCTATGAAGAGGGCGGCGCAGGCCACGACCATGGCCGGCGAGGGCAGGCGGATGAAGCGCTTCATGTGAGTACGACCTCCCGTCGAGAATTTGGTCCCGCTCCGCACACAACACCCCCCGCCCCGCCCAGGTTGCGGGATCGGAGTTGATGTCGGCGCGGCACGCTCGTGGCGCACGGCACCTCCACCTGCCTGGTGCTGGCGGGCTAGCCGCCGGAGCGCACGGGGGCGGGCTTCGCCGTCCCGTTCCTTTCACCGGGCATGGAGGCGCTCGACGAGCTGGCGCTGGCCCTGCGCGGGCGATTGATCGAGCGCGCGCGGGCCGGTGAGGCGGGGGAGGGGCTCGAGAGCGAGGTCCGGGAGGTGGTGGAGGCCGAGGCCGGGTCGCTGCCCGAGGCCGATCGGGCGGAGCTCCGCGAGCGGATGCTCCTGCTGGCCACCGGTCTCGGTCCGCTGGAGCCGCTGCTGGCCGACCCGAGCGTGGACGAGGTGATGGTCAACGGGCCGAGCGAGGTGTTCGTGGAGCGCCGCGGGCGGCTCGAGGCCACCGGGGTCCGGTTCGCGGGCGAGGCGGAGCTGCTCCACGCCATCGAGCGCGTGCTGGCACCGCTCGGGCGCAGGGTGGACGAGGCGTCCCCGCTCTGCGATGCGCGCCTGGCCGACGGCTCGCGCGTGAACGTGGTGGTGCCACCGCTCTCGCTGTCGGGCCCCTGCCTCACGATCAGGCGCTTCCGGCGCCAGGGCTTCTCGCTTCGCGACCTGGTCCGCGCCGGCACCCTCTCCGCCGATGCGGCCGAGCTGCTGGCGGCATGCGTTGCTGCCCGCGCGTCCGTGCTCGTGTCCGGAGGTACAGGCTCGGGCAAGACCACGACCCTCAACGCCCTGTCGGGCGCGATCCCCGGCGCGGAGCGGATCGTGACCATCGAGGACGCCGCCGAGCTGCGCCTGCGCCAGCGCCACGTAGTGCGCCTGGAGGCGCGCCCGGCCAACCTGGAGGGGCGCGGCGAGGTGACGATCCGCCAGCTGGTGCGCAACGCCCTGCGCATGCGCCCGGACCGGATCGTCGTGGGCGAGGTGCGCGGGCCGGAGGCGCTCGACATGCTCCAGGCGCTCAACACCGGCCACGACGGGTCGCTCACCACCGTGCACGCCAACTCGCCGGCCGACGCCCTGCGCCGCGTGGAGACGCTGGCGCTGATGGCCGGGGTGGGTTTGCCCCACGCCGCGATCCGCGACCAGGTGGTGAGCGCGCTCGACGTGGTGGTGCACCAGGCGCGGCTGCCCACCGGCGAGCGCGTGGTGGAGTCCGTGACCGAGGTTGTGCGGGTGGCCGGCGGCGCCGGCACGCGAGAGCTCTTCAGCCGGGACGGACCGGCGCGCCCGCCCGGCGACGGTGCGCTCGCGGACCGGCTGGCGGTCCTGCGGGCTGCCGCAACACGCGTGAGCCCGGCCGGTGATCGCTAGCCCCGGTGCCGCGGCGCTGGCGTTCCTGGGCGGCGCGGCCGCTGCCGTGGGATTCGCCGAGCTGGTCCGCGGCGCGCTGGCCCGCGTCACGCGACTGGGACCGGGGCTGCTCCGGGCCGGCGGTGCGCTGGTGGACGCGCTTGTCAGGCAGGGACGCGAGGGTCGCGACCCAGGCGCTGCCGAGCGGCGCCGGCTGCTCCTGGCGGGCGCCGTCGTGGCGTTCTGTGCAGGCGCCGCCGTGGCGGGACCGGCGCTGGGTGTCGTGCTCGGCGCCGCGGGGCCGTGGATCGTGGCTCGTGCCCTCAGGGCCCGCCGTGAGCGCTACCACCGGGCGGTGGACGCCGGCTGCGCCCAGATGTGCGTGGCGGTGGCCGACGCCCTCGGCGGTGGGCACTCGCTCCGCGCGGCGGTCGCGGAGGCGGGCCAGGCCGTGGAGGGCGCGGCCGGCCACGAGCTGCGGCGTGCGGCCGCCGAGCTGGCCGCCGGTGCTCGCACCGACGGCGCGCTCGCCTCGTTACGGATGCGAGCGGGATCCGCGCGCGTGGACGTGTTCGTGGCCGCCTGCCTGCTCCAGCGGCGCGCGGGGGGCGACCTGGCGCGCCTGCTGCGCGACAGCGCGGCAGCGATGGAGGAGCAGGGCCGCCTCGAGGGCGAGCTGCGCGCCGCCACCGCCCAGGCCCGTTTCACAGGCGCGATCGTGGTGCTGCTGCCCGCCGCAGGTGCCCTGCTTGCAGAGCTGGCCAGTCCCGGCTGGCTCCGGGACCTCGCCGGGTCGTTCCTCACGGCCTGGCTCGTGGGACTCGCCCTCGGGCTTCAGGTCGTGGCTGCCGTGCTGATCCACCGCCTTGGCCGGCCGCTCCGGTGACCGGCTCGGTGCCGGCGTTCCTCGCGGGTGGTCTCGGAGCGGCGGGCCTGGCGCTGCTGGTCGCGTCCGTGGCAGGCCGGCGCGCGGCGCGCCCGCAGGCGCGGCTCCTGCGCCGTCTGGCCACGGCAGGGATGCGGTTGCGCGACGTGCCGGCGCCGCGCGACCTCGGGGCGCGGCTCGACGCCGCGGGGAGGCCGGGCGCGCTCGGCACACGCGAGGTGATGGCCGCCAAGCTCGCGGCGGCGCTGGCCGGGGGAGGGGCCGGGGTCGGGCTGGCTGCGGGCGCACCGGGGCGGCTGGGGCCGCTGGTGGCGGCGCTCCTGCCTGCCGCCGGCTTCGTGGCCCCTGACCTCTGGCTCAGGCGCGTGGCCTCGGCGCGGGCCCGCAGCGCCCGGCGCGATCTGCCCGCGTTGCTCGACCTGCTGCGCGTGACCGTCGAGTCCGGCGCGTCGCTGACGGAGGCGCTGCGGGCGGTCGGCCGCGAGGGGCGCGGCCCGCTGGCGGCGGAATGGCGCGCGGCGGGGCGAAGGGTGGCCCTGGGCGCTCCTCTGGCCGAGGCGCTCGAGGAGGTGCACCGCAGGCTGCCGCTTCCCGAGCTCGCGGCGCTGGTGGGCGCCCTCGAGCGCTCGCGGCGCCACGGAGTGCCGCTGGCCGACACCCTCACCGCCCAGGCACGGGAGGCTCGCGCGGCGCTGGCACGCGCCGCGCGCGAGCACGCAGCGCGGGCCGGCCCCAAGATCCAGCTGGTGGTGGCGCTGCTCCTGGTGCCGTCGGTGCTACTGCTCGTGGCGGCCGCGCTGCTGTCCGCGGTGCTCGATTCCGGCGGAACGCTCCTCCCCACCTAGCCCCACCGGGGACACGAGACGACGCACGAACGCGTGCAGGTGGGATTTCTGGGCGCACGATTGCGCCCAAATCGCCGTTCTGGCCCTACGCGCCCGGCAGAACGGGGATCCCACCGAACCCGTCTCGAGGTCCGCGCTGCCGCTCTACATGCGGGTTTGCCGCCATCCGCCGCCACCGCCCGGGGCGAACTGGGCATCAAAGTGGGGAAAGGTGTTGCACAGTGGGAGCAGGTGGGGTACTGTGGCATCCATCAAGCGACCGGAGTGGCGGGGCTCCTCCCACTCCGCCACTCCGGTCCGACTCTTCTTTTCGGATGGATCTTGGCTTTTCGAGGGCACTACGAGCACTCGCTGGACGCAAAGAACCGGCTCAGCATTCCGGCGCGCTTTCGTGCGCCGTTCTCGAGCGGAGTGGTTCTCGCCAAGGACCCCGAGACCTGCGTGGCCGTGTGGACCCCAGAGACCCACGAATCGATCATCGAGCGGGCTCTCGGGGACTTGAATCCCATGGGCTCCCAGTATCGGCAGCTGTCGCGCTTCTACCAGGGCAACTCTTTCGAGATCGAGCTCGACGCCGCCGGCCGGGTGACGCTCCCGCCGCCGCTTCTCGCGCACGCGGCGATCGAGAAGGAAGTTGTCGTCGTGGGCGTAGGGGACCATCTCGAGGTGTGGGGACGGGCCCGGTGGGAGGACGAGCAGCGCAGGCTCGACGCCGAAATCGAGGAGGTGACCGAACGCCTTGGCCATGCTTCTTGACATGACTCGCACGCACGTACCCGTGCTGGCAGGCGAGCTGATCGACATCACCGCCCCCGCCGCCGGCGAGACCGCTGTGGACTGCACGTTCGGCGCGGGCGGTCACGCCCGCCTGGTGGCCGGACGGCTCGGCCCCTCCGGCACGCTCGTGTGCATCGACCGCGACCCGGTGGCGGAGGAACGCTTCCAGGAGCTCGCTGACGAGGCCACGTGTCACACCCGCTTCCTGCGCATGGACTACGCCGACGGCCTGGCTCTTCTGGCCGAGGAGGGCACGCAGGCGGACCTCGTGTACCTGGACCTGGGCATCTCGTCCATGCAGGTGGACGCGCGCGAGCGCGGCTTCTCCTACTCCTACGACGCGCCGCTGGACATGCGGATGGATCCCGGCCAGGACGTGGACGCGCGTGAGATCGTGAACGGCTGGGAGGAGCGCCGCCTGTCGCAGCTCTTCCGCCGCTACGGCGAGGAGCCCTCCGCCGGGCGGATCGCCCACGAGATCGTGCGCCGCCGCGAGCGCGCGCCGATCGACACCACGGCGGAGCTCGTGGCAGCGGTCGAGGCAGCGCTTCCGGCGGCCGTGCGGCGCAGCTTCGGAGGCGGGCACCCGGCAAAGCGCGTGTTCCAGGCCGTACGGATCGCGGTGAACGACGAGCTCGAGTCGCTCGACAGGGCCCTGCCGCTGGGGTGGGAGCTGCTGCGCGACGGCGGCCGGCTGGCCGCGATCTCCTTCCATTCGCTCGAGGACCGGCGCGTCAAGCGCTTCCTCGTCGAGCGCGCACGCGGCTGCGTGTGCCCGCCCGACTTCCCCATCTGCGTGTGCGGGCAGGAGCCCGAGGCCGAGCTGCTCACCCGCAAGGCCGTGGTGCCCACGCCCGGCGAGGTGGCCGACAACCCGCGCTCGCGCTCCGGCAAGCTCCGCGCGGCCCGGAAGCTGCCCCCGGCGGAGGCCGCCTGATGGCTCCCCCCGCCAGCGCCGCAGCCCGGACTGCCGCCCCGGCTCGCCCGGCGCCGGCGCGGCGCCCGCAGCAGCGGCCCACCCGCCCCCCGCGGCGCGTGTCGGGACGGGCGGCGCCCGCGCCTGCTCGCAACGGCTCCGTTGCGCTGCCCGTGCGTGTGGGCAACGCGCCGTTCGCGCGCACCGTGCGCGCGCGCACCAGCGGGGTGCTCGACGCCCTGCTCGCGGGACGCGGCTGGATCGTGCTCGTGGGCGTCCTGCTCGTGGGCATCGTCTTCTTCAACGTGGACCTCCTGCGGATGAACCGCGAGATCGCCCTCACCGCCGAGAAGAGCACGGCGCTGAAGCGCGACAACGCACGCCTGCGCCAGGAGGCCGCGCTACTCGGCTCAAGCGAGCGCATCCGCGACGCCGCGGCGGAGCTAGGCCTGGTGCTGCCCGGCGCGGGCGACGTGCGCTACCTGAAGGCGCATCCGGAGTTCGACGCGCGCAAGGCCGCGCGCAACATCGTGGAGCCCAGCGCGGTGGCCGCGCTGCCCGTGGAAACCGTCATCGAGCCGCCGGCGGTATTCGACCCCGCGGCCACGGATCCCACGGCGGTCGCGCCCACCACGGATACCACCACCGCGGTGCCGGACGCCACCACCACCGGCGAGACCCCCGCAGCCGGGACCGTGGGTGAGGGCACGACCGCGGTCGCGCCCACCGCCACCAGCGAGCCCGACGTGTCCACGACGGAGCCGTCGGGCTAGGCGTGCGCCTGGTCGAGCGCAGGATCGGGCTGCTCTTCGCCGTCTTCCTCGCCCTCCTCGCGCTCGCCGCAGTGCGGGCGATCTGGATCGGCACCGTGCGGGCCGGCTCGCTCCAGGAGCGCGCGGCCACCCAGCAGGAGGAGGACCTGGCCGTGAGCGCCAAGCGCGGCACCATCTTCGACCGCAACGGGCTCGAGCTGGCCGTGTCCGAGGACGCGATCACGGTCTTCGCCAACCCCTTCCTGATCGACAACCCGGCCAAGGTCTCGGCCCAGCTGGCGCCGCTGCTCGACATGCCGGAGGACGAGCTGCTGCGAAAGATCTCGGGCGACGCGGGCTTCGTCTACCTGCGCCGGAAGATGGACGCGTGGGCCGGTCACAAGATCCAGCAGCTGAAGATCGAGGGCATCGGCACCGTGACGGAGCCGAAGCGGAGCTACCCGCAAGGCTGGCTGGCCGCGCAGGTGCTGGGCACGGTGGGCACGGACAACGTCGGGCTCTCAGGGCTCGAGTACTCGCGCGACGAGGACCTGCGCGGATCCGACGGGACCCGGCGGCTCGTTAAGGACGCGCTGGGCGAGCCCGTGAGCATGGTCGAGACCAAGCGCTCCTCGCCCGGCGAGAACCTCCGGCTGACGATCGACGCGGCAATTCAGGAGCGCACCGAGGAGGTGCTCGGCGAGGTGGGGTCCACCTGGCGGCCCAGGGGCGCCACCGCGCTTGTGCTCGATCCGCGCACCGGTGCGGTGCTCGCGCTGGCCAACTGGCCGCGCGTGGACGCCAACGACCCGGGCGGATCCCCCGCCTGGGCGCGCCGCGACCGCTCGGTGGCCGTGAACTACGAGCCGGGATCGACCTTCAAGCCGTTCACCGTCTCGGGCGCCCTCCAGGACGGGGCCATCCAGCCTGAGACGCCGTTCGACCTGCCGCCTCAGATCCGCGTGGCCGACCGAGTGGTCGGCGAGGCGCACGACCGCGGCCGCCTCACGCTGAGGACGTCGGAGATCCTGGCCCAGTCCTCGAACGTGGGCTCCGTGATGATCGGTCTCAAGCTCGGGGCCCGCAAGTTCGACCGCTGGGTCCACCGCTTCGGCTTCGGCCGCCCCACCGGGATCGAGCTGCCGGGCGAGCAGCAGGGCATCGTGCCTACCTACGCGGACTACTCCGGCTCCTCGATCGGCAACCTGCCCATCGGCCAGGGTCTTGCCGTCACGCCGATGCAGATGGCCAAGGGCTACACGGCCATCGCCAACCACGGAGTCATGCGCTCCCCGTACATCGTCGCCGGGGAGCGGCGGCCCGGACGGCGCGTGCTCTCGCGCCAGACGGCCGACGACGTGTCGAAGATGCTCGAGGGCGTGCTCGGCCCCGGCGGTACCGCGCAAGAGGCCCAGGTCGAGGGCTACAAGCTCGCCGGCAAGACCGGCACGGCGGAGAAGCCGGACGGCAAGGGCGGCTACTCGAAGACGAAGTTCGTAGCCTCGTTCATCGGCTACGCCCCGGCGCGCGACCCGCGGCTGCTGGTGGCGGTGATGGTGGACGAGCCCCAGGGCGACATCTACGGCGGCACCGTGGCGGCGCCGGCGTTCGAGAGCATCGCGGAGTTCGCGCTGCCGTACCTGCGAATCCCGCCCGGCTAGGGCTCGTCCGGCCCGCTCAGGGCCGCACGCATCCGCGCCTGGGCCTCGCGCTGCTCCTGGCCGGCACGCTCGGCGGCGAACAGCTCGGTCTCCAGCTTCGAGATGCGCTCCTCGAGCACCCGCCGACGTCTCGCCTCGGTGTCGAGGCGCGCCCTCAGGGTGCGCTCCTCGTGCGCAGAGTGCTCGGCCTCCGCCCGTGCCCGGATCGCGTCGGACTCGGTATCGGTGAGCTTCGTGCGCAGCACCTCCAGCTCCATCGTGCGGGCCTCGACCTCCATCCTCGCGGTGGCCAGCTCTCGGTGGTGCTCGCGCGAGCGCACCAGCGCCTCGTCCAGCCGCGTCTCGGCCTTCGAGAGGCGCGCGCGCAGCTCGTACTCCTCCTCCGCGGTGTCCATCTCCCGGGGTTCCGGAGCCGCAGGCGCGGGCTGGGCCTCCACCTGCTCGTCCGGCGGATCGTCCACGACTTCGAGGTCCCCGGCGGGCTGCGGGAGCGGAAGCCGCTCCGTGAGCTGCTCGAGCGCGGCAGCCGTGGCCACCGCGGGCAGGATCTTCCGGCCCTCCAGCGCAGGGAGGGCCACGGCGCCGTGGGCGTCGGCCGGATCCGCCACGGCCAGCACCAGACGCGGCCCGGCGAAGCCGATCGGGACGCAGCCGTGCTGGCGCGCCGCGGCGGGCGTGAGCAGGTTGGCAGCGGACGGATCGACGTCGTAGACCTCGAGGTCCACGTAGAGGAGGCCGTGGCGCTCCGCACGGGCATGCGCCAGCTGCTCCTCGGTGATCGCGCCCATCTCCACCAGCACGCCCGCCACGGTCGCCCCGGGACTGCGCGCCGCGCTCACCGCTCGCTCCACCGTCGGGCGGTCGGCGAAGCCCAGCTCCACGATCACGTCGCTGAGGAAGCCCTCATGGCCGGCGGCTCGGCTGGGCGGGGTGATCCCCCTGTCCGGGGGGCCGATCGACGGTACGGGCAGCGCGCTCACGTCCGGACCGGCAGCGTCGCTGCGAAGCTTGCCCTCGAATGGGCGCAGGGGCACGCGCACGGCTTTCTCAGCCGGCGCGCCGGACACGGTGGCGCGCACACGAAATCTGCATCGGCCGCGGCCCCGGGAAGGGTGAGCAATTGGGTCCCGAAGACGACGGAATGCGCAGGTACACTGCGCGCGCACCATGACCCTTCGCGAGCTGATGGGGAATGGGGCGCCCGAGGTGGAGGTCTCGGGGCTCGCATACTCGACCCAGAGCGTCACGCCCGGGACGCTCTTTTTTTGCGTCCCCGGGTTCCGCTCCGACGGCCACGACTTCGCTCCGGAGGCCATCGAGCGGGGCGCGGTGGCGCTGGTGTGCCAGCGCCCGCTGGGCCTCGGGGTGCCCGAGGTGGTGGTGCCTGACGTGCGGGCGGCGATGGGCCCGGCCGCGGCCCGCTTCCACGGCGACCCCACCGCGGAGCTGGACGTGATCGGGATCACCGGGACCAACGGGAAGACCACCACCGCCTTCCTGGCGCGCCACCTGCTCGAGGCGGACGGCCGCAGCTGCGGCCTGCTGGGCACGGTCAAGCGCGTGGTGGGCGGGGTGGAGGAGCACGTGGAGCGCACCACCCCCGAGGCGATCGACCTCCAGGAGACCTTCCGCCGCATGGTCGACGCGGGGGACAGCGTCTGCGTGATGGAGGTGTCCTCGCACGCGCTCGAGCTCGGCCGCGCCGCCGGGATCCGCTTCGCCTGCCGCGTGTTCACCAACCTGACCCAGGACCACCTGGACTTCCATCCCACGATGGACGCCTACTTCGCGGCCAAGCGGCGCCTGTTCGAGGGGCCGGGCGCGTCGATCGTGAACCTGGACGATGACTGGGGGCGCAAGCTGGCCGCCGAGCTCGACTGCGTGACCTTCGCGATCGAGCGCGACGCGGACTACCGGGCGCGCGACGTGCGCTTCGACCTGGCGGGCTCCACCTTCGCCTGTGAGACGCCGGAGGGCTCGCTCGAGCTCCGGTCGCGGCTGCCGGGCGTGTTCAACGTGCAGAACGTGCTGGCCGCGGTGGCCGCGGTGCGCTCGCTCGGGGTCCCGCTCGACACCGTCGCCGGGGCGCTGCCCCTGTTCGAGCGGGTGCCCGGCCGCTTCGAGCCGGTGGACGAGGGTCAGGACTTCGGCCTGCTCGTGGACTACGCCCATACGCCCGACTCGCTCGAGAACGTGCTGCGCGCGGCGCGCGAGCTCACCGGCGGGCGGCTCGTGGCGGTGTTCGGCGCCGGCGGGGACCGCGACCGCGCCAAGCGGCCGCTGATGGGCGAGGCGGCGGCACGGCTGGCCGACCGCGTGATCGTGACCTCGGACAACCCCCGGAGCGAGGACCCCGAGCGGATCATCGACGAGGTGATGGCCGGCGCGGGGGCGGAGGCGGAGCGCGAGGTGGACCGGCGCCGGGCGATCGCGCTCGCCGTGGATGCGGCCGGCGCGGGCGACGTGATCGTCGTGGCCGGCAAGGGCCACGAGCAGGGCCAGGAGTTCGAGGACGGCCGCAAGGAGCCGTTCGACGACGTGACGGTGGCCCGCCAGGCGCTGCGCTCTCGCGCCGGGGAGGGCGCATGATCGACCTGCCCGCCGGCCCCATGGCCGAGGCCGCCGGAGCCACGCTCGCCTCCGGCGATCCGGACGGCGGGGGCCCGTCGCGGGTGGTCGTGGACACCCGCGACCTGCGTCCCGGCGACCTGTTCGTGGGGCTCGTCGGCGAGAACGTGCACGGCGGCGAGTTCGCCGAGCGCGCGATCGAGGCGGGCGCCTGGGGCGTGCTCGTGGACCCGGCGCACGCACCGGCGACGGGCACGGTGCTGGTGGCCGAGGACCCGCTGGTGGCGCTCGGCCGGCTGGCGCGCTCGTGGCGCCGCGAGATCGGCTGTCGCGTGGTGGGCATCACCGGCTCCACCGGCAAGACCTCGACCAAGGACATCCTGGCGGCGCTGCTGGCCCCGCGGGTCCGCACGCACGCGAGCCGCGAGAACCTGAACACCGAGATCGGGCTGCCGCTGTCCCTGCTCGAGGCGCCACGCGGCACGCGAGGTGGCGGTGCTCGAGATGGCGATGCGCGGCGAGGGGCAGATCGCCGAGCTGGCCGCCATCGCCGAGCCCGACGTGGGCGTGATCGTGAACGTGGGCCCCGTGCACCTCGAGCTGCTCGGCACGGTCGAGCGCGTGGCGGCGGCCAAGGCCGAGCTGATCCGCGACCTGCGGCCCGGCGCGGCCTGCGTGCTGCCGGCGAGTGAGCCGCTGCTCGAGGTCCACAGGCGCGACGACCTCGACACCTGGACCTTCGGCCCGGCGGGCCAGGTGATGCTGCTCGCCTACGACCGCGGCCGCGCCGAGGTGGAGGCGCGCGGGGAGGCGATCGAGCTCGATCTCCCTTACTCGGAGCCGCACAACCTGCTGAACACGCTGGCCGGAGTGGCCGCGGCGCGGGCGCTGGGGGTGCCGGTGGGCGGCCCCGTGGACGTGCGCTTCTCCTCGCTGCGCGGGGAGGTCGTGGAGCTCCCGGGCGGCGTTGTGGTCGTGAACGACTGCTACAACGCCAACCCGATGTCGATGCGCGCAGCCCTGGATCACCTCGCCGACAGCCCGGCCGAGCGCCGCATAGCGGTGCTGGGCACGATGGCGGAGTTGGGCGAGGGCTCCGCCGGATACCACCACGCGATCGGCGAGCACGCAGCGGCCCGCGGGATCGACATGCTGGTGCCGGTGGGCGCCGAGGCGCTCGGGTACCTGGAGGGCTTCGACGGCGAGGTGCATCCCGTGGCCGGGCCCGAGGAGGCCGGCGCGCTGCTCGAGGAGCTGGCGCGCCCGGGCGACAGGGTGCTCGTCAAGGGCTCGCGCTCCGCGGGCCTCGAACGCGTGCTGGCCCTGGGCTGATGCTCGGCGAGATCCTGATCGGGGGCATGGCGTCCCTCTTCATCTGCATGTTCCTGGGGCCGCGCTTCATCGAGCTGCTCCGCGCCAAGGAGTTCGGGCAGCACATCCGCGAGGAGGGCCCGGCGGGCCACCAGGGCAAGGCGGGCACGCCGACGCTCGGAGGACTGGCCATCTTCCTCGCGGTCTGCGTGCCGTTCCTGATCCTGTCCGACTACCGCGCCCAGAGCGTCGCGGTGGTCGGCACCACGCTCGCCATGGCCGGCCTGGGCTTCGCCGACGACGTGATCAAGCTGCGTCGCCGGCGCTCGCTCGGCGTGTCCGGGCGCACCAAGCTGCTCGTGCAGGCGCTCACGGCGATCGCGCTCTGGATCTGCGTGAGCGAGTGGGTGGGGATCTCCGATGCGCTGAGGCTGCGCGTGGTGGACGCCTCGATCGACCTGGGGTTCCTCTACCCGGTGCTGATCTTCCTCGTGCTCGCGGGGGCCACCAACGGCGTGAACCTCACCGACGGGCTCGACGGCCTGGCCGCGGGCTGCTGCGCGATCGTGTTCCTCACCTTCACGGCGATGACCTTCATCACCCCGGGCGAGGAGGACCTGGCGCTCCTGTGCGCATGTCTCGTGGGCGCCTGCGTGGGCTTCCTCTGGTTCAACTCGTTCCCGGCGTCCGTGTTCATGGGGGACACGGGCTCGCTGGGCTTAGGCGGGGCCATAGCCGCGCTGGCGGTGCTAACGAAGACCGAGGTGCTGCTGATCGTGATCGGCGGGATCTTCGTGATCGAGGCCCTGTCGGTGGCCATCCAGGTGGTGGCCTTCCAGCGCTTCCGCACGCGTGTGTTCCTGATGGCCCCGATCCACCACCACTTCGAGCTGCTCGGCTGGTCGGAGACCAAGATCATCCTGCGCTTCTGGATCGTGGCGGCGATCTGCGCGGCGATCGGCTTCACGGTCTACCAGCAGACGCTCCCCGGGTGAGCCGGTGAGCGCGGCGCGGCCCCCACTGCCGGAGGGGCCGTACCTGGTGGTGGGCCTGGCCAGGTCGGGACGGGCGGCGGTGGAGATGCTCCGAGCCCACGGCGAGGTGATCGCATGCGACAGCGGCCGGCCCGACCCGCCGCCCGGCGTGGAGGCGTACCTGGGCACCGACGGCGTGGACCTGCTCGAGCGCGTGGCGTGCGTGGTCAAGAGCCCCGGCGTGCCGCGCGAGGCGCCGGTGATCCGGGCGGCGCTCGAGCGCGGGCTGCCCGTGCACGGAGAGCTCGAGCTGGCCTGGCGCCTGCTGCCCAACCGCTTCCTGGCCGTGACCGGCACCAACGGCAAGACCACGACGGCGGTGCTGCTCGGCGCCGTGTACGGCGCGGCCGGGCTGGAGGTGGCGGTGGCCGGGAACGTGGGCACGCCGCTGGCGGCGCTCGTGGGGGCGCTTGACCCGGGGGCCACGGTGGTGTGCGAGGTGTCGAGCTTCCAGCTGGAGGACGCCGGCGAGTTCGCGCCGGACACGGCGCTGCTCCTCAACCTGGAGGAGGACCACCTCGACCGCCACGGGACCTTCGAGAGCTACCGCGACGCGAAGCTGCGGATCTTCGCGCGCCAGTCCGAGCACGACTTCGCCGTTGCGCCGCCGGAGATCCAGTTCGAGGGGCGAGGGCAGCGCGTGACCTTCGGCCCGCCCGGCTCGGATCTCGAGGTGGAGGATGCACACCTCGTTTGGCGTGGAGAGCCGCTGCTGCCGGCCTCCGAGATCCGGCTGCGCGGCGCCCACAACCTCGAGAACGCCATGGGCGCGGCCGCCGCGGCGCTGGCCTCCGGGGTGCCGCCGGCGGCGGTGAGCGAGGCGCTGCGCACCTTCGCCGGCGTGCCGCACAGGCTCGAGGAGGTGGCCACCGTGGACGGCGTGCTCTACGTGAACGACTCGAAGGCCACCAACGTGGCCGCCGCCCGGCGCGGCATCGAGGCCTTCGAGGGCGGCGTGCACGCGATCCTCGGCGGGAGCCTCAAGGGCGGGGGGTTCGAGGGGCTCCGGGACGCGGTGAGAGCGCGCTGCCGCGCCTGCTACCTGATCGGAGAGGCCGGGGACCGGCTGGAGCGCGATCTGGCGGGCGCCGTGCCGCTGGAGCGCTCCGGGGACCTCGAGACGGCGCTGCGCTCCGCGGCCGCCGTGGCGCACGCGGGCGACGTGGTGCTGCTGTCGCCGGCCTGCGCCAGCTACGACCAGTACCGCGACTACGAGGAGCGCGGCGAGCAGTTCCGTCGGCTGGTGACGCGAGCATGAATCCGCGTGTCGGCGTCGAAGCCAGTCCGGATGTCAGCGCGCGCCGCCCGCAAGCGCCCGATCGAGTACTCGATTCTCTACACAGCCACGCTGTGCCTGCTTGCGTTCGGCGCGGTGATGGTCTACTCGGCCAGCTCGGCCGAGTCGCTCCTCAACGGCAGCAACGACCCGTCGATGTACCTCAAGCGCTACGTGGTGTTCGGGGTGGCGGGGCTGGTGCTGCTGCACGCCGCGTCGCGCCACGGCCTCAAGCTGATCCGCGGCCTGACGCCGCTGCTCCTGATCGCGTCGTTCCTGCTCACGCTGGCGGTGATGGTGCCCCACGTCGGCGTGGAGGTGAACGGCGCCACGCGCTGGCTCGGGGCCGGACCGATCCAGTTCCAGCCGTCGGAGCTGCTCAAGCTCTCGCTGGTGCTCTACGCCGCCCAGCTGCTGGCGGCGCAGCCGCGCCGGACCCGGACCATCGGGGGACTCGCCAAGCCGCTGCTGCTGGTGGTGGGCGCTGGCCTGCGCGCTGCTCCTAAAGCAGCCGGACATGGGCACCGCCATGGTCATCTGCTTCGCCATCGGCGCCCTGCTGGTGGCGGCGGGCACCCCGACACGCAACCTCGCCATCATCGGCGGGACGCTGGCGGGCCTGGCTCTCGTGGTGGCGGTGGCCGAGCCCTACAGGCGAGCGCGGCTCACCTCGTTCCTGGACCCCTTCTCGGACGCGGGCGACACCGGCTTCCAGGCTGTGCAGGCGCTCACCGCCCTCGGGTCCGGCGGCCTGTTCGGCGTGGGGCTCGGCGAGTCGGTGCAGAAGATCTTCTACCTGCCCGAGGCGCACACGGACATGATCCTCGCCATCATCGGCGAGGAGCTCGGGCTTGTGGGGATCCTCGCGGTGATCTCCCTCTACGGAATGATCGCCTACGCCGGCCTGCGCACGGCCAAGCTGGCCCGCGATCTCCACTCGCGGCTGCTGGCCGCGGGCATCACCTCGCTGATCCTCTGCCAGGCCACGCTCAACTTCTTCGCCGTGCTCGGCATGGCGCCGCTCACCGGTGTGCCGCTGCCGTTCCTCTCCTACGGCAGCACGAACCTGCTGGTGCTGATGGGGGGCATGGGCCTGCTCCTGAACATCGCCGCCACCGGCGGCCGCAGCGCCGCTCGGCGTGGCAAGCCGCAGCTGGAGGCGATCGAGGGGGGTCGCGATGCCCAAGGTCGTGATCGCGGCCGGCGGGACGGCCGGGCACGTAGTGCCGGCTCTCGCGGTAGCTGAGGCGCTCAGAAGCCGCGGCGCGCAGGTGGAGTTCGTGGGCGGGGAGCGGGCCGAGGCCGAGCTCGTGCCCGCCGCCGGCTACCCGCTGCACCACATCAAGGTGCGCGGCATCCACCGCAGCAATCCGCTCAAGGCCGGGTACGCGGTGGCCCTGGCCCTGCGCGCCACCGGGCGCGCGCGCCGGGTCCTGCGCGCCACGGGCGCCGACGTGGTCCTCGGCGGGGGCGGTTACGTGGCCGGCCCGGTGGGACTGGCGGCGCGCTCCCTGCGCCTACCGCTGGCGCTCACCGAGGCGGACAGCCATCTGGGGGTGGCCAACCGGCTGCTCGCTCCGTTCGCGCGCCGGGTGTTCCTGTCCTTCCCGATCGACGGGCGCGACGGTGGGAGGTACGTGGTCAGTGGCCGCCCGGTGCCGGCGCGGCACGGGCGCGATCGACCAGGCGGCCGCGCGCCGGCGCTTCGACCTGCCCAGCGGACGTGCCCTGCGTGCTCGTGTTCGGCGGCTCGCTCGGCGCCCGCCGCCTGAACGACGCCGCGCTCGACGCCTTCGGCTCCGCGGCCCCCGGCGTGATCCTCCACGCCTGCGGGCGGCGCGACCACCCGGACCTGCGCCGCCGCCTGGACGCGCTCGGCTCGCCGCCGCACTACCGCCTCCTGCCGTACATCGAGCCGTTCGCGGACGCCCTCGCGGCGGCCGACCTCGCCGTGGCCCGCGCCGGCGGCTCGGTGCTCGAGCTGGCGGCTGCCGGGCTGCCGTCGCTGCTCGTGCCCTACCCGCACGCCACGGCCGACCACCAGACCTCCAACGCTCGCTACGTGGAGCGCGCCGGTGCGGCAGTGGTGGTGCCCGACGAGGAGCTCGACGGCCCGCGGCTCGCTCGCGAGACGGGCACGCTGCTCGGCGCGCAGCCCCGTCTGGCCGCGATGGCCAAGGCGGCACGCGCCATCGCGCGTCCGGATGCGGCGGACCGGATCGCCGCCGAGCTGCTCGAAATGACCTAGGCCGGCTGGCCTAGCCGCGCGAGCGCCCGGTCCACGGCGCCCTCCGCGGACCTCACGCCGTCCACGGCGCGCCGGTAGGCAGAGCGGTTGCCGTTGCGGGCCGAGCGCGCAAGGCGCTCGTAGGCGCCCTCCGCCCGGCGCAGGGCCGTGGCGAGGGCCGCGGCGGCCGGTACCGAGGCCGGCGGGTCGCCGAGGTTGCGGCGGGTGAGGGCGTAGGAGCGGGCAAGGCGGCGGCCGCGCGCGGCCTGGTCGCCGGGCGTGTCCGCGCTCGCCAGACGGCGCCGATCGGCGCTCCGGCGCTCGCTGAGGGCCTCCACTGCCTCGTTGGCGGAGCCGAGCCAGGCCACGCGCTCCTCCTCCGTGGCCGCGGCAGCCGCCGCGCGCCTCTCGGCCACGCGCTCGGCCCTCTGGGCGGCGGGATCCGCGGTCGGCGCTGGGCTCGAGTCAGAGCTGCCGAGCGTCCAGCCCGCCACTCCCGCGCCGGCCACGGCGAGCAGCAGCACGGGGATCAGCACGGCCGGAGGGGCGCCCCGGCGACGGGTGCTCCTGCGCGGCGGCAGCGCCTCAATCGGCGTGGTTGCGGTGCGCTTTCCGGGCGGGGCGAGCTTCGCGGAAGCACCCGGCTCGGCCGGGTGCGCACCGATGGCATCCCCGCGCTCCGGACTGGGCTTCAGGGTCGCGGGGCGGCCGTTCGGTGCCTGCTTCGGCCTGGCCGGGGCGGGCGCGGGCGCCGCCGGCCGTGGAGGTGCTGCTCGATGGCGCGTGGCGGCTGCGGGCCGGCGCATCGGCGGGCGGCGCCAGGGGCGCGCCGTTCAGGGCCACCGGCTTTTGGCGGCGAACCGGCTGCGTGGCGTCGGCGGGGCGGCGGCGGAAGCGGCCGCTGCCGTTGCGGCGGGTCTGTCCCGGGCCGTCGTGCACGAGGCCGAGCGCCTCGCCGACCTCGCGCACCAGCGCGCCGGCCGAGCTCTGCCGGTCCTCCGGCGTCTTCGACAGCGCGGATGCGAGCACGGCATCCACGGCAGCGGGAAGCTCCGGCCGGGCCTCCGTGAGGCGCGGCGGAGTCTCGTGCAGCTGTGCCTGCATGGCCGCGCGGCTCGACTGCCGTGCGAACGGCGCCGATCCGGACAGGCACGTGTGGATGATGCAGGCGAGCGAATAGACGTTGCTCTCGGGCAGCGGCGGCTCGCCGCGCAGCTCCTCGGGGGACCGGTACCCGGCGCGCGCGAAGGCGAGCGGCGGCCGGTTGTGGGCGATGCCGAAGTCCGTGAGCCACGCCCAGTCGCGCGGGCCGGACTCCACGAACACGGCGCGCGGCGTGAGGTCGGTGTGGATCAGCCAGCGCGTGTGCGCCGCGTCGAGAGCGTCGGCCACGCCCATGAGCAGCCGGTATGCCCGCTCCGGGTCGAGCGGCCCCTCGGCGATCAGCGACGAGAGCGGACGCGCGCGCGGGAGCGACACGACCACGTAGGGGCCGCGCGGGCTCTCCCCGCCGCCGACGATCGAGGCGAGGTGCGGATGCAGCAGCGACGTCCGCGCACGCAGCTGGCGGTGGAAGGCCGTGCGAGCGGAGCGCTCCTGGCCCTTGCGGGCGCGCCCGAGCACGAGCAGCTGCATTCGGTTGGGATCCTCGCTCGGAATCTCCCAGGTGGCGTGACTGCCCTCGAGCGGGCGCAGCAGGCGGTGGCCCGCGACCTCGGTCGGAGCCCGCCGGCGCCGCGGCGGCACCTTTGTGGGTGTGTGCTCGCTCATCGGATCAGCCGGAGTCGTCGAAGCTCTGGCCCGGGTCGCTCGGCGGAGGCGATGGAGGCTCGGGGGTAGGGGCCGGCGGCGGGGTGTAGACCTGCGGGGCGGGAGTCACCGGGCTCGACCACCGGGGTCTCGACCACGGGCTCCGGCTCCGGCTGCCGGCTCCGGCGCCGGCGGGGGCTTGCGCTCGCGCATGGCCGGCAGCGGCTCGGCGCGGCCGAGGTCCGCCACGCTCACGGTGGCGGCCGCCGGCGCCGCCTCCTTGGCGGCGGGCTTGACAGCCGGGCTGGGCGCGGGGCTCGAATCGCTGTCGGCCTTGGCGGCGGCGAACAGGGCGCCGAAGGAGGCGAGGCCGAGCACCAGCACGAGCACGAGTTGACGGAGGCCCGGTCACGTCGGGCACTTCCGGGGCTTGGGCTCGTTGGGATAGAGGCACGAGGCGCGCCGGAGGGGCCGCTTCTTGGGACGCAGGAGGATGCGCACGTAGCGCCCGATGTAGCCGGGTCGCGTGATGGCCACGTAGAGGCGGGTGCCCGCGCGCAGCCTGCGCTCGAGCCAGCGCACGCGGACGACCGACTTGCGCGCCGGCGTGCTGATGGCCGTCTTCCGCGGGCAGCCCCTGCCGCTGCAGCGGACCTTCACCGTGGCTCCCCTGACCGTCCTCACGGTCAGCAGGTCCACGCGCACGCGGGTCGCGCCCGCGAAGCCGACGATGCGGATCCTGGGCCATGGCCGCATCCGCTCCGGGGGCGGCGTCGGCGGCAGCGCGGCCACGATGATCGTCTGGGCGGACGTGTCGGTCCGGCCGCGGGAGTCGCGCACGCGCAGGCGCACGACGTGGTTCCCGGCCGTCGTGAAGCGACGCGAGGTCGTGCTGCCGTTCGCGTCGTCGTACTGGCCGTCACCGTCCAGGTCCCACTGCTCGAGCGTGATCGGATCGTCCGGGTCGTCCGACACGGAGGTGAACTCGACGAGGTCGTTGACGCGGGGAGTCTTGGAGGCGAACAGGAACCGGGACACCGGCGGGCGGTTCACGTGGACGGTGACCGGCACGACGTCGGTACGGCCTCCGCCGTCGGTCACACGCAGGCGCACCAGCTTGTCGCCCGGCGTCGCGAACGTGCGCTGCACCGTCTGGCCGATCTGCTCGTAGGTCCCGTTGTCGTCGAAGTCCCAGGAGTAGGCGCTGTTGGGCAGCGGCACGGCCGTTTCGCCATCGCCCAGCAGATCCCCGTTCTCCTGGTCATCGGTGCTGGGAGTTGCGTCGAAGCTCACCGCCTGGCCTACGTTCGGGACGGTCACGCTGCGCGTGAAGGCCCCCACAGGAGCCGCGTTCACGCGGATCGCGTGCGAGACGAACTCATCCGCGGCCACCAGGTACTCGATCTGCATCGTCACGGTCTTCCTGCCGGCCGTGCCGTAGCCGCCGAAGGTCTTGGCCTCGTCCACCGGCGCCGCGTCGTCCTCGATCACCTGGGTGTCGGAGAAGCGGAAGCGCACCACCTGGGCGTCGAGCAGCTCGGCTGCGTTGAGGGAGGGCGTGACGGTGAAGTTCTGGTTCGGCGCCACTGACGAAGGCATCGTGAAGCCGGCGGCCGACGCCACGCCGGCGAACGCGAGCGACAGCGCGAGGCCCAGCGGAACGGCGATGAGCCTGTGCCGGGCGCTCCTCATGAGGGACAGCGCATGGTGCGCGTGGTGCCGGGCGCCAGGCAGAGGTCCTTTCGGGAGGGCAGCTTGGAACGCCTGATCAGGAGCGTCGTGTACGACCCGACCTTGCCCTTGGCGGTCACGTAGATGCGGATGCGGCTGCCGGCCCACAGCCTGCGCTCGAGCGAGCGCAGCCGCAGGGCCTTGCCGCGGGAGCGCGTGCTGGACGCCTTGCCGCGCGGGCAGCCCTTGCCCTTGCAGGTGGCGCGCACCGTGGCGCCCCTCGAGGTGCGGACGCCGAGGCGCGTGATCAGCGTGGAGCCCTTGCCCGGCCGGCTCGAGATCCGCACGGTGGCGTCGAGCTGCTCGGGCGTGGGGGGAGGCGGAACCGGCCGCGGCCACACGTTCAGGGTCACGGCGTGCACGGCGCCGGCGCCGGCGCTGTCCACCGCGCGCAGCCGCACCGTGTGCGCGCCGAGGGTGGAGAACGCCTTGCTCGCCACCCTGCCGCGGGCGTCGTCGAACTGCCCGTCGCCGTCCAGGTCCCAGGCCTCGGAGGTCAGGTAGCCGTCCGGATCGCGTGACAGCGACGCGAAGTCGACGACGTCACCCGCGTACGGCGACGCGGGCGAGAAGCGGATGAGGGCTGTGGGCGCAGCGTTGACCACGATTTCGGTGGTGGCGATGTCGAATCCGTTCGCGTCCGTCACCTTGAGCTCCACGGTATGCCGTCCTGCGGTCCGAAACGTATGCGTAGCCACGCTTCCGCCAGGCACAAATCCGCTAGTAGCGTCAAATTTCCACTCGATCTTGCTAATAACCGAGCCGGGCGACGGAGTTGCGGTGGACGTGAAGGTCACCGTCTGCCCCGGCAGCGGAGCCGCCGGCGACGACGTGAATCCGGCCACCGGCGCCACGGTCTGGACCTCGAAGCGCCGTTCCCTGATGTGCGTGGAGCCGAGGGTGTCGGTCACGCGCAGGCGCACCACCTTCTCGCCCTGGGTGGGGAAGGCGCGGGTGGGGCTGGCGGCTGTCGAGTCGTCGAACTGGCCGTCGGCGTCGAGGTCCCAGGCCAGGGCCAGGGTCTGGCCCGTGTCGGCGTCGGTGGAAGTCGAGGCGAAGGTGACCGTCTCGTTCAGGCGCGGAGTCTGCGGGTTCACCGTGAAGTCGGCCACCGGCACCGTGTTCACGTTCACCGTCTTCGTGATCGTGGTGGCGCTGGCGCCGCTGTCGGTCACGCGCACCCGGACGGTCTTCGCGCCGGCCGTGGTGAAGGTGGTGGAGGCGGTGGCTCCCGTGAAGCCGCCGTCGCCGAAGACGTTGTCCCCGTTCAGGTCCCACGTGTAGGGCGCGGCCGGCAGCGCGAGGTCGTCGCTGGCGGTGGCCGAGAAGTTCACGACCCGGTCCTTCAGCACGGGCGTAGGCGTGAAGGTGAAGTCCGCTGTGGGCGGCGCGTTCACTGTCACGGGCACCGAGGCGACGGTGGCGGCGCCGTCGGCGTCGGTGACCTGTAGGCGAACGGTCTTGGGGCCCGCCGTGGCGAACGTGCCCGTGGGGGCGGCGCCGGTGGCGTCGTCGAAGGCGCCGTCGTTGTCGTAGTCCCAGGCGTAGCCGGTCGCGGGGATCGGCTCGTCGTCCGTGGAGCCCGCGGCGTTGTAGGTGATCGTCTGGCTCACGTTGGGCCTGGCCGGCGTGAACGTGAACGTGGCCGTGGGCGCCGGGTTGGCCGCCACCGTGACGGTCTGGGTGGCCACGTCGGAGGAGCCGCCCGAGTCGGTCACCTGCAGCCTCACGAGCCTGCCGCCCGACGCCGCGAAGGTCGTGGCGGCCGTCTGGCCCACGGCGTCGTCGAACGCGCCGTCGTTGTCCAGGTCCCAGGCGTAGGCGCTGTTGGCCAGCGCCAGGTCGTCGGTCGTGGCCGCCGCGTTGAAGCTCACCGGGTCGCCCACGTCCGGGTTGGCGGGTGTGAAGGAGAAGGCGGCATCGGGCGGGGCGTTCACCGTCACCGAGCGCGTGGTGGTGGCCGGTGCGCCGTCGGCGTCGGTCACGCGCAGGCTCACCGTGCGGGTGCCCGCGGTCGAGAACGAGTGCCCGACCTCGCGTCCCTCGGCGTCGGTGCTCCCGTTGCCGTCGAAGTCCCAGTCGAAGCCGCTGTCCGGGATCGCCTCGTCGTCGGTGGTGGCGCCGGCGTCGAACGTGGCCGTCTGCCCGATGTTGGGACGGGCGGGCGAGAAGAGGAAGGACGGGTTCGGCGGGGTGTTCAGGGCGCTCACCGTCACGTTGCGCGTCGTGCTGGTGGAGAGACCGCCCGAGTCGGTCACCTGCAGCCGGACGGTCTTGATGCCCGAGCTGGCGAACGCGTGGCCGGCCTCGGCGCCCGTCGCGTCGATGGACCCGTTGTTGTCGAAGTCCCAGCCGAACGCCCCGCTCGGCAGCGACCCCCCGTCATCCGACCCGGACGCCTCGAAGCTCACGGTCTCCCCGATCTCGGGTCCGGTGGGCGAGAAGACGAAGGACGCCGTGGGCGGAGCGTTGACCGTCACGGTGTGGGAGACCGTGTCCGCCACGCCGAGGATGTCGGTGACTCGCAGCGACACCGTCCGCGACCCCGACGG
Organism: uncultured Thermoleophilaceae bacterium; assembly: GCA_963764665.1. GTDB lineage: Bacteria > Actinomycetota > Thermoleophilia > Solirubrobacterales > Thermoleophilaceae > JACVRW01. The sequence goes on along the minus strand of CAVXTL010000004.1, from coordinate 14,510 downwards.
ATACGACGCGGTGGGCGTGATGCCGAGCGCGTCGTCGAACTGGCCGTCGCCATCGAAGTCCCACGCGTAGGCGGTGGGGGGGAGCAGACCGTCGTCCTGGCTGCCCGAGGCGTCGAACGCCACCGACTGGTTGGGGTTCGGGCGCGGCGGGGCGAAGCTGAAGGCTGCCTCGGGAGCGGAGTTGGCCGCCGACACGGACACCGTGTCGCTGTCGGTGGAGGTGTCGCCCTCGGAGTCGGTCACGCGCAGGCCCACGGTCTTTGTGCCCGGCGTCGGGAAGGAGTGGTCGATCTGGCGACCGCTTCCGTCGTCGTAGGAGCCGTCGTTGTCGAAGTCCCAGTCGAAGCTGCCCTCGGCCAGCGCCGCGTCGTCGGTCGAGCCCCTGGCGTCGAAGCTCACCGACTGGCCCACGGTGGGGTTCGAGGGGGAGAGGTCGAAGGTCGCGTTGGGCGGGGCGTTGACCCTGATCGTGTCGAACACCACCGCCGTGTCGGAGGTCGCGTCGGTCACGACCATCCGGACGGTGCGCGTGCCGCTGCTCGAGTAGGTGTGCTGGACGTTCTCGCCGGCATCGTCGATGGTGCCGTCGTTCTCGAAGTCCCACTCGACTGAGACCACGTCGTCGTCGGGGTCCTCGACGCTGGCGCTGAAGCTCACCGGGTCGCCGACGCGGCCCACACCGGGTGTGAAGTCGAACTCCGCGGTGGGCGCCGCCGCCATCACCAGCTGGCTGCCGAAGAGGATCCCGCCCGCCACTGCGCCCGCGACTACCGTCTTCGCGGTGGCGAAGCGGATTGGCGCCATCTGGCGCAACAGGGTGGCCGCGCGGCTCTTCAACGGGAGGGTTCCTGCACCGTGAGCGCGTGAGCGCACACGTGATTCGGGACGGTGAGGCCAGCGTAACCCGGATATTGCGCTCCAGCCAGCGTGTTTCGGCCATTTACCTCGCCGGAGGTCCAGGTTTTCGGCTCCGAGGCCGCCTCTAAGGTCCGGCGCCATGGAGGCGGGACCCTTTTCGGGTCGCAGACTGCACTTCGTGGGCATCGGTGGCGCCGGGATGAGCGGCCTGGCGCTGGTGGCGCGCGCGCTGGGCGCGGAGGTCACCGGCTCGGACAGCGCCGAGTCGTCGTATTCGGCACGCCTGAGGGAAGCGGGCATCGAGCCCCGCGTGGGGCACGGCGAGCCCCCTCCCGAGGGGGCCGAGGTCGTGGTGTCCACCGCCATAGCCGCGGACAACCCGGAGCTCGTCCGCGCGCGTGCGGCCGGAGCGCCCGTGCTCCACCGCGGCGACCTGCTCGGCGAGGTGAGCGCCCTCAGGCGCACGATCGCCGTGGCCGGCACGCACGGCAAGACCACCACCGCGTCGATGACCACGCTGGCGCTCGTGGACGCCGGTCGCGACCCCGCGTTCCTGATCGGCGGCGAGCTGCGTGCGCTCGGCGCCAACGCGGGCTGGGGAGCGGGCGACTGGGCCGTGGTGGAGGCCGACGAGTCCGATCGATCGTTTCTCAAGCTCGCGCGCGAGGTGGCCGTCGTGACCAGCGTCGAGCTCGACCATCACGCCACCTACCGCTCGCTCGGGGAGCTCGAGCGGGCATTCGAGAGCTTCGTCGCGCCGGCGGACCTGGCGGTGCTCGGTCCCGGCGTGGAGCTCCCCTCCGCGGCGCGGAGCCTCAGCTACGGCATCGACTCCGGCGACCTCCGCGCCGACGAGGTGGAGCTGCTGCCGCTCGGGTCGCGCTTCAGCGTCGAGGGCGTGGAGATCGAGCTGGCGGTGCCGGGACGCCACAACGTGCTGAACGCGCTCGCCGCCCTGGCGGCGTGCCGCGCGGCCGGCGTGGAGCCGGCGCAGGCCGCTCCCGGGCTGGCTCGCTTCACGGGGGCGGGGCGCCGCTTCGAGGACCACGGGCTCACCGGGGGCGGCGCGCGTGTGTTCGACGACTACGCCCACCATCCGACCGAGGTCAGGGCCACCCTCGGCGCCGCTCGCACGCAGTCCCCGCGTCGGCTGGTGGTCTGCTTCCAGCCGCATCTCTACTCGCGCACGCGCCTGCTTGCCCGCGAGTTCGGGCGCGCCCTGGCGCTGGCCGACCTGGTCGTGGTCCTGGACGTGTACCCGGCGCGCGAGCATGCCGAGGACTTCCCCGGGGTCAGCGGGCTGCTCGTGGCCGGGGCCGCGGCGGACGCCGCCGGCGGGCGCCCCGTCTGGTGGCTGCCCGGCCGGTCCGACGCCGAGCGCCTGCTCCGCGAGGAGCTCGGGGAGGGCGACGTGCTCCTGACGATGGGCGCCGGCGACGTGGACGAGCTCGCACGGAGCCTCACCTCTTGACCGCCCCGGCAGGCGTCGAGCGCGACCACCCGCTGACCCGCCTCACGACGGTCCGCACGGGCGGCCCCGCCGACTGGTTCGCCCGCCCCGACTCCGAGGAGCGCCTGGTGGGTCTCCTCGCCTGGGCACAGGCCGAGGGCCTGGCGGTAGGAGTGGTGGGCTCCGGATCGAACCTCCTGGTTGCGGATGCTGGATTCAGAGGACTCGTCATGAAGCTGGACGGCGCGCTCGCCACGATCGAGCAGAGCGGCGAGCGGCTGCTGTGCGGCGGCGGGGCCAGGCTCCCGCAGGCAGCGGCGCGCGCTGCGAGGGCCGGCCTGACCGGCCTCGAGTTCGGGGTGAACATCCCGGGCACGGTGGGCGGCGCGGTGAAGATGAACGCCAACGCCTACGGCGGAGACCTCTCACGGGTGCTCGAGTGGGTGGACCTGGCCGGTCCCGGCGGCATGGACCGGCGCCGGCCCGAGCAGCTCGGATTCTCCTATCGCAGCTCCAACCTGGGCGCGGGGGAGGTGGTGGCGCGCGCGTCGTTCGCGCTGGCGCCGGCCCCGCCCGAGTCCGTCAAGGCCACCCTGGCCGACATGCGCGCAGCACGGCGCGAGGCCCAGCCGTCCGGGATCAAGACCTTCGGCTCGACCTTCAAGAACCCGGACGACCCGCGCGCCGGCGGGCGCAGCGCCGGTGTCCTGCTCGACGAGGCGGGCTGCCGCGGGCTGGCCGTGGGCGGCGCCAGGTTCTCCGAGAAGCACGCCAACTTCGTGGAGAACACCGGCGAGGCCACCACCGCGGACGTTGTGGCCCTCATGGCCGAGGGCCGCAGGCGCGTGCACGAGCGCTTCGGGGTGACTCTGGAGCCGGAGGTGCAGCTCCTCGGCGACGTGGACGCCGCGTCCCTGTGGGAAGACCTCGGCGCGGATGGCCCGCGAGGAAGCTCTTGAGGGGCGCCACCACCACGGGCGGCGCGGGCCGCCTGCCGACCCTTGCCGCCCGCGCGGCCGCTCTGCGCCACGTGGCCGTGGCGGTGGCCCGGGCGCTTCCGCGGCCGGGGCCGCGTGCGCGCCGCGGTCTGGTGATCCTCCTGGTCTCGGCTCTGGCCGTGGGCGCCGTCTACCGGCTCTGGATACGCGACGCCCCGTTCGTGAGCGTGGACCGCGTGACGGTCACCGGCCTGAGCACGGACGACGCCGACCGGGTCCGCGCCGCCCTGGTGTCCACCGCACGCACGATGACGACCCTCCACGTGGAGCGGGATCGCCTCGAGAGGGTCGTGGCGGGCTATCCGGTGGTGCGAGCGCTCGAGATCGAGACCGACTTCCCGCACGCGATGAGCATCCGGGTGGTGGAGCACAGGCCGGTGGCCATCGTTGTCACCGGCGGCGCCCGCCTGCCGGTGGCGGCGGACGGCACCGTGCTCGACGGGCTTCCGGTGGAGGGCCGGCTGCCGCTCGTCCGCGCCGACGGGGGGCTGCGGAGCAACCGGCTGGCTGATCCCGACGCCGTCGGCGCTGCCCGCATCGCCGGGGCCGCCCCTGGGCCGCTGCGCCACCGCCTCCGCGAGATCGGGCACGAGAGCGACCGCGGCTACGTGGCGCAGCTCCGCAGGGGCCCCGAGCTGGTCTTCGGCAGCGCCGCGCATCTGCGCGCCAAGTGGGTGGCCGCGGCGCGAGTGCTCGCCGACGCCGACACCCAGGGCGCGACCTACGTGGATCTGCGCGTGCCCGGCCGCCCGGCCGTGGGCGGCCTCGGGTTCGAGGTCACCGCCCCGGCGCTGCCCACCGCTCCCCTTCCGCTCGGAACCGAGGAGGGCGCGGTGGCCGGCGCCGTGGCAGAGGACCCGGGCGCCGCCGACCCGACCGAGACACCGGCGGGCGTCACGCCCGTGGACCCGGCGCTGGAGCAGGCCCCGGTCGAGGGGCAGGTCGAGCCGCAGGTGCCCACGCCGGCGGTCCCTGAGACCGGCGCCGGGCCGGCCGCGGAGGCCGGCGGCGGAGCGGTCGCCGCGCCCGTTCCCTGACCCTCGGAGGGCACCTCGAAAAGCCTCGACCTTTGACTGAAGGTTAGGCAGGACCCTCAAGTAGGACTCCAGGTAAGCTTGCACAATAACTTGCGGGCACCGTTGACAGGTCGGCCGATATCCACCTACAGTCCTCACTTTCCGGCGGTCACTGACCCTCGATGACCGCCTTAGACCGTTAGGTAGAAGGGACCTCAAAGCGCCAATGGACACCGGGAGCTATCTGGCTGTCATCAAGGTCGTCGGCATCGGCGGCGGTGGCACCAATGCCGTGAACCGAATGGTCGACGCCGGCCTGAAGGGCGTCGAGTTCATCGCCGTCAACACCGATGCGCAGGCGCTGCAGATGTGCGACGCCGACATCAAGCTGCAGATCGGCGACCAGCTCACGCGCGGTCTCGGCGCGGGCGCGAGCCCGGACGTGGGATACGGCGCGGCCAACGAGAGCCGCGACGAGATCAAGGAGGCGCTCAAGGGCGCTGACATGGTGTTCGTGACGGCCGGCGAGGGCGGCGGCACCGGCACCGGCGCCGCTCCCGTGATCGCGGAGGTCTCCAAGCAGGAGGTCGGCGCGCTCACCGTGGGCACCGTCACGAAGCCGTTCGACTTCGAGGGCACTCAGCGCATGCGCCAGGCCGAGGAAGGCCTCGAGCGGCTGCGCGAGCAGGTGGACACCCTCATCGTGATCCCGAACGAGAAGCTCCTCGCGGTGGTCGAGCGCCGTACGAGCATCCTCGACGCATTCCGCGAGGCCGACAACGTCCTCCGCCAGGGAGTCCAGGGCATCACCGACCTGATCACCACGCCGGGCCTGATCAACCTCGACTTCGCCGACGTCCGCACGATCATGCAGGACGCCGGATCGGCCCTGATGGGAATCGGGGAGGCCGCGGGCGAGCAGCGCGCGGCCGAGGCCGCCAAGAACGCGATCTCGAGCCCGCTGCTCGAGCAGTCGGTCGAGGGCGCCACCGGGATTCTGCTCAACATCACCGGCGGCAGCGACCTCGGGCTGTTCGAGGTCAACGAGGCCGCCGAGATCATCCAGAGCGCCGCGGACTCGAACTCCAACATCATCTTCGGAGCCGTGGTGGACGACGCGATGGGCGACGGCGTCCGCGTAACGGTCGTGGCCACGGGCTTCGAGCGCCCTGGACGGCTGCCGCTGTTCCAGGAGGACTCGACGGGGCGCCGGCGCGAGCCGCGCCGCCGCGACGTGTCCATGGACGACCGCCAGCGCAAGTCGCTCGAGATCTCGGACGACGACATCGACGTGCCGTCGTTCCTCAGGGACTGACCGCCCTCACCGAGATCCGGCCGCCTGACACGGCGCTCGCCTTCGAGGCGATGCGCGCGCTTCGCACGCACTACGCGGACGAGGCCGAGTTCGTGCGGCGCGTGGACGAGGACCAGCGCCCGCAGGGGTACCGGATCGTTGCGGCGTTCGACGATGACCGGGCCGTGGCTGTCGCGGGCTTCCGGGTCCTCCGAACGCTCTTCTCAGGCGACGTCCTGTACGTGGACGACCTCTCCACGCATCCGGATGCACGCCGCCGCGGCCACGCCGGGGCGCTGCTGGACTGGTGCGCGGAGGAGGGCCGCCGGCTCGGATGCCACGAGATTCACCTGGATTCGGCGGTCATCCCAGAGCGTCAGGACGCCCACCGGCTCTACTTCAACAGCGGATGCGGATCGCCAGTTATCACTTCGTGAGGCCTCTCTAGCGGAAGCAGCCGGCTTGGCCGGCTGCGCCCCGCCTCTTGTAGCCTCTCGGCCCTGTCCTCCGCCGCGGCAACTCTTCGACACACGCCCCTCTTCGAGCGCCATGAGCAGGCCGGCGCCCGGCTGGTGCCGTTCGCCGGCTGGGAGATGCCGGTGCAGTACGAGGGCATCCGTCCCGAGCACGTGGCGGTACGCACGAGCGCCGGGATGTTCGACGTCTCGCACATGGGCGAGATCGAGACCCGCGGACCCCAGGCGGAGGCCCTGCTCCAGCGGCTGCTCTCCAACGACGTGAGCGCCATCGCCGAGCGCGGGGCGCAGTACTCGGTGCTCTGCCGCGACGACGGCGGCGTGCTGGACGACCTCTTCACCTACCGGCTGGGCCCCGAGCGCTTCCTGACGGTCACCAACGCCGCCAACCACGAGAAGGACCTGGCCTGGTTCCGCGAGCACGCGGGCGATCTCGACGCCGAGGTGGTGGACGCACACGCCGGCTGGGCGATGATCGCCGTTCAGGGCCCGGAGGCCCGCGGCGCGCTCCAAGGATTGGCGGATGGGCCGCTGCCCGCGCGGATGCGCACGGCCGAGCTGCGGCTGGCGGGCGTGGACTGCCTCGTGTGCGGCACGGGCTACACGGGCGAGGACGGCGCCGAGCTGCTGGTGGCGCCGGACGGCGCCGTGGCGGTCTGGGACGCGCTCGCGGCCGAGGGAGTCACTCCCGTGGGCCTGGGCGCGCGAGACACGCTGCGGCTCGAGGTCTGCTTCCACCTCTACGGCAACGACCTCTCCGAGGACCGCAACCCGATCGAGGCGGGCCTCGGCTGGTGCTGCAAGCTCGACACGGAGTTCATCGGCGCCGCCGCGCTGCGCGATCTCGAGCCGGCCGAGACCCTGGTTCCGTTCGCCTTCACCGGCCCCGGGATCCCTCGCGCCGGCAATCCGGTGCGCACCGAGGCGGGCCAGGGTGTGGTCACGAGCGGTTCGCTCTCGCCCTGTTTGGAGAAGGGGATAGGGATGGCGTACATACCCGTCGCGGCGACCGCCCCGGGCACACCGATCGAGGTTGACGTTCGCGGCACGCCGCGGGCAGCCGAGATCGCCGAGAAGCCGCTGTATCGCAAGGCCCAGTAAGGGCATCACCGAGCACCCCGAGCACCCCCGAACAGGAGCGACATTGGCAGCGTCCTACCCCGAGGACCTCAAGTACCACGCCGAGCACGACTGGGCCCGCGTGGAGGGCGAGGAGGCCACCTTCGGCATCACCTGGTACGCCCAGGACGCCCTGGGCGAGGTGGTGTTCTACGACCCGCCCGAGGTGGGCACGCAGGTGACGAAGGACCAGGTCTACGCGGAGGTCGAGTCGGTCAAGGCGGTGTCCGACGTGTTCGCCCCGCTCTCCGGCGTAATCGTGGCCGTGAACGAGGCTCTCTCCGACTCTCCCGAGAAGGTCAACCACGATCCCTACGGGGAGGGCTGGATGGTGCGAGTGAAGCTCTCCGATCCATCGGAGCTCGACTCGCTGCTCGACGTGGGCGCCTACCGCGATCTGCTGCAATCGGGAGGCTGATGTCCCGCTACACCTCCGCAACCGATCAGGACCAGGCCGCCATGCTCGCCGCCATCGGTGCCGAGTCGCTCGACGACCTGTTCGCGGACGTTCCCGCCGCCCTGCGCATGGATCGCCCGCTCGCCCTTCCCGGGGGGCGCTCGGAGCAGGAGGTCCACGAGGAGCTGGTCGCCCTGGCCGCCCGCAACCGCCACGCCGACGACGAGGCGAGCTTCCTCGGGGCCGGGATGTACGACCACTACGTGCCCGCGCTGGTGGACGCCCTGACGAGCCGGTCGGAGTTCCTCACGCCCTACACGCCCTACCAGCCCGAGATCTCCCAGGGCGGCCTCCAGGTGATGTTCGAGTTCCAGACCGCGATCTCGGAGCTCACCGGCCTGCCGGTGGCCAACGCGTCCGTCTACGAGGGTCCGAGCGCCGTGGCCGCGGCGGGCTACATGGCCAAGCTGGAGACGCGCCGCTCGCGCCTCGTGGCCAGCCGCGCGGTGCATCCGCACTCGCGCGCGGCCCTGCGCACCCACGCGGCCGGCTACGGCATGGAGGTGATCGAGGTCCCGCTCACCGAGGACGGCGCCACCGACATCGAGGCGCTGGCCGCGGCCGTGGACGACGACACCGCGGCGGTGGTCGTCCAGCAGCCGAACTTCCTGGGCACTGTCGAGGAGCTCGGCGAGCTGGCCGAGGCAGGCAAGCGCACCGGCGCGCTGTTCGTGGTGGCCGCCGACCCGCTCCCGCTCGGCGTGCTGCGGCCGCCGGGTGAGCTGGGAGCGGACATCTGCGTGGGCGAGGGCCAGACGCTGGGCAACAGGCTGGACTACGGCGGCCCGAGCTTCGGCTTCTTCGCCGCGGCGGAGCGCTTCATCCGCCGCATGCCGGGTCGGATCGCCGGTGAGACGCGCGACCTGGAGGGCCGCCGCGGCTTCGTGCTCACGCTCCAGACCCGCGAGCAGCACATCCGGCGCGAGAAGGCCACGCACAACATCTGCACCGCCCAGGCGCTCAACGCGCTGGCCGGCGTGGTCTACCTCTCGTGGCTCGGCAAGCGCGGCCTCGTGGAGCTCGCCGAGCTGATGCTGCGCCGGACCCACTACGCCCGTGAGGCGCTGGGGCTCGAGGCGATCAACCCGGGCCCGGTGGCCCGTGAGTTCGCCGTGCGCGTGCCGGACCTCGACGGCCTGTTCGAGCGCGCCCGCCGCAACCGCATCAACCCCGGCTACCGGCTCGGCCGCGACTATCCCGAGTACGAGGACGGGCTGCTGGTGGCGATCACGGAGCGCCGCACGCGCCACGACATCGACCGCTTGGCGGAGCTCGTGAACGCGCCGGAGCGCGAGCGCGAGCCGGAGGTGGTTCGATGAGCTCCGCGCCGCTGGATCCGCGCCGCGACGAGGACACGGTCACGATCTTCGAGCGCTCGCGCGAAAGTCGAAGGGCGTTCTCGGCGCCGGCGCTCGACGTGCCCGAGGTGCCGCTCGACGAGCTGCTGCCGGAGCACGCCCGGCGCGCGCGGCCGGCCGAGCTGCCCGAGGTGCCGGAGCCCGAGATCGTGCGCCACTACACCACGCTCTCCTCGAAGAACTTTCACCTCGACGAGGGCTTCTACCCGCTCGGCTCGTGCACGATGAAGCACAACCCGAAGCTGCACGAGCGGCTGGCGGCGCTGCCGGGCCACGCCCGCCTGCACCCGCTGCAGGACCCCGAGTACGCCCAGGGCGCGCTCGAGCTGATGTGGCGCCTCCAGGACGCGCTCGGCGAGATCGCGGGCCTGCCGCACGTGTCCCTCCAGCCGTCGGCCGGCTCCCAGGGTGAGCTGGCGGGCCTCCTGCTCACCAGGGCCTACCACGAGTCCAGCGGCGAGCATCGCCACAAGGTGCTCACGCCGGACACCGCGCACGGCACCAACCCGGCCACGGTGACCATGGCGGGCTACGAGGTGGTGAAGGTGGGCACCTCCGAGGACGGCGGGGTGGACCTCGACGATCTGCGCGAGAAGGCCACCGACGACGTGGCCTGCCTGATGCTCACGAACCCGAACACGCTCGGGCTGTTCGACCGCAACATCGAGGAGATCGCCCGCATCGTGCACGAGGCCGGCGCCACGCTCTACTACGACGGGGCGAACCTCAACGCGGTGATGGGCATCGTGCGGCCCGGCGACACCGGGTTCGACATCGTCCACTTCAACCTGCACAAGACGTTCACCCAGCCGCACGGGGGCGGGGGGCCGGGAGCCGGGCCGATCGCCGTGTCCGAGCGCATGGAGCCGTTCCTGCCCGCGCCGCAGGTGGTGCGCCGCAAGGGCGACAACGGCTCCGGGCCGCGGTTCGACCTCGACTACGACCGGCCGCGGTCGATCGGCAAGCTGCGCGGCTTCCAGGGGAACTTCGGCGTGTTCGTGCGGGCCTACGCCTACATCCGCTCGCTGGGAGGCGACGGCCTCACGGAGGCGTCGCAGATGGCGGTGCTGAACGCGAACTACCTGAAGGCGCGGCTGGCCGAGGAGGGCGTGGCCGAGTACCTGCCGGTGGCCTACGACCGCACCTGCATGCACGAGTTCGTGCTCTCGGGCCGCGGCGCGCGCGACAAGCTCGGGGTGAAGACGCTCGACCTGGCCAAGCGGATGCTCGACCACGGCGTGCACCCGCCGACCGTGTACTTCCCGCTGCTGGTGGAGGAGGCTCTGATGATCGAGCCCACCGAGACCGAGACCAAGGAGCGGCTCGACCACTTCGCGGACGCCGTCCGGGCGATCCTCGAGGAGGCCGCCGAGGATCCTGAGATCGCCCGCGGCGCGCCCTACACCACGCCGGTCCGGCGGCTGGATGAGGCGGCCGCCGCCAAGCGGCCGGTAGTGCGCCAGCCCATCTAGACGTGCGGATCTTCAGCGGCATCCAGCCAACCGGCCGCAAGCACCTCGGCAACTACATCGGCGCGATCACGCAGTACGTGGAGGGCCAGGACAGGGCCGACCCGGCGATCTACTGCATCGTCGACCTGCACGCCACCGGCGTGGCCTACGACCCCAAGGCGCTGCCGGAGTACGTGCTCGACACCACGGCCATGCTGATCGCGGCGGGGCTCGACCCCGGGCGCTGCATCCTCTTCCGCCAGTCCGACGTGAAGGAGCACACCGAGCTGTGCTGGCTCCTCAGCTCGGTCACCGCCTATGGCGAGCTCCAGCGGATGACCCAGTTCAAGGAGAAGGCCGAGCGCGAGCAGGAGCTCGTGCGCACGGCGCTGTTCCTCTACCCGGTGCTCCAGGCGGCAGACATCCTGCTCTACCGCACCGACGAGGTGCCCGTGGGCGACGACCAGCGCCAGCACGTCGAGCTGGCGCGCGAGGTCGCGCGCCGCTTCAACGCCACCTATGCCGACGTCCTGGTGGAGCCCGCGCACCGGATCCCGGACGTCGGCGCCCGGATCATGGACCTCCAGGATCCCGCCTCGAAGATGTCCACCACCTCCGCCAGCGCCGCCGGCCGCGTGTACATCGACGACGAGCCCGACGACATCCTGCGCAAGTTCAAGCGCGCCGAGACCGACTCGGGAAGCGAGATCGTCCGCGCGCCGGACAAGCCGGGCATCAGCAACCTGATCGAGATCCTGTCGGTCACCCGCGGCGTGCCGCCCGAGGAGGTGGAGCGCGAGTTCGCCGGCCAGGGCTACGGCGCCTTCAAGGGAGGGGTCGGAGAGGCCGTGGTCGAGCTTCTGACGCCGGTGCGCGAGCGCTACCGCGAGCTGCGCGCCGACGAGCCCGCGCTCGAGGCCGCGCTCCAGCAGGGCGCCGAGCGCGCCCGCTCGATCGCCACCGATGTGATGGTCGACGTCCGCGCAGCCATGGGCGTCGGACCCCGGGGCTAATCTAGCCCGCGTGTCCGTAGCCTCGCTCGACCTCGACCTCGAGGTCTTCCAGGGCCCGTTCGACCTGCTGCTCACGCTCGTGCTGAACGAGGAGGTGGATCTCCTCGAGGTCGATCTGGCCGACGTCGTGCTCGCCTACGTCGAGCACCTCGAGCGTGCCGGCGAGCTGGATCTCGAGGCGGCCACCGAGTTCCTTGTGCTGATCGCGGCGCTGCTGGAGCTGAAGTCGCGCCTGATGCTCCCCACGGAGGACGACGAGGAGGGGCTCGACCTGGTGCCGAGCGAGGCGGCGGACGAACTGCTCGCGCGAATGGTCGAGTACCACCGCTACCGCGGGGCCGCCGCCCATCTGCGCGAGCGCCTCGAGGCGGAGCACGGGCACCGCTACCGCTCCGCGCCGCTGCCGCCCGAGCTGCGCCGCGTGGCGCTCGAGACGGCCGAGCCCGCCTACGACCCGGAGCGGCTGGCCGAGGCCCTCGGCGACCTGCTGCGGATCCCGCCGCCGCTGGACCTGCGCCACCTGCGCCGGCCCACGGTGTCGGTGGAGCAGCGCCTGCGACACCTGCGCGAACTGCTCGGGACGCGCCGCAGTTTCTCCTTCGACGATGCGGTCCGCGGGTCCGACCGCCTGACCGAGGCGGTCACGCTCTTCGCCCTGCTCGAGCTGTACAAGGCGGGCGAGGCCAGGTGGGAGCAGTCGGAGCCGTTCGGCCCGATCACCGTCACGGGGGCCGTCGAGTGAACGACCTGGCCCGCATCGTGGAGGCGCTCCTGTTCCTGTCGCCCGAGCCGGTGTCGGTGGAACGGCTGGCCGACGCGTCCGAGGTCTCGGAGTCCGAGGTGGTGGAGGCGCTCGCGCGGCTGCGCGAGCACTACGCCGAGGGCTACCGCGGTGTGGTGCTCCGCGAGGTGGCCGGCGGCTTCACGCTCGCCACGGATCCGGTGGCAGAGCGCGCCGCGCGCCGCCTGCTCGCGCGCCCGCGCACCCCGCCGCTGACCCAGGCCCAGGCGGAGTGCCTCGCCATCGTGGCCTATCTCCAGCCGGTGTCCCGTCCCGAGCTGGGACGCATCCGGGGCGTGGGCTCCGAGTCGGCGGTAGGAACGCTGCTCGAGCGCGGCCTCGTGGAGGAGTCCGGGCGGTCGCGCTTCGGCGCGGTGCTGTACCGGACCACCGAGCTGTTCGAGAAGCTCTTCGGCCTCGCCGGCCTCGACACGCTGCCCGACCCCGGGAAGTTCGACCCGACTCCCGAGGAACAGGGCGAGCTGCGCGAACGGCTGCTGCGGGCGGGGGAGCAGCGCGCGCAGGGCTGAGGCCGCCGTCCCCCATACGGGGTACTCCCACCGCTAACGGCCCGCACTTCGGGTGCCGATAAGCAAAGCGGAGCCCGACCGCGAATGGCGTCTCTCGATTCGATCCCGGGCCGTCTGCCGAGCGCCGGCGGCCTCGGCCCCTCCCTCACCGCGGCGCAGGCCGAGCGGCTTGCCGCGCTGAGCCCGGTTCTGGTGGCTGTCTCGGACAGCCAGATGCGCCTGACCTTCACGAGCCCCGCGCTCCAAAGCGTGCTCGGCTGGACCGGCGAGGAGCTGGCGGGTCGCAACTGGCTCGAGTTGCTCAACGCCGAGGACATCGCCGACGCCGGCAGCGCCCTCGGCCGGGCGCGCGAGACGCACGGCACCGAGGTGGCCTTCGACGCCCGCACGGTCACGCGCTCGGGCGACTGGTGCCATCTCGCCTGGACCGTCACCTTCGACGCAGGCGCCTTCTACGCCGCCGCCCGCGACGTGAGCGAGCAGCGCCGCGCCGAGGGCGCGCTCGCCTCCGGCGATCAGCGCCTCGGCGCCCTGATCGGGCAGTTGCCCGCGATCGTCTACACGGCCGCCTTCGGCGAGGAGGGCCGCTGGTCGTTCGTGAGCGCGCAGGTCGAGCGGTTGCTCGGCTGGACGCCGGAGGAGTGGATGGCCGACCCACGGGCCTGGATCAAGAGCATCCACCCCGACGACCGCGAACGCGTGATCGAGGACGAGCAGCCGTTGCAGGACCAGGGCGCCCAGCTGCGCTCGGAGTACCGGATGGTGGCTCGCGACGGCCGCGTGCTGTGGGTGCGCGACGCCGCGACCGTGATCGTCGGCGAGGGCGGCGAGCTGCTCATGCAGGGCCTGATGCTCGACGTGACCGACCTGAAGCGCGCGGAGGGGGAGGCGCTCGAGAACGAGGAGAGGTACCGGATGCTGGTGGAGACCTCCCAGGACCTGATCTGGGCAATCGACCTCGAGAACCGCTTCACCTTCGTCAACGATGCCGTGCGACGCATCTACGGCTACGAGCCGGAGACCATGATCGGCCGGCCGTTCACCGACTTCCAGAAGCCCGAGATCGCCCGCCGCGACGCGGAGGTCACGTCGACCATCCCGGACGGGGTGATCCATCAGCGCTACGAGACCGAGGCTCTCCGGCAGGACGGGTCCACCGTGATCCTGAGCTTCAACAGCGCCATCCTGCGCGACGGCGAGGGCACCGTGGTGGGTGCCACCGGCACCGCCCGCGACGTGACGGAGCAGCGGCGGATCGAGGAGGCCGTGACCGCCAAGCACCTGCAGCTCCAGTCGATCATCGACAACTCACCGCTCGTGATCTACGCAAAGGACGCCTCGCACCGCTACCTCCTGGCCAACCGCGAGCTCGAGGTGCATCTGGGCCTGCCGGCCGGAGACGCGGTGGGCCGCGCCGACGACGAGCTGGTCGGCGAGACTCAGGCCGCCGAGCGCCGCGCCTCGGACCAGAGGGTGATCGACACGGGCCGCGCGTTCGAGGCGGAGGAGACCCTGGTCGTCGGCGAGCGCGAGCGCGCCTACGTGCTGCACCGCTTCCCGCTGCGAGCGGCGGACGGGAGCGTCTACGGCGTCTGCGGGATCGGCACCGACATCACCGAGCGGCGCGATCGCGAGGACACGCTGAGGGCGAAGCTCGAGTGGTCCGTTCGCATACGCAGCGCCATCGACGAGAGCAACACGAATGGTGC
>CAVXTL010000003.1:0-44045 GCA_963764665.1 uncultured Thermoleophilaceae bacterium | reverse complement strand
GGATCAGCGCCGCGAGCGCCAGGAAGAGCATCGCGACCTGGGCGTTGGCCGCGGTGGCGCTGAAGGTCTGCTTGTCCCGCGGCAGGCCGCCGACGAGCATCGCCGCGCCGAGCACCAGCAGGATGTTGCCGATGATCGAGCCCACGATGGAGGCCTTCACGACCTCCTGGAGACCCGCTTCCAGCGCGAAGAAGGCGATGATCAGCTCGGGGGCGTTGCCGAACGTGACGTTCGAGCAGCCCGCCGATGCCGGGACCCGTTCGGGCGGCGATGGCCTCGGTGGCCTCGCCCATCACCGCGGCGCAGGGAATGACTCCCAGCGCCGCCGCGGAGAAGATCAGGAGCGGCGTGGCGCCCGCGATCTCGAGCACGACGGCCGTCGGGATGAAGACGCCTAGGTAGTGGATCGGGCGCACGGCGAGCGAAAGACTAGGGACTGCTTCCCCCGGACGGGGGACTACTCGGGGTCGTCGCCGTTCTCGTCGAGGTCCTCGTCCGGATCCTCGACCGCCCGCTCCGAGACATCGCGGCCGTCCCCGCCGTGGTAGTGGGCCTGGAAGTCCTCGAGAAGCTCGTCGCGGCTGGCCTCGTCAACCGGAACCTCGTCCGAGATCAGGACCCAGTCGGCGCCCTCGAACTCCTCGAGGTTGAAGATCTCGCCGTCGATCGAGGGGGAGTCGTCCACCACCACCAGCACCTCGGTCTGAGGATTGAGGTAGCAGCCCGGCCGAATCAGGAGCTCGTCCAGCTGGAAGCGGCGATCGTCGGCCATTCGCGGGGCAGCCTATACCTCCGATGGCGGGGAGTCACGCCCCCAGATCGCGCAGCTGTCGCTCGACCTCGGTGTCCACGTCGAGCGGCTCCTCGCCGTGTCGCAGCCGGCGCTCGTTGCGGGCCACCACCAGCTGGCGCACCTCCTCTCGCAGCGCGGGATCCGCTCCCGATGCGCGGGTGAGGGAGTGGAGCTCCGCGTCCACGTCGAGGGGTTCCTCCCCGCGCGCCTCGAGCCGGGCGGACTTGGCCTCGAGCATTTGGCGAATGTCCTCCTGCGCCTCGAGCCCTGTCGGCGCGCTCGGCGCGGGCGCGCGCTCGTCGCCCTCCATGGTCAGCGAGCCGCTGCGGCCGAGCCCGCTGTAGATGCGGCCCGTGCCCCAGAAGGAGCCCAGGGCCACCACCGCGGCCACGACCGCCACCACGATCAGCACGGTTCCGAAGTCCACCGGCCGTAGAGTCTGACCCATGTGGCGCCGCCTCCGCCGCCGCACCATGGCCCCCGGCCGTCCGGCGCTCTATCCCGACCAGGTGGGCCTGGTGTTCTTCACGGTCCTGGTCTTCGCGGTGGGGATCTACGTCGTGGTGCGCCTGATCGTGGCCTGACCCTTTGGGTGGCCTACCGGCCGAGGGTCCGGTACCCTTTCTGAAGAGGCATTGACTGACCAATCAATCGGGCGACGGACGCCGGTCTCTTTGCGGCGCGGCGCGTCTCCCACTCAAGGAGCTTGAACACGTGGTCGACTTCACCCTCACCGACGAGCAGAAGGACATTCGCGAGCTCGCGCACGACTTTGCCGAGAAGGAGATCCGTCCCGTGGCGTGGGAGCACGACAAGGACGGGAGCTTCCCCCACGAGGTCATCCAGAAGGCCTGGGAAGTGGGTCTCATGAACTCCCACATCGAGGAGGCCTACGGCGGGCCGGGCCTCGATTACCTCTCGGGCTGCCTGATCGAGGAGGAGCTCGGCTGGGGCTGCTCCGGCATCGGCACCTCCCTCATGTGCAACGGGCTGGCCAGCGCGCCCGTGGCTCTCGGCGGCTCCGAGGAGATCAAGAAGCAGTACCTGGGCATGCTCACCGAGGAGCCCAAGCTCGCCTCGTTCTGCCTGACCGAGCCGGACGCCGGCTCAGACGTGTCGGGCATGCGCACCACCGCCGTGAAGAAGGGCGACAAGTACGTCATCAACGGCACCAAGTGCTTCATCACCAACGGCTCCTACGCCGACTGGTACACGGTCTACGCCAAGACCGACAAGGAGGCCGGCCACCGCGGCATCTCCGCCTTCGTGGTCCCGCGCGACGCCGGTGTCGTGGTGGACAAGAAGGAGGACAAGCTCGGTCAGCGCGCCTCCGACACCGCGATGATTTCGTTCAACGACGTCGAGATCCCCGCGTCCCACCTACTGGGTGAGGAGAACAAGGGGTTCAAGCTCGCGATGATGACCCTCGACCGGACGCGCCCCGGCGTGTCCGCGATGGCCGTGGGCATCGCGCAGGCGGCTTTCGAGTACGCCCGCGACTACTCCAAGGAGCGCGTGCAGTTCGGCGTGCCGATCGCGATGCACCAGGCGATCCAGTTCATGATCGCCGACATGGCGACCAAGATCGAGGCCTCCCGGCTGATGGTCTGGAAGTCGGGCGCGCTGCTCGACGCCGGTGAGCGCAACACGCTCGCCTCCTCGCACGCCAAGCGCTTCGCCGCCGACAGCGCGATGGAGATCACCGTGGACGCCGTGCAGGTCTACGGCGGGTACGGCTTCATCAAGGAGTACCCGGTCGAGAAGCTGATGCGCGACGCGAAGATCATGCAGCTCTACGAGGGCACGTCGCAGATCCAGCGCCTCGTGATCGCCCGCGAGGTCCTGATGCCGCGCCGGGTGGAGGAGCCCGCCGCCGCAACAGCCTAGTTTGGCGCAAGCACCCGGCTTGGCCGGGTGCGCAGCGATGTCTTTCCCGGAGGGCCGCCGCGAGGCGGCCCTTCCGCTGTCAGGATGCGACGAGGATGGCGCCTGCCGGCAAGTCCAAGCGCGAGCGCAGCCGGGAGGCCGTGCACGAGGCCGTTGCGCATGCGGGCGGTCTCGAGGCCACGGCCCCGGCGCGGAGCGCCCGCGCGCAGGACCCGATCACCGGGGAGCTTCGCCGCCGTGACGTGCTGCCGCTGCTGGTGCTGCACCTGATCGCGGAGGCACCGAGCTACGGCAACCAGTTGATGGAGCGGATAGCGGGGATGACGGCTGGAGTCCTATCGGTCAACCCGAACACGATGTACCCGCTGCTGCGCGAGCTGGAGCGGCGCGGGCTGATCGAGGGAAGCTGGGAGCACCCGGAGCGGCGCACGCGGCGCTACTACTCGCTCACCGCCGCCGGCCGCGAGGAGTACGCGCGGCTGGTGGAGGAGGTGCGGCCCTTCCTCGACTCGGTGAGCACCAGCATCGACGAGATCGTGCGCGAGGTGTACGGCGAGTGAGGCTGGCCGGCGCGCGCGGTGTGGTGGCGCTGGAGCCCGAGCCGGCGCTCGCGCTCTGGACCGATCCGGACCGCTGGCCGGCGTTCCTGGAGGGCTTCGGCCACGTGCTGGAGGTGGACGCCGCGTGGCCGGAGACGGGCGCGAAGGCGGTATGGGACTCGATCCCCGGCGGCCGCGGGAGGGTCACCGAGATGGTGCTCGAGCGCGCCGGCGGCCGCCTGGTGACCCAGGTGTTCGAGGAGGCCCTGGCGGGGACCCAGACCTTCGCGGTCGCACCCGCCCCGGACGGTGGCGCGTCGATCGTGGAGCTGACGCTCGAGTACGAGCTCGGAGGCGGCGGCCCGTTCCGCGGACTGGCCGATGCCCTCTTCATCCGGCGCGCGCTCCGCGACGCGCTCCGCCGCACCGTGCGCCGCTTCGCGGTGGAGGCGGAGGAGGAGGCCGGGCTCCGATAGCCTGGCGGGTCGCCGCCGCGCTGGCGCGCGCTTGTCAAGGAGGTATTCGTGTTCGTGTTCAAAGCCGCCGTGGTCGGCGCGGGAACCATGGGCGGAGAGATCGCCCAGGTCATCGCGTCCTCCGGCACACCGGTGGTCCTCAAAGACGTGAAGCAGGAGTTCGTGGACGCCGGTCTCGAGAAGGCCAAGCAGGTCAGCCAGGGCCAGCTCGGGGGACTCGTGGCCAAGGAGAAGATCACCCAGGAGCAGGCCGACGCCCAGCTCGAGGAGATCCTCGGCCGGATCACGGGGACGCTCGACTACGACGCCTTCGGCGACGTGGACTTCGTCATCGAGGCCGTGCCCGAGCGGATGGAGATCAAGCAGAGCGTGTTCGCCGAGCTCGACGCGGTCACGCCGGGCCACGCGATCCTCGCCTCCAACACCTCGGCGCTCTCGATCACCGAGATGGCCGAGGCCACGCTGCGGCCCGACAAGGTCGTGGGCTTCCACTTCTTCTACCCGGCTTCGATGATGCGCCTGATCGAGGTGATCGAGGGCGAGGAGACCTCCGAGGAGACGCTTCAGATCGCCAGCACCTTCGTGCAGGCGCTGCGCAAGACGGCGGTCCGCTGTGGCGAGGCGCCCGGCTTCGTGGTCAACCGGATCCTCAACTCGGCCGCGTCCGAGGTCTGGAGGGCCACCGACGAGGAGGGCCTCTCGATCGAGGACGTCGACAAGGTCATCAAGGACTCGGGCACCACGCCGATGGGCCCGTACTTCCTGACCGACCTGCTGGGACTCGACACCGTCCTTCACGTGGCCGAGCACCTTCGCGACTCCTACGGCGACCGCTTCTACGTCTCACCGAAGATGCAGGAGCTCGTTGCTGCCGGGAACCTCGGTCAGAAGACCGGAAAGGGCTTCTATGAGCACGGCAACTAGCAGCGGGCTCGACACCATCGTCGAGCGGATGGGTCTGAAGACCCTGGTCGAGTCCTGTCTCGTGCTCGAGGAGGGCGTGGCCTCGGCCAAGGACATCGAGATCGGGATGATGATGGGCGCCGGGATCCTTCCGGGGCCGTTCTCACGCGCCGACGCGGCCGGCCTCGACGAGATGCTGGCCGCCCTCGAGCGCGCCGAGTCGGAGTGGGGCGAGTCGTACTCGCCGCCCACGATCCTGCGCCGCCTCGTGGCACAGGGCCGGCTGGGCCAGAAGTCCGGGCAGGGTTTCTTCCCCTACCCGCAGCCGGACGCCGGCGAGCAGCGTGAGACCGTGCTGTTCGAGACCCGCGGCGACGTGGGGATCGCGTGGCTCAACCGCCCGCCGGCCAACCCGCTGTCGCCGGACGCCGTCAGCGACCTGATCTCGCTCTGGGAGGAGGTGGAGGGGAAGGTGCGCGCGCTCGTGTTCGCCTCCTCGAACATCTTCACCTTCTGCGCGGGCGCCGACATCAAGGCGTTCACGAAGATGTCGCCGGACAACGAGGGCCGCAAGCTCGTCGAGTCCGCCCACGAGTTCATGCGCGGGATGGAGTCGTCGTCCACCGTCACGATCGCCGCCGTCAACTCGATCGCGTTCGGCGGCGGCTGTGAGCTGGCGATGGCGTGCGACTTCCGGATCGCGGCCGAGTCGGCCACGTTCGGCCAGCCGGAGATCAACCTGGGGATCATCCCGGGCTTCGGAGGCACGCAGCGGCTGCCGCGGCTCGTGGGTGAGTCCAAGGCGCTCGAGATGAACCTGGTCGGCGACCCGATCGACGCCTACGAGGCGTACCGCCTCGGCCTGGCCAACCAGGTGGTGCCCGACCACGAGCTGCTGGACACGGCGCTGCTCTGGGCCGGCAAGCTGGCCGGCCAGGCGCCGCTCGCCACCGCGGCGATCAAGAAGGTGTCGAACCGCCCCGACCTCGACGACGGGCTCGCCGTGGAGGGCGCCGCCTTCGGCGAGGTGTTCGGCTCTGAGGATGCGCGCGAGGGCATCGGCGCGTTCCTGGGCAAGCGGAGGCCGAAGTTCCAGGGGAAGTGACCACCGCGGTCGGCGCGGCGCGGCTGGCCGACCTCCTCGTCGAGAGCTCGAGTGCCGTGGTCCTGACCGGAGCGGGGATCTCCGTGCCTTCGGGGATCCCCGACTTCCGCACGCCCGGCACCGGCCTCTGGGAGAACGTGGATCCGATGGAGGTCGCGCACATCGACGCCTGGCGCGCCGACCCGGACCGGTTCTGGCAGTTCTACGGGCAGCGCTTCGCGTCGCTCGTGGACAAGCGCCCCAACGATGCCCACATGGCGCTCGTGGCACTGGAGGAGCGCGGCCTGCTGCGCGGCGTGATCACGCAGAACATCGACCGTCTCCACAGCGCCGCCGGCACTGAGCACCTGATCGAGGTGCACGGCTCGATCGAGCGGAGCGTGTGCATGGAGTGCGGCGGCAAGCAGCAGATCGAGACAGTGGTCGAGCTGCTGCGGGCGGCTCCCGATGAGGCGCCGGAGTGCCCGGCGTGCATCGCGCCGCTGAAGCCGGACGTGGTCCTGTTCGGGGAGCTGCTGCCGGAGGAGGCGCTGGCCGAGGCCCAGGTGCTGTGCGCCGACGCCGATCTCCTCCTGTGCGTGGGGTCCTCGCTGGAGGTCTACCCGGTGGGGGCGCTGCCGGAGGTGACGCTGCGGGCCGGGGGCCAGGTGGCACTCGTCACGGCCGGGCCGACCCCCTATGACGACGAGGCAGTGGTCAAGCTGGACGGCGACGTGGTCGATGAGCTGGGCGCGGTTCTGGCGGCACTGCCCGAAGAGTGATCACCGAGGGGGACCGCGCTCCTGACTTCACGCTGCGCGACCAGGACGGCGAGGAGCTCACGCTCTCGTCTCTGCGCGGCCGGCGGGTGGTGCTCTACTTCTATCCCAAGGCCAGCACGCCCGGCTGCACGAAGCAGGCTTGCGGGGTCCGCGACCATTCAGCCGACTACGCCGAGCTGAACGCCCGGGTGCTCGGCGTGTCGCCCGACCCTGTGTCGCGCGTGAAGAAGTTCCACGACGATCATGATCTGGACTTCACTCTCCTCGCCGACGAGCACAAGTCGGTCTGCGACGCCTACGGCGTCAAGAGGTTCTGGGGCGCCCAGCGCACCACCTTCGTGATCGATGCGGATGGCACGGTGGCCCGGGTGTTCCCGAAGGTCTCGCCGAAGACGCACGACGACGCCGTGCTTCAGGCGCTGCAGGACCTCAAGGTCTAGGAGCTGGGCTTTTCGGGCGGTACGTTGGGGTTCCCGGTGGCGACCGGGGCCTCGTGGCGCCGGAAGCACCGGACACGGACCTTCGGCGCGTAGCAGGCGTCGGTGCCCTTGTACTCGACGAAGTTGCGGTCGTCGTCCAGAAAGCGCCGGTCGTGCCAGCGGACCACGCAGGCCCGCTTGCCGCAGCGCACGATCCGGTAGCCGAGCAGGAAGTGGTCGGTGCCGGTGTGGAGCTGGCGATCCCAATGGCGCTTGACCTTGCCCCGAACGTGCTCCTTGGTGCCCGGCGTGGTCCCGGGAGTGGCGCTCGCGGTGGTGGCCACGACCACCGACAGGCAGAGAGCAGCTACGACACCAGTGCGGAGCAACATGGGGGGACGTTAACCGAGTGGCACCGGCAGCGGGCTGGGAACCGGCACGGCGGCGCGGGTGACCGACTGCCCGCGCACCACCAGCAGGACCGCTCCGATGAAGAGCGCAAGCCCCACGGGACCGAACGGGGTCACGTGGATGGCGATCAGCGGCGCCGACACGACGAGCAGAACGGCCACGGCGACAGACCGGCGGCCGCTGGTCCGGCGGTAGATGGCCACGGCCGCCGCGATCGCCGCGACGATCCAGCCGGCGCTTCCGATGTAGCTGAGGATGTTGTTGATCTGGCTCTCCACGTACTCGTCGACGAGCGTGACTCCGGTGGCGCGCTCCGATGCGGGGAGGCGGGTCACGTCATCCACGAGCAGGCCGGTCCCGATTCCGACCAGCACCTCCCACGCGAGGTAGAACACGGCGAACACCGCGAGCCCGATGCGGCTCACCATGGCCGCGACGCCGCCGATGCCACGGAGCAGCACGAATCCCACGGCGGCCATAAGCGGAATGAAGAGCATGGTTCCCAGGTGCACGACCTGCCACCTGCCCACCTGGTCCTGCACGGTCGCGTAGTACTCGTCACCGACGGGGTGCAGGAGGAGCAGAAGCCCCCACAACACCGGGATGCCGGTCAGGAAGGCGATCTCGGGCACGCTGAATGGGCGCCGAGGCGAAGACGTGTTCGTGGTGTTCCTTTCGGTGGGCCAACCGAGTGAACGGAGAACGTCTGCGACCGAGGCTAGCGCGATCGGCGCTTCAGCAACTCCCGCACGTCCGCCACCGGCCCCATGTGGCCGAGCTTGTCGGGGTTGACGATCGAGCGCACGCCCTGGATCCGGCCGTCGGCGATGTCGAGCGCCATCACGCTGATCACGCGCTGCTCGCCGTCGAGGAGCAGGGCGCCCGGCTGGCCGTTCACCTCGACCGGGCGCATCGAGGCGCCGGCGATCCTGGCGCCCTGCTTCATCCAGGCCATGAGCGTGCGCGCCACGCGCGTCCGGCCCTGGACCGCGCGGGCCAGTGCGGGCGCCTTGCCGCCGCCGTCGCCGTGCAGGACCACGTCGTGGGCGAGCAGGGCCTCGAGGCCGCCGAGGTCGCCGTGCTGCGCCGCCGCGAAGAACCGCCGCGCAAGCTCGTCGCGCTGCTCGCGGGATGCTTCGAAGCGCGGGCGGCCCTCCTCCACGTGCTTGCGCGCCCGGGCCGCGAGCTGCCGCGTGTTGTCCTCGCTCTTGCCGACGATCCCGGCGATCTCGCCGTAGCCGTAGTCGAACACGTCGCGCAGCAGCAGAACCGCGCGCTGCTCCGGGCGACAGGCTCTCGAGCAGGACGAGGAAGGCGAGCGACAGCGAGTCGGCCATCTCGGCCTGCCGGGCCGGGTCGCCGGCCGGATCGGTGACCAGCGGCTCGGGCAGCCACTCGCCCACATAGGTCTCCCGGCGCACCCGCGCCGAGCGCAGCTGGTCGATCGAGAGGCGGGTGGCCACCGTGGCCACGTACGCGCGCGGGGACTCGATCCGCTCGCCCCCCTCGAGCGCGCGGAGGACGCGGAGCAGTGCCTCCTGCACCACGTCCTCCGCCTCGGCCACGCTCCCGAGCATGCGGTAGGCGATCGCGAAGGCCGCCGGCCGGAGCTCGTCGAGCAGCTGGTCGTGCGCGTCGGTCACGCGGCCACCTCGGTGAAGCCCTCGCGCCAGCTCGGGTGCCGCGGCTGCCAGCCAAGCTCGCGCTTGGCCTTCGCATTCGATGCTCCCCGCACCTCGGTCATCATGACCGTGACCGCCTCGCCCGCAAGCAGCCGGCCCACCAGCCGCGGGACGTGGCGCGGGGGCTTGGCGCCGAAGGTCGCCGCGGCGGCGGGCAGCCACTCCGCCACCGGTGTCGGCTCGTCGTCCACGATGTTGTAGATCCCACGCCTGCCGCGCTCCACCGCGATCGCGGTCGCGTCGGCGGCGTCCTCGATGTGGACGAACGACCATACGCCCGCCCCACTGCCCACGACGGGGAACTTGCGCCGGCGGATCGCCTCGAGGTGCTCTCCGTTCGAGCTCAGCGACGTGCCGGGACCGTAGAAGCCGCCGTAGCGGAGCACCACGCCTTCGGTCCAGTCGGCGCCGATCACCGCATCCTCGAGGTGACGGATGGCGTCCAGCCCCGAGCGCATGGGCTCGGCCGGCGTCGGGTCGAGCGGATCGTCCTCGGTCTTCACCGCGCCGCCGGTGCGGGCGAACGGCCAGCCGGCGTAGCTCTGGATCACGAACCTGCTCGCGCCCACCGCGCGGCCCGCGGCCAACAGGTGGTCGGTGGCCTCGGTGCGCAGCCGGTTGGTGAGGGCGAAGTCCCGCTCGAAGTGCCGCAGGTCGATTGAGCCCGACAGGGCGGTGAGCTGGTGGACGATCACCTCGGGCTCCGACTCGGCGACCGCGCGTGCCACGGCGTCGGGATCGAGGGCGTCCACGACCACCGGCCTGGCTCCGAGCGCGAGCACGGCCTCTCGTTTGGAGGCCTGGCGGGTCGTGCCCACCACCTCGTGGCCGCCTGCGACGAGTCGTGGAACGAGCTGCCGGCCGAGTGCTCCGGTGGCGCCTGCTACCAGGACCTTCATGACGTCTCCTCTCGTTGGGTCTCACCAAGGAGACGAGGCTGCTGCTCGTGCCGTGACAGCCGGCGCGGCAATACTCTCGGCGCCGTGCCGAACGTAGCCCGCGCCTTCACGTCGATCCGGGTGGCCCGGCCCACCGACAGGCTGGCGGAGGTCGTCCGGTTCTACACGGAGGGGCTGGGCCTCGAGCAGATCGGCGGCTTCGAGGACCACCACGGCTACAGCGGCGCGATCCTGGGCCTGCCGGGGCGTGAGCTCCAGCTCGAGTTCACCAGCCACTCCGACGGCAGTCCGGGCGGCGCCCCGAGCGCCGAGAACCTGCTCGTGTTCTACCTGGACGACGCAGCCACGCGCGATCGCGCCGCCGCACGCCTTCGTTCGCTCGGCAGCGAGCCGGTGGCCGCCGAGAACCCGTGGTGGGACGGCGTGGACGCGCTCACGTTCGAGGATCCCGATGGCTGGCGGGTCGTCCTCGTTCCCGGCGCCTGGGCCTAGCTTGGCTCACCGATCCTCAGGTCGAAGCGCTCGAGCAGTCCGGGGATGCTGGTGGGGTCCATGTCCAGCTCGTAGCGGGCCGACAGCGCGGCCAGCGCCTGCGGATCGGCGTTCACAGCGCCGCCCATCTCCACGAGCTCCTCGAAGAAGACCTCGAAGCCGGCCGGGGAGATGATCTCGAGGATCCGGGCGGGCTCGTCGCCGGCGTTCCAGAAGGTGTGCCACTGGCCGCGCGGCTTGTGCACCAGGTCGCCGGGGCCCGCCTCGACCACGTCGTCTCCGAGGAGGGCGCCCATGCGGCCCTGAAGCACGTAGCTGTACTCGTCCTCGCGGTTGTGCCGATGCAGCGGAGCGGCCAGCGCCCGAGGGGACATCGGGTGCTCTACGAGCGAGAAGCGGTCGTCGGACTCGGGGCCGTCGATCATGAAACGCACGCCGATGCTGCCGAGGAATCCGGCCTTGCCGTCCTTCGGCCCGACGATCGTGGGTGTGGTGGTGGGCTGCATGGGGTAGCTCCGTTCATCGAACACAGTGTCGCGCGAATGTACAGACGCCTGATCCATCTGTCAAGATTGAACGAACACCTATGTCCAACGAAACACGCCCCTACAAGAAGAAGCGACGCGCCGAGCTCGAGGAGCAGACCCGCCTGCGCATAACGGAGAGCGCCGTGGAGCTGCATGGAACTGTCGGGCCGGCACGCACCTCGGTCAGCGCCGTGGCCGAGCACGCCGGTGTCCGCCGCTCGACCGTTTACCGGCATTTCCCGGACGAGGCGGCGCTGTTCCTGGCCTGCAGCTCGCACTGGAGGGCCGCACACCCGGTGCCGGACCTGGCGCGCTGGGCCGCGATCGCCGATCCGGATGAGCGCCTGGCCAGCGCCCTCCAGGAGCTCTACGGCTCGTACCGGAACACGCAGCGCATGATGGAGAACCTCGTGCGCGACCAGGCGCTCGTGCCGAGCGTCAAGCGCCAGTTCAGCAGCTATTACGACTACCTCGCGGCCGCTCGGGACGTCCTCATGGCCGGCCGGAAGGCCCGCGGACGTGCCCGGGAGCGGGTGTCGGCCGCAATCGGGCATTCGCTCGCCTTCACCACGTGGAGCTCGCTGGCACGGGAGCAGGGGCTCGACGACAGCCAGGCGGCAGACCTGATGTGCCGGCTCGTCGCGGCGTCCTAGCTCAGCGCCTGGCGGAGAACCGGTGCGCCTTCAGCTTCGGTCCGCCGCTGCGGGTGCCGGGCGCCCAGTCCGGATTGGCGAAGCAGCCGTTGGCCACCCACCAGTACGACTTCTGGCGCTTGGAGATCTCCGCCTCGGACCGGAGCCTGGCCGCCTTGATCGTGTAGGTGACCGTTCTCCTGTTCTTGCTCAGCGAGGTTCTGACGCCGCTCGCTCCCGAGGAGAGGGTCGCGCGCGGCGCACCGCCGACCTCGCTCTTCTTCCCGAAGATCAGGAAGATCGGCGCCAGCGCTTTCGACGAGATGCGGTCCCTGACCGTGATCGTGTGCTTGAGCCGGCCACCCTTCGCGTGTCCCGCGGTGGCGGCGTAGATCTCGCATCCGGCGTGACCGTCGCCGTGGGCGTCCTTCACCTTCTGGGTGTCCGCGAACCCGGTCGCGGCGAGCACCAGCGCCAAGGCCGGTGCAAGGAGCGCGGCGGCGACCCGAGCCATGCGGCCAGCGTAGCTCAGTCGTGGCCGCGAGCGAGGTGCGCGACGCCGCCCGCTGGACCGCCGATCTCGCGGCCGTTGATCCAGGCTCGGCCGCATGGGCGCGGCGCCGGAGCCGGCACCACGGAGAGCGCGCTCGGCCGGGACGAGGGGGGTCTTGGGCGGCGCGGGGGAGTCGTCATGGACGGCACTGATCGGCAGTTCAGCGCATCCACTGCAGCGGGAGGTGAAGATCTCGCTATTCGTTCGAGAGCTCAGCCGCCGAGGCGCACGCGCCGGCAGCAGGTCTCCATCGCCTCGATGGCGTCGCCGAGGCCGGCGGCCACCGGCCCGGCCACCTCACCGCGCAGGGCCTGGTTGGCCGCGTCGGCCACGACCGGCCGCTGCTCGGCCAGCCCGTCGATGGCGGGAGACTGGAGCTCGGCCAGGAGCGCCTCGAGCGCCACGCGCGCCTGGAGCGCCGCCTCGCGCGTGCGACCGGCGTCGAGGTCGGCGCGGGCGCGGAGCACCAGCTCGTCGGCGGCAAGCGGCGACCCGTGTCCGCCGACCAGCGCCGCGAAGCGCTCCTCGGGGGCCTCCATCGAGCGGCGCGTCTTACGAGCGCCCGGCGGCGGCAGCTCCCATGCCTCGATGAAGCGGCCGTGGGACACCGCCTCGCCGTCGCCGAGGCCGATCCGGGCCACGAGGGCGCGCTGAAGGACCACATCGCCGGCGTAGGGGTCGCTCGCGGCGGCCCGCCAGGCGTGCAGCGCCCGGTTCAGGAGACCGAACGCCGCGTCCAGCTCGGCGCCGGCGCCCGACGAGCGCAGGGCCGCCAGCCACTCGCCGGCCTCCGCGCGTGACGGGAACGGCTCCGGCCGCACGACCGTGACCCGCGTGGTCGGGACCGACTCCGGCTCGGCGCTCTCCACGTCGCGGCCGCGCTTGCCTCGCCAGCGCCGCCGCTCCGGTGCGCCGAGCGTGGTGAGCACGAGCACCGCTTCCAGCGGTCCGTCGGCGGACGCGCGCGCGAGGTAGCGGCCGTCCGGCGGGCCCAGCAAGAAGCCGAACTCGATCTGGACGAACCCGAAGGTCGTCGGCTTCTCGGGCGACGCCGCCGTGGCGCTACTCGCCCGAGTGGGCGTCGCTCGCCCGGTGGCGCTTGTGCACCGGGAGGGCGTACTTGGAGGGCTTGGTGGGCACGACGGGATTATCTATCTCGGCGAGGCGGGCGATCAAATCGGACCACTGACCCGGCTTCAGCACCTGCATCGCCTGGCGCCCGAGCTTGCGGTTGGGACCGAACAGCGGCTTGAAGCCTACGTGGATGTGATCGGCGTGATCGGCCATCGACATCGTGGGTCCGCCCATCTCGAGCAGGGAGATGATCTGGTGCGGCTGCATCGTGCCCTGGAGGCGCATCAGGCGGCGGACGGTCTGCTCGGTGATGCCGCCGCCCTCCTGGTGGCCGAGGATCGGCACTCCGTTGATCTTCGCGATGTCCACCGCGCTGCCGGAGCTGTGCTCCGAGACGTTGCCCGACTTGGTGTAGAAGCCGTGGCCGCACTTGAGCGAGGTCACCGTTGGCTTGAGTCCCGACTCGGCCAGGTACTCGAGCGTGGCGAGCACGCGCCGGTCGATCTGCCCGGAGCGCACGTCGTCGCGCCCGCATCCATAGAGCTCGATGCGCTCGTCGGACAGCACCCGGCGCTCGAGCAGCCGCTTCGGCCAGAGCATGATCTGGCCGATCGAGGCGGAGCCGCCCTTGCTGCCGTAGAGAACGTTGCGGCCCGAGGCGCGGTAGATCGCCGTGGCCTCGAGCAGCTTCCAGCCGTCGAGGATCGGCTTCGGATCGATCAGCGGCGCGCCGCGGCCGGCGGGCCGGATCGAGAAGTTCAGGCGTGCGGCGCCACCGGAGTCGGGCCGGCCCACCCGGCCGAGCACCGTGCCGCCGATCACCTGGGAGCCCTTGCGCAGGCGGCGCAGGCGCACCTTCGAGGGGTCGAGGCCGAACGGCCGCGAGAAGTAGGCGTCGAAGGTCTCGAAGCCGGCCTTCTTGCTCAGCTTGGAGTCGGCGATCTGCTCGAGCCCGCCGGCGTCGCGCGCGCCCGGCCTGTCCGGGTGCGCGAACAGGCGCTCCTTTACCGGCAGCGAGGCGTCCGACCCCGGAGTCGACGGGATCACGTGGTCGCGGCTGGCGAGGTCCGGCTGGCTGCCCGCCGAGGCGGGCGCGCTCGGCGCCGGGTCCTCGAGCTCGTGCGCGGGGAGGGCGCGTGCGTTGCGACGCGCGGAGTCGGGGTCGGTCTTCGGCACGGGGTAGAAGCTCGACACCGAGCCGAGGTGCGCGTAGGTGTAGCGGTTGCCGTACACGTCCTGCAGCACGATGTAGCGCCCGAGCTTGCGGCTCTCGCCCACCTTCTTGACCTGGCCGTCGTTGACCGCTACCACCGGGGCGCCCAGGCGGGTGAAGATCCCGATGCTGCGCCGGCCGTCGCTCGACTCGATGAGGTTGGCGGCGTTCTCGCCGGCCTTGGCGCGCTTGAGCAGGGAGCGCTCGGCCAGGTCGTCGGCGTAGCGGGCGCGTGCGTATACGGGGAAGCGGCCCTCGGTGAGGCCGGTGAGCGAGCCGATCAGGTCGGCGGGCACTCCGGCGATCAGCCTGGTGCGCAGGAGGACGGAGTCGACGTACCAGTCGGCGTGGTTGTAGGCGAAGATCGCGCGCCTGACGTCGTCCTCGTAGCCGGCGGCGGAGAGGTAGCGGGCGGCGGCGAAGATCGCGTCGACCGGGTTGTAGGGATCCTTGCGCCCGTCCTCGTTGGCATCAGTGCCGTACATCCGCCAGGTCGAGGGCATGAACTGCATCCAGCCCAGCGCGCCCGCCGAGGACACGTTCAGGTTGCGGCCGTAGTCGGTCTCGATCTCGTTGATCGCCGCCAGCACCTCCCAGCGGATCCCGTACTCGATCCCCGCGGCCTGGTAGATCGGCAGCAGGAACGGCGGCACCCTGAACTTCCTGATGATGAAGTTCGGCACCCCGGACGCGGACGACGGACCCGGCAGGGCGTCGATGAAGCTCGGGTTCGAGCGGGTGGGGGAGCCGTCCGGGTTGCGCAGCGAGGCGCGGCGCTCGCGGGGGCCGCTGTCCTCGCGGGTGGTCCTGCGCTTCACGCGCGAGGGGATCCTCTTTACGCGCTCGCGCGGCCGCCGCACCTGCTGACCGCTGCCGGTGCGCTCCTGGGGAGCACCGCCGGTGGAGCGCGGCGCCTGCTCGGGCTTCTCGGCCGGGGTGGTCTCGGCCGGGGTGGTCTCGGTGGCCGCCGCCTCCGTGGTGCTCGTCTCGGTGGCGGCGGGCTCGGGCGTCGTGGGAGCGGCCGCCTGCGGCGCCACCGGCTGGGGCGCCGGAGCGGCCTGGACGGTCGTGGTGGGAGCGGTGGTGACCGGGGGCACCGGGATCGGCGCGGGGGCCACCGGAGCCGTCTGGGTCTGAGCGGCCACGGGGATCGTGAGCGCCGTGAGCAGGGAGGCCACGACGGTCGCCATGGACAGCACGGCCACCGGCAGCTTCACGGGAATCGCGAGCAGGCCTCGAACTCCGCGGCTGGCGGACTTCGGGTCGAGGGCTGGTTTTCTGCTCTGGGAAGCCAAATCGGGGTTCTTACCGGCATCCCCTCCCGCATGCGGCTGCGCGGGCGGAGGACGCAAGATCAACTCCTCTATCGACCGGCCCGCACGAGAACTTCAGTCGCTCAGGCGGGTCCCTCAGCCGGTGCACGACTACCTGCATGACCTAAGGGTCCAGTCGAGGGTTAGATCACACGCCTCGCGGCGACCCGCGCGAGACGATCGGCTACGCTGCGGCCGGTGGCCGCCCCCGAGCACGACGAAGGCTTCGTGGATCGCCTCTCCCGGCAGGGCGAGGAGGCCCTCGGGAAGATCGCCGAGGAACTGATCTCGAACCCCGTCGTCAACGCCACGATCGCGCGCGCGTTCGAGGCCCGCGAGAAGGCGGTCCAGGCTCAGGAGGTCGCGATGGGGGCGCTCAACCTGCCCTCGGCGGCCGACATCGAGCGTGTGACGCGCCGGCTGCGCTCGCTGTCGCAGCGCCTCGAGGGCATCGAGGACGCCATGGACCGCGTCGATGAGCGCGCACGCCAGGACGGGTCGGACGCTCGCCTGACGGCGATCGAGGGCAGGCTCGACGAGATCGCCCGCGACGTCGCATCCCTTCGCGCCTCGATCGACCCGGACCATCCGCCGGTGTCGCGCGCGCAGGAGCGCCTCACCGTCAGCGAGACCTGAGCGCCTCGTAGCCCGCGCGCCCCACGCGCAGGCCGATCGCCTCGAGCTCCTCCGGCTCCGCCCGGCGCGACCCGCCGGGACCGGGCACGTCGGTCACGCCGAGCACCGCGGCCGCCTCCACCCCCCGCAGCTCGGCCAGCCGCAGGAGAGTTGCCGTCTCCATCTCAACTGCCGCGGCGCCCTGGCTCAGCCAGCCCTCCGCGGCCCCGGCCCGCCCGTCGTAGAAGAGGTCGGTGGTGGCAACCGTGACCGGCGTGGCGCCGGCCGCGACCAGGCGCTCCAGGAGGCCGGGGCTCGCGGCCACGGGCCCGTCGGCGCCGAGACCGGTGCTGGCGCCGTCTGCCGGCAGCGCGTCGCGCGCCGCCAGCAGGGTGCCTATCTCGATGTCGTCGCGCAGCGCCCCGCAGGTGCCGATCCGGACGAGGCGCCGTGCGCCGAGCGCGATCAGCTCCTCGCACACGATCGCCGCGCTCGGTCCGCCCATGCCCGTGGACTGGATCGAAAGCGGCTCGCCGTCGCCGGCCAGGCCCGTGTATCCCCAGAGCCCGCGCGCGTGGTTGAACATCAGCGGCGCCTCGAGCAGCTCCTGGGCCACGCCGAGGGCGCGGTGGGGATCGCCGGGCAGCAGCACCCGCTCGGCAAGCTCGGTGGCGGGCCGGAGGTGGATGGGGCGGACGTGGTGCTCGAGCGGCACGGGCGCGCACGATAGACGGGCGCCTGGGAGACTCAGAGGCCGATGGCCAAACGACCGACGAACCCGAAGGAGCTCTCGGACGCCCTCCGCGATGCGGTGGAGCGAACGGTGGAGACCACGCTCGGCTCGGCCGGCCGCAGCCGCGACGCAGCGCAGGACACCGTCGAGGACCTGCGCAAGGGCGCGGAGCAGAGGATCGCCCGCAGCCGCAAGGCCGTGGCCGAGGCGATCGACACTCGCCGCCCGGCCACCTACGAGGACATACGCGAGCTCAAGGCCGAGCTGCGCGCGATCGGTCGCCGGCTCGACGCGATCGAGGAGCGGCTCCCGGCGCGGCGCAAGCCGGCCACGCGTAAGCCGGCGGCGCGCAAGCCGCCCGCCAAACGCAGCGGCTGATGGCCGGCCGCCGGGTGCTGATCACCGGCGTCGGCAGCCACCTCGGCGCCGAGCTGGCCGCTCGCCTCGAGCGCGACCCGTCCGTGGAGATGGTGGCCGGCCTCGACACCCGGGCGCCGAAGCTCACGCTCGAGCGCACCGAGGTGATCGACGCCGACATCCGCAACCCGCTGATCGCGAAGCTGATCCCGCCGCTCGAGGTGGACACGGTGGTGCACAACCAGATCGTGCGCCAACCCGGTCACGGGCTCTCGCCCGCAGGGCATGCACGACGTGAACGTGATCGGCTCCCTCCAGCTGCTGGCGGCGCTCGAGAAGGCGCCCACGGTGCGGACGATCATCGTGCGCGGCTCCGCGGGGATCTACGGAGCCGAGCCCCACGCCCCGCAGTTCTTCACCGAGGAGATGACCCGCCTGTTCCCGCTGCGCTCGCGGTTCCAGCGTGACGTGGCCGAGATCGAGAACTACTTCGAGACCTACTCCCGGCGCCACCCCGAGGTGGTCTGCACGATGCTCCGCTACCAGCCGGCGATCGGGCCCTCGGTGCACTCGCAGATCACTCGCTACCTGTCGCTTCCCGCTTGTCCCACCTACCTCGGGTTCGATCCGCGGATCCAGGTGGTGCACGAGCGCGACGGCCTCGACGCGCTTGCGGCGGCGGTGGCCCGGCCGGTTCGCGGGGCCGTGAACGTGGCGGCTCAGGGCACGATCGGGCTGGCCCGCATGATCAGGCTCGCCGCGCCGCGCGCCGCTCCCGCTGGCGGGTCCGCTCTTCGGCCCGGTCACCTCGCGCGGCACGGCGGGCGGGCATGACCCCGCTGTCCGAGGACTTCCGCCGGCTCCTGCGCCACGGACGCGGGGTGGACCTGACGCGGCTCGAGCGCGAGGTGGGCTTCCGGCCGCAGCTCTCCACCGAGGCCGCGGTGCGCGACTGGGCGCGCACGCGCGCGGGGATGAGCATCGTCCCGCCGGTGCGGGCGGCGGCGGCATGAGCGCGCAGCGCACGGACACGGCGCCGCCGCGCCAGCCGCGCGACCCGCTGCCGCCGCGGCCCAGGCACGGGCGTGGCGTGGGCACGGCGATCTCGTTCATGCGGCTGCTGCGTGAGGGCCTCGATGCCGGGGTGGACCTGCCGGAGGCGCTCGGCCGTGGCATGGTGGCGCTCCCTCGCGAGGCGAGCGAGGCGCTGCGGCTGGGGATGCGCCGGCTCGAGGGCGACTACTCGGATGACGAGTGGGGCTACGACGAGCAGTTCACCGACGTGCTCGAGCCGCTGTTCGCGTTCCTCTACGAGCGCTGGTGGCGCGTGGAGGTGGAGGGCGCGCGGCGGGTGCCCTCCCACGGGCGGGCGCTGCTGGTGGCCAACCACGCCGGCATCCTCCCGTGGGACGCCACGATGATGGCCCTGGCGCTGCGGCGCGAGCACCCGCTGCCGCGCCACCCCCGCTTCCTCGTGCTCGACTGGGCGTTCGAGCTTCCCTGGATCTCCACCGCGATCCGCCGGCTCGGAGGCGTGGTGGCCTCCCCCTACAACGCGCTGCGACTGCTCGAGCAGGACCAGCTGGTGGCCGTGTTCCCCGAGGGGGCCAAGGGCACCGGCAAGCCGTTCTCGGAGCGCTACCGTCTCCAGCGCTTCGGGCGCGGAGGCTTCGTGGAGCTCGCCCTGCGCACGGGCGCCCCGATCGTGCCCGTGGCGGTGGTGGGGAGCGAGGAGATCTACCCGAAGATCGCGGATGTGCCCCAGCTGGCCCGGCTCCTCGGCGCTCCCTTCTTCCCCGTCACGCCGACCTTCCCGTGGCTCGGACCGGCCGGCCTGGTGCCGCTTCCGTCGAAGTGGCGGATCGAGTTCTGCGATCCGATCGAGACCGCCGGCTACCCCGCCGGAGCGGTGGACGACCGCGCGCTCGTGTTCGAGCTCTCCGAGCGTGTGCGCGAGACGATCCAGCAGACGGTCTACTCGAACCTGGTCCAGCGCGGCTCGGCGTTCGCCTGAGAGGGAGGTAAACCCGCCGCTCCCCGAGAATCATTCCCGGGGAGCGGCGCTCAGGGATTACTAAGTATTCACGACGGGGCGGTTGCTGGCAACCCTGACGCCGCACGCACCCGGCTAGAAGTGCACTCCGCGCAGGATGTAGGCCATCGCCACGGCCTCCGTGGACATCTCCTGGTCGGGCTTCTGCTCGGCCTCCCCCGCCACGAGCTCGGTCTTCTTCTTCTTGGCGGCGTGCGAGTCGGGGAAGAGGTTGTAGGCGGTGTTGAGAATGATGTCCACGCTCTTCGGCGAGATCGAGTAGAGGATCTCGCCCATCGTCCCGAGCCGCGAGGCCATCCGCTTGGGCTTGTCGATCATCGCGTCGCAGAGCATCTGCGCCGCCTCCTCCGGGGTGAGCGTGGGGAAGGCCTTGTAGATGTCGGTGGGGGCGATCATCGGCGTGCGCACGAGCGGCATGAACACGGTGGTGAAGTTCACGTTGTCGCCGATCACCTCGGGGGCCACGCAGCGTGAGAAGGCGTCCAGCGCCGACTTCGACGCCACGTAGGCGGAGAAGCGCGGGGTGTTGGTCTGCACCCCGATCGAGGACACGTTCACGATGTGGCCCGAGCGCCGCTCGCGCATCCCCGGTAGGAACGCGAGGATCAGCTTGAGGGCGCCGAAGTAGTTCAGCTGCATCGTGCGCTCGTAGTCGTGGAAGCGGTCGTAGGAGGCCTTCACCGAGCGCCGGATCGAGCGGCCGGCGTTGTTGACGAGCACGTCCACGCCGCCGTGCTGCTCGAGCACCTCGGCCGCCAGGCGGTCCACCTCGTCGAGGTCGGAGAGGTCGGCCGGGTGCACATGGGCGGTGCCGCCCGCGTCCTCCACCTGCTTGGCCACCTCCTCGAGCTTCTCGCGCGTGCGCGAGACCAGGATCACCTCGCCGCCGGCCTCGCCGATCTTCACCGCGGTCTCGAGGCCGATGCCGCTCGAGGCGCCCGTGATGAGGATCCGCTTGCCCTTGATCGAGCTGGCCAGGCTGCGCTCGCGGAACAGGTCCGGGTCGAGGTTGCGCTCCCAGTAGTCCCACAGCACCGGGGCGTACGTGCCCAGCGGCGGCACCGCGATGCCCGTGCCCGTGAGCGCGCGCTGCGAGTCGCGCGCGTCGAACTTGCAGTGGAAGTCGCGATTCTCCATCGCGGCCGGCGGGATCCCCAGGTCGTGGTAGATCTGATTGCGGATCCGCTTGATGGTGGGCAGCGCCATCAGCCCCGCGCGCACCGGCTTGGGGATGGCGTTCGTCACGTTGCTGTCCACGCGCATCGCCAGCTGCGGCGCATGGGCGGCCTTCGCGAACTCGTTGAGCGTCTCGCCCACCGTCATCGGCTCCGGGTTGACGAGGTGGAACGTGTCCCCGGGGAGATCGTCGTCCGGGATGTGGGCGATGTGATCCATCGCGCGCGCCACGAAGTCCACCGGCACGATGTTCGTGTCGCCGCCCTGCGGGCCCGCCAGCGGCACCCACTCCGGGAGCGCGTGGCGAAGCCGCTGGAGCAGCTTGAAGAAGTAGTAGGGCCCGTCGATCTTGTCCATCTCGCCGGTCTCGGAGTGGCCGACGACGATGCCCGGTCGGAAGATCAGGGTCTTGGCCTCGACGCTGCTGCGCACGAGGCGCTCGGACTCGTACTTGGTCCGGTGGTAGTGATGGGGCAGCCGCTGCCCCTCGTCGAACATGTCCTCCTGGAACACGCCGCGGTACTCCCCGGCGACGGCGATCGAGCTGGTGTGGTGGAAGCGGCCCACCTCGTGGGCGTTCGCGAACTCGATCACGTGGCGGGTGCCGTCCACGTTCGCCCGTTCCGAGGCCTCCTCCTCGGCCTCCACGTCATACATCGCGGCGAGGTGGAAGAGGTGGTCGATCGGCTCGTCGAAGCCCTCTACGCCCAGCCCGGGCTTGGCGAGGTCTCCGGCCACCGGCACGATCCGCCCCTCGGGAGCGTCGAGGCGCTGTACGAGCGCGTCGAGCTTGCCGCGGGAGCCGTCGCGCACGAGCACGTAGATGGTGCCGTCGCGCTTGAGCAGCTCGGCAACCAGGTGCCGCCCGATGAAGCCGGTGGCCCCTGTTACGAAGTAGTTCAAATTCCTCCAACCTCCCCGGTTAATGACTGCCGCGGCGAGTCTATCCCCGACCGGACCCCCGAGGCAGGCGCCGGTTTGCGGAAGCAGCCGGCTTGGCCGGCTGCGCACCGATGCGGTTCTTGTCAGACTCGGCGTGCGGCCGCGCACCCGGGCGGACCTGGCAGTGGATCCCGAGACGACCCTCACTCTCAAGCAGGCGGCGGAGCGCGTGGGCGTGACCACCGCGACCCTCAGGCGCTGGGCCGACAGCGGCGTGATCCCCAACCTCAAGGGCTCACGCGAGTGGCCGCCGGCGGCGGTCTCCCATGCCCGGATCGTGGTGCGCATGCGCGAGCGCGGGCACAGCCTCCAGCACATCCGGCGCGCCGGGGAGCAGGGGCGGCTGGCCTACGGCTTCATCGAGGACCTGTTCGCCGACGAGCGCGCGCACCGGACTCTCGAGGAGGTCGCGAGGCTCACGGACCTCGAGCCCGCTCTGGTGGAGCGCTTCTGGACCGGCATCGGGCTGCCGCGCGAGGGGCTCGAGCACATGAGCGAGGACGACACCCAGGTGGTCCAGTACGTGGCGTCTGTGCTCGCCGCGGGCTTCCCGCTCGTGGCCTTCCTCCAGCTATGCCGCGTTTACGGCCAGGCGCTGTCGCAGATCGCCGACGCCGAGGTGCGCCTCTTCCACCTCTACGTGCACGAGCCGCTGATGCGCGACGGGGTGCCCGGGCTCGAGATGGCCGAGGAGATGGAGGGGCTGGCGCGCGACCTGCTGCCGCTCTCCTCGCCGCTCATGGACTACGTGCACCGGCGCTTCCTCCAGCACTTCGTGGAGCAGGACGTGATCGGTCACATGGAGATGGACATGGAGGGCGAGGACGTGGACCTCGGCCGCGTTCGCGTGGCGGTCGCCTTCGCGGACCTGGCCGGCTACACGCGTTTCACCGAGGAGGAGGGCGAGGAGGAGGCGCTGTCGTCGGTCGAGCGCTTCGTGGAGGGCGTGACCAACACGCTTCCCGACACGGCCCGGGTGGTGAAGACCATCGGCGACGAGGTGATGGTGGTGGGGCAGGACGTGCACTCGCTCGTGGACTGGGCCGTGGGCTTCGCGGCGATGTTCGACGAGCGTCCCGAGCCGCGCATAGGCATCCACTACGGGCGGACGCTCTACCGCGACGGGGACTACTTCGGCCGCGAGGTCAACCTGGCGTCGCGCGTGGTCGCACGCGCCCGCGGCGGCGAGGTGCTGCTCACGGACTCCGTGCTCGATGCCGTGCGTCCCTCGCCGCATCTGCGCTTCGAGCCGATCGGTCAGGTGAAGTTGAAGGGCTTCGACGAGCCGCACCAGCTATGCAGGGCGAGCCCCAAGGCCACATGAGCACCCGACCACTGGACAGCGCACGCGATGGAGGCCTCATCAGGAGCGGCGGGCCGCTGCTCGTGCTCCTCTCCGGCGGCGGCGACTCGGTCTGCCTGCTCGATGTGGCCGTGCGCATGGGCGCCCAGGTGTCGGCGCTCCACGTGAACTACGGGCTCCGGCCCACGGCGGACGGCGACGAGGAGTTCTGCCGGCGGCTCTGCGAACGGCTGGGGGTGCCGCTAACCGTCGAGAAGGTGGAGTTGCCCCCGTCCGGCAACCTCCAGGCCGAGGCTCGCGAGGCGCGCTACGCGCTGGCTGAGGCCGCCACCACCGGGGACTTCGCGGCGGCGCACACCGCCAGCGACCAGGCGGAGACGGTGCTCTACCGGCTCGCCGTGTCGCCCGGCAGCCGGGCGCTCAGGGGCATGGAGGCCCGGCGCGGCCGGCTGGTGCGGCCGCTGCTCGAGGTGACGCGCGAGGAGGTGCGCGAGTACCTGCGGGTCCGCTACCTCCAGTGGCGCGAGGACCCTTCGAACGCCGACGCCCGCTTCGCGCGCGCCCGCGTGCGACACGAGGTGGTCACGGCGCTCAAGCACCTCAGCCCGAAGGCCGAGCTCACGATCGCGGAGACCGCCCGGCAGCTGCGCGAGGAGGCGGAGATCCTCGACATAGCGGCCTCGGACGCGCTCCAGGCGCTGGGCGGCGGCCCCGCGGTACCGCTGGCGGCGCTCGAGCAGCTGCCCGCGGCCCTCCGGCGGCTGGTGCTCCGCGCGCTCGCCGAGAGCGCGGCGGGGGGCGCGCGCCCGCTCTCACGCAGGGAGGCGGAGGACGTGATGGCCCTGGGCAGCGACGGCACCAAGTCGCTCGACCTCGGCGGCGGCCTGCAGGCCGTGGCGGAGTACGGCACGGTCCGGTTCGTGCCGGCCCGCGAGGAGCCGGCCACGCCGGAGCCGGTGGAGCTGTTCGTGCCGGGCAACGTGCGGTTCGGCGCCTGGGAGGTCAAGGCCGTGCTCGGCGAGGAGGGCGAGGTGTCCGTGTCGCCGGCCGCCGTGGGCGGGCGCCTGGTGGTGCGCGCCTGGCGCGAGGGCGACGAGATGCGGCCGGTGGGCCTGGGCGGCACCAAGTCGCTCCAGGACCTGTTCACGGACCGCAAGGTCCCGCGTGCCCTGCGCTCGGCGCTGCCCGTGGTCGAGGTTGGCGGCGCGATCGTGTGGGTGGCCGGCGTGGCGGTCGACGAGCGATTCGCCGTGCGCGAGGACGAGGAGGTCACCGTGGGCCTCAGCGCACGCTCGGTCGGGTGAGGCCGCGCGCCGCGGAGGCTTAGACTCGCGGCGGATGGACGAGCCCGGCATCGGCGAGATCCTGG
This sequence comes from uncultured Thermoleophilaceae bacterium, assembly GCA_963764665.1. Classification (GTDB taxonomy): domain Bacteria; phylum Actinomycetota; class Thermoleophilia; order Solirubrobacterales; family Thermoleophilaceae; genus JACVRW01. The sequence goes on along the minus strand of CAVXTL010000003.1, from coordinate 19,818 downwards.
TGCAGCCCGACGAGCTGGCGCACCGGGTGCGCGAGCTGGCCGCGGAGATCTCACGCGACTACGAGGGGCGCGAGCTGCTGCTCGTGGGGGTTCTGAAGGGCGCGGTCTTCTTCCTCTCCGACCTCATGCGCCACCTGGAGACCGAGTGCGAGGTGGACTTCATGGCCCTCTCCTCGTATGGCTCCTCGACAGACTCGTCGGGAGTGGTGCGGATCCTGAAGGACCTCGACGTGTCGATCGAGGGCCGCGAGGTCCTGATCGTCGAGGACATCGTGGATTCGGGGCTCACCCTGTCCTACCTGATGCGGATGCTCCAGGCGCGCGACCCGGCTTCGCTCGAGGTCTGCGCGCTGCTAACGAAGCCCGAGCGGCGCAAGGTGAACCTGCCGATCCGCTACGTGGGATTCGAGATTCCCAACCGCTTTGTGATCGGCTACGGCCTCGACTACGTGGAGCGCTTTCGCAACCTGCCTTACGTGGCGGTGTTGGAAGACTGAAGGAGACGTATCGCCCTGCCGAAAACGGCGTAAGAGAGTGATACCCCCTTGCTAGGCTTGCGTTTCACCCTGGAGGCTGATCTCCTCGCTGAGAAGAACCCGGCCCGGGTGCGTAGAGGAGATACGAGAGGCCCGTCGTGAGCAGATTTTTCAAGAGCGCCGCTTTCCCCATCCTGATCGTGGTGGTGCTGGCGTTCTTCGCGCAGAGGCTCATCAGCCCGGGTGACCGCACGCCCGACCCGAACTACTCGCAGTTCCTCAACCAGGTCGAGGGCAATGCGGTCAAGTCGGTGACCCTCAACACGAAGAACAACCGCATCGACGTCGAGCTCAAGCGCGGCGGCAAGAAGTACCAGACCGCGTATCCCGACAACACCGAGCAGAACCTCGTCAATCAGCTGCGGGCCGAGGACATCCCGATCGACGTCAAGGCCAAGGGAGGCTCGGGCTGGCTCACGGCCCTCACGTACATCCTGCCGTTCGTGATCTTCCTGCTGTTCTGGCTGTTCATCATCAACCAGATGCAGGGCGGCGGCTCGAAGGTCATGTCCTTCGGCAAGTCGCGCGCGAAGCGAATGTCGGTGGACTCGCCGAAGATCACCTTCCGCGACGTGGCGGGCGTGGACGAGGCGGTGGAGGAGCTCCAGGAGATCAAGGAGTTCCTCGAGAACCCCAAGAAGTTCCAGGCGCTCGGAGCGCGCATCCCCAAGGGCGTGCTGCTCTACGGGCCGCCGGGAACCGGCAAGACGCTGCTGGCCCGCGCCGTGGCCGGCGAGGCCGGGGTCCCGTTCTTCTCCATCTCCGGCTCGGACTTCGTCGAGATGTTCGTGGGCGTGGGCGCCTCGCGCGTGCGTGACCTCTTCGAGCAGGCCAAGCAGAACTCCCCCTGCATCATCTTCATGGACGAGATCGACGCCGTCGGGCGTCACCGCGGCGCCGGCCTCGGCGGCGGCCACGACGAGCGCGAGCAGACGCTCAACCAGCTGCTCGTCGAGATGGACGGCTTCGAGATGAAGGACAACATCATCCTCATCGCGGCCACCAACCGGCCCGACATCCTCGACCCGGCGCTGCTCCGCCCGGGGCGGTTCGACCGCCAGATCGTGGTGGACCGGCCCGACCGCAAGGGCCGCACCAAGATCCTCGAGGTCCACACGCGCGGCAAGCCGCTCGCCAAGGCCATCGAGCTCGACACGCTCGCCGGCCAGACCCCCGGCTTCACCGGCGCCGACCTTCAGAACCTGGTGAACGAGGCGGCCCTGCTCGCGGCGCGCCAGGGCAAGCGCGAGATCGACCATCTCCAGCTGGAGGAGGGGATCATGCGCGTGATCGCCGGGCCGGAGAAGAAGACCCGCGTGATGTCCGAGAAGGAGCGCCGCATCACCGCCTATCACGAGATGGGGCACGCGCTCGTGGCGCACTACCTCGACCACACCGACCCGGTCCACAAGATCTCCGTGATCTCGCGCGGCCAGGCGCTCGGCTACACGATCTCTCTGCCCACCGAGGACAAGTTCCTCACCACGCGCGCAGAGCTGTCCGACACCATGGCGATGACGCTCGGCGGTCGCGCCGCGGAGGAGCTCGTGTTCGACGAGGTCACCACCGGCGCCTCCAACGACCTCGAGAAGGTCACCGCCACCGCCAAGCAGATGGTCATGCGCTTCGGCATGTCCGAGAAGCTCGGGCCGCGGGTGTTCGGCCACGACCACGGCCAGCCGTTCCTCGGGCGCGAGTTCTCGTCCGAGCCCGACTACTCGGACGAGATCGCCCGCGAGATCGACGACGAGATCCGTCGCATCGTCGAGGAGGCCCACCAGGCGGCGCGCGACATCCTCGCCCAGCACCGCCAGAAGCTCGACGACGTGTCGGAGGTGCTTCTCAAGCGCGAGACGATCGAGCGGGAGCAGTTCATCGATCTGCTCGCCGGGCAGACTGAGGAACAGGTCTTCGGTCGCGACGAGGAGCCCCCCGTTCCCGTGTTGCCGCCCGCGCCGGAGGCGCCGGAGCGGCGCCCCGATCGCGGCTCGGTGCCGCTGCCCCGCCCGGGTTTGGCCGGCGGGACGGCGGAGATGCGCTCCGACTCCTAGGGCGTTGCTGGTTGGGCTCCGTCGTCCGTTCGACCTCGGACCTGCTCGCGAGTGCCTCGCTCGTTCGTCGCCTTCGCTCCTCTGGCACGGTCCGCGGTCGTCCGGACCACGGAGCCCTCACGGGCCGCTGTGTTGACGGTCTCAGGCGTCCCTGTAGATGCGCGGCGGCTTTCTTAGGCCGTAAGCATTCCTAGGTCGACAGTCCCACCGCTTCGAGGGCCGCTTCCGCGTCCCAGTAGTTGTCCACTGCGCACGCGCGGCCGTCGCGGAAGCTGAAGACCTGACCCATCCGTTGTGTGGCAGGCGCCCCGCTCGCGCCGCCCGTGCTGGTCAGGCGTAAGACCTGAACGACCCGATCGCCGGCTTCCAGCACGGCCTCCGACTCCGCACTGCCTCCGAGGTTCTCGATCCAGTCGCTGAAGAACCCCCGGACCGCGTCGCGTCCCGACAGCTCCGACCCCATCAGATCCACGAAGCCGCCGATCAGCCGCCACTCGACGTCCTCGGTGTAGAGCTCCATCAGCGCGTCGAGGTCGCGATCGTTGAACGCCTCCAACCCCCGGCGGACCAGCTCCACGTTCTCCCGCGACATCGCGGGCGAGTATCCCGCTAGCTGGCGACGAACATGCGCGAGGCGCTCCGGATGGCGGGCCTGCGGGCCGCCTCCAGGGCACGTCGGGCCTCGACCATCTCGGTCAGCAGCGTGCCGAGAGCCAGGGCGCTCAGCACCGCCACGCCACGGCCGGTCACTCCACCGGGGTCCGTGATCGCGAACTGCATGCCGAGCAGCGAGCAGGTCAGGGAGCCCACGAAGAGCCCCTCGAGCCACGTGATGGGCGGCTTGGGGTGGTCGATCTCCTTGGTCAGCGCGCGGTGCACGAGCCAGCACAGCAGGCCCACGTCCACGCCGACCGCCACGGCTCCCAGCCATGCGGTCACGCCGGTGATCGCGTCGAACGCGATCAGGCCGGCGATCATCGGCGCCCAGCGCAGCCACCGAAGGGCTGCTCCCCATGCAATCGGTCGTGTCGTCTCCATGCGTTCGAGCGTCTCATCCGAATTTGGGTCCCGCCCTGACCCTTGGTACAGGTCGGGGGAGGGCCTGGTCTAGCGCAGCAGGCCGGCGGGTCCCGCGGGCGCCCTGCGGGTGGCCACGAGCTCGCTGGCGAGGGCGCCCAGCGCCAGCCCGAACGTGACCGAAGCGATGCGCCCCGCAGTTCCGCCCGGGTTACCGAGGGCCACCTGAAGCGTCAGCAGCACCGAGATGTTCGCCCAGACGAGAAGAGCTTCGCGCCAGCTGGGTTCCGGGATCGGCAGGTCCGAGCGGTCGGTCAGCCACCTGTTGGCCATGAGCGAGAGCGCGGCCGCGTCGATGGCCGCGACCAGCCCGAAGACGAGTCCCTTGGTCCCGCCGATCGCGTCCAGTGCGACCAGGCCGGAGATCATCGGCAGCCAGCGCAGCAGCCGGATGGCCGCGCCCCAGCCCAGTGCTCCCACGGGGGACATGCACCGAGCGTCTCAGCGATCGCCCGCGGCGCCCCTCGTCATTGGTGCAGTCCGAGTGCCTGCCAGACCTCGGGATCCGCGAGCGAGCCTGCCATGAGCGAGGCCCCGGCAAGCGTCTGATCGGAGAAGTACGGCACCGCGATCACGAACAGGCCCGCGGCCGCCGCCGATGCCACACCCGGAGGCGAGTCCTCCAGTGCCGCCGCGTCGGCGACCGCCACGCCGAGGGCCTCGCACGCGGCCAGGTAGAGGTCCGGCGCCGGCTTGGGACTCTCCACCTCGTCGGCCGTGATCACGTGGCGGAAGCGGCCGTCGATCAGCCCGGCGCGCTCCAGGGTCCGCTCCACGAACGGCCGCGACGAGTTGGAGGCGAGCGCCAGCGGGGTGTCCGCGGCCGCGAGGGCGTCCAGCAGCTCGATCGCGCCGGGGCGCGGCGGGACCCCGGCCAGGGCCTCCTCCATCACCAGGTCGTGCAGCTCGTCCATCAGCGCCTCGCCCTCGCCGGGCAGCTCCAGCATCGCCTCGAGCTTCACCGCCGCGGTGGCCCTCGACGAGCCGATGATCCAGCGCTTGTGCTCGATCGTGAAGGTGCGCCCGCGGCGCCCGAAGAGGGTCTCCTCCGCGCGCGTCCAGGCCTCCTCGGTGTCGAGGAGCAGCCCGTCGTTGTCGAACACGACCGCTTGGAACCGGGCGGGCACGACGGGCTAGTCGATCAGCCGCTTTTCCAGCCGCGCCACGGCCACCCGCCACAGGACCAGGGCGAAGACCATGAGCGCGCCTATCCGCAGCAGGTCCGTGGCCTCGAACCCGAAGCAGGCGTGGCGCACCAGCTCGACCAGCTGGTGAAGCGGGTTGAACTGGGCCGCCACCTGGAGGCCCTGCGGGAGCTGGTCGATCGGGAAGAAGGTGCCCGCGACCAGGAACAGCGGCGTCACGAACAGCGTCGTGACGTAGCTGAACTGGTCGATCTTGGCCACGGTGGCCGCCACGGCGATGCCGAATCCCGCGAAGCCGAGTGCGGTCACGAACGCGAAGAACGGCACGAGCAGCATGCCCCAAGCCGGGTCGAGGCCGAACGCCATCGTCACGATGAGCGGGAAGCTGCCGTAGAACCCGGAGCGGAGCGCGATCCAGAGCATCTCCGCCGTAACCAGCTCCTCCACGTCCACCGGCGCCGCGAGGATCGCGTCGTAGGTGCGCTGGAAGCGGTGCTTCACGAAGGTGCCGAACATCGCCGGCAGCGCGCTCGAGAAGATCACCGCGGTGGCCACCATGCCGGTGCCCACGAACTGCACGTACTCCATGCCGTCCACGTCGTCGACGACGGTGGCGCCGAGCCCGAGCCCGAACGCGAGCAGGTACACCACCGGCTCGAGCACGCTCGAGAAGGTCGTGGACTTCCAGAAGGTCCGGAAGTTGGCGACCTCGCGGCTCATGATGCCGCCGATCGCCGCCGGGTCGAGGCGCCTCATGGGACGCGTCGTCTCGGTTGCCGCGGCCGTGTTCATTGCGGAAGCACCCGGCTCGGCCGGGTGCGCACCGATGTCGTCACTCGGCCTCCTCCCCGGTGAGCAGAACGAAGACGTCCTCGAGCGAGGCCGCGCGCCGGACCGCGTCCTCGGGCACGGCGCCGTCGGTGGCCTTCTCGGAGCCCACGATCGCCACCGCCGGGCCCGCCGGGCGCACCGCCAGGCCCTGCGCGGCCGCCTTGGCGCGCACCTCGGCGAGGCGGGCCGGCGGCCCGTACACCTCGGCCGTCTCGCGGCCGGCGTGCTCGAGGATCAGCTCGGAGGGGCGGCCGCGGGCGATCACCTTGCCGTGCGCCATCACCGCCACCTCGTCGGCCAGGCGCTGCGCCTCCTCGATGTAATGCGTGGACATGAGGATCGTGGCTCCCTCGCCGCGCAGCCCGTCGATCAGCGTCCAGAGCTCGGTGCGGATCTGGGGGTCGAGGCCCACGGTGGGCTCGTCCAGGAGGAGCAGCTTGGGGGAATGCACGAGCCCGCGCGCGAGCAGCAGCCGGCGGCGCATGCCGCCGGAGAGCTTGTCCACGGCGTCCTTGCGGCGGTCCGTCAGGCGGGCAAGGGCCAGCGAGCGGTCCACCGCTGTGCGCACGTCTCTCACGCGGTAGAGGCGGGCGAACACCGCGAGGTTGTCCTCCACGGTCACGTCCACGTCGAGGTTGTCGAGCTGGGGGACCACGCCCATCTTGGCCCGCGCCTCCTTGGACTCCCCCGGCAGCTCGTGCCCGAGCACCCGCAGGTCGCCCTCGTCGGCGATCGCCTGGCCCGTGAGCAGGCGCATGGTGGTGGACTTCCCGGCGCCGTTCGGGCCGAGCAGGCCGAGGCAGATCCCCTTGGGGACGTCGAGGTCGAGGTGGTCGACCGCGGTGATCTCGCCGAAGCGCTTGACGACCTGGCGGAGCTCGATGGCTGGCACCGGTCGAGTGTATGGATGGCGTGACTGGAAGAATGAGAGCCGTGGCGACCCTGGGCACACGCTTCGCAGAGGCCCTGGCGGAGAAGGACTTCGACCGGATCCAGACGCTGCTCCACCCGGAGATCGACTTCGCGGGCCTGACGCCGCGCCGCTCGTGGGCGGCGGCCGATCCGGCCCAGGTGGTCGAGGAGATCCTGCGCCAGTGGTTCGAGGAGTCGGACGAGGTGGACGCCGTGCTCTCGATCGAGACCGAGGCCGTGGCCGACCGCGAGCGAGTGGGCTACCGGTTCGAGGGTCACAACGGGGACGGCCCATTCGTCGTGGAGCAGCAGGCCTACCTTTCGGAGCGGGACGGGCGCATCGACTGGATGCGCGTGATCTGCTCAGGCATGCGCCCTCCGGACGCTTCCGCCTAGAGCTGCGACGTATCGCTCGGCAGGCCGAGCAGCAGCCGGCCGGTCAGCTCGAGCGTCGAGCGCGACACGAGCATGTGCTGCGTGGCCGCGTGCACGTCGCGGAAGCGGCGCTGGAGCGGGCTCGTGGCGTAGATGGAGCTGCCGCCGCCGAGCTCGTAGCACGCGTCCACCACCGCGGCGGCGCTGCGCGCGGCGTGCGTGGACGCCAGGCGCACGGCCATGCGGTCCTCCGTGTCGATTCCATCCCCGCGCTCGGCGCGCTGATAGCCGCGCGCGAGCGAATCCACCAACAGCCCGCGGGCGGCGCGCAGCGAGGCCTCGGCGCGCGCGACCTCCGCCTGCACGGTGGAGCGCTCGGCCAGCTTGCGGCGGCTGCCCTCGGGCTGCTTGGCGCCCGCCAGCTCCAGCAGGTCGTCCATCGCGGCGCGCGCCACGCCGAGCGTGACCGCGGCGATGGCCGCCGCCAGCAGCCCGAACAGGGGGAAGGCGTACAGCGCCCCCTCCACTCGCGGCTGAGCGCCGATCACGGCGGCGGAGCGAGACACCGGAACGGACAGGGCGTCCACGGCGATGTCGTGGCTGCCGGTCGCGCACAGTCCCGACACGGTCCAGGTGTCCACGATCTCCACGTCCTCGCGCGGGAACAGCACGAGGCGAGGCTCCACCGGGCGCCCGTCGAGCTCCGTGAGGCAGCCGCCCATCAGCCAGTCGCAGAACGGGCTGCCGCTGGCAAACGCCCAGCGCCCGGTGACCTCGAGCCGGTCGCCCGCGCCCACGGCGTGACCGCGCGGGGCGAACACGCCGCCCACCGCCACACCGGCGCTGCCGTAAACCTCGCGCGCCGCCTCCTCGTCGAGATAGGCGGCCACCAGGCCGCTGGTGGCGGTCACGGCCAGGCACCAGCCCGTGCTGGCGTCCGCGCGCGCGAGAGTCTCCACGGCCTCGATCAGCTCGAGCGGCACCGCCTCCGCGCCCCCGAGCTCTCGCGGAACGCAGAGGCGGAACAGGTCGGCGGCTCGCAGGGCATCCACCACCTCGGGCGCCAGCCGGCGCTCGCGCTCCGAGCGATCGGCGTGCTCCGCGGCCAGGGCCGCGATGGCGGACACGGCGCCGGCGCTCACCGGGGGACCCCGTCGGTGCGCTGCCGGCCGAGCCGGCCGCTTCCGCTCGAGACCATCCCCACGGCGGTCGCCACCAGGTCGCCGTTGCCCTCGGCACGGGTGCCGTCCGGAAGCGTCGTCGCGTCCTCGAGCCCGGCTCGCACGCTGCGCCCGCGAACGGCCGCGGCGGCGATCACGTCCCAGGTGGCCGCTCCGAAGCCGTGGTGGATGCGCTCGCCGTCGACGCCGCCGGCGTCGAGCGCGGCGTCGATCGCGGTCGCCGTGCGCACGGCGTCCGAGCCGTTCTCCTCCTCCGGCTCCACCAGCACGCGCACGAGCTCCACGCCCAGCTCCCCGGACGCGAGCAGCTCGGCGTCGGCCGCGGATCCCAGCCCGGCCTCCACGCCCACGCCGGCCTCCCGCAGCGCGGCGGCCAGTGCGCCGGCGCCCTCCTCGGAGAGGTTGAGCGCCGCGAAATCGGGCCGGTCCTCCAGAGCGCCCCACTCCGTCACCAGCCGCAGCCGCAGCTCGGGATCCTCATCCGCGATCCACAGCCCGGTGCTCACGCCGGCGGGCACCCCCGGGCAGGCCGCCCGGACCGCAGCCAGTGCCGCCCCCACGTGGCTCGCGGCCAGCGTCTCCCGCCCCTCGTGGTCGCGCGGGTGCAGGTGGAGCGCGAAGGCCCCGGCCGCCACGGCGGCCCGCGCCTCGGCCGCGAGCTCGGCGGGCGTGACCGGAAGGCTCGGGTGCTCGCCGGGCTCGCGCGCCCCGTTCAGGCACGCCTTCACGCGCGGGGCGCTCATGGAGCACGACTGTACGCCCCGGGCGGTCGGGATACTCACTGCGTGATGCAGCCGACAGTCATGGGGATCGTGAACGCCACACCCGACTCGTTCTCGGACGGCGGTCTCTACCTCGACCGCGACGCCGCGGTCGAGCACGGGCTGCGCCTGGCGCGCGAGGGAGCGGCCGTGCTGGACGTGGGCGGCGAGTCCTCGCGCCCCGGCGCCGAGCCGGTGGGCGAGGCCGAGGAGCTTGCACGGGTCCTGCCCGTGGTCGAGCGGCTGGCGGCGGCGGGCGAGCGGGTGTCGGTGGACACGACCAAGGTCGCCGTCGCGCGCGCGGCGCTGGCAGCGGGCGCGACGATCGTGAACGACGTGTCGGCATTCAGGTTCGACCCCGACATGGCGGGGCTCGTGGCGGAGGCCGGAGCCGGCTGCTGCCTCGTGCACATGCGCGGCGAGCCCCGCACGATGCACCACGACCCGAGCTACGGAGACGTGGTGTCCGAGGTCAAGGCCTTCCTCGAGGAGCGGCTGGCGTTCGCGGTGGCCGCCGGCGTGGACGAGCAGCGGATCTGGCTCGACCCCGGCATCGGCTTCGGCAAGAACGTGGAGCACAACCTCGAGCTGCTCCGCCGCCTCGAGGAGATCGTGGCGATCGGCCGGCCCGTGGTGGTGGGCACCTCGCGCAAGAGCTTCCTCGGCAAGCTGGCGGGGGGCAAGCCGGCAGAGGAGCGCCTGCCTGGAACCATCGCCACGAACGTCCTGGCGCTGGAGCGCGGGGCCAGCGTCTTCCGCGTGCACGACGTGGGTCCCGTCGTGGATGCGCTCGCGGTGACCGCTGCTACGGTGCGCCGATGATGACCTGGGAGCCGGATCCGCTCGAGCCGGACGACGACTTCGAGGACATCGACGATCCCGACCTGGACGACGCGCGCGACCGCGCCGGACCGGCGGTGACGATCGAGGTGAGCGGCCTCTCGCTCTTCACCCGCCACGGGGTCAGCAAGGAGGAGCGCGAGCTCGGGCAGCGGCTCGTGTTCGACGTGGTGTTCGAGCTCTACGAGTGCGACGCCACCGTCACCGATCGCGTGGAGGACACCATCAACTACGCGGAGGTCTGCGAGCAGGTCGCGCTCGCCGCCCAGGAGCGCTCGTACCACACGCTCGAGCGGCTCTGCGCGGCAGTGGCCGACCGCCTGATGGACCGCTTCGGCGCCGAGTCGGTGCGCGTCAAGGCGGCCAAGCCGGAGCCCCCGATCCCGCTGCCGGTGGACGAGGTCTCGGTGGAGGTCTGGAAGGAGGCTTGACCGGCTACCTCGGGCTCGGCTCGAACCAGGGCGACCGCGTGGGCAAGCTGCGTGCCGCCCGGGCGAGCCTCGAGCGGCGCGGGGTGGCGGTGACCGGGGCGTCCTCGGTGTACGAGACCGCGCCGCAGGGCGAGGTGCTCGACCAGCCCGACTTCCTCAACGCCTGCCTGCGGATCGAGACCGACCTCGAGCCGGAGGCGCTGCTCGACCTGTGCAAGGAGGTGGAGCGCGAGCTCGGCCGCGTTCCCGGAGGGCCCCGCCACGGACCTCGCCCGGTGGACGTGGACCTGCTCCTGCTCGGCTCGCTCGAGCACAGCTCGGAGCGGCTGCGGCTTCCCCACCCGGAGATCGCCACGCGCCGCTTCGTGCTCGAGCCGCTGCTCGAGCTCGACGCCGGGCTGCGGCTGCCGGACGGCACACCGCTCCGCACGTTTCTCGACAACGTGGCCGACCAGCGGGTGAGCGCAGTCGACTCGCTGTAGAAGGCGACCCCCCAGCCGGGGGGTTTTCTCCTGCAATTCATCCACTTCCGCGGCCATTCCGCCAACCTGCGCGACATGGATCAGACCCTCGAGCTGGCGAACTTCCGCGGCAACGACGAACCCTGCCTCGTGGAGGCGGCGCTCGCGTGCCGCGCGTGCCTGTCGAGCGACGTCGAATGGTCCCTGCTCGTGGACGACTTCGAGGGCCAGGTCGAGTGCCGCTGCCGGTCGTGCGACTACCGGCGGATGGTCTCGCTCACCTCCGAGCAGACGCTCAGGCTGTCGCTGCAGCCGGCCTGACCCCTCAGCCCTGTAGAAACCAGCGGGGTGTCTGAGGCAGGCTCCTTCCCGCGCACCGACGCGCTCGACGTGATCGTCGAGCTCATCTCCGAGCTCGACGAGCGTCCGCGCCCCGGTGGCCGCGGCTTCTACGACCGCCTCTGCGAGGCGCTCTGCCGCCAGGCGTCGATGAGGCGCGCCGGCCTGATGCTCTACGACGAGGCGCGCCGGCTCGTGGTGCCGGTGGGCAGCCACGGACTCGATGCGGATCAGCTCGCGGGCGTCTACGGGAGCCTGGAGGAGACGCCGATCGCCCAGATGGCCCTGTCCAAGGACAGGGTCGTGCAGGTGTCCGACCACCTCGAGCGCTGGGTGCCGGTCCGCTACGCCGACTTCGCCCAGCTGACCACGCTCACGTGCACGCCCGTGTCGGCCGGCGGCCGCTGGCTCGGGGTGATCTTCGCCGACCGCGGCGGCGAGGCGTTCGAGCTGAACGACGACGAGCGCAGCGCGATGTGGACGATCGGCAAGACGGCGGCCCTCGCCGCGAGCGTGCGCATCGCGACCAACCAGCAGGGACGGGCGCGGCTGCTCCAGGCCCGCATCGACCTCGCTCGTGAGATCCACGAGGGCGTGGTGCAGCGCCTGTTCGGCGTGTCGCTGGCGCTCGGCTCGGAGACGGGGCTGAGCGACGAGACGCGCCGCCGCTGCGCCGACGAGATGCAGGCGGCGCTGGCCGACCTGCGCGACGCCCTCGAGCGGCCGCTCGCCCCCGCCGCGGTGGACACCGGCGTGACGCTGGCCGGCGAGCTCGAACGGCTCGCGGGCCGTTACAAGGAGATGCCGCTCGAGCTCGAGTGGCAGGCCGGGGTCGAGGTTCCGGCGGAGCTCGAGTCGCTGGCCCAGTCGGTCCTGGCCGAGGCGCTCCGCAACGCCGACAAGCACGCCGCTCCCACCGTGGTCAACATCAAGGTCGGGATGATCGACGGCACGTTCGTGCTCGAGGTGCGCAACGACGGCGCCCGCGAGGAGGCGCGCGGCACGGGCATGGGGCTGCGTCTGGCGGCCGTGGAGGCGCTCCAGGTCGGGGGCGTCGTGGAGTTCGGCCCCGAGCCGCCCGGCCACTGGCGCGTGCGCCTCGTGGTGCACGTGAAGGACAACGGCGGATGAGCCCGGAGCGCAACCTGCGCGTGCTCGTGGTGGACGACCACGACGTGGTGCACTGGGGCTTCCGCCTGCTGCTCACCGAGCAGCCCTGGGTGGAGCGCTGCCTGACCGCCACGAACGTCGAAGAGGCGCTGGCGCTCGCGCGCCGGTACGAGCCGCACGTGGCGCTCGTGGACCTGTTCCTCGGCGAGGCCTCCGGCGCCGAGCTGAGCGAGGCGATCCGGCGCGAGTCGCCGTCCACGCGGGTGCTCCTGATCTCGGGAGCCGGCTGGATCTCGCCCCAGGCCGCTCGCGCCGCCGGCGCGTCCGGCTTCGTGTCCAAGGACTCGCCGGCGCACGACGTGGCCAAGGCCGTGCTCGCGGTGGGCCGCGGTCAGACCGTGTTCGCCGCGCGCGCCGAGCAGCCGTCGGCCCTGCTCTCCGAGCGCGAGCGCGAGGTGCTCGAGCTGATGGCGTCCGGGAAGACGAACAAGGAGATCGCCGACCTGCTGTTCCTCTCGCCGCACACGGTCAAGGAGCACACGAGCGCGCTCTATCGCAAGCTGCGCGTGCGCAACCGCACCGAGGCCGTGCGGCGCGCCGAGCGTCTCGGGCTAGGCGGGTAGTTTGGCCGAAGCACCCGGCTCGGCCGGGTGCGCACGGATGGCATCCCCTACACGCGCGGACGCTCGTCCATGAGCTCGATCCACGCGGCGAGGTTCGGCCTGCCCCTCCACCGTCAGGTGCTCGATCAGCACGTGGTGGAAGGTCTCGTCGTCCGGCGACTCGGTGAGCGCGCCGTACCTCAGGAACGGGTAGGCCAGGCAGTCGGCGGCGGAGAACTCGCCGAGCAGGTAGTCCGAGGACATCGCGGCGCACCCGGCCAAGCCGGGTGCTTCCGCAACACCGGACAGGAAGTCCTCGAACACGTCCTGCCAGGCGTCCATCCGCGCCGCCTGGCGTGCGATCTCGTCCCTGTCGGCCCTGCCCTCGTCGATCGCGTCGGCCATCGCGTTCGGCGGGCCCTTCCAGACCTCGTCGAACCACTCCATGAACACCTCGAGCCCCGCCCTCCGGCAGGGGTCGCTCGGGAAGAGCGGCGGGTCCGGCCGCGTGGCCTCGAGATGGCGCAGGATGCGCCTCGAGTCGGCCACCACCGTGCCGTCGTCGTCCAGCACCGGCACGAGCCCCTGGCCCGACAGCTCGATCGCCTTGGTGCGGTCCGAGTAGCTGATCACCACCGACTCCACCTCCACGCCCTTGTGGGCGAGGGCGAGCGCCACGCGCTCGACGTTGGTGGACCAGGGGGCGCGCACGAGCCGGACCATGGGACGCGACTCTCCCATCTGCGGCCGCCGGTGACAACGACGATTGGTGATACTCCCGATCAGTGCCACTTGGGAGAGACGGAGCGGCGCTCGTGACGGGAGCGTCGCGGGGCATCGGCGCGGCAATCGCGAAGGCGCTGGCCGAGGAGGGCTGGCCGGTGGGCGTGAACTACCGCTCCGACGCGGCCGCCGCCGACGAGGTCGTGCGCTCGATCGAGGAGGCGGGCGGCCGCGCGATCGCAATGGCCGGGGATGTATCGGACCCGGACACCGCCGACGCTCTGTTCAAGCGGGTCGAGGAGGAGCTCGGGCCAGTGCTCGTGCTCGTCAACAACGCGGGCGTGCGCGCGGACAACCTTTCGCCGGCGATGGACGACGAGGAGTGGCGGCGCGTGATCGACACGAACCTCTCGGCGGCATTCAGGATGACCCGGCGCGCCCTGCGCTCGATGATCCGCACGCGCTGGGGCAGGGTGATCAACGTGGCGTCCGTGGTCGGCCAGCGGGCGAGCCCCGGCCAGGCCAACTACGCAGCCTCCAAGGCCGGTCTCGTGGCCTTCACCAAGACGGTGGCGGCGGAGGTGGCGCGCCGGTCGGTCACGGTCAACGCGGTGGCCCCCGGATTCGTGCAGACGGACATGACGGCCGACGTGGACGAGCGCCTGCTTGAGTTGGTGCCGGCGCGCCGCGTGGGCACCCCCGAGGAGGTGGCCGCCTGCGTGCGCTTCCTGGCCTCGGAGGAGGCCGCCTACGTGACCGGAACGATGCTTACGGTGGACGGCGGACTTACCGCCTGAAAGGAGAGTCAGATGTCGACCACAGTGACGCGGGAAGAGCTGGAGCAGCGCGTGTTCGCGGCGCTCGAGGAGTTCGGCGCCGAGGCGAGTGAGATCGGTCCAGACTCCACGTTCGAGTCGCTCGACGTGGACTCGCTCGACATCGTCGAGCTCGCCCAGATCGTGGAGGACGAGTACGGGGTCAAGCTCGGAGCGGAGGACCTGGAGAACGTGAAGACCGTTCGTCAGGCCGTGGACCTGGTGATGTCGAAGCTGTCGTGAGCCGCAGCGTCGTGATCACCGGCGTCGGGGCGGTCACGCCGCTCGGCGTGGGTGCGCGCACGCTCCACGAGCGCTGGAGCGCCGGCCGCTCCGGGATCGAGGACGGGCTCGGCCGCTGCGACGAGTTCGAGGCCAAGGAGCATCTGTCCGTCAAGGAGGTGCGGCGCTCCGACCGCTTCACGCAGCTGGCGCTGACGGCGGCGGGCGAGGCGATCGCCGACGCCGGCTGGGACGACGGCGCGCCCGCAGATCCAGACCGCTCCGCGTGCGTGATCGGCACCGGGATCGGCGGCATCACGACGATCGAGGAGCAGCACACGATCATGCAGGAGCGCGGCCCGGAGAAGGTGTCGCCGCTCGGCATCCCGATCCTGATGGCCAACGCCGCCAGCGGGGTGGTCTCCATGAAGCACGGCCTGCGCGGCCAGTCGTTCGGCACCGTGTCCGCGTGCTCGGCCGGCGCGCACGCCCTCGGGATAGCCGCGCGGCTGATCGCCTACGGCGATGCCGACAGCGCCGTGGCGGGCGGCACGGAGTCCACGCTCACGCCGCTCACGATCGCGGGCTTCTCGAAGATGGAGGCGCTGTCGAAGTCGGGCATCTCGCGCCCGTTCGACCGCCGCCGCGACGGCTTCGTGCTCGGCGAGGGCGCCGGCCTGATGGTGCTCGAGGAGGAGGAGTACGCGCGCGAGCGCGGCGCGCGGGTGCTGGGCCGGCTGGCCGGGTACGCCTCCACCTCCGACGCATTCCACCTCACCGCGCCGGAGCCCGAGGGCCGCGGCGCTGCCCGCGCGATCGAGCTGGCGCTCGCGGACGCCGGTGCGGATGCCGCGGACGTGGCCTACGTGAACGCGCACGGCACGTCCACGCCGCTCAACGACCGGGCCGAGACCGGAGCGATCAAGGCCGCGCTGGGCGAGCGCGCCGGCTCGGTGCCGATCAGCTCTACCAAGTCCGCGATCGGGCATCTCCTCGGCGCGGCTGGCGCGGTGGAGGCGATTGCCACACTGCTCGCCCTGCGCGACCGGATCGCGCCGCCGACCCTCAACTACGAGGAGGCCGACGAGGGGCTCGACCTCGACTACGTGCCCGGCAAGGCGCGGCCGCTGCCGGCGGGCGACGGGCCGGTCCTGGGCATCTCGAACTCCTTCGGCTTCGGCGGCCACAACGTGGTGCTCTGCATCGAGGCCCCGTGAGCACGGGGCTGCTCGAGGGCAAGCGCCTGGTGATCACCGGGGTGCTCACGCGCGGCAGCATCGCCTTCTCCGTCGCCGAGCGCGCGCAGCAGAGCGGGGCGGAGGTGGTGCTCACCTCCTTCGGCCGGGCGCGCCGGCTCACGGAGCGCGCCGCCGCCAAGCTGCCGCAGCCGCCCGACGTGCTCGAGCTCGACGTGAACAACGAGGACGACTTCGAGGCGCTGGCCACCGAGCTGCGCTCGCGCTGGGGAGGGGTGGACGGCGTGCTCCACGCGGTCGCCTTCGCTCCGCCGGACGCGCTGGGCGGCGGCTTCCTTGATACGCCGGCCGAGTCCGCCGAGGTGGCCTTCCGCACGAGCGCGTACTCGTTCAAGGCGCTCGCGACGTCACTGGCTCCGTTGATGGAGTCCGGCGGGAGCGTGGTCGGCCTGACCTTCGACGCCGCCGTGGCCTGGCCGGTGTACGACTGGATGGGCGTGTCCAAGGCGGCGCTCGAGTCGGTCAGCCGGTACCTCGCCCGCGACCTCGGCGCACAGGGCGTGCGCGTGAACCTCGTGGCCGCCGGCCCGGTGTCCACGCCGGCTGCCGGGGGCATCCCGGGCTTCGAGCGGCTCGCCGCGCTGTGGGGCTCGCAGGCGCCGCTCGGCTGGGACCCGGAGGACCCGGGGCCGGTGGCAGACGCGGTGTGCTTCCTGCTCTCCGACCTGTCCCGGGCGGTCGACGCCGAGATCCTCCATGTGGACGGCGGCTTCCACGCCATGGGCGCTCCGCTCGAGGCCTAGCGATAATCGCTCGATGCTCCTAGCGATCGACGTCGGCAACACCCAGACCCACTTGGGGATGTTCGACGCCGACGACCTGGTGGAGCACTGGCGCTTTGCCACCGTGCGGTTCGCGACCGCGGACGAGCTGGCCAGCCGCGTGTCGAGCCTGCTCGGGCTACGCGAGCTCGGGCTCCGCGACGTGGACGCGGCGATCGTGTCGTCGGTCGTGCCGTCGCTCGCGCACGAGTACGACCAGCTGATCGCGCGCTACCTCGACGGGAACGGGGTGCTCGTGGGCCCGTGGCTGCGAACGGGGATGCCGATCCGGATCGACAACCCGCTTGAGCTGGGCGCCGACCGGCTGGTGAACGCGGTGGCTGCGTACGACCGCGTGGGCGCGGCGTGCATCGCGGTCGACTTCGGCACAGCCATCAACTACGACGTGGTGTCCGGCGACGGCGAGTACCTGGGCGGCGTGATCTCCCCGGGCATAGAGGTCTCGCTGGAGGCGCTGGCCG
Organism: uncultured Thermoleophilaceae bacterium; assembly: GCA_963764665.1. GTDB lineage: Bacteria > Actinomycetota > Thermoleophilia > Solirubrobacterales > Thermoleophilaceae > JACVRW01. The sequence continues at coordinate 2,907 of CAVXTL010000003.1, read as the reverse complement.
CCCGGGCGGCGCGGCTGCCGAGGGTCGACATCGAGGCCCCGCGCCACGCGATCGGGAAGGGGACCGCCGAGGCGATCCAGTCCGGCGTGGTCTACGGGTACGCCGGCCAGGTGGACGCCATCCTCGGCCGGCTGCGCGAGGAGCTCGGCGAGGAGGCCACGGCGATCGCCACCGGCGGATTCGCCCAATCGATCGTGCCCTTCTGCGAACAGGTCGACGAGGTGGACGACCTGCTGACGCTGACCGGCCTGAAGCTGGTCTTCGAGCGCAACCGCGACCAGGCGGGGGGCGGTATCGGACGCAACTGACGTTGACCGTGTAATGCACGGTCAACGTAAGGCGCGTGATCTGGATCGATCGATCTCCGCGCTCGCCGCGCGCAGCGCCGGCGCCACCCGCACGCGGAGCGAGCTCGAGGAGCGCTTTCTCCAGTGGCTCGAAGACGCCGGACTCCCGCGGCCGACGGTGAACACGCTGCGCTTCGGGCTGGAGGTGGACTGCGCCTGGCCGGAACAGCGGCTCATCGTCGAGCTGGACAGCCGCGCCGCCCACGCCACCCACGCGGCCTTCGAGAAGGACCGCGAGCGCGACCGGATCCTTCAAACCGCCGGCTGGCGCGCCGTCAGGGTCACCTGGCGGCAGCTCACCGAGGACCGGGTCCGTCTCGTGGAAGACGTGAGAACTCTCCTGGCGGCGTAGGCCGGCGCTACCGTTTCCCCGCACATGCCCGCGCTCACCGACCCCTGGACGCTCGGCGGCCACCGGCTTCCCAACCGGCTCGTGCTCGCTCCGCTGGCCGGCATCGGCAACTGGTTCGTGCGCCTTCAGGCCAAGCGCTTCGGCGCCGGGCTCGTGACCTCGGAGATGGTGTCGAGCTTCGGCCTCGCCTACGGCAACAAGCGCACCGTCGAGGAATTCCTGCGGATCCATCCCGACGAGCACCCCGTCTCGCTCCAGCTGTTCGGCCAGGACGCCGATGTGATGCGCCGCGCCGCCGCCATGGCGGCCGAGGCGGGCGCCGACCTGATCGACCTGAACATGGGCTGCCCGGTCAAGAAAGTCTGCAAGACGGGCGCCGGGGCGGCCATGCTCAACGACCCGGACCGCGCGGTGGCCGTGGCGAAGGCCGCCGGCGAGGGCTCGGGGCTGCCGGTGACCGTGAAGCTGCGGCCGGGACTGCGCCCGGGCGAGCGCGACGGCGTGGACCTGGCCAAGCGCCTCGTGGAGGAGGCCGGCGTGGCCGGCATCGGGTTCCATCCGCGCCACGCCTCACAGCAGCACTCCGGGAGGCCCGACTACGCGCTCGCGCGCGAGCTCGTGGAGCAGCTGCCCACGCCGGTGGTCGTGACCGGCGGGCTGTCCTCCGACGACAAGGCCCTCGAGGCCTTCGAGGAGAGCGGGGCGGCTGCGGTGATGCTCGCCCGCGGCTCTTTCGGCAACCCCTGGCTGTTCGCGCGGCTGCTCGGGCGCTACGAGGGCGAGCCCGGGCCGAACGAGGTGCTGGAGGAGCTGGAATGGGTGATCGAGTGCGCCGAGGAGCACCTCGGCCGCGACCGTGCAGGCCGCTACCTGCGGAAGTTCTACCCCTGGTACGCGGACACGCTGGGGCTCACCAAGGCGGAGCGCCACACCCTCGTCACCGCGCCCAGCACGGATCACGCGCGGGAGGCTCTGAGACAGCTCGGCACGCCCGCTCTGGCGGTCTAGACAGACCGCTCAAGAGGTTCGGACCTGTAACGACGGTTGCTAGACTGCGGCGTCCCTCCAGCTCACAGAGCGTCGCGCCGGATGCGCGTCTAAGGAGGGTTTTTCTATGGCAGCCCGAGAAACAGTCCTCACACCCCAGGGTCTCGAGGATCTCAAGGTCAAGATCGAGCACCTGCGCACCGAGCGCAGGCGCGAGGTCGCGCAGCGCATCAAGGAGGCTCGCGAGTTCGGCGACATCTCCGAGAACGCCGAGTACGACGACGCCAAGAACGAGCAGGCCATGCTCGAGAAGCAGATCGGCGATCTCGAGGACAAGCTCCGCGGCGCGCGCGTGATCGACGAGAAGCATGTGGACACCGACGTGGTCGGTGTCGGCGTGACCGTCCACGTGAAGGACCAGAAGACGGACAAGTCCTCGAAGTTCCGGATCGTGGGCTCCGCCGAGGCCGACCCCGCCGACCACAAGCTCTCGAACGAGTCGCCGGTCGGCAAGGCGCTGCTCGGTCACAAGCGCGGCGAGACCGTGTCGGTCGCCGTGCCGCGCGGCCCCGCGCGCAAGCTCAAGATCACCAAGATCGAACGCGCTTAGCTCCGCGCGTAGAGTTCTCGCGCGTGGACGACCGTCGCGCGAAGCTCGAACGCCTGCGCGCCGACGGGATCGACCCCTTCCCGCACTCCTTCGAGGGTGTGGTGCCGATCGAGCGGGTGCACGAGCAGCACGCCGGCCTCGAGGACGGCGAGGAGACAGAGAGCGCCTACCGCGTGGCCGGCCGGCTGGCGGCGCGGCGCGGCCACGGAGGCGCGGCCTTCATCGACGTGGTGGACCGCTCGGGCCGGCTGCAGGTGCACGCGCGCAAGGACGTGCTCGGCGACGAGTCGTTCGAGACGCTCACCTCGCTCGACCTCGGCGACCTGATCGGCGTGGACGGCACCGCCTTCAAGTCACGGCGCGGGGAGCTCAGCCTGCGCGCGACCGATTGGATGCTCCTGGCCAAGTCGCTGCGGCCCCCGCCCGACAAGTTCCACGGGCTCGAGGACGTGGAGACGCGCTACCGCCACCGCGACCTCGACCTGATCGCGAACGAGGAGGTCCGGGCGCTGTTCATCCTCCGGAGCCGGGTGGTGCGGGCGATCCGCCGATGGCTCGACGAGCGCGAGTTCCTGGAGGTCGAGACCCCGATCCTGCAGCCGCTGTACGGC
>CAVXTL010000002.1:0-200950 GCA_963764665.1 uncultured Thermoleophilaceae bacterium | reverse complement strand
GTCGCCGGTCTGCTCGGCGGCCGTGCTGCCCGCCCGGGTGTTGTCCGCGATCGAGCCGGCCGTGGCGTTCAGCTCCTCGATCGTTGCCGCCACCTGTGCGATCGCGGCCGACTGCTCGGTGGTCGCGGAAGCGGCCTGACCCGCGGCGGCGCGCATCTCGCCGGCCGCGGCCGCAAGCTCGTTGGCGGTCGACCGAATCCGCTCGATCTGCTCCATCTGCGTGCCGATCTGATCGACCTGGCCGTCGATTCGCCCGAAGAGTCTGCGCACGAGCCGGCTCGAGTAAAGGGCGACCAGGAATGCCACCAGCGCGGCCAGGCCGCCTGCCACGAGGGCGATCTTCAGGGCCTGGTCGGCGTCCGCGCGAGCCGAGGCTCCCAGGCTCTTCGCTTCCTCCTGTTCCTCGCCGGCGTATTCAGCGACTTGATCGGAGACGTTCTCGAGGGTCGCCGCGTGCGGCTTTACGCCGACATCGAACCTGGGGGTGCCTGCCACCGGGACGACCTCCTTCTCGAACTGCACGTCGAGTCGGCGCGCGCCGTCCTCGATCTCCCTCACCTCGGCAAGCTCCTCGTCGTCACCCGCGGCGGAGCGGCGCAATACGCGAAGCGCAGCGTGCAGCTCCCTGTCGGCCTTCTCGAGGTTCGCCAGATCCCCAGGGTCCTTGTCGCCGCCGTAGGCATCCACGAGCCCGCCGGCGCGCACCAGCGCGGTGCGCGCCTGCTCGGACGCGACCACCACCCCGTTCTCCTGCAAGGCCCGGTCGTAGGAGTTGCTGGCTCCGCCGTAACCCCAGACCGTGACCCCGACGGCCACCGTGAGCAGCACGATGATCGCTGCGATCATCAGCACCAGCCGCCTCGCCGGGTCGTCCAAGCTCTGTCGCAGCCGGGTCACTGGTCTCTGCTTAAGATGTGGTTGTATCGGCGCCCTGGGCGCGGTGCTGAAGCCACCACCGCGCCAAACACACCGCTCTTTCCACAATATGTAGGGGTTGAGGCAGGATCCAAGCCCTACAGGTAGTAGAATGCAGGTGTGCTCTGCCCGTTCTGCTCCTTCGAGTCCACGCGCGTCGTGGACTCACGCCTGACCGAGCCGGGCGACTCGGTGCGCCGCCGCCGCGAGTGCGAGGGCTGCGGCAACCGCTTCACCACCTACGAGCGCGTGGAGGGGCCCGCGGTGTCGGTGCGCAAGCGCGACGGCAGGACGGAGCGCTTCGACGCCGAGAAGCTCCTCGGCGGCCTGGCCAGGGCGGCGGGCAAGCGCCCGGTGACCGAGGCCCAGCTCGAGGAGCTCGTGGAGTCGATCGCGTCGGCCGCCAGGCGCGCCGGCCCGGTGGTCCGGGCCGACCAGATCGGCGACCTCGCCGAGCGCGGGCTCGCCCGGATCGACCCCGTGGCGGCTATCCAGTTCGCATCCGTCTACCGCAATCTCGCCGACCTCGACGAGCTCGATGCGGTGGTGCGGCGCTTCAGGGAAGAGCCCCTCGCAAGCGCCGACCAACTGGCCTTCGACGAGGCCGCCGAGGACCCGCCCGTTCCGTCCGATCCGGGGAGCAGCATCGGTCGTTCCCCCTTGAGGCCGACGGCCTAACCCCTGAGACGAGGAGAAGACATGTCAGACAGCCGTGACGCCACCGCACCAAGCATCGCCGCAGCCGATGCCGGCGTCACCGTCCCACGCCGTTTTACCGAGGCCGGGACGCATCCCTTCGACAGCGTTGAGTGGGAGATTCGCGACGCCCTGATCGGCGATCCCGCGAACCCCGCCTTCGAGCAGCGCGGCGTGGAGTTCCCCCTCTCCTGGTCGCAGAACTCCACGAACATCGTGGCCCAGAAGTACTTCCGCGGACGGGTCGGCTCGCCCGAGCGCGAGTCCTCGGTCAGGCAGATGATCGGCCGCGTGGCGGGCACGATCGCCGAGTGGGGACGCGACGGCGGGTACTTCGCGAGCGACGACGACGCGCAGGCCTTCGAGGACGAGCTCACGCACATCCTGCTCCACCAGATGGCGGCGTTCAACTCGCCGGTCTGGTTCAACGTCGGGTTCGAGGAGAGCCCGCAGTGCTCGGCCTGCTTCATCCTGAGCGTCGAGGACACGATCGAGTCGATCCTCGACTGGAACACCCGCGAGGGCATGATCTTCCGCGGCGGCTCGGGATCCGGCATCAACCTCTCGAACATCCGCGGCTCGAAGGAGCACCTCTCCAAGGGCGGAACCGCCAGCGGCCCGGTCTCCTTCATGCGCGGCGCCGATGCCTGGGCCGGCACGATCAAGTCGGGCGGCAAGACGCGCCGCGCGGCCAAGATGGTCGTGCTCGACGTGGACCACCCCGACGTCCTCGACTTCATCTGGTGCAAGGCGCGCGAGGAGGAGAAGGCGATGGCGCTGCGCGACGCCGGCTTCGACATGCGGCTCGACTCCGAGAGCTTCGCGTCGATCCAGTACCAGAACGCCAACAACTCGGTGCGCGTCAGCGACGAGTTCATGGAGCGTGCCGAGCAGAGCGAGGACTGGGAGCTCACCGCGCGTCTCGACGGATCCGTGGTCGAGCGCCTTCCCGCGCGCGACGTGCTCGAGCAGATCGCCGACGCCGCCTGGCGCTGCGCCGATCCGGGCGTCCAGTACGACACGACGATCAACGAGTGGCACACCTGCCCGAACTCGGGCCGCATCAACGCGTCCAACCCGTGCAGCGAGTACATGCACGTGGACGACTCGGCCTGCAACCTGGCGTCGCTCAACCTCCTGAAGTTCCGCCGCGACGACGGCACCTTCGACGTGAGCGCGTTCGAGCACGCGGTGGACGTGGTGATCCTCGCGCAGGAGATCGTGGTCTCCCCCTCGAGCTACCCCACCGAGCAGATCGGCCGCAACGCTCGCGCGTTCCGCCAGCTCGGCCTGGGCTACGCCAACCTCGGCGCGCTGCTGATGGCCAACGGGCTGGCCTACGACTCGGACGAGGGCCGCGAGGTCTGCGGCGCCATCACGGCGCTGATGACGGGTCGCGCGTACGGCACGTCGGCCGAGGTGGCCGGCGCGCTCGGGCCCTACGAGCACTACGAGGAGAACCGCGACGCGCACAACCGCGTGATGCGCAAGCACCGCGACGCCGCGTACGAGCTCGACGGCCAGCTGGCAGGCGACGCCGACCTGGTCGAGGCGGCTCAGCGCGCCTGGGACGACGCCGTGGACGCCGGCGAGCGTCACGGGTACCGCAACGCTCAGGCCACGGTGCTCGCGCCCACGGGCACGATCTCGTTCCTGATGGACTGCGACACCACCGGCATCGAGCCGGACTTCTCGCTCGTCAAGTTCAAGGAGCTGGTCGGCGGCGGCCAGATGACGATCGTCAACCGCACGGTGCCGCCGGCGCTGCGCACCCTCGGGTACTCCGAGCAGGCGGTCGATCAGATCGAGGCCTACCTCGCCGAGCACGGCACGATCGTGGGCGCGCCCGGGCTGCTCGAGGAGCACATGTCGGTGTTCGACGTGGCCGTGGGCGAGCGCGCCATCTCGGCGATGGGCCACGTGAAGATGATGGCCGCGGCGCAGCCGTTCCTCTCGGGCGCGATCTCGAAGACGGTCAACCTGCCCGAGTCGGTCACCGTCGAGGACGTGGCCGAGGTCTACCTCGAGGGCTGGAAGCTCGGGCTGAAGGCGCTCGCGATCTACCGCGACGGCTCGAAGACCGCACAGGCCCTGCGCACCGACAACAACAAGAAGGAAGCGGCCGAGGAGCCGGTGCAGGTGGTCGACGCCAAGCCCACCCGCCGGCGGATGCCGCGCGAGCGCCAGTCGCTCACGCACAAGTTCTCGATCGCGGGCCACGAGGGCTACATCACGGCCGGCATGTACGAGGACGGCTCGGTCGGCGAGATCTTCCTGACCGACATCGGCAAGGAAGGCTCGACGCTGCGCGGCATGATGAACGCCTTCGCCACGTCGATCTCGATCGCGCTCCAGTACGGCGTGCCGCTCGAGACGCTGGTGCGGAAGTTCAGCTACATGCGCTTCGACCCGGAGGGGATCACCGGCAACCCGGAGATCCCGTTCGCCAAGTCGATGCCCGACTACATCATGCGCTGGCTGGCTTCGCGGTTCCTCGACGCCGACATCCACGAGGAGCTGGGCATCCTCACCGCCGAGGTGCGGGCGCGCAAGTCCGCCCAGGAGGCGCTGATGCGCGGCGACACCGCCGGGCCCCCCGAGGCCGAGGAGGACGCGCCGGCGAACGGCCACGCGAACGGCGGCAACGGCGGCGTGACCACCGCGCAGCCCGCGGCGGCCGCGTTCACCGACGAGCCGCCGACGCTGCCCGCGGCGCTACAGGGCCTCGACCTGGGGCCGGCATGCGCCCAGTGCGGCGGCATGATGCAGCGCACCGGCTCGTGCTACACGTGCTCGAGCTGCGGGAACAACACGGGCTGCGGCTGAGTCGGCAGCAGCCTCCGAGGAGTTTCGAGAAGCCCCGCTCCGGCGGGGCTTCTTCGTGGTAGAAAGTCGTCCGTCGTGACCGCCCCCATCGACTTCGACGCCTTCGACGTCCTCACCTTCGACTGCTACGGCACGCTGATCGACTGGGAGACCGGGCTGCTCGCCGCGATGCGGCCGGTGGTCGAGGCGCACGGGGTGAGCGCCGGCGACGACCAGCTGCTCGAGACCTACGCCCGCCACGAGGCCGAGCTCGAGGCCGGCGAGTACCTCCGTTACCGCGAGCTGCTCGGGCGGGCGCTCCAGGGAGTCGGCCGCGACCTCGGCTTCGAGCCCACCGCCGCGGAGGTGGAGGCGATCGGAGGCTCGGTGGGCGACTGGCCCGCGTTCGGCGACTCGGCGGAGGCGCTCGCGCGGCTGCACGAGCGCTTCAAGCTCGCTCCGATCACCAACTGCGACGACGACCTGTTCGCGCTGTCAGCCGAGCGCCTGGGCGTGGACTTCGACTGGGTGATCACCGCCCAGCAGGCGCGGAGCTACAAGCCGAGCACGCGCAACTTCGAGCTGGCCTTCGAGACGATCGACGCGCCGCGCGAGCGGATCCTCCACGTGGCGCAGAGCCTCTTCCACGACCACGTGACGGCCAAGCAGCTCGGGATGACCTCGGTCTGGATCGACCGGCGCCAGGGCCGCGAGGGCTCGGGTGCCACCCCGCCGGTCGAGGCCAAGCCCGACCTGACGCTGCCGGACATGCGCTCGCTCGCGGATCTGGCCGGCGTCTAGTGACCTGAGTCGGAAGTTCGGCATTAGCTTCCCGGCCGGCTGGGCGTGGCTGACGGTCGACGGTGACCGGAGTCGTACCTCAAGAGTACGGCGAGGTCGCCGGCGATCGTCAGGCGCGTCCAGACGCCGGGAAGGTGCGCTCGAGCTGACGACTCAGGTCACTACTAGAGCAGCCAGGCGATCAGCAGGATGATCAGCGCGATGCCCAGGCCGACGCCGGTGATGCTTAGCGGCACGTGGCTGCGCCAGTACTCGGGGCGGGCGCGATCCGCGGAGTGCCGTCCCTCCGGCGGCTCGCCCACCCAGTCGTCCTCGTCGCGGTAGGCCACCCGTCCAACCTAGCCGGAGCCACGGTTGGGTTCCCGTCAATTGGGTACGCGATCACCTTCGACCCGAAAGCGAAAGAGGAACGACATGGCCGAACCCAACGTCCGCGACACCAAGCTGATCCAGTACCTGAACGAGGCATACGGCAAGGAGAAGGAGCTCGAGGTGGCGCTTCAGGCGCACATCGCGATGACCACCAAGCCGCCGTACAAGAAGCGCCTCAAGGAGCACCTCAAGGAGACCAAGGCGCACGCCCGCGCGGTCCAGCGGCGCATCAAGCAGCTCGGCGGCAAGGCCGAGGCCGTGAGCGTCCCGGGCCCGGACTCCGTGGGCGAAGCCGCCTCGAAGGTCGCCGAGGTCGCATCGAAGGGTCTCGCCGCCGCCAAGGGACCGCTCCACGCGATCCGCGGCACCGGTGAGAACGAGAAGATGCTGAAGAACGCCAAGACGGAGTACTGGAACGAGTTCGAGGAGATCGCGACCTACACCGCGATCGAGTCGCTCGCCGAGTCCGTGGGCGACAAGGAGACCGCCAAGCTCGCCAAGTCGATCCGCCGCGAGGAGGAGCGCATGGCGAAGTTCCTCGAGAAGCAGATCCCGTCGCTGGCCAAGGGCGTGGCCACCGAGGAGATCCCGGCGGCCGAGCGCCGTCGCCCGCGCGCGTCGAGCACGCGCCGCTCGACGGCCAGCCGCAGCAGCAACGGTGCTTCGGCGAACGGCTCGTCCCGTTCGGCCCGCAAGCCGGCCCGCAAGCCGGCCGGCGCCGGCTCCCGGAAGCGCTCGACCCGCTAGGTCAGCGCCAGTGCATCCCGCTCACGGCGGTAGTCTCGCGCCGTCGTGAGCGGAGAGCGCCCCAGCGGCCGGAACGAGACGAAGGAGGAGCGGCTCGACCGCAATCTCCAGGAGCTGCTCGGCGAGCTGAGGGTGATCCTCCCGGGCGTGCAGGTGCTGTTCGCGTTCCTGCTGGTGGTGCCGTTCAACCAGCGCTTCGAGGAGGTCAGCACCTTCCAGAAGTACCTCTACCTGGGGACACTCGTGTGCGCGGCTGCGGCGTCGGCCTGCCTGATCGCGCCGTCGATCCACCACCGGATCACCTTCAGGACCCAGGACAAGGAGCACCTCGTGGCGCGCGCCAACCGGCTCACGATCGTGGGGGGCGTGTTCCTCGCCCTCGCCATGACCGGGGCGATCTGGCTCATCACGGGCTATCTCTACGGCGACACCATCACCGCGGTGACTGCGGTCGTGGTGGCCGGCATGTTCGCCGTGCTCTGGTACATCGTGCCGTTGCTGCGGCTGCGTCAGCAGCGCTAGCGCCAGGCGCGAACGCGTTTCATCGCGGACCTGAGCAGCCCTGTGGCGCGCCAGCTGCGGCTCGAGACCACAGAGTGGACCAGCTCCTCGAGCCCACGGACGTAGACGTCGCGCTCGGGGCTGTCCGCGGCGGGAGGAGTGGCCAATGAAAGCGAGACGGCCAGCCCGGGCAGATCGGAGACCGCCTCCGGCAGCGCGCGCTGGTAGGGCCGCACCGTGCGCAGGAGGCTCTCCATCGGATCCAGCGCCTGCCGGTCGGCCGTCTCCCTGTCGTAGTCGAGTAGGGGCTCGGGGACGACCTCGAAGCGCGTGCCGGCCAGTGTGGCCCGGCAGAGAAGGTCGCGGCGCCGGACGGCGGGCGGTCCGTCGAGCTCGAAGCCGCCGAGGCGCTCGAACGCGTCCCGGCTGATCAGAGCGCCGCCGATGCCGAAGCAGTCGTAGTGCAGGCCCACCGCCGCCGCCCCGCCGAGCGGGACGTTGCCGCGCCATGCGCCAGCGCCCTCATCCGTGGACGCGGGCGGATAGGTGACGGCGCATGTGACGATCTCGGCGTCGGTGACCTGCGCGGCTCCGACCAGGGTCGCGAGCAAAGCGCGGTGAGGCAGCGAGGAGGAGTCGCACAGGAACAGCCAGTCTCCGGACGCCGCCGCGGCCGCGGCGGCGTCGAGATCGCCGTCGCGAGCCTCGATCAGCTGCCATCCCGCGTCACCCAGACGGGCCGCCACGCTCGCGGCCTCCGTGCCGGGCGGCGCGCTCGGCATGGCCACTACTCGCTCGACGTCCCCCAGGTCCTGGCGCTCGTAGGCCAGCCGGGCGCGCTCGAGCATGTGCGGCTCGCCTGCCGCTACCAGGCAGACCGACACACGCGGGCGTTCGTCCGAGCTCGCCGGAGCGGCCGGCCGGCCGGCCCCCTGGGCGGCCACGCGCTCGTGCCACTCGACGTGCACATGCCCGTTGGCCTCAGGATCGACGGCAAAGCGCGGGCGCGCCGCCTCCCCCCCGCCCGTGGCCATGCGAATGGCGTTGGCGAGAGGCTCGGCGCTCAGGTCCGCCACGAAGCTCTGCGGGTCGGCCGGGTCGATTCGCCATGCCCGGTCGTCGGTGGGCGCATAGGTGGCGCGCTCCAGATCGAGCGGGTGGATCAGCTCGGGAATGCCGCCGCCCCGGCTGGTTATGAACGGGATCCCGAGACCCAGCGCCTCGAGCACGGTGTTGGGCGAGTTGTCAACGGGCGACGGCATGACCGCGAGCCGGCCCCGCTGGCGGATGTAGGTGACTGCCTCCAGCTGGTTGCGGTCCGACTCGACCCGGGATCGCCACGGCCAGCGCCGGGCGCGCTCGCGGATGTACTCACCCGCGGGGACGCCCTGGATCGGAGTCTCGCTGCCCATGAAGCAGACGCCGAAGTCGGGCGGCTTGGATCCCTCGGCGAGCAGATCCAGCGCGTCGCAGAACACCTCGAGGCCCTTCCGGGTCTCGAGCCGCCCGAAGAACACCACCTCCTGGACGCCGCGCGTCGCGTCGTCGTCGACGGACTCTCGGGACGACGGAGCGGGGATCGCGCTCTCCGGCTCGTAGCCGAAGTCGCGGGCCGCCTCTGTGCCCGGTCCCTCGGGCATCGACACGATGCGTGGCGCTGTGTGCTCCTCGGAGCCGTTGGCGCTGCCGGTAACCGCGCTGCTGGTCGCGTAGTGCTGCACGAAGTGGCGCTCAGGCAGCTTCCAGCCACGCCGATCCATCCAGGCGAGCAGATACGCGCTGGGGCTGACCACCACGTCCGCCAGCTCCACGCAGCGGCGCTCGAGGAAGTCGTCGACCAAGCGGTGCGCAGTGTCCACGACCCAGCGATTGGCCTCGTACACCCAGCGCGTGGGCGAATGTCCTCCCACCACGAATGTCGTGTCGCGAAAGCCGAGCCCGAGGCGCCGCGCGAGCAGCGCGTAGTACCCGTGTCCCTGGCATTCCGGGAAGTGCACCACGTCGAACGGGGACTCTCCGTCGCGCGCGGCCAGCCAGCGGTAGGCCTGGTAGGCGCGGGCCTGGTTGAAGTGCGGGGTGTCCACCTCCGGCGACTCGCCGTCGCCGAGCTCGCGGAAGCGCACGTTCCGCTGCTCGTAGTGACGCGTCCAGCGGTACCGTGATGCGTCGTCGAGCGCATGCCAGCCGGTGTAGAGCAGCGTCACATCGTGTCCCGCAGCCCCGAGCAGCTCGGCCAATGAGGTTGCCGCCGTGCCGATCCCCCCGTTCTTGGTCGGGCCGACCACCTCGTAGCTGGCCACGCAGACCCGGACCGGCCGGTTCAGCGCCGCGCCCGGGCGTGCCCCTGGGTCGAACAGCAGGTTGGCCGTTCCCGTCGACAGGAGCGAGCGGACGTCCTCCGCACGCCAGGCGGCCACGACCACCAGCGGCGTCTCGCGCCGAGCGTCCTCGGGTGAGTTGCGCGCGAGCCCCGACCAAGCGACCTCCATGCCCGCCGCTCTCACCGCCTCTATCACGATGGGAAGGGACGGGCGCTCGCCGCCGGAGCCGGCCGTGACGCAGATAGCGGCCACGTCGGTGGGAGCCACCTCGGCCCCAAACTCGGAGAGCGACGTCCTGTCCAGTGGCCCGGCGAAGGCCCGGACCTCTGAGAGCCCCAGCACGCGGGCCAGCCCGTCGGCCAACCCGGCCAGCTCCGGGGGCGGCACGACCTCGCCGCCCGCCAGCCTCAGTGCTCCCTCGGAGATCAAGACGCCGGAAGCCGCACGGCGATGGCGCGATAGGCGGAGGCCAGCGAATGCACGTGCTCGGTGGACGTGCGGGCTTTGTGCTTGAGGTACGGGTACAGCGCGAGCCGGAGAAACGCGGCCCTGGCGCCGCGCCCGTCACGCAGCCATTCGGCCACGATCCAGGCGAGCGTCACGTACACGGAGTGCACCCCTTCCACGCGGATGGCTCCGAACCCATGCGTCTCGCAGAGGCGGGCCAGCCCGTCGCGCGTGTAGCGCTGGAAGTCAGTCGGGTCGAGATGCTCGGGCTGCATGAACGGTACGACCAGGTAAAGCAGGCCACCGGGCTTGCATACCCGGGCAAACTCGGACATCACCGCGGCGGGATCGGCCACGTGCTCGAGCACGGCGTTGCAGATGATCGCGTCGAAGTACCCGTCCTCGAAGGGTATGGCGTCGAGCGGGGAATAGACGTCGATGTTGTCGTTGTGCAGGCCCGTCTCTATGTCCTGATTGATCAGCGTGCCGTCAACCATCGAGCTTATGTCTCTATGGCCGGCACCGGCGTTCAGCACACGGCCGCGCAGGTAGCGCCGGTAGTCGCCGAACTCCTGCTCGAGCTCCGGGAAGATGTCCCCGGGCGACAGGGTCGGCTGAAGGCGGGCGCCCAGCGTGCGCAGGGGAAGGCGGGAGCGAAGGCCAACGGAAGCCATGACCGGTGGGAGGATGGCACGAACCCGAATGTACGATCCTGCCATCGCCACGCCGACCTCGAGCACGACGCCACTCGCGCTGCACGTCGATGGGCCCTTCGGAGGATCCACGGTGTTCAGGCACAACGAAATCGTCCTCAGCGGGGAGGTGGCGGGGCCCGCGGCAATCGAGGAGGTGCGCGTGGAGCTCGACGGCCGTGTGTACCAAGCAGCCCGCGGACTCCCCCGCCACGGGACGGGCAGCGCGGGATTCGATCTTCACGTGGACACACAGGGCTGGGAGGCGGGCGTTCGGAAAGTGGTGGTGACCGTACGTGACGCCGCGGGCGCCGAGGCGGCCACGGAAGGGGAAATCGAAGTGCGCCCGTATGGGCCGCCCGAGTACAGCGACGAGGGCCATCGGGCGGCGATCGCCTCCGGGGCGGTCGCAATGTGGTGTGAGACGCCCTGGCTCGACGGCAACGCGAAGGTGGTCGCTCCGTTCTGGGTGGAGGGGTGGGCCTGGCGCACCGGCGGACTCAAGGACGTCGCCGTCTACGTGAACGACGACGTCCGTGTACAGGCCCAACACGGACTGGGACGGCCTCACCTGGCCGGAACCCTGGGGCAGCCGGTCACGGCCAGCGGCGGCTTCGCCGCCACCATCGATCCGGCTGAGTGCCCGCCGGGCTGGCACAGGATCACGGTCGTGGCCACCGGGGCCGACGGGGCCGCCGTGGGCATGAGCGGGCTGGTGGAGTGCCGGGCCGAAGCCGAGGGGCCGGGGCCCGAAGCGGACGGGCATGTCATCACCCCCACCCTGCTCGCAGACCGTTATGTGCCCGAGGCGCATGTGGGCTACAGCTTCGAGCCCGAGCACCACGCGCGCTACCGCTGGGCCGCCCTGCTCGCCCCCGGCCGCCGGGTGCTCGACGCGGGCAGCGGCACCGGGTTCGGCACCGAGATGCTCGCCCGTGCCGGTGCCAGCCGAGCCGAGGGCTTTGACGTGAACCTGGAGGTCGTGGAGCACGCCCGCGGGCGGGCCGGCGACGTGGCGCAGTTCAGCGTGGGCGATCTGCAGCAGGTGCCGTACGGAGACGACACCTTCGACCTCGTGACGTGCTTCGAGGCGATCGAGCACGTGGAGGACCCGTTCCGGGCCCTCGACGAACTGCGCCGCGTGCTTGCGCCAAGCGGCGTGCTGCTCGTATCGACCCCCAATCGCGGGGTCTACGAGGAGGGCAACCTTCACCACCTGCACGAACTCAGCGCCGAGGAGTTCGAGACTGCGCTGCTCGAGCGCTTTCCGCACGTGCGGATCCTCCGGCAGCAGACCCACGCGACCTCGCTGCTCGCCGGAGACGACACCGTCGCTATCGCCGACAGCGCGTTGCCGCTCACCCTGGACGTCCGCAAGGTCACCGGAGCGGCACCGGGCGAGGAGCTGTACACCGTGGCCGTGGCGAGCGACCAGCCGCTGCCCGTCATGCCCGAGCTGGCGGTGTTGGGGTCCGCGCTCGACCTCGCTGCGCGCGGGCGCGAGTTGAAGGCTTGGAAGCAGAGGGCACTGCTCGCCGAGTCGGCCGCCGCCTCGGAGCGCGTCAGGGCTCGCGATGCCGACGCCGCACACCAGCGCGCGCTGCGCGACCAGCCCCCGGCCGCGCCGGCCGCACACCCGAAAACCGCGACGCCGCGGCGGTCGGGCCTGTCCGGCTTCGCGCTCCGCCGGCTGCAGACGCTCCTGCGACGGCGCTAGCGCTGGGGTAGCGCCGCCCTCGTCGTGCTCTATGGTCGCGCTCCATGGCGGACGAACTCGCCGAGTACGTGGAAGGGACCCGGGCGGATGTCACGCCGGGACAGGTGCGCGGCCACCTCGTGGAGGCCGAGCGACTGGCGCGCTACTGGTGGGCCGCCGGGCTGATGGCGGGACGGCGGGTGCTCGACCTGGGCTGCGGGCTCGGAGACGGGTCCGCCATCCTGCTCGAGGGTGGCGCCGGGGAGGTCCTGGGCGTGGACGCCGCCGCGGCGCTGGTCGAGGCCGCTCAAACGGCCGAACGACCCGGCCTGCGATTCGAGCGAGCGGACGCGGGATCGCTCCCCTACCCGGATGCCGCGTTCGATGGCATCGTCTGCTTCGAACTCGGCGAGCGCGGGGATGAGACCGACGCCGCCCTGGCGGAGCTGGCTCGCTTGCTCGCGCCGGACGGCGTGCTCGCCGTGTCGCTGACCGGGCCAGCCTCTTCGCGGGAGCTCCCGGCCGCCCTCCGGCGACACTGGCCGCACGTGCGGATGCTTCAGCAGCACAACTGGATCGCTTCGGGCGTGATCGAGGACGCGGAGCCGGCCGAGCCGCTCCAGCAGATCCGCGTGCAGGGCCTCGCCCTCGGGGAGCCCGGAGATGAGCTCCCCGCCCTCGCGCTCGCCGGTCCCTCCGACCTGCCGGATCCCGGAGCTCCTGTTGCGGCCTTCACCGGCCTGCTCGAGGTGCGCCGCCTACTGGAGCGCTTCGACCACCAGCAGCGGGAGCTCGAAGAGCAACGCATGCGCGCGAGGGAGCTCGCGACGATGGAGAGCGAGCGTGCGCAGCTGCGAGCGCGCCTGATCGACGCCGAGGCGCAGGGAGCGCGTGTGGTGGAGCTCGAGGAGGCGGGCCGGGAGCGCGACTTCCTGCGCGAGCAGCTCGACATCAGCCGGCAGGCCCTCCATGACGTGATGTCGTCCCCCAGCTGGCGGATCACCAAGCCGCTGCGCGCGCTCAAGCATCGCCTGCTCGCACGCCTGCGCTGACCGGCGCCGTCAGAGGGGCGGGGTCACGCCCTCCATCAGCCGCGGGTGGCGCACCACGAGCGCGGCGTAGGCATCGGTGGTGGAGAGGTTGGTGACCGAGGAGAGCATCGAGCTCGCTCCCTGGCGGTAGCGGCCGAGGATCTCGCGGACCGCGTGTCCGGACCAGTCCCTTTCGGCCATCCCGCACCAGAGGTCGTAGTCCTCCCAGCCGTGCAGGCGCTCGTCGGAGGTGTATCCGTCGAGCGCGTGCAGCGCCTCGGTGCGGATCATGGCCATGGCATCGATGTGGTTGACCTGGCGCAGACGCCGCGGGTTCCATCCCCCGACGCTCACGAGCCCGAGCGAGCCGCCGTCGTCGAAGCGCTCGGACATGCCGTACGCGAACGCCGCCCCGGCGTCGGCGTCGAGCGCCTCCACCAGCCGGCCGAGGCAGTGCGGGTAGACCTCGTTGTCGGCGTCGAGGATGAAGACGAACTCGCCGCGGGCGAAGTCGAGTCCGGTGTTGCGCGCGTGGGCCAGGCCGCGGTTCGAGCGCTGGCGGAGCACCAGTGCGGCGAGCTCGGGATGGCGGCCGGCCCAGCGCTGCGCGCGCCCGAGGGAGTCGTCGGTGGAGGCGTCGTCCACCACGATCAGCTCGAAGTCCCGGAACGCTCCTGCCGCCACCGAGTCCAGCGCCGCGCCGATGTGGCTCTCGTAGTTGTAGAGCGACACGATCACGGACACGCGCGGCGCGACGGCCCGGTGGGCTGGGGTCGCGGCTGCCACCTCCGCGCCGGTGGCCGGGCTCCCCATCAGGTTCAGCTCCAGCCGCGCCACCTCGCGGCGGCTATCGATCAGGTCGAGCGTCGTGCGCTTGAGCGTGCGCCGCAGGGCGGATTCGGCGGGATCCTCGGTCGCGCCCGGCGGGGCCGGCTCGACCTCGGGCGCCACCGGCGCGAGCGCAACGGGCGGGCCCTGCCGCGCGGGACCGACCGGCGCAGTGCGATCGACCTCCCGCGCCACGGACGCGAGCCGCTCGGCGGACGCTCGCAGCGGCAGCTCCCGGCGAAGACGCTCGAGCGCGCCGGTCGCGAACCGCCGGCGCAGCTCCTCGTTCTCGAGCAGCTCCTGCGCCACCAGCATCAGGTTCTCCGGACGGGCGCTCCAGTAGTCGCGCCCCGGTGCGAACGGCGCCGTGTAGGCCGAGTGCTCGCTCACCACCACGGCGCCGCAGTGGATGGCGTCAACCAGCCGCAGGCCCTCGAGGTAGGGCAAGTCGCTCGAGTGAAGGTTGAGCAGCACCCTGCTGCGAGCGAGCAGGTTGCGCTTGTCGTCCTCGACCACGAAGTCGGGGCCCCCGTCGTGGTTGGGCCGGCCGTTGTCGGACAGGACCAGGTGCGAGCGCCAGCGCCAGAGCGACTGCGCGTAGCCGGACAGGTGGCGGGCGCGACGGTCGCTGTGAGAGCCGAGAAAGAGCACGTCGATGTCGCGCTTGCCCTCGAATGGGGAGCGGTCCCAGCGCGGCGTCCAGCCAAGCTGTAGGTGTTCCGCGCGCACCTCGTGGCGGGCCCTCCACTCCCGCACGGCCCACTCGTTGATGTCCATCACCGCCCCGGCGTGCCTGGCCAGGACCACGTCGTGCTCGAACCACTGCGAGCCCGGCTGCTCGGCACAGATGAAGACCGACCGCCTCAGCAGGGAGGGGTCGGGAGCGCCGTCGGCAGCGCGCAGCTCGAAGTACTCGTGCGGCGGCAGGAGCACGTTCACAAGGCCTCGCCGAGGTTCCGGGAACCCGTCGAGCGACACCGACGAGGCCACGCCCAGCTCCCCCAGCTCGTCCCGCAGCGCCTCCATCAGCTCCACGAAAAAGCGGTTCTGCCTCCGCGCCATCACGAACACCAACTCCGTCATCGGCGACATGCTAGATCGGCCCACGCCTCCTGGTACCGTGCGCCGCCGGTGACCGAGGGGGTGACATCGGGCCCGTTCGCCCTCGAGATCCTGGGCGCGGGCGCCTGGCAGATGCTGGCCGGGGAGCGGGCGGTGCTCGAGGGGCTGCTCAACCAGCTGCGCCCGTCGCTGGCCATCGAGATCGGCACCGCGGGCGGCGGCAGCCTGCGCTGCATGGCCCGGCACTCGCAGGAGGTCCACAGCTTTGACCTCGAGCACCCTGAGCAGCTGCGTGCCCTCGACAACGCCACCCTCCATACGGGCGACAGCCACCGGCTGCTGCCCGACGTGCTCGCCGGCTTCGAGCGAGCCGGCCGCAACGTCGACTTCGTCCTGGTGGACGGCGACCACCGGACAGCGGCCGTGGCCGCGGAGATGGACGTGCTCCTGTCCTCGGCGTCGCTGCGCTCAACGCTGATCCTGGCTCACGACGCCGCCAACGAGGAGGTGCGCGCCGGGCTCGAGCAGGTGGACTACGGCGCCTACGGGAAGGTCGCGCAGGTCGATCTCGACCTCGTGGCCGGCCACCTCAGCCGGGAGGGGCCGTACGCGAACCAGCTATGGGGAGGTTTCGCCCTGATCGTCGTGCTCGATCCGATGGCCGGCCCCCCGATGCCGGGCCGAGCAGACCTCCATTCGCCGTTTGAGCTGTTCCGCCTGGCGCGAGGCCGGCTCCTCTCGGGGTGACCGGGCAGCTCTAGGCGAGTTACCCGGTTGGTAGTTTCGGTCAGCTTGGAAGCCGCAGCCACCCGTACCCCTGCTGAGCGCGCGCGCGGGCCCGCCGCTTCTGGGCCCGTCGTGGTCGTCGAGGAAGTGCACAAGGCCTTCCGCCTGCCGCACCGGCGCTACAACACGCTGAAGGAACGTGCTCTGCACCCCTTCTCGGGAGGGGGCTACGAGGTGCTGGAGGCCCTCCAGGACGTGTCGTTCGAGGTCGGCGAGGGCGAGTTCTTCGGGATCGTCGGGCGCAACGGGAGCGGCAAGAGCACCCTGCTCAAGTGCCTCGCCGGCATCTACGGGGTCGACTCCGGCGACATCCGGCTGAAGGGACGGCTCTCGCCGTTCATCGAGCTGGGGGTGGGCTTCAACCCCGATCTGACCGCGCGCGACAACGTCCTCATCAACGCCATCATGCTCGGGCTCACACGCAAGCAGGCCAACGAGCGCTTCGACGAGATCATCGCCTTCGCGGAGCTCGAGGAGTTCCTCGACCTCAAGCTGAAGAACTACTCCTCCGGCATGAGCGTCCGGCTCGGGTTCTCCGTGGCGGTCCAGGTGGACGCCGACGTCCTGCTGATCGACGAGGTGCTCGCGGTCGGCGACGCGTCCTTCCAGCGCAAGTGCTTCGACAAGTTCGAGAGCATGCGCGACGAGGGCAAGACGATCCTCTTCGTCACGCACGACATGGCCACGGTCGAGCGCTTCTGCGATCGCGCGATGCTGATCGAGACCGGGCGGGTGCTCGAGATCGGACCGGCCGAGGAGATCGCCCGCCAGTACCACGAGGTCAACTTCGGCACGACCGCCGCCACGGGCGAGGCCGAGGGTCCCCAGGGTGGCGAGGTTCGCCTCCGGCGCGTCTGGTGCGAGGACCCGAGCGGTGAGCCGATCCTCACCTGCGCGCAGGGCGGTGTGGCCCAGGTGTGCCTCGAAGCGGAGGTTCGCCAACCGGTGGACAACCCGATATTCACGGTTGCCTTCCGCAACCAGGCGCAGCACACGATCTTCGTGGCCACCACGTCCACACACGGGCCGCTGGGGCACTTCGAAGCCGGTCGAGGTGGTGACCGTCAGGCTCTCCTTCGAGAACTGGCTCGCCCCGCGCCGCTACACGCTCACGCCCGCCGCCAGCGTCTGGGACCCCGCGCCCCGCGTGATTGACTCCCGCGAGGACGCCAGGTCGCTGACAGTCGAGGGCGGCGGCATCACGGGTGGCGTGACCGACCTGCCCACAAGCCTCGAGATCGAGCGCTCGTGAGCGCCCAGCCCGTCGCGTCGCGCTATCGCGGACCGTCCGCGCTCGGCGACGACGTACGCCGCTTCTGGGGCCTCATCTGGATGCTCGCGGTCACCGACTTCAAGCTGCGCTTCTTCGGCTCGGCGCTCGGCTACGTGTGGACGCTGATGCGTCCGCTGCTGCTGTTCGGCGTCCTCTACTTCGTGTTCACCGAGGTCGTGCGCCTCGGCGGGGACATCAAGCACTACCCGGTCTACCTGCTCTCCTCGATCGTGATGTTCACCTTCTTCTCGGAGACCACGAGCCGCGGCGTTACCTCGCTCGTCGAGCGCGAGAACCTGCTGCGGAAGGTGCGCTTCCCGCGCCTGGTGATCCCGCTGTCGGTGTCGCTGCACGCGCTCTTCAACCTCGGGCTGAACATGATCGTGGTGTTCGCGTTCGTCCTCGGCGTCGGGCATCGAGCCGCGCGCTGAGCTGGCTGGAGCTGGTGCCGCTGCTGGTGCTGCTCGTGGTGTTCGCCACCGGCGTGGCGATGCTCGTGTCCGCCCTCTACGTGCGCTACCGCGACATGCAGCCGATCTGGGAGGTGGCGCTGCAGATCCTCTTCTACGCGTCGCCGGTGATCTACGTGACCACCTTCCTGCCCGACAGCATCGAGAGCCTGGCGATGGCCAATCCGCTCACGGCGATCTTCACCCAGTGGCGTCACGCCGTGATCGACCCCGAGCGCCCCCACCGCCGCCGACCTCATCGGCGGCGAGCCCGTGGCTCCTGATCCCGCTGGCGTCGTGGCTGCTGAGCTTCGCGCTCGGCCTCTGGGTCTTCACGCGCGAGGCGCCGCGGATCGCCGAGGACCTGTGAGCGATGGCGATCCACTTCGGGCGCGGCTCGACGTACTCGAGCGCGAGCACGCCGAGCAGATCGCGCGGGCGCACGACGCGCTCGCGGAGGCCCAGGACCGGAGCTACTGGCTCGATCGCTGGGGCGTGGACCTGAACGCGCTCATGGAGCGCCCGGGGGCCGGCCAGTTCCGCGCCGCCGTGCGCGGCGCCCGGGAGGTCTCCCGTCTGGCCAAGAAGGCCCGCGGCCGGCTGGCCGGGGCTCCGGCCAGGATGCGGGCGGCGCGCGAGGAGGCCGACTGATGGCCACGGTCTCCGTGGTCATCCCGGTCAAGGACGGGGCCGAGTCGCTCGGGCGGCTGCTCGAGGCGCTGCACGCCGAGCGTCCCGACGAGGTGCTCGTGATCGACTCCGGGTCGCGGGACGGCTCGCAGGAGCTGGCGCGCGCCGCCGGGGCCGAGGTGATCCCGATCGCCCCCGAGGAGTTCGGCCACGGCCGCACGCGCAACCTCGGAGCGGAGCGCAGCTCGGGTGAGCTGATCTGCTTCCTCACCCAGGATGCGGTGCCGCTCCCCGGCTGGCTCGACGCGTACCGCCGCGCCTTCACGCTCGGCGAGCGGGTGGGCGCCGCGTACGGCCCGCACCTCCCGCTCGAGGGCACGAGCCCGATGATCGCCCGAGAGCTTGCCGCGTTCTTCGCCTCGTTCGCGCCCAACGGTCACCCGGTGCTCCAGGGTCCGGGCGACGCCGTGTTCCTCTCGAACGTGAACGCGTGCTACCGCCGCGACTGCTGGGAGGAGATCCGCTTCCCCGACGTGCCGTACGCCGAGGACCAGGCCTTCGCGCGCGCCATGCTCGCCGCCGGCTGGAGCAAGGTCTACGAGCCGGGGGCGGCCGTGCTCCACGCCCACGACTACGGCCCGGTGGAGTTCATGCGCCGCTACTTCGACGAGTACCGCGGCCTGCGGGAGACGCTCGGCCACGTGGAGCCGCTCACGCCGCGCAGCGTGGTGGGCGTGACTCGGCGGCAGGTGGCCGCGGACCGCCGCTGGATGCGCGAGCGCTCGTGGCCGGCCGGCCGTCGGGCGCGCTGGACCGCGCGCTCGGCGCTGCACCACTCCACCCGGCAGCTGTTCGCCGGCCTGGGCTCGCGCGCGGACCGCCTGCCCGCCGGCGTGCGGCGGGCGATCTCGCTCGAAGGCCGGTCCGGCGCGGAGGCCGGCCCGCGCGCGGTGGAGGCCACGCTCGCGGCGCCGCTGTGGGAGGAGGTGGCCCGGCTCTCGAAGGAGGGGCCGGCCCCGCTCGAGGCGCCGGTGCCGGGGATGGCGACACGCGAGCGGCTCCACTTTGCGGTGGTGATCCCCGGGTTCGGGCGCGGCAGCGGCGGCCACAGCTCGATCTTCCAGATCGTCCACTGGCTCGAGCGGATGGGCCACACCTGCACGCTGTGGGTGTACGACCCGCTGGGCCGTAACGCCACCGAGCGGGCATCGGTGCTGCGGCACCGGATCGTGACCGAGTTCGTCCCGCTCCGGGCTCCGGTGTTCAAGGGCTTCGCCGAGTGGCACGGGGCCGACGTGGTGGTGGCCACCGGCTGGGAGACCGTCTACCCCGCGCTGCTGCTCGACGGCTGCCGTGCCCGCGCATACCTCGTCCACGACCACGAGCCGGAGTTCTTCGGCACCTCGGTCGAGCGGCTCTGGGCCGAGCGGACCTATCACGAGGATCTCTATCCGATCTCGAGCAGCGTCTGGCTGCAGCGGCTGATGCGCGACCGCTACGGCCACGACGGCTCGGCGTTCCGCTTCGGCGTGGATCACGGCGTGTACCGGCCGCGCGACGTCCCGCGCCGGCGCGACACGGTCGTGTTCTACGGGCGCGACGCCACGCCGCGCCGGGCCGTTCCGCTGGGACTGCTGGCGCTGCACGAGCTCCGGCGCCGCCGCCCCGACGTGCGCATCCTGATCTTCGGCAGCGAGCAGCCGCTCAAGACGAGCTTCCCGCACGAGTCACTCGGGATCGCCAGCCCGGAGACGCTGGCCGGCGTGTACGCGGAGGCCACCGTGGGCCTGTGCCTGTCGATGACCAACTACTCGCTGATCCCCCAGGAGATGATGGCCTGCGGCCTGCCGTGCGTGGACCTGGCCGGCGGGAGCCCGGAGGCGGAGTTCGGCACGGGCGGCCCGGTGGAGCTCGCGGAGGCGGACCCCGACGCGCTTGCCGACGCGCTCGAGCGCCTGCTCACCACCGACGACCTGTGGCGCCGGCGCTCGGAGGCCGGCCTGGCCTTCGTGCGCGACGCCGACTGGGAGCACGCGGGCCGCCAGGTGGAGGAGGGGCTGCGCGCCGCGCTCGCCCGGCGCGAGGCCGCGCTCCTGGCCGGTCAGCCGTAGAAGCGGGAGATCACCAGCAGCTGGGCGAACAGCCCGTGCACCGCCGCGAAGGCCACGAGCAGCGCGCCCACGGGCCTGGCGAAGCGGCGTCCGGCGCCGATCGCAGCCGCGGCCACCGCGGCGGCGTACAGCGGCAGGAACGGAAGCAGGTAGCGCGCCTGCTCGAACTCGAAGCCGGTGTTCTGGCGGTAGCGAATCCCGAGCACGCCGATCGACACGAGGATCCCGAACACGAGCGCGGCGTACGTGAGGATCTCCGGAAGCCGCTCGCGCAGCGCTGCCCGCCGGCGCCACAGCGCGGCTGCGGCGAGGACCACCAGCGGGATGGTGACCACGAGCGAGACCCTGTAGACCCAGAGGTCGAACGTGGTGTCGAGCCAGCCGAACTCGCCGATGAACCCGCGGTACCACGTCTCCCATCCGGGGAAGTGGAAGAACTCCGAGTCCATGAACGGGAGGCGCGGCAGGTAGAGCTGCCAGGTGTAGCTCAACTGGTCCGTGAGCGTGATCGCGTCGAACGCGTGCGAGCCCGTGCCGGCCGCCGTGCGCGCGGCCACCCCCACCCCTCCGCCCCACGCGGTGCGATCCCAGACCAGCTCGTTGAGCGCCACGTAGACCACCGCCACGGCCGCCGGGATGGCGCACGCCACCGCGGCGCCGAGCGCGGCGGGACGCGGGGATCCGCCACGGCGAGCGCGCCACACCAGCAGGACCACGCCCAGGAGCACCCCGGGCAGCAGCGCGAGGAAGTTGAGCTTGGACAGCAGGCCCACGGCCACCGCGGCGCCGATCACGGCTCCACGCTCCGGGGTGAGGCCGTGGCGGAAGGCACGTGCGAGCGCCCAGAGGAGCGCCGCGGAGGCGGCGAAGAACAGCGAGTCGGGGGTGATGCCGCTGGCCGTGAACCCGAACAGCGGCTGGAAGGCGACCGCCAGCGCCCCCACGGTCCATGCCCAGGGCTCGCTGGGCATCAGCTCCCGCAGGAAGAGCCAGGTGAAGAGAACCGTGGCCGCGCAGAGAAGGGCCGACATCAGCCGCATCAGCCAGACCCGCTCGAGCAGGCCGCGCCAGGGGGAGGCGAGGTAGCCGATCGACTCGTACGCGTAGAACAGCGGCGGCTGGCTCGAGCTCTCGGCGGTGCCGCCCCCGCTCACGCGTCTGCGGTCGGCCTCGTTGGCCGTGCGAATCGCGCGCTGCTGGGCCTCTGTGTACACGGGACGGTCACGCGCGCTCCCCACCACCGAGTTGAACCGGAGCGCGTCCAGCACCGCGGCCTCCTCGGCCGAGAAGACGGTGGCGCCCGGCTTGTTGGGGATGCGCCCGGTCTCTGCGAGCTGCTGGAGGTAGGCCACGTGCACCGTCTCGTCGGGCACGTGGAACGGCGGCGTGACGAGCGACCACACGAGCGCATTCGCGAACGCCACCAGCGCGCACCAGCGCGCGGCCGCCGGGATCCTCCTCATGCGCGCAGCTCCCTCAGGAGCAGGCGGCCCGCCAGCAGCCAGGCCAGCAGGAGCACGAGCCCCGCGATCGGGAGCAGCCACGACCCGAACGCGTTGGCCTTGCCGTAGCCGAAGCGCCGCGTGACGGTCGGAAGCCGATCGAGCCAGGTCTCACTGCCGGGCCGCAGCCACTCGAGCCGCATGAGGCCGTGCGACCCGAACAGGACGGTTTGCCCCGTGCCGCGGATACGGACGCAGACCCGGGCGGTGCGAGCCACCCTGTTCACGGGTGTCAGCGGAACCACGACGTGGCCCTGGCTGCCGCCGGCGGGCAGGCTCCCCGCGAGGACGCGGCGGCCGTCGCTGGTGGCGGTCACCTCCACCCTCGGCGTGGGTCGTCCGTTGGTGCCGAGCAGGATCCTGACCCGGTCCGTGTCGGCCGCCAGCGGCGTGTCGCGCTGGCAGCGCACGCCGTTTCCGTCGATCTCCTTGACCGGCCCGGCCTCGAGCACGTAGTTGCTCCCGGACTGGCGCGGCTTCGAGTCCGTGAGGACCAGGCCGAGCGCCGCGAGCAGAAGCAGCGAGCCCGCCGCGACCGCGGCCGCGATGCGCATTCCTAGTCGGTTCGGCGGCGCAGGCCGAGAATCGAGAGGAGGAACGACGAGAAGAAGATCTGGATTCCGACGATCAGCAGAGTGGCCGCGAGCAGCGCGAGCCGCTCCTCCGAGAGCGCGCCGAAGCCACGGTCGACCCAGATGCCGACGATGACTGCGGACAGCCCCAGCCCCGCGAGAATCAGGAAACCGCCGAGCATCAGCCCGTGCTCGAGCCTGAAACGAGCCCGCATCCGGTCGAACCACGGGTCGCGCTCCGCCATGAAGTAGGTGCCGTAGGCATGGGCGCAGAGGCCGAGTGCCACCACCTGCGTGCCCACGATCATCAGCATCGCGCCGGCCACCATCGAGTGCAGGTCCCACTCACGACCGAACACGTTGAGCTGGAGCAGCACGGTCAGCGAGATCAGCGTGCCGAGCGCGGCCATCAGCGTGCCCGGAATCACGAACAGGTGGGTGGGGCTGTGCACCAACAGGAAGCGCAGGTGCCGCCAGCCGTCGCGGAAGCTCGAGAGCTTCGACTCGCCGCCGCGCGGGTGGTACTCGATCGGGAACTGGCGGATCTCGAGGTTCTCCTTGGCCGCCCGGATGACCATCTCCGAGGCGAACTCCATGCCCGTCGACCGCAGGTCGAGGCGCGGGAGGATGTCTCTGCGCACGGCACGCATTCCACAGTGGGCGTCCTTCACGCCGGTGCGGTAGAAGAGGTTGAGGACGCGCGTGAGCACGGGGTTCCCCACGTAGCGGTGCAGCCACGGCATCGCCCCGGGCTGGATGTTGTCCATCCGGTCGCCCACCACGAAGTCGGCGCCCTCCTCGAGCTCGCGGACGAAGCGCGGGATCTCCTCGAAGTCGTAGGTGAGGTCGGCGTCCGCCATGACGATGTAGCGGCCCCGAGCGGCGTCGAAGCCGGCCATGTAGGCGCTGCCGTAGCCGCGCCGACGCTCCTGCACGACCGTCGCGCCCGCCCGCCGCGCGAGCTCGGCGCTGTCGTCGTCGGAGGCGTTGTCGGCCACGATGATCTCTCCGTCCAGCCCGGCCTTCTCGAGCGCGTCACGCGCGCCCGTGACGCAGCGCGCGATGTTCTCCGCCTCGTTGAGACAGGGGATCACCACCGAGACCAGGGGTAGCTGGTCGATCGACGCGGGGAGAGATGGGGACTCGGTGGCCTCGGTCGGCCTCATAAAAGATCCAGCTCGCCAAGCGGGATATGGGTGAAACCCGGGAGCAGGGAAGGAGTCGCGATCGTAGCGAATGCCACGGTCAGCCCAGGCAAGCTGATCAGTGGCTCCGGGCGTTGCTCCGAAGCACCCAGGTCTCGTTCCGGAAGCTCGCTCGGAAGCCATGGGGCGTGAAGGACGGCCGCGTGTCGGTCTCGAGGCAGATCGTGCGCACGCGAGCGAGGAGATCAGGCCTGATCGCCCGCAGGATCTCGAGCTCCGAGCCCTCCGTGTCGATCTTCAGGAGGTCCACCACCGGTAGCGCGTCGAGCGCCTCCTCGAGGACGTCGTTCACCGCCACGCACTCCACGTCGATCGAGCGTCCCGTGGCCACCCCGATCCCGCCGTAGCGCCCGCTGTCCTCCACCCCGAAGCTCGCGCGTCCGTCCGCCGCGGCGACCGCGACCTCACGCAGCTCGAAGCGATCCGCGAACGCCCGCAGGTTGGCCCGGAGCCGTTCCACGTTGGCGGGCACCGGCTCGTAGAGCCAGCAGCGGCACGACTCGTCGCGGGTGAGGAAGAAGAGCGCGCTCAGCCCGATGTTCGACCCGATGTCCACCACCGACCGGGCGCCGGGCGGAACCGGGTAGTCCCGCCGGCAGAACACCTCGTTCACGGTGAACATGTCGTGGCGGCTGTGCAGCGTCGGGGCGACGATCCCGAGAGGCGTCCTCAGCCGGCACTCGTAGGGATAGTCCCCCGCGCCGAGGAGGTAGCGCCTGGCCGCATCGCCGAAGTCGGGACAGACCCGCAGCATGCGCGCAACGGCGAGGTAGTTGCGCGGACGCGCCGTCTCCCTCAAGACCATGCGGGGTGACCGGCCGCCGAGCATGTGGCCGCTGAGGCTAACGGGCGACCCGCCCGCCCCCGGTGGAACTGGTAGTGATGCGCCGGGATGCGCATCTGCCTCGTCTACGACTGCCTGTACCCGCACACGGTCGGCGGGGCCGAGCGCTGGTACCGAAACCTGGCCGAGCGGCTCGTGGAGGACGGCCACGAGGTCACCTACCTCACGCTTCGCCAGTGGCCGCGCGGCACCCACCCGGGAGTGACGGGCGTGAACGTGCGCGCGGTCGGGCCGCGAATGGCCCTCTACGCCGGCGGGCGGCGCCGCGTGCTGCCGCCGCTGGTGTTCGGTGCCGGGGTGCTCTGGCACCTGCTGCGCCACGGCCGCCGCTACGACGTGGTGCACACCGCCTCGTTTCCCTACTTCTCGCTGCTGGGCGCCGCCGTGGCCCGGCTCGTCCACCGCTCCCTCCACCTCGTCGTGGACTGGCACGAGGTCTGGTCCGCCGGCTACTGGCGCGAGTACCTCGGACGCGGCGGGGCGCTGGGGCACGCGATACAGCGGCTGTGCGCGCGCGTGCCACAGCAGGCCTTCTGCTTCTCGCGCCTCCACGCCGCGCGGCTGCGGGGCGAGGGGCTCCACGGCGAGCCCATCGTTCTCGAGGGGGAGTACGACGGTCCGCTCGAGCGTCCTGTCCCCGCGCCCGCGGAGGCCGTTCTCGTCTTCGCCGGCAGGCACATCCCGGAGAAGCGGGTGCCGGCGCTGGTGGACGCGATGCCCGCGCTCCTCTCCCGCGCCCCCGAGCTTCGTCTCGACGTCTTCGGCGACGGCCCGGAGCGGCAGGACGTGGAGCGCCGGGTGGCCGAGCTCGGCCTCGAGGGTGCGGTGCGGGTGCACGGCTTCGTGGCCTCGGGCGTGGTGGAGGAGGCGCTCCGGAGGGCGCTCTGCATGGTGCTCCCGTCCAGTCGCGAGGGCTATGGCCTGGTCGTGGTGGAGGCCGCGGCGGCCGGCACTCCCAGCGTGGTGGTCGCGGGACCGGACAACGCGGCGGTCGAGCTCGTGGACGAGGGCGAGAACGGCTTCGTGGCCCGCTCGGCCGACCCGAATGATCTCGCCGACGCGATCGTGCGCGTGCGGGACGCCGGTCCCGCGCTCCGCGACGCCACCGCCGACTGGTTCGCGCGCAACGGGACACGGCTGTCCCTGCGCTCCTCGCTCGACGTGGTGCTGGCCGCCTACCGGCGCGGCGTCTGAGCCGAGAGCTCGGTGAAGACCGTCCGCATCGTGTCGAGGTAGCGCTCGATCGAGAACTCGGTCTCGACCCGCCGGCGCCCGAGCGCACCGCGCTCGGCCCGCTCGGCCGGATCTGCGGCCAGCCGGACCAGCACGTCTGCCAGCGCGTCCACGTCCCCGACCGGCACCACCGCTCCCGACTCGCCCACCGCCTCTGGGTTTCCCACACCGTCGGAGACCACCACGGCAAGCTCGTGTGCCATCGCCTCGAGCACGGCCAGCGCCTGGCCCTCCCGCTCCGATGGGAGCACGAACACGTCCGACGCCGCGTAGAGGAGGTCGGTGTCGTCGCGGTAGCCGAGCGGCCGCACCGCCGCCCCGGCGCGAGCGCCGACCGCGTCCTCGAGCGGGCCGTCCCCCACGACCAGCAGCACGAACGGCGCCCCGCGCGCGACCGCTCGCTCCGCTGCGGCCACGGCGTCGAGCGGCCGCTTGCGGTCCTCCAGCTGGGCTATGTAGAGGCCGGCCACCACGTCGTCGGCGAGCCCCAGCGCGGCCCGGGCGGCCGCACGCGCGTCGGGGTCCCGCCGCGGCGGCAGCTCGGTCCCGTTGACCACCAGTCGCAGGTTCGCCGTCGGCGAGATCGCGGCCAGCTCTTCCAGCTCGGGCTGAGAGCTGCACAACACGACGCCCGCGGCGTCGAGCACCGAGCGCATGCGCCTCCGGACGAGCGCGCCGGCCGCTCCGCCGGAGCGCCGGAGCAGGTGAAGGCCATGGGTCCCCACGGCCGCGGGCCGGCGGCGGAGCGCCGGCAGGGCGATCATCGCGGCGGCGTCACCGACCACATGGAGCACGTCGGCGTCACGCGCGCGGCGGCGGAGCCGGACTCGCCCGAGCGCGATCGAGGGTCCACCGCGCAGGGCGTCTCGTGACCTGCTCAGGTGTATGCGCTCGTGCTCGAACTCGCTCAGTTGGCCGAGAACGTCCACCAGCGCCTCGCCTCCACCGCCCTCGTGCGGAAGGATGTGGAGGAGGCGCGGCATCCGGCCGCAGGCTAGTCGCGCCGCAGGCTGGGGGGTCCGCCGGCGCACTACCCTCGCTCGCTCATGCGAGAGCAACTGGTTCGGCGCCTCAGACGGACGGGCTCGGACCTGCCGGCGCCGGCGAAGAGCGCCGCGCAGGCCGTGCTGTCCGCCGTCGATCCATTGCTCGTGCGGCGCTACCGCCGCGCCACCGGGCGTACGGACCCGATTCCGCCGATCGCGCTCCGCGCCCGGGTCGGGTCACCGGGGATCGACGCGTTCCTGCGCAACGGCGAGGTCTACGAGCGACTGCTGCCCGAGACCCTGGGCTCCGTCGGCCGCTCGCTGGTCGAGTTCGAGAGCGTGCTCGACTTCGGCGTGGGCTGCGGCCGTGTGCTCGTGCCGCTCTGGCGGCGCTGGGGCGGCGAGACCTCGTTCCACGGCTGCGACATCGACGAGGGGGCCATCGCCTGGCTGCGCACCCACTACCCGGCCCTTCCCGTGGAGGTCAACGGGTTCCATCCGCCGCTTCCGTACGCGGCAGACAGCTTCGACTTCCTCTACTCGGTATCGGTGTTCTCTCACCTCGACGAGAGCGGACAGGATCACTGGCTCGCGGAGGTCCGCAGGGTGCTCAGGCCAGGCGGAGTCGCGCTCCTGACCGTGCACGGCGAGGCGGCCTTTCAGCGCTTCGTCACGGGAGAGTCGGTGGGTGCGATTCGCTCGGCGTCGGATCGTCTGGCGGCAGGGTCGCTCGCCGAGCGCGGCTTCGTCTACGAGGAGGCCGAGTGGTCGCGCTGGAACGCGCTGCGCTTCATCGGCGACAGCGGCGGCTGGGGACTCGCGTTCCACTCCGAGGAGTACCTGCGCCGGCACTGGGGCGCGCTGTTCCCCTCGCTCCAGATCGTCAAGGGAAAGGCCGCGCAGGACATCGTGCTGGTCACGGGCTGAGCCCGATGCCGGGGAACGCTCTGACTAGGATCGACCCCTTGCCGGCCACATCGACCCCGCAGCCCGGAAGCGACCGGTTCACCGACAGCGCGCACTGGGACGAGTACTGGCAGGGGATGAAGCTTCCCGCCGAGGCGCGGCGGGATCCCTCCACCCCCCAGGTGAACGCCATCCTCGACGTGTTCGACGCCCACGTGGAGCCTGATCCGTCGAGATCGGCGCTCGAGGTCGGGGGCGGCCTGGGCCGCTACCTCGCCTACGTAGGACGCACCAGCGGGTACCGCTGCGCCGTGCTCGACTTCTCGCCCGAGGGCTGCGAGCTGGCCCGCCGCAACTTCGGGCACCTGGGAATGCCGCTCGAGGTCCACCAGCGCGACCTCATGGACCCGGGCGACGGCGTCGGGCAGTTCGATCTCGTCTACTCGCTCGGCCTGATCGAGCACTTCACCGACCTGACCGGGGTCGTGGCCGCGCACGCGCGGCTGGTGCGCCCCGGGGGCACGCTGGTGCTCGGCGCCCCCAACGTGGTGGGCGTCAACCGCTGGTTCATGGAGCGGCTCGCCCCGGCCCGGATGGCCGTTCACAACGCGGACTGCCTCCGCATCGAGCGCTGGGACGAGTTCGAGCAGGAGCTCGGTCTCGAGCGGCGCTTCCGGGGTTACGTCGGCGGGTTCGAGCCGCGCGTCTTCGCGGTGCGCGAGCGGAAGACCGCGGCCACGCTCCCCGTCTGGGCAGTCGCGCAGCTGCTCGTGGCCACGGCCGGGCGCCGGCTGCCGCGCCTGCGCCGCTTCAACCACCCGCTGCTCAGCGGCTATCTCATCGGCGTGTGGCGCGTGCTCGGCGCTCCCTAGCGGTACCGGATGCCGCCGACCGCTGAGCGAAGACGCCGGGTACTGATCCTGCCGGCCTGGTACCCGCGAGTCGAGAACCCCGTCCACGGCATCTTCGTGCGCGACCAGGCCCGTGCGATCAGCGCCGGCCACGACGTGGCCGTGCTCTTCCTCGAGCCGGGCGGGCCGCTGGGGCCCGGCACGCTCGAGGTCACGGACGAGATGGACGAGGGGGTCCGGACCGTGCGCATCCGGGTTCCCCACGGACCGCTCCGCAAGGTACGGCTCGTGGCGGGGCTGCTCAGGGGCCTCCGGCGCCTGCGCGCGGACGGCTTCCGCGCCGACGTCCTTCATGCCCACGTCTTCACGCTCGGCGCCGTGGCCGTGGTGCTGGGCCGCCTGCTCGGCATGCCGGTGGTGGTGAGCGAGCACTACAGCGTCTTCCCGCGCCGCCTGGCCTCGCGCACGGACCTCGCGCTCGCCCGCCTGGCGTTCTCCGGCGCCGAGCTGGTCGTGCCGGTCTCGGAGAGCCTCCGCAGGGCAATCGAGGCCTACGGGCTCCACGCCCGTTTCCGGGTGATGCCGAACCCCGTAGACACGGGGCTGTTCAGTGCTCGGCCGGCGGCTGCAGCAGCCCACACGCCCCCGAGGCTCGTGGTCGTCGGGAGCCTCGTCCCGATCAAGGGCGTGGACCGCCTGCTGAACGCCCTCGGTGCGCTCGCGGCCCGCGGCCGGGCCGTGGACCTGGACATCGTGGGCGACGGCCCCGAGCGCTCGGGCTACGAGGCGCTGGCCGCAAGCCTCGGCCTGTCCGACCGCGTGGTCTTCCACGGCACCCGCCCGCGGGCCGAGGTCGCGGGTCTGATGCGGGAGGCCGACCTGCTCGTGCAGCCGAGCTCCTCCGAGACGCTCTCCTGCGTGGTGCTCGAGGCCCAGGTGAGCGGGCTGCCGGTGGTGGCCAGCGACGTGGGTGGGATTCCGGAGGTGGTGGGGAGCGGCGCCGGGGTGCTGGTGCCGACCGGCGACGCCGACGGGCTCGCGGCTGCGATCGAGGCGGTGCTGGACCACCCCGAGCGCTTCGACCCCGCCGCGATCGCAGGCGCGGCCCGCGAGCGGTTCGGCGCGGCTTCGATCGCCGCGCACTGGGACGAGCTCTACGCGGAGGCGGAGGCGCTGGCGCAGCGCCGGTGGGGCGTGCGCGCGGCGCGCGGGCGGCGCGGCTCGCCGGCCTAGGCGTCCGCCTTCCTGCAGGCCATCATCTCGGTCGACGGGCCCTCTCGCCTGGTGGAGACCAGCAGGAGCTCGAGTGGCGCGATCAGCGCCCCCAGCACCGAGCCCGCCCGGGGCCAGCGCGTCAGCGCTCGCGTGATCGCGGCCCAGGAGGCGGCGAGCACCCGGCTGTCCGAGTCCACCGGACCGTTCATCAGCACGAAGGCCGGCCGCCGCCACAGCGGCACGAGTCCCGCGCCGCGCACCAGGCCCTCGATCTGCTCGAGCGACCGGCTCACCTGATGCGGCCCGGCCTTGGCCGGGCCGTGGACGAAGTTCTCGGTGAACACGAGCAGTCCGCCCGGCCTGAGCATCTCGGCCAGGTTGCCGATCGCCCGCTCGTAGGCGCCGTCGTCGGTCAGGTGGAAGAGCATGTCCATGGCCGAGATCGCGTCGAAGGAGCCGGATTCGAGCGGCACCCCGTCCGCGCCGATGTCCATCCGCACGAAGCGCTGGGCCGGGAAGCGCTGCCGCAGCCGGCCGACCGCGGCGTCGGTGAGATCCGCGCCGGTGACCGAGCCGGCGCCGAGCTCGAGCCAGCGCTCGATGTAGAAGCCGCTGCCGGTGCCCACGTCGAGCACGTCCGGGGGGCTCCCGGAGAGCAGCGGCCGGATCCGTCGCAGGAAGACCCACCGGCGCACCCGGTACATCCACCGGTTGAACGGCTCGCCCAGGCCGAGCCAGCCCACGCCGCTCAGCGTGTTGCTCTCGGCGAGCCGCCGTTCCCAGTACGTGCGCTCCACTTCCATCGCGCGGCGTATCTAACCGGAGCCGGGAGCGCCGCTCCGCCTGCGGGCGCGGATGCGCCCGATCAGGGCCCGGTAGTCGCGGATCTCGTCCCTGCCCGGCCTCAGCGCGTTCGTGGTCAGGCCCGTCACGCGCCGGAAGTAATGCCAGGCGACCACCGTCGTCGCGATGTAGGAGGCGCTCGATGCCGCCGCCGCGCCCACCGCTCCCAGCGTGGGTATCAGCGCCGCGTACAGACCGAGCGTCAGGGGAGTGACCATGAGGACGTTGTAGAGCGAGTACTGCGGCTTGCCCTTGCCCACGATCGTCGAGCTCAGCACCGCGCCGACGGCTATGAAGCTGATCCCCGGGATCAGCAGCAGCCCCAGCACGATCGCTCCCTCGAACTCTGAGCCGTACACGAGCGGCACGAGCAGCAGGCCCGCCGCCAGCACCACACTCATGACGAGCGCCAGGAGCACGGCGTGGCGCACCGACTTGACCACCACCATGTCGAGCGCCGCGCGCTCGGTCCCGGAGTCGAGCGCGGCCACACGCGGCATGACCACCGACGCGAGCGCACGCGGCATCAGCTGCCCAAGCGCCGTGACCGAGGTGGCCACCGCATAGCGGCCGACCTCTCCCTGGCTGACGAACGCGTTCAGCACGAACAGGTCCGCCCGGTAGTTGAACAGCTGCAGGATGTTCCCGAGGTTGGCGCGCAGCCCGAAGGAGGCCGCGTCGCGGAGCCGGGCCGCCGCATCCCGCAGCCACCCGACCGGCGCGGCGCCGAACGCGCGGGCGCCCCAGATGTAGATGCCCAGCGCGACCAGCGCGTGGGAGGCGCTCACACCCGCCACCGCGCCTGTGACCCCGAAGGCGGCGCCGAGCCCTCCTCCCAGGAGCAGCGCCACGACGTTCTGCGCCCCGATCGCGGTCGCGTACGCCTCGTAGCGGTCCGTGGCGAGGGCGGCGAACGAGCTGTACGTCCAAGACAGCGCGAACGGGAGCGCGCACACGCCCACCGCGAGCGAGGTGAGCGAGACGCCGCGGAACAGGCTGTCCTCGAGCGCAAAGGCGATCCCCATCCCGAGGGCGGCCCCGGACGCGCCCAGCACGAGCGCTGCCAGCTGAGCCTGGCGCAGGGCGGCCGCGGCGGTCCAGGCTCCTCCGCTCACGCGGTAGTTGAGCCCCACCTCCACGCCGAGGCTGCATACGACGGTGAGCACGAGGGTGCTCGTGAGCACCAGGTTGAACTCGCCGGTGCCGTCCGGCCCGAGCAGGCGCGCGACCACGATCCCCAGCAGGCCGCCGGTGATGGCGGACACGACCTGGGAGGACACGGCGAGGGTGGCGCCCGCGCCGACGGTGCGTCGCGGGATGCCTGGGGGCTCGGACACCAGGGGGCTTCTAGCACGCGCCCGGGACCCCCACCGTCGAAGCGGACCGTCCCGACGCCACGACTATGCTCGCCACGCCTTGAGCCGGATCCTCGTCATCTCGTTCAGCGACCTGGGTCGCGACGCGCGTCTGGAGCGGCAGATCGGCTTCCTCCGCACTCGCCACGAGGTGGTCGCGGCCGGCCTCGGCAAGCCGCGCCGCGAGGACGTGGAGTTCGTGGATCTGCGACCGCCGCCACAGGGCGGGCTCGCACGTCAGCTCCGGCGCGGGGCACTGGCGCTGCGGCTGCTGGCACGCAGGTCGGCCCCGGCCTACTGGGGCGTTCCGCTCCACCGGACCGCTCTCGAGCCCCTGGCCGGAGTCCAGGCCGACCTCGTGCTGGCCAACGACGTCGAGGCGCTGCCGCTGGCCTTCCGCGTCGCCGACGGGGCGCCGGTGCTGTTCGACGCCCACGAATGGGCGCCGGCCCAGTACGAGCACGTGCGCTGGTGGCCTCTGCTCATGAGGCCGCAGGTGGATGCCCTGCTCCGCGAGCACCTGCCGCGCGTGGCCGGGATGATGACCGTGGCGCCCGGCATCGCCCAGCGCTACGAGAGCACCTACGGCGTGCGCTGCGCGGTCGTCACGAACGCGGCCCCGCGCGCAAATCTCAGCCCGACCGCGCCGCACGACCCGATCCGGCTCCTGCACCACGGCGGCGCGCAGCCCGAGCGCCGGCTCGAGCTGATGATCGAGGCGGTGCAGCGGCTGAACGGCCGGGCCACGCTGGACCTGGTCCTGCTGCCCACCAATCCGGGCTACCTCGAACGGCTGCGGGCTTGGCCGGCACGGACGAGCGGATCCGGTTCCTCGAGCCGCGCCCGATCGAGCAGCTCACCGCGGAGGCCAACGAGTACGACGCCGGGGTCATCTTCTATCCCCCGCTCCACGCGAACCTCGAGCTCTCCCTGCCCAACAAGCTGTTCGACTTCCTCCAGGCGCGCCTGGCGCTGGTGATCGGCCCCTCCCCCGAGATGGCTCGCATCGTTCACGAGTTCGACTGCGGCCTGGTCGCGACGGGGTTCACGCTGGACGCGCTCGAGCGCGCGCTCCGCAGCCTGACCCCGGAGCGGATACGAGACATGAAGGCCGGCGCGGACCGAGCGGCGGACGCCCACAGCGCGGAGCGCAACCGGGACGTGGTGCTCGAGCTCGTCGAGGCCGGCCTCGCGGGGGCCAGGTGACCCCGGCGCCGCCGCGCAGCTTCCTGGTCGTCGTCCATCCCTACCCGCCCACGCCGTCGTCGGGAGCGCACCGCTGGGGGGCGATGGTCAAGTACCTGCGCCGGGCAGGGCACGACGTGCGCGTGGTCACGAGCGGCGCCTTCGGTGGCCTGGCCGACCCCGAGCAGGAGCGGCCGGTGCTTCGCACGACCGACCTGATGGCGTCCCCGCGCCTGCGGGCGCTGGCCGGACTCGCGCCGCTGGCCGTGCCCGACGCCACAGGCGCGGCGCGCCGGCCCGCTGACGGGCCCCCCACACCCGGCGATGGCCCCGATCCCGGGCTCCCGCCGCTGCTCACCCAGGTGCTCGTGCCGGACCCCTTCCTCCTGAGCTGGGCGCCGATGGCGCTCACGGCCGCCTGGCGCGAGCTGAAACGGCGCCCCGCCGATTGCGTGATCACGAGCTCACCGAACGAGTCCACCCACCTCATCGGCCTGGCGCTGCGACGGGCCTTCGGCCACGCGTGGATCGCCGACCTTCGCGACGGCTGGACATTCGAGCGCTTCCTCCCGGACTTCCCGACCGGGCCTCAGCGCGCGCTGAACGGCGCGCTCGAGCGGCGCGCGCTCTCGGGCGCGGACGTGGTGACCGCCGCCACCCGCCCGATCGCCGACGACCTGAGGGCGCGCCACGGGCTGGACGTGGCGCACGTGCCGAACGCCTGGGATCCGGACCTCGATCCCCCACCCGAGACCCAGGCCGCGCTCTCGGGCGACAACCGCGTTCAGCTGGTGCACACCGGCAAGCTCGGCGGCGAATGGGGACGCGACCCGCGACCGCTGTTCCGGGCGCTGCGCCGGCTCCTCGACGAGGAGCCGGGCCTCGAGGGCCGCGTGCGCCTGACGCTGGCCGGGAAGCTGGACGAGAGCGATGCCCGGGCAATCGCGGACGCCGGGCTGGAGGGCATCCTCACCCACGTCGGCCAGGTCTCGCGGGCCGAGTCCGTCCAGCTCCAGCGCCGTGCGGACGCGCTCCTGCTCGTCACGTCGCACCACTCCGGCGAGGCCACCGGCAAGCTCTTCGAGTACCTCGCCGCAGGGCGGCCGATCGTGGCCGTCGGCGGCGCGCAACGAGGCCGCCCGGATCGTCGCCGAGACGGGGACGGGCGTGGCGCTCGACCCGTGCGACGACGCCGGACTCGTGGCCGCGCTGCGCGCCGCCGTGAGCGGCACCCTGCCGTATGCGCCGCGCGGCCTCGACGCCTACCGCTACCCCGCCCCCGCGGAGCGGGTGGCCGAGCTGGCGGAGCTCGCGGTTGCCGGGCGACGTGGTGCGTAACCTCACGCCGCATGTCTGCTGACGCGCCGGCACAGGAGTGCGACCTGACCGTGGTCGGCGGCGGCATCCTCGGCCTGGCCGTGGCGCGCGAGCTGAAGACGCGCCACCCTGCGCTGGAGACGGTGGTGCTCGAGGCCGCCGACCGGGTCGGCACCGGGCAGACCGGCAACAACAGCGGCGTGATCCACGCCGGCATCTACTACGCGCCCGGGTCCCTCAAGGCGCGGATGTGCGTGGCCGGCGCGCACGCCATGTACGAGCTCTGCGAGCGCCGCGGGATCGCCTTCGACCGCTGCGGGAAGCTGATCGTGGCTCGCAACGAGGGCGAGGTGGCCGCGCTCGACGAGCTCGAGCGCCGCGGACGGGAGAACGGCGTGCCCGGCCTGCGCCGGCTGGGCGCCGAGGAGCTGAAGGAGGTCGAGCCGCACTGTGTGGGCGTCTCGGCCCTCCATTCGCCGGGGACGGGGATCGTGGACTTCGCCGAGGTCGCGCGCGCGCTCGGCGAGGATCTTGCCGAGCACGGCGTGCCGGTGGTCACGGAATGCGGGGTCACCGGAGTGGAGCCGAACGGATCCCGGCTCACGCTCCGCCACGCGCGCGGCGAGACGCGCACGCGATTCGCCGTCTTCGCCGCGGGAGCGCACGCCGACCGGCTCGCCCTGCTCGCCGGCGCGTCCGCAGACCCGCGCATCGTGCCGTTCCGCGGCAGCTACCTGAAGCTGCGGCCCGAGCGCCGCGACCTCGTCCGGGGGATGATCTATCCGGTCCCGGACCCGTCCCTGCCGTTCCTCGGCGTGCACCTGACCCGCCACATCGACGGCGAGGTGTCGCTCGGCCCCACGGCCCTGCTCGCGCCGCGCGGCGCCCTGGGGCGCACCGCCGCCTGGCCGGGCACCTGGAAGATGGCGCGCCGCTGGTGGCGCACGGGCATCACCGAGATGCGCCACGCGATCAGCCCGCGCTCGCTGGCCCGGGCCGCCGCCGACTACGTGCCCCAGCTGGAGGCGCGCGACTTCAAGCCCTACTTCTCGGGCGTGCGCGCCCAGGCGCTCGGCCGCGACGGCAGCCTCGTGGACGACTTCGTCGTCTCGGAGACAGAGCGCGCGCTCCACGTGCGCAACGCGCCCTCGCCGGCGGCCACCTCCTCGCTCGCGCTCGCCGGGCTGATCGCGGACCGCGCCGAGCCCGGCCTGCGCTAGCCGGGCGCCAGCGGGCACACCGTGCCCGCGGAGCCGAGCAGCTCGACCGCCCAGGCGCGCCGGCTTCCGTCGCGGGGGGAGACCGCAACGACGGTCGCGCCGCCGTCGGCCACCGTCGCCCTGACCTCGCCCGGCCCGTCGGACCAGCGGATCAGGGTCATCGGGAGCGGCTTGCGAGACGCGTTCCGGATGTGCAGGCCGCCCGCCGGAACCCTCACGCGCACGAGCGCCGGCGCACCGGCCGCCCACCTCACGCACCCGCGCGTCCGGGTCAGGGGCGCACCGGACCGAAGGACGCGCACGGGCTCCCCCCGCGGATCCGGGGCCGTCTCCGGCGTGGGCGGCCGGAGCACGACCTGCGCCCTGCCGAGTGCCTGGTCCGCATAGGACCGGGCGTCGGGCGAGCGGCCGAGCAGCGAGCTCTCGCCGGTGTAGATCGTGCCGCCGAAGCGATCGACGGTCGCCTCGATCCCGCCGAGCGGGAGGGAGAGCGCGAACCCTCCGCTCGTCTCGATCGGGAACGCCGTCTCCCCCTTCAGCGCCGGCCTGCCGACGCCGAAGGCGGCCTCCTGGGCGAGCATCCGGTCACCCCACTTCCTGAGCGACGCCGCCGCGCCTCTGTCCATCAGGTCGGCCGTCTGCCACACGCCGCGCGCCACCACGAGCGCCGCGACGGCGAACGCCACGAGCGCCACGGTGCGGCCGGCCGGCCGCAGGCGATCGAGCCGGGCCCGCGCGCGCTCCGGCCACCGGCTCGTGTCCAGCCCGGCGAACAGCTCCACCGCCGCCAGCACGAACAGCACCACGCCGAGCCCCAGGTAGCGGGGGCTCTGGCCGAGGTTGGGGAGCTCGCTGCGCGCCCAGCCCACACTGGCCCAGTACGCGAAGTAGCCCACGATCAGGCCGACGAGCCGGGCATGTATGCGGCGCTCCAGCACCATGCGGGCCACGGCCAGCGCGACGAGGAGAAGAACGATCGCCCGCCCGACCGCGAAGGACGTGCCGAGGGCCGCCGCGGGCCCGCCCGGGAGGATGTCCCAGCCGATGTTCACGGCGGTCTTGAAGCCCGCCCAGTTGGCGGTCCCCTGGGCCGGGACGTCCGCGTTCCACGTCTCCTGCCACCAGATCCACGCGGCCGTGGGCGCCACGAGCACCCACAGGCCGGAGCGGCGAGAGAGCAGCAGCTCCACGGCAGCGACCAGCAGGAACGGCGGCCCGTAGGACGAGCTGGCCAGCGAGACGAGCAGGAGCGCGGAGGCGCCGATATCCCCGCGCAGGTCGCGGCGGTCGAGGAGGAGAAGGGCGCCCAGGCCCGCGAGCACCGACAGGGCCTGTCCGATCTGGAACGGCCAGAGAAGCATCTCCCATCCCCGGCTCACGAGCACGAGCGAGAGCGCCGAGCAGCGCCCACCAGGGGCCCACCCGCCGCGCCGCGAAGACGTAGACCAGCGCGCACGCGCCGAGGTGCGTGGCGAGCAGGGCCAGGCGCCACGGCAGATAGCTGCCGAGCCCGAACACGTCCGCCAGGCCGCGGTAGGAGAGCACGACCGTGGTGGTCCAGTTGCCGTTCTGGGTGCCGAACAGCGACGCCTCGGTCAGGCGGCCGGAGCGCTGGACGAGGTAGGCCCAGTCGTCCAGCAGGAAGGTGGTCCCGCGGTTTGCGTAGAGGATGATCGCGGCGGCCCCCGCCGCAAGGCAGGCGGCCACCAGCCAGGGCGCCCAGCGCGGGATCCGTTCCTCGATGCGCCGGGGAGCGGCGGCCGGCACGCCTAGCCGGCGGCCGGAGCGCGGCGTACCGAGTCGAGCGAGCGCTGGAGGTCCTCCAGCACGCGCACGACCCGCAGGCCGCTCTCAGCGTCGGACAGCGGCTGCCTGCCTTCGCGGACGCACTCCACGAAGTGGGAGCACTCGAGCCGCAGCGGCTCGTCGTTGGGGATGCGCGGGGACCACACGTCCCCGGAGCGGGCGATGTACTCGCCGTAGCTGTTGTAGGGCTGGTCGAAGCCCTTGTCGTAGACGGTGAGCTTCTGGTCGAGCGCCATGTCGTCGAAGGTGGCCATGCGGCGCGAGCCGACGACCGTGAAGCGGCGCTCCTTGTGCGGGTCGAGCCACGAGAGGTGCAGGTGCGCGGCCACGCCGGACGGGAAGCGAAGGAAGCAGAACACCACGTCCTCGATGCCGCCCTGCATGTACGACTCGCCGAAGGCGTGGGCCTCGAGCGGCTCCTCGTCGGCCAGGCGCAGCACCACGGACACGTCGTGGGCGCCCAGCGACCAGAGGGCGTTCTCGTCGGCCCGCAGCTTCCCGAGGTTCAGGCGGTTGCCGTAGATGTAGTGGATCTCGCCGAGCTCGCCCGAGTCCACCAGCTCCTTGAGGCGCACGAGGCCGGGGTGGTACTCGAGCAGGTGACCGACCATCAGCACGCGCCCGCTCGCCGCGGCTGCCGCGGTCACGGACTCGGCGTCGGCCACGGACTGCGCCAGCGGCTTCTCGACGAACACGTGCTTGCCGGCGTCGAGCGCCTGGCGCGCCAGGTCGGCGTGCGTGGGCACGGGCGTGGCGATCACCACGGCGTCGAGATCGGGATCTGCGAGCAGCTCCTCGAACGCGCCGGTGGCCCGCGCTCCGCGGAACGACGCGCTCACGCGCTCGAGCCGCCCGCCGTCCCCGTCGCAGATCCAGGCGAGCTGCGAGTCCGGGAGCGCGTCGAAGTTGCGAGCCAGGTTCGGGCCCCAGTAGCCGAGGCCCACGACCCCGATCGAGACCGTCACGCGGCGGCCCTGGCGCCGCAGGCCTCGACCACGGCGGCCACCTGCTCTTCGCTCAGCTCCGGGCCCATCGGCAGCGCGAGCATCGTGCGGGCCAGCTCGTCCGTGGCCGGCAGCTCCGCGGTGGCGAAGGGGAGCATCGGCGCCTGCCTGTGCGCGGGCTTGCGGTAGTAGCCGCGCGCGCCGATTCCGCGCTCGCCGAGGGCGGCGGCCAGCTCGTCGGCGCGCTCGGAGCGCGCCACGTAGAGGTGGTACACGTGCTCGGCCCCGTCGGTGGCCCGCAGCGGCGTGAGCAGCTCGTCGATGCCGGCGCGAGCGTAGGCCTCGGCCGCCGCGCGGCGGCGCCCGTTCCAGCCGTCGAGCTCGGGCAGGAGCACCCGCAGCACGGCCGCCTGGATCGAGTCGAGGCGCGAGTTGTAGCCCACGTCCGTATGGGTCTGCTTGTCGCGAGAGCCGTGGAAGCGCAGCATGCGCGCACGGTCCGCCACCGCGTCGGAGTCGGTGGCGATGGCGCCGCCATCCCCGATGCACGGAAGGTTCTTCGAGGGGAAGAAGCTGAAGGTCGCGGCGTCGCCGAGCGCGCCGGCCTTGATCCCGTTCAGGCTGGCGCCGGCCGCCTGGGCCGCGTCCTCGAGCACCGGCACTCCGAGCTGGCTCAGCTCGGGCACCGGAGCGACGTTCCCGAACAGGTGCACCGGAACGATCGCCTTGGTGCGCGGGCCCACGAGCGGCCGCACAGTGTCCGCGGTGGCGCAGCCGGTGTCCGGATCCACGTCGCAGAACACCGGGCGAGCGCCTGCGTTCACCACCGCCTCGGCGGTGGCGTAGAAGGTCAGCGAGGGGCAGATGACCTCGTCGCCGGGGCCCACGCCGAGGGCGCGGAGCGCGATCGTGAGGGCGTCGGTGCCGTTGCCCACGCCGATCACGTGGCTCACGCCGAGGTAGTCGGCGAACTCGCGCTCGAAGGCGTCCACCTCCGGGCCGAGGATGAAGCGGCCCGAGGCGGTCACCTCGAGCAGCCGCTCGCCGATCCGCTCCCGGTAGGGCTCGAGCGAGGTCGCGAAGAGGGGTACGTCCACGAGCGCAGAGCCTAGCCGCGGCGCAGGAGCCCCCGAATCCGCGCCACCGTGGCATCTAGCTACCGCACTGCGGTACCCGGATGACACGGTGCGACTAGCGCAGACGCGGGCGGTGTCACCCGCGGCGCAAAAGCCCCCGGACGAGCGCGCGCTCCCCCGGGTCGAGCCAGAGCGCGTAGTAGGCGAGCCAGTAGCCGGCCACGCCGAGCAGCCCGGCCGCGCTGACCGCCGCCAGCCCCGTGGGCTCCGCCGCCAGGCGCAGCGCCACCAGCGCTCCGGCCAGCACCGCGCCGAGCGAGTAGGCGGGCAGCCAGGCCGCGCGGGCCAGCTCCCCGAGGCGGACCCTGCCGGCGCCCAGCCCGAGTCGCAGCAGGAACGGGAAGGCCAGTGCGAACGCCACGGCGGTGGCCACCGCCGGTCCCTCGAGTCCGAGCTCCGGGGTCAGGACGAGCGAGAGCACGATGTTGAGCGCGGCAGCGGAGGCCATCACGATGGCCGCCTCGCGCGCCCTGCCCGCCCCGACGAGGAAGCCCGGGGTGACCACGAGCGCCCCGTACAGCAGCCAGTACGAGACCAGG
Organism: uncultured Thermoleophilaceae bacterium; assembly: GCA_963764665.1. Taxonomy (GTDB): domain Bacteria; phylum Actinomycetota; class Thermoleophilia; order Solirubrobacterales; family Thermoleophilaceae; genus JACVRW01. The sequence continues at coordinate 161,128 of CAVXTL010000002.1, read as the reverse complement.
ATCGTCAGGGCGGTGGCGCCGTCGCCGTAGCGGTCGCCCAGCCACGCGCTCAGCAGCGGCTCCGCCAGCGCCATCAGAGCCACGCAGACGGGCACGAACAGAACGAGCGTGTAGCGGCTGCCCCTGAGGACGAGCTCGCGCAGGCGGCGCTCGTCCCCCGTGGCCACGTAGCGCGAGGCGGTGGGCACCGTGGGCACCGCCAGGGCGCCGCCCAGCGCGTAGAGCAGGTTGTGGGCGCGCAGCGGACCCTCGTAGAGGCCCACCTGCCCGGGCGAGCGGAACGCGCCGAGGATCACGCGCTGGAACGCGTAGCTCACGAGGTTGGACAGCTCGATCACCAGCAGCCAGCCGGCGGTGGGCACGATCTCGTGCACCCGCCCCGCCCCCGGCCGCAGCCGGAACGGCAGGTGGGCGCGGCGCACCACGGCGAACGAGAGCAGCCCGCTGAGCAGCGGCATCGCACCGCTGGCGGCGATCACGGCGCCCAGGCCGGCGCCCGAGAGGATCAGCGCCAGCATCAGGATCAGCCAGAGCGCCACGCCGGCCATCTCGGTGAGCGCGGCCCGCACGAGCAGGCGCTCGGCGCGCAACCCGTCCAGGTACACGCTTGCGGCTATGCCCGCGGCCGTGATCGCGCCCAGGCCCACCCCTCCGATGCGCGCGTCCTCCGCGAGCTGTCCGTCCAGAAGGAACGCGGCGATCGCGAAGGCGGCTGCCCCGATCAGCAGCCCGGTCACGATCCCGACCCGCGCGTAGAGCGCCGCGGCCGCCGCGAACGTCCGCGCCCGGTCCGATGCCACGGTGGCGCCGGCCATCGCGCGGACGGCCGCCGCCGCGACGCTGTTGCGCAGCACGAGCAGGTAGCCGGCCAGCGACGCGACCAGGCCGTAGGCGCCCAGCTCCGTTACCGAGAGCCGGCGGGCCAGCACGGTCACGACCACGAGCAGGGCCACGAGGCCACTGGCCTGAGCGGCCTGTTGGACGAGCGCGCCGGAGGCGAGTAGGCGGGCCTCTCCGGGCTCCGCCCCTTCCTTCCCGGACTGCGCAACTCCGGCGCGAGTCACGAGTTCAGACCCTACGACACGGCACGGCGCACCCCCCTGTAGCCGAGCACACGGCTACCCTCCAGCGGTCGCACCGATGAATCAGCCCGAGCCACACCACTCCCTGACCGACCGCCTCCCGCGGTCCGTGGGCGCCGTGCGCAGCCATCCGCTGCTCGGCGTGCCGCTCTCGATGACCGACTACTCGGAGGCCATGGACGTCATGGACGGGCTGGTCGAGTCGCGCGAGCGGGGGTACGTCTGCGCCACCCCGGTGCACGCGCTGATGGTGGCCCAGGACGACCACGAGATGATGGCCGCGCTGCGCGGCGCCACCCTCGTGGTGCCCGACGGCATGCCGCTGGTGTGGGCGTCCAACATGCTCGGCGAGTCGCTCGACGACCGCGTCTACGGCCCCGAGCTGATGCGGCGCTACAGCGAGCGCTGCGCCGAGCGCAGCCACCGCGTGTGGCTCTACGGGGGCCGCGACCAGGGCACGCTCGTGCAGCTCGCACTGAGCCTGCGCCGCAATCACCCGAACATCCAGATCGTGGGCGGCTACTCGCCTCCCTTCCGCCCGCTCGGCGAGCAGGAGGAGAACACGATCGTCGAGCAGATCAACGCCGCCAAGCCGGACGTGCTCTGGGTGGGGATCGGCGTGCCGAAGCAGGAGAAGTGGATGGCCCACATGCGCGACCGCCTCGACGTGCCGGTCATGTGCGGCGTCGGCGCCGCGTTCGACTTCCACGCAGGACGCATCCCGATGGCGCCTCGCTGGATGCAGGACCACGGACTCGAGTGGGTCTACCGGATCTACCAGGAGCCGGGCCGCCTGCTCCCGCGCTACCTCTATTACAACCCGCGCTTCGTGCTCTCGTTCGCACGGCAGTACCTCTCTGAGCGCTGACCCGCCTAAGCGGCTCGTAGACTGACCGGCATGCCCGGAAGCGTCGCGGTTGTGGGTCTCGGCCGCGTGGGCCTGCCGCTGGCACTGTCCTTCGCCGACCGCGGGTTCCACGTGATCGGTGTCGAGCGCGAGCCGGCGATCATCGACACCGTGGCCGGCGGCAGCATGCCGTTCAACGAGACCGGCACGCAGGAGGTGCTCGAGCGGGTGCTGTCGGCCGGCACGCTCGAGCTCACAGGCGCCGTCACGGACGCCGCCCGGGCCGACCACATCGTGCTCACTCTCGGCACCCCGGCCTACGAGCACGTGGAGATCGACGTCTCCCAGATCCGCGACGTGATCGACGATCTGCTTCCGGTGCTGCGCGAGGGCCACTCGGTGGTGCTGCGCTCCACCGTCGCCCCGGGCACCACCGACTGGGTGGCCGGCTACATCGAGCAGCGCCGCGGCCTGCGGGCCGGGGAGACGCTGTTCGTGTCGCACGTGCCGGAGCGGATCGCGGCCAACCGCTTCCTGGAGGAGATCGCCACGCTGCCCTGCATAGTCGGCGGGGTGGGCGAGGAGTCCGGCGCCCGCGCGGCCGAGCTGTTCGAGGCGTTCGGCACCGAGATCGTGCAGACCACGCCGGCGCAGGCCGAGCTCACGAAGATCTGGACGAACATCCTGCGCTACACGCAGTTCGCCCTGCCCAACCTCCTGATGATGGAGTGCGAGCAGTACGGCGCGAACGTGTTCGACGTGGTGGACCTGATCAACCACGACTACCCGCGCGGCGGCATCGCGGCCCCCGGTCTCACCGCCGGCGCCTGCCTGCGCAAGGACTTCGCGTTCTCGGAGGAGCGCTCGAGCGCGCCGGGAATGCTGCTGGCCGTGTCCCGGGTGCACGAGACGATGCCGCTGTTCCTCGTCAAGGGGCTGAAGTCGCGGCTCGGCGGCTCGCTGCGCGACCTCAAGGTGACCGTGCTCGGCCTGACCTTCAAGCGCGACTCCGACGACATCCGCGACTCGCTCTCGGCCAAGCTCATACGCCTCCTGGAGCGCGAGCTGGCCACGGTGGCCCGCCACGACCCGAACGTGCGCGAGGGCTCGGAGCCGCTCGAGTCGGCGCTGGCGGGCGCCGACGCCGTGGTGATCGCCACAAACCACTCTGCCTTCGAGGGCCTCGTGGACCGGCTGCCAGCCGGGCTGCTGCTGGTGGATCCGTGGAACGTGTCCGGCAGCGGCCGCGTGTTCGACCACGTGCAAGTGCCCGCCTCCACCCGCTGATGGCCACCGAGCCGCGAACGCAGCGCGACGAGGTCGAGGTTCTGCGCGCGCGCCTCGACGCGCTCGAGCGCGAGCAGGTGGAGCGCACCGCGCGGGCGCACCAGGCGCTGGCCGCGGCACAGGACAAGAGCTACTGGCTCGACCGCTGGCACCTGGACCTGAACGGGCTGATGCGCAGCCGGCTGGCGCGCGAGCTGCGCGTGGCCATCCGCGGCGCGCAGGCCGGCATCGGCGCGGCGGGTCAGCGGCGCGCGCTGCGCGCCCGCCTGATCGGAGCGCCCAGGCCGGAGGGCGCCGGCGCGGCCGGGGCGGGCGCCGCCCCGTTCTCCCGTGCGCTGTCGCCCGACCTCCTGCACGCGGCGCCGATCAGCGACCTGCTCTACGAGCGGCTGACGGCTGACGACCTGGCCGCACTGGAGGCGCAGCTCGAGCCTGCCGAGCGAGAGCTGCGCGACGCCGCGGACTCGGCCGAGCACAGGCGGGTCACGCTCGCCCTGGCCGCGCACCACGAGGTGGCGGGAGCGCTCGAGCACACCGGCCTGTCGCCAGCGATGCCCGGACCGGACGTGGCCACCATGGCCCGCGGCGCGCTCGCCGCGGGCGGCTCCTACTACTACGCCGACCTCGTGGCCGACGCCCTGGGCGCCACCGGCTTCGAGCTCGAGCGCGGCCAGGTGGGACTCGACTTCGGCTGCTCCTCCGGTCGCATCGTGCGGGTCCTGTCCGCCGCCCACCCTGAGCTCGAGTTGCATGGCTGCGACCCCAACCCGGGCGCGGTGGCCTGGGCCGCTTCGCACCTGCCCGGCATCCGCTTCGAGAACAGCCCGGAGGCCCCGCGGCTGCCATACGGCGACGAGACGTTCGACTTCGTCTACGCGATCTCGATCTGGAGCCACTTCTCGGAGCCGGCGGCGCTCGACTGGCTCGACGAGATGCGCCGCGTGCTGCGCCCGCGCGGGCGCCTCCTGCTCACCACCCACGGAGAGCATTCGCTGGCCCACACGCACCTCGTGGGACAGCGCTCCCCGGAGCAGCTGGCCGCGATCCGCGACGCGCTCGGCGAGCGTGGCTTCTGGTACACGCCCGAGTACGAGGGCATCGGCGACCACGGGATCGCCAACCCGGACTGGGGCATCGCGTTCTTCACCGCCGAGTGGCTGCTGGCCAGGGCCACCCCCAAGTGGCGCGTGGCGCTCTTCCACCCAGGGCGGGTGGAGGCGAACCACGACCTCTACGTGCTCGAGCGGAGGTAGGCGCTCGATGGCCGGGCGGGTGCTCGTGACGGGAGGTGCCGGCACCATCGGCGGCGCCGTGGTGCGGCGACTGCTGGACGACGGCCGGGAGGTGCGGGTGTCCGATCAGCGCCCCGCGCCCGCCTGGATCAGCGCAGCCACCGACGTGCATACCGGCGACCTCTGCGTGGCCGCCGAGGCGCGCGAGGCCACCGCGGGCTGCACGCAGGTGATCCACCTGGCCGCCATCGTCGGCGGCATCGCGAACTTCCACCGGCTGCCGCACACGCTGCTCGAGGTGAACACCGGCCTCTACAACAGCGTCTTCCGCGCCGCGCTCGACGAGGGCGTCGAGCGCCTGGTGTACGTGTCCTCGTCGATGGTGTTCGAGCGCGCCACCGAGTTCCCCACCACCGAGGAGCACCTGCTCGACTGCCCCGCGCCGCGTTCGGCGTACGGCTTCTCCAAGCTGGCCGGCGAGGTCTACTGCAGAGCGCTCCACGACGAGCACGGCCTTCCCTTCACGATCTGCCGGCCGTTCAACGCCTACGGGCCGGGCGAGCTGCCGGAGAACGAGCCGGGGATCGCCCACGCCGTTCCCGACCTGATCCGCAAGACGCTCTCGGGTCAGCGGCCGCTCCAGATCTTCGGCTCGGGCGAGCAGACGCGCACGCTCACTCACGTGGACGACGTGGCCGCCGGGATCGTGGCCGCGATGGCCCACCCCGCGGGCGAGAACGAGGACTTCAACGTGTCGGCCACCGAAGAGGTGTCGATCGCGGAGCTGGCCGCGCTCGTGTGGGAGGCGTGTGGCGAGGATCCCGCCGAGCTCGAGCTGGAGCGGCTGCCGAGCTTCGCCGTGGACGTGCAGCGCCGCTGGCCGTCCGTGGAGAAGGCGCACAGGCTGCTCGGCTGGGAGGCCCGCGTGGATCTGCGCGACGGCCTGGCCGCGACGGTGGAGTGGCTGCGCGAGCAGGAGCTCAGGCGGGCGTGAGCGCGCTCGCCTCGCCCACACGGGCGTAGACCGCGAGCAGCTCGCGCACGTAGCGCTCCTCGGAGTGGCGCTCGCGGGCCCGCTCGATCAGCAGGCGGCCCTCCTCGTCGCGAAGCTCGGGCTGCGCCCAGAGCTCCGCCAGCCGGGCGGCCAGCGCGTCGGCGTCGCCCAGGGGCACGCAGCGCTCCGGCCCCACCGTCTCCGGCAGGGCGCCCACGTGGCCGGCCAGGACCGGCACCCCCGCAGCCATCGCCTCCATCGCCGCGTAGCCGGCCGTCTCGGGGAAGCGCGAGGGCACGACCACCACGGCCGCGTGGCGGAGCAGCGCGGCGAGCGACGCGCGGTCGGCCCGCCCGAGGAACTCGACCGGGGCCTGCAGCTCGCCCGCCAGCCGCTCCAGGTCCGGGCGCTGTGGCCCGTCGCCCGCCACCCGCAGCGGCACGCCGGTGAGCGCGGCGGCGCGGATGGCCACGTCCACGCCCTTCTCCTCCGAGAGCCGCGCGGTCACGAGCGCGTACTCGCCGCGGCCGGCGGCGCTCCCGTCCGCGAACGCGCTCTCGGGCAGGTAGTGGCGCACCACCTCCACCCGCTCGCGCGGCAGCCCCAGCGTCACCACCTGCTCGCGCGTGCTCGCGCTCGGCACCACGAAGGCGTCCACGGCCGCGACGGTCCCGGGCTGGTGAATCGCCAGGCCCGCCGCGTAGGCCGCCGCCTCGGGGAGCGAGCCGCGGCAGTTGAGCACCAGCCCCGGGAGCGTTCGCCGGTGGTGGCAGCGAAAGCACGGCGCGCCGTCCCGCGACGCCACGCCGATCGCGCAGAACAGGCGGAAGTTGTGGAGCTGCGCCACCACCCGCGCGCCGGCGCCGCGGGCCGCGGCGAGCGCGCGCGGGCCGAGGAGCGGCTGGAGGTTGTGCGCGTGCACCACGTCGGCCTGCAGCTCGCGCACGGCGGCGTCCACCCACGCCGCTTCCTCCCCGCCCCTCAGCAGCGCCGCGGCCGCGCGGGCGCGGCCCGCGTCGACCGAGCGCCGCTCGAGCAGGCGGTGCTCCACCCCGGCGCGGGTGAGGGCCGCCTCCTGGAGCTCGACCGCCCTCTCCTCGCCCCCCTCCATCCGGTAGCGGTTGTGGAGGACCAGGACGCGCGGCTTGCGGTGCATCGGCCCCGGCAACGCTACTTCACGCGCCAGCCGCTGAACGGCTGACCAGCCCGGTCAGGGTCTAGGCTTTGACTCCGATGGCCGCCCCCGATACGTCCGAGTTCGAGCGCGTCCAGGCTGCCGCGGAGGAGCTTCGGCGCGGGCGCCTCGCACTTGCCCGGCTGGCCGAGGCGGAGCGCGAGCTCGTGGAGGTGCGCCACTCCCAGGACGCCCGCATCGCCGCGCTCGAGGAGCGGCTCGGCTGGTTCGAGGACCACGAGCTGGACATGCTGCGCGAGGAGGCCGAGCGGCGACCCTGGCTCGGCGCCCTGCTCTCCGGATGGAGCTCGACGGTGAAGCTCGCGCGCAGGGTCAGGCGCTTCCTGAGGGCTTGACGGTCTCCGTAGCCATTCCGGTGCTCGACGGCGAGCGCTACCTCGAGGAGGTGCTCGCCGCGGTGTTCGCCCAGCGAGTCGACCAGGAGCTCGAGGTGCTGGTGATCGACTCCGGCTCGCGTGACCGCTCCCGCGAGATCGCGCGTTCGGCCGGAGCCACCGTGATCGAGATACCGCCGGAGGAGTTCGGCCACGGCCGCACGCGCAACCTCGCGCTGGCACGCACGAGCGGCGAGCACGTGGCCTTCCTGACCCAGGACGCCACGCCCGCGCACGAGGGCTGGCTCCAGCAGCATCTGGAGAGCTTCCGGCTTGGCCGAGCACGTGGGCGCGTCGTTCGGTCCCCACCTGCCGCGCCCGGACGCCAGCCCGATCGTGAAGCGGCTGCTGCTCGACTTCTTCCACGATTTCTCGCCGAGCGGCGAGCCCGTGGTCCACCGCCGCGGCGACACCACCTACCTCACCAACAGCAACTCCTGCGTGGCGCGCGCGGCCTGGGAGCAGATCCCGTTCCGGGAGATCCCCTACGCGGAGGACCAGGCGCTCGGCGCCGACCTGCTCGCGGCCGGCTGGGCCAAGGTCTACAACCCCTCGGCCGGGGTGGTCCACTCGCACGACTACGGGATGGTCGAGGCCTTCCGGCGCTACTTCGACGAGTACCGCGGGCTGCGCGACGGGGTGGGCCAGCGCACACAGGCGTCGCCGGTGGGAGTGGCGGACATGCTGCGCCGCTCGGTGGCCGCCGACCGCGCGTACCTCCGGGAGACCGAGCCGTCCAAGGTGAAGCGCGCCCGCTGGACCGCCCAGAGCGCGGTGCACCACTCGGGCCGGCTCCTGTTCGGCGGACTCGGCGAGCGCGCCGACCTCGTGTGGGGGCCGGTGCGCGGGATCCTGTCGCTCGACCGGCGCGGCGACGGGGTCACGCACCGGGTGGCGCCGTCGGGGCCCTCGGTCCACGAGGACGCGCTGCGGGTGTTCGGCGAGGGGGTCGTGCCGCTCTCGCCGCCGTCGCCCTTCGACGACGCCCGCGAGTCGCTCGAGCTGGCGTGGATCGTGCCGCCGTACGGGATCGGGAGCGGCGGGCAGGCCGCCATCTTCCGGATCATGCGCGTGCTCGAGTCGCGCGGCCACCGCTGCTCGCTGTGGGTGCACGACCCGAAGGGGATCGAGCCGCACTCGAGCGCTTCGCTGCGGCGCCGGATGAAGCAGCACTACACGGCTCCCGACTCGCCGGTGTCACTCGGCTTCGAGCACTGGACCGGCTGTGACGTGGCCATCGCCACGGGCTGGGAGACCGTCTACCCCGTGCTGCGGCTGCCGGGCTGCCGGGCGCGCGCCTACTTCGTGCAGGACCACGAGCCCGAGTTCTTCGCCACCTCGGCCGAGTCGGTGCTCGCCGCCCACACCTACCGCTCGGGCCTGCCCTGCATCGCCTCGAGCCGCTGGCTGGCCAGGACGATCCGGGAGCGCTACGGAGCCGAGGTCACGGCCTTCCAGTACGGGATCGAGACTGACGAGTACTTCCCCGTGCCCGACGTGCCGCGCCGCTCCGACACGATCCTCTTCTACGCGCGCGACCACACGCCCCGGCGCGCGGTGGAGCTGGGCCTGCTCGCGATCCAGCTCCTGCTCGAGCAACGGCCGCACCTCCGCGTGGTCATGTACGGCACGCACAGGCGCATCAAGGCGCCGTTCGCCTTCGAGCAGCTCGGGATGGAGGGACCCGAGCGGCTGAGGCGGCTCTACTCCGAGGCCACCGTCGGTCTCAGCCTCTCGCTCACCAACCACTCGCTGATCGCCGGCGAGATGCTCGCCTGCGGCCTGCCTGTGGTGGAGCTCGCCGGCCGTGCCTGCGAGGAGTTCTACGGAGCGGACGGCTCGGTCATCTCGCTGGCTCAGGACGATCCGGCCGATATCGCCGCGAACATGGCCGCTCTGCTCGACGATCCGGCTCGCCGGGAGCTCCAGGCCCGGGCGGGGCTTGACTTCGTGCGTTCTCGCACATGGGAAGACGCCGTCACTCCGATCGAGCAGGCTCTGCGATCGACGCTCGCTGCGCGGCTCGATCCCGCAAACCCGCTCGAGAGCGCAACTTCGGGCTCATTGCCGGGATAACGGTGTTTAGCGCGGGCCCGATCGCGGAATCGAGATCTGAGGCCTCGACGCAGGATGCGTCGGGGCTGTTGCTAGCCTGCGCGGCCCGTCGTAACAGGCGCACGGATGCGCCATTTCACCCGGCGCCGCCCCATGGACGATCACCGAGTGACCCGACTCTCACACCTGCTGACACTGACCATCGCCCTCGTGGCGATGGCGCTTCCGGCGACCGCGCTCGCGGACCCGGCGGCCGTGATCCGGGACTGCGGACAGGACGGCAAGCTCAACGGGAAGTACTCCGATCGCGACCTGCGCCAGGCGCGCTCGAACCTCCCCACCGACCTGGACGAGTACAGCGACTGCCGCGAGATCATCAGCGCGGCGATCTCCACCGGCGCCGGCAAGGGCAGCACCGGAACATCCAGCCCGGGCTCCGCCAACCAGCCGACCCTGTCGGAGGAAGCCGCCCGCATCGAGGACCAGAAGCAGCTCGACCAGATGGCCGACGCGCGGGAGCGTCCCGGCGGCATCGAGGTCGACGGACGCACTGTTACGCCCGGCTCGAACGGGTTGTTCGACTCGGCCAGCGCCGAGAACGACCTGCCACTCCCGCTCCTGCTTGCGCTGATCGGCCTCGGATTGCTGTCGCTCGCCGGCGCCTTCGTGGCCCTGCGCCCGCGGGTCCCACTGCTCGCGCGAATCCCTCTCCCCTCGCGTGAGCAGTTCCGGCGTCCGCGCCGCTAGTGCTCTAGCCCTCGGGGCGGCCCTGGCCGCCGTGGCCTTCGGAGCGGCCGGCGGAACCGCGCGCTCGCGCACGATCACGGTCGAGGTGATCGTGGTCCTGGTCGGCGGGGGCCTGGTGGCGCTGGCGGTCTACCGCGGCCGGGCGCGCGGCCCCGGCGGCTGGACGCTGCTCCTGTTCGCGGCGCTGGCCGTGCTCACCGCTCTGTCGGTGCTCTGGTCGGTCGTGCCTGACATCACCTACGTCGAGGCCGGCCGCACGTTCGCGTACCTGGTGCTGTTCGCCGTGGGCGTGGCGGTGGCGCGTCTGGCTCCGCGCTCACCCGAGGTGGCGCTCGGCGGCGTGCTCGTGGCCGCGCTGGCCGTGGTCGCCTACGCGCTCGCTTCACGGGTCTGGCCTGCCAGCCTCGCCGAGAACGAGTTCTCGAACCGCCTCGGAGCTCCGTTCCAGTACTGGAACGCGGTCGGCACCACCGCGGCCATGGCGGTGCCGGGGCTGCTCTGGCTCGGCTCGCGCCGCACCGGCCACGTGCTCGTCCGCGCGCTCGCCTATCCCGCGATGGGAGCCTGCATCCTCGCGATCCTGCTGACGCAGTCGCGCGGAGCGCTCGCCGCGGCGGTGATCGCCGCCATCGCCTGGTTCGCCGCCGTCCCGCTGCGGCTGCGCAGCCTCCCGGTGCTGCTGGCCCCGGCCATCGGCGGCGGGCTGGTGGCGGCGTGGGCGCTGTCGCGCGATCCGTTCACGGAGATCCTCCAGCCGCTCGAGGCCAAGGAGGGCGTGGCCGGGGACTTCGGGCTGCTGATCCTGCTGATGAGCGTCCTGCTCCTGCTCGTGGGTCTGTTGGTGAGCGCCGGCCTGTCGCGGGCGCCGGTGCCGATGAGCGTGCGGCGCGGCGTGGGCCTGGTGGCGGTGGCGGTGGCGCTGGCGGTGCCGCTCGTGGGCCTCACGTCGGTGGCCGTCAGCCAGGGCGGTCTGGGCGGGACGATCGGCGACCGGGTCGACGAGCTGGTCAGCGAGACCGATGGCTACACCGAACAGGGGGCCAACCGCCTGACCGCCACGTCGTCGACCCGCGGCAAGTACTGGCGCGAGGCCGGCAAGGTGTTCGACGACCGGCCGCTGCTGGGTGTCGGCGCGGGCGGCTTCGAGGTCGCCCGGCTGCGCCACCGCACCGATGACGCCGTCACGCGCCACGCCCACGGATTCGGAGTCCAGACGCTGGCGGACCTGGGGCTCGTGGGCGGAGCGCTCGTGGTCGCGCTGCTGATCGCCTGGCTCGCCTCGGCGGCGCGGGCCACCCTGCTTTATCCGCGCCGCCTGCGTCGCGAACGCACGACCCCGCCGCCACGGCGCGACTGGACCGCCGAGCGGACCGCGCTCGTGGCGCTCGCTCTCGTCGCGGTCACGTTCGGGCTCCAGTCGGCCATCGACTGGACATGGTTCGTGCCCGGCCCGGCCGCGATGGCGCTCGTGGCGGCCGGCTACGTGGCGGGCCGTGGGCCGCTCGGCGAGGAGACCGCACCGGCGCCCGCGGATCCCGGGCGCGACGGTCCGCGTGTGTTCGCCGCCGCCGGAGTGGTTGCGGCCGCGCTGCTCGTGGCGTGGGCCATCTGGCAGCCCGAGGCGAGCGACCGCGCGGTGGATCAGGCCGTGCGCCTGGCGTCGGAGGGGCGCTACGCGGAGGCGCTGGACAAGGCGGACGACGCCGCCGATGCGGATCCGCTCTCGCCGACCCCGCTCTTCACCCGCGCGGACGTGCAGATCTCCGCCGGCCGCCTGACCGACGCGGAGCGGAGCCTGGAGCAGGCGGTGCTGAGCTTCCCGGGCGATCCGCGCACGTGGCTGCGGCTCACACGGCTCAAGCTGTCGCTCGACCGGCCACGCCAGGCCGACCTGATCGTGAGCGGCGCGCTCTACCTCGATCCCTATTCGACCGAGGCGCGCACGCTCTACATCAGCGCCCGCTCGGGCATCCGCCGGGCCGAGGCCGGGCGCCCACAGCCCTGAGCTGAGCGGGCGTCAGACCGCCGCTGCCGCGGCGTGCGCGGCCTGGAGCGCCAGGCCGTCTGCAAGCGAGGTGCGCGGCCGCCACGCGAGCTCCCGGCGGGCGCGCCCGAGGTCGGCGCCGGTGCTCCGCGGGTCGCGTCCGTCCGCCGGCCGGCTGTCGAACGCCGGCGAGCGCCCGAGCTCGCCGGCGAGCAGGTCGAAGGCGTGCGCGAGACTGGCCGGCGCGCCCCCGGCAACGTTGTACACGCCACCGTCCCGCCCCCGGTCGAGGGCCAGCGCCGTGGCGTGGGCGGCGTCGCCGACGTAGGTGAAGTCGCGCACCTGCCCACCGTCGCCGAGCAGCGGCATCGAGCCGCCCTCCAGGGCCGTGTTCACGAAGCGCGCGAAGGCCATGTCGGGGCGCTGCCGCGGCCCGTACACCGTGAAGTACCTGAGCACCACCAGCTCGATCCCGAGCTCGGCCGCCAGCCGGCCGGCCACCTCCTCCGCCCGCAGCTTCGACAGCCCGTACTCGGAGACTGGCCGGCGCGGCGCATCCTCGGTCACGCGGCCCTCCACGCGCCCGTAGACGGACGAGGACGAGGCGAGCAGCACCCGGCGCACGCCCGCCTCCGCGGCGGCCGCCAGCACCGACTCGGTGGTCTGTACGTTCCCCGCCTCGTAGATCGCCGGGGATCCTCGCCGCACGCCCGGCCGCCCGGCCAGGTGGCAGACAGCGTCGAGGCCGCCGAGCGCCGGCACGAGAGCCGCCGTGTCGAGCAGGTTCAGCTCGGCCAGCTCGAAGCCGGGGGCACGGCGCAGCGCCGCGAGGTTGGACTCCTTCAGCTCGCGCGCGTAGAAGCGCGTGAAGGCGTCGAGGCCCAGCATCCGATGCCCGTCGGCCAGCAGCCGCTCGCACACGTGCGAGCCGATGAAGCCCGCCGCCCCCGTGACGCCGATGTGCATGCCGGGTTTCTATCGGGTCGCGCGCGCGAGCAGCGTGCCCCGCCTGCGCCGGAGCGACCGGACCTCGAAGCCCATGCCGTCCAACAAGCCCTGGAGGGAGCGGCGGGTCAGGAAGCGCAGGTGCGGCGAGAGCGGGTCGAAGCGGCCCTCGAAGCCGCCCGCGGCGATGGCCAGGCCGGTGGAGCGTCCGTGCGCCGGCGTGGTCACGGCCAACGTGCCCGACGGGCGCAGCACCCGGCGCGCCTCGGAGAGGAGGAGCTGAACGTCGCGCACGTGCTCGAGCGTCTCGGCGCAGAGCATCAGGTCGAAGCTCGAGTCCGCGAACGGCAGCGGCGCGTCGGGGTCCAGCTCCACATGCGTGGCCTCGGGCACGCGCCGCGCCGCACGCCCGAGCGCCACCGCGGACACGTCGGCCAGCGTCAGCGCGTTCGCCCGCAGCTCCGCGGCCAGCCGCCCGTCGCCGCACCCGAGGTCCAGGGCGCTCTCCACCGGCGCGAGCGAGCGCACGAAGGCGGCCAGGTGCTCCGGTGCCGGCGCGCCATCGTCGGGCACCAGCTCCCAGAGCTCGTCGTCGTACCGGCTGGCTACCAGGCGCCCTTTGCCCTGATCACCGCGGGCACTGTCTTCAGGAGGATCGAGAGATCCAGGAAGACCGACCAGTGCTCGAGGTAGAGGAAGTCCAGCCGCACCAGCTCGTCGAAGTCGAGCTCCGAGCGACCCGACACCTGCCAGAGCCCGGTCATCCCCGGCAACACGAGGTAGCGCTTGCGGTGCCAGTCCTCGAGGCGGGCGTAGTCGCGCTGCGGCAGCGGCCGCGGCCCCACCAGCGACATCTCGCCGCGGAGCACGTTCAGCAGCTGCGGCAGCTCGTCGAGCGACCAGCGCCTCAGGAAGCGGCCGACCGGGGTCACGCGCGGATCGGTGCGCATCTTGAACAGAGCGCCGCCGACCTCGTTGCTGGGCTCGAGCTCGTCCTGGAGGTCGTCGGCTCCCTCGACCATCGTCCGGAACTTGACGCAGTCGAAGCTGCGTCCGCCGATCCCGGGACGACGCGAGTGGTAGAGCACGGGGCCGCGCGACGTGGCCTTGATGGCCAGCGAGACCAGCACGAACACCGGTGAGAGCACGAGCAGGAGCAGCGACGCGCCGACGAAGTCGAAGGTGCGCTTGATCGCGAAGTCCACGCCCTCGAACACCGGCGGCTTGAGCTCGAAGAGCGGCAGCGCCTGGCCCGGCACGAACTCGACCCTGTCCATGAGGATCTCCATCGTCGACGGGGCCACGCGCACGCGCACGCCGTGGCGGTGGCACCGGTCCACCAGCTCCACGGCCTCGTCCTGCGGGAAGTCGGCGTCGGCGATCAGCACCTCGTCGATGGCGTCGAAGTGGCGCTCGAGCTGCTCCAGCGAGCGGAAGTCGAGCAGGCCGTTGGACAACGGGGATGACCCGCGCGAGACGAACCCGTACGGCTCGATCATCTTGCTGTCGCGCAGTGCCAGCGACACCGCCTCGATGTTCGGACCCGACCCGACGAGCACCGCGCGGCGGCGGTATCCGGCCGCGCGCAGCACAACGCCGCTGACGCGCTCGAACACCCAGCGTGCGGCGGACACGTACACCAGCGCGAACAGCAGCGTGCCGTAGAAGATGTAGTACGAGTTGAACTCGTGGCCCTCGATCTCCGCGTAGATCAGGACCACCAGCACCACCTCGACCAGCGAAGAGATGATCTTGGCGAAGCCGGGCCGCTGGGCGCGGTCGCGGTAGAGGCCCGAGCGGGCGAACAGCAGCACCATCACCAGGCAGGCCAGCGGCGCGTAGTCCTTGGCCTGCTCGTACATCTGGCCGAGCGTGTCCGGCGACTGAATCGCCGCCTTGATCGCGAGCGCGGTCCAGATCGCCAGGAACAGAGAGCCGATGTCGAGCGCGGCGAGAATCGCGATCCGGCTGAAAGAGCGGATCGTGTCGAAGCGAAGCACACCGCGGAGGAACAGCGGCTTGGACGCGCGTACGTCGCGGTCGGGGAGGGAGGCCGGCTGGACCTCCCTCAGCTCTTTGACCAGGCTGTCAGGCACTCGTTCGCTTCTGTCGGCGGTTGTAAACCGCGACCGGGGCCAATGTAGCGGGCTGCGGGGTCGCTCGCTCAAAATCGGCGCGTTAGCAGCGGGAATACGTCGGCGATCACATAGGCGCGCACCTGCGCGGGCAGCGCGGTGCCGGCGGGCAGGCGCAGCGCCACGCCGGTGAGGTTCCCGCGGCGGTCCGTTCGCGTGGAGAGTGCCTTCCGGTAGTCGAGCGACACGGGCGCCCCGGTGTCGGCGTCCGTGAGCAACAGGGCCAGCGAGTGGCGGCCGGCCGGGAACCGCGCGCCGGCGCCGAGCCGCAGGCGTGCGCGCGCCTCACCCGCGGCTGTGGCGGTCGGCCGCCGTAGCTCGACGTCGGCCACGCTCACGCCGGCCGGACGCCTGTTCGCCGGGCCGGCAGCGGGATAGCGGCCGGTCACGAACGTGCCGCTGGCCGGCAGCGTGAGGTCCTTGTTGCACAGTCCGATGGCGATGAAGGCCGGCCCGTAGACGGGCACGTCGGGACAGGACACCTCCACGTAGAGGGCCGCGCCGCCGCGGGAGCGGAGCCGGCCGTCGAGCTGCATCCGAAGCTCGAATCGGCGCAGCGGCACGTCGCCGAAGCTGAATGTGAGGTTCAGCCCGCGCTGAGAGACGATCACCGAGTCGTCGCGGTAGCGACCCGCGAGCGGGAACGAGAACGCGCCGCGCCGGTCGGCCACCGGCACTCCCCCGGGGCCCCGTCTGGTTGAAACCGCCCAGAGCAGCAGCGAGCCCTCGCCCTGCGCGTCGGGCTTCGACACGTCGAGCGCCCCCACGACCATGTCGTAGCTGTCGAAGCCGATCTGGTTCAGGCTCGGGACGATCGGCGGCAGCGGCACGGCCAGGCGGCTGAGCCGGAACGCGGACACCCGGCGAGCGCCGCTGGCCAGCGGCGCGCCGCGGCGGCGCACCGGCGCGGTGCGGAAGCGGATCGTGCCGTCCACCGGTCCCTGCGCGCCGTCGCCCTCCCAGCCGCCGGCCACCCGCACCGAGTACCGCGTACCGGGTCGCAGGAAGCCCTCCGGCACCACGTGGATGAAGTGACCGTCGCCCGCGAGCTGCGAGCGGAACGGGAAGGCCGGGCTGGTGGTGACCGTGGGAGCCGTGAGCGCGCCGTCGAGCGTCTCCCCCGAGCGCCGCACCAGCAGGCGTGCGCCGAGGGCGGTGGCGGCGGCCACCGGGCCCCGCGGTCCGGCCAGCCGGGTCGAGCCGCCGGCGCTCACGAAGGCCATCCGGGTGAGGTCGTCGGCGAATACCTCGCCCGGGTCGCGATCGCAGCGGCTGTCGCGCTGGCGCAGGCACCAGTCGTAGGGCACGTGGACGATCAGGCCGTGCTCGCCGCCGATGTACACGCCGCGGCGGCCGAGCGCCGGGGAGCCGTTCAGGTCGTTGCGATCGCGCAGCACGGGGTCGTTCGGCGTCGTTTCGTAGGACCAGCGGCGGCGGCCCGTCTCTGCGTCGAGCGCGTAGAGCGTGCCGTCGGACGAGCCCACGTAGAGGATCCGGCCGCCTCCGCGCGGCGCCCGCCCGAGCACCGGCGAGGAGCGCACGGTGTCCCCCGTGTCGTAGCGCCAGCGCTGCCGGCCGGCGCGGTCGAGTGCGTACACCGAGCCGTCGGTGGACGCGATGTACACGAGTCGCGGTCCGAGCGCCGGGGAGGCGTACACGTGGTCGTCGGTCTCGAAGCGCCAGCGCACCGCGCCGGTGCGCGGGTCGAGCGCGTGGAGCGCGCCGTCGAACGAGCCGATGTACACGGTCCCGTCGCGGCCGATGGCGGGCGACGAGGTCACGAAGTTGCCCGCCCCCTTCTGCCACTTCAGCTTCCCGCGCGGGGTGACCGCGCGGACGGTCAGGTCGAGCGAGCCGAAGTAGACGGTGCCGTCGTCGGCGATCGCCGC
The DNA here is from genome assembly GCA_963764665.1 of uncultured Thermoleophilaceae bacterium. GTDB lineage: Bacteria > Actinomycetota > Thermoleophilia > Solirubrobacterales > Thermoleophilaceae > JACVRW01. The sequence continues at coordinate 144,362 of CAVXTL010000002.1, read as the reverse complement.
GTTCGACCACACGGAGTTGCCGGCCGGGTGGACCCAGCGGAGCTTTCCGCGCGGCGTGAGCGAGTACTCGGCGCCCCCGGTGTTGCCGGCGAAGAGGTTCCCGCCGAACCCCATCGTCACGTTCCCCTCCCACCAGTTCACGAGCTGGCCCTCCACCGGCTTGCGCGTGGCCCGGAAGCGCCAGACCGTCCGCTCGCGGCGGCTCAGCCCGCCGGCGCCCGTCCGCAGCCGGTAGATGTGCTCGTCGCCCGAGCCGAACGTGACGGAGCCCGGGGCGAGCACGCCCGCGGAGTCGATGATCTCGCCGGTCTTGTAGCGCCAGCGCGCGCGGCCGTCGCGACCGATGGCGTAGAACCAGGTGTCGGCCGAGCCGGCGTACACCGTCTCGTCGGCGCCGATCACGGGTGTGCTGAACACGCCCTTGCCGGTGCGGAAGCGCCACGGGCGGTCGCCGGCGTGGTAGCGGCCGCGGAGCGGGCTTGCGCCGGTGTTGCGGCGGTCGTGACGCATGGACGGCCAGGGCGAGCCGGGCTCGGTGGGCACCGTTCGCTTGGTCGTGCCCGCGGCGGCCGTCGACGTTCCGGCGGGCACCGAGAGGAGGGCGGCTAGCACGATCGTGACGATCTGCTTCCTCACCGGCCGAGCCTATCCACCGCCGATGTAGGCTGCCGCCGTGATGGAGCTCGTACGGCGCGGAATGCTCCTGGCCGGCTGGCTGTGCGAGCACTTCAACGCGCTCGGAACGCCAGCGACCTCGACTTCTGGCTGCTCCTCGCCGCCGCCGAGTACGGGCTGGGCACCCGCGACGTGCGCTTCTTCCGGGAGCGTCATCCGTTCACCGACTCCGGCGAGAAGGCGAGCGTGTGGGAGCACGTGAAGATCGCGTACCGCCACCAGGAGTCGCTGCGTGGGCCTCACGCTGGATACCTGGCAGGCACCAACGGCGACTGGTCGGACTTCTGGGCGGAGCTGCTGAGCATGTCCGAGACCACGCTGGTGGCCGCTCAGCTCGCGTTCGCCTATCCGCGCCTGGCCGATCTGGCCGACCTGCGCGGCGACCGCGCGTTCGCGGCCCAGCTTCGCCGCCGCGCGGCCGAGCTTCGCAAGGTCGTGGCGCGCGAGTGGACGGGGCGGGGCTGGTACTCGCGCGGGTACAACGGCTCGTCCCAGATCGGCACCGGCGCGATCTTCGGCGAGCCGCAGCCGTGGGCGCTGCTCGCCGGCGTGGCGGGACCGCGCCGGGCGCGGACGCTCGTGGCGAACATCCGCCGCTTCCTGACCGGCGTCGGCGCCCCCGCCGTCCTCGGCGGCCCGGCGCGAATCGGGTCGGCGCTGTCACCCGCCGAGCGCGACCCGCTTGTCACCGAGCCCCCCACCAGCCCGGACCTCAAGTCCGACGGCGCTTCCCAGTGGCCGGGCGGGATCTGGTTCGACATCAACGGCTGGCTCACGTGGGCGCTGGCCGACCTGGACGGGGTCGTGCCGGGGGCGGCGCGCTACGCCTGGGACGAGTACACCCGCAACACCCTCGCCGCTCATGCCGATGCCTATCCGCGGCACTGGGACGGAACGATCTCGGTCGACGACGCATGCAACGCGTACTACGCGCGATCGCCGGCCCGCTGCGGGATCCTGCTCTTCGACGACTACCAGGGACAGATCAGCGAGCAGCCCACCTGGATGGTCATGAACGCGATCAACCTCGCCGGGGTTCGGGCCACCCGCTCCGGCTTCGAGATCGATCCGCACCTGCGCGGGCGGTTCTCGCTGCGGTTCGCGCGGGTGGGCGTGGCCCGCGGGGCGAATGCGCTGCGCGGCTACCTGCGCGTGGCGCGCCGCGAGCGCCTGCGGCTGCGCGTGCGCGTGCCGGCCGGGGTCCAGGATGTCGTCGCGTGGACGGGCGGGCGGGCCGTCGCGAGCCGCCGCGCGGGACGCTTCGTGACCTTCACCCTGCCGGTGCGGCCCGGACGTGCCGCTGACTGGGCCGTGACCTGGCGGTAGCCGCGCAGGAGGCAGCGCGCGCGCTCCAGCGCGGCGGTTAGGTTCTTCTCCGCGCCGCCGGCCGGCGGCGGATACGCAACCAGGAGGCTCCCATGCGGCGACCGTCGCCCGCTCTCGTTCTGTCGTTCGTCGCCGTGTTCCTGGCCGCGACGGGCGGCGCCGTGGCCGGCGTCCAGATCGGCGGCAAGCAGATCAAGGACGGCAGCATCACCGGCAAGGACGTCAAGAACAACTCCCTGAGCGGGACCGACATCAAGGGCGACGTGCGCGGTCCGGAGGGGCCGCGCGGCGCGCGCGGCGCGCAGGGCCCAGCGGGACCCGCCGGGTCGGCCGCCGCCGGCGTCGCGGTTTCGTACCGCTTCAACACGGACGACGTTCCGGCCGGTGCAGAACTCCAGAGGGTCTACGCCGTCTGCCCCAGCGGCCAGGTGCCGATGGGGGGCAGCCACCGCATACAGGACGGCCTGACGCTCAGCTACACCGACTTCGGGGATCTGGCGGGTGGCAACCCCGACTCCTGGGTGGCAGTGGTCAACAACCCGACGGCGGACCCGCTGCAGGCGAGCGTCGCGGTGGCCTGTATCCGGGCGAGCAGCGTCGACGCTGTTCAATAGTTCTCAATTTGGCCCAACCCGGCGCCCCGGGGGGCTAATCGGAGCAGTATCCGCGCTGAACGACGTGTCGATGGCTCCGCCAAGAGAACTCCGGGACGAGCGGGAGCTGGCGTTGCTGTCGATCGTGCGCCGGCACGGGTCGTCGGTCATGGCCACCGCTCGCCGCTACTCGGCCACGCCGGAGGACGCCGAGGACGCCTACCAGCGCGGCCTTGAGATCCTCCTCACCAAGGCGCCGACCACGGACGAGAACGAGCTCGTCCCGTGGCTCCGCACGGTGATCAAGCACGAGGCGTTCGCGCTGCGCCGCCAGCGCGAGCGCCACTCGCCGGTGAGCGACGACGGTGAGCTCGTGGACTCCGGCACGGCGCCCGGCGCCACCCACGACCAGGCGGAGCGGATGGAGCGCCTGCACCACGGCGCAGAGGCGATCGGCCGGCTCAAGCCGCAGGAGCTGCGCGCGCTGCTGCTCAAGGCCGAGGGGTACTCCTACCAGGAGATCTGCGAGATCACGGGCTGGACGTACACGAAGGTGAACCGCTGTCTGACCGAGGGCCGCCAGGCGTTCTCCGATCGCCTCGAGGAGATCCACGCGGGCGCGGAGTGCGAGCGGCTGGCCGTCCATCTCTCCGCGCTCGCCGACGGCGAGGCCAGGCCGCCGAGATCGCACTGCTGCGTCCGCATCTGCGCACGTGCCTCGCCTGCCGCACTCGGCTGCGCGAGTACCGGACCGCACCGGCGCGCGTGGCGGCGCTGCGCCGCCGCTCGCGCTCGCGGCGGACCACGGCGGCGGCCTTCGAGGTCTGCTCGAGCCGCTCGTGGGGTCGGCGCAGCACAAGGTCGCGGCGCTCGGCGAGCGCGCCAACTCGGTGGCCGAGCTGGTGGCCGGCCAGAAGGTCGCCGCGGTGGCCGCATCGGCCGCGGCCCTGGCGGGTGGCGGCACCGCGGTCGAACACCTAGCGGCCGGAACCACCGGCCAACTCCGGTGCCGGCGGAGGTGCGTACGGTGGCCGAGACGTCCCGGCTCCCGAAGCGCCCGCGCGCCCGGAACCCGAGACCGTCGCGCCCGCGCCAGTACCCGCACCGAGCCCGCGCCCCCGCCCATTCCAACCCGAGGAGTTCGATCCGGTCGCGGCCGGCCGCCGCCGCGCCGGTGGCGGCACCCGCGGCAGCGGCCGGCCCGGCGATGGCCTTTGCTCCCGGCCGCTCGGCCCCGAGCGCGGCGGCGGGGGCGGAGAGTTCGCCCCCTAGACCTGCCGGGCGGGCGGCGGTACCCCCTCCTCGTTAACCGAGCACTTACCGCGCACGCGGGTGGGCGCATACCGGGCCGGTGCAGCGTGTGAGCACTGATGAACCCGCGAAAGGAGGCGAAGCGATGCTTCGCAGACTGCCCATCTACCTGAGACAGAACGTGCTTGCCTTGCTGGCGTTGTTCGTGGCGTTGGGCGGCACCGCCTATGCGGCCAACACGGTGTTCAGCTCTGACATCGTCGACGGCGCAGGTCAAGTCGGTCGATATCGGCAACAACGAGATCGGCTCCGCCGATGTCAAGGACGGCACCCTCAACACCTTCGACGTGCACAGCTTCCTCGGCGTTGACGTAGTCGACGGTTCGCTCACCGGTGCGGACGTTCAGGACAACTCGCTGCAGTTCAACGACATCGGCTCGCAGTCGGTCGGTTCGGACGAGGTCCTCAACGACTCGCTGCTCCAGTCGGACATCCGGGCGGGCGCGGTGACTAGCGACGAGGTGCTGGACAACTCGCTCACCGGCGCCGACATCAACGAATCGGCGCTCAACCTTCCCTCGCCGGCGCCGTTCGTGCCGGTGAGCGGCTTCGACAGCCGAGTCGCTGAGACGCAGGTGCCTCAGGGCAACTATCTCGTGTACTTCGCTGCCAACCAGAGGACAGAAGTGAACGACGGGACCGGCAAGCGCGTGACCTGCGAACTGTTCAACAAGGCCGCGGGCCACGCAGACCCCGGAGACTTCATTGGCGACACCCGGACAATCGACAGGACGAGCTTGGCGAACCCCAACGATCCACAAACCGCGTCCTACGAGAACCTGAGCACGATGGCGGAGCCGCCGTTGGTCCTGGCGGCGCGACTATCTACGCGCTATGTCGAAAGGAGGCGCGTCCAGGTCCTTCTTCACCGGTGCATTCTGCGTCATACACATAGGCGGCTTCTGGTTCTGAGAACCCGACCCCCATTAGCCGAGGCGGGTTAGCGGCGGGCCAGGCCGCGATCGGCCTCGGAGACGCACAGCAGGTGCTCCATCAGCATGTGTGGCTCGAGGCGCTCCTTCTCCCTCTCTACCTACCCGTCTGCGCGCAGCTGTCAGACGCTCCTCGGACGAGAAGGGACCTCTTGCCGGCTCGCGCCCGCCAGCCCTCCTCGTAAACCGACCGTTTACCCCCTCTGGGGGTGTACGCATACCGGGCGGGTGCAGGCTCGGCATCGATGAGCCACGAGGGGTGGCTCCGACCAGAAGGAGCAGAGATGAGACGCACGACTAGCAAGATGATGAAGTGCCTAATCGCTGCGTTGGTCGTGGGCGCGTTGGTGGCCCCCGCCGCCGGTGCTTACGTAGGCCCGCTGCATCCGCGGGAAGCGGAGAACGTCGGCGCGTCGACCCAGGGTCAGGACCTACGCTCGCCCCACGCGCGGGACGCCGGCCAAGTGGCGTCGAGCCCCTCGCCCGGTCCCACACCCACCGGTGACTCGACAGGCACCGACTGGGGCGACGTCAGCATCTTGGGCGGCGTCGCGCTGGGCCTGTCGGCGCTCGGCGCACTGGTCCTCTACACGCTAATCAGGGGTAGGACCGACAAGGCTCGCGCCCCCGTCGTTTCGAGCTGAGCCCGCGCGCCTGACCGCTTTTGCGGCTCACATCGGGAGCGGCGTTCCGAAAAAGTCCGGGGCGCCGCTCTCTGACTCGGTTATGGTGGCGAGAGGTCTCATCGCCCCCGTACGCAAGATCGAGTTCGCGCTGCTCGGCCCGCTGGAGGTGTCTACCGAGGTGGGCCGCTTACGCTTGGGCCGCCTCAGCAGCGCGCGCTGCTGGCGCTCCTGCTGCTGAACGCGAACGAGGTCGTGTCGAGCGATCGGATCGTCGACGAGCTGTGGGGGGAGGAGCCACCTGCGAGCGTCGCGAAGCTCGTCCAGGTACACGTCTCCGCCCTACGCAAGCTGCTCGAGCCCGAGCGCGACCGCCGCGAGCCGAACCGCATGCTCATCACGCGGCCCCCCTGCTATCTGCTCGAGATCGAGCCCGACCAGCTCTACCTGACGCGCTTTGAGCACCTGCACGTTGCGGCGCGCCGAGCCCTCGCCCTAGGGACGCGCCGCGGCGCGCGCCAAACTGGTTAGGCTTTTCGCTGTGGCGTCGTGCCGCCGCCGACCTTCGCCTTTGCGCTCTTCGCCCTGTCGTCGTCGCCCTCTTCCTGGCTGCGCTTGACCGCTCGTGGAGCGTTCGTGGTCGGCCTCCAGATCGGCGGCCACAGTCAACTCTGGACGGCGAGCATCGAAGGACTCGTCAAGAACATCTCCCTGCGGGAGCGTCGCCGCGCTCACCTGTTCCTGGCGCTCTATCGCTCCTGGCGGCACGCCGATGCGCTCGCCGTCTTCCTGGCTACGCGCCCGGCGCTGACCGAGCGCTCCAGATCGAGCCAAGCCGCAGCTTCCAGATCGGCAGCAAGCAGATCACGTGCAGGACGCCGCGCTCCACAGCCGGCCCATCAGCAAGGCACGCCCGAGCGCTCCTAGTGGCGTGTTCGTGTGACGCGAGCACGAGCTTGCCGAGCTAGCCTGTGCCCTCTAGGCCGCGCTAGCTAGTCGCTAGCGCCTATTCCTTCTCATCGGCAGCCGGACATCGTCAAGAGCGACTCGCCGAGGGTCCGGAGGGACCGCGCGGCGCACGCGGCGCGCCTGATCGTCCGTCGCTGCTGAGAGGCGAGCGGCGCTCCTCCGTACTAGCCGTGCGTTCAAGCCTTGCGCGCATATGTTCGCTAAACCTATCTCGACGCGCTCCTAGAGCAGCTCAGCCGGCGCCGGCGTTTCTCGCTCAGCTCCTGCCGGAGGCGTTAGCTTTTCGCGCTCGCGTCACCGCCGGCTTGGAGCCCGCGGGTACGCGATTCCGTCTGTTCGAGGCTCCCATGCGCCTATCTCCGTCGCCCGCTCTCGCCCTGTCGTTCGTGCTCGTGCTCGACGTCTTCCTCGCCGCGTACTAGCCCTCGCTGCTCCTGCTCCGGTTCGTCTCTCTCGAGATCGGCGGCAGCCGGCTGCTCGTGGTTTGCGCGTTCCGCGACGTCTACCCGACGTTGCGCGACCCGCCGTCTTCTACGCTGGCCGCGCTGGTACGGAGCCGCCGGCATCCCAGATCGGGCTAGACCGGCCTGAGCATCGGACGTCGCAGCTACATCGAGCTTTCCACCGGGATCGAGCCCGCACCTAGTCTGTCGAGGCATCCACTCCCTGACCGACGGGAATCCGCTCTTCGTTGCCGAGTCGTGCGACTCCTCGGTCCCGACGGGCGAAACGCCGAGGCGCACGCCGCGCCAGGGCCCCGCGGGACTCGCCGGGTCGGCCGCCGCCGGCGTCGCGGTTTCGTACCGCTTCCGGGGCTGCTCATTCCCGCCCCGTTCTCTGCCAGGAGTTCTTGCTCGATGCTCTAGCCCACCTCAGCGAGCTTCCCCACGACGATCATGCTGTACGCCCTCTACGACGCGATGTCAGAGCGTATCGTGACCGACGTGCCTTGATCGCCTTGTCTGCTTCTCTTCTGCCACTCACTGATCAGTGACACTCTCTACGACGAGCTACCCTCTACCCTGAGGCTGCAGCTCCACCACTATACCATCGAGACGCTCTAGGCTTTGTACTCCGTCTATCTCTAGCCTCACTTTACCTAGCTCTCCCAGCACTTCAACGATGCGACTCCGACCATCACTCGCCAAGGACTCGACTACTCCCTCCGAGCGGGACGACCTCGGCCGCTCAGCTCGCCTCCGAGGGTCCGCGCGTCTGTCCTACATGCGCTGCCGATGCTCGATAGGGGTCGTCTACCGCTGCGACGTCCTCCTCACGCTCTGAGATTCCCAGGCGAGGGCGAGCGACGCGGCGGCGTCGAAGGAAACCTTCCGCGAGGCTCTGACCTTGCCGAGAGCCTCTAGCTGAACGAGCAGATTAGCTATAGCTACACTCGACTTCGGGGACTTTTTATACTGGCAGGTATGGCAATTACCCCGACTTTCTCGTGGCACTGGTCTAGCAATTTTTTACCGCGACGGCGGATTTTTTTTACCCGCTTTTCTTCAGGCTTTTTTTTTTTTTTTTTTTTTTTTTTTTTTTTTTTTTTTTTTTTTTTTTTTTTTTTTTTTTTTTTTTTTTTTTTTTTTTTTTTTTTTTTTTTTTTTTTTTTTTTTTTTTTTTTTTTTTTTTTTTTTTTTTTTTTTTTTTTTTTTTTTTTTTTTTTTTTTTTTTTTTTTTTTTTTTTTTTTTTTTTTTTTTTTTTTTTTTATCAAGTGGCGACGTTTATCTTCGTTGGGTTTTTTCCGTCGAGTATGCGTTTTTTTTTTTTTTTTTTTTTTTTTTTTTTTTTTTTTTTTTTTTTTTTTTTTTTTTTTTTTTTTTTTTTTTTTTTTTTTTTTTTTTTTTTTTTTTTTTTTTTTTTTTTTTTTTTTTTTTTTTTTTTTTTTTTTTTTTTTTTTTTTTTTTTTTTTTTTTTTTTTTTTTTTTTTTTTTTTTTTTTTTTTTTTTTTTTTTTTTTTTTTTTTTTTTTTTTTTTTTTTTTTTTTTTTTTTTTTTTTTTTTTTTTTTTTTTTTTTTTTTTTTTTTTTTTTTTTTTTTTTTTTTTTTTTTTTTTTTTTTTTTTTTTTTTTTTTTTTTTCTTCCTTCGCATCTGCCCCAGCGCAGATGCCGATGTGGTGTGCTTTTTCACCGCATATTCTCAGGACGGCCTCTTTTTTTTTTTTTTTTTTTTTTTTTTTTTTTTTTTTTTTTTTTTTTTTTTTTTTTTTTTTTTTTTTTTTTTTTTTTTTTTTTTTTTTTTTTTTTTTTTTTTTTTTTTTGCTCTTCAGCACTTTTACCTTCAGAACCACTCCTATTCTTCAACACGGAGAACGTTCCGGCCGGTGCTCGACCTCCAGAGGGTCTACGCCGTCCTGCCCCAGCGGCCAGGTGTCCGACCGGGTCGGCCGCTCGCCGCGTCGCGACCGCTTCAACACTCGGATCGAACTGTTTCTCTGCCCTTGCCTATCCTCTCTCAGAGGGTCTTTTTACTTTTCGTTTTCCGTTTTTTTTTTCTGCCCCATTTCTGCCTTAGGTTCGCCTTCGATCCCCTTGGGGGTAGCCACTCGCACAGGCGGCCTGACGCTCAGCTTACACCTACTTCTGGGGGGTAGCCACGCACAGGACCTGCCTGCGCTCAGCTACCACCGACTCCTGGGTCCACTTGTCAGCAAGCCCGCGGCAACCACCCGCTACTCCAGGCTGAGCCTGGTCAGCAACCCCGGCGCCGCTTCAGGCGAGCGTCGCGGTGGCCTGCGTCCGGGCGAGCAGCGTCGACGCTGTTCAATAGCTCGCCTCGTGAGCTAGCGCGCTGAGAGCTCCGGACCGGCGGCTGCCAGGAGCGCCGCAGCGCGGGGAGCGTGCACGTCCATGGCGAGCTCGCGGTAGGTAGACACCGCCCTCGGCGAGGAGCTCCCGGGCGCGGTCGCGATGATGGCCGATGTCCCGGGCCAGCAATATCCGCGCGTACTCATCCTGCGCATGGGCGAGCCAGGGCCGCGCACGCATTCGCTGCTCGAGCTCCAGGGCATGTTCGAAGTGCTGCTCCGCGGCGTCGAACCGGCCGAGCGTCCGCGCCAGCACGCCGAGACCGCGCGCTACCGAGCCGAATACGCCCTCGACGGGAGCCGCCGATAGGGAAGCAACAGCTCGTAAAGCGTGCCGGCGGCGTCCACGTCAGACGCAGCCACGTCGGGCAGCATGTTCATCGCGAACAGCCACTCGGCGTCGAGGTACTCGTTGGCCAGGTCATGCGACAGCAGATCGTCGAGCGCGGCGCGCGCATTCCGCTCGCGGCCGAGCTCCGCGTACAGGTGCGCAAGCGCGCATTGGAACCTCCGGAGCGCGGGGTACTCGTGCACGGAGCGCTCGATCACGTCCTCGATCTCGGCGAGCCGCCCCTGCTCTCGGCGCAGCACGAACAACCCGAGCCGCTGGGAGACGGTGGCGTTCCAGCTCTCCGCCTGCCTGCCCAGGGCGATGGCCTCGGAGATCAGCTGCTCGGCGCGCTCGAGCGCCCCTCCATCAGCGCCAGCATCGTCTGCTGCGTGCATACATGCCACCGCTGGGCGGGCTGGCGCAGCTCATCGGCGAGCCTGCCGAGCGCGCCGATCTCGACGTCGACAACCACGCGATCGGCAAGCGTCCAGAAGTGCTGGGCGGTAGTCACGACCCTGGAACTCCCGCTCCTTTCTCCAATCTCCTCGGCCAGCGTGATCAGCTCGTTTGCTCCGCCGGTTCGACTGGCGAGGTTGTCCGGACCCTCGACAGCGGCCAGTACCCCTCGAGCGCGAAGGCGTGCGTCACAGGTCGCCGATCCGTTCTGACATCTCGAGCGCCTGCTGGGCGAGGTCGACCCTGCGATCGCGGGTGGCTCGTCGCGGATCGCCGTCGCCAGCCGCGCGAGCAGCCTCACCCGGCGGGCTGTCCTGCTCGCCGACGCCGCCAGGCGCGCTCGTAGAGGGGGACGAGGATGCGTCGCTTCCGGCACGGCCCACACGACCGGCCGCCGTAGCCGAGGCCGCTCGTGCCAGCTGTTCGGTTGCCCAGAGCGCTCGGCGATCGCGGCAGCGCGACGAAAGGCCTCCTTCGCCTCCGACTCCTCGCCGGCGCGGCTGGACCTCGGCGAGCGACAGCAGCAGCTCGCATACCTCCGCCGCGTCGCCCGATCCGTCGTCTCGAGGAGGTGGAGCGCGTTCGCGTAGTCGCAGCCGCTCCTCGTGGCCGAGCTGCGCAGCCGCCTGGTCACCGGCGCGGGCGCCGAACGGACCGCCTTCTCGGCATCGGCGGTCCCAGCTTCGACGTAGTGGTGCGCCAGTCGGCCAGGTACGGCTCGAGGTTCGGCCGTGGAGAGCTTCGAGGCCTCGCCCGTCTCTCGATGCAGCCGCCGCCGTCGAGCTGTCGACAGTCGTCGTAGAGGACATCCCTGATCAGCATGTGCGAAAGCGCAGGCGCCCGCGCGTCCCGGACCTCGCTGACCAGACGGTCGCGCAGCCTCGTCGAGCGCCGCGACGCCTCCTCCTGCTCCAACGGCCGATCCGCTCGAGAGGTCGACGTCGAACTCCCGCCGATGATCGAGCCAGACTCAGACCTGCCGGCACGGATCGACTGGCCCTGAGCCGCCGGCCGATCGCCTCCCTGACGCCGTCGGTATCGGAGGCGCTCGCCGGTCCCCGGCCCTGTCCAGTCCGCCCTCCGAGGCGAGCAGCCGTCCGAGCTCCACGCGAACAGCGGTTGCCCTCGGTCTCCGCGTCGACTCGCGAGACGAGGTCATCAGGTGGGCGCTGCCTTGTCGTCAGCTCCAGCAGGCGGGATGTGTCGGGAGCGCCGAGTCCCTTCCGCTCGATCCGCCGGACCGCGGCCTCACTGGCGAGCTCGAGCAGCGTCTCCGCGAGCAGCCGCCCCGGTCCCACCTCGCTGTCGCTGTAGCTGCCGACGCTCAGGATCCGCGAGCCGGCGAGCTCACCGGCCACGAATCGCTGCAGCAGGAGCGACGGCGCATCCGCCGCATGCAGATCCTCCAAGATGAGCGCTACAGGTTCCACTGCCGCGGCCCGCTCGCGCAACTCTGCGACCGCATCGAAGACTCGAAACCGGGCACTCTCCGCTTCGAGTCGCGGCGCCGGCGGCCGATCGCGCGCAGCTCCCGAAGCTCGGGCACCGTGGCGAGCTAGGCTCCCGCCGCTCCTACCTGAGACCGGAGCGCCTCCGCGTCGCTGTCGCGCACATGCGCGCGCAGCGCCTGAATCCCGGTCCAGTCGCGGGCGCACCACCCGCCTCCCAGCAGCGCCCCCCCAGCACGCTCATCGTCGCGCTCCTGCGCCCGCCCGGCAGCTCCTCGGCCAGCCGGCTCTTACCGATGCCGGGCTCGCCGCCGATGAGAACCAGGGCGCCGCGCCCGGACCCGCGCTTCCATCGAGCAGCGAGGGCGGCTCCGTCATCTCCGTCTCACGGCCGACGAACCCCTCCGAGGACGCCTGCCGCTGCGGCTGTGCGGACCCGGCCTCGCTCCGGCAGCCCAAGCGCCGGATCCTGGCGAGGATCGCCACCTCGAGCTCTCTGCAGCTCGCGCGCTGGGCTCGATACCCAGCTCGTCGATCAGCGCGCGCCGAGCGTCCCGGTAGACCTCGAGCGCGTCAGCCTGTCGCCCGAGCGGTAGAGCGCGAGCATCAGGTGCCTCCGGCGCTCGCGCAGCGGGTAGCGACGCACGAGCGCCTGCGAGCTCGCGATCAGCTCCGCGTGGCGCCCGAGCTCGAGATCGGCAGCGATCCGGTCCTCGACCGTGGCCGCGCGCAGGTCGTCCAGCCGGCGATCTCGGCCCCCGAGAACGACTCGTAGCCGAGGTCGGCGAGCGGTGGCCCCCGCCATGGGCCAGGCATCCCGTGAGCTTCTCTGCGGCCAGTGTCCGGTCCAGGCGTCACTCCCGGCCGCTGTCACCTCGTCCTCGAAGCGTGGAGGTCAATGTGGCCACGCTCCAACACGCAGTCATAACCCGGCGGGCGGTGACCAGCGATTCGGCTCACCTTGCCCGTGCGACCGATTCGGCTCGATCACCCTGACGCAGGCGCGAGACAGCCACCTGCAGCGCCTTCGAGCGTCCGCTCTAGCCCCTCGCTCGCCCCACAGCTCCTCGATGAGGCGATCGCTCGACATCGATCTCGTTCGCGTGCAGCAGCAGCAGCCCAGTAGCGCGCGCTGCCTCGTCGCCCCCGAGCCAGGGCGTCTGTCACCGTCATGTACCTCGAGCAGGCCCGAGGATGCGGAAGTCCATCGGTCGAGTCTTCGACGCGAACGTAACACGCTCTGTTACCGGCTCGTAGGCGCTCTTGTTTGCGCCGCCCCGGCATGCTCGCCTCCGTTCCGTCATCCCCCACGGAGGTCGGTCATGTCGCAGATTTCACACCCACGCCTCTCATCCCCACCCAGATGCCTTCCCGCCGCGCCATCGTGCTCGCCGCGCTCGCTGGCGCTGGCAGCCGCGGCCGCCGTCGTAGTCGTGCTAGTCCTCGGCGACGACTCGTCCGACACCCGGCACGCGCGCTGCCGCCGCCGCCCATTCACAGCCGATCCTGCGCTCCGACGGCGGCCCGGACGAGAGCAGCGTGGCCGCGTCCGTCGTCTCGCCTCCCGCAGGCGTACCCGACGAGAGCCGCATCGCCACGTCCGTCGCCGCCGCGTCCAGCCAGCCTTCCGCGGACTCGACGAGAGCCGCGTCGCGCGTCGATTTCCCAACCACACCCAGAGAATCGCCCGCGGGCAACGCGACCCCCGCGGGCATTTCCCGCGTACGACCGGACATTCGATCTCAGGTGAAGATCCTCAGCGGTGTGCAGGTGGCGAGGCGGTCGAAATCCGCGTCTGCGTGGAGGAGCGGCGCGCTGGTCCGGACGCACGGAGCCGCGATCAGGCAGTCCAGCGTCTTGCGGATCGTCACACCCTCTCGCCGAGCGGTCCGGTAGAGACTCGCCGCGAGCGCGAAGTCGTCGAGGCCCTCGAGCCGAAGGACCGGGAACGCGCGAAGGTGGCTCTCGACCAGCCCGGCCTCATTCTCCTCGGGAAGGCCCTGCAGGACCTCGGTGAAGATCACGTCTGTCAGCGCCACGGGCTCGCCGCCTTCGATCAGCGCTACGCAGCGCAGCGCCTGGCGAGTACGACGACCGGCCAGAACGTCGATCCAGACGCTGGTGTCCACGACGATCACGTGCGCCCGCGCCGACTCGTGCCGAGGTCGCCCTCCCAATGCACCCGGCCCCTGAGCTCGAGGATGCCGAGCCGCCGATGACGGGCGACCAGCTCGCGGAGAGCCAGGTCCACCGCCTCGCGCTTGGTCCGAACACCGGTGAGAAGTTGAACCTCGCGCATCACCTCGTCGTCTATCTCGATGTTGGTGCGCATACACCTAGGGTTACACCTATGGCGGTGTATTCAAGTTCCGGACAGGCGGTCGACCGCCGCCCACGACGCTCTGACCTGCGCATCGGTCACGCACGGATTCCGTCGCAGCGGAGCGAAGACCTCTTCGAGGATTTCAGCCACCGGGTAGCTCCGGTAGCGATCGGGAGGTTCGTAGGCGAACGCGGCCCCGGCGGGATCCAGATGGACGTAGCGCCGAGTCATCCTGTGCTTGTAAGCCTGCAGCGGCGTGCCGTTGGCCAGGAGGACCTCGAACATCCACATGAAGTCGTCCGTGAGCTGTTCGTCTACGGCGTCCAGCAGCGGACCCCAGTCAGGGCGCTCGCCCTGTGTGATGCTGCCTTCGTAGACCAGCGGCTTGCCCATGCGAAGACAATCGCCTGGTCTGTGTAACGGAACAAGACGCGAGCGCAACGACTCGGCGGGAGGGGCGCTGAGTCAGCCTGCGGCCGGCGGCTCCACACGAGTGACGATCTCGCAGTCGGCGGCCACGTCGTCCACCGCGTTGGCCCGCACGGTGTCGCGCCCGGGACCGCACACCACGGTGTCCGCCACACCGTCGATCGCCGCCTGGATGAAGTCGCCGCCGGGTCCGCCGTCGATGGTGTCGTGGCCGGGGCCGGCAACGATCGTGTCCCGGCCGCCCTCGCCGCTGAAGCTCGTGCCCGATGCGCCCCCGGTGGTCGGCCGGGCCCAGTTGAACGCCAGCCCGTCGGCTCCCGGACCGCCGCTCTGCCTGCAGTACTCGCCGCCCAGGAGCCGGTCGCGGCCGGGGCCTCCCTCCAGCGTGCAGTGCTCCGACGCAAGCTGGATCACGACGTCGTCCCCGCCCTCGCCGTGGAAGCTGGTCCCGACCGCACGGTTGCCCGACCCCTCGATCCGGTCGTCACCCGGCCCGCCGTAGCCGATCACCCCGTTGCCGTTGATCCTCATCCGGTCGGCGCCCGGCCCGCCGTAGACATACGCGACCTCACCGTCGCCGTAGATCTCGTCGTCGCCGCCCTCGCCGTAGATCCTGTCCGTGAAGATCGACGGGTCATGGGTCGCCGCCTTGTCGTCTCGATCGCCGAGGTACAGCGTGTGGGCGCCGCGCGAGTCGCATCTGACCGGCGTCTCCTGATGGCAGCCCCGTCCCGCCATCAGCGACGCGCCGAGATCGACCACGGTGGTCAGGTGGCCCGACGGGTCCACGCGGTAGCGGACCGTCACGTCGTTGACCTCCCCCGGTGCCGCCCGGAAGGTGAAGCCCGGATCCAGGCTCACCGTGCCCGCGAACGCGGCGGCCGGCACCAGCAACGCACCGGCCACCACCAGCGTGACCATCCTGAACGAACCGGGCCAGGGTCTCAGGGGCATCGGCCCGTGCGAGCCTATTGCTCGGCGTTTGCCGAGCACAAGGGGGGAAGCGTCCGGGGATCACCGAACCATGAGCGACATGCCGAGAGCCCCGCTGCTGCTGCTGGCCGGCTACGCCCTCCTGCTCGCCGCCTGGGTCGTGGGCAACCCTCCGTTCGCCGCTCCGGACGAGGCCAACCACTACCTCCGCGCGATCGGGATCAGCGACGGGCAGCTGGTGGGTGAGCGAAGCGGCTACGAGGACTCCGGGCTGAACCCCAAGCAGGCGGCCTTCACCCGCCAGACGGCCACGGAGGTGACCGTGCCCGCCGGACTGGCGCCCGACAACTTCGGCTGCACCGCCGACCGGCCCACGGAGTCGGCGGCCTGCCAGCTGGGCGCCGGGAGCCCGCAGGAGGAGGTGGTGAGGGCCACGGCTGTGGGCACCTACCTCCCGCTGCCCTACCTCCTGCCCGCGGCGGCCATGCGCGCCGGTGACGATCCGGCCGCGGCCGACCGCTGGGGCCGGTTCGCGAGCGCGCTCGGGTTCCTCGCGTTCCTGGCGGCCACCACGTTCGCGCTGTGGGATCGGAATCGCGGGCCGATCTCGCTGCTCGGCCTGGCCGGCGCGGTCACCCCGATGGTGATCTTCTGCGGAGCGATCCTCAACGGCAGCGGGCTCGAGATCGCCTCCGCGATCGCGTTCACGGCGGCGCTGCTGCGTCTCGGTCGCGACGGTCCGGCGCCACGCGGGCTCTGGGCGCTCATCGCGGTCAGCGGCGCCGCCCTCGCCCTGAGCCGGCCGGTGGGTCCACAGTGGATCGTGATCGCGGTGGCGCTCGGGGTCTCGCTGCTCGGCTGGGAGGGGACCAGGCGGCGCGTGCGGGAAGCCGGCGTGGCGGGCCGCGTGGCGCTGGCGGCGATCGTGGTCGCCACGATCCTCAATCGCGTGTGGGAGGGAATCCACGGCGCCGGCTACCACCTCGGCGTCAAGCCGCTGCCGGATTCGCTGCTCTCGATCCCGCGAGGGTCGAAGCGCATCGTGCCCGAGGTGATCGGGAACTTCGGGGTGCTCGACACCCGGCTGCCCACCCTCGCCTGGCTCACCGGCTACCTGCTGATCGGCGTTCTGCTGATGCTCGCCCTGCGCCTCGGGAGCACCCGCGAACGGCGCGTGGTGGTCGGCGCCACCGTCGTGGTGGTGCTGCTCCCGGGCGTCGAGCAGTGGCTCCTCTACCGGCACACCGGCTTCTGGATCCAGGGCCGCTACTTCCTACCGGTCCTGCTGGCCGCCCCGCTGCTCTACGGGGAGGTGGTGCTGCGCAGATCCGACAGCCTTCCGTCCGCCTGGCGGCGGCGGCTCCCGCCACTCTTCATGGCCATCGCGGCAGCCCTGCAACTGGCGGGCTGGTGGGTGAACTCGCGCCGCTACGCGGTGGGCACCGACGGGCCGGCCTGGTTCTTCGGGCAGGCCGAGTGGAGCCCGCCGGGCGGCTGGACGGTGTGGGCCGCTACGGCCACCGCCGGCGCTGCGGCGGTGGCCCTGGCCGCGGTGGTCAGGAGTGCCGGCGGAGCGAGCGGAACCGTCGACGACCCGCGCGCACGGGGCGCCTTGGCTGCTCCGAATCCACCATGAGGGAGACGAAGAGGGCCGCCGGGCTGACACCGACCCCGGGTGCGGGGCGTGAGTGGCGATAACGCGGGTCGTCGAACATGGTTCCTCCTCTTGAGCGAGTCCTAGCGGGCGTCTGAGACAAGTACAGCGGCCGCGGCCCCGGGCGTGTGTGCTCTTGCGCACGGGACGCACGGGACGCACGGGACGCCCGCGAGGTCAGCGCCGGCAGCCGCTGACGACCAGCTCGGCACGCTGCGCGGACAGGTGCGCGGAGAGCACTCCGGTGCCGTGGTCGAAGTCCCAGGCACTCGCCGGAAGGCGGCGGCCGTCCAGCGCAACAGAGCAGGGCACGAAGGGCGTGCGCAGGGTCCGTAGCGACGCCTGAAGTGCCCAGCGGATCCGCCGCTCGGAGCGGATCGAGAGCTTCCACCGCCGGTGTCCCTCGTCCGAGCGGAGCTCGCCGCCGTCCTCGAGCCGCGCGGAGGAGCGCCCGCGCGGGAACGCGAGCAGCACACGCTCGCCGGCGCGCTCGGCCAGGGACACCGCCGGGGCGGCATCACCGTACGCGGCGAGCGTGTCCACGTCCGCGGGCAGCAGGCTCAGCAGCGTGCCGGCGCGGGCGAGCAGCGGCAGCTCGCCCAGCGGCGCGGGCACCGTCACGCTGCGCCCGCCGGAGATCACCCGCGCGCCGTGAAGCTCGAGGCCGCCGTCGCTCTCGCGGTAGCCGGCCGAGCGCCACAGGTCCACCCAGTCACCGTGCGGCAGATACAGCGTGCGCTCCCGTGCCCCCGCGTCGAGCACCGGCGCGGCCAGCAGGTCGGGCCCGAAGAGGAAGGCGTCCTCCACCGCGGTCGCGCTCGGGTCGCCGGGGTAGGCCAGCGCCAGGTGGCGCATGATCGGCAGCCCGCTGCGGCGGTACTCGGCGTCGGCCGCCGCGAGGTAGGGGTAGATCTGGGTGCGCAGCTTGGCCCAGCGCCGCCAGTGCGGCAGCACCTCCTCGTCCCAGATCTGGGCGCGCGGCTGGGCGGGGATGTTGATCCCGTTGGCCTGCGTGCGCATCACGCCGGACACCGCGCCCACCTCGATCCAGCGAACCAGCAGCTCCGGGTCGAGGCGGTTGCCGAAGAGCGCGAAGAAGCCGCCGATATCGGAGCCCCACGTGCTCACCCCGGAGAGCCCCATCGTGAGCCCGTTGGTCACGACCGACCGGAGCCCGTCGAAGCCATAGCCCACGGAGGGGTCGCCGCCCCACACGATCGGCGAGCAGCGGGCGCTGCCGGTCCAGCCCGAGCGGACGAAGCGAGCGAGGCCGCGCGGCGATCCGGCCACCCCGCCGAACGCGCCGCAGTGGTACTGGCGCGGGTAGGCGTTGTGCAGGGCCGAGCCGGTGGTGCCGTCGGACGCCCGCGCGTCGAGCGGCGTGTACTCGCCGAAGTCCTCCATCCAGCCGTCGTGGCCGTCGGCCACCGCCTCGCGCAGAAGCTGCCCGTACAGGTCGCGTCCGGCCCGGGCCGTGAAGTCGAACTGCGACACGTCGAAGCTCGTGAGGGTGCTGTAGCGGTACACGTACGGCTCGCCCGCCGGGTTCTTCACGAGCGCGCCGCCGGCCGCCGCCTCGCCGAAGCGCGGGTGGGTCGTGCAGATCATCGGGTTGAAGTAGGTGGTCACCGCCAGCCCGGCGTCGTGGAAGCTCGCCACCCGCGCGCGCTCGGCCTCCTCGCGGCCGGTCTGGTCGGCGCAGGGCAGGTAGTGGGTGTAGGTCTGCGCCACCGACAGCGGCGCGTCGCGCTCGAGCAGGCGCGCGAGCACCGCCGGCTGGTCGGCGCCGGTGGGCTGGTACCAGGGCCCGAAGAAGAACGGCTCGGGCACGCGGGGCTGGCGGCCCACGCGTTCGGTGAAGCGGCGCAGGACGTCGGCCGGGCGCGGTCCGGCGAACACCCGCAGGTTGAGCTGTGCCGCCTCCACCTCCACGCTCCAGACCCCGCTCCCGCCCTGGTCCAGGCGGAAGTAGCTCGTCTCGGGGTCGTCCACCAGCACGCCGTAGCCGGCCGTGGAGAGCAGCCACGGCACGGGGTAGTAGGTGGTATCCGGGCGCGGGTGGTAGCCCCAGGGGGGAACGAACGCCGGGATGATCGCCTGGTCGTCCTCCTCGTACGGGCCCTCGGCCACGTAGTTCTCCACCTCGCCGCCGCGCTGGTCCACCCTGTTGGAGCGCTCGCCGAAGCCCAGGTAGCGCTCGCCCGGGCGGGCGCGGAAGGCGATGCTCGTGGCCTCCACCGCCGCAGGCGCCGGAGCCGATCACCTCGACGCGCATGGCCACCACGCCGTGGCCGTCGGGAGCCACGCGCAGGACCAGGCGCCGGCCGTCGGGATCGTCGGTGGCGAACGTGGTCGTCCTGGCGTCGTGCCGGCCACGGCTGTCGAGCACACGCGTGGCGCGGAAGTCGCCCGCTGCCGTGCGGAAGCCGGGTGAGCCCGGCGCCTGCGTGAGCACCGGGCGGCCGGTACCGGCGTCGAGCGAGCCGGCCTCCGCGGCGGCCGGCGGCACAAGCGCGAGCACCGCCAGGGCGGCGAGTGCGCGGAGCGGGGGCTGCACGAGCCGGACCATATCCCCGCGCGAACGGCGCTCGCGCAGGTCGGAGCGTGGGAGCCGGCCCTCAGGCCGGCGGGCGGCCCTCCACCCAGCGCTCCTCGCCGCCCTCGATCTCCTTCTTCCAGATCGGCGCCTCGGCCTTGACCCGGTCGATGATCTCGCGCGCCCCCGCGAAGGCCTCGCCACGGTGCGGGGCCGACACGGCCACCGCCACGCTCGGCTCGGACAGCGGCACGTCCCCGACCCGGTGCTCCACCGCAGCGGCGCAGAGTCCGTGGCGCTCGACCGCCGTGCGCGCGATGTCCGCCAGCCGTTCCTCGGCCATCTCCGCGTAGGCCTCGTACTCGAGCCGCTCCACCTCGCGCGTGACCCCCTGGAACGTCACCACCGCGCCCGCGCGCGGATCGCGGACGCGCGCCGCCACCGAGTCGAGCGAGAGTGGCTCCGCCGTCACGCGCACCCAGGGCGCGGCCGAGGTCTCGCCTCCGCTCACCGGGGGTATCAGGGCCAGCTCGTCGCCCGCTGCCAGCGCGTGCTCGGCGTCCGCGTACACGCGATTCACGGCCATGACAAGGGGCAGGCCCTCGGCCAGGCCGTGCAGCTCGGCAAGCGCGTCGGCCACGCGGGCGCCCTCCGGGAGCTCGAGCACCACCTGCGGAGCCCCGGCGCGCTCGCGCAGCATCGCGAACAGACGGACGGTCACCTCCATGCAGAGGATGCTACGGGTCGTATCCTTGGAGGCAACCGTGGCCACCACTCCCGATCACAAGCCGACGATCGCCCCGATCGTCGGGCCCGACGACCCGCGCCGCTTCACCGACTCGGGCATCGAGATCAAGAACACCTACACCGAGGAGGACGTGGCCCCCGCGCTCGAGGAGCGGCTGGGCGCTCCCGGCGAGTACCCCTACACCCGCGGCGTGCATCCGGACATGTACCGCGGCCGCAAGTGGACGATGCGCCAGTACGCGGGCTACGCCAGCGCGAAGGAGACAAACGAGCGCTTCCACTACCTGATCGACCACGGCTCCACCGGCCTCTCGATGGCGTTCGACCTCCCTACGCAGCTCGGCCGCGACTCGGACGACCCGCTCTGCGAGGGCGAGGTGGGGCGCACCGGCGTGGCGATCGACTCCATCGACGACATGCGCCGCGTGTTCGACGGCATCCCGCTCGACCAGGTCTCCACGTCGATGACGATCAACGCGCCGGCGGCCGTGCTGCTGCTCCTCTACGAGCTGGTCGGCGAGGAGCAGGGTGTGCCGTCGGAGGCGCTCACGGGCACGACCCAGAACGACATCCTCAAGGAGTACATCGCCCGCGGGAACTTCATCTACCCGCCGGTGCCGGCCATGCGCCTGACCACCGACCTGTTCGCCTACTGCCACGAGCGGGTGCCGAAGTGGAACACGATCTCCATCTCCGGCTACCACATGCGCGAGAAGGGCTGCTCGGCGGTGCAGGAGGTCGGCTTCACACTCGCCAACGCGATCGCCTATGTGCAGGCGGCCATCGACGCCGGGCTCGAGGTGGACGAGTTCGGCCCGCGGCTGGCCTTCTTCTTCAACGGGCACAACCACGTGTTCCAGGAGGTCGCCAAGTTCCGCGCGGCGCGGCGGATGTGGGCGCGCATCATGCGCGAGCGCTTCGGCGCGCAGGACGAGCGCTCGCTCAAGATCCGCTTCCACACGCAGACCGGTGGCGTGACGCTGGCTGCCCAACAGCCTGAGAACAACATCGTGCGGGTGGCGCTGCAGGGCTTCGCCGCCGTCTGCGGCGGCACGCAGTCGCTGCACACCAACGGCTTCGACGAGGCGCTGGCGCTGCCCACCGAGCGCGCCGCCCGGATCGCCCTGCGCACCCAGCAGATCCTCGCCCACGAGTCCGGCGCCGCCGACACGGCCGACCCGTTCGCGGGGTCCTACTTCATCGAGGCCCTCACCGACGAGATCGAGGCCGGCGCCCAGGCACTGATCGACAAGGTCGAGGAGCTGGGCGGCTCGGTGGAGTGCATCCCCTTCATACGTGCGGAGGTCGAGGAGTCCGCCTGGGGCTACGAGGAGCGCTACAAGCAGAAGCAGGACATCGTGGTCGGCGTGAACGAGTACGTGACCGACTCGGTGGACGAGGTGGAGATCCTGCGCGTGGACCCGGACGCAGAGCGCCACCAGGTGGAGCGGCTGAAGGACTTCAAGGAGGACCGCGACCAGGAGCTCGTGCGCACCCGCCTGGACGAGCTGCGCGCCGCCGCCAAGGGCAGCGACAACCTGCTCCCGCCCATGCGCGCCGCGCTACGCGACCGCTGCACGCTCGGCGAGGTGTCCGGCGTCCTGCGCGATGAGTTCGGCGAGTACTCGGAGGCCTGACGCGATGCGACTGATCGCCGTGCCGATCGCCGTTCTGATGGTGCTCGCCGTGGCGGCGCCGGCGGACGCGCGCCAGCGCTCCTTCCACACGCCCTCGGGCAACATCGCCTGCCTCTACCGCTCGGGCGGGCCGTTCCTGCGCTGCGACGTCCACAGTCTCAACGACACCGCCTTCACGCTGGATCGCCGCCACCGCGGCAAGCGGGTACGCGTCACGGACGCCGTGCCGGCCGGGAAGGTCCTGCCCTACGGGGCCACGGCCAAGCTCGGTCCGTTCCGCTGCCGGTCGCGGACCACCGGCCTCACCTGCCGCAGCAAGCCCAGCGGGCATGGCTTCAAGCTCGCTCGCGAGCGCCAGTACACCTTCTAGGCGGCGCGCTCATCCGGGCGATTTCGTAGGTTTCCGCCCGTGACGCGGTACGAGTGGCTGCTCCTGCTGCACCTGATCGGCGCATTCGCCTCGATGGGCTCGGTCGTCGTGTTCTCCGTGCTCATGGCTGGCGGCGGGCGCGTGGCGGGCCCGCAGCTCACCTATCTGGGCCGCCGCCTGTGGGACGTGGGCGGCCTGCTGACGCTCGTGTTCGGCATCTGGCTGGCGCTCGACGTGGACGGCTACGGCCTCCTAGACGGCTGGATCCTGTCCGCTCTGCTGCTCTGGGCGATCGCGGGAGCCGCCGGAATCCGGCTCGGCATTCTGTACTCCGAGGGCGAGCCGCCGTCCGGCAGCGTCGTCCCGCTCTATGCGGTCATGGCCTTTGCCGTCACCGCCCTGCTCGTGGTGATGATCTACAAGCCCGGCGCATGAGCTACGCCAGCATCCGCCCCGACGACTGGAACCTGCCGCTGCTGCTGCACGTGCTCGGCGCGATGGTGTTCGTGGGCCTGCTCGCCACGATCGCCGTGATCCTCGTGGCCGCGCTGCGGACCGACGACCGGGCGGCGGCGCTGCGGCTTGCGTTCCGCACGCTCCTCATCGGCGCCCTCCCGTCCTACATCGTCATGCGCGTGGGCGCCGAGTGGGTGGCCTCAGAGGCAAACGTGGACGAGGACGCCGCGTGGATCGGCATCGGATACATCGTCACCGACCTCGGCCTGCTGCTCCTGATCGTGGTGACCGTGCTCACCGGCCTGGCCAAGCGCCGTGTGGGGCGGGGCACGGAGCCGGGACGCCTGGTGCGACCCGCCACCGCGATCACGCTGTTGCTGATCGCCGCCTACGCGGTGGCCCTCTGGGCGATGACGGCCAAACCCGCCTGAGTCCTGTCCTCCGCGCCAGGTGGTTGCGCGCACAAGGGAAAATTGGCAGGACTCGGACGCCGACGCTCGAAACCCGACGAGATGCGGACGGTCGAGGTATCACGAACGCTCGTGAAGTCCCCACCGGAGCTCTGGTCAGAGCTCTCGGGCGAGCGCCTCATCGAGGCGGTGGGCGGGGCTTCCCTCAAGGTGGCCGAGGAGGAACGGCGGATCGAGTGGGAGGCCGACGGCGCACGCGGCGCCGCCGTGCTCGAGCCCGCCGGGTGGGGAACCAAGCTCACCCTCACGGCCCACATCGAGGAGGAGGTCGGGGCGCTCGAGCCGGACGTTGCGCGGATGGGCCTCTGGGCACGCCTGCGCGGCACCCGCGCGGTCGAGCCGCCGGCCACGCCGGAGCCGGAGACGAAGGTGCGGCCCGACGAACTCGAGGAGACGCTTGCGCAGCTGCTCGACGACCTCGGCTCCGCTCACCGGCGACCGTTCCAGAACGGCTGAGCGGACCACTAGCGTGCGGGCGGCAGTGACGCCCGCTCCGCACCACACCCGTCGCGGCTTCATCGGAGCGAGCGCCTCGGCCGCTGCCGCCGCGGCGCTCGGAGCTCCCGACTCGGCGTTCGGCGCCGACCGCCCGAACGTGATCCTGATCGTGGTCGACTCGCTGCGAGCCGACCACGTTTACGGGGACCGCGCCCGCACGCCGAACATGGACGCGCTGGTGCGCGAGGGCATCCGCTTCACGCGCGCGCACCCGGAGGCCATGCCCACGGTGCCGGTCCGCAACACGCTCATGAGCGGCCGTCGCTACTTCCCGTTCCGCGGCTGGCACGACTGGCGCGGACTGCTCGACGCGCCCGGCTGGGCTCCCACGACCGGCTTGGGCGCGTCGCTGCCCGCCGCGCTGCGCCGGGCGGGCTACTGGACGGCCTACGTTACGGACAACCCGTTCGTGGGCTTCTCTCTCCCCTACAGGCCGCTGCGCAACCGCTTCCACCGCTTCGTGCGCACGGGCGGGCAGATCGGCGGTCGCCGCGGCGGCGTGTCGGAGCGCGAGCTCCTCCACTGGCTCCTGCCTTCGCTCGGTCGCAGCGCGAAGGTGCGGAGCCGGATGCGGAAGTACATCGCCAACAGCCACTACGCGCACGACGAGACGCGCTCCTTCGCCGCACGGGTGTTCACAGACGCCGCCAGGGTCCTCGACCGGGCGGCCACGCAACGGCCCTTCGCGATGGTGGTGGACACCTACGAGCCGCACGAGCCGTGGACGCCGCCGCGCAAGTACATAAACATGTACGGCGATCCCGACTACCGCGGCCCCGAGCCCGGCCAGCCGCGCTACGGGCGCATCGCGGACTACTTCCACGGCGACGACCCGTCGCGCATGCTCGCGCGGCTGCGCGCCCTCTACGCGGCCGAGGTCACGATGACCGACCGCTGGCTGGGCGTGTTCCTCGACCGCCTCCACGACCTGAAGCTCGAGCGCGAGACGGCGATCGTCCTGGTGTCCGACCACGGCTTCCTGCTGGGCGAGTACGGCTTCACGGGGAAGATCTCCTCGGAGCTGCACCCGCCGCTGATGCGCGTGCCGCTCGTGGTGATCCACCCGGACCGCAAGCGTTCGGGCAGCCACAGCAAGTACCTGGCCCAGACGCATGACGTGGCGCCGACGCTGCTGTCGCTCGCGGGCGTGAGGGCGCCGCGGGCGATGACGGGCGCGGACCTCTCGCCGCTGTTCGCCGGCCGCAGGCCGCGCCCACGGTCAATCGCCTACGGGGGCTACGCGAACGCGCTGTACGCCCGCACCGACCGCTGGAAGTTCATCTCCGACAACCTCGGGCGCAACCGCAGGCTCTACGACCTCAAGCACGATCCGGACGAGACCAACAACCTCGCACACAGGGATCCGGGCCGGGCCGCGGCGATGTACGACGCAGTGGTGCGGCGCGCCGGCGGCAGGCCGCCGTACTACTCCGACTCGCGCGGGGCCTGACGGGTCGGGCTCTAGACTCCCCGGCCGCATGCGCCAGAAGTCGCCAGAGACCTATGAGGAGAAGCTCGCCCAGCTCGAGGAGCTGCGCCAGCAGGCCATCCACACCAATCCGCAGGCGGAGGAGAAGCAGCACTCCAAGGGCAAGCTGACCGCCCGCGAGCGGATCGACAAGCTCCTCGATCCCGGGTCGTTCCAGGAGCTCGACACCTTCGTCCGCCACCGCACCGCCGAGTTCGACATGCTCGAGAACCGGCCGTGGGGTGACGCCGTGGTCACCGGCCACGGCCTGATCGACGGCCGGCCGGTGGCGGTGTTCTCACAGGACTTCACGGTGTTCGGCGGCTCGCTCGGCGAGGTGATGGGCGAGAAGATGGTGAAGGTGATGGACCTGGCGGCGCGGATCGGCTGCCCGGTGATCGGGATCAACGACTCGGGCGGCGCCCGGATCCAGGAGGGCGTGGTCTCGCTCGGCGCCTACGGGGACGTGTTCGTGCGCAACGTCCAGTGCTCCGGCGTGATCCCGCAGATCTCGCTGATCATGGGGCCGTGCGCGGGCGGCGCCGTGTACTCGCCGGCCATGACCGACTTCATCTTCATGGTCAAGGAGACGTCGCACATGTTCATCACCGGGCCCGACGTGATCCGGACAGTCACCGGCGAGGAGGTCGAGTTCGAGGAGCTCGGCGGCGCGATGACGCACAACACCAAGTCGGGCGTGGCGCACTTCGCCGCCGACGACGAGGAGAGCTGCCTCGAGGACGCGCGCTACCTCATGTCCTTCCTGCCCCAGAACAACCTCGAGCTGCCGCCGCGGATGGAGACCGGCGACGACCCCGAGCGCGAGGACCCCGAGCTCGACACGATCGTGCCGGATAACCCGAACAAGCCCTACGACATGCGCGACGTGGTCAACCGCATCGTCGACAACGGCGAGTTCTTCGAGGTGCAGGAGCACTTCGCCAAGAACATGATCATCGGGTTCTCACGGCTGAACGGGCGGCCGATCGGCGTGGTCGGCAACCAGCCGGCCCAGCTCGCCGGTGTGCTCGACATCGCGTCGTCGGAGAAGGCCGCGCGCTTCGTCCGCTTCTGCGACGCCTTCAACATCCCGCTGCTGACCTTCATGGACGTGCCCGGGTTCCTGCCCGGCACCTCGCAGGAGTGGGGCGGGATCATCCGGCACGGCGCGAAGCTGCTCTACGCGTTCACCGAGGCGACCGTGCCGAAGCTGACCATCATCACGCGCAAGGCATACGGCGGCGCGTACGACGTCATGAACTCGAAGCACATGCTGGCCGACTTCGTGTTCGCCTGGCCGACCGCCGAGGTCGCCGTGATGGGCCCCGAGGGAGCCGTGAACATCATCCACCGCCGCGACATCTCGAGCTCGCCGACGCCGGAGGAGCGCCGCCAGAAGCTGATCGGCGACTACAAGGCGCGCTTCGCCAACCCGTACTCGGCCGCCGAGCGCGGCTACATCGACGACGTGATCGTGCCGCACGAGACGCGGCCGAAGCTGATCCGCGCGCTGGAGACGCTCCAGACGAAGCGCGTGGACACGCCGAAGCGCAAGCACGGGAACATCCCGCTTTAGCCCGCCACGGCGTACAGCCGCCACTCGCCCGGCACGCCCTTCAGCACGTGGGTGCCGCGCTCGGTGAACTCGAGGCCCGAGCCCACCACCAGATCGGTCACGGTGCTCGACACGAGCACCTCGCCGGGCTCCGCCTTGGCGCCCACGCGCGCGCCGATGTTCACGGCCATCCCGCCAACGTCGTCGCCCATGACCTCCAGCTCGCCGGTGTGGAGGCCCGCGCGGATCTCTACGCCCAGCGCGCGCACGCCCTCGCGGATCGCCTGGGCGCAGCGGATGCCGCGCGCCGGCCCGTCGAAGGTGGCGAGGAAGCCGTCGCCTAGCGTCTTGACTGCACGGCCGCGATGGCGCTCCAGCTGGCGGCGCACGAGCGCATCGTGGCTCTCGATCAGGTCGCGCCAGCGCCTGTCGCCCAGCTGCGCCGCGCGCTCGGTGGAGGACACGATGTCGGTGAACATGACGGTGGCCAGCACGCGGTCGGGCTCGCGGTCGATCCGTGTGCCCGTGAAGAACTCCTCCACCTCGTCCAGGATCTCGTCCGGATTGACCATCGGCAGGTGGTCGTCGCCCTCGAGCTCCACGTAGCGCGCACCCGGGATCGCCTCGGCCAGGTAGCGGCCCCAGGCCACGGGCGCGGCTCGATCCCCCGACCGGTGCATGACGAGGGTGGGCGCGCTGATGCTCGAGAGCGCCGAGCGGGTGTCGATCTGGCGGTACAGGTCCATCAACGCCACGGCCGACTTGGGGCTCGATGCCGAGCGCAGCAGACGTCCCCAGTACTCCCGGAAGCGCTCGTCCTTGGCCACGCTCGGAGCGAACATGCCGAGGGCCACCGGCCCACCCCACTCCGCCACCATGATCTTGCTCATGCCGTCCAAGAGCGCGCTCGCGATCCCGATGTCATAGCCGTCGCCCTCGACCATGCGGGCGTAGGTGCCGTAGAGCGCCAGCGCAGTCACTCGCTCGGGGAAGGTGGCGGCGAACAGCTGGCACATCGGCCCGCCTTCCGACGCCCCGAACAGCGCCGCTCGCTCCGAGCCCGCCGCATCCATGACCGCACGCAGGTCGTCCATGCTCTCCTCGAGCGTCGGCGGCCTGCCGAGCCTGTCGGAAAGTCCCTGGTCGCGCTTGTCGTAGCGGATCAGCCGTGCGAAGGACCCGAGCCGGTCGGCGATCCGGGCTGCGGACGGCTCGTCCCACATGACCTCCTGGTGCGAGACGAAGCCCGAGACGAACACGAGATCGAACGGCCCGTCGCCGGTCACCTGATAAGCGATGCTCACATCGCCGTTGCGGGCGTAGCGGATGTCGGGGGCCACGGCTAGTCCGTCCCCGCGAGCGCCGGTTGGACCCTCTCGCGCGCCGCGTACACCAGCAAACCGCCGACCACGAGCAGTCCGGCGAGCACGGTGAGCGGCATCTCGTACCCGCCCGTGGAGTCCTCGGAGATCCCGGTGAACGCCGGCCCGACGAACCCGCCGAGGTTGCCGAGCACCGCGATCAGCGCGATACCCGCCGCGGCGCCCGAGCCGCTCAGGAACGCCGTGGGCAGCGCCCAGAAGACCGGGATGGCCCCCAGGAGCCCGGTGGCCGCGAGGGAGATGCCGACCGTGAGCAGGATCGGCGACTGCGCGTGCGCCGTGAGGACGGTCCCGGCCGCGCCCAGGAGCGCGAGTCCGGCGATGTACGGCTTGCGGCTGGGTGCGCGCTCGGCCCGGCGGGCCACCACCAGCATGGCCACCGTGGCTATCCCGAACGGCACCGCGGCGAGTACGCCCACCTCGAAGTCGCTGTAGCCGGTGCGGTCCTGCACCAGGTCCGGCACGAAGAAGGTGAGGCCGAAGCCGGCCGCCAGCAGGATGAAGTAGATGAGGCCGAGCAGCCAGACCTGGGCGTTCACGAGGGCCTCGCCGATCCGCCCCGCGCCCGGCGCCTCCTCCATGAGTGCTCGCTCGCGCGCGATCTCGCGGATCAGGAACTCGCGCTCCTCCGGCTCGAGCCAGTCGGCCTCCTCGGGCCCCTCGTCGAGGAAGTGCCACGTGAAGATGCCGAGGGCGATCGCCGGCAGCCCCTCGCACAGGAACAGCCACTGCCAGCCGTCCATGCCGAGGAAGCCGTCGAGCTCGAGCAGCGCCGCCGGAGACCGGTCCGCCCGCCACGTACGCCACCGAGATCGCCGTGAGGAACAGCGCGAGCGCGCGGGTGCGCTCCTGCTCGGGGAACCACCAGGTGAGGTAGAGGATGATGCCCGGGAAGAAGCCCGCCTCGGCCGCGCCCAGCATGAACCGCAGCGCGTAGAAGCTCTCGGCGCTCTCGATGAACAGCGTCGCCGACGAGAGCACGCCCCAGACGACCATGATCGCGGCCAGCCAGCGACGCGCACCGAAGCGCGCCAGCGCCAGGTTGCTCGGCACGCCGAAGATCACGTAGCCCAGCGAGAAGATCCCGGCGCCGAGGCCGAAGATCGTGTCGGTGAACCCGAGGTCGTCCTCCAGCTGGAGCTGGGCGAAGCTCACGTTCACCCTGTCGAGGTACGCGACGACGTAGATCCCGAACAGGAACGGGATCAGCCGCCGTGTGGCCTTCGCGAGCGCGCGCCGCCCGACGTCCTCCTCCATCGAGGGCGACCCTACAGGTTCACCTTCTGAGCGTGGACGCGTCCGTCGCGCTCGGCCTCGAGCAGCGACAGGCAGATCGCGAGGTCCTGGATCGCCAGCCCGGTGCTGTCGAAGAGCGTTGCTGCCTCGGGGCCCGAGCGAGCCGGCGCGGCGCCCGTGAGCACATCGCCCAGCTGCGTCACCCGCGCGCGGTCCACGAGGCCGGCCGTGACCGCCCCGGTGAGCTCGCCGCCGTGCGAGGCCTGCTCCCATTCGTCGCAGAAGAGCTCGCAGGCCGCCACCGCGGCCGGCTCGGCCTCGGCCTTGCCCGGCCCGTCGGCGCCGAGCATGTTGAGATGTACCCCGGGGCGAATGTCGCTCTCGGCGACCACGGGCTCGGAGCCGGGCGTCACGCAGGTGACCACGTCGCAGGCGAGCGCGTCGTCGAGACCGCCCACCTCCCACCCGAGCTCGCCCGCCAGCCGCCCCGCGGCGTCCGGGTCGGGGTCGAAGCAGATCCCCGGTCCATACTCGGCGTCGGCCAGGCAGCGTCCGGCCCATGCGCCGTGGAGCCCGCAGCCGATGATCCCCACGGTCTGCGCGTCCGGCCGGGCCAGCTCCTGGGCGGCCACGGCGGCGACCGCGCCGGTGCGCAGCGCGGTGACCGCGCGCACGTCCACCAGCGCCAGCAGCTCGCCGGTGGTGGCCGACGAGACGGAGATCGCGCCCATCACCACGGGCAGGCCGGCGGCCGGATTCCCGGGGAACGAGGTGACCCACTTCAGGATCGCGATGCCCGCCCCCTTGGCCGGCATCGCCCGGAAGTCGCCGCCCGGCGGCGCCTGGATGTAGGTCTTCGCCGGCATCTCCCACTCCCCGCTGGCGTGCTCCACGAAGCCCGCCCGCACGCGCTCGATGGCCTCCGCGGGCGACACCGCGCGGAGGACCATGTCGTAGGGGAATACGCGCAGCTCGGCCACCGGCGGACCGTAGCGCCTGCCGGCGTGCGGGTAGCCTGGTCCCGGTGAGCCGCAACGGAAGACGGCATCCGGCGCGCCCGCGCATCGAGGTGAGCCGCGGCGCCGCCACGCCCGAGGAGGCGGCGGCCATCGCCGCGGCGATCGAGCAGTTCCTGCGCGACACCGCGCCGCCGCCGGCTCCGGCGCGCGGCGTAAGCCCCTGGCTGCGGGCCGGCCTCTTCGAGGGCACCGGCCGCGGCGCGGCCGACCCCTCGCCGTGGGGCGACGGCGAGCGCTGGGGCGCCCGCTAGACGGTGCAGCAGGACAACGTGCAGCTGGTGGAGCGTGCGTTCGACGCGCTCTCCCGCCGCGACATGGAGGCGTTCCTCGAGGTCACGGACCCAGATGTGGTGACCGATTGGTCGCGAGCCCTTGGCCCGGAGCGAGGAACCTTTCATGGACGCGAGGAGGTCACGCGCTTCCTGAGGTCCTGGTGGGACGCCTTCGACGAGTCCGAGATCGTCGTGGACGAGCTCATCGACGCCGGAGACCAGGTGGTCTCCGCCTTCCACGGCCGCCAGCGGGGCAGGGGGAGCGGCGCTGTGGTCGAGGGGCGCGGCTCCCTGCTCGTCTGGACTTTCCGGGACGGGAAGGTCGTCTCGGCCACGCTCTACCAGCGGCGAGACGAGGCGCTCGCGGCTGTGGACCTGCCCGGGCTGGGCGGCTAGTCCGCCGCCGGGGCGCCAGCGAAGATCGGCGGCGTGCGGTCCGCCCACGGGGCGGCCTCCTCGAGCTGCGACGCCACCCGCAGGAGCAGGTCCTCGCGACCGTAGGCGGCCACCAGCTGGACGCCGATCGGCAGGCCCTCCACGCTCATGTGAAGCGGCAGCGAGATAGCCGGCTGCCCGGTGGCGTTGAACCCGGCCGTGAACACCGCCACCGGCGTGGCCGTGACGATCGGCATCAGCGGGTTCTCCGCGTCGGCCACGTACGAGCCGAGCGGGAGCGGCGGCAGCGCCAGGGTGGGAGTGAGCATCAGGTCGAAGCCGCCGGCCCACCACTCGGCCGCCCTGCGCGTGACCGTCTGCGCGTACTCGACGGCGCGCAGGTACTCGCCGGCGTTGTGCGAGCGGCCCATCTCGGCGAGCGCCCAGGTGAGCTGCTCCACGTCGTCGGGTCCGATCTCACGGCCCGCCTTCGCGGACCAGTACCTCAGGTTCCAGTCCACGCCGGCGCTCCAGCGCACCAGGAACTGCGGGATGTAGCGCTCGTCGTCGAGCACGTCGGGGTAGGCCGGCTCCACGGCGTGTCCCAGGGACTCGAGCAGCCGTCCGGTGACCTCCGCGGCATCCACGCACTCGGGGTGCGCGTCGAACCCGCCGCCGAAGGGCTTGGTGCAGAGGCCGACCCGCAGCTGCCCCGGGTCGGCGCCCACCTCCTCCTCGTAGGAGCGCTCACGCGCCGGAGCCGTGTACGGCTCGCCGGGCGGCGGGTCGGACACCCACTCGAGCACCGCCGCGGTGTCGCGCACCGAGCGGGACACCACCAGCTCCGCCGTCAGGCCCGACATCACGTCACCGAAGTCCGGGGCGAGCGACACCCGCCCGCGGGAGGGCTTGAGCCCCACGAGGCCGCACGAGCTGGCGGGGATGCGGATCGAGCCGCCGCCGTCGTTGGCGTGACCGATCGGGACCATTCCCGCCGCCACGGCCGCGCCGGAGCCGCCGCTCGAGCCGCCGGGCGAGTGTCCGGGATCCCAGGGGTTGCGCGTGGCGCCGTAGGCCTCGGGCTCGGTGGTGGGCAGGATGCCGAGCTCCGGCGTGTTGGTTCTGCCCACGAACACGAACCCGGCCTCGCGGAAGCGGCGGGCGAGCCAACTGTCCTCCGGCTCGGTCCACCCGATGCCCTTCAGGAAGCCCATCCCCTCGTGGTAGGGGTCGCCCGCGGTGTGGCAGGCCAGGTCCTTCACGACCATCGGCACGCCCTGGAACGGTCCGGCGGCCGGCTCGGTGGCCAGCGCCTTCTCGAAGAGCGGGTGGATCACGGCGTTGAGCTCGCCGTTCAGAGCCTCCACGCGCTCGATCGCTCCCTGCACCAGTTCCTGGGCGGACACTTCTCCGGAGCGCACTAGCGCGGCCTGTCCGGTGGCGTCCAGCCGGGAGTCCATTCCTGGCGCGCAGCCTACCCCGTGGGGCGGGCGGCATGCCACCCGAAATCCAATATTGCAGAAACCGGATCGGGTTTTGCTAGTTTCTGCTCACCCGCAACGACCCGACGGCGGAGGACTCCCACCCTATGGAACCGGTATCGGCTGAGCCTAAGCGCCACGGCCGCAAGGGCTCGCTCGACAACCCGGAGGTCTACGAGAACGTGCCTGGGCACGTGATCCCGATCCTGGAGCGCGAGTTCGACGACTTCGACAACGAGGCGGAGAAGTACCTCGAGGGCAACACCGCAGAGGACGATTTCATCAAGTTCCGCCTCCGTCAGGGCGTGTACGGCCAGCGCCAGGCCGACGTCCAGATGATCCGCGTGAAGCTGCCGTTCGGAGGCATCACGCCAGAGCAGATGGAGACCTTCGCCGACGTGGTGGAGCGCTGGGCGCCCCTGAACAAGGGCCACGTCACGACGCGCCAGAACATCCAGCTCCACCACATCCCGCTGCGCGACGCCGCCGAGGCGATCCGCGTGCTCGGCGAGGCCGACCTCTCCTCGCGCGAGGGCTGCGGCAACACCGTCCGCAACGTGACCGGCGACCCCTGGGCGGGCATCTGCGAGGGCGAGCTGTTCGACCCCACGCCATATGTGGGCGCGTACGTCCGCTATTTCGTCCGTCACCCCACCACGCAGATGATGCCGCGCAAGGTGAAGACCGCCTTCACCGCCACCGACGAGGACCGGGCGATCACCGGCATCCACGACGTGGCCTACATCCCGCGCATCAGGGACGGCGTCCGCGGCTTCGAGATGCGGGTCGGCGGCGGCACCTCGATCATGCCGCGCGTAGCGCCGACGCTCAGCGATTTCGTGCGCGCCGACGACGGCGAGTACCTCAAGTGGGCCGAGGCCGTGTTCCGCGTGTTCGACCGCCAGGACTGGCTGCGCGTGAACCGCGCCCGGGCACGCATCAAGGTGTTCGTGGACAAGTACGGCATCGAGGAGCTCCGCTCGCAGGTCGAGGAGGAGCTGAAGGGCGACTGGGTCACCGAGCGCGACTTCGATCCGCAGCCGCTGCTGTTCGTGGACGACGAGGAGGCCGGCGCGCCGCCGGTGCCCGCCGCCTACGCGAGCCCCAACGGCGACGGCAGCGCATTCGAGCGCTTCCGCGAGTCGAACGTGCGCCCGCAGCGCCAGAAGGGCTTCTCCGCCGTTCAGATCCAGGTGATCCGCGGCGACCTCACGCCTGAGCAGTTCCGCGGGCTCGCCCAGGTGATGCGCGACTTCTCCGGGGGCTACTGCCGCACGACGGTGCACCAGAACCTGGTGCTTCGCTGGGTACGCGACGAGAGCGTGTACGACGTCTGGCGCGCACTCACGGAGCTGGGGCTCGGCGAGGCCGGGGCGGACGAGATCAACGACGTGATCAGCTGCCCGGGCACCGACTCGTGCAAGCTCGGGATCACCAGCTCCATGGGTCTCAACAGGGCGGTTCGCGAGCGGGTGACGGCGATGGACATCACGGACCCGCTCACCCGGCGGATCCACATCAAGATGTCCGGCTGCCCCAACGGGTGCAGCCAGCACCACATCGCGAACATCGGCTTCTACGGAGCGTCGATCAAGGTGGGCGAGTACACGGTGCCTGCCTATGTGGCTCACATCGGCGGCACCTACGAGGGCGGCGAGGTGGCCTACGGCACGCGCCTCAAGGTCCGTCTCCCCGCCAAGCGCGTGCCCGACGCGGTGGAGCGCTGGGTCCGGATGTACGAGGCCGAGCGCGAGGAGGGCGAGGTCTTCAACGACTACGCCGAGCGGATCGGGGCGGCTCGCTTCGAGGACGAGGTGCGCGCGATGGCCCTGCCGCTCGAGTTCAACCTCGAGAACATGAACCACTTCATCGACTGGCAGCGCAAGGAGCCCTTCCAGGTGGTCCGGGGGGAGGGCGAATGCGCGGTCTAGAGGAAGTTACGGCCGAGGCGATCCTCGCCGACGCCGTGGAGCGCCACCACCCGCGCCTCGTCATGGCGTGCTCCTTCCAAAAGGAGGAGTCGGTCCTCATCGACATGCTCATGGCGATCGAGCCGCGTGCGCGCGTGTTCACGATCGACACCGGAGCGCTGTTCCCGGAGACCTACGACGTCTGGCGCAGGCTCGAGGACCGCTACAACCTCGCGGTCGAGGTGTTCGATGCGTCGAGCATGAACGGTCCCTGGAGCGCCGAGAACTGCTGCGGACCCCGCAAGGTGGCCGCGCTGGACCGCGCTCTGAAGGGCGTGGACGCCTGGATCACGGGCATTCGCCGCGAGCAGTCGCCCACCCGCGCCGGCGCTCCGAAGGAGGAGTGGATGGAGGGCCGCGGGATCTGGAAGTTCAACCCTCTCGCCGACTGGACCGAGGACGACGTCTGGCGCTACGTGCACGAGCACGACCTCCCGTACCACCCGCTTCACAACAGCGGATACCAGTCGATCGGCTGCTCTCCCTGCACGCTTCCCGGCAACGGCCGCAACGGCCGCTGGGCCGGGCAGGAGAAGACGGAGTGCGGGCTCCACGTATGACATCTCGATGAGCGCGCAGGCAGCCCCCGTATCCTCCCGTCGCGAGGATGCGGACGACATGAGCTATGAGATCTCGCATCTCCGCCAGCTGGAGGCGGAGGCGATACACGTGATGCGCGAGGTGGCCGCCGAGCTGGAGCGCGGGGTGCTGCTCTTCTCCGGGGGCAAGGACTCGGCCGTGTTGCTGCACCTGGCCCGCAAGGCCTTCTACCCGGCCGGGCTTCCGTTCCCGGTCATGCACGTGGACACGGGCCAGAACTTCCCGGAGGTCATCGAGTACCGCGACCGGATCGTGAAGGAGGTCGGCGCCGACCTGATCGTGGCCACGGTGCAGGAGTCGATCGACAACGGCCGCGTGGTGGAGGAGACCGGTCCGCGCGCGTCGCGCAACCGGCTCCAGTCCGTGACCCTGCTCGACGCGATCGAGAAGCACGGCTTCAAGGCCGCGTTCGGCGGCGCCCGCCGCGACGAGGAGCGCGCCCGCGCCAAGGAGCGCATCCTCTCCTTCCGCGACGACTTCGGGCAGTGGGATCCCAAGACCCAGCGGCCCGAGCTCTGGAACATCTACAACAGCCACGTCAAGCCCGGAGAGCACGTGCGCGTGTTCCCGCTCTCGAACTGGACCGAGCTCGACGTGTGGCAGTACGTGCACGAGGAGAAGATCGTGCTCCCCACGATCTACATGGCCCACAAACGTGAGGTGTTCAAGCGCGACGGCATGCTCTACGCGGTCTCCCCGTATGTCGAGCTGCTGGCCGACGAGAGCCCGTTCGAGGAGTCGGTTCGCTTCCGCACCGTCGGCGACATGAGCTGCACCGGAGCCGTGCGCTCCGATGCCGCGACGCTCGAGGACGTGGTGGCGGAGATCGCGGCCACCCGTGTGACCGAGCGCGGCGAGACGCGCGCCGACGACCGGATCTCGGAGGCCGCAATGGAGGACCGCAAGAAGGAGGGTTACTTCTGAGCGCCGTGGCGGGTGCGAACGGCCACCTGGCCGCCGCGCATCCCTCGGAGCTCGTGCGCTTCGCCACCGCCGGATCGGTGGACGACGGCAAGTCGACCCTGATCGGGCGCCTGCTCTTCGACACCAAGTCGATCTTCGAGGACCAGCTCGAGCACGTGGAGCGGACCTCCCGCCAGCGCGGCGACGGCTACACCAACCTGGCGCTCCTGACCGACGGGCTGCGCGCCGAGCGTGAGCAGGGCATCACGATCGACGTGGCGTACCGCTACTTCCACACGCCGCGGCG
Source organism: uncultured Thermoleophilaceae bacterium (assembly GCA_963764665.1). GTDB lineage: Bacteria > Actinomycetota > Thermoleophilia > Solirubrobacterales > Thermoleophilaceae > JACVRW01. The sequence goes on along the minus strand of CAVXTL010000002.1, from coordinate 108,270 downwards.
CAAGTTCATCATCGCCGACACCCCGGGCCACGAGCAGTACACGCGCAACATGGTCACCGGGGCCTCCACCGCCGACCTCGCCCTGATCCTCCTCGACGCCCGCCGCGGGGTGCTCGAGCAGTCGCGCCGCCACGCCTTCATCGCCTCGCTGCTGCGCATCCCTCATCTCGTGGTCTGCGTGAACAAGATGGATCTCGTGAACTTCGAGCAGGAAGCGTTCGAGCGCGTGTGCGAGGACTTCACCGGCTGGGCCTCCAAGCTCGAGGTCTCGGACGTGACCTTCATCCCGATCTCCGCCCTCCACGGCGACAACGTGGTGGACCGCTCGGAGCGGACGCCCTGGTACCAGGGGCCCTCGCTGCTCTACCACCTCGAGCACGTGCACGTGGCGTCGGACCGCAACCTCGTGGACGCGCGCTTCCCCGTGCAGTGGGTGGTGCGCCCGATGTCGGACGAGCACCACGACTACCGCGGCTATGCGGGCGAGGTGGCCTCCGGGGTGCTGAGGGTCGGCGACGAGGTGGTGGTGCTGCCCTCCGGGCGCGAGACCAGGATCACGGCGATCGACACCTTCGACGGGCCGGTGGACGAGGCGTTCCCGCCGCTCTCGGTCACGATCCGCCTGGAGGACGACGTGGACGTGTCACGCGGCGACATGATCTGCCGCCCGCACAACCGGCCCGACGAGACCCGCGAGCTCGAGGCGATGGTCTGCTGGATGGCCGACCGCCCGCTCCAGCCGGCCGGGCGCTACCGCATCAAGCACACCACCCGCACCGTGCTCGCCAAGGTCGACTCGGTGCGCTACCGCATCGACGTGAACAGCCTCCACCGCGACGAGAGCGCGGAGAGCCTGTCACTGAACGAGATCGGCCGCCTGTCCCTGCGGCTGTCATCCCCGCTGTTCCCTGACGAGTACCGCCGCAACCGCGCCACCGGCAGCTTCATCCTGATCGACGAGTCGACCAACGACACCGTCGGCGCCGGCATGGTCCTCTAGCCTTCCCGGGCTGTGGATCCCGCCCTGATCGGGTTTGGCCTGGGCGTCGGCGTACTCGTAGGGATGACCGGGATCGGCGGCGGGTCGCTGATGACGCCGCTGCTCATCCTCGTGTTCGGGGTGAACCCGATCACGGCCGTGGGCACCGACCTCGCCTACGCGGCCGTGACGAAGACCGTCGGCGGCTACAAGCATTGGCTCCAGAAGACGGTCGACCTGCGCCTGTCGGCATGGATGGCGGTGGGCTCGGTTCCGGCCGCGATCGGCGGCGTCTACGTGCTCGACGTCCTGGAGGAGTCCTACGGCGACGACTTCGACGACCTGCTGTTGCTGTTCCTGGCCATCGCGCTGCTGCTCTCGGGAGTGGCCACGCTCGCCCGGTCGTTCATGAAGCGCCTTCACGAGCGCGAGCGAGCGGGCTTCAAACTCGAGACCAGGCACAAGGTGGGCGCCGTCGTGCTCGGCATGCTGGTGGGCTTCGTGCTCGGCGTGACGTCGGCGGGCAGCGGCGCGTTGATTGCGGTAGGGCTGATCCTCGTGTTCCGGCTCGTGCCCACACGCGTGGTGGGCACGGACGTGTTCCACGCGGCAATCCTGCTCTGGGCCGCAGCGGCCGCCCACCTGGTGGCCGGGAACGTGGACTTCGCCCTGGCCGCCAACATCCTCATCGGCTCGGTCCCCGGCGTGTGGTTGGGCAGTCACTGGTCCGTGCGCGTGCCGGAGACCGTCCTCCGCGGCACGCTCGCGGTGGTGCTCATCGGCGCGGGCATGGCGCTGCTGGCGAAAGCCGGCCTGGGTATTCCCCCGCTTGCGCTCGTGCCGTTCCCGGCCGCCGTGGTCGGGCTGCTCGTGTTCACCGCGGTACGTGAGTACCGGGCGCGGGAGCGGCCACCGTCCTCGCCTCCAGCGGCGGAGCCGCCCCCGGCGTAGTTACCGGCCTAGAAAGCCCCCGACGGCCGCGCCACCGCCGCGGCCTCGGCCGGTGTGGCCGCCAGCGAGTTCAGCCGGGCTCGTACGAGGCGTCCGCCGATCCGGCCCCGCACGCGCTGTCCCTCGACGCGCAGCAGTCCCTCCGAGGCCCCCTTGCCGGCGATCCGCAGGAGACCGTTCTGGCGGCCCTGGCCGAAGCGCCGGACTCTTCCGGTGATCCTCACCTCCGGCACGTAGGCCAGGCCATCCAGCACGAGCGTCCCGCCGCCGCCGATGCGGTAGGTGCCGTGGCGCAGGCCGCCGCCGCGAGCCAGGTCGGGATCGTCCGGGGCGAAGATCAGCTCGGTGACCGCGTCCTCGAGCACGTCGCGCAGGGTCAGGCCGACCGTCGCGAGCGTGCGCCCGCGCTCGCCTCGCACGCCGCGCAGCGGAGTCACCTGGGCCAGCCGGGTGGGGGCCGGCGGCTGGGGCGCGAACAGGCGCCGCGCCTTCGGGCAGCGCGACGGCACCTGGCCGCCGCGGAAGAAGCGGTCGAACGCCCGGCGCGAGCAGACCGTCGGATCGGACCCGAGCGCGGAATGTCCCGTGGCAGCGGCGATCACGAGCCGCGCCTGGGGGAAGAGCGCCGCCACCCGCCGGGCGCCCTCGACGGGTGTGCGCAGGTCGTCCTCCCCTTCGAGGAGCAGCACCGGCACGTTCGGCAGCGGCCCCGTTCCCAGCACGGGCGCCCCCCGGGCCGCAAGCCAGCCGGCGCAGAGCGCGAGCAGGTCGGTGCGCAGCACCGTGCCGCGATCGAACGGGTGGAAGGCGGCCGCGGGGAGCGCTCCTACGACGACCGCCGCCTGGCGCAGGCGCAGCTCCGGGTCGGGCGGGCTGCTCCTGGGCCATGGCAACGTGGTCTCCTCGCACGTGGTCGCCGCGTACAGCCCCGCGCTCAGCAGGCGGGGCGGGGGCGCCTCACCGTCCACCCTGAACGCGCGCCGGCGCAGACGCAGCATGGACGCCGCGTCGCCGGTAAGCGCCGAGCGCACGGCGCCGGGGAAGGCGGACCGCAGCGCGGGGTCGAAGTCCCCTGCGAGCAACACGCCGAACACGTCGGTCCTCGTCAGGCTCGAGCGCCGGATCCGGCCCTGCTCGTCCACGAGCCGGCCGCGCATGGGTCCCCGGGCCAGGCGCGCCACGAGCCGCGCAAGATCGGCCTCCGGATCGCGCGTGAAGGAGCGGCAGGCGCTGCGGCAGAGCGCCCGCAGGGCGCGCGGCGTCGCGGCGAAGGTGTCGCGGTAGAGCGCGTCCGGGCCGGCCGCCTCCACCACCGAGTCGAGCACGAGCCGCTCCACCCGCGCCGGATAGCGGAGCGCGTAGGCGAGCGCGACCTTGGTGCCGTAGGAGGTCCCGAAGATGGCCACCCGCTCGACGCCCAGCGCGCGCCGTATCGCCTCCATGTCCTCCACCGTGTCGGCCGTGGTGTAGAAGCCGCGCTTCGGGCCGAGCGAGGCGGCGCAGCGCGCGGCCGCCGTGGTGGCGTCCAGCAGGTTTGCCTCCTCGAGTGAGCGGCAGCGCAGCGCGCCCGACAGGCCCGTGCCGCGCTGGTCGAACACGATCGCGTCGCGGCTGCGGTGCGCCGCGTAGAGCAGCCCGGCGCCGTCGCCGGCGAACGCCGCGGTGGCGGACTGCCCCGGACCGCCGGCGAGCACGAACACCGCCCCGCGCGCGGGCTGGATTCGCGAGCGCAGGCGCTGGATCCTCAGCGACACCTGTCCGGGCACCGCCCCCGTGTGATCGAGCGGCACGGACAGTCGCGAGCACTGGTAGCCGTAGCCGCCACAGCGCTCGAAGCGCAGCGCCGCCTGCGCCGGGGTCGGCGCGGCCAAAGTGACTACAGCGGCCGCGAGGCCCACTAGCAAGTGGCGGCGAACCACGCCAGTAACCTACCCGCCTCATGTTCGGCAAGGTCCTGGTCGCAAACAGGGGCGAGATCGCCATCCGCGTGATGCGCTCCCTCGAAGAGCTCGGAGTGGCCAGCGTGGCCGTGTACTCCGAGCCCGATCGCGACGCTCCGCACGCGCGGCGCGCCGACGAGGCCTACCTGCTCGGCGCGGGCCCCGCCACCGAGAGCTATCTGAACGTGGAGAAGATCATCGAGGCGGCGAAGCAGTCCGGCGCCGAGGCCATCCACCCCGGCTACGGCTTCCTCGCCGAGAACGCCGCGTTCGCGCGCGCCTGCGAGGAGGCGGGCATCGTGTTCGTGGGCCCGCCCGCCGACGCGATCGACGCGATGGGCTCGAAGACGCGCGCCCGCGAGCTGATGAAGGAGGCCGGCGTGCCGATCGTGCCCGGCACCACCGAGCCGGTGGAGTCGGTGGACGATGCGCGCAAGGTGATCGAGGAGTCGGTCGGATACCCGGTGGCCATCAAGGCGGCCGGTGGCGGCGGCGGCAAGGGCTTCCGCGTGGCCGAGTCCGAGGACAAGCTCGAGGAGGCCTTCGAGGGCGCCTCGCGCGAGGGCGACAAGTTCTTCTCGGATCCGACCGTGTATGTGGAGCGCTACCTGCCGGACCCGCGGCACGTGGAGGTGCAGGTGCTGGCGGACGGCCACGGGAACGTGATCCACCTGTTCGAGCGCGACTGCTCGGTGCAGCGGCGCCACCAGAAGGTGATCGAGGAGAGCCCGGCGCCCGCGGTGGATCCCGAGCTGCGCGAGCGGATCGGCAAGATCGGCACCGAGGCGGCCCGTGCGGTCGGCTACCGCTCGGCGGGCACGATCGAGGGCCTGCTGGCCGACGGCGAGTACTTCTTTCTCGAGATGAACACCCGCGTGCAGGTGGAGCACTGCGTGACCGAGATGGTCACCGGGATCGACATCGTGCGCGAGCAGCTCAAGATCGCGGCCGGCGAGCCGCTCGCCTACGGCCAGGACGACGTGCAGATCCGCGGCCACGCGATCGAGTGCCGCATCAACGCCGAGGACGCGTCCAAGAACTTCGCGCCCGCCCCAGGCCGGATCGAGAGCTACCGCGAGCCCTCCGGCCCGTTCGTGAGGGTCGACTCCGGCGCCGAGGCCGGCTACGAGGTGCTGCCCCTCTACGACCCGATGATCGCCAAGCTGATCGTCTGGGACGTGGACCGTGAGGCGTCCACGCACCGGATGCTGCGCGCGCTCGGAGAGTTCGAGATCGGCGGGCTCAAGACGCTGATCCCCTTCCACCAGGCGCTGCTCCAGACCGAGCAGTGGCAGGCAGGCGAGACCTGCCGCGACCTCGTGGAGGACAAGAAGTGGCTCAAGCAGCTGGCCTTCCCGGCCGCCGAGAAGGGCGTTGCCGAGGAGGCCGAGGAGAAGGTGACGCGCGAGTACGCGGTCGAGGTCTCCGGCCGCCGCTTCGACGTGCGCGTGATCGGAGAGGCGGGCGGCACGAACGGCGCCAGCGCGAGCGCCGCGAAGCAGGCGCCGCGGCGTGAGCGCAAGAGCGGCGGCGGCGGAGGTGCCCCGGGCGAGCTCGTGTCGCCGATCCAGGGCACCGTTCTGAAGGTGGCCGTCGAGCAGGGCGCCACGGTGGACGAGGGCGCCCTGATCTGCGTGATCGAGGCCATGAAGATGGAGAACGAGATCACCGCCCCCTCGTCCGGGACCGTGGAGCAGCTCGGCGTGTCCGAGGGCGGCTCCGTGGCCACGGGCGACACGATCGCCGTCATCAAGTAGCCGCTGCCGTGCCGGCGGCGGTGGTGGTCGGCGCGGGCACCTTCGGCGCCTCGCTGGCGGACCGGCTGGCGGGCGAGGGCTGGGAGGTCACGCTGGTGGACAGGTTCGCCCCCGGCCACGCGCGGGCGGAGTCTGGCGGCGAGACCCGCCTGCTGCGCTGCTCGCACGGCGACGACGTTCTCTACACGCGACTGGCCCGGCGCGCCCGGGAGCTGTGGCTCGAGCTGGGCGGCGGCGTGTTCGTGGAGTCGGGCGTGGCCTGGCTCGTGCGGCGCGAGCACGGGTGGGAGGCGGAGAGCGAGCGGGTGCTGCGCGCGGAGGGCATCCCCGTCGAGCGCATGGCGCCGGAGGACGCGCTGCGGCTCCTACCGGGCCTGTCGCCGGACGGCCTCGCCCACGTGCTCCACGAGCCCGAGGCCGGGGTGCTCCACGCCGCCCGGGGAGTCCGGGCGCTCGTGGAGCGAGCGCAGGCGCGTGGAGCGCGCCTGGAGCTCGGTGAGGCCGAGCCTGAGGGCGGCGCGGTGCGGGTCGGCGAGCGGGTGCTCGAGGCCGACGCCGTGGTCTGGGCATGCGGAGCGTGGCTGAGCCGCCTCTTCCCGGAGCTCGTACCGCTGCGCGTGACGCTCCAGCAGCTCACCCTCTTCGAGGCCGGCCGGGAGTGGGCCGGGGCGGGATGGGTCGACTTCGACGGGCCCTGGTACGGACACGCGGCGATCGAGCCACACGGCTTCAAGGTCGCCCACGACGTCGACGGCCCGCCGGTGGACCCCGATGCCCGCCCGCTCGAGGCCGGCGAGCAGGCCGTGCGCTCGGCCCGCGAGTACCTGGCCATGCGCTTTCCCGGGCTCGCAGGGGCGCGGGTGGCCTCCGCGCCCGCGTGCCACTACAGCCTCACGCCCGACTCGAACTTCCTGTTCGCGGCGCATCCCGGGGAGCCCGGGGTGTGGCTGCTGGGAGGCGGCTCGGGACACGGCTTCAAGCACGGGCCCGCTCTGGCCGAGCACGTGGCGTCCGTGCTCGGCGGCCACACGGAGCCCGAGCCCCGCTTTGCGCTCGGCCGGCGCCGCCCCGGGCGCAAGCTGCGCACGGCGGGATCCTCGCCGCCGTGAGCGAGGGGCGCCGCCTGCTGCCGCTGGTGCTCGCCACCGCGGCCACGCAGGCCTCGATCGTGGTCCTGGCGCCGCTCCTCGTGGAGATCGGAAGGGAGTTCCACGCCTCGCTCGGCGAGGTCGGGCTGGCGCGCTCGGTGCTCGCGGGCACGGCCGTGGCCGTGTCGCTCGTCATCGGGCCGGCCATCGATCGCTGGGGCGTCGGCCCGGTGATCGCCGCAGGCGGCGGTCTCGGGATGCTCGGTGCGGGCCTGGCGGCCGCGGCGCCCTCGCTCGGCTGGTTCTACCTCGCCGGCCTGGTCACCGGAGCCGGCGTGGCCTGCACGCTCTCGGCGGGCTTCGCGGGCGTGGCCTCCTACTTCAGCGGCGACCGGGTTGAGTGGGCGATGGGCTGGGTCGTGGGGTCACAGGCGGCGGCCTGGATCGTGGGAACCCCGATCATCGGCTTCCTCGCCGAGGAGGGCTCCTGGCGGCTCTCGTTCGTGGTGCCCGCCACGATCGGCGCGCTCGCCCTGGTGGCGGGACTGACGGCGCCGCCAGGCCGGGCCACGAGCGGCACCGGCGTGCGCGAGGGGCTCACGAGCGTCTTCCGCGAGCCCTCGGCGCGGCGCTGGACGCTGGCCGAGCTGGTGGCCTACTCGGCCTGGACCGCCGAGATCACCTACGCCGGCGCCTTCTACATCGAGAGCTACGGCCTCGGCGAGGCCACCGTCGGGCTGCTGCTGCCGATCGGGTCCGTGGTGTTCCTCGTCACATCCACGAACACGAGCCGCCTCACCGCCCTGTATTCGCGCCGGCCGCTGATCGCCCTGGCCGCGCTGGGGATGGGCGTGATCCTCGTGCCGCTCCTCAACTGGACCCCTGCGGTGGGGATCACGGTCGCACTGGTGTGCACCACCGCCTTCTTCGCCGCCGTCCGCTCGGCGGGCTCGAGCTCGCTCGGCCTGGTCCAGCTGCCGGGAAATCCCGGGAGCATGATGGGCGCGCGCACGGCGAGCGCCCAGCTCGGCTATGTGCTCGGAGCGGCCGGCGGCGGGCTCGTGATCGAGCTGCTGGGGTTCGGCGCGCTCGGGTTCGTGCTGTTCGCCGGCATGGCGGTGTCCGCCCTGTTGATCCTCCGTGTGGACGACCCCGTGGACGCCGGCGGCGCTCCTCCGGGCCGCTATCCCGAGCCGGTACCCGACTGAGGCCCGGATCGCGATATCGTCGCCGGCATGGGCGCGGGAATTCGCTCGCTGGTAGCCGCCACGATGGCGCTCCTGTTGGCAGGTGCGCTCGCCGTGCCCGGCGAGGCGAGGGCACAGGGCGGCGGGGCGGCGGCGCCGTGCCCCGACACGTTCGAGGTGCTCCACGACGACACGGTCGGCGCGCTCCTGCTGCCGAGGGGCGCCTACACGATCACGCTGCTCGATCAGAGCGCTCTCACGTGCGCTGATGCCGCCGACCTGTTCCGCCAGTTTCTCGAGGACTTCGACGGACGGCTGCCGCGCCCCTGGGTCGTGAACGCATCGGCACGCGCCTTCACCCGCGGGAGCGGGAGCTCGGTCGGCTTCAGCGTGGCGCCCGCCACCAGCGGCGGCGGTGGCGGCGGAGGCGGGCACCACCCGCTCGGGTCCGCGTGCCCCGGCACATTCCAGGTGCTCCACAACGACCGCATCGGGACGTTTGCGATCCCGAAGGGCCAGTACGTGATCTCCCTGCTCGCCGTCGGCCGGATGACCTGCGCGAAGGCCTCGTCCTACTTCGCGCGCTTTCTCCAGGACTTCGACGGGATCCTGCCGCGACCGTGGTTCATCGACCCCCAGACGGGATCCTTCATGCGCGGTTCGCGCAACGTCGGCTTCCGCATCAAGGAGCTCGTGGGGCCGCCGCGCCCCAGCGGCGGCGGAAGCGGCGTCCATCCCACCGGCAACCGCTGCCCGGGCACGTTCCGGGTTCTCCACAACGACAGCATCGGGAAGCTGCGCCTGCGGCGCGGCCCCTACCGCATCACCCTGCTCAGCGATCGCCTCTCCTGCCAGGCCGCGTCGCGGCGGTTCGCCGCGTTCCTGGATGACACCGACGGCGTGCTGTCGCGACCCTGGGTCTTGAAGCTGCAGACCGCCACGTTCACGCGCGGGCGCAGCGGCAAGATCGGGTTCCGCATAAAGCCTGCCCGGTAGCCGTGCTGGCCACGATCGGTCCGCTGGCGGCGGAGACCGGCGGGGGCATCGGGATCTCGGGCGTCGACGAGGGGTCGTTCCTCACGATCGTGGCCGTGGCGGCCCTGGCTGCTCTCACGGTCTCGCTGCTGGGGAGGCGCATCGCCGTGCCGGTGGTGGTGGTCGAGATCGTGCTCGGGATCATCGTCGGGCCCGAGCTTCTCGGCCTGGCCGAGCCCGACGAGTTCACGCAGTTCTTCGCGAACCTGGGGCTGGGGATGCTGTTCTTCTTCGCGGGCTACGAGATCGACTTTCAGCGGATCCGCGGGAAGCCGCTGAGTCTGGGCGGAATCGGCTGGCTGCTCTCGCTGGCCATCGCATTCGGACTCGGCGGGCTGCTGGCCGCCGCGGGCGTGGTGCTGTCCCTGCGCTTCACCGGCGCCGCCATGGCCACCACGGCCATCGGCACCCTGATCCCGATCCTCTCGGACGCCGGGGAGCTCCGCACCCGCTTCGGCACGTACCTGCTGGCCGCCGGCGCGGTGGGGGAGTTCGGCCCCATCATGCTCATCACGCTGTGGCTATCCACCACACATCCGCTCGACACCGCCCTGATCCTGTTGGCCTTCATCGCCGTGGCAGTGGTGTCCGGGGTTATGGCGGTGCGCTCGGTCTCGCTCGGATGGGGCCACTTCGAAGGGACCCTCGAGACCAGCGCACAGCTGGCCATCAGGGTTGCCGTGGTGCTCGTGTTCGCCCTCGTGGCGCTGGCCGCGGAGCTTGGCCTGGATCTCCTGCTGGGCGGCTTCGTGGCCGGCATCATCACCCGGCTGGCCGTGCGCGGGCGCGAGGTCGCGCGCTTCGAGTCGAAGCTGCTCGCCGTGGGCTACGGCTTCTTCATACCGTTCTTCTTCGTCTTCAGTGGCGTGACCTTCGACCTCGACGCCGTCGTGGGCAGCGTCTCCGGGCTTCTCAAGCTGCCTCTGTTCGTGGCGATGTTCCTCATCGTTCGCGGTCTGCCCGCGTTGCTGCTCTACCGGGAGGTCCTCGACGCCCGCGACCGCATGGCCCTCGCCGTGCTCTCGTCCACCCAGCTTCCCCTGGTCGTGGCCATCACCACCGTGGCCGTGGAGCAGGGCCACATGCGCGGCTCCACGGGCGCGGCGCTCGTGGGCGCGGCCATCATCTCCACGCTGACGTTCCCGCTGCTGGGATTGCGGCTCCGCACCGGCCGCGTGGACGTCGGGCTCGCGCCGGGCCGGGGGTAGGCTGCGCCGCGTGAGGATCCTCGTCACAAGCGCCCGCATGCCGTTCGCGCTCGCCGTCATGCGCCGCCTCCGCCAGGCCGGACACGACGTGTTCTCCTCGGACACCTATGACGCGGCGCCCGGGAATCACTCCCGCTACGTGACCGCGCATGCGGTCACGGCCTCGCCGAGGGGAGACACGGCGCTCTTCCTCGAGCAGGTGGCGGGCTTCTGCGCCGAGCACAGCGTGGAGGTCATCGTGCCCACGTGGGAGGAGGCCTTCTACCTGGCCACCGGACGCGAGCGGCTGGAAGAGGTGGCCGGCCTCTACACGCCGCCGTTCGAGACGCTCGCGCGGGTGCACGACAAGCACTCGTTCGAAGCGCTCGTGGAGCGTCTCGGCATCCCCGCGCCCGTGGGAGTGACCGTGCGCAGCGACGACGAGCTGCGCGAGGCGGTCGCCCGCTGGCCGCAGTACTTCGGCCGCGGTGTCTACTCCCGGGGCGGGGTCACCCTGCTCACGAACACCGGACCGCTTGCGGGCCGGGTGCGGCTGGAGGATGTGCATCCCACACCCGACGCACCCTGGCTCGTGCAGGAGTTCGTGGACGGCCCCATGGTGTGCACGTACAGCACCCTGCACGACGGGAGGGTCACCGGGCACTGCACGTACCGGGCCCCCCGCCAGTATCACCACAGCACGGCGGTACAGCTCGAGACGGTCGCCGGCGAGGAGACCCTGGAGGTGGTGGAGCGCCTCGGCGCCGAGCTCGGCTACACCGGCCAGATGTCGCTCGACTTCGTCGACTCGAGCAAGGGCCTGATGATCATCGAGTGCAACCCGCGGACCACCGACGGCGCCCTGCTGATGGAGAGCGATGAGCTGGCCGGGAGCCTGCTCGACCCCGAGCAGGAGCTCGTGATGGTCCCGCCCGGGCGCCTGACGCAGCTCGACTTCGCGGTGATCGGCGCAATGTTCTCCGGCGGGCTGCGGGAGGTGCCCGGATCGATCCACGACCTGCTCCGGATTCCGGGGGCCGACCGCGGGTGGCATGACGAGCTGCCGAACCTCTATTCGTTCCTCGCTTTCTGCCACCACGAGCGGCTCAGCCTGAGGGAGCACGAGAAGCTCCAGGTGGCGATGTACGAGGACGTTTCGTGGGATGGCGAGCCGATCGCCGGCATGACCCAGGAGCAGGCGGCCGCCCTGGCGGAGCTTCACACCGTTTGACACTCCCGGCCTGAGGGAATTCAAGCCCCAGAGACCCGAGCACCCAGGGAGGTGGTGCCATGCCGTACCGATTCAGGACCGTACGCCGCGCGGTCGCCCTCGTCGCAGCCCTCGCCGCCGTCGGCTGGGCCGCGCCGGCCGCGCAGGCAGCGGAGATTCCGTTCACCAACTGGACCGTCAAGGGCAACCTGACCGTCGCGAAGCTGAAGCAGGACGTGGTCCTGCCACCCGGATCGACGTTCGACGGCGTGCTCGAGACCACGACCCAGCAGCTCACCGGTCACGTGGCCGTCCCGCGCTTCACCACGCGCTTCACGGTCCTCGGCGTGCCCGCCGACGCCACGCTGGAGCTCGTGGAGTCCGGACCGGCCACGGCCAGGGTGGTGCTCGGAGGGACCACGACGATCGACGGCCAGTCGCCGTTCACGATCCATATCCGGAAGCTGAAGTCGCCGCTGCTGCCGCTGAACCTGGTGGGCGGCAACTGCCGCACCAGCGCACCGGTGGTGCTGCCGCTCCGCTACAGCGGTCCGCTCGACCTCGTGAACGGGTTCACGTTCACCGGGACCACCACGATTCCGGCGCTCACCGGCTGCGGGCTTGCCACGCCGCTGCTGAACGCCCTGATGGCAGGACCGAACAACCCGTTCAGCGTGGGCATCTCGCCCCCGCCGGCGGCCTGACCTACGAACTCGCGCCTCGCCGCGGTGGCTACCGGCCGCCGCGGCGGCAGCGCGCCCGGTCGACCCAGCTCCAGGGGCCGTAGCCGGGCTCGATCCAGATCGGGCTCGACACCGTCTCGATCAGGCGGTCGTTCATGACCTGGACGCGCCAGCGCCCGTTGCCGACGCCGTGGAACTCGTGCACGAAGTCGTCGTCGGCGATCGGCACGGTCTCGACGGTCACACCGTCCTCGATGACGCGCAGGCTGAACCCCGCTCCGCCGAGCACGCGGGCGCGGAACTTGGCGCCCCATGCGTGGACCACGTCACCCACGATCGCCCGGTCGACCTTGTTGCCCCACGGCCGGGCCGAGTAGCGCAGGTCGGGCCCGTCGTTGCCGGTGACCTTCACGTAGGTGTGGCGCGCCTGAACGCCGCAGCGGATGCCTGTCTCCGACAGCTCGCGGGCCCGAACGACGGTCGTGGCCTGCCCGATGGGCGCCTCGAGGCCGCCGCTCACGTCGCCCGCGTCGTGGGAGTCGCTCGAGCCGACCGCCGCGATCTTGTGGCCGAGGCCGAGCAGGCGCTCGTACTCGTTGATCGCCAGCGTGGTGAACGGGTTGGGGTTGCCGCCGAAGTTCCAGGGTCCGGTGGCGATCTCGAAGGCGTCGACCTGCGAGTAGTCGGTCTGCGCGTCCGAGTACTCCCAGAAGCAGCCCCGGCACGCCGCCGCGGAGGCAGGCGTGGTGGGCGGGAAGATCTGGGGGTGGTTGATCTGGGTCCAGCCGCCGGCGAGATGGACCTCGCGGAAGAGGTCCCTGGGGTCGCGCCCGCCGCTCAGGAGCCGGAGTGAGCGGTCCGCCACGCGCTCGTACACGGGCGTGGTCCGGTAGTCCACGAACTTGGCGCTGCCGTGGTTGTTGGTGTGGCCCTTGTAGGTGATCACCTCGTCGCTCCGGATCACGAGGTTGTCCGGATGGAGCGACTGGTAGCGCCCGATCTCATTCCAGCCCGGGTAGCCCGACACGTAGTCGGAGAGCGTGATGAAGTCGAGCCCGGCCCCGCCCTGGGCAAGCGGCTGGAAGGCGTAGGAGAAGGTGTCGGTCATCGTGGCCGCGCCGTAGTTGGAGTGCTCGGCGTGCACGTGCATGTCGCCGGCGTACCAGCCCGGCCTGGGGCGGGCGGGAGTGCTGTCGTAGGGCGCCGGCACGTAGGGCTCGTCGTTGAACGCGGGATCCTCCGAGAGCTCGATCTCCACGCGCCACTTGACCTTGCCGTCGGCGTCGCCCTCGGTCTGGGCGATCACCGCGCCCACGCCCAGCTCGACCGCCCACTCGCCGGGCCTGATCCGGCCCGGGATGAAGCCGCGCGTGGTCTTGCCGGGCACCTCCACGCGCGGGCTGGCCGTGTACTGCGCCTCGGTGGAGAACCCCTCCGCCGAGAGCGTCACGTCCGGATGGCTCGACCCGCCCCAGCCGCGGAACTCGGGCTCGCCCCACAGCTTCGAGGCGCCTCGCCGCGGCTCGTACAGGCCCAGGTCGAGCGTGTGCCGCATGGTGCCGCTCTCAGGCCGGTCCCAGCAGTACTTGACGCGAACCGCCGTGGTGCCGCTCGGCACGTCGAAGGGGAGCAGCACGTAGTCCTTGTTGACGTTCGTGCCGAACTCGCCTGCGATGACCCGGTCCGGAGCGATCGCGCGGCCGCCGCAGGCAGTGGTCAGCCCGGCTCCGGGCTCGGCGGGGATCGTCGTCGGCGGTGCCTGAGCCGCCGCGGGGGCGGCGAACAGCAGGACGGCGAGAGCAGAGAGGGCGGCGGGCGCTCTGCGGGGCACGGGCGCGAGTCTATGTTCCGGCGCCCCCCACCACCAGCCCCAACCCGCCGATGCTTTGTGGACGGCGGCACCCGAATCGGAGGGCGGGGCGCCTCGTCAGTCGCGGCACTTGCCCCGGTCCCTCGGGGCGTTTTAGAGTCGGCCAACGCTACGGACTCGCTGCAGCCCCCGACAGGAGGATCACATGGCCGAAGCAGGGATCTTCATCGGATGGGGAGCGAACATCCCGAACCGCGAGGCGAAGGGCCTCGAGGTCTTCAACGAGAGCGTCCAGTATTGGAGCGGTCTCGAGCAGGACGGCAAGATCGAGTCGTTCGAGGTGGTGCTGCTGACGCCCCACGGGGGTGACCTGGACGGCTTCGCGCTCCTGCGCGGGAGCCGCGACCAGGTGGGCGCGCTGCTCGTGGACGAAGAGTTCGAGCGCATCACAGCTCGGGCCACCCTGATCGTGCAGAACGTGGGCGTGGTGCCGGCGGTGCTCGGCGACGGCCTCGGCCGCTCGATCGGGATCTACCAGGAGGAGATCGCCGCGGTGGCCTAGGCGATCTGGCGAAGGTTCTCGGAGTGAAGCCGCCGCTGCGCCTTGCCGTCACGACCGTCGGGCAGCGGCGGCCGCTCGTCCCCGCGCTCGAGCGCATCGAGATAGTCCACGTCCTCGTCCAGGATCCGCAGAGCGGTGGCGCGGTCGTGCGGTGACCCGTGGCCGGGCACCACCGTGTCCGCCTCCTCCACGAGCGGCGCCAGACGCGCCAGCGTGGCCCTGTAGTCCGCCAGCGACCCGCCCGGCGAGATCATCGGAAGCTCCACGTCCGACAGGTAGTCGCCCGCCACGAGCAGGCCGAGCCCCCGCGCGAGCACCGCCAGCCCGTCGGCCGTGTGCCCCTCCGCCGGATGCAGCTCGAGCTCCACCTTGCCCAGATCCACCCGGCCCGGCACCGGGAGCGCCTGCACCGCCCCGAGGCTCAGCGGCGCCGGCCGCGACACGTAGTGCTCGTCGTCCTCGTCGCGGAGCTCCCGCTGGGCCGCCCCGGGCTCGGCGCGCAGCCGCAGGGCGGTGGGCTCCCCCACTCCCAGCGCAAGGGCCGGAAAGGCCAGGCGGCCGAGCAGGTGGTCGAAGTCGCCGTGGGTGGCGAGCAGCCCGTCCGGCTCGAAGCCCGCCTGCGCCAACAGCGGCGCCAGCGCCTCCAGCTCGTCGGGGAAGTACGGGGAGTCGATCAGGACGGCCTCGCCGCCCGAGCGGATGGCCGTGGCGGTGGTCTGCCACATCCGGCTCGTCACGACGAGCGCGTCGCGGTGGACGGAGACCGCCCGCATGCGCCGGAGCCGCGGCTAGGCGGCGTTGAGGAGCTTGCCCGCGTCGCGGAAGGTCTTGACCTCGCCGTCGGGCTTCTTGGCGCCCTCGATGACCTCTGCGTGGCGGTTGACCCAGATCACGGGGATCTTCAGCTTGAGGCAGGGCTCCACGTCGGTCGGGTAGCCGGACGCGATGTGCACCCAGTTCTTCTTGAGGCCCGCGATGCGGCGCTGGCACTCCTTGAAGTGGGCGGGATCGGGCTTGTAGCTGCGCACCTGCTGGGCGGTGACCACGAGGTCGAAGTCGGTGCGGAAGTGCCTGCGCGTGGCCCCGAGCAGCTTGTCGTCGATGTTCGAGAGGATGCCGGTCTCGTACTTCTTGCCGAAGCGCTCGAGCTGGGCGTTGGTCTCCCGGAACGGCATCCAGCGCGGAACGCTGTCGGGGAGGAAGTTCGAGCGCGAGGGCTCCAGATCCCAGCCCAGCTCGGCCGCGACGCGGACCGCCGTGCGGCGAAGCACCTCCGCGTAGAGCTCGTAGGAGCCGCGCTGGATCTCGCGCTGCACCTCGATGAAGCGGGGCACGAGCACGTCGCGGTCGATCGTGAAGCCGTCACGATCGGCCTCCTTCTGAAATGCCTCGTAGACCCCCGACTCCCAGTCGATGAGGGTGCCGTAGGAGTCGAAAGTGACGAATTTGACGTCTTTGGGAAGTGCCATTTGGCCTTGCGATAGGGTCAGCCGCCGTCCTGGCGCGCGGCGCAGCACTCTATCTACCTCATGGACCTCCTCGAATACCAAGGCAAGCAGCTGTTCTCCAAGCACGGCGTGCCCGTGCCGGCTGGTCGCCACGCCACTTCGGTGGCCGAGGCGGTGGAAGCCGCTCAGGAACTGGGATACCCGGTGGTCATCAAGGCGCAGGTGCAGATCGGCGGGCGCGGCAAGGCCGGCGGGATCAAGCTCGCCGCCGACCGCACGGAGGCCGAGACCCACGCCAAGGCGATCCTCGGGATGGACATTCGCGGGCTGACCGTGCACGAGCTCTACGTGGAGAGCGCGTCCGACATAGACGAGGAGTACTACGCCGCGATCGTGTTCGACCGCGGGGCCAAGAAGCCGATGGCGATGCTCTCGCGGATGGGCGGCATGGACGTGGAGGCGATCGTCGAGGAGGACCCCACGGCGATGGCCAAGCTCCACGTGGACCCGCTGATCGGGTTCCAGGACTTCCACGGCCGCCGGCTCGCCTACGACGCCGGCATCGCCGCCGACGTGATCCGGCCGGTGGGCGCGATGCTCGCCAGGCTCTACGAGACGTTCGTGGCCGAGGACGCGATGCTCGTCGAGGTCAACCCCCTGCTGGTCACGAAGGCGCGCGAGGTCGTGGCACTGGACGCAAAGGTCACCCTCGACGACAACGCCCTCTACCGCCACCCCGACTCGGCCGAGTTCCGGAACATCTCGGCTGAGGACCCGCAGGAGCGGATGGCCAGGGAGCGCGATCTGACCTACGTGGCGCTCGACGGCAACATCGGGATCCTCGGCAACGGCGCCGGGCTCGTGATGTCCACCCTCGACGTGGTGGCCCAGGCGGGCGGCCGGCCCGCGAACTTCCTCGACGCCGGCGGCGGCTCGAAGGCGGAGGCGATCACGAGCGCTGTGGAGGTCATCCTCTCCAACCCGCAGGTCACCGCCGTGCTGTTCAACATCTTCGGAGGCATCACCCGCTGCGACGAGGTGGCGCGCGGGCTGATCCAGGCATTCGTCCAGATCGAGCCGACCGTCCCGTTCGTGGTCAGGCTCGACGGCACCAACGACGTGGAGGGCCGGCGCCTCCTGGCCGAGGCGAACCTGCCGAACGTGCACACGGAGTCCACGATGCTCGACGCGGCCAACCGGGTCGTGGAGCTGGCGCACTAGATGGCTGTCCTCGTCGACAACAACACGCGTCTCTGCGTGTCCGGCATCACCGGCCGCGAGGGCACCTTCCACTCGCTGAACAACCGCAGCTACGGCACCCAGGTCGTGTCCGGGGTCACCCCCGGCAAGGGCGGCCAGGACGTGGAGGGCATCCCGGTGTTCGACACCTTCCACGAGGCCGTGGAGGAGACGGGCGCCAACACCGCGATGGTGTTCGTGCCGCCGCGATTCGCGGCCGACTCGATCCTCGAGGCCGAGGACGCCGGCATCGAGCTGATCGTGACCATCACCGAGGGGATCCCGGCCCACGACGAGCTCAAGGTCTACAACCACCTCGCCCGCAACCCCAACGTACGGCTGGTGGGCCCGAACTGCCCGGGGATCCTCTCCCCCGGCAAGGCCAACGTGGGGATCATCCCAGCCTCCTTCTTCAAGGAGGGGAACGTCGGCGTGGTCTCGCGCTCGGGCACCCTCACCTACCAGATCGGCAACGAGCTGGCCCAGAGCGGATTCGGTAACAGCTCGATCGTGGGCATCGGCGGCGACCCGGTCCCGGGCTCAAGCTTCATCGACGTGATCGAGCTGTTCGAGGCCGATCCGGAGACCGAGCTGATCGTGCTCTCGGGCGAGATCGGCGGCGACGCCGAGGAGCGCGCGGCGGACTACATCGCCGAGCACGTGACCAAGCCCGTGGTGGCCTACATCGCGGGCTTCACCGCGCCACCCGGCAAGACCATGGGGCACGCCGGTGCGATCGTGTCCGGCTCTGCCGGTACCGCCCAGGCGAAGGCCGAGGCGCTCGAGGCCAAGGGCGTGCGGGTGGGCCGCAACCCCACGCAGGTCGCGGAGATCGCGATCGAAGTGCTCGGCGCGCGCGTCTAGCCCCGCGGCTGTTTGGCGGAAGCAGCCGGCTCGGCCGGCTGCGCACCGATGCTCACTCGGTCAGGTCGGCGATCGGCACGCGCATCAGGCTCGCGCCGCTGTGATTCGGGTTGTCGTCGATCGGCTCGCGCGACACGTCGATGTACTTGTAGCCGGCCGGATCGGCCGGCAGGACCTTGTTCACCTCGAGCGAGCTGCCCACCACCCGGTCCACGAGCACGGCGTCGGTCAGGTCGTTGTAGAGCCAGACGGCATATGCCTCCTCGCGCGGCGGCAGGTCCCGCAGCGACAGAACGAGCCGGCTGTCGGCCCGGCTGCCCTCGATGCTCGCGGTGCCTCGCGCGGCGAAGTCCGGCGCGATCGCGGTCAGGTCGACGCTCTTGGCGGCCGGCGGCGCCGGTGCCTGGGCTGCTGCCGGCTCACCCTTGTCGTCGTCGGAGCCGCCGCCGAAGAGCACCAGCCCGATGAAGGCTCCGAGGATGGCGCCGACCACGATCACCCCGGCGGCCAGAAGCGGCCGCCGGCGGCGGTTGCGCTTGACCGGCTTGGGCGCCGCGGGAGGCTTGGGCGCTGGGGGCGGCTCGACCGCCGCGGGCGGCTCGGCCGGGCCCTGGCCGGCCGGCGTGGCCTCGGCCTTGCCGTTGGCCGTGTCGTCGGGCCACTCCTCAGCGGGAAGCTCCGCGAGCAGGTCGGACAACCTGGCGCGTTCGGCATCGTCGTAGATCCCGAGGTCCGCGGCCAGCCGGTCGAGGGCGGCCGCACGATGGTGGACCACCTCTTCCGGCTGCAAACGGAGCACAGCGGCCACAACGTTGTCCTTGACCTTGCGGCGGAGTGAGAGGTCCAGGAGGGCCCGATCCTGTGGATCAGCCTTCTGGAGCGATCTCCCGATTTCTCTTTCCCGGGTTAGCATGACTAGATGAAGCGAAGCACAGCCAAGAAGGGCGCGACGCTCGGAGCAGCCGCACTCACTTCGATCGTAATACCGACTATGCCTTCTCAGGCGCAGTCAGACCAGACTCAGGTCCGTTTCCTGCACGCCGTCGCAGGGGCCGGACCCGCCTCCCTGCTGGTTGAGAAGGGCGGTCCGCGCCTTCCGTCGGCCTTCGCAAAGCCCAGTGGATACCAGGTCTTTCGTCCAGGTCAGACGCGCCTCCGACTTATCCTGAACGGCCAGTCTTCGCCGGTCGCGACCGAGGTTGTCCGCCTCGGCCCAGGCAGGCACACCGTGGTCGCCGTGGGCACCGACAAGGGCGTCGACCTGCTCGTGTACCAGGACGACGGCGTCCAGCCGGGAAAGGCCACCCTCCGCGCGATCCACGTGGCGTCCGAGGTCGGCAAGGCCGACGTCCGCGTGGACGGCAAGGTCGTCGCGTCCGATGTGGGGCTCGGCGACGCCACCGGATATCTCCCCGTGCCCCCCGGGCGCCACTCCGTGGCCGTCACGCGACCCGGCGGCCAGGGCGGTGCCCTCGTCGAGGCGCAGGTGCGCTCCGTCGCCGGCACCGCGGCCAGCGGGTTCGTCGTCGGCAGCGCGGGCATGCCCGCTCAGATCGTGCTCACCACCGACGGAACCGCCGGACCCGTCACGGCTCCGGCCACCGGGCTGGGCGGCGCCACATCGGGCGGCGCATGGCTGCTCATCCTCGGCTCCTCCCTCATCGGCGGCACGCTCGGTGGCGCCTCGTACATGCTTGCCCGGCGCACCCGCTCGCGCGGCACCCTGCAGGTGGCCACGCCCGCTCTGAGCGCGGGCCCGCCCGCTCCGTCCTCGGTGGCGGCCGGCCCGCCCCTCGTGGCGGACGCGCCCGAGGGGGAGGAGATCGTGGTCGAGGCGCCCGCGGTCATCGAGGCGCCCGCGGTCGCGGCAGCGCCTGTGGCCACCTCCCGGCCGATTCCCCCGCTTCCCCCCATGTCCCCCCGCCCCTCGACCGTGGTCGAGTCCAACGGCAACGGCCACCACTCGGCCGAGCCCGAGGAGGCGATCGTGGACGCGCCCGCCGTCCCGGCGCCCGCCCTCTGGACCCCGCCCCCGGGCGAGCGCTGGGCCCCCGCTCCAGCGCCGACCGGCCGCTTCGCGCGCTCGGAGGCCGAGGCTGCTCCCGTCGCGCCCGCCGCCCCGAGCTTCGTCCGCCCCGACGACGACGAGGCCGCCGCGCCGGCGCCGCCGTCGTTCCCGCGCTTCATCCGCCCCGACCCGGAGCCCGAGCCCGACAAGGTCCCGGCCGGCGAGGCCGTGGCGGCAGGCGACTCCGACACCCCGGAGCCCACGACCCCCGCGCCCACGCCGCTGCTGTTCGGCTCCACGCCGGTGGACGCTCCCGCCCCCGAGGCCCCGCGGCCGCTCTCGCCGTGGCCCGAGGGTCCCGCCCCCGCGCCCTACCCCCCGGTGCCGGCAGTCCTGCCCGATCCGATCGCGCCCGAGGCCGACGAGCCCTGGACGGGATCGTGGATCCCCGAGCCCGCGACCGCGGACGAGCCGGCCCCCGAGCCGCCCGCGGCGTTCGCCCCCGAGCCCACGCCGGAGCCCGACCCCGAGCCGGTCCAGGAGATCGTCGTGGAGCCCACCGAGGTCGTCGAGGCGCCCGCCCCGGTCGACATCGTCGAGGAGGTCGTGGTCGACGCCGTCGAGGTCGCCGAGCCGGCTCCCGTGGACGAGACTCCCGCGGTGCGGACCTGGAGCAGCACCAGCTCTCGGCCCGCCGCCAGCGCCACCGGCGCGGACCGTCCGCACAAGGTGAACTTCCTCGTCGTGTCGGGAGCCGCGCTGGTCGTGACAGGCCTCATCGCAGCGCGTCGCGGTGGGCGCCACTAGACGCATCCGGCCGGCCGTCGGCCTTCTGCTCTCGATCGTCGTGTCAGCCGCGCTCGCGGGAGCCGCGGCGGCCTGGCTCGCGCCCGGGGAGGAGTCGATCGGCCTGTCGAACGAGCCCGAGCAGGTCAAGGCGCCGACGGTCGGTTCGCTCATGGCCGCGCTAACGCTCGACCCCAGCCAGGCCGGCAACACGGTTCGCCTCCCGCCGGCTCCCAAGCCGCGCCGGGCCGCGCCGGCCGCGTCCGGGCGCAGGCCCGGAGTGCCAGATCGCATCACCATCCCCGCCGCCGGCAGCTCGGGCCCCGTGCAGCGCATGGGCGTCGAGCACGGCAAGCTCGAGATCCCTCCGCCGGGACGGGCGGGCTGGTTCGCGGGTGGGCCCAGGCCCGGTGAGCTCGGCCGCGCGGTGATCGTGAGCCACGTGGATTCGAAGGACGGCCCGGCGCTCTTCTACAGCCTGCTCCAGCAGCCGCTCGGAAGCCGCATCAGCGTCCGCGACCGTCGCGGAGTCACCCGCCGCTTCGCCGTCGTGCGCCGGCGCCAGATCGAGAAGAGCCACTTCCCCGCGGGCTCGGTGTACGGGGTCTCCAAGCGGCCGATGCTCGTGCTGGTCACCTGCGGCGGCCCGTTCTCGCCGGACACGGGCTACCGCGACAACGTCATCCTGTACGCCCGCGCCGTATAGAAGGCATCGGGGCGCAAAGCGCGGCCTGACGCTCGGCCACCCGCGTCGTTATCGTGGCCGCCATGTCTGCCGCCACCAACATCTCGCTCGCGCGGGGAGCTCCGTCGCTCGACATCATCGCCGTCGATGAGCTCCGCGCGGCCTCGCAGCGCGCCTTCGAGCGCGATCCCGCGGGCGCTTTCTCGTACGGGACGTCCGCCGGCTATCCGCGACTGATCGCCTGGATCGCCGAGAAGCACGGCGTCGATCCGGATCAGGTGATCGCCACCAACGGGTCGATGCAGGCGGACGCCTTCCTCTTCCAGCAGATGGTGGGACCCGGTGACCTCGTGGTGGTCGAGGCCCCGACCTACGACCGCACGCTCCTGGCACTGAAGAACCTGGGCGCCGACATCCTCGCGATCCCGCTCGAGCCGGACGGGATCGACGTGGGGGCGCTCGAGCAGGCCCTCGACGCGGGGGCGCGGCCGCGGCTCGCCCACATCATCCCCAACTTCCAGAACCCGGCCGGCTGCACGCTCTCGCTCGACAAGCGCCGGCGCCTGCTCGACCTGGCCGCCGAGTACGAGTTCACGATCTTCGAGGACGACCCGTACGTGGAGCTGCGCTTCGAGGGCGAGGACCAGCCCACGATGCTCTCGCTCGACGAGCGCGGCAGCGTCGTGTACGCGTCGTCGTTCTCGAAGACGGTGTGCCCGGGCATCCGTGTGGGCTACCTGGTGGGCAGCGCCGACACGATCGGCGCGATCCGCAAGCTGGCCACCAGCACCTACATCTCGCCGAGCATGGTGGCCCAGGCGATCGTGGCCGAGTTCTGCGACTCGGGCGCGATCGACGACTCCATCGCGACGGTCAAGGCGGCGCTGCGCGAGCGCCGCGACGCCACATCGGCCGCGCTCGAGCGCCACCTGCCCGACGCCCGCTTCGTGACGCCCGAGGGCGGCTACTTCCTCTGGGTGGACCTGCCCGACGGCACCGACGTGTCCGCGATCGAGAAGGCCGCCGCGGAGCGCGGCGTGGTCTTCGTGAAGGGCACGGACTTCCTGCTCGAGGGCGGGGAGAGCGCGCTCCGGATCGCCTACTCGGGCGTGCCGCCGGAGCTGATCACGGAGGGCATCGCGCGCATCGCCGCGGCGCGCTCGGAGATAGCGGAGAGCGTCGTCGGCCAGCAGGCGTGACCGGGCTGGAGCTCGCGCGCCCGCGCGACGTCTCCGCCCTCTTCGCCGACTCGCTGGGCGTCTACTTCCGCAACGCACGAGCCTTCCTGCCGCTGTCGGCCGCAGTAGTGGTGCCGGTGCACCTGGTGGTGGACGGCGTGGGGATGGAGGAGCTGACGAGCGGGTACGACTCGTCGCCCTCGCCCGTGGAGACGGTGATCCCGACCCTCGTGAGCTTCCTCGTGGTGGCGCCGCTGATCACGGCGATCTGCATCCACGCCCTCAACGACCTGGCGTCCGGAGAGCGGCCGCGCGTTGGCGCGGCGTTCCTGACGGGCCTCGAGGCGTTCGCGCCGATCTTCTTCGCCGTCGTGCTCATGGGGATCGGCGTCGCGATCGGCCTGGTGCTGCTCGTGCTGCCGGGCATCTACCTGGCGGTGCGCTGGTACTTCGTCCCCCAGACCGTCGTGATCGACGGGGCCCGGGGCACGGTCGCGCTCGATCGCTCCGGCGAGCTCGTGCGAGGCTCGTGGTGGCGGACGTTCGGGCTCATCGTGATGGCCAACCTGGCCGCGATCCTGCCGGCCCTGCTGCTCGTGGCGCCGTTCGACGCGCTGGCAGACGACTCGGACCGCGCGGTCTGGTCGCTGGTCGGCACGATGGCCACCGAGACGATCACCGCGCCGTTCGTGGCGCTCTTCTCGACGCTCCTCTACTACGACCTGCGCTCGCGGCGGCGGGCGGCGCTCGAATAGTCCCGCTAGGGCACCGAGTCCTCACCGGTGCGCTTGGTGATTGCTGCGAACGCCTGGGCGTGGGCGTAGAGCTTGTAGAGCCGGAGCTTGTCCGAGAAGTCGGCAGCGCACGCGTGCTGGAAGACCCGGTATGCCGCCTCATCGGAGAAGTCGGACGCGGCGGTTCGGGAGCTCTGTGGGGTGAGCTGCCCGCGGATGTCCTCGATCGTCGCGTAGCGCTGCTCCACCGATCCCTGACGCCAGTCCCGGCAGTTGGCGAACTGGGCCGTGGAGTTTCCAGTCATGAGACCGACGCCCTGTATGTCGACCGGCTCGCCCTTCTTGGCGCCTGCACCGTCGTCGTCCGCTCCGCACGCCGGCAGCGCGATCCCGGCGGCGAGGAGCGCGAGCACGACCCACCCGCCGCGACCCAAGCGCGTCACGGATACAGCTCGGCGACCCGTTTCCTCAGGGCATCGGCCGTGCGCGACTCCTCGAACCGCGCCGCGCCGGCCCCGCTCAGAAGCGAGCCGTGCGCAGTAGTCGTGCCGGGCTTGGGCGGCAGGCTCCACCAGTCGCAGTCCGTCGGCCCGGTGTCCTCATCGGGACCGTTCGCGCAGTCGAGCATGTAGACGATCTTGGCGATGTCGTTGCTGCCGACGCTGGTGGCGCAGTCCGAAGGCAGGACCTGGGGCGGATTCCCCGGAAGGCGTCCCGCCTGGCCCGGACCGGTGACCGTGGCCGCGGTGCCGTCCCAGCCCGTGTTCCCGTACCAGCAGTTCCCGGTGTTCTGCGCGAAGAACTCGCCCCACCAGAAGTCGTTGCCATTGGGCTTTGCCGGCCTCGCGTCGTCGTGGGCGTACACGTTGCCGAACAGGTCGATCGCGTCCGGGTAGCGGAAGCCCTTCGGCGCCCTGCCTACGCGGTTGCGGAAGAACTGGTTGCCGCACGAGGTCGAGAGCCCGTTTGCGGGCGCGCCCGGGCAGGACACGCCGGGGAAGATGTCGCCCTCGGCGCCGCCGCCGCTGGTGGCCACGTCCGGAACGGCGAACAGCATCGCGCCGTCGCGCCAGTTGTCGAAGATCCAGTTGTCGTGCACGCGGGCGTCGTTCATGCCCGCGTAGAGGATCCCGGTCCCGATCGGCACTCCCACCAGCGGGTCGACCGGCGCGTCGTCCCTGTAGAGGTCGAGGTTGTTCCCGTAGATGTAGTTGTGGTCGATCTCCGAGCTGTCGGCCGGGAAGCCGGGATGGCCGGCGGCCGACAGGGTGTCGCTCGAGATCCCCGTGGAGTTGCCGTAGATGTGGTTGTTGGTGATGCGGACCGCGTTGCCCATCGAGCCTGAGTAGCCCAGGGCGGAGCCGTGCAGGTCGCACTTCGTGACGATCGTGTTGGGACGGGGCGCGTCCGGATAGAAGTCGGTCGCCTGTGAGCCGGTCTCTGGAGCGGCACCCGGATACACGACCGCGTCGCCCGAGCCGAGTCCCTCGCAGTTCATGATGAGGTTGTGATCCGAGGTGAAGGACAGGTGGCCGTAGTCGGCACCCCAGTAGAACTTCACGCGGTCGAGCAGGACGCCGTCGACCTCCTCGTTGTAGAAGGCGTGCTCCTGGGCTCCTCGTACGAGGAAGTTCCGCCCGACGAAGCCGTCAGCGCGGTCCACTCGCAGGACGACGTGCTTGGCGTACCCGCCGGGCTTCGCCGCCGGCCCCTTGCCCTCATAGTCCGTGCCCGCATCCATGATCACGTCCTCCGGCTTCGGGCCGGTTCCCTCGATCTGCAGATTGCAGCGCACGCATGCGCCGAGCTCCTGGGCCGGGATCCCACGGCGATCCGAGAGCGGCGGCGCCACCGGATCGCCTGCCACCGCACGCCCCTGCACATGGATGAGGTTCTGGTCGTTGGGGCACGTGACCTGGTACTCGTAGCTCGGGGTGAGATCCCCGCTGGCGTCTTCCTGGAGCAGGCTGGGGTTGCAGACCGGGTCGTTCAAGGGGGCGCTGCGGGACTCCGGTTCGGTGTAGCGACCGGGCAGGATCAGGATTCGGTCGTTGTTGCCCGCATCCCTGACCGCCCGCTGGACGGAGTCGTAGTGACACTTGCGTGCCAGCGCGGCGTTGATGTCGAGGAGCGAGTGCGCCTCGTGCCTCGAGAGCTTGATCTTGGGCTGGCTCGGGCGGAGGCGATACCCCTTCTTCCGGGCGTCGCTCACCGACTCGCGCAGATATTGCAGCGACTTCCACCCCTTCCTGCCCTGGCAGACGACCAGCACGTCGCCCCGTCCGCCGCGCCGCACCGCCGACTTGAGCGAACGCGGTGTGGGCACCTCGCCGCCGGCCGGCGGCTTGACCGTGAAGTCGGGGCCCGGGTCGGGCCAGTACGAGGGCCGCTCGAGATGGGCCAGCGCGAACGCGGGCAGGGCCAGCATGACGGCGGCGACCGCTGCGGTCAGCCACACTGCGCGCGTACTCACGGGGACCTCCTTGTTCGAGCCCATGGCCCGGCTTCGGCGACGGCGCGAACCTAACACGGCCCGAGGCCTAGAGCAAGGTCAGCGGCCGTAGCGCTCGCGCCCGAGCACGAGCTGGTCCGGCAGGGCCACGCGGGCCGGGGGCGACGGGTCTGCGACCACCGACACCGTCTCCGCGACGCTGCGCGTGATCGCCATGCGCCCGCCGTCCACCTCGATGGCCACCTCGTCGCCGGAGTGGGCGAGGGTGCCCTCCAGACCTGGCTGGAGGCCGCTGTCCATCAGATAGTGGAGCAGGTCCTCGGCCTCGTTCTCGAAGCGGAGCACGCGCACCTTGGCGCCCTCCTCCACGTCGGCGAGCGGCACACCCATCTCGCGGGCGCCCTCGAAGATCGGATGGCCGTGCGGGCAGGTCTTGGCGTCGCCAATCGCACGCAGCATGCGCTCCTCGACTACTGGTGACATCCAGTGCTCGAGGCGCTCGGCCTCCTCGTGGACCTGATCCCAGGGAATGTCGAACACGTCGGTGAGGAAGCGCTCGATCAGCCGGTGCCGGCGAACGATCTGGGCGGCGTGCTCCATGCCGGTCTCGGTGAACTCGAGCGACTTGTCCGGGTCGCGCGTGACGTACCCGTCGGTCTCCAGGCGGCCGATCATCTCGTGCACGGTGGGCGCGGACACCTGCATGGCTCGCGCGATGTTGGCTCCGGTGATCGGCAAGCCGGCCTCCTGGAGCCAGTACATGATCTGGAGGTACTCCTCCTCGGCGACTGTGGCCTGTTCCTGAGACATCTCAAGGATCCTACCGCCCGTACCTGAGTACGGTTCTGAGCGTGGCCCTCCCCCTCTCGCCGCCGCTCAAGCCGCAGCTCGCACGCTCCAAGGCCGACCTCCCCGAGGGCGACGGCTGGCGCTACGAGCCGAAGTGGGACGGCTTTCGCACGATCGTGTTCCGGGACGGCGACGACGTTCATCTGCAGAGCCGCAACGGCAAGCCGATGAACCGCTACTTCCCGGAGATCGAGGAGCAGGTGCGCGCGCTTCCCGGCCGGCGGCTGGTGCTGGACGGCGAGATGGTGATCGAGGTGGACGGGGTGCAGGAGTTCGACCTGCTGTCCCAGCGGATCCATCCGGCGGCGTCGCGGGTGGAGCGGCTGGCCGCCGAGACGCCCGCCTCGCTGGTGGCCTTCGATCTCCTGGCGGAGGGCGACGAGCTCCTGCTGGACCTCCCCTACGACGAGCGCCGCGAGCGCCTGGTGGCCGTGGTGGCGGACCCGGTGCAGCTCACGCCGGTGACCGCGAGCCGCGAGGACGCCGGCCAGTGGCTCACCGGCCTGTCGGAGGGCGTGGTGGCCAAGGAGGGCGAGGCGTCGTACCGGCCCGGCGAGCGCACCGGGATGGTCAAGATCAAGCGCGTGCGCACCGCCGACGTGGTGGTGTTCGCGTTCCGGCTGGGCAAGGAGGAGGGCACGGTGGGCTCGCTCATCCTCGGTCTCTACGACGACGAGCGCGAGCTGCGCGTGGTGGGCCACACCTCCGGGTTCAAGGCAAGCCAGAAGCGCGAGATCCTCGAGCTGCTCGAGCCCTACCGCACGGGCGAGCGCGGCTCCGGCGGCCCGAGCCGCTGGAAGTCCGACGAGGATCTCGTGTGGGAGGGCCTTCGCCCGGAGCTCGTCTGCGAGATCGCCTTCGACCACATCACAGGGCAACGGATCCGGCACGGAGCCAAGTTTCTGCGCTGGCGCACCGATAAGGATCCGAGTGAGTGCACGGTCGACCAGCTTCGCGGCTAGGGCCGCCGCCCTCGCGGTGGCGCTGGGACTGCTCGTCCCCGCCACGGCGGCGGCGCAGGCGGGCACCAGCTATCTGATCCCGCCCGACAACCCGTTCGTGGGACGCGCGGGCGCCCGTGCCGAGATCTTCTCCTACGGCCTGCGCAACCCGTACCGCTTCTCGTTCGACCGCGCAAACGGCGCCCTGCTCATCGGCGACGTGGGCCAGGGAGCCCGCGAGGAGCTGGACTGGGCCACCCTCGCCGCCG
This sequence comes from uncultured Thermoleophilaceae bacterium, assembly GCA_963764665.1. Lineage (GTDB taxonomy): Bacteria > Actinomycetota > Thermoleophilia > Solirubrobacterales > Thermoleophilaceae > JACVRW01. The sequence goes on along the minus strand of CAVXTL010000002.1, from coordinate 80,428 downwards.
CCCGCGGAGCGAACTTCGGCTGGCCCTGCTTCGAGGGGAAGATCGCCGGCCCGGGCGGCCCGCGCTGCCCCGTTACCGGGGTGATCGCGCCGCTGGCCGACTACTCGACCGTGGGCGGCGCCGCGGTGATCGGCGGCTACGTGGTTCGCGACCCGGCGCTCACGGGGCTGGTCGGGCGCTACCTCTACGCGGACTACTACGACGCCGAGGTGCGCTCGCTCGCCCTCGATCTCGCGGTCCCGGACGATCGCACCACGGGCCTGACCCTGCCGTCCGGCCAGCTCGGGTCGTTCGGCCAGGACGCCTCGGGGCGCCTGTACGCGGTCGACCAGAGCGAGGGCAACCTGTACCGGCTGACGGCCGGCAGCACCGCGGGGACGCTGGCGCGGACGACCGTGGCCGGCGGCTACACGCTCCCCACCTACGTGACCTCGCCTCCCGCCGACGCGAGCCGGCTGTTCGTGACCCAGCAGGCCGGCGTGATCAGCCTCGTCCGCGGCGGCACGCCCGTGGCCACCCCCTTCCTCGACATCTCGGGCCTCGTGCTCAGCGGCGGCGAGCGCGGCCTTCTGTCGATGGCGTTCGCGCCGGACTACGCCACCGCCGGCAAGTTCTACGTGTACTTCACGGGCGCGGGCGGTGACATCCACATCGAGGAGTACCGGCGCTCGAGCAACGCGGACCGGGCGGACCCGGCCACGCGCAGGCTGGTGCTGACGATCGAGCACTCCTCCGAGGACAACCACAACGGCGGGCAGCTCCAGTTCGGTCCCGACGGCTACCTCTACGCCGCGACCGGTGACGGAGGCGGCGGCAACGACAGCCACGACAACGGGCAGAACCTGGGCACGCTGCTAGGCAAGCTGCTGCGCATCGACCCTGGCGCCGCCGGCGGGCAGCTGCCTCCGGATCGCGACGCGACCGCTCCGCGCCTCCGCACCCGGTTCCCTGCCAAGCAGCGGCTGCTGCGCCTGGGCGGCGCGGTGGCCTATGGCCGCTCCAGCGAGGCGAGCGCGCTGGCGATAGGCGCGACTCTGCGCATCGGCGAGCGCTCCTACCGGCTGAAGCCGCAAACGCGGCCGGCGGGCGCGGGCAAGAGGGTGCGCATGAAGGCCACGCTCACGAGGCGCGCGCGGCGCGCGCTTCGGAAGGCGTTCCGGAACGACCGGCGCCCGGTGGTCCGGGTGGGCCTGAGAGCCCGCGACGCCGCGGGCAACCGCTCCAAGCTGGTACGGCGACGCGTGGCTGTCAGGCGCTAGCGAGCTCCTTCAGGCGGCGCTCCAAGAAGGCGCGCTCCAGCGGGTTGGCCGTCAGCTCGAGCGCGCGCCGGTACGCCAGGGCGGACTCCTCGGCACGGCCGAGCCGGCGCAGCAGGTCCGCGCGGGCGGCGTGCAGGAGGTGGTAGTCGTCGAGGCGCCCGTCGCGCTCGAGCTCGTCCACCAGTGCCAGGCCGCGCTCGGGGCCCTCCGCGAACGCCACCGCCGCAGCGTGGTTGAGCCGCACCACGGGTCCCGGCCACAGCTCCGTGAGCTGCTCGTACAGGGACGCCACCCGCGCCCAGTCGGGTGTGGCGGACGAGTTCTCCGCGGCGATCTGCGCCTGGAGCGAGTAGGGGCCCGCCACCCCGGCGCGGGCGGCCAGCGCCGAGCCCTCACGGATCTCCTCGTGGTGCCACAGCGCGCGGTCCTGGTCCTCCAGAAGCACCAGCTGCCCGTGCGCGTCCACGCGCGCGTCGCGGCGCGAGTGGTGAAGGAGCATCAGCGCCAGCACCCCGGCCGCCTCGGGCTCGTCGGGCATGAGCTGGGCGAGCACCCGGGCCAGGCGGATGGCCTCGTCGCACAGCTCGCGCCGCACCAGCTTGTCGGCGCTCGTGGCCAGGTACCCCTCGTTGAAGATCAGGTAGAGCGCGGCGAGCACCGAGCGCAGGCGGTCGGGCAGGTCCGAGTCGGCCGGCACGGCGTAGGGGATCCCCGCCCCGCGGATCTTGCGCTTGGCCCGCACCAGCCGCTGCGCCATCGTGCTCTCGGCCACCAGGAACGCCCTCGCCACCTCGGGGGTGGACAGACCGCCCAGCGTCCGCAGCGTGAGCGCCACCTGGGCCTCGGGCGCGAGCGCGGGGTGGCAGCAGGTGAAGAACAGCCGCAGGCGGTCGTCCGGTATCGAGCTCATGTCCTCGTCGTCCTCCTCGCCGCCTCCACGGTCGAGCGCCACGAGCTCCTCGAGCTTGCGGTCATGGGTCTTGCTGCGCCTCAGGACGTCGATCGCGCGGTTGCGCGCGGTGCGGATGATCCAAGCGGCGGGGTTGTCCGGCGCGCCGTCGCGCGGCCAGCGCTCCAGCGCGACCACGAATGCGTCCTGAACCGCTTCCTCGGCGAGATCGAAGTCACCGAGCACGCGGATGAGGGTTGCGACCGCCCGCCCCGACTCGCGCCGGAACAGGCGGTCGACATCTTCCGGGAAAGCGCCTACCGGGCGGCCCCCGCCTCGTTCGAGTGGGCCTCCGAGCCGCGCGCCTCGTAGTCCATCACCGGCCGGACCTCCACCGTGCCACCGGCCATGGGGATCCGCTTGGCCCATCCGAGCACGTCGTCGAGGTCCTTGCAGTCGAGCAGGTAGTAGCCGGCGAGCTGCTCCTTGGTCTCGGCGAACGGGCCGTCGCTCACGATCGGATCGCCGCTCTCCGGGATCCCCACCGTGGTGGCCGTGGCGCTTGGCTGCAGGCCCTCGCCGCCCAGGTGCACGCCGGCCTCGATGGTGGCCTTCGTGAAGTCGTCCCAGCCCTTCATCGAGGCGGCCTGCTGCTCCGGCGTCGCCTGTCCCCAGCGGGACTCGTCGCCGAACAGCGCGAGCAGATACTTCATGGTCGAACCTCCTGTGTCCGTGCGACGCCTTCGGCCGCATTCACCCTAACGACGAACGGGAGGGCCCGAGATCGACAGCTACTCGATGATCGCGCGGATCTCCACGCATCCGTCGTCGCCGATCGGCAGCCTGGCGGCCCACTCCGCGGCCTCGTCGATCGTCGCGCAATCCAGCACGTAGAACCCGCCGAGCTGCTCCTTGCTCTCGGCGTACGGCCCGTCGGTGACTACGGTCGCGCCGCTCCTAATCCGGACCGTCTTCGCCTCGGGCGGCGGCTCGAGGCCGGCCTCGCTGACGAGGACCCCGGACGCCCGAGCCTCGTCCGAGAAGGCGCCGTAGGCGGCCAGGGTCGCCTCCATCTCGTCCGCCGGCGTGTCCTGCCACCACGACGTCTCGTCGGAGTAGATCGCGAGCATGAACCTCATCCGTCGGGCAGGATATGCCGTGTGGCGCGGCTCGAGGTGGCGCAGGCGGATGTGACGAAGCTCGAGGTGGACGCCATCGCCAACGCGGCCAACACGCAGCTGGCCCACGGCGGCGGCGTGGCCGGCGCCATCTCGCGCGCCGGCGGGCCGGAGATCCAGCGCGAGTCGAACGAGCGTGCTCCGATCGGTCTCGGCGACGCCGTGGAGACCGGCGCCGGCGATCTGCCGGCACGCTGGGTGATCCACGCCGCCACGATGGAGCTCGGCGGTCCCACATCTGCCGAGATCGTGGAGCAGGCGACCCGCTCGACGCTGGCGGCCGCGGAGCGGCTCGGCTGCCGCTCGCTGGCGCTGGTGGCGTTCGGCACCGGCGTGGGCCGCTTCCCGCTCGATGACGCGGCGCGGATCATGGTGGGCGTCGCGCGCGAGCACGACGGAGCGCTCGAGCGGATTGTGTTCGCCGTGCACGGCCAGGCCGCCGAGCAAGCGTTCAGCGCCGAGCTGTGAGCGGCCCGGCACTCGTAGCCCCCGACAGCTTCAAGGGCACCTTCGGCGCCGCCGAGGTGGCCGCCGCCATCGCCACCGGGCTGCGCAGCGCGGGCCGCGAGGCCGTGGAGCTGCCGGTGGCCGACGGCGGCGAGGGCACGATGGACGCGCTCCTGGCCACGCTCGAAGGCGAGCGCCGCAGCGCGACCGTGAGCGATCCGCTCGGCCGTCCCGTGAGCGCGGAGTTCGCGCTGCTTGCCGACGGCCGCACGGCGCTGGTGGAGACGGCGCGAGCGAGCGGCCTCGGGCTCGTGAAGGAGGGCGAGCGCGACGCCTGGGGCGCGAGCACCCGCGGCACGGGCGAGCTGATCGCGGCCGCCGTGGCGGCCGGCGCCGAGCGTGTGGTGGTGACCGTGGGCGGCTCGGCCACCACCGACGGCGGCGCCGGGGCGCTGGAGGCGCTCGACGAGGCGGGCGTGGACGTGGACCTCGAGGTGGTGTGCGACGTGCGCACGCCGTTCGAGGCCGCGCCGCGCGTGTTCGCCCCGCAGAAGGGGGCGGACCCCGCGATGGTGAAGCGGCTGGAGCGCCGGCTGGCCAAGCTCGCCGGCACCTGGCCGCGCAACCCGGCCGGCGAGCCGATGACCGGCGCCGCCGGGGGCCTGTCGGGAGGGCTCTGGGCGGCGCGCGGGGCGCGGTTGGTTCCCGGCGCCCCGTTCGTGCTGGACGCCCTCGGCTTCGACGGCCTCATGCGTGCCGCGACCTTCGTGGTCACCGGCGAGGGCAGCCTCGACGAGCAGAGCCTCCACGGGAAGATCGCGGGAGAGGTGGCCACGCGCTGCCGGCAGGGAGGGGTGGCCTGTCACGCCGTGGTCGGCCGCTCCGAGCTCGACCCGTTCGCCGAGCGCATCCTCGACCTGGCCTCGGTCACGGAGGCCACGACGCTCGACGAGCTGGAGCGCGCCGGCGCGGGGCTTGTGGCCGTGGTGGAGGGCCTCTAGGGGTCTACAGCAGCGGTCTGCTCCGCAGCCGCGCTGCGCCGTCCGACCGACGTCCTGTACGCGCGCGAGCGGAAATGCAGGATGGGGTCGTCGCTCGTCTCGATCCCATCGGTCACCCGGACAGGGTCGAACACCAGCACGTCGCCGTCCTTCTCACGTCCGGTCTCGGGACCGGTCAGCTCGAGCCGGCCGACCTCCACACGCTCGCGCTCCGCCGGCCACTCGGCGGTCGGGTCGTCGATCGGGTCGCCCTCGTCCGCGATCACCACGAGCATCCGGAAGGCCGCCCCGGCGCGGGTCACGATGTCCTCCTGGAGGTACTCGCGGCCGCGGCTCTTGGCCTCCTCCGCGTCGAGCCTGCTCTCGCCGGCCTCGGGCTCGAAGCGATAGCGGACCCACCGCGAGGTGCCGTCGGGGTCGGTCCAGCGGAACGAGTGCAGCGAGTTGTACGCGCACGTCACGTAGCTCTCCGGCGGCGTGCTCGACAGGAAGTGCTGGATGTTGGGCAGCGCCTCCGGGTGCTCGCCGAGATACGCGCCGACCTTCGCCATGTCGGGCTCGCCGGTCTCGGGGTCGGGCTTGCGAGCCCGTGCGAACTCGAGGAAGTCCTCGGGCGTGCGCGCGAAGAAGCAGGGCTGGTCGATCGTGACCACGTCGGTGCGGGAGCCGTCCGGCAGGTACCACTTGACCGCCATCCCGCGGCCCTCCTGCGCGTAGTCCGCCGCGTGCGGGTTGCCGCTCCCGTTCGAGAAGCGCACCGTCACGGGCACCGGGTCGCCCGACATGTGCGCCGCCGTGGTGAGCCCGGCGCCGGACGGCGTGAACGTGCCGGCCATCAGCGTGCCCTTGGCGTGCGCCGAGCGGTGACCTTCGTGCCTCCCGGTCAGGTCGTTGAGGGCGTTGACGACCTGCTCCGCGAACTCGTCCATGTGCGCACCCTAAGTGACCTCGAGCGCACCCGGCCGAGCGTGCCGCCAGCGCCCTACGCGACCGAGCGCAACCGCCTCGTAGAAGCCCTCCCCCATCGCGCCCTCGGTCCGCTCCACGTTCCCGGGCGCGGAGGCAAGGCCGAGCTCCGCGTTGGCCACGAGGAAGAAGCGCCCCACGACGGCGGCCACGGCGATGTCCTCCACCGAGTCGCCGACGGCGATGCACTCCTCGGGCGCGTAGCCGCGCGCGCGCATGTGACGCTCCACGGCCGCCGCCTTGGAGGTCGCGGCGGGAATCAGGTGGTAGGCGCGCGGGGTGCCCGGCAGGTCCAGCGCCGTCTCGTGGCGGCCGATCGTCCCGTTGTCCACGAGCCGCAGCCCCGCGTGCCCGCGCTCGGCGAGCAGCGCGTTGGCCGCGCCCTCCTCCACGAGCCCGCGGAACAGGTGCGAGACCTCGCGCTCGAGGTGCCAGGGGGCGTGCGGCTCGATCAGCCCCGGGAACTCCTCGAGGAGCGCGTCGGGGGCCCCGGACGCGGCGATCTGGGCGTGCACGCTCTCCTCGCCGGGCGCCCACTCGCCGGTGAGCCAGGTGAGCTCGCCGTCGATCACGAGTCCGGAGCCCATCTCGAAGATGTAGGCGGACTGCCCGAGCAGCCGGGCGTCCTCCATCACCTGGGCGCGGCGGCGCCCAGACTTGATCACCACCTCCGCTCCGGCGCGGTGGCAGACCTCGAGGGCGCGGGCGGGGAGCAGCGTGAACTGCCCCTCGGCGTCGCGGAACAGCGACGCGCCGCGGCCGAGCAGCGTCCCGTCGAGGTCCGTGTAGACGCAGCGGACGGCCACCGCTCAGGCGGCGATGCGCAGGCTGGCGAAGGGCGGGCGCGCCACGAGCGGGTCCTCGGCGGCGAGCAGCCGCCCGTCCCGGCGCAGGCGGTCGGCCACCACCCGCAGCACCTCGTCCGCCATCGGCCCCAGCTCGGCCAGCGGCTTGTGGCGGTTGCGGCGCACGTCCAGGTCCACCTCGACCATGCCCTCGGTGCCGCCGAGCAGCTCGTGAGCGTCCAGCAGCATCGCGGTCTCGACCGCATATCCGGTGACGAAGGGAAGGCGGTGGAAGAGCTCGCGCCGCGCCGCCACCTCGCCCGCCAGCGGCTGAACGAAGCCGGCCAGCTCGGGGTAGAACGCCGCCAGGAGCGGCCGCGCCATCAGCTCCGTGACCCTGCCGCCGTCCGCGGGCAGCTCCTGCCCCCCGGGCGTGGCGAACGGGCGCCTGAACGTGCCCTTCACGAAGCGCGCTCCCGGGTCCAGCAGCAGCGGGCCGAGCATGCCGGTGGCGAAGTGGGCCGAGAAGCGGCGCGTGTCCGAGTCGAGGTAGGCGATCAGCTCGCCGCGAGCCACCGACAGCGCCCGCCACATCGCGTCGCCCTTGCCGAGCGGCGGACCCAGCTCCGGCATCAGGTCGGCCTCCTGGTGCACCTCGGCGCCGAGGCGCTCGGCCAGCTCGGCGGTCCCGTCCTCGGAGGCCGCGTCCACCACGAGCACCTGGTCCACGAGCTCGGGGAGCGCCAGCAGGCTCTCGACGATCGACCCGATCGTGTCCGCCACCTCGCGCGTGGGGAGCACCACCGTGACCGGCTCCCGCTTGCGGTCGAGCAGCAGTTCCAGGGGGAATTCGGAATGGTGGTGGAGGCCGATCAAACCGCGCGTACTATGGCAGTCCGTGTCCTCCGCTCCCACGACCTACGCCTGGGAGCCGGTGCTGGAGAAGGGGCGCGACGAGGAGCTCGTTCGCACCGCCCGCGAGGGCGCTCTCGCCGGCTCGCGCACGCCCGTCCCGGACGATCTCCACCCGGCTCTGCTCGAGGCCCTCGCCGGGATCGACTGTCTCTGGTCGCACCAGGCCGACACGCTCGACGCGGCTCGCCGCGGCCACACGATCGTGACCACGGCCACGGCCAGCGGCAAGTCGCTGGCGTTCAACCTCCCGGTGCTCGACACGCTCGCCCGCGATCCCAGCGCGCGCGCTCTGTACCTGTATCCGACCAAGGCGCTCGCCCAGGACCAGGCACGCGGCCTGGCGCGCCTCGGCCTGAAGTTCCTGCGCCAGGCGATCTACGACGGCGACACCCCGAAGGAGGAGCGCGCCGCCATCCGCCGCCGCTCGAACCTGATCCTCACGAACCCGGACATGCTCCACATGGGGGTGCTGCCCAACCATCAGACGTGGGGCGACGTGCTCGCCAACCTCGCGTGGGTGGTGGTGGACGAGGCGCACGTGTACCGCGGCGTGTTCGGCTCCCACGTGGCCAACGTGCTGCGCCGCCTGCGCAGGCTCGCGCGCGCCTACGGCACCGAGCCGCGCTTCGTGCTCACTAGCGCCACGATCGCCAACCCGGTGGAGCTGGCCGAGCGCCTGACGGGTCTCGACTTCACACTCGTGGACCGCGACGGCGCACCGCGGGCGGAGCGGCGGATCGCGATGTGGAACCCGCCGCTCGTGAACGAGGCGCTCGGGCAGCGCGCGTCCGCCCTCTCCGAGGCGGCCAACCTGCTCGCCGACCTGGTGCTGCACGACGTGCGCACCATCTGCTTCCTGAGGTCGCGCCGGGGCGTGGAGCTGATCCAGCGCTTCGCCCGCCAGCGCCTGGAGGACGCCGGCCGCGACGACCTGGCCGAGCGGATCGCCCCATACCGCGCCGGCTACACGCCGGCCCAGCGGCGCGAGCTCGAGCGCCGGCTGGCCGAGGGTGAGCTGCTGGCGGTCGTGGCCACCAACGCGCTCGAGCTGGGCATCGACATCGGCGAGCTGGACGCGGCGATCTGCGTGACCTTCCCGGGCACGGTCGCCAGCCTGCGCCAGATGTGGGGGCGCGCCGGACGGCGCGCGCCCGGGCTGGCGATGTACGTGGCGGGCGAGGACGCGCTCGACCAGTTCTTCTGCCGCCACCCCGACGAGTTCCTCGACCGGCCGGTGGAGCGGGCGATCCTCGACCACGAGTCCGAGGAGATCTTCCTTGCGCACCTCGCCGCCGCCGCGTACGAGCTGCCGCTGACCGGTGAGGACGAGGACGTGTTCGGCAGCAACTGGGAATCGCAGGCACGGCGGCTCGTGAGCGTGGGCCGTCTCCGCGAGCGTGGGGGCCGCTACCTCCCCCGCGGCTCGGGCTACCCGGCGGCGTCCATCGCCCTGCGCTCGGCGTCGGCCGACTCGGTGGCGATCGTGGAGTCATCCCGCGGCGAGCTGATCGGCACCGTGGAGGCGGCGCGGGCGCACTCTGCCGTCCATCCGGGGGCGGTGTACCTGCACATGGGCGCGGCCTACGAGGTCGAGGACCTGGACCTGACGCAGGGCCGAGCGGTGGTGAGCCCGTTCCGCGGCGATTGGTACACGCAGGCGAAGAAGGAGTCGGAGACCTACATCGAGGAGACCCGCGAGCGGCGCAAGTGCTGCGGGGTCGAGCTGTCGTTCGGGATCGTCTCCGTGACCGAGCAGGTGGTGGCCTACCAGCGCAAGCACGTGACCGACCACCGCGTGCTCGACCTGCTGGCGCTCGAGCTGCCCGAGCAGGACTTCGTGACGCAGGCGCTCTGGTACGAGCTGCCCGACACGCTGCTGCGCGACGAGTTCCCGCTCGACGCGCTCCAGGGTTCGTTGCACGCGGCCGAGCACGCCCAGATCGCCGTGCTCCCGCTGATCGCCATGTGCGACCGCTGGGACATCGGCGGCCTGTCCACGGCCTTCCACCTCCAGACGGGCCGGGCCACGATCTTCATCTACGACGGCCATCCCGGCGGGGTGGGCCTGACGAGAGCGGGCTACGAGCGCTTCGAGGGCCTGGTGGACGACGCTCTGCGGCTGATAGCCGAGTGCCCCTGCAGGTCCGGCTGCCCGTCGTGCGTGCAGTCACCCAAGTGCGGGAACCTCAACGAGCCGCTGAACAAGCGCGGCGCGCGCGAGGTCCTGACCCGCATGTCGACCTCGTAGGCGCGCCCGGCTCGACGCCGGATCGAGGTGGATGCACCCGCGGCTAAAGGACGTGGCTGAACCGCCGATGGGCAGAGGGACGGCCCTTAGAGGCCGGGTCAACCCCTCAAGCTGCGGCCCTAGCCGCCGCCGCCCCGTCCCCGTCGGCTTGCCGGCGGGGGCGGGGCTTTTTTAGTGCCCCGGGTCGCCATCGACCGTGGCACTTAGGTGCTGCACTGCAGTACCTAATGACACAGTGGTGCCGAAGTCGGGGTTCCTAGCGGCCGACGGGCAATCACCCTCCCACCCAGCCGCAGTAAACGAAAGGCCCGCAGGACGCACGAAGTGGCCCTCCCCGGCCGCCTACTCGTCGAACGTGAGCCTGAGGGTGCCGGTCACGCCGCTCGTGTCGGCCTTCAGCGAGCCGGTGAGCAGATCCAGAGGCGCGGCCAGCGCCGGCCGCAGCTGGGGCGGCACGGGAATCTGGTCGCCGAGCTGCTCGAGGATCTTGACGGCGATCTCCGTGGCGTCGGCCTTGACCACGACCGCGCCCTCCAGGCCGGCGGCCTTGGTTGGCTCGTCTAGGGCGAGGCTGTCGGCGCGGTCCGCGTCGTTGGTGATGACGAAGACGCCGTTCTTCACGCCGAAGACGATGCTGGTCCCGTCGGCGGTGGCGAGGGCGTAGAGGTCCTCGGCGCCCTTGGGCCGCACGAGGCTCACGTCGTCGAGGCCCAGCCCCTCGGCGAGGGGGGGAAGCGCGTCGGCGACCTTCTCGAGAGTGCGCTTGAATTCCGTCGGGTCCTTGGGCTCGACGCGCACGCCGAACTTGCCCTCGAGCGAGATGCTGGCCGAGATGTCGCCGGACAGCTGGTCGAGGATGTCCTTCTCCACGTCCACGTCGAGGCGCCGCTCGATCTGGGTTTTGGCAGCGGCGTAGTCGCCATAGCCGGACGGCGAGACCGCCTGGGCCACCGTCTCCACGAAGCCCACTATCTGCCCGAGGTCGCGGACGCCGATGCCGATCTCGCCCGGCCGGTCCACGATGGCGGGGGCCTCGGGGCCGGGAGCGATCGGCAGGTCCGCGTCGGTGAGGCCCTCCGGGTCGGTGCGGATCTTGAAGTCGAGGTCGATCGCGTTGCCCTCCACGGAAGCGTTCAGGCCGATGCCCTCGATCGCTCCGACCCACTTGACCTTGCGGGCGTCGCGGGCGCCCTGACTGCCGGACAGGAGCGACTGGACGTTCACGTATCCCTGCGCGATCCCGTCGTCGCCCACGTCCTCGAGGTTGCTGTTGAACGTGTCCTCGTCGAGCGTGTCGTCGCCGTCGTGGCGCGCGAGCGCCTCGTTCAGGAGCCTGCGGGAGCCGGCGAACACCACGGTGTCGCCGTCGACCGCGAACTCCGTGCCGTCGGCGTCGTAGATCTTCGCGCCGGACTCCTCGCCCTTCTCGGCGGCCCCGGCGCTTTCGAGCAGGTCGCCCAGCTTGTCCTCGTCGGAGACCTGGATGGCCGCCACGAAGCCGTTGCCGTCCGAACCGCCGAGGAACGACGAGGCGTCGGCGGCTCCCACCACGAAGGGGTTGCCGAGCAGCGGCACCACCTCCTTCTGGAGGTCCACCCCGGTGGCCTCCTTGGCAAGCGTCTGGAGCACGATCTCCCTCACGGCGTCGCCGAGCGGGAACTTCTGGAACAGCCCGTTCAGCGCTTGGTACTGGTCGCCGTCCACGTCGGTGTCCACGGCCACGGCGAACGGCGCGTCCTCCGGCAGGTAGCTCAGCGAGCTGTCGAGCGAACCGCCGGGTTCGTCGCTGCCGCAGGCCACGAGCCCGGTCATCGCGACGAGACAGGCGAGCAGGACTAGGAGGCGCACGGGCGGCCGCATGCAGCGGCGGAGTGTAAAGGAAGGGCTCTGGGCGGCCGATTGCCTTGGGAGCGCGCGGGCTGAGCCCGCCGCTACCATCGACGCGCCTCGGCGAGGTAGCTCAGTTGGTAGAGCACACGACTGAAAATCGTGGTGTCGCCGGTTCGATTCCGGCCCTCGCCATAGCCGCAACAGCCGTTGGGCTCAAGCCCGCGCGGAGTGGCTTCCGTGGAAGCCGAACGGGATGTGGTGCGGCACGGCCGCGCGCGCGAGCTCCGATAGGTCGCGGGCGTCCAGGACGAGCAGGTACGACGTTCGCTCCGAGGCGTCGAGGACGACCGACAGCAGGACGCCGTCGTCCTCGCGACGGCCGCCCGGCCGCTGGACGAACACAGGCTCGCTCGGATACGCGCCGCGGTCGTGCCAGAAATGCTCCTCCTCGCGGGCGATGTCGATCTTCGCGAGTCGGTTGACGAAGCCGCTGCGGCGCGGGTCCTTCACGTTGACGCCGTAGGCGTAGCGGTACTTTCGCCCGTTGGCCACCGCGTAGTTGGTTCGCGGCAGCTCGAAGTTGCTCTCTGACAGCTCGCGCTGGTGGACTCGCCCGCGGCCCGGGTCGAAGACCAGCCGGCGCGCGATCGCCTGCGGCACGCGCGTGCCGGCCCGGCGGATCGTCTTGAGATACAGCGAGTCGATCACGGAGCTGTCGCGATGAGCGCAGACATCGAGCACGACACGCTCGCCGCTGTCAAACGCGTTGATGTGGTGGAACACGAAGAACGGCTCCATCTCCACCGTCGCGGCGACCCCGCCTCGTAGCCGGTCCACGAGCGTGATGCGCGATGGCTGCGACCCGTCCCAGCGAAACGCCTTCACTATCGGCCCGCGGTCAGGAGCGAGAAAGCGCTGAAGATCGAACTCCCACGGCTGGCTGAACACCGCGACATAGCGTTCGGTCAGCCCGAACGAGTGCAGGTAGCCGGGCCGGTCCTGGGGTATTAAGGCGAGCTCCCGCCGCACGCCTCGCCGTTCGCTGAGCACCCGGAGCCCTGATGGCGGGACGAGGTCCAGCTCGTAGCTGAAGCGTTCACCGGTTCGAGGATCGTGGTGCGGGTGCGCCGTGCCCATCCGCCCCATCGGGGCCGACCCGGCTATTCCCAGGGTTCGCAGAGTGCGCGGGTCGAAGCGCACCGGCACCGGCAGCTCCGTGCGCGCCCGGAAGCGTCCGGCGAGCACCTCGACGGAGACGTTCGCGTTCGGAATCCGGCCCAGCACCGGCAGCGTCGAAACCCCGCTGAAGATCGCCCGGCAGGGATCGGTGCCGAACTCCGAGTACTTCATCCTGCCCTCGCGCTGCCAGGCCTTATAGGCGCTCGAGCGGAGGAAGCGATTGGCGTAGGAGACGCGCCCGCGGGCGAACGCGAAGGCGTGCAGCATGGCGAGCCCGTCGAACCAGTGGTTCAACCGCTGCTCTCCGATTTCGAACAACGCCGGCCCGTTGCGCACGAGGACTCCGCTCAGCCAGGGCGGCACGCGGCCGTCGACCGGCAGGTCAGGAAGCCGCACCTCGTCGGTGAGCGAGCGGAACCCGAGCGCGTAGGGCGCCCCGGTCTGTCGCGCCGCTTCGGCGGGCACGGCCGACCACGCATCCAGTCCGCCGGCGGCCAGCACCGCGCCCGCGCCGAGGCCATCACGCACAAATCGCCGCCGGCTCACCCCCACCACGCCGACCCTAACCTCTTCCGCGCTCGCCCTCGCCATTCGTCTCTCGATGTTGCCAGGCTGTGGGCGTGGCCGCTCCCCTCTCCGTGCGCGCTCTCTCGAAGCGCTACGGCACCACCACCGCGCTCGATGCCGTCGATCTCGAGGTAGGAGCGGGAGAGCTCGTGGGCCTCCTCGGCCCCAATGGCGCCGGCAAGTCGACGCTGGTGAAGATCGCCTGCGGCCTGGTCCGGCCCACGGGCGGGGAGGCGCACGTGGCCGGCACGCCGGCCGGCAGCCGCGCGGCACGAGCCGCCACCGGGTACCTCGCCGAGCTGTTCCGCTTCCCGGGCTGGGCCCGCGCCGGCGAGGTGCTCACGCTCCATCAGCGCCTGGCCCGCTCCGACGGCGGAGCGGCGGAGCGGGAGTCGCTGCTCGGGCGGGTCGGCCTCAGCGGCGAGGACGGGCGGCGGGTGGAGACGATGAGCAAGGGCATGCAGCAGCGCCTGGGCATCGCCCAGGCGCTGATCGGCGCCCCGCGGCTCGTGCTGCTCGACGAGCCCACGAGCGCGCTCGACCCGGGCGGCCGGCGCACGGTGCGGGACCTGCTCGTCGGGCTGCGCGAACAGGGCGCGGGGGTGCTGCTGAACTCCCACCTGCTCAGCGAGGTCGAGCTCGTCTGCGACCGGGTCATCATCATCGACGGCGGCCGTGTGGTGACCCAGGGGCGGCCTGAGGACCTGACCGCGCCCGGCGGCGTCGAGGTCGAGACGTCCGAGGGCGTGCGGCGGCTGCCCGACGCGCGCCGCGAGGATGTCCCGCGGATCGTCCGCGAGCTAGTGGCCGGCGGCGCCGAGGTCTACGGGGTCCGTGTGGTGACCGGCACGCTCGAGGACGCCTATCTCGCCGCCGTGGTGGGGCGCGACGGGTGAACGACGCGGTCACCATCGCCGGTCACGCGCTGCGGGAGGCGGTCCGCCGCCGCGTGCTGCTCGTGGTCGCGCTGCTCACCACGGTCTTCCTCGGGCTCTACGCGCTGGCCGCCTTCGAGGTCTTCGAGTCACTCGAGGAGACGTGGGGCGGGGGCATCGTCCCGATCGACGAGCGGGCGCTGGCGGGTGGGACGCTGCTCGGCCTGGCGATGTTCGTCGCCCTCTTCCTCGGGGTCGTGCTGGCCGTCTTCCTCACGCTGGGCGCGGTCCGCGGGGACGCCGAGCGCGGCCTGCTGCAGCCGCTGGTCGTGCGTCCGGTGGGGCGTACGACGCTGCTCACCGGAAGGTTGCTCGCCGCCTCCACCGTCTGCGCGCTCTACGTGGTCATCGTGTTCCTCCTCGCCGCGCTGATCACGCACGCCGCCGGCGACTTCACGCCGTCGTCGCTCGTCGTCCCCGCCGCCGGCCTGGCGCTGGGTGTCGTGACGGTGGTGGCGATCTCGCTGCTCGGCTCGACGCTGCTCGGGACCACCGCCAACGGCATTGCGATCTTCATGGTCTTCGCCACGGGGCTCGCCGCCGGGCTGCTCGGCCAGATCGGCGAGGGGCTGGACGTGGACGGATTGAGGACGGCGAGCTCGATCATCTCGTGGATCGTCCCGTTCGAGGCGCTCTATCAGAACGGGCTCGACGCGCTGACCTCGGACATCGGCGGCGCCACCGGCGTGATCGTGCAGCTTGGGCCGTTCGGCGGCGCCAGCGGCGTGGGCGCGGCGATCTGGCCGTGGGCGGTGGCATGGTCCGCCGCAGTGCTGGCGCTGGCGGCGCTGGCGTTCAACCGCCGCGACCTCTGACCCAGGAGACCCACCGCACTTGATCCAGCACGTGTCATTCGAGGTCAAGCCGGACCAGCTCGAGGCCTGCATCGAGTTCTACGAACTGCTCGGGTTCAAACGGGTGACCACGCCGGAGAAGCTCGCCGGCTTCGTGACGTGGCTCGAGCGCGACGGTGACCAGTTCCACCTGCTGCAGCTGCCCGAGACCTCGCACATGAACGCGGGGCACGCGGCGGTGCCGCTGGGGGACGACTACGAGCCGGCGCAGGCGCGCCTGCGCGGCGCCGGCCACCGGGTGGACGAACACGAGGAGTACTGGGGCTCGCCGCGCTCCTTCGCGCGCGACCCTGCCGGGAACCTGGTGGAGCTGATGGAGTTCGCGCCGCCACCGCAGCTGTAGCTACTCGAAAGTGGGTCAGGCGGGTGAGGTCTCGACCTGACGCCTGAACGCACCCACGTCCCGCCACACCAGGACAGAGGCAGTGGCGAAGAAGGCCAGCCCGATTGCCCCGATCGGGCCCGCGTCGTGCAGGACGAAGAGCGAAGAGAGGCCGACCAGCGCCACCACCGTTCCGGAGGCTCCGGCACGACGGAACGCGAGCGCGGCTGCGATCATCGCCACGATCCACGCACCGTTGCCGACGGCGCTGAGTCCGAGCAGCACCGGGCTGTCGAAGTAGCCCTGGATCGCGTCGGCCGTCGGCCCGCGATCGGCGGCTGCCAGTCCATTGGCCTGGTCCACCATCAGCCCGGTACCGATCCCGAGAGTCGCCTCCCAGGCGATGAAGAAGATCGGAAATACGGTGAGCGCCACTCGGCTGACGCCGGCCGCACGGCCCGGCAGGCCGTCGATCAGCGTGTAGGCCGCCATGGCCACCACGCCTGCGCCGACGGCGAGCGCGATGTGGACCCCGATCCACCGACCGACCTGATCGCTCAGGCCCTCGTAGACGCCGCCATCGAACTGTGGATGGAGGAGGAGCACACCCGCCAGGACGATCGCGGTGGCCGGGACGAGCAGCCTGGGAAGTCTCGTTCTGTTCATTGGACCCACGGTCCCAGGAACGCCGGGGCGGATCATCAGGGAAGTTCCCTGAACCGAGCCGATTGAAGGGCTTCCGCCGACGACGGAAAATACGTCTGCATGGCGCGACCGCAAATAAGCGATCACGATCTGCTGGTGGACCTCGATTGCCCCGAGTGCGCTCAGGCGGTCCCGGCGACGGTGGGACAGGTGCGGACGAGCGCCACGATCAGCTGCCGCTGCGGGCAGCGCATCACGATCGACGGACGCGAGTTCGCGACCGAGCTGCAGAGGCTCGAGGACGCGATCGACCGCTTCGGCCGGTAGCCGGCCCCCTGGCCGGCGGGCGCCAACCCGTCAGCTGACCGAACCCTTACCTGCGCTTACCCGCGCCGAACGAACCCCTTACGGGTGCCCGCCTAGCTTGGTCGGGAGCCGAAAGGAAGGGGTACGCAGTGAAGCGCAGACACGGGTTCCTGATCGCGATAGTCCTTGCCGCCGCCACCGTCGCGGGCACCTTCGCGGCGCTCCAGACGGCGGCGCTCGGCCCGGCGGCCTCCGGGCCCTCGGAGCAGCAGCTGGCCCGCGCCGACAAGCAGCTGGACAAGCAGGAGACGCGGCTGCGGCGAGCGGCCAAGCGGCGCCCGCCGAAGCTCCCGGCGCGGCCGGCGGCCTCCTCCTCCCGGGGCGGGGGCGCTCCCACCCCGGCCCCCGTCCGGGCGGCAGCCGCGCCGGCGCCGGCGCCCGCGGCTCCGGTCCCGGCACCCTCCTCGTCCGGCCACGGCGACGACGACTTCGAGGACCTCGCCGAGGACCGCGCCGACGATCTCGAGGATCAGGCCGAGGAGCGCGCCGAGGCGATCGAGGAGGCCTTCGATGACTAACCACGTTGCACGCCTCCACGCCGGCGCGCTGGCGCTGCTCGTGTTCTTCCTGGTCTGGGCCGTCGTGGCCGCGCGCCCGTGGGCCCAGCCGGCCGAGACCGACCCGCGCGCGGCCGCGCTCGACCGCCGGGAGCAGCGCCTGGCGCGCGAGTCGCGCCGCGTGAACCGCGTCGTGGAGCGCCGCTTTGCGACCTATCGGCAGCGCCTCGCGCGCCGGCAGCGCGAGATCGCCGCGGCGGCCGCGTCCGCCTCGGCGGCACCCTCCGCCGGCCCCGTGGCCGCAGCGGCACCGGCGGCTGCCGCGCCGCCACCGGTGGCCGTGACCGCCGCGCCGCCCGTGACCTCCACGGGGAGCTCCTGATGCGACAGCTCGCCTTCAGCGCCATGGGCACCCGCGTCGAGTGCCTGCTCGAGGCAGCGCCCTCGCGGGCAACCCGAGCGGCCCTGGCACGGGTGCGCGAGGAGTTCGATCGCCTGGAGCGCGTGTTCTCGCGCTTTCGCCGGGACTCCGAGCTCTCCCGCCTCAACGCGGCGGGGGCGATCGACGCGAGCGACGACATGCTCGCCGTGGTGAAGCTCGCGCTCGCCGCTCGTGAGCGCACGCACGGCCGCTTCGACCCCACCCTTCACGACGCCCTGGTCGCGGCCGGCTACGACCGCACCTTCGCCGACCTCGACAGCGACGCCGCCGGCCGGCCCGCACCTGACCCTCTCGCCCCCCGCGAGGTGGACGTACGCGGCCGCCGGGTGGAGCTCGCCCCCGGCGTGCGGATCGACCTCGGCGGGATCGTCAAGGGCTTCGCAGCCGACCGCTGCGCCGAGCGGCTCGCGCCGCTGGGGCCGTGCCTCGTGAACGCCGGAGGCGACCTGGCGATATCGGCCGCCCGCTCCGACGGGCCGTGGCCGGTGGGCGTGTACCTGCCCCGCGGCGAGCTCACGCTCGGCCTGGCCTCCGGCGGGCTCGCGACCTCGGGACGCGACCGGCGCCGGTGGCGCCGCGCCGGCGAGGAGCGCCATCACCTGATCGACCCGGCCACCTGCAGGCCGGCGGCCCGCGGACCGCTCACCGTGACCGTCGCGGCCCCGAGCGCGACCGAGGCCGAGGTGGCCGCTAAGGCGATCTTCCTGGCCGGCCCGCACGCCATGAGCGAGGCGGAGCGGCTCGGCACCCCGGCTGTGATCGTCGGCAATGACGGGAGCGCACAGCTGGCGGGGGGCCTCGCGTGAAGTCCGACCCAACCTTCTGGCTGCTCGCGCGCGCGACCGGCATGACGGCCTACGTGCTGCTGACCGTGTCCGTGCTCGCCGGCCTCGTGGTCAAGTCGCGTCCGTTCGGCAAGGCGATCAAGCCCGCAACGGCGGTGGACCTCCACCGGACGCTGGCGCTGCTCTCGCTCACCGCCCTCGCCCTCCACGGACTCGCGCTCGTGCTCGATCACACCGTGGAGATCGGACTGCTCGCGCTCCTCGTGCCCGGCACGGCGCCATACCGCCCGTTCTGGACCGGGCTGGGCGTGGTGGCGGCCGAGCTGATGCTGATCGTCTACGTGTCCTTCGGCCTGCGCCGGCGCATCGGCATGCGCAACTGGCGGCGCCTGCACTGGACGACTTACGGCGCCTTTGCGGCCGCGACCGCGCACGGAGTGATGGCGGGGTCCGACTCGGCCTCCCCCTGGGCGCTCTCCCTGTACCTCGGCGCCATCGGGGCCGTGTCGGCGGCGACCGCCTGGCGCGCCCTCGTCCCGGCCCGACCCCCGACCCGGCCGCGCCCGCGGCCGGCCGCAACCGAAGGAGCATCATGACCACTCACCGAATCGTCATCGACGGATCGCTCTGCAGCGGATTCGGCACCTGTGCCGAGCTCGCCCCCGAGCTGTTCGACATCGGCCCCGACGGGGTCGCCTCGGTTCGGCAGGGCACCACAGACGACGACGGCGTGCTCGACGCCGCCGGATCGTGCCCGATGGGCGCCATCGCGATCTACGACGCCGACTCCGGGGAGCGCGAGGCGTGAGCCCCCGGACCGTCGTGATCGTCGGCGCGGGGCTCGCCGGGTCGCGCTGCGCGGAGACGCTGCGCGCCGAAGGCTTCGACGGGCGGCTCGTGGTGTTCGGCGACGAGCCGCATGCGCCCTACGAGCGGCCCGCCCTCTCCAAGGAGTTCCTGGCCGGCGCGCGCGAGCGGCTCGAGCTGCGCCCGAGCTCCCACTGGGAGGAGCGCGAGATCGAGCTGCAGCTCGGGCATCGGGTCGAGCAACTGGATCTCGACAGGCGCACGGTGGCCGGCGGACCCCCCGCCGACGCCCTCGTGATCGCCACCGGCGCGCGAGCGCGCGCGTTGCCCGAGCCCGCACCCCCGGGTGTGCTCACTCTGAGGACGGCGGCCGACGCCGCCGCCCTGAGCCGCGAGCTGCGCCGCACCAGCCGCCTGGCGATCGTGGGAGCGGGGTTCGTGGGCGCGGAGGTGGCCTCCACCGCGCGCTCGCTCGGTGTGGAGGTGACGCTGATCGACCTGACTCCCGTTCCGCTTGCGCGGATACTCGGAGAGGAGGTCGGCGGCGTGCTCGCGGAGCGCTACCGCGATCACGGTGTGGACCTCCGCATGGGGGTCGGCCTGCGCGGTCTGCGCACCGGCGGGGACGGGCGGCTGTCGGGCGTCGAGCTCGCGGACGGGTCGGTCGTCGCCTGCGAGACGGCCCTGATCGCGATCGGCGCCGAGCCGGCGTCCGAGCTGCTCGGCGGGCACCGTGCCGGGATCGACACCGACGCCTGCGGCCGCACCGCCCAGCCGGGCGTGTTCGCGTGCGGCGACGTGGCCTGCTCATGGCGGCCCCTGCTCGGGGCCCGCGCGCGAGTGGAGCACTGGACCTCCGCGGCGGGGCAGGCGGCGACCGTGGCCCACGCCATCCTCGGCCGCTCGCGGCCCTACGACGACCTGCCCTACTTCTGGTCCGACCAGTTCGGGCTGCGCCTTCAGCACGTAGGCCATGCCCACGAGTGGGACTCGACCGAGATCGAGGGGGATGCGGACTCGTTCTGCGTCCGCTTCCGCGACCGGCACCGGCAGCTGGTCGGCGCCCTGGCGGCCAACCGCCCGCGCGAGGTCGGCGCCCTCCGGCGCGAGCTGCTCGAGAACGCGCAGGCCGCAGCGGCCTAGCTACTTACACAAGCCGCTCGACCTCGTAATGGAGGGTCAGGAACCGCTGTCCCGCCAGGTAGAAGCTGTGCTCAGTCTTCAACTCGCCTTCGGCGACGTACACGAAGATGCGCTCTTGGAAGTAGAGGAGCTTGATGACCGTCAGCGCGTCTCGCTCGCTGTCCACGGAGCTCAGGTAGTGGCCCGGAAACGGGAGCTCGGATCGCGACGTCAGCTCGAAGTCGTGCTCACCGACGTTCTTCGGAAGCAGCGTGGCGGTGAAGTTGGCGCTCGGGATCGGGAAGCCGACGCTCACGTAGCCGCGGTCCTCGTGCCTGAAGCTGGTGTAGATGCCCACGTAGATCGGCTTGCCCGAGTCCGCGTAGGTGCGGATCCAGCCCCGGATGTCGATCTCCTCGCTGCCGTCGAGGGCGATCGTGTCGATCGTGCTGATCATCCCGCGCTGGGCCTCTTCGATGTTGGACGGGATCGTGGCCTGCCCGAGCGGCTGCGCCACCAGCAGCTTGAAGAGCTCGTAGCCGGGCTTCATCCAGCGCCGCCACTCGGGAACGATCGAGAGCTTGAAGCGACTGGTGTGCTCGTAGAACTCGCGGATCAGCGGGTGCACCCGGCTCGCGTGGAAGGTCGGCCCTTCCAAGCTGTCGAGCGAGGCCAGGATTCCCACGTCGGGAGGATTGCGGCGAAAGGTCCCGCCCCGGACCTTCGCGAGCTGCTCGACGTAGTCGGCCCCGACGTACCGCGAGCGCGCCTCGAAGGGCACGACATATCGCAGCTCCGCCGCCGGTACCTCCTCGGCCATCACGCGGACCAGGGGCCGGTCGCGGTAGGCGATGGCGGCCACCACCCGGTAGACCACCGCCACCGCCGCTGCCACGAGCGCAGACTCGACACCGGCGTCGAGAGCTTGGAACAGGGCCCCCAGAGCAGCGCCCACGGCAAGCCCGATGGCGAGCTTCCAGGGCCGCAGACCCAGCAGACCGAGAAGTGCGCCGCTGATGATTCCGGTGAGAAGGGCCTCGTCCTGGCCGTAGACCAGTCCGAGCAGCCAGCCGAACAGCGCCATCAGCAGGGCGCTGCTGAAGATGCGCTGCCAGAGCGGCTTGATGTCCGCCCCGCCCCTGCTCATCGTGGTGATCACCTCGGCGGGCGCGTAGAGGGCTGCGCCCACCACGGCTCCCAGTCCGGCCCCGACCCCCTCGATCGCATCGCCCAGCACGGCGCCCGCGGCCGCGCCCAGCGCCATTCCCCAGATCACCGCGTCCCGAAGCTGCCCGGAACGGCTCCGCCTGCGTCGGTCCGGGTCGGTCACGGCCGGAAGTATCGCCTTCGTCTCGTAGGATCGACGCGGTGGACACGAAGGACCTGGCGGTCAACCTGGCGCGCGGACGGATCGCCTTCGGGGTGGTGTCGCTGCTCGCGCCGGGGGTCGTGGCGAGGACGATGGCCGGGGCCTCGGAGGGCGGAGCGAGCCTCTTCGTCCGCATGGTCGGCGCCCGCGACCTGGGAGTCGGCCTCGGGCTCCATCTCGCCCTGGACCGCGAAGCGCCCACACGCGGCTGGCTCGAGGCATCGGCGGTGGTGGACGGGATCGACGCCGCCGCATGCGTGCTGGCCCGCCGGCACCTCCGCCCGGGCGTCTTCCCCGGCGTCCTCTTCGCGGCCGCGAGCGGTGCGCTGCTCAGCGGCTGGCTGGCGCGGCAGGCCGCTAGCTAGCGGGCAGCCGCCAGAGAGCGCCGTCGCCAACCGGCTTGCAGAGCAGAGTGCCCTCGCCGGCGAGCGCGACCAGGTGCCCCTCGGTCGCGGTCAGGTCCGCCGCGGCCAGGTCGGACGGCCGCAGAACCTCGGCGAGCTCCGCCGTGGTCAGGCCGTTCGGGAAGGTGGCGAGCGCCTCGAGGGGATCGGCCGGGGGCGGACGCCGGTTCAGCGAGACGTCGAGATTGGCGAGTGCCGTGTCGTAGGCCTCGAACGGCTGAAAGCCCCCCACCTCGAGCCGGCGGCCGTCGGCCTGCTCGAAGACGACTGACGGGGCTGTGTAGCGGACCGGCCCGTCGCTTGTGGCGTGGCGGTCCTGAGCGTGGGTGGGCGTGCCCTCCGCCGTGCGGGTGAGCTCGCGGTCCGCCTCGTACGCGGCCAGGACCTCCGGGCGGTCGATGCTTCGCACCACGGCATCCGCGTCGAGGCCGGGGATGCCCCCGAGCGCGTGGCGCAGGTCGGCGTCCTCGTCGAGAAGCCGGCCGGATGTGAACTGCATCAGCTGGAGGTCGCGCAGCGCCCACTCCCCGAGGGCGGGGTCGATGGCCCGGGCGGCCACGATCGCCCGGCATGCGCGGGAGGTGCCCGCCATCCGCGGCTTGAGCTCGAACGTGAACGGCATCCCGAAGCGTCCCTGGAACATGCGCCAGCTCGTGGCCAGGCGGGCCGGCGTGTATCCGCGAGCCACGTAGCGCTCGGCCGTCTCGCTGAGGCCGATCATCACGAGCCGCCAGCCGACCTGGTCGCCGAAGCGCCAGATCAGGCGCGCGTGCGCAGGACGAGCCGAGTAGGCCCATGGGCAGCCGGGGTCCGTGAAGTGGAATGCGGTGATCGAGGACACGGCGATCACGCTAGCGACGAGGGCCCATCGCTCGCTTTTCCTGCGGATCTCGGTAATTCACTCATTTCCCTTGTTTTCGGTTGGTGTGCGCAAAAACCGTCTGAAGTGACGAGCGTTTTCATCCCTTGGGGGGATGGGGCTGGTTGGACCCGCGTCGAAACTTTTCGCATTGCTCAGAAATTCGGCGGGGACAGCTCCCGTCGTTCCTTGCGACCAGGGGAGGTCAGTGTGTCCACCAGACGTCTGTCCATACGCATTGCCGGTGTAACCGCCGCGATTGCCGCGCTGCTGGGTCTGTCCGCTACGAGCGCGTTCGCTTGGGACAACCCGGACTGCGACAAGGAGCGCGGCGGCGGCCACAGCGGATGGTCTCCGCCGAAGCACGAGGAGTGGTCTCCTCCCAAGCACGAGGAGTGGTCACCGCCGAAGGAGGAGCACTGGACTCCGCCGGCCCCGCCGACCCCCAAGCCGGTGGCGCCCGCACCCGCGCCCACACCCCCGGCGCCTGCTCCGGCACCCACACCGGCTGCACCCGCACCGGCTCCCGCGCCCGTGCCCGTGCCCGTAACGCCGGCCCCGGTGCCGGCACCGGCGTCACCCACCCCGGCGCCCGTCCCGGTCGCACCTCCGGCTGAGACGCCGGCCGCGCCCGTGGTGAATCTCGGCCTACCCGACGTACCCGCCGAGACCGTGCCCGAGACTCCCGAGGTGCAGGAGAAGAAGGGCGTGCTCGGCAAGGTCGGCACCCGCAAGGAGCGCGTCAAGGGCAACACCGGCACCCGCGAGGTGCCCACCACCACACCCGTCGTACTCGTGCAGGCGGGCGAGGAGACCGAGTCGCTTCCCCACACCGGCTTCGGTGGCAGCCTGCCGCTGGGCCTGCTCGGCGTGGCCGGGCTTGCCGGCGGCTCACTGCTCCGCCGCCGCACGCACTCCGCCTAGACCGGGGATGGCCCGCATGGCGCGGGGGGCGAAGTCAGGCCCCTCGCGCCGTGCCCGGCCAGTGATCTCTCAGGCGCAGGCGCGGTCGCTGCGCGTGCCGAACAGGGCCACCACGGTCAACCCGCCCGGGTCGCCCTGCGGCGACATGCCCACCACTCCGACCCCGAAGTCGCGCCAGCCGGGACGCAGCACGTTGCGACGGTGCGACGCGCTGCCGAGCCAGGCGCCCAGCAGCTGTCCGGGGGTGGAGCTCACGCGCGAGAAGAAGAGGTTCTCGCCGGCCGTCCAGCAGCCCGCGTCGGGGCGGTAGGCGCTCGCGGCGATTCTGTCCATGTGGTCCCGGCGATCCGGGGACAGGTGGGCGAAGTAGTGGCGCGAGACCATGTCGCGCGCATACCTGGCGGCCACGCGCGAGAGGTCCGGGTTCAGGCGCAGCCGGCGCAGTCCGCGCTCGCGCCGCACGACGTTGTGCGTACACAGCACCGCCCGCTGGAAGCGCCGCGTTTCCACCGCAGCCGCGTCAGCGGCGGCGCAACCCGCCTGAGCGGCCCGCGCGGTCCCGCCGCCGGCCGCCTCGACCGGGGCCGCTGAGGCGAATACCAGCGCAACGGCCACCACACCGGTTGCCATCCGGGCGTGTAAACCGTGCATTGAGCCGTAGCGTCGAGTTCTCATACGCAAGCATGCCGACGCCCACGGCCAGTGAGGGCATCCACCGACTAGCCGAAAATGATGAGGGGACCAAGTCCTTACCCCCCAAAGGAGTGCCCCACCGTCGCGAACACCAAACCCGCGGCCGCCGAGAGGCGCTGCAGCCCGCTATTTGACCCAGTGACGGAGGTCCATGCCCAGCTCCTCGCCGGGCAGGTACCAGCCGCATACGCGGTCGCGCTGGTCGTAATAGACGATCATCGACGCGCCGACGTGCACACGTCCGCGCAGCTCCTCGAGCGTGGGGACCTCCAGGGCCCGCCCGTCCTCCAGGCCGAGGAGGAGCTTGTCGTTCCGGCGCAGCTCTGTCACGGTCGCGCCCACCGCCACGGTGGCCCCGATCCGGTCCGAGTCTTGCGCGTCGCCGTTGGTGCCCACGGTGGCGTCCTGGGGCATGGACGGGGAGCCGTACAGCTCGACGTAGCGGAAGGCCGCCTCCGTTCGGTTCGCGGCCGACAGCTTCTTGAGGATCTGGCTCACGTGGGACTTGACGGTGTTCTGCGAGATCACGAACCGATCGGCGATCTCCGCGTTCTTCGCGCCGGTGGCGATCGACTCCAGGATCTGGAGCTCACGGCGGCTCAGCGCCTCCGACCTGTTCGTGACCTCGGGCCGGACGGTCAGCATCCGCAACAGGGTGGAGGGGGGCGGCAGCCTGGTCCCGCTGCGCGGCACCACCGCCTGCCCTCCGGCGACGATCACACCTCCCAGGACAGCGGCCAGGCCAACATATCCCAGCGGGCCGAACCCACCACCGTCGACCGCGGCGGCGACGGCCACGCAGGCGAGCGCGAAGGCCCCGACCCCCGCGGCGGCGAGCGCGCCCAGATCCCGGGACACGATCCATACCGGAAAAGCGACCAGATAACAGAGAGCGTCACCTGGATTGGTCAGCGCAATTAGGATGACCACCGCGACCGATGTGATGATCACGGCCGCCGCGTCGAAGGCACCCATGCCCGAGCCCCCGGTGGCTCCCCACCCTGTCGGCTCAGGTCGCGCTCGGTACCTCATTAAGGACCACTGACGTGATTGCCTGCGCACCGTTTGCGCAGGTAGCCGGCTAGCGCCTTACCGCCTCTTACAACCCTGGTGGAGGAGTTGTGGGCCATTGTGCCCCGCGAGCCGACGGGCACGTGAAGGGTACCGACCGGTCCAGCGGCATCGGATTCGGAGTAGCGTCCTACGCTGAATGAAGATCACCCCGTGCGGTTCTCGGTCGACTATCCCGACCGTGACCTCAACCGCCTCACCACGTTCTTCCGCATCTTCACCGTGATCCCGATCGCGATAGTGCTCGGGACGATCGGCGGCTACTCGGGCGGTGGCGGGTACGACGACGGGGCGGGCGCCACCATCGCCATCGGCGGCACGGGCCTTCTGTTCATACCCCCGCTGCTGATGGTCCTGTTCCGCGAGAAGTACCCGCGCTGGTGGTTCGACTGGAACCTCGAGCTGCTTCGGTTCACGAATCGCGTGGGCGTGTACGTCGCGCTGATGGACGACCGCTATCCGTCCACCGACGAGCACCAGGCGGTGCACCTCGACTTCCCCTATCCCGACGCGAAGCAGGACCTGAACCGCTGGCTGCCGCTGGTCAAGTGGTTCCTCGCGATCCCGCACTACGTGGTCCTGTTCTTCCTGTACTTCGGCGCGGTCGTGCTGCTGATAGGCACCTGGTTCGCGATCCTCTTCACCGGCCGCTACCCGCGCGGGGTGTTCGACTACGTCGAGGGCGTGATCCGCTGGCACAACCGCGTGGCGGGCTACGCGTTCATCCTCGTGACCGACCGCTACCCGCCGTTCTCGCTCAGCTCCCAGCGGCGGTGACGCCGATGCCGGCCTTACGGTGCATGGACCGTGGAGCAGGGCACCTCACCCCCACAGCGTGAGCGTCCGACCAAGCGCGCGCCCGGACGCCTCCCGCTCTCACGAGTAGGCCCCGGACTGGTGGTCGACGTGGTGCGCCACGTCGTCGACCTGCTGAACCACTGGTCCCGCCCATCCGGGCGGCGCTGACCGCCCTACCTGGCGGTCTGCCTCCTGCGTGCGGGCGTGGCCTTCTTGGCCGTGCTCGCCTTCTTGGCGCCGGCCTTTGCCCGGGTGGTCGTCTTCGCGGCCGTGGCCTTCTTCGCGGCCGGCTTCCTCGCGGTGGCCTTCTTCGCGGCCGGCTTCCTCGCGGCCGGCTTCTTCGCGGCTGACCTCTTCACCGCAACCTTCGTGGCGGCGGGCTTCTTGCCGGTCGCCGTCTGCCTGGCCTGCTCCAGGTCCTTGGCCACGGTGGTCCTGACGCTGCGCACCTGCTTGCGCGCGTCACGCAATGTCGAGTCGACGTCCTTGAGGAGCGTGCGCGATCCCCGGCTCAGCTCGGCGCGCAGCTCCTTGAGCGCCTTCTCGGCGGCCTCGATCGAGTCGTTGAGTTGGTCGAGCGCCTTCTGTCCGCGGCCCGAAGCGCGCGCTCCCGCCTTGCTTGCCGTCTTCCTGATGCTGCGTTGTGCCACGAGTCACCTCTGGTCTGGGATCTCGCCACCGTCGCGAGCGACGGCCGATTGTTGCCGATTGCTCGCTCGCGTGTCAGTGCCGAGATGTTAGGGTGCCCTAACTATGGCCGGCGCAGTCGCGATCGCACGGGTGTTCCCGCTCCACACCGGACTGGCAAGCGTCACGGCGGTGCGCCGGGTCACTCCCGCCATGGCCTGCCTCACGCTCCATGCGCCCGCCTTTCAGGACCCGGGCATCGAGCAGCCCGGCGAGATCCTCACGCTCGGCTGGCCGGCCGACCGCGAGCCGCTGGTCCTGCCCGAGGTAGGCTGGCGCTTCCCGGCCCACGCGCTCGGCCAGAACTGGCGCAACTTCACCGTTCGCCGCGCCGACCCTGAGCCCTCGGCTACTGGAAGCACCGCGTCACGCCGGACGACGTGGACTAGCGGCGTTCAGCCGCTGCGCGCGCGGAAGCGATAGCTGTCGCGGTCCGCGGCGACCTCGACGTCCTCGAAGCCGGCTGCCGCGAGCCGGACCGGCATGGCGGCCGGGTCGATGAGGACCTTCGTGTCACCGACGTGGAGGAGCGCGAAGCCCACGCCCCTTCCCGTGGTGTCGGTGCCGGCGAACGCGCCCCCCGGACGCAGGACGCGCCGGACCTCCGCGAAGAGCCTGTCCTGGGACTCCGCCGACGGCACGTGGTGGAGCATCGTGAAGCAGACCGCCGCGTCGAAGCTCGCGTCGGCGAACGGCATCGCCGTCGCGTCGCCCTCCACGATCTCCGTCCGGTCCCCCAGCCGCTCCCTCAGCGAGCGCGCGAGGCCCGTGTCGATCTCGAGCGCCGTGAGCCGCGGCACGCGGCCGGCCAGCAGCTCCGTGGCCGGCCCGAAGCCGGGACCGATCTCGAGCACGTCCTGACCGAGCGCCAGGCCCTCGATCGCCGGTGGCGCGAGCTCCTCCCGAACATGACGCTTCCATGCGTCGCGATTGCAGTACCAGTGGTGGAGCCGGTTCACACCAGGGCCCGCTCGGCCGTACGGAGGCGCTCCTCCTCGAGCGTGTCGCGCTGCAGCGTCGCGCGCCGGATCAGCTCGTCCAGGTCGGTCGCCGCAATCGCGGGGTAGCGGTCGGCGACCCGCTCGAGCGCGCGCCAGAGCGAGAGCTTTCCGGTAACGCCCAGCATCATGCTCTCGAGCGCCATGAAGTAGCCGACCTCCGGCTCGCCGGAGGTGAGCCCGCTGAACTTCGGCCGGCTCGCCTTCTCGGCCAGCCACGTGGTGGCCTGCTTGACGGGATTGCGCGCGACGTCCAGTTGCTCCATCAGGGCGACGAGCGTCTCGCGGTCCTCCTCGATCTGCGCGGCAAGCCCCGTCATCACGTCGCCGAAGGGATCGCCCTCGCTCCGCTCCCGGATCTGCTCGGCCAGGTCCGTGCCCAGCATCGCTCCCGCCAGGTGATCGTTGAGGTAGATCTCGAGCGCCTTGTCCGCCATGTCCTCTCCTCCTGCCGCTTTGCGTGCGTGCTGCCGTCCAGGCCGGGGTCACCGTACTCACGAAGCCCTGTAGGTGGTCGATGACTAACGGAGCACCGTTCATCTCCGCAGCAACGACCCGTCTCTCCCATCTCTCGCCGCCCATCATCCACCAGCGCGCTGCGCTGCCTACTCGCCCTTGTGGCGCTGAGCCTCGCCGTGCCCGCACAGGCGAGCGCCGGGGCGCCCGCCGGGAGTCCTTACTCGGCGCACTCCATGGTCTACGCGTACGCGATGCCCTATGCGCAGAAGGAGCGCATATTCGCCGAGGCGAAGGCCATGAACGCCAGCCACATCAGGCTCGACATCGAGATGCACGGGGTGTTCAAGAACTACCGCCACTGGGTCTACCGCGACTGGAGCGGAGTGGACGAGGTGGTGGAGCTCTCGCGCCGCTACGACATCCCGGTCACGGCCATCCTCATCGGCGTGCCCGCGTTCATATCCGCATGTGACAACAAGGCGCTGCAGACCTGCGCCACCGACGACGTCGCGGCCTACGGGCGCTACGCCGGCGAGGTCGCGGAGCACACGCGCGGCGCCATCGACCTCTTCGAGATCATCAACGAGCCCGACTCGAGCGCGATGTTCCGGGGCACCCCCCAGGACTACGCACACATGCTCGCCTCCGCCTACGACGGCATCAAGGCGCGCTCCCCGGCCAGCCGGGTGCTACTCGGTGGGGTGTCGGGCACCATCGCGAAGGACTGGCTGACGCGCGTGTTCGCCACCCCGGGAGCGGCGGCCGCCACCAAGTTCGACATCGCGAACGTGCACGTGCGCGGCGGGCTCGGCTCGCTCACCACGATGATGACCTTCTGGCACGACTTCTTCGCCTCGTATCAGCGCGGGAGCGCGCCCCTGTGGGTGACCGAGCACGGCTATCCCGCCGACACCGCCTACCAGGACGACCCCCGGTACCGCGGCGGCGAGACCGCCCAGGCGGCGTTCCTGCGGGACTCCCTGCCGACGCTCGTGCGCGCCGGCGCCGCGCAGATCTTCGTCAGCACTCGCGACAGCTATCCGGAGGAGTTCGGCCCGGCGAGCCCGTTCAACAGCGAGGGCGTGGCGAACGTCTCCGACGACGCCCCGTACTCCACTCGCCGGCGCCCGGCCTCCGGGGTGGTGCGGTCGCTGGTCAACCAGTGGCCGCGGGTGCCTCTGACCGTGGGCGAGCTGGCACGCCTGACCGCCACCCGCGACAAGCACGGGATCACGTGCTTCAGGTCGACGGGCGAGCGCGACAAGCTGGCCAAGCGCTCGAAGCAGACCCGCCGAGCGATCGCCAAGCTGCGCTCCGCCGTGCGCCGCGCCGGCAGGGCCCACGAGCGCAAGCGCGCGAACGGGCTGCGCCGCCGCGTCAAGGTCTCGCTGCGCAACCTGAAGAAGACCAAGCGCCAGTACGTGACCGTCAAGGTCCGTGCCGCCGAGAGCTGCCTGCTCGTGCACGTCTACCAGGGCAGGCTCGACGCGGGCAGCTGACCGTCAGGACGCTCGGGCGGGCAGCGCGGCCTCGGAGGCGCGCTCCTGCGCCGCGGGCGCCGGCAGCAGGCGAGCGCTCGCCATGAGGCGGGCCGCGAACAGGCCGAACTCGTAGCCGAGCACGGCTCCGACGAGCACGTCGAGCGGGAAGTGCGCGCCGAACATGATGCGGGTGGCCGCGATCAGCGCCACGTAGCCGATCAGCGGGCGCCGCAGCACGGGTACGGCCGTGGCCGCTGCCGTGGCCATGGCGGCTGTCACGATCAGGTGACCTGAGGGGAACGACGCGAGGTGGGCCCAGCTGCGGCCGTGTGAGAGCTGGACCTGCGCTCCGAGCACCTCCTCGGGACGAGCGCGTTCCACGAAGAGCTTCACCACTTCGATGGCCGCGCCCGCGAGATACGCGCCGAGCACGACGCCGAGCGTGGCGCCCAGCACGTAGCGCGGGCGCCGCAGGACGATCGCGCTGCCGATCACCGTGACGGTCAGCAGGATGATGTAGTTGCGCGTATGCGGGTCGAGGGCCTGGTAGAGCCACTCAGGCCCGTCGCCGAGCCCGTTCACGGCGAGGTAGAGCGCGTTGTCGAGCGGCTGGAACACGGGCATCGCCAGGCCGAGCGCAATCGCCGCGAGCAGCGAGGCGGCCAGCCGGGGCACCCACAGGCGCAGGACCTCGCCGGCGTCGGCGGCGCTCCCGCTGCCGCTCGCGAGAGCGGGCTTCACGGCCGGGGGCGCGGCCAGCGCGCGCCCCACCCGCAGGGTGTCGCGCACCGGGTGGAAGTGGCTCGGCTCGCCGTCGTAGATCGTCGGTATCTCGACCGAGACCACGCGGTGGCCCGTCGCGAGCAGCGAGCGCAGGTGACGGCTCTCTGACTCATAGCCGCCGCCCGGCGAGGGCACGTCGCGGAGCGCGGCGGTCCTGAACAGGCGCATGCCGTTCTGAGTGTCGGGCACCCACCTGCGTGCGGTCACGAGCAGCTCGAGGCTGGCCACGCGGTTCCCGATCCGCCTGACGAGGGGCATGGCGCGGCGATCGCGGCGCTGGCCGATCACCACGTCCGCGTGGCGAGCGGCGTCCAGGAACGCCGGGATGCGCTCGGGGTCGTGCTGGCCATCGGAATCGAGGACCACTATCGCCTCCGGCGGGCTGGCCTCGCCCAGCAGCTGGGTGATGCCGGCCGTGACGGCGCTGCCCTTTCCGCCGTTGGCGGGGAGGCGCAGGATGCGCACCCGCTGGTCCCCGTCGAGGAGGTCGAGCGACCGGGAGATCTCGCAGGGGGCCCCGTCCTCCACCAGCACGAGCTCGTCCACGTGACGCAGGGTCGAACGGGCGACCTCGAGGGCGCGATCGGACGCGAACACCGGGATCACGGCCGCGACGCTTCGCGGCCGCAGGCGGGTCTCCGTCTGCGGGCGGCTCCGGGCGGGGCTGCGCTCGGCAAGCGCGAGCGGCACCAGCGCCACGAGCGATGCCGCGCCCAGCCACAGGACCGAGCGGTAGCTGCCGCTCACCTCGACGGCCAGGCCGGCCAGCGGCAGCGCGGCGCCGGCCGCCACCGCGCGTCCGGCGAAGAACAGCCCGCTGTAGCGGCCCGCCTCGCCCTCCGGCACGAAGCGCGCGAAGTAGGGGAAGCCGAGCGCGGTGAGCAGGCCCGCCCCGATGGCCGCGGCGGCGAAGGGCAGCGCGGCGGCTCCGAGGCTGCCGGCAGGCGCGGCGGCCAGCAGTCCGGCGCCGAGCAGCGCCGCCCCGACGAGCAGGAGCGGGCGGACTCGCTCGGGCTTCGCGCGTCCCGCCACCACCATGCCCACCGCGGTGAGCACGCCGAAGCCGAGCGGGAGCGCCCCCGCCGTACCGACGCCTAGTCCCAGGCTGTCCTCGGCGTAGAGAACGAAGAAGGCCGGCAGCGCGGCATACGCGAACACCCAGAGGGTCTGGGCCACGAGGATCTCGCGCGCGCCCTTCCGTCGCAGCGCCGTCCGCACGGATACGCGCGTGGGCTGGTCGTCCCTCGTCGCGGCGTGCTCGCCGAGCGCGAGCCGCCGGCTCACCAGCAGGGTCGGCACCGCTGTCATGGCCAACACGCCGGCCGCCAGCGCGAACGCCGCGCCGGGCGCGGGCTCGATGAGGGCGCCGCCGATGGCCACGGCCACCACGGCGCCCACGAGCCCCGCAAGCTCCTGGGCGCTCGTCGCGGCCGGGCGGCGGCCGTCCTCCACGTCCTCGGCCACGATCGCGCGGTGCGCGGTGTTGAGGGCGTTGAGCCCGATGTAGACCAGTCCGGCCGCCAGCCCCAGGGCCACGTAGGACGTGCCGTTGCCCAGGCCCACCGCCACCAGCCCGCCGGCGGTCAGCGCCGCCCCGCCGGCGATGAAGGGGAGGCGGCTCCCGCGGCGATCGGACCAGATGCCGATCGCGATCGGCACGCCGAAGCCGGCGATCGCGTTGACGGTCATCACCGCGCCGATCAGCGACGGCGAGTCCTCGATCCGCTCGAGCAGCACGGGCAGATAGGTGGTGGTGAGAGCACGGCCGGCGCCGGCCCCGACCGCGGCGAGCGAGAACGCCAGCAGCAGGCCGGTGCCGCCGAGGCGCACCGCCGGCGCGGGCGCCACGCGCGCGGTCATGAGATCGCTCCCGGGAGAGGGGCGGCCACGCGCAGGCGGGCGGGCTCCACGCTCACCGTCGCCGTGGTCGTCCCGAGCGGAACGGCATCGGCCACGAGCGGCAGGGCATCGACGATCTGTGCTCGGGTCGCGGCCACGCGCCGTACGCCGGGCCGTCCGAGATGGCGGCCGCGTCGGGCCGCGGCGAGCAGGCGCAGCAGCCGCCGCCGGCTCCGCGCCTCGAGGAGGATCGCGTCGAAGCGCCCGTCCGCGGGGTCGGCGCCGGGATCGACCTCGAACCCGAAGCCGAAGTAGGGCAGGTTCGAGAAGAAGAGCTGCGCGGCGTCGCCCGAGCGAATCTGCCCCGTGTCCAGGTTCACCCGCGCCCGGTAGGGGCTGTAGCGGCGCACCGCCCGGCCGAGGGCGCGCAGGCCCTGGCGCAGGTCCGCCGAGTTGTCGGAGTCGTAGGACGCGCGCGCCTCCGCCTGGAAGCCGGCGCTAACCGCCTCGATCGCATAGACAAAGCGGTCCGGGGTGGCCACGCGCAGGGCATCGAGCGGGCGTGCGGGCATCTGCGCTGCGACCGCGAGGGCGCCCACCCGGTTCGTGGGGATGCCGAGCGCACGGGCCACGTTGTTGGCGCGGCCGGCGGGCACAAGGGCCAGCTCCGGCAGCTCCCGCAGCGGCGCGTTGGCGGCGGCATGGAGCGTGCCGTCTCCGCCGGCCAGCACCACGCGCTTCCCGAGCGTCGCCGCGGAGCGCAGCACCTCGTGCAGCTCGTCCTCGCTGTGCGTGACGAGAGCGTCGGCGCCGGACCCCAGCTCTTCCAGCACCGCGGCCATCTGCTCCGCCAGGGCCTCCGCGTCCTCGATGCCGCTCGCGCGCCCGTTGACCACGAGGACCAGGGAGCCGGCCTTGCTAGCTTCCTTGTGCTTACGGCGATGGATGCCCTGCTCCACCTCGACCGCGCGCTCGTGGACCTCGCTCCGCACTTCGAGAGCGGCCTGCTGACCGCGCTCTTCCTGCTGCTGTCGGCCTGGTGGGTCAAGGGTCCGCTGCTCGTGGGCCTGGGGCTGTGCTCCGACATCTGGCGCCGCCGGCTTCCGCTCGCCTTCGCGGCCGCCGCGGCCGCCGCGGGCGCCGCCTCGCTGGTGACCGACGTCCTGAAGGACGCCTTTGACCGCGCCCGCCCGCCGGTGGCCGATGCGAGCCTCGGATCGCTCACCCCGATCCCGGACAATCCGTCGTTCCCGTCCGGTCACAGCGCCACGGCCTTCGCCGCCGCAACCGCCGTCGCGATCGTCAGCCCGCGCCTTCGAGTGCCGGCGCTGGCCATCGCCGCCGCCGTGGGGCTCTCGCGCATCTACCTGCGCGTGCACTTCCCGCTCGACGTGCTGGCCGGAGCGCTCGTCGGCGCCGGCCTGGGTGTGGTCTGTGCGCTCGTGATG
The DNA here is from genome assembly GCA_963764665.1 of uncultured Thermoleophilaceae bacterium. Taxonomy (GTDB): domain Bacteria; phylum Actinomycetota; class Thermoleophilia; order Solirubrobacterales; family Thermoleophilaceae; genus JACVRW01. The sequence continues at coordinate 46,576 of CAVXTL010000002.1, read as the reverse complement.
CTGCGGGTGGCCCGCGCCACGCTGCCGGCGCAGCCCGCCGGAACGTAGGCGCGCCACCGCTACGAAGGCGAGAACGACCACGAGCGCCGCGCCGAGGGCCGCCTTGGCCATGGTCTCGCCGGACTCGGAGAAGGACTCCGAGAAGCCGTAGCCCACGAGGGTGAAGGCGGCGGACCACAGCAGCGCGCCGGCGAGGCTCCACGGCACGAAGCGCCGAAGCGACAGACCGGAAGCGCCGGCGAGGAAGGGCGACACGGCGCGCACGAGCCCGGCGAAGCGTCCGACCAGCACGGCCTTGCCGCCGTGGCGGTCGTAGAAGCGCTCGACGCGGGTCAGGCGCTCGGGGCCGAGCCGCAGCCGCGGGCCGTGGCGCTCCAGGAACGGGCGGCCGAGGCGTCGTCCCAGCAGGAAGCTCGCAGCGTCGCCGGCCGCGGCGGCAAGCCACACCAGCCCGATGAGCGGGATGAGCTCGACGTCGCCGCGCTCGGCCACGACGCCTCCGACCACCACCGCCGTCTCACCCGGCACCACGAGCCCGACGAACGCGGCGGTCTCGAGGAACGCGAACCCGGCCACGGCGGGGTAGGCCCAGCTGCCCAGGGTCCTGGAGGCATCCTCAAGCGGCCCGTCCACGTCGGGGAGCCGGAGCGTTCCGGTGGCCACCCCGATGAGCGCTGCCGCCACCAGGAGCGCGGTCGCGACGGTCAGCGGAGTGAGTCGCGGGTGCTGGTGGGCGGTGGTCGCTTGCATGAGCTCACGGCTGTCGGACGCCTCGTCAACTTATCTTCAGTAAGTGCTGGCGGTGCGTGATTTGCCTCACGCAGCATCCGCCGCGAGGCATGTGAGCTCAATACGGCTGCCACGCCTTCTACCGGCCGGTTATCCCCACCTGCCCGGAACGACGAGGGGCGGCCACGTGGCCGCCCCTCGAGCGTCTATCGGAATGCGGCTCAGCGGACCCGCAGGCCGCCCTTCCACTGGTGACGGAGCTTGGCGCGCTTGGCCGCGCGCTTGGCCTTCTTCATCACCTTGGCGGTGCGTGCCTTCTTCGCCTGCGCCGGGCCCACCAGCGCGCTCTTCGAGCGCGCCAGCGTCCAGGTCGCGTGGGCGGCCGCGTCAGCGAGCTGACCGAGGCCTACGGCGCCATTGCCGTCCATCAGCGCAGCGTCCTCGACCGACTCGAGCCCGTCGGCATCCGGGAACGGCGGCTGCCCCAGGACCGTTGCGAGCGTGTCGCAGGCCTGGTGGTAGCACGGGTCGTACCAGGAGCCGGCGGCACCGCCGTAGACGGCGGCCTCCTCGGGCGTCTTCACGCCCTCGGCTCCCGAGAACAGCCCGCCGGCCGGCACCAGTGCCTCCGGCGCGATGAACGGGCCGTAGTCGGAGCGGCCGTCGAAAGCCGTCGGCGTGGTCTCGAGCCCCTGCGACGCGAAGTAGCGCAGGAACACCTGCTCGATCTGTGCCGACCCGGGCGGCCCGACCACTCCCTCGCCCGTGGAGTTGTCGCCGTCGTACACGAAGCGCACGAAGTTCGGCGACGCGAGCATGTCGAAGTTGAGGTTCGCCTCGACATCGTCGATCTCGCCCGACTCGATCAGATCGGCCACGTACGCGGTCGAGCCGACGAGCCCGGCCTCCTCCGCGCCCCAGAGCGCGAAGCGGATGCGGTTGCGAGGCTTCTTCTTGAGCTTCGCCACCTGCTCCGCCGTCTCGATGATCGATCCCGATCCCGAGCCGTTGTCGTTGATGCCCGGTCCCTCGTCGACCGAGTCGAGATGGCCGCCTACCACGATCGTCCGTTCCGGATCACCGGACTTGCTGTCGGCGATCAGGTTGTACTGCGGGACCTCCTCGGTCGTGGCCTGCACGTTGAACGTCACGTTCACCGCACCGGCCTGCAGGGCCGTGTAGAGCGCCGAGCCGACCTCGTAGCTGGTCATCGCCACGGGGATCCCGATGAACGGCGGAGCGCCGATCTCGAGCGGCTCCGTACGGTCCGGGTAGCCGTCGTTGAAGACGATCACCGCGGCAGCTCCGAGCTGCTTGGCGAGGTTGAGCTTGTCCACGAACGCGCAGGTGCCGCGCTCCACCAGGGCGATCTTCCCGGTGAGGCTCTGGCCGCCGTAGTCGGCCTCCTCACACCCGCTGGTGCCGCTCCCGGGGTCACCCTCGGGCGCGAGGACGATGTCGTTCGTGGTCACGAGCGGCGCGGTGACCGTTCCCGAACCCGAGAACTCGGCCACGAGGTAGTCGCCCGCCGCCTCCGCGGTGCCCTCCGCGTAGGCGGGCTGGCCCTCACGCTGCAGGGTCGAGGGTCCGAGCTTCTCCCAGCGCGCGAACGGGAACTCGTCGCGCGTGACCTTGTAGCCGGCGCGCTTCAGCCGGCGCTCGGCATACGCGAGCGAGGCGTCGTAGCCCGGCGAGGTGGCGGCGCGATTGCCCGCGTTCGCGTTGGCCAGGCGCTGGAACGTGCGCATGTGCTCCAGGATGCCGCCCGTGGTCAGCCCCTTGCGGAGCTTCTTGGTGTTGACCTCGTCCACCGCGAGTGCCTGCGGCGCGAGGCAGAGGGCCGCGACCATACAGGCGGCGGCGCCGATGATGGCTCTTCTCACCTTTCCTCCTTGGTAGGTGGTTCGGGAGGGGGCTACCCGAACCGCCCGCGACCAACACGCCCGCATTGGGGGGTTAGCCCTACTGTCGGGCCGCGATCGCCCGCGTAGCCTGCCGGGCGATGAGTTTCCACACGTGCGCCGGTCTGATGGAACGACGCATGAAGACGAGACCCGACAGGCGAGGAGCCAGATGACCTCCCAGAGTCCGCTCGCGATCGAGGCCAACGGCCTCGTCAAGTCGTTCGGCGACACCCTCGCCGTCGACGGCGTGAACCTCGCTGTGCCCACCGGCGCCGTCTACGGAGTGCTCGGTCCCAACGGGGCCGGCAAGACCACGACGATCCGGATGCTCGCCACGCTCCTGCGTCCCGATGCGGGCACGGCGCGGGTGCTCGGACACGACATCGTCGAGGAGGGCGACGCGGTGCGCGAGCTCGTGAGCCTCACGGGCCAGATGGCCTCCGTGGACGAGGACCTCACCGGCCGCGAGAACCTGATCCTGCTGGGCCGGCTGCTCGGCCTGAAGCGCCCCGCCGCAAAGGAGCGCGCAACGGAGCTGCTGGACGCGTTCGGACTCAACGAGGCGGCCGGCCGCCTCGTCAAGAACTACTCCGGCGGGATGCGGCGGCGTCTCGACATCGCCGCGAGCATCGTGGTCACCCCGCAGCTGATGTTCCTCGACGAGCCCACCACGGGTCTCGACCCTCGCTCGCGCAACCAGGTCTGGGACATCATCCGCGCGCTGGTGGCCGAGGGCACCACGATCCTGCTCTGCACCCAGTACCTCGACGAGGCCGATCAGCTCGCGGAGGGCATCGCGGTGATCGACCGCGGCACGGTGATCGCGGAGGGCACCCCGGCCCAGCTCAAGGCCTCCGTGGGCTCCGGGTCCCTGCACGTGAGGCTGCTCGACGCGGACCAGCGACCCGAGGCCGAGGAGCTGCTTCGGCGCGAGCTCGGCACCGTGAACCTGGACCCGGACCCGGCGTCGCTCTCGGTCTCGTGCGCGAACGCGGACCGCGGCGCCGAGGCGGTGGCCGAGCTCACCCGGTCAGGGGTGCGCGTGGCGGACTTCTCACTCGGCCAGCCGAGCCTCGACGAGGTGTTCCTCGCCCTGACCGGGCACACGGCCGACGAATCCGAGCAGCAAGCCAACGCCATCGAGGAGGAGCGAGCGGCATGAGCGCCGATCCGACGACCACTCCGGTACTGGACGATCGAGCCGCCGAGGCGGAGGCGCTCCGCAAGGCGCTGTCCTCCACCCCGCGCCCCCCGCGCGTGAGCGCCATGTCGGCCGCGTTCACGTTCGGCTGGCGCGGGATGCTGAAGGTGAAGCACGTGCCCGAGCAGCTCCTCGACGTGACGATCACGCCGGTGATGTTCGTGCTCATGTTCACCTACATCTTCGGCGGCGCGATCTCCGGCTCCACAGGGGAGTACCTCGACTACATCCTCCCCGGCATCCTCGTGATGTCGGTCCTGTTCACCACCGTCTACTCCGGCGTCGCGCTCAACACCGATCTGACGAAGGGCGTGGTGGACCGCTTCCGCTCGCTGCCGATCTGGCGTCCCGCGCCGCTGCTCGGAGCCCTGCTCGGGGACTGCGTGCGCTACCTGGTGGCGGGCACGGTGATCATCCTGCTCGGGCTGCTGCTGGGCTTCAACCCCGAGGGAGGGGCCGGCGGCGTGCTCGCGGCGCTGGCGCTCGTGATCTTCTTCGCGTTCGGGCTGTCGTGGGTGTTCACCACGATCGGCCTGACGCTGCGCTCCCCCAACGCGGTGATGAACGCCGGCTTCATGGGGATCTTCCCGCTCACCTTCCTGTCCAACGTCTTCGTCGAGCCGGAGACGCTCCCGGCGGGCCTCGAGGCGTTCGTGAACGTCAACCCGATCTCCATCCTGGCCACCGCGTCGCGCGGCCTCATGCAAGGGAACGCGGAGGCCAGCGACATCATGATCGTGTTGGCGGTGGCCGCGGCTCTCACCGCGGTATTCGCACCGCTGACTACGAGGCTCTACAGGACCGGCTGAGGGGCGCCGGCGGCCAGGTACTCGACGCGGTTGCGGCCGAGCCGCTTGGCCCGGTAGAGGTAGTCGTCGGCCTCCTTGAGCACCTCGTCTGCCGACCTGGTGTCGCCGGCATCCAGCATCGCGACGCCGCCGCTCAGGGTCAGGACGCCCCCGTCGTTTCCGGCGTGGGTGATCGCCAGCTCCTCCACGCCCCTGCGCATGCGCTCGGCCGCCACCGTGGCTCCGGCAGGTGACTGCTCGGGGAGGATGCACAGGAACTCCTCGCCGCCGTAGCGGTAGAGCGCGTCGCCGGGACGAGCCTGGTCGCTGAGGCTCTCCGCCACCACCTGGAGGACCTGGTCGCCCGCCTGGTGGCCATAGGTGTCGTTGTAGGCCTTGAAGTGGTCGACGTCGAGCAACGCGAGGCAATAGCGGTGCCCGTAGCGGACCGCGCGGGCCTCCAGCACCGCCAGGTCCTCCGTGAGCGCCCGTCGATTGCCGAGTCCGGTGAGTGGGTCCCGCAGCCCGATCGCGGTGAGCTCGTCGTTCAGGCGCTCCAGCTCGATCCGCTGGCCGGCGAGCTGACGATGCAGGGACGTGACCCTGGCCGCGGAGATCAGATGGGCCCGTAGCTCGTCGGAGTTGAGCGGCTTGACGAGGTAGTCATCGGCCCCGGCGTCCATGCCCCGGAGAATCTCGTCGAGGCCGGCACGTCCGGTGCACAGGAAGAAGTAGGTGTAGCCGTCGGCGGTGTGCGCCCGGATCTTCCGGCACAGCTCCAGGCCGTTCAGCCCGGGCATCGCCCAGTCGCTGATCACCACGTCGGGAGGGCTTGCGCTGAAGGCTTGCCAGGCCTCCGTTCCGTCGCTCACCGTCTCGCAGTCATGGCCGAGCCGTCGCAGCGCTGCCTCGGCTATCAGCCGCGACGCGCGGTCGTCGTCGGCCACGAGGACCCTCATGTCGAGTGGGCCGCGAGCGCCTCTGCGGGGGTGGGCAGCCAGCGGACGATGGCGGCCACCAGCTCATCGGTGTCCACAGGCTTGGGCACGTAGTCGTTCGCCCCGGCGTCGATGCAGCGCTGGGACTCGCCGAGGGCGCTCTTGCCCGACACGGCGATGATGGGGAGGGATCCGAAGCGCTCGAGCGCGCGAATGGCCCGGATGGCGGTGTAGCCATCCATGGCCGGCATCATGATGTCCATCAGGACCACGTCGATGTCGGGCCTGCGCTCGAGCGCGGCCAGGGCCTCGGCTCCGCTCGCCGCGACGGTCACGTCGGCACGACCTCGCTGAAGCAGCGCCGTCAGGGCGAAGACGTTGCGCACGTCGTCGTCCACCACGAGGATCTTCACGCCCTTGAACGGACCGTCGTCCAGGCCGCTGTGCAGGTTGTCGGCCACCTCGGCTGTGGGGGCCGGCGCACCGGCGACCTGACCGAGGGGCAGGTACACGGTGAAGGTGCTGCCCTCTCCGATCGTGCTGGCCAGCGCGATCTCCCCGCCGAGTAGACGGGCAAGCTCGCGACTGATCGAGAGGCCGAGGCCCGTGCCGCCGAACTGGCGGGCGGTCGTTCCATCGCCCTGGACGAACGCCTCGAACACGCGCTGCTGCTCCTCCTCGCGAAGACCGATTCCGCTGTCGCTCACCGAGAACGCGAGCACGGCCGGGGCGGCGCCGAGCGCCTCCGCCTCGTCGCTCCACCCGGCGGTGGCCAGCCCCACGCGCAGCCCCACATGGCCGCTCTCGGTGAACTTGAACGCGTTGGAGAGCAGGTTGTTGAGGATCTGGCGAACGCGCTGCGGGTCGGTGACCACGTCGTCGGGCACGTCGGGCGCCACGTCGACCGAGAAGCCGAGCCCCGCCCCCTGAGCGAGCGGCTCGAACTCGCGGCGCAGCGCGTCGCAGAGGGCGCCGAGCGGCACCAGGGCCATGTCGGCCGTGACGGTCCCGGACTCGGCCTTGGCCAGGTCGAGGATGGAGTTGAGAAGGTCCAGCAGGTCCTTGCCCGAAGCGCGAATCACGCTCGCGTATTCGACCTGGGCCGGGGTCATCGTCTCGTCCGGGTTGTCCTCGAGCTGCTCGGCGAGGATCAGCAGGCTGTTCAGCGGGGTGCGGAGCTCGTGCGACATGTTCGCGATGAACTCAGACTTGTACTTCGACGAGACGGCGAGCTGGCCGGCCTTCTCCTCCACCATGTCCTTGGACCGGGCGACCTCCTGGTTCTTGCGCTCGGCCTCGATGTTCTGGTCGGCCAGAAGCGCGGCCTGACGCCCGAGGTCCTCGTTGGACTCGCGCAGCTCCTCCTGCTGCGTGCGGAGCTCCTCGGCCTGCGACTGGGACTGCTTGAGCAGGTTCTCGGTGAGCGTGTCGGCCTCGATGGTGTTGAGCACGAGGCCGATGCTCTCCGGGAGCTGCTCGAGGAAGGCCTGGTGCGTGGGGCTGAAGGGAGAGAAGGAGGCGAACTCGACCACGGCGCGCACCGACCCCTCGAACAGCACCGGAAGGACGATCACGTTGAGCGGAGGGGCGGCGCCGAGTCCCGAGTTGATCCGCACGTAGTCCCCGGGAACCTCGCTGACCAGGATCCGCTTCTTCTCCTTGGCGCACTGCCCGACCAGTCCCTCCCCCAGCCGGAAGGAGGCCGCCAGGCGCTTGCGCTCCTCGAAGCCGTACCCGGCCTCGAACTGGAGCATGGGCTCGCCGCCGTCCGTGGGCTTGGTCATGGAGTAGAAGACCCCGTGCTGCGCCGACACCAGCGGCGCCAGCTCCGAGAGGATCATGTTCGAGACCTCCGAGAGGTCCCGCTGGCCCTGAAGCATGCGGGTGAAGCGCTCCCGGTTCGTCTTCAGCCAGTCCTGCTCGACGTTCTCCCTGGTCGTCTCGCGGAGATTTCGGATCATCTCGTTGAGCGTGTCCTTGAGGATGGCCACCTCTCCGCTCGCCTCCACCCGGACCTGCCGGGTCAGGTCGCCCTCGGTCACCGCGGTGGCCACCTCCGCGATCGCCCGGACCTGGTTGGTCAGGTTGGCCGCGAGCTGGTTCACGTTGTCGGTGAGGTCCTTCCAGACGCCGGCTACCTCCTTCGACTGGGCCTGCCCGCCGAGCTTGCCCTCCACACCCACCTCGCGGGCCACGCGCGTGACCTCGCCGGCGAATGCGTTCAGCTGGTCGACCATCGCGTTGACGGTGTTCTTGAGCTCCAGGAACTCGCCCTTCACGTCGATCGAGATCTTCTTGCTCAGATCGCCGTTGGCCACCGCGGTGGTCACCTCGGCGATGTTGCGGACCTGGCCGGTGAGGTTGCCGGCCATCAGGTTCACGTTGTCGGTCAGGTCCTTCCAGACGCCGCCGACCTCGATCGTCACGGCAGCGGCCTGACCCAGCTTGCCCTCGGTACCCACCTCGCGGGCCACACGCGTGAGCTCGGAGACGAAGCCGTTGAGCTGGTCGACCATCGCGTTGATGGTGTTCTTGAGGTCCAGCATCTCGCCGCGCACGTCGGCGGAGACCTTCTTGCTCAGGTCGCCGCCGGCCACGGCGCCGATCACGCGCTGCATCTCGAGCGTCGGGCGCACGAGCGAGTCGATCAGGCTGTTCACCGATTCGACGCTTCCGGACCAGCTCTGGGTGGCCCCGCGCAGCGCCACGCGCTGTGAGAGCTCTCCCTGCTGGCCCACCACCCGGCTGACCCGGGCCAGCTCGGCCTCGAGCGCCTGGTTGGCGATGATCACGTCGTTGAAGCCGTCGGCGACCTTCCCGGGCACGCCCGTCCAGTCGAGCGGCATTCGGACGGTGAAGTCCCCCTCCCTGACCTGAGCCAGGACACTGAGCAGCACCTTCGCATCGAGCGCGGCGGAGCCCGGTACGTCTGACATCAAAGCCTCTCGGAGGAAGGCAAAGCTCTCGGAACGTCTAATCCGTCCTCGCCCGTCCTATCGGCAGTACGGGCCCTTAGGGTGAATGGCCCGCGCGAACGACCGCCAGCAGGTGCCGCTCGCACGGGTTCCCGTCGGCATCGAAAGCGGCGTGCGCGCCCAGGTGCTCGACCCGCGAGCCCGGACACGTGGCGGTGAGATAGCCCTCGATCCAGGCGCGCGGATCCGGGGTCATGGCGGGCAGGCCGAACGAGTCGGGCATCTCGTGCTGACCAGTGTCGAAGAACATCACCCGAGCCGTCTTCTCCCATAGCCGCGCGGTGATCGCCGTGGCCGTCTCGAGGCCCTGGTCGCGCACCAGGTGGTGCCAGAGCGATAGGAACACGGTGCAGTCCGCCGGCGGAGACATCTCCACGGTGTCGGCCCGGACCTCGAACGCGAGCACCCCGACGTTGTCCAGTCCGGCGCGCCTGACCGCGAGCAGTGCCGTCCGGAAGTTGTTCGGCGCCCTTTCGGGGGCACCCGGCGTAAAGACTCGGTAAGAGAGCCGGCTCAGACCAGCGAGCGGGCGAGCTGCAGCGACACCACGACCCAGACCAGCACGTTCGCGGCGGTGAGAACCGGCACGGGCAGCCGCAGGCCCAGTCCTCGCGGGCCTGCGCGCATGGTGACCCCCGCCCCGTCCGCGCTCATTGGTCAGTTATGCCCAACCTGACGCCTCCGCGCCCACCGATCGCGCTTTTGCACAGCTTTTTCGCGTCCGATTGATCCAATCGCGCGCCGCTTCGGAAGAACGTCCGGAATGGGCGACCGGAACAGGCCACCGATCTTGGTGGAAGTCATCGACGAACCCGCGGGGCACGAGCGCCGCGGATCTCGATCGGACTTCCTGGAACGCGCCGTGGTTGGCGGAGCCGCGCTCGTGGCCGGGGGCCTGCTCGTGTCCGGGCTCCCGCGCCTGGCGGCGTCCGCGCCCTCGCCGGAGCAGGACGTGGCCACGCTCAACTTCGCCCTCCTGCTCGAGGGGCTCCAGGCGCAGTTCTACGCGGAGGCGCTCGACAGCGCCGGCCTGAGCGGCGAGCTGCGCCAGTTCGCGCAGACCGTGGGCGAGCACGAGCGCCTGCACCTCGAGTTCCTGCGGAAGACCCTCGGTGATGACGTGCGCCCGCTTCCGAGCTACGACCTCGGGAACTCGGTGACCAGCCCCGCGAAGTTCCGCGTGGCCGCCGCGGCTCTCGAGGAGATCGGGGTGGCCGCGTACAACGGCCAGGCCACGAACATGACCCCCGCCACGCTCGCCCAGGCCGCGAGGATCGTGTCGGTCGAGGCCCGCCATGCGTCCTGGGCCCGAGGGCTGGCGGGACAGGACCCGGCTCCGCGCGCGTCCGACCCGGCGATCGGCGAGCAGGAGGCCCGCGCGGCTCTCCGGCGCCGAGGTGTTCTCTCGTGAGCCTCTCCGACCTCTGGTTCGAGCGGCTCGACGCCGACGCGGCGCTGCAGGAGAGCGGCGCTGCCGTGGGCAACACCACGCGCGGCGAGTTCCTCCGCGCGGCGGGGCTCTCGGGTGCGGTCGCGGCGGGCGCCCTCGCGGCGCCGGTGGCCGAAGCGCGCGCGCAGGAGGCCACCAGCGACGTGGACATCCTCAACTACGCGCTCGCGCTCGAGTACCTGCAGGCCGCCTTCTACACCGAGGCCGAGCGGCTGGGCGCGCTCCGCGGTGAGTTCGCCGAGCAGGCACGGGTGGTGGGCGCCCACGAGCGCGCACACGTGAAGGCGCTCCGGGATGCGCTGGGCACCGCGGCGATGGCGCGGCCCCGGTTCGACTTCCAGGGAGTCACCGAGGACCAGGCGGCGTTCCGGCGGACGGCCGTGGCGTTCGAGGATCTCGGCACGGCCGCGTACAAGGACCAGGCACCGCGGATCACCTCGCGCGCGTACCTGGCCGCCGCGATCCGGATCCACTCGGTGGAGGCCCGGCACGCGGCTTGGATCAGGAGGCTCGCCGGTGTGCTTCCCGCACCCGAGGCGTTCGACGAGCCGCGCTCCAAGCAGCGCGTGCTTCGCGTGGTCGCGGACACGAACTTCGTGACCTCCGCCCCGCGCACGAGCGCCTTCGGGAGCCCACGATTCACCGGTTGAGCGGCCGGACCACGGGCACGGCGCTCGGGCTGCTCGCCGTCGCGGGGGCCGCCGTGGCAGTGGCCTCGGCCTCGTCCCCGGAGCCGGAGCCGCCGCCGTCGCCGCTGCTGCCCGCCCCCGCCGCGCCCGCCTTCCGGATCCCCGCGCCCCGGGCGCTCCAGCCTTCACGGCACATCTCGCGCTGGGCTCCCGTCCGAACACCCGTCCTCGCGCGCACGAGGCCCGCCCGAGATGCCCGCCCGGCCGCCCGCGTGCGCGCCCGCACGCCCGAGGGCACCACCAACATCGTCCAGGTCCTGGGGCCCGCCAGGCGCCGCGGCGACGGCCTGTGGGTCCGCGCACGGCTGTCGGCGCTGCCCAACGGAACCGCGGGCTGGATCCCGCGCCGGGCCCTCGGCGGATATTCCGAGGTACGCACCAGGCTCGTGGTGAACCGGTCAAGGCTGCGGGCCACGCTTCTCAGGAACGGCCGCCCGGTGCTCACCGCTCGAGTGGGGATCGGCACCGCCGAGCACCCCACCCCCGGCGGGCGCTTCTACATCCGCAACCGGGTCACGAGCTACCGGAGCCCGTCCTACGGGCCGCTCGCATTCGGCACGAGCGCGCGCTCGGCGGTGCTCACGGATTGGCCGGCCGGCGGCTACGTCGGGATACACGGCACCGACCGGCCCGACCTCCTGCCCGGCCGCGTCTCGCACGGCTGCATACGCATGCGCAACGCCGACGTTCTGAGGCTCGGGAAGCTGATGCCGGTGGGCACGCCGGTGACGGTCCTGTGATCGCCCGCGCGGCGGTCCTCGGCCTCGTGGCGTTCCTCCTGCCGGCGGGCATCGGGCAGGCGCAGGACACTGGCGGCGCCGGCGAACGCGTGCGGCCGCCGGCCGAGCTCACCGAGGAGTATCCGCTGGGAGGCGAGCGACTCTGCTGCGGCAGCGATCCTGGGGCGAGCGGCCCGCGCTCGACTTCTGCTGAGCCCGTGCCCCCGCGAGGCTCTCCCTCGCTGCTGCCCTTCGTGCTGGTGCCGCTCGCGATAGCGGCGGTCCTGACAGCCCTGGCGGTCTACGCGCGCGGCGCGCCGGGGGGCGCGTATGGCTACTCGATCGACGAGCGCCCGCGGCCGCGGCGCTCGGTACCGCCCCTCGCGCTCACCCTGCTCAGGCCGCTCTTCAGGTACCACTACCGCCGCGACGCGTGGATCCTCAGGAGCGTCGGCGACCGGGTGGGGCCGGTGCTGCGGCCGCGCGATCACCCGGTCGAGGCGCACGCCGAGCCGCCCGCGCCGCCGCGCCGCACCGGGCGCTTCGAACGGACCGAGCCAGCGGCGAGCGCGCCGGTCCGGAAGCGGGAGACCGCGCGGCGGTCGTGAGCTAGGCGGGCGCGAGCCGGTCCATCGCCTGCGCCCGCGTGATCGGCCTCCTGCCCCAGCGGGCCGCCACGGCGTGGTCCGCCAGGGCCCTGAAGTAGTCCCGCAGCGGCGCCGCGCGGATCCCCGCGGGCTCGAGCCGCGTCCGGGCGCGCCGGTTGTCGAAGCGCACGCCCACGCGGAAGTAGGGGAAGTAGGTGCGGCTGCGCTCGAGCACCGCACGCTGGGCGGCGCTCCCGTGCCTGCGCACCTCCGGCGCCACCTCGCGCTCGAACACGTCGGGGTCGAGCACGCGCAGCGGGCGGCTGAAGTAGTCGGTGGCCAGGTCCACCAGGTCGGCCACCGTGGAAGCGCCCGGTCCCGCCGTGAGGTGGTAGGTCTCGCCCACGCCGTCCTCGCCCTGGCAGACCGAGAAGATCGCGTCGGCCACGTAGTCGATCGAGACCACGTCCACGGGCGCGGAGCGCAGCGCGGGAACGGCCGGGTAGAGGCCGCGGGAGAACGCGCGCAGCGGGGGGTAGAGGACGTTGAAGGAAGCGGTCCATCCGCTGCGGCGGTCGCCCACCACGATGCTCGGGCGGAGGATCGTCACGGGCAGGCGCTCGCCCGTCTCGCGCACGATCTGCTCGGCCTCGAGCTTCGAGCGCTCGTAGGCGTTGCGGAAGTCCTGCCCGACGTCCACGTCCGCCTCGGTGAACGTGCCCTCGTGGGTTCCGGCCACGTATGCGGTGGACACGTATGCGAACCGCCCCAGACCGCGCTGCTCGTGCGCGCGCTCGGCCAGCTCGAGCACCCGCGCGGTGCCCGCGACGTTGATGGCCCTCGACTCTTCGAGCGGCAGCGCGAACGAGACCGAGGCGGCCGCGTGGATCACGTCCGTGATGCTCTCCGCCAGCGCTGAGACAGCGTCCGGGCCGAGGCCGAGGTCCGGCGCGGTCAGGTCTCCCGCCACGGCGTCCACGCGCCCCGCGTAGCGCCGCGCCCGCCGGCCGAAGAGCTCCTCGAGCACGCCGTCGATCCGCGCGGCCGCGTCGGCGTCGCTCTTCGCGCGCACCAGCGCGACCACCTGCCGGTCGGTGGCCTCCAGATAGCGCGCCAGCACCTCCATGCCCACGAAGCCCGTGGCTCCGGTGAGCAGCAGCCTGTCTTCGCGCACGCTCATGCGGGGCTCCCGGCCAGCTGGCGTGCGCCGGCGTCGAGCGGCGCCCCCATGGCGTGGAAGCCGCCGTCCACGTGGAGGATCTCGCCGCTGATCGCACGCGCGAGGTCGGAGAGCAGGAAGCAGGTGGCGTCGGCCACCGGCCCCGGGTCGCCCGCGTCCCAGCCGAGCGGCGCCTGCTCGGGCCAGGCGCCCGCCAGCCCCTCGAAGCCCTCGATGCCGCCGGCAGCGAGTGTGCGGAGCGGACCCGCGGACACGAGATTCACGCGCACGCGGTGGGCGCCCATGTCTCGTGCGAGGTAGCGGCCGGTGGCCTCGAGGGCCGCCTTGGCCACGCCCATCCAGTCGTAGGCCGGCCAGGCCACGGAGGCGTCGAAGTCCATCGCCACGATCGAGCCGCCCGCCTCGCCGTCCTCGAAGAGCGGGAGCAGGCTCCTGGCCAGCGCCTTGAGCGAGTAGGCGCTGGTGGTGAACGCGGCGCCGGCGCTCTCGGTGGGCGTGTCGAGGAAGCCGCCGCCCAGCGCGTCGGCGGGGGCGAAGGCGATCGCGTGAAGCGCGCCGTCCACCCCGCCCCAGCGCTCGCGCAGGGCAGCCGTGAGCGCGTCGTAGTCCTCCGGGCGGTTGGCGTCCAGCTCGAGGATGTCGGGCGTCTGCGGAAGCCGTGCGGCGGCGCGCTCGGTCATGCGGCGCGAGCGCCCGAAGCCGGTCAGCACGACCTCGGCGCCTGCGCGCTGGGCACGCTCCGCCACGTGGTAGGCGATCGAGTCGCGCGTGACGACTCCGGTAACGAGGATGCGCTTGCCGGCGAGCATCATCGGAGCGCCCCCAGCGCCCAGGACAGGCGCTCGCGCGTGTCGGAGGGGGCGATCAGCTCGTCCACGAACCCGTCGCGGGCGGCCACCTGGGGGCGGAGGTGCGTCTCCGCGTAGTCGTCCGCCAGCCGGCGTCGCGAGCGCTCGGGATCGTCCGAGCCGGCCAGCTCCCGGCGATGGATGATCCCCACGGCCGGGCGCGCGCCCATCACCCCGATCTCGGCCTGCGGCCAGGCGAACACGAAGTCCGCGCCGAGGTCCTTGGAGTTCATCGTGATGAACGCGCCGCCGTATGCCTTTCGCAGCACCACGGTCAGCTTGGGTACCCGGGCCTCCGCGAACGCGTGCACGAGCGATGCGCCGTGCCGGATCACGCCGGCGCTCTCCTGGCGGGTGCCGGGCATGTACCCCGGCGTGTCCACGAGCACCACGAGCGGAATCCCGAACTGGTCGCACTTCTTCACGAAGCGGGCGCCCTTCTCCGACGACCCGGCGTCGAGCACCCCGCCGAGATAGCGCGGCTGGTTGGCGATCACGCCCACCGAGCGGCCGTCCAGGCGCCCGAAGCCGGTCACGATGTTGCGCGCCCACCCGGGGCTGACCTCGAAGAACGCCCCGTCGTCGAGCACGCGGCGGGCCACCTCGCGCACGTCGTACACGGCGCGTGCCTCGGCGGGCACGACCGCCCCCGGGTTGCGGCCCCCCTGCGGGCCGCGCGCCGGCCGCCCGGCGGGAGCGCGGCCCGCGCGCTCGGGGAGGTACGAGAGCAGGTCACGCGTCAGGAGCGCGGCCTCGGCGTCGGTGTTGGCCACCAGGTGGCAGACGCCATTGCGCTGATGCACGCGCGTGCCCCCGAGATCCTCGGCCGAGACGTCCTCGCCGAGCGCGTCGCGCACCACGGCGGGGCCGGTGAGGAACATGCTCGCGGCACGTGTCATCACCACGAAGTCGGTGAGCGCCGGCGAGTAGGCGCCGCCGCCGGCCGAGAGGCCGGTGACCACGGACACCTGCGGCACGCGGCCCGAGAGGGCCACCGTCTCACGGAAGATCCGGGCGTAGCCGCCCAGCGCCGCCATGCCCTCCTGCATGCGGGCGCCGCCGGACTCCACGAAGCCGACCACGGGCGCCTGCGAGCGGCCCGCGAGCCTGATCACGCGCACGATCGTGTCCGCATGCGCCTCGCCGAGGGAGCCGCCCACGTAGCCGGCGTCCTGGGCGTAGCAGAACACCGGCCGCCCCTCGACGCGGCCGGCGCCGCCCACCACGCCGTCGCCGGCGCGGGTCTTGTCGCCCATGTGGCGGGAGGCCACCTCGGAGCGGATGACCTCGAGCGAGCCGGGGTCGCAGAGCACCTCGAGGCGCTCGAGCGGCGTCAGCTTCTCGTCGACGGGCGGTGGGGCGAGAGCGATGCTCATGACGCCCCCGCCATGCAGAGCACCGCGTTGTGCCCGCCGAAGCCGAAGGAGTTCGAGATCCCGATGGCCGGGCGCTCGCCGTCACCGGCCAGCGGCCGGGCGCTGTCGGGCACGTAGTCCAGGTCGAGACCCTCTTCCACCTCGCCGTAGCCGAGCGTGGGCGGCGCCACGCGCTCGTTCAGAGCCAGCACCGTGGCCACCGCCTCCACGGCGCCCGCGGCGCCCAGCAGGTGGCCGATGGCCGACTTGGTGGAGGACACCGGCACGCTGCCGGCGGCGTCGCCCAGCGCCGACTTGAGGGCCACCGTCTCGGCACGGTCGTTCAGCGGGGTGGAGGTGCCGTGCGCGTTCACGTAGTCGAGCTCGTCGGGCCGCAGGCCGGCATCGGCCAGGGCGCGCTCGATGGCGCGCGCCGCCCCGCGCCCGTCGGGCTCGGGCGCGGTGAGGTGGTGCGCGTCGGCGGTGGCGGCGTAGCCGAGCAGCTCGCCGATCACCGGCGCCCCACGCTCCTCCGCGTCGTCGAGCGCCTCCAGCACGAGCACGCCGGCGCCCTCGCCCATCACGAAGCCGTCGCGGCGCGCGTCGAACGGGCGCGAGATCCCGCTGGTCGACGTGGCGTCCATGGCCGCGAAGGCGGCGCTCGCCAGTGCCGTCAGCGCGGCCTCGGAGCCACCCACGATCGCGGCGTCGGCGTCGCCCGCCTGGATCATGCGCATGCCTCCGCCGATCGCATGCGCGCCGGCGGCGCACGCCGACACCACGCCGTACACCTGGCCCTGGAGCCCGTGACGCATGGCCAGGGCGGCGGAGCCGGCGTTGGCCATCATCAGCGGGACGGTCAGCGGGGACACCCGCCCCGGGCCGTTGTCGCGCAGCACGTCGTGGGCGTCCTCGATCGTGCCGAGTCCGCCGATGCCCGTGCCGATCACGCAGCCCACGGCATCGGGCTCATAGGGCGGGCCGTCCGCCCAGCCGGCGTTCTCGATCGCCTCCTGCGCGGCGGCCACGGCCAGCTGGGTGAAGCGGTCGGTGCGCCGCGCCTCCTTGGCCGACATGAACTCGGTGGCATCGAACTCGCCCGCGCGTGCGATGCCGTCCTCGATGCCCGACTCGCCGTCGCGCCAGCGCTCGTGAAGGCGTCCGGCGCCCACGCCCAGGGGCGTGACCGCGCCGACGCCGGTGATCGCTACGCGACGGCTCATGACGCTCGCGCGGAAACCAGCTCGACGGCGTCGCCGACGGTCTTCAGGCCCTCGACGTCGGAGGACTCGATCTTCACGCCGAACTCGTCCTCGGCGATCTGCGCGAGCTCCGCCAGGTCGAGCGAATCCACCTCGAGATCCTCGAAGCGCGCATCCAGCTTCACGTCCTCGGGCTCCGGCCCGAACGACACGATCGCCTCGATGATGCGGTCCTGGACTTTCTGCGGTGTGACTGCGGTTGACATCGTCTCCTCTGTCTCTCGTTTGCGGGGTCGGGTCTGTGTCAGGCGGTCAGGCCGCCGTCGACGGTCAGAGTCGTGCCGGTCACGTAGCCGGCCTCGGGTGACGCGAGGAAGCTCACGCAGGCGGCCACGTCCTCGGGCGTGCCGGCGCGTCGCGCGGGCACGGCGTCGAGCAGGTCACGGCCCACGCCCTCGGTCATCTCTGTCTCGATGAAGCCGGGCGCTACGGCGTTCACGGTCACCCCTCGGCGCGCGACTTCGGCCGCGAGCGTGCCGGTGAGCCCGATCAGGCCGGCCTTGGATGCGGCGTAGTTGGCCTGGCCCGGGTTGGCACGGCGGCCGACCACCGACGCGATGTTGATCACGCGGCCGAAGCGCTCGCGGATCATCGGGCGCAGCGCTCGGCGGGTGAGCCGGAACGCGCCGCTGAGGTTCGTGTCGAGCACGCGCGACCAGGCCTCGTCGTCGATCTGGAGCGCGATCGCGTCGTCGCGGACGCCCGCGTTGTTGACCAGTACGAGCACCGGGCCGAACCTGTCCTCGAGATCGGTGAGCAGCTGCTCGGCCGTGGCGGGGTCGCTCACGTCGCCCGGCAGGGGCGCGGCAGCGCCGCCCGCGGTCTCGATCTGGCGCGCCACGCGTGCGGCGCCCTCCTCGTCGGAGCGGTAGTTGAGGCCCACGGGCCAGCCGGCCGCGGCGAGCCTGCGGGCCACCGCCGCGCCGATTCCGCGCGAGGCTCCCGTCACGAGCGCCGATCCCCTGTCCGGCTTCATGACGCACCCCACTCGACGGTGGTCGCGCCCCACGTGAAGCCCGCGCCGACGGCGGCGAGGAGCACCCGGTCGCCGGTGGCGAGCCTCCCCTCGGCCGCCGCGCGGCGCAGGGCCAGCGGAATGGACGCCGCCGACGTGTTGGCCAGGCCCTCGATGCAGTCCACCACGCGCTCGGCGGGCAGCTCGAGGCGCTCCGCCACCGAGCGCATGATCCTGCCGTTGGCCTGGTGGTAGACGAAGAGGTCGATGTCGTCGAGGCCCAGCTCGGCGGCCTCCACCGCCTGGCGGGTGACCTCAACGAGCCGCGATACCGCCATGCGGAAGGTCTCGTGGCCCTCCATGTGCACGAGGCCGGAGGCGCGGCGCACGTGGATCAGATCGGCCGCAGAGCCGTCGGCGCCGAGCGCCACCGGACCGATGCGGCCGGGCCCGTCCGTGGGCCCGACCAGCACGGCTCCGGCTCCATCCCCGAAGAGCGCCGCGGTGCGGCGGTCGTCGGGGTCGACGAAACGGGACATCAGATCCGCGCCGATCACGAGCACGTGGTCGGCCCTGCCGGCCTCCACCTGGCCCGCGGCCAGCGCCAGCCCGGCGAGGAAGCCGCTGCAAGCGGCGCCCACGTCGAACCCTCCCGCCCGAGAGGCCCCGAGGGCGCGTGCCACCAGCGGAGCGGCATTGGGCAGCAGGTCGTCCTGGCTCATGGTGGCCACCACCACGAGGTCGAGGTCGGCGGCGTCGAGCCCGGCCCGCGTGAGGGCGTCGCGCCCCGCCGCAGCGGCCAGGTCCGCGAAGCGCGCGCCGGGCGCGGCCACGCGCCGCTCCCGGATGCCGGTGCGGCTGAAGATCCAGTCCTCGGTCACACCGAGTCGCTCGGCGATCGGCCCGTTGGCCACCACCGTCTCCGGGAGGCTCGCCCCCACCGACGCGATGCCGGCGGACACGGGCGCCTCGGCCGAGCCGTCGAGCCAGGTCGCTTGGCGAGTGAGCGTGGTTGCGGTCACGGGGGCAAGGTTTCCGCGTGCCGGCGCACAAGCCACCGGTTCGCCTCCCCGGTCCCCCCGGCTGGGGGGACCTTTCCCCCGCTTGGGGGGATGCCGGCGCAGCCGTGCGCACGGGTCGAATGATTTGACCCGCAAATCATTTGTGCGATGTAGAGTGCGTCGCGTGATCGGCTCCGACCGGCCGCCGGAAGCGCTGGCCCAATACACCGGCTTCCTGGTGAACTGGGTCGCGCGGCGTTCGCGAGAGCGCTTCGCGAAGGCGCTCGAGGCCGAGCTCGGGCTCCATCCGCGCGAGTTCGGCGTTCTGGCCGTGGTGCAGCGCGAGCCCGGGATCACGCAGCAGGCCATCGGCGAGGCGGCGGGCGTCGATCCGAGCACCATGGTGGCCACGCTCGACGGTCTCGAGGAACGTGGCCTGGCGGAGCGCCGCCCCCACCCCAGCGACCGGCGCAAGCGGGCCGTGTACCTCACCGACGACGGCCAGGAGGCCGCGGCTCGGGCGCGGCGGATCGGCACCGACGCCGGCAAGGAGGTCTTCGGGGCGCTCAACGCCGACGAGCGCAAGCAGCTCAATGCGCTGCTCCGGAAGGTCGCCGGTCTCGACGAGCGAGAGGAGTCCCCACGAAACAGCTGACGAAGACCGGCACCGCGCAGGTGGAGTGGCGCGACGTGGCGGACCCCGTGCTCGGGGGCCCCGGCGAGGCGCTGGTGCGGCCGCTGGCGGTCGCCCTCTGCGACCTCGACCACCTCATGATCCAGGGACAGGCCCCGATCCCCGGCGAGATCGCGCTGGGCCATGAGCAGGTGGGCGAGGTCGTGGCGGTGGGTGACGAGGTGGCCGGCCCCGACGTGGGCGACCTCGTGGCGGTGCCGTTCCAGATCAGCTGCGGCGCCTGCGACTTCTGCCGCCGCGGCCGCACGGGCGACTGCGAGGCCGTGCCGCCGCAATCGATGTACGGCTTCGGGATGGTGGGAGGCGACTGGGGCGGCGCGCTGGCCGATCTCGTGCGGGTGCCGTTCGCCGACGCGATGCTCGTGCCCGTGCCGAACGGCGTGGACCCGGTGAGCGTGGCCAGCGCGGGCGACAACGTCGTGGACGGCTGGCGAACCGTGGCGGGCCCGCTCGCCCGGCGGCCCGGCGCCCCGGTGCTGGTGGTGGGCGGCCTGGCGCGCTCGGTGGGCCTGTATGCGGTGGACGCCGCGCTCGCTCTCGGCTCCTCCTCCGTCACCTACCTGGACGCCGATCCCGCACGCCTCGCCGTGGCCGCCGAGCTCGGGGCGGAGGTCCTGGAGGGAGCGCCGTCCGGCCGGCTTGGGCCGTTCCCGGTGACCGTGGACGCGAGTGCCTCCCGTGAGGGCCTCGTGACCGCGATCGGCGCCACCGAGCGCGGCGGGGAGTGCACCCACGTGGGCATCCTGTATGAGCCGGAGACGCCGCTCCCGATGCTCCAGATGTACGTGAACGGGATCGACCTCCACGTGGGTCGCGTGATGGCCCGAGCCGCGCTGCCGGACGTGCTCGACCACGTGGCCGCCGGCCGCCTTCGGCCGGAGCTGGTCACCAGCCGGGTGGTCCCCTGGGAGGCCGCCGCCGAGGCCGTTCTCGAGTTCGAGACGAAGCTCGTGGTCACGCGCTCGTAGAGCGGAAATTCCACCCGCCGCTGAAGGCTTGTCCTCCCAACCCTGAACCGAACTTGCGCAGTTCCGGTGAGGCGCTCCGCACTGGGTACCACTCCGCCTGACCCCACCTGCGGGTGGAGTCGCAACCCATGAGCGCCGCCGGGAGAAACATCGCGAGGACGGGAGTGCTGACGGCCCTCCTGCTGCTGCTCGTGCCGGCCGGCGCCAGCGCCGCCACTCCCTCCGGGCTGCTGGAGCAGACGGTGGCCGGCGTGAACGAGGTCGTTCAGAGCACCGGCACGACGGTCGGCCAGGTGACCGCCGAGGTCGACGGCGTCGTGTCCCGCACCCTGCAGGGAGCCCAGCAGCCGCCCCGCGCCGAGCTTCCGGTCGATCCGGGCCGGAACGTGCCGGCGAACGGCTCCGAGCTCGGTGCCACGGTCGAGCGGACGGTGGCCACCACCGAGACCGTCGCCGCGGCCACGACCGGGGTGGATGTCACCGCCACCGCCGCGCCGGCCGCCGCGCCGCGGCCGACCGCTCGCGCGCGCCGCGAGGCGCCCCGCGGCATGGCCTCGCCGGCCCACCGGAGCGCGCCCCCCGCCGCCAGCGACCTGGCCGCGTCACCCGGCGCGGCGAGCGTGTCTTCGGACCGCGGCGCCGGCCGCTCGGCACACTCGCCGGCCCCCGAGCTTCCGCCCACCACCGACGAGCCCGCCGGCCCCTCGCCGGCCGGTCCCGCACTGAACTCCGGCAGCGGCGCCGGCGTGGCGTCGGCGGCGTTCTCCTCCGGCGCCGCCGCGGTGCTCCTCACGCTTCTCTTCCTCGCAGCATCCGCGCTCAAGACGCGGCTGCCGCGCTTCGACGCGGTCGGGCGGCCTTTGCCGCTCGCCTTCGCGCTCGAACGTCCCGGCTAGCCCTCCCGGGCTGCCGATGACGCCGGGCCTCCGCGCCCGGCACGACGTTCGAAACGCGAAGAGGGAGAAGTTCAGATGAACGCAGCACTTCGGTGCTCGGGGCTGTACTGGCTGCACAGCCGGCGTGGGCGGACACCCCGAGCCAAGCAACCACACAATCGACCGCGACCGGCCAGGTCGGCGCCCAGTCGATGAGCGTGCCCGTGCGGGTACTCAGCGACGGCGGCGACTCCGGTACACCCGCAGCGGCGGCCGCCGGAGCACAGGACACCGGCGACTCCACCGGAGCGGGCCAGGTCGGCTCGCAGACGGTGAGCGCCCCGGTACGCGTCCTCAGCGACGGCGATGACGCCCCGCCGGCGGCGGCGCGGGAAGTGGCAGTCAGGCCGCGGACGGGGCCTCGGGAGGGGCCCAGGTTGGATCACAAACCGCAAGCGCGCCCGTGCGCGTGGCGAGCGACGGCGACGGAGGCACGTCGTCGGAAGCTCCGGCAGACGGTGGACAGACAGCCACCGGGTCGGAAGGAGCCACGCAGGTCGGCTCCGTCGGGGCGGACGTACCCGTCAGCGTTCTGAGCAATGACGGGAACGATCCGGACACGACCGGCGGAGACGACGGCGCGGAGGTCGTGGAAGAGGTCACCGAGGCCGGGGTGGGCGCCCTGACCGAGGTCCTCGGCAGGGGTATCCGGGAGGCAGCGGCAGCCACCGGGTCCACGACCGAAGGAGCCGTAGCCACCCCGGTCACGGGTGTGGCGCGGCTCCTCGAGACGAGCACGGCGGCACTTCGGGGCGTTGCCTCGAGTGCCGCCGGCTCGTCCTCCGGTGGCGCAGGGGCCGCCGGGACGCTGGGATCGGGCGATCTCGCCGAGTCGCCTGGTGCCGGCGGGATTGGGGACATGGCGGTGCTGCGTGGCGATGGCGGGGCCTCGTTGCCCCTTGGCGCGGGACTCGTCCCGGCCGCCCTCGTCGACGTGGCGGGGTCGCTGCCGCTCACCGGGGTCTCCGCCTGGCTGCTCATCGCGGCCGGCGTGTGGCTCCTCCTGAGCGGGCTGGCGCTGCTGTTCTCCCTCACGTTGTTCAGGGCTCCCGGCCGCCGCATCGGCTTCCGGGGATGCCACACCGCTCCCGGCCCGGCGCTTCGTGCGCTGAGCCGCGAGCCCTCCGCCGGCGGGGCCCCGGGTAGCCCGGGGCCTCGCCGTGCGGATGGCGAAGAAGGGCAAGTCGTGGTTGGATGGGACCCGATGAGGGGATCCGCCGCCTCCTCCCCGGGAGCGGTCTTGCTGATCGCGGTCATCGGGGCGCTCACCTTCGCCGGCACATCCGCCGGCGATCCGTCGACGTCCGCCCAGGCCGCGGCGAAGCAGGGGCGGCTGGTGTTCACCGCGCGCTTCGACGAGAGCGCCGGCCCGTACAGCGCCGGCGCCACGCCGTTCGTGGTGGTGCGCAACGCCGCCGGAAAGGTTGTCGCGCAGCGGAACGCCGCATCCGGCCGCGCGATCGTCTCGCTACCCCGCGGCCGCTACGCCGTGAGCGCCTACTGGCGCCCCTGCGAGGCAGGCTGCGACGACGAGGACCTCCCGCTCGACCGCTGCACCAAGCGCGTGTCGATCCACACCGCGGCACGCGGCGCCTCCGAGTCCGTGACCTTCGCGGCGGTCTTCAAGGGCGGCGAGGCGTGTAGCGCGCGCGTGACAACCGACTGGCCGCCGCAGGCTGTCATCAGCACGCCGGCCACCTCGCTCAAGGCCACCCGCGGGCCCTACTGCCGGCCCACTCCGAAGACGTGCACGCTGCCGGCGTCGCAGCCCAGCACCCGCCGCCGGCTCCCCGTACGCGCGGGCACCCCGGTCACGATCGACCTCAAGGTGCCCACCCGCAGGCTCGAGCTCACTGGGATCTGCGGCAGCGGCCCCCTGAGCCACTCGAAGGCGGGCCGCCGCTGGGTCTTCAAGATCCCGCGCGAGACCGCCGCGAGCATCCGCACCTGTCACGACATCAAGCTGACGGTCACCTACGCCGGACCCGGCGTGCGACGCGGCGTGAAGGCCGTATTCGGGTTCGACCTGGGCCTGGCCCGCTGAGGTTCTGCTCGCGGGTCCTGTCTCCGTCGCGCCTCTTCGTTCAAGAACCAAACGACGGTTCTTGTCCGAAGATGCGCAACGTCGCCACCCGCTCGACCACACGGTTGACTGACCAACACCGTCCCCTCGTTTGGAGCGCTAAGCAAGGGAGCCGGGACCGGCGAACCGTTGGTCCCTCATCGCTTCACAAAACAGCGGCCGGTTCTTCCGCCGAGCGGGTGGCGACGGCGGCGATTACCGGATCAGTGAGCTTGCGAGCTGGAACGGTGATCGCTGCCGGAGACAGGACCCGCGAGCAGCAGCCGTTAGGCGAGCCCCTCGACCTTGTACTCCCGCAGGAACCCCTCGAACAGGCGCCGGTGACCCTCCTCGTCGCGGAGGATTCCGATCACCATGTCCTGGGTCACCGGGTCCTTGCCCTCGGTGAACTCGATGATGTGGTTGTAGTGCTCGATCGCGCCCGACTCGGCCTGGATCACGCCCTTGATCACGTGGACGATGTCGGTCTGCTCCTCGGGCGGCTGCAGGTAGGACTGCTCCGCGCTGAAGTCGAGTGAGCCGGGCACCACGCCGTAGAGCTCCTTGATGCGTGCGCCGAACTGGCGCGCGTGGCCCAGCTCCTCGGTGATGTCCTCCTCGAGCGACTCGATGATCTCCTGGGCGCGCACGCCGTCGGGATTGATCGAGTTGGCGATGTAGCTCATCACCGTCTCGAGCTCCATCCAGTACGCCTTGGTCAGCAGCGCGATCAGCTCCTCGCGCTCAGACGCCATCTCTTCGCTGAGAATTCCCTGCCGGGGTGTGGTGTCGGTAGCCATGCCTGTCTCCTACCTCGTCGTAACGGTCGCGAAACTGGGCACATGTTCCCAGTGTCTCAACTGGATCAAGTAGGCCGCCCGCCGCAATCGCTCTGGGATCGGATCCTCGCCGAGCCGGATCGGGCGCCCGAGCACATCGCCCTCACCGCGGCGGAGCGCTTCGGACCGGCTGCCGCCGAATGGGTGCGCGTGGCGGGTGGGGGCCAGACCCCGGAGAAACTGGCGAAGATCGCCTATCGCAAGCACGTGCGCCTGGCTCGCCTGGAGGGCGGGGTGCTGGGCGTGGGCGGGATCGTCACGGCCGCGCCCGACCTCGTCGCGTTCCTGTGGATCGAGAGCCGGATGGTCTACTTCATCGCCGCCGCGTACGGGTACGACCCGCGCCACCCGATGCGCCCCGCCGAGCTGCTGGCGCTGCTCGACCTCTACGCCACTCCCGAGGATGCCCGCAAGGCGCTCGACGGGCTCGGAAAGCACCTGGCACAGGCGGCTGCCGAGCGGGCGCTGCGCTCCGGCGACCGGTCCGGCCTTCACATCAGGCTCGCCAGATACATGGCCAAGCGGCTGACGCGCCATTACGCCGGGCGGTTCATACCCCTGATCGGAGCGCCGATCGGCGCGATGCAGAACGCCGCGGCCGCGAAGCAGCTCGGGAAGCGCGCGCTCGCGTACTACGGTGGCAGTTAGCGGAAGCAGCCGGCTCGGCCGGCTGCGCACCGACTCAATCAGGCTCGGCCGTAGACCGGGACGGCGGCGCCGCTGAGCGTCGCCGACTCGTCCGAGACCAGGAAGCGGACCACCTTGGCGATCGCCTTCGGGTCTACCCACTTCGAGTAGTCGGCATCGGGCTGGGCGGCCCGGTTGGCGGGCGTGTCGATCACGCTCGGCAGGATCGCGTTGGCGCGCACCCCCTTGCCCTTGTACTCGGCGTCCAGCGCCTGCACGAACGCCAGCAGCGCCGCCTTGCCCGCGATGTAGCCGGCGGCGCCGGCGAACGGCCGCAGTGCCGCACGAGCGGAGACCCCGACGAAGGCGCCGCCCCCGCGCTCGACCAGCCGCGGCATCGCCTCGCGCGCGAGAAGGAAGGCCGGCGTGAGGTTCAGCTCCACCATCCGCTGGAAGTCCGCGAGATCGGTCTCGTGCACCAGTGGCCCCGAGGCATACCCGCCCACCAGGTTGACCACCGCCTCGAGGTCGCCCACTCCCGCCACAGCCTTCGCCACGCCGCCGTCCGGATCGGTGAGGTCGGCGCGCACCAGGGTCACCCGATCCGCCAGCTCCGACTCGATCCGCTCGCGCTCCGCGTCCACGATCCAGGTGAGCTCGCAGGAGTACCCGGCGTCCAGAAGCTCCTGCACCACGGCGGTGCCGAGCGCGCCAGTTCCCCCTGCAACGAGCACGGTCATGTCAGGTCTTACGGGCCGGGGGCGACTCCACCGGCATGCAGGCTATCCCGTCCGAGTTCGGTTCTAACTTGGCCCTTCCGATGGAGCAACCCACGCTCACTCCCACACGCTGCTTCGTGCGCGACTTCGTGGACGGCCAGGACGTGGACGAGGTCTTCGTCATCCGCGGGCGCACGCTGCGCCAGAAGCGCAACGGCGAGCCTTTCCTGAAGCTGCAGCTGGGCGACCTCAGCGGCTCGATCGAGGCGGTCATGTGGGACGGCGTCCAGGAGGCCGAGCCGGTCTGCGTGGCCGGCACGGTGGTGCGCGTGGCCGGGCGCTTCAGCGTCGATCAGCGCTACGGCGCGGGCATCACGGTCCGGGCGGTCCGCCCCGCGGCCGAGGGCGAGTACGACCTCGTGGACCTCACGGAGGGTCCGCCGGTGCCGTATGCGCAGATGGCGGCCGACCTCGAGGCGCTTATGGGCACGGTTCAGCAGCCGCACCTGCGCCAGCTTCTCGACCGGCTTCTGGATCGCTCGACCGAGGGCGGCGCCCGCTGGCACGAGGCGCCCGCCGCCAAGTACTACCACCAGGCCTACCGGCACGGACTGCTCGAGCACTGCCTCTCGGTGGCCCAGGGCGTGAGCGCCCTCGCCGCCACCTTCCCGGCCATCGACCGGGACGTGGCGGTCACCGGAGCTCTCCTGCACGACATCGGCAAGCTCGAGGCCTACGCCTGGAACGGCGAGGCGATCGAGCTCACCGACGCCGGCAAGCTGCTCGGCGAGATCCCGCTCGGGTACTTCCGGGTCCGCACCGAGATGGACTCGATCGAGGGCTTCCCGCCCCCCATCGCGCAGGCCGTGCTCCACATCATCCTCAGCCACCACGGCAAGCTCGAGCACGGCAGCCCCGTGGTGCCATGCACCCGCGAGGCCACGCTGGTCCACTTCATCGACAACCTGGGCGGAAACCTCGGGAGCTTCGACCGGATTCAGAAGAGCCTGGCCAACGGCGCCACCTGGTCGGCCTTCGATCGCGGCATCTCCGCATCCGCCTACTTCGCCCCCGCCGAGGGCGAAAGTCGGCGCGAAGCCGCTTAGGCAGCGGCTTTCTCTGGGAGAACATCGGTGCGCGGCCGGCCGAGCCGGCCGCTTCCGCTACCGCAAGGCCGCAAATAGCGGGATAGGGGGCGTGCACCGCTCGCTTTCCCGCTTATCCTCGTGACGCGTATGGCCAAGGACACCGAGAAGCTCATCCGGCAGCTGTCACTGATCTCTTTCCTGATGGCGGAGCGGCGGCCCGTGTCCGCGCTCGAGATCAAGGCGGACGTGGAGGGCTACTCGCAGATGAACGACGAGGCCTTCGCGCGGCGCTTCTACGCCGACCGCTCGGAGCTCGAGTCGCTGGGGATCCAGCTCAAGGTCGACAAGCCCGCCGAGGGCTACTACGAGGCAGAGAACTACTCCCTGCCACCCGAGAACTTCTACCTGCCGGCGATCGCGTTCACCGACGAGGAGCTGGGCGCCCTGCGCATGGCGCTGTACCTCCTCGACGGCACGTTCGCCTACGCCGAGCCGCTGCGCCTGGCGCTCCAGCAGCTGTCGTGGGGCAAGCCCTCGCCGCTCGACGCGCCGGAGGAGCGCTCGGTGGCGATGGCGGTCACCGCGGACAGCGGCGGGCGCGAGCTCTCGCAGCGGCTGTCCAAGGTCGAGACGGCGATCTTCCGCCGCAAGACGATCCTCTTCGAGTACTACACGATCGGCCGCGACGCCGAGGAGAAGCGCAAGGTGGATCCCTACCACCTGCTCTTCCGCGGCGGGCAGTTCTACCTGATCGGGTACTCGCACGAGCGCGATGACGTGCGCGTGTTCCGCGTGTCGCGCATCCGCGGCAAGGTCGGCTACTCGTCGAAGGCGGAGCACGACTTCAACCGTCCGGAGGAGTTCGACCCACGCTCCTACGCCACCCGTACCGACTGGCAGCTCGGCGACCCGGTGGGCCGGGCTCGCATCTGGCTCTCCAACCGGATCGACTGGCTCGCCCTCCGCCACTTCGGGCACGCAGGCCAGAGCACGCACACCGACGACGGCGTGATCTTCGAGACGGAGTACTCGGAGTCGCGCCAGCTGCTCTCCTGGGTCCTGGGACTGGGCGACCAGGCGGGGATACTCGAGCCGGACGAGCTGGTGGCCGAGGCCCGCGAGCGGCTGGAGCTCGTTGTGGAGCGGCACACCGGCACCTGGGAGATCGCCGGCAAGTCGCGCCGCCGCCGCGCCGCCGCGCAGCCCGACGACTCCGACGACCGCGACGACTCGCCGATCCGGCCGGAGCGCTTCGCCCGGCTGGTCACGCTGGCGGGCATCCTGATCGACGCCGCCCGCGACGCGCGCAAGCTCGAGGTCGCCGAGCTGTGCCAGCGCCTCCAGATCTCCGAGCAGGAGCTGCGCCAGGACATCGACGTGCTGAACGTCGTGAACTTCGGCGGCGGCAGCTACGTGCTGTACGCCGAGATCACCGGCGGCCAGATCGAGGTGGACCCCGAGCCCTACGGCGACAACTTCGCGCGCCCGGCGCGCCTTCTCCCGCTCGAGGCCAAGGCGCTCGTGGCGGCCATCGACCTGATCGGCGAGCACCTGCCCGAGGGCTCGCTCACCTCGGCGCGCCAGAAGATCGTGGACGCGCTGGGCCAGGACCCGGCCGCGGAGGGACTCCAGATCACGACCGCCAAGGGCGACGACTCGGATATCGCGCGGGTGGTCTCGAACGCGGTCGCCGGCCGCCGCCTCCTGCGCATCGAGTACTACAAGGAGAACGAGGACGAGTTCACCGAGCGCACCATCGAGCCCTACAAGCTGGCCAACGGCCAGGAGGGCTGGTACGTGCACTGCTTCGACCTCGACAAGGACGCGTCGCGCTCGTACAGGCTCGACCGCATCCGCGAGGCCACCGTGCTCGACGAGACATTCGAGCCGCGCGAGGGCATCGAGCCCGACGTGCACGGCTGGCTCTCCACCGGCGAGGTGCCCGCTTCGAGCACCGCCCGG
Organism: uncultured Thermoleophilaceae bacterium; assembly: GCA_963764665.1. Lineage (GTDB taxonomy): Bacteria > Actinomycetota > Thermoleophilia > Solirubrobacterales > Thermoleophilaceae > JACVRW01. The sequence goes on along the minus strand of CAVXTL010000002.1, from coordinate 18,101 downwards.
ATCTGGATCTCACCCGAGCGCGCCCGCTGGGCGCGCGAGGACCGCCGGGTGGTCGAGGACCTCTCCGACGGTGCCGTGGTGGTGGAGCGCACGTTCGCCTCGCACGAGTGGCTCGCGCGCGAGGTGCTGAAGGAGGCCGGCGACGCCGTGGTGCTCGAGCCGGAGGATGCCCGGGCCGCAGTGCTCGAGGCCGCCGAGGCGCTCGCGGGCGCCGTCAAGCGCTGACGGCCGCCACTGGCTGACGGCGCCGGCTGCGGACGCGCCCTGCGGCGCGCCCGCCCACCGGTTCTTCCTCTCCTCCGTCAGTCTGTGCGCTTCGCAGCGTAGCTGCGCGAGCACACCCTGCCCACGTCCACACGCTGGCCGCGGTCCACGACCACGCGGCGGGTGGCGCGCAGGCGGCCCTCGGGATCCTCACAGCTCAGGATCCAAGCCTCCTTCGGCCCGACCGTGCGCGGTGTCGGGTTGCGGAAGCTGACCACGCCGCCGGACCAGTCGTCCACGGGCTGCCCGTCGACCTGGTCGTAGTTCTGCACGTGCGCGGTGTACTGGCCGGGTGGCGGGTCCACCAGCGTGGCGTCCTCGTTGGTGTCCCCGAAGGACGCCGACTGCGTCACGACCTCGCCGGTCGAGTCGGTGATGTAGATGTCCCAGTCGGTGTCCGGGTTGGCCCACTCGATGTGCACCGTCATGCGCCCGTTGTCCACCGCAGGCGGTCCCTGCACGGTGAACGGGATCGCCTCGCTGCCCGCCGAGTAGTCGCCGGTGTTCTCGGCCGGCACTCCAGGCGGGTTCGCGAACGGGATGCTCGCCTGCGGCGGCCCCGTCGGGTTGCGCCCGTCGCGTCCTGCCACCACCGGGCGGGTCGACGGGTTCATGTGCCACGCGAAGCGCCCGCCCTTCGAGGTCAGCTCGCTCTCGAGCTTGTCCGGGAAGAGGATCGGGTCGCCGATGATCGTGCTCGTGTCGTCTCCCCACACCGGGGACGTCGAGGTCATGAAGCTCTTGGCGATCCTGAGCTTCCAGCCCCTCGGCGCCTTGCCGGTAACGAGCGAGTGATCGCGCGCGCTGGCGGTCGAGGCGAGCATCTCGTAATAGGCCTCGCGGTTCCCGCCCTTGCCCGCGCCCTCTGCCGGCGGCAGGCCGAGGTACTCGGCCACGACGCCCGCCTGGTAGGGCGGGTGGAACTCGGTCGGGCCGATCTCGAACGTGTAGCCGAGCCCGCCGGCGGTCCAGAACGTCCAGTCCTCGGTGCCGCCGGTGGTGTCGTACAGGCCGAAGCTCGGGCCGTTGGCGTAGCCGTTGTGCTCCGCCATCCGGGCCCCGAGCGCCTTCATCAGCGGCTCCTCGAGCGGGAAGCCCTGGTCCACCACGCCGGGCGGGCGCAGCAGCAGGTTCGAGTAGGTGTGGTTGGTGATCAGGTTGGTGATCTGCCGCTCGGAGTGGAGCCAACGGATGTTCTGGGTCTCGGGCTCGGAGAACGGCCCCGTGCCGCGGAAGTCCGAGGCCAGCGGGTCCGTGCTCGCTCCCGGTCCGCCCCAGAGCCCGCCGTAGTTGCGGTTCGGGTCCACGCCGAGAGCCGCGCCGGCCGTCGGGTTGGCGTCGCACGGGCCCGGGTTAGCGGGATCGGGCCAGCAATTCTTGCGCTTCATCTCGTAGGAGAACAGGCCGAACTCCTCGTCCGGCGGGAAGTCGGGCGCCTCGCGGGAGATGTTGAACCCGTCGGGGTTGACGATCGGGATCACGATGTTGCGGGTGGCATCCACCAGCCGCGTCGTGCGCCGCGCATGCCCGTAGTTCTTGAGCAGGTCGTAGGCCCATTCGAGCGCGTGCTCGCCCGCCGGCCACTCGCGCGCGTGATGGACACCCATGTTCAGGAAGATCGGCTTGCCGTCGGCGAGCCGATACGCGTTCCTGGCGATCTCGATGCCCAGCACGTCACGACCGAGGTGCGTGCGGTAGGGCAGCGTGAACGGGCGCACCAGCTTCGGGTGGCGCGCGGCCAGCTGCTTCAGCTCCAGCTCGTAGTCGGCGAGGTGGCGGTAGGTGGTCCTCCCGCTGGGGAGGTTGCTGCCGCCCGCTCCGGCGGTCCGGATCCGGTAGCGCCTGTCGGCCCGGCGGTTGGCTCGCGTCCTGGCGCCGAGGTCGGCGATCTTGACCCGGTAGCGGAACTTGGCCGTGCGGAGCTTGCGCGCATCCGCCTCGCCCGCGATGACCACGTCGATCGAGTTGGCGTCACCGCTCTCCGTGAGGTCCAGCCCGAGGCCCTGAAGGCGGCTCTTGTCCGCGCGCGTGGGGGTCGAGACCTCTACGACCTGCGTCCGCCCCCGCGCCCGCGCGGGGACGGCGAGGAACGAAACGGACACGCGAGCGTGCTTGGCGCGCCCGCGGAACCGGCAGCCCTGCACGATCAGGCGCTGCCCCTTGGTCACGAATCCCTCCGCCAGCTCGCGGCCGGCGAAGGCCGCGGAGCCGGCCACGTAGCGCTTGGTCCTGGCGTCGAACACCGCCAGATCCCAGTCGCCCCTGCTCCTCAGGCGCGCCTGAACCAGCCCGGTCGCACCGGCGGTCACGCGCAGCGTTCCGGTGCGCGCCGAGCGCCCCGCGTACCACGTGTGGCAGCCCTTCTTCGCCGCCTTGGAGGCGGTGAGCGTCGTCCGCTCGGTGGCGGCATCGGCCGCCGCCGGCCCACCCGCCCCCGTCGCGACCAGCGCAAGAACGGCGGTGATGATGGACCGTGACCTCTTTGAACGCATTGGAGACCCCTCTGTTCTCGGCGGAGCGACGACTGTCATCGCACTACCCGGTTCCACCGCCGCCGATGCCTCCGCGTGCGGATACCCTGCCGAACCTCGTGCCCTCCCGGCGGCAGCAGATAGCGATGTCCGACGACGAGCGCCGCGCGTTCCTCGACGAGCAGATGGTCATGCAGTGCGCGACCGTGGGCCCGCACGGCATGCCGCACATGGTCCCGCTCTGGTTCGTGCCCGAGGGCGACGAGCTGATCGGCTGGACCTACGCCAAGTCGCAGAAGGCGCGCAACCTCGAGCGCGACCCGCGCGCCACGGTCGGGATCGAGGACGGAGTGCAGTACCACGAGCTCCGGGGCGTCATGCTGGAGTGTCACGTGGATCTCGAGCACGACCCCGCAGCGGTGGAGAAGTACGGCCTGACCCTGTTCGGCCGCTATGCCGGCGACCTCGGGCCGGAGGTGCGCGAGATGGTGGCCGCGCAGGCGCAGAAGCGTGTGGGCCTGCGCTTCGTTCCCTCACGTGTGGTCAGCTGGGACCATCGCAAGCTCGGAGGCACCTACTGATGGATGAGCTGAAGGGCCTGATCCTGTCCGGCGGGAAGGGCACCCGGCTGCGGCCGCTCACGCACACGAGCGCCAAGCAGCTCGTACCCGTGGCCAACAAGCCCGTGCTCTTCTACGGGCTCGAGGCGATGGCCGAGGCCGGCATCGTCGAGGTGGGGATCATCGTCGCGCCCGAGACCGGCGGCGAGATCCGCGCTGCCGTGGGCGACGGCACGAACTTCGGGCTGAAGATCGAGTACATCGAGCAGGACGAGCCCAAGGGGCTCGCGCACGCCGTGCTCACCGCCGAGCCCTTCCTCGGGTCGTCGCCCTTCGTGATGTACCTCGGCGACAACCTGCTGCGCGACGGGATCGTGGACCTGGTGAACAGCTTCCGGAGCGAGAGCCCCGACGCGCTGATCCTCCTCACCCCGGTGCCGGATCCCGAGAGCTACGGCGTGGCGGAGCTGAACGGCGACGGCGGGGTGGCGCGGCTGGTGGAGAAGCCGAAGGACCCCAAGACCAACCTGGCGCTCGTGGGCGTGTACATGTTCACGCCGTCGATCTTCGACGCCGCCCGCTCGATCGAGCCCTCATGGCGCGACGAGCTCGAGATCACCGACGCCATCCAGTCGATGGTGGAGCGCGGCCAGCGCGTGGACCCGCACATCGTGCACGGCTGGTGGAAGGACACCGGCCAGGTGCAGGACATGCTCGAGGCCAACCGGCTGATCCTCGACGACCTCGAGGAGCGGATCGACGGCGACGTGGTCGACTCGCGCGTGGAGGGACGCGTGGTGATCGAGGAGGGCGCGGTGCTGGAGCGCGCCACAGTGCGCGGCCCCGCGATCATCGGCCGCGGCTCGCGGATCACCGACGCCTACATTGGCCCGTACACGGCGATCGGCGAGGACGTGGAGATCGTGAAGGCCGAGCTGGAGCACTCGATCGTGCTCTCGGGCTCGACCGTGCGCGACCTCGAATACCGCGTGGAGGCCAGCCTGATCGGCAAGAACGTGCGCATCCGGCGCGGCCCCGCGCTCCCCAAGGCCTACCGCTTCGTGGTCGGCGACAACGCGGACGTGCAGATCCTGTGAGGGCGCTCGTGGTGGGCGCCGGCGGCATGCTCGGCCAGGACGTGGTGCGCGTGCTGGGCGACGACGCGATCGCGCTCTCGCGCGCGGAGCTCGATGTGACCGACGCGCGGGCCGTGCGCCAGGCGGTGGCCGAGACCGAGCCCGACGTGGTGCTCAACTGCGCTGCGTACACCAACGTGGACGGGGCCGAGTCAGAGCCCGAGCAGGCGATGCTGGTGAACGGCGAGGCCGCCGGCATCGTGGCCGAGGCGGCGCCGGCGGTGCTCTACGTGTCGAGCGACTACGTCTTCGACGGCCGCAAGGGCGAGCCCTACGTGGAGTCCGACCCCACCGGCCCGGCGTCCAGCTACGGGCGCTCCAAGCTGGCCGGCGAGCAGGCCACTGCGGCCGCCAACCCGCGCCACTTCATCGCCCGCTCGTCCTGGCTGTTCGGGGCCGGCGGCAAGAACTTCGTGGACACGATGCTGCGCGTGGGACGCGAGAACGACGAGGCGCGCGTGGTGGCCGACCAGATCGGCTGCCCCACCTACACCGGGCATCTGGCTCGCGCCCTCGTGGAGATCGCCTCGGGCGAGGACTACGGCATCCACCACGTGGCCGCCGCCGGGTCCTGCTCCTGGTACGACCTGGCGGCCGCCGCCTTCGAGCGCGCCGGCGTGGACTGCCGGCTGGAGCCGATCACCACCGCGGAGTACCCGCTGCCCGCACCCCGGCCCGCATACTCGGTGCTCGGTACCGAGCGCGAGCCGCTCCTGCCACCCTGGCAGGAGGGACTCGACGCCTACCTCGCCGAACGAGAGGTGCACGCATGAAGCTGCTCGTCACCGGCGCCGCCGGATTCATCGGATCCACCTACGTCCGGCTCGTGGCCGGCGAGCACGACGTGGTGGTGCTCGACAAGCTCACTTATGCCGGCCGCCGCGACAACCTGCCGGAGGGCGTGCCGCTGGTGGTCGGCGCGATCGAGGATCCGCAGGCGGTGCGCGAGGTGATGGAGGGCGTGGACGCGGTGGTCAACTTCGCGGCCGACTCGCACGTGGACCGCTCGATCGCCGACCAGGAGGCCTTCGCGCGCACGCACGTGATCGGCACGGGCGTGCTGCTGGACGCGGCCCGCGAGTTCGGCGTGTCGCGCTACCTCCAGGTCTCGACCGACGAGGTGTACGGCTCGATCGCCTCCGGCTCCTTCACCGAGGAGTCGCCGCTCGACCCGTCCTCGCCCTACTCGGCCACCAAGGCGGCGGGCGACCTGCTGGTTTCGGCCCACGCCCACACGTACGGCATCGAGGCGGTGATCTGCCGCGGCTCGAACAACTACGGACCGCGCCAGTACCCCGAGAAGCTGATCCCGCTGATGATCCTCAACGCGCTGCACGGCGACTCGCTGCCGGTGTACGGCGACGGCCGCCAGGTGCGCAACTGGCTGTTCGTGGAGGACTTCTGCCGCGGCATCCACGCCGTGCTCGAGCGCGGCCGCCCCGGCCAGGCCTACAACGTGGGTGGACCGGACGAGTGCGAGAACATCGAGGTGGTCACCCGCATCCTCGAGCTCACCGGCGCCGACGAGTCGCTGATCGAGCACGTGACCGACCGCCCCGGCCACGACCTGCGCTACTCGCTGTCCTCGGAGAAGCTGCGGTCGGAGCTCGGCTGGGAGGCGCAGGTGCGCTTCGAGGAGGGTCTGCGCCGCACGGTCGACTGGTATCGCGACAACGAGCCCTGGTGGGGACCGATCCGCTCGGGCGAGTACCGCGAGTACTACGAACGCCAGTACGGACGGGCGCTGGGCTGAGCGCCGTGAACCGCCTGGAGTTCGACGACCAGGTGGTGAAGCAGCTCGACCACGTCTACCGCAAGCGCGATATGCGCCGCCGGCGCGCGCTCGTGCACGAGGCGCTTGCTCCCGCGCCGGGTGAGCGGATCCTCGACGTGGGCTGCGGGCCCGGCTTCTACGTGGCCGAGCTGCTGGACGCGGTGGGTCCCGAGGGATCGGTGGTCGGCGTGGACGGGAGCTCCTCGAGCCTGGCCGTGGCCGCGCGCCGCTGCGAGGGGCGCGCCAACGTGGCCTTCCACGAGGCGGACGCCACCTCGCTGCCCGTGGCCGACGCGGAGTTCGACGCCGTGCTGTCCGTGCAGGTGCTCGAATACGTGCCCGACGTGGCGGCCGTGCTCCGGGAGATCCACCGGGTGCTCCGGCCAGGCGGGCGCGTGGTGGTCTGGGACGTGGACTGGTCCACCGTGTCCATGCGCACCGAGGACCCGGAGCGCATGGCCCGGGTGCTGGCCGGGTGGGACTCGCATCTCACTCACACCACGCTGCCGCGAACACTGGGCTCCGAGCTGCGAGCCGCCGGGTTCGGCCAGTTGCGGATGGAGGGCCACACGTTCGCGACCAACGAGCTGTCGCATGAGACGTACGGCGGCTGGCTCGTGGACTTCGTCGAGCAGTTCGTGGTCTCGCAGCGACTCGTCGATCCCGAGGACGCGAAGGCGTGGGGCCACGAGCAACGTGCGCTGGCCGAGCGCGGCGCCTTCTACTTCGCCTGCATCCAGTTCTGCTTCGCCGCGGTACGCCCCCGCTAGATTCGAAGCGGTGTACAGGGAAGACCCACCCGCGCTCGAGGTGCGCGGGCTCACCAAGCGCTACGACGACGGCACGCTCGCCGTGGAGAACTTCAACCTCGAGATCCCGGCCGGCGCGTTCTTTGGCCTGCTCGGCCCCAACGGCGCCGGCAAGACGACCCTCATCAGCGCGGTCTGCAACCTGATCCGGGTGAGCGAGGGTGAGGTGCTGGTGTTCGGCGAGCCGGCCGACACGCTGCTCGCGCGCTCCTGGATCGGGCTGGCGGAGCAGGACATCAACCTCGACCGCTTCCTGACCGTGCGCGAGACGCTCACCTACCACGGCGGGTACTTCGGGATGGAGCGCGAGGAGGCCGAGGAGCGCGCCGAGGAGATGATCGGCGCCTTCGGCCTCCAGGGCAAGCGCGACACGCGCGCCCCGAAGCTCTCGGGGGGCCAGCGCCGTCGCCTGCTGCTGGCCCGCGCGCTGATGCACCGCCCGCGCCTCGTGATCCTCGACGAGCCCACCGCCGGCGTGGACTTCGAGCTGCGCACCGAGCTGTGGCGCTACATCCGCCAGCTCCACGCCGAGGGCACCACGATCCTCCTCACCACGCACTACCTCGAGGAGGCGGAGTCGCTGTGCGAGGAGATCGGGCTGATCCGCGACGGGCACCTGATCGCGCGCGACACCGCCGCCGGCCTCAGCGAGCGCTACGGCGCCGACCGCCTCGAGGACGTCTACGTGAAGGCGATGGCGGGAGCCACGGTCCAGCCGTGACGGGAATGGTCTGGCTCTGCCGTCGCGAGACGCTGCGCGTGTCCAAGCTCTGGACGCAGACGGTGCTGGCGCCCGTGGTGTCTTCGCTGCTCTTCATCCTGGTGTTCGGGCTCTCGCTGGGCGGCCGTATCAAGCAGGTGGGCAGCGTGGACTACGAGGTGTTCATCGTTCCCGGCCTGATCACGATGGCGATGGCGCAGGCCGCCTACGCCAACAACGCGTCGAGCATCTTCCAGGCGCGCTTCGACCGCTACATAAACGACGTTCTCTCGGCCCCGATGCGGCCCTGGCAGATGACGCTCGGCTACACCGTGGGCGGGCTGTTCCGGGCGCTCGCGATCGGCGGCTCGCTGCTGGTGCTCGCGATCGTGCTCGTGGGCGTCCCGGTCGAGCGTCCCTTCGCGCTGATCGCCGCCACGGCGCTCGGGCTCGTGCTGTTCGCCGCGCTCGGGCTCGTGGTGGGCATCCACGCGCAGACGTGGGACCACACCACCTTCATCGCGAACATCGTGATCCTCCCGCTGGCGTTCGTGGGCGGGGTGTTCTACTCGGTCGACGTGCTGCCGTCGCCGTGGCACGAGCTCTCGCACGTCAACCCGGTCTTCTACCTCGTCAACGCCGTGCGCTTCGGGTTCCTCGGCGAGGCCGACGTGTCCGTCTGGCTGTCGCTGGGCGTCACCGCCGCCCTGGCCGTGCCCACCTACGCCTGGGCGCAGTACCTCTTCACGACCGGGAAGAAGCTGAAGGACTAGGTCCGCAGCGGCTCGCGGACCCCGGGAGCCGGGATCAGGGCCGCGGCGGCGATCACGAACAGGAAGGCCAGCAGCCGCAGGGTCAGGCCCAGCGGCTCGTCCGGCAGCGGCTCGCGGAAGATGAGCGGCCCCGAGGCGATTGTGAACACGTTGGCCGTGGCGCTCGTGATCGCGATCACGGGCACCACCGGCCCGAGCTGGAGCGATCTTGCTGACACGAGCAGCCCGATCATCGAGAGCCCGAAGATCACCAGCGACAGCGGGTTGAGCACGACGGCGAGGCCGCGGTCGGCGTCGTCGCTGATCGCCTTGATGGCCACGTCCGAGCCTCCCCAGAGCAGGCCCGCCGAGACGGCCAGCATGAGGCCGTCCCGCTGACGGGCCAGCGGGACCAGGGCGAGCCCGGCCACGGTCGCGAAGCCGATGTAGGCGGACAGCGTGGCCACCGAGTGGCTCGCGTGCGCCGAGTCGGCCGTGCCTTCGAGCGTCGCGGCCAGGAACGCCAGGCCCGCCGCGGTGAGCCCCACGCAGACCCACTCGCGCCGGCTGACCGAGTGTCCGAAGACGCGGTCGGCGGTCACCGTGAGCAGCACCAGCCCGCCGGCGATCACCGACTGGACGATCGAGATCGGGGCCAGGGCCAGCGCCGCCACGTGGAAGCCCCACGACGTGGTGGCCACCACGCAGCCGATTACGTAGACCGGCGAGCGGAACAGGTCTGCGGTGCTCCTGAGCGGCCGGCTCCACTCAACTGGCGGGGCCGCCACGGCGCCGCGGTGCTTCAGCAGGAAGCCCACGATCGACGCCAGGGCGGTGATCACGGCCATCACCACGCCGAGCTGGACGGAGAGCGCCACGGCCGCCAAGGGTAGGGTCCGGAGCTTGAGCGCCGCTGAGCTGGAGGAGCTGGAGCGGCGCGTGACCGGCTGCCGCCGTTGCCCGCGGCTCGTGGAGTGGCGGGAGCGGGTGGCGGTCGAGAAGCGTGCCGCCTTCCGCGACGAGGACTACTGGGGGCGGCCCGTGCCCGGATTCGGCGACCCCGAGGCGAGGGTGTACGTGCTCGGCCTCGCCCCCGCCGCCCACGGCGGCAACCGCACCGGACGCGTGTTCACCGGCGACCGCTCCGGGGACTGGCTGTTCGCGGCCCTGTGCCGAACCGGCTTCGCCAACCAGCCGACGTCGGTCGCGCGCGACGACGGCCTGCGCCTGGACGACGCGTTCGTGGCGGCGGCGGTGCGCTGCGCCCCGCCGGCGAACAAGCCGCTGCCATCCGAGCGCGACAACTGCCTCCCCTACGCCGCGAGCGAGCTCGAGCTGCTGCGGCCGAAGGTGATCGTGTGCCTCGGCGGCTTCGCCTGGGACGCTGCCTGCCGGCTGCTCGGATTGCGTCCGCGGCCGCGCTTCGGACACGGCGCGGAGCACCCGGTGGACGGCGGCCCGGTGCTGCTCGGCACCTACCACCCGAGCCAGCAGAACACCTTCACCGGGCGGCTCACCGAGGAGATGCTCGACGCGGTGCTCCAGCGAGCCCGATCGCTGCGCTAACGCTCGAGGCGCTCGCGCAGCTCCTCGAGCTCGCGGCGAACATCGTCCGCCCGCTCGCTGCCCTCGCGTCTCAGCTCCTTGAGCTGCCGCTCGAGCTTGCGCAGGCGCGACTTGCGCTCACCCTCCGAGTCCACCGAGTCGCCCAGGTCCTCGGCCTCGGTCTTCAGGCGCTCGGCCTCGGTCTGGAGCTGTTCGCCCGCGTCTCGCACCTGGTCCTCGGCGTCGTCGCCACAGGCCGCGAGGGCGAGGGTCGCCCCGAGGACGACCGTGAGCATCAGGCGGCGGAATCGATCCATCCACCTCCAGTACCCCTGGGGGCGGGCCGGCTAACTGGGGTTGGGCGATTCCTTGCGGATGCAGGGTTTTTGGCTCAGGTGGGTACACCCACCTCATTCAGAAACGGCCGAGTCTCTGAATGCCTCGCGGCGTTCCTGGACCGGGGACCGGGTCTCTGCGCTGAGTTAACCCACGCGCGAGACCGTCAGCGGCCCCCCCGCAGGCCCAAATGCCGGAAGGAGGGCGCGCCTGATGAAACGGACGCTGCCTGCTCTCGCCTCCATCGCCATCGCGTCACTGTTGCCTGGACTCGCTCTCGCGGCTCCGCAGGCACCCGAGACCCGCGCCAAGAGCGTGTTCGGACCCGTCAGGGCCGCCGACTTCCGCCCTCCCGCGCGCAGGGAGACCCGCGAGCGCCCACGCAAGGTGAAGGTGACCAAGGCCAGGATCGGACCGGACGGGCTGGTCGTGCCGCCCCCGTCGGCGCCGCCCGCGGTGGTCAGGATCATCAAGGCCGGCAACGAGATCGCCACCAAGCCGTACACGTACGGCGGCGGCCACGGCAACTGGGACGACTACGGCTACGACTGCTCGGGCTCGGTGAGCTACGCGCTGCACGGAGCCGGGCTGCTCGACGTGGCGCTCGACTCGAGCGGCCTGGCCGCCTTCGGCCAGTCCGGCCCCGGCCGCTGGGTGTCGATCATGGGCAACCCCCAGCACGCCTACATGGTGGTAGCGGGTGTGCGGTTCGACACAAGCTCGAGCAAGCGGACGGGCAACCGCTGGACCGCCGAAGAGGGCTCCACCAGCGGATATGCGGTGCGGCATCCCCCAGGTCTCTGAGGTAGGGGGATGACACCCACCGCCAGCCGGGGGATGCGCGTTTACGCCCTCGGTTTGGCCCTGCTGGTGGATGAGTCGGGGACCACCCGGCGTCGACGGTTTAGGTATGAGCAACCTAAGCCTCAAGTCAGTAGCCCGGACCGCCACGAAGACCGCCCTCTGCGGCGTGGCAGTGGCTCTGGGAGCCGCCTCCCCGGCGGTGGCGAGCGCCGACACCGGCAGCGTCGCCAAGGCCTCGAAGGCCGGTTGCGCCGGTGCCAACACGGCCACCACGAACGTCCGCAGCATCCGCAGGGTGCTGCTCTGCCTGCACAACGCCGAGCGCCGCTCGCACGGACTCAGCAAGCTCCGCCTCAACCGCAAGCTCACCGGCGTCGCCACCAAGCACGGCCGCGACATGACCAAGCGTCACTACTTCGCCCACTACTCGAGCGGCCACCGCGACCACATGGACCGCATCGCCTCGAGCAGCTACCGCCCCAGCGCCGGCTGCTGGACCGCCGGCGAGAACCTCTTCTACTCCGAAGGCGCCGTGACGCCCCGCCAGCTGTTCTCCGCCTGGATGCACAGCCCGGCGCACCGCCAGAACATCCAGCGCGGCGGCTGGCACGACTTCGGCCTCGGCGTGGTCAACACCTCGCCCAACGGCGACAGCAACGGCCTGACCATCGTCGCGCTGTTCGGCGTCCGCGGACCCTGCAGCTAAGATCCGCGCACCTGCAAAACAGCCGAGTTCCCGGCCGCCCATCGGCCGGGGAGCGGGGGACCCATTGTTTTCGGGGCGAATCCAGGCAGTTGCCTGGTAGCGCACTCTTCAGCGCGAGCCCGTCAGCTAACCCCGTAGGCGCTAGAAGAGAAGGAGTACCCCCGCGCCCATGAAGCGCCTGTTGCCGATCGTCTTCGGCCTCGCACTTGCTGCGGTCACCCCCGTGGCCGACGCGCTCGCCGCCCCCTACGCCTCCCGGACCCTTCGCACGGGCTCGAGCGGCAGCGACGTGCGCTCGCTCCAGCGCTACCTGGATCGCGCGGGTGAGCACACGACCGCCGACGGCCAGTTCGGGCCCGCCACCGCCGCGAGCCTGCGCGCTTTCGAGCAGGCCGAGGACCGGCGCGCGAACGGGGTGGCGTCGCGCTCGGATCAGCTGCTCGTGCGCACTCGCGCGGCCGCCGCGGCCGAGGCGCCGCCGGAGGAGGACCCTCTGGAGGTCCCCGTCGAGGACGCGACGCTGTCCGCGAGCGGCGAGGCGGTGGCGCCCGCCGGCGCTCCCGAGGAGGTCCAGGACATCATCGCCGCGGGCAACAGGATCGCCCGCAAGCCCTACAAGTACGGCGGCGGACACGCCCGCTGGAAGGACTCGGGCTACGACTGCTCCGGCTCGGTGAGCTACGCGCTGCACGCCGCCGGCCTGCTCGACACGGCGCTCGACTCGAGCGGTCTCGCCGGCTTCGGCGAGCGCGGCCGCGGCGACTGGGTGACCATTCGCGCCAACGCCGGGCACGCCTACCTGATCGTGGCCGGGCTGCGCTTCGACACGAGCGCGCGCAAGCGCGGCGGCTCCCGCTGGACCGCGCGCATGCGCTCTCCGCGCGGCTACGTGGCGCGGCACCCCGAGAGCCTCTGACGCACCGCTGGACCGAGGTGCCCACGCGATACATTCAAAGGTCGCGTGGCAGCCGACCCTCTCGCATCGTTCACACCCCAGGTACGTGACTGGTTCACGCGCTCTTTCGAGCGTCCCACCGCCGCGCAGGAGAAGGCCTGGCCCGCGATCGCCGGGGGCCGCAACGTGCTCGTGTCGGCGCCCACCGGCTCAGGCAAGACGCTCGCCGCGTTCCTCTGGGGCCTCGACCGGCTGGTGGCAGAGCCCGCGGACCCCCGCCGCACGCGCCTGGTCTACGTCTCGCCGCTGAAGGCTCTCTCCTACGACGTCGAGAAGAACCTCCGCGCCCCGCTCAAGGGGATCGGCGGGGACGTGTCGGTGGCCATCCGCACCGGCGACACGCCGCAGAAGGAGCGCCAGGCGATGCTCCGCAACCCGCCCGACGTGCTCATCACCACGCCCGAGTCGCTCTACCTGATGCTCACATCGAGGGCACGCGAGTTCCTCGTGGACACCGAGGCGGTGATCGTCGACGAGATCCACGCCGTGGCGCGCACCAAGCGCGGCGCGCACCTCGCCCTCACCCTCGAGCGGCTCGAGCACCTGGCGGGCCGCCCGCTCCAGCGCATCGGCCTGTCGGCCACGCAGCGCCCGCTCGAGGAGGTTGGCCGCTTCCTGGTCGGGGCCGGCCGCGACTGCGAGGTGGTGGACGCCGGGGTGCGCAAGCCGCTCGACCTGAAGATCCACGTGCCGGTGGAGAACATGCGCGAGCCCGATGCGCCCGACATCGGCCATCCGGCCATCGAGACCGTCGGCACGGCGGCGGGCGGTGGCGACCTGATGGGACACGGCCTCGGATCCTCGGCGGAGCCGGCGGCCACGCAGCGCTCGATCTGGCCGGCGATCTACCCCGAGCTGCTCAAGCTGATCGAGTCGCACCGCTCCACGATCGTCTTCGTGAACAGCCGGCGCGGGGCCGAGCGCCTGGCGGTGCGCCTGAACGAGCTTGCCGGCGAGGACGGCGAGCCTGCGGCCATAGCCCGCGCGCATCATGGGTCGCTCGCGCGCGAGGAGCGCCTCGTGGTCGAGGACCTCCTCAAGTCGGGCGAGCTCCCGTGCCTCGTGGCCACCTCGTCGCTCGAGCTCGGCATCGACATGGGCGCCGTGGACCTCGTGATCCAGGTGGAGTCGCCGAAGTCGGTCACGGCGGGGCTCCAGCGGATCGGCCGCGCGGGCCACGGGGTGGGCGAGGTGTCCGAGGGCCGGATCTTCCCCAAGTTCCGCGCCGACCTCCTCGAGTGCGCGGTGGTGGTCAAGCGCATGCGCGACGGCGAGATCGAGACCACCGTGATCCCGCGCAACCCGCTCGACGTGCTCGCTCAGCAGATCGTGGCGACGGTGGCCACCGGCGACGACTGGCGTGTGCCGGAGCTTCACGAGCTGGTGCGCCACGCCTACCCCTTCTCCGAGCTGTCGCGCGAGCTGCTCGACAGCGTTCTCGACATGCTCGACGGCCGCTACCCGAGCGAGGAGTTCTCGGAGCTGCGGCCGCGGATCGTCTGGGACCGGGTGGAGGACACGATCCGCGCCCGGCGCGGCGCGCTCCAGCTGGCCGTCACGAACGCGGGCACGATCCCCGACCGCGGCCTGTACGGCGTCCACTTGCCCGACGGGCGCCGTGTGGGCGAGCTGGACGAGGAGATGGTCTACGAGGCACGCCCCGGCCAGACCTTCCTGCTGGGAGCGAGCACCTGGCGCATCGAGGAGATCACCCACAGCAAGGTCGTGGTCACGCCCGCGCCCGGGGCGCCCGGGGCCATCCCGTTCTGGAAGGGCGAGGGAATAGGCCGCCCGAAGGAGCTGGGCGCCGCCATCGGCGCGTTCGCGCGCGAGGCGGTGGACCGCGACCCGGCCGAGCTTGCGGCCGAGTACGACCTCGACGAGCGCGCCGCCGCCAACCTCTCCACCTACCTGCGCGAGCAGCGCGACGCCACGCGTGTGGTGCCCTCCGATCGCACGATCGTGGTGGAGCGCTTCCGCGACGAGATCGGCGACTGGCGGCTGTGCGTGCTCTCCCCCTTCGGCGGCCGCGTGCACGCCGCCTGGGCGCTGGCGCTCTCGGCCCGCATCCGCGACGACTTCGGGCTCGAGTCCGACGCGATCTGGTCGGACGACGGGATCATCGTCCACCTGCCCGACGCCGACGAGCCGCCCTCCTCCGACCTCGTGATGGTGGAGCCGGACGCGCTAGAGGAGCTCGTGGTGCGCGAGCTGGCCGGGTCCGCCCTGTTCGGAGCGCGCTTCCGCGAGAACGCCGCCCGCGCGCTCCTGCTCCCCCGCGCCTACCCCGGCCGGCGCACGCCGCTCTGGCAGCAGCGGCTCAAGGCCCAGTCCCTGCTCGAGGTGGCCAAGCGCTACGGCCAGTTCCCGATCGTGCTCGAGACCTACCGCGAGTGCCTGCGCGACGTGCTCGACCTCCCGGGGCTGGAGGAGCTGCTGCGCGGCCTCCACACGCGCGAGCTGTCGCTCGTCGAGGCCGAGACCCAGCGCGCGTCGCCGTTCGCCTCGTCGCTGCTCTTCGACTACGTGGCCACCTATATGTACGAGGGCGACACGCCGAACGCAGAGCGGCGCGCGGCGGCGCTGGCCCTCGACCGCGACCTCCTGCGCGAGCTGCTCGGGCAGGAGGAGCTGCGCGAGCTGATCGACCCGGCGGCGCTCGAGGAGGTGGAGACCGACCTCCAGCGGATCAGCGACCGCACCCGGGCCGTGAACTCCGACGCGCTCCACGACGTGCTGCGCGCGCTGGGTGACCTGACCGTCGACGAGGCACAGGTGCGCAGCCTCGACGCCGTGTCGGCCAAGCGCATGCTCCTCGAGCTCGAGAAGCAGCGCCGAGCCGTGCGGATGCGGATCGGCGGCGAGGAGCGCTGGATCGCCTCCGAGGACGCCGGCCTCTTCCGCGATGCGCTCGGCGCCGTGCCGCCCGGCGGCCTGCCGGACGCGTTCCTCGAGGAGGTGGAGGAGCCGCTCGCGCGGCTGATGCGCCGGTACGCGCGGACGCACGGGCCGTTCACCACCGCGGAGCCCACCGGCCGCTACTCGGTGGACATGGGGCCGGTGCTGCGCGAGCTCGAGCAGAGCGGAAGGCTGATCCGGGGCGAGCTGCGGCCCGGCGGCAGCGAGCGCGAATGGTGCGACGCCGACGTGCTGCGGCGCCTCAGGCGCGCCTCGCTGGCGTCGCTGCGCCGCGAGGTGGAGCCCGCCGAGCAGCGCGCCCTCGCCCGGCTGCTGCCGGCCTGGCAGAGCGTGGACTCGGCGCCCGCGGGCGGTGCCGGCGTCGACCGGCTGCGCGAGCAGCTGGTGCCGCTCCAGGGCCTGGCGCTGGCGCCCGAGGTCTGGGAGCGCGACGTGCTCCCGCGGCGCGTGGGCAGCTACTCGCCTGGCTGGCTCGACCAGCTCTGCTCGGCCGGCGAGATGGTGTGGGTCGGCGCGGGCTCGCTCGGCCGTCGCTCGGGAAGGGTGGCGCTCTATTTCCGCGACGACGCGCGCTGGCTCGGGCCGCCTCCGGTCAAGGGCGACCCGCCCTCCGAGCCCATGCACGTGGCCATCCGGGAGCGCCTGGAAAGCGGCGCGGCGTTCTGGACCGACCTGCTGGCCGACCTGGCGGAGGCCGAGCCCGTGGAGCTCCAGGAGGCGCTCTGGGATCTCGTGTGGGCGGGCGAGGTCACGAACGACGCGTTCGCCCCGCTGCGCGCGCCGCGGCTCTCGCTGGCGCGACGCGAGCGTGACGGCGGCCGGCGCTTCGCGCGGCGGCGCCGGCCCGGGGCGCCCCAGGTGCAGGGCCGCTGGTCGCTCACCGCGCCGCTGTTCGCCGGTGCGCCGGCGTACGGGCCCAGGATGCGCGCGCTTGCCGAGGTGCTGCTCGAGCGCTACGGGATCGTTACCCGGGAGACCGTGCTGGCCGAGGGAATCCCCGGCGGCTTCGCCGCGATGTACGGGGAGTTCGCCAACCTCGAGACGCTGGGAACCTGCCGGCGCGGATACTTCGTCGAGGGCCTGGGCGGCGCTCAGTTCGCACTGCCCGCGGCGGTCGAGCGCCTGCGCAACCTGCGCGCCGACGAGCCGGCCGGCGCCCAGGTGCTCGCCGTCACCGACCCCGCGAACCCGTACGGCGCCGCCCTGCCGTGGCCCCGTCGCGACGACGAGTCCGCGCGCCGCCCGGCGCGCGTGCCGGGCGCTTACGTGGTCACGCTGGACGCCGAGCCGGCGCTCTACGTGGAGCGCGGTGGCAAGGGCCTGGTGGCGCTGCGCGATCCCGACGAGTCATGGCTGCGCCCGGCGCTGGAGGCCCTGGCCGAGGCGGTGCGCCGCGGGCGGGTGGCCCGCCTCGGCCTGGAGCGCTTCGACGGCGAGCCCGTGGTGGGCACGCCGGTGGGAGCGCTGCTGGTGGAGCTGGGGTTCCGCCAGGGGCCGCGGAAGCTGACGCTGAGCGCCTAGCCGTGGACGGCGTCGACGACGCGGCGGCACTGCGAGAGCTCGAACGGGTCCCGGTCGATCTGCCCCAGGGGCTGGACCTGGCCTGGCTCGGCGTCTCCGGATACCGGCTGACGTACGAGGGCATCTCGCTCTTCATCGATCCCTACGTGTCTCGCGTGCCGCTGCGAGCGTTCCTGCTCCGCCGGCGGACGCTCCCCGACCCGACGATGATCGAGCGATACGCGCACTCCGCCGGCGCGGTGGCCGGGGTGCTCGTGGGCCACACGCACTTCGATCACGCGGTGGACGCTCCCGCCATCGCCGGGCGTCATCGGGCGAAGGCGTACGGCTCGGCATCGCTGGCGCACCTGATGCGGCTGCACGGCCTCGGTGACCTGGCCGTGGAGGTCACGCCGCACGAGCCGTACGAGCTCGGTCCCTTCGTGGTGCGGTTCATCCCCAGCCGCCACTCGAAGCTGCTGTTCGGCCGGAAGGTCCCGATGGACGGCCCGCTCACCTGCGAGCACCTGGATGGGCTCGCCCCCGGCGCGTACAAGTGCGGCGCGGTCTACGGAATCCGGATCGAGGTGGCAGGCATCACCCTCTACCACCAGGGAAGTGCCGACCTCAACGACTCCGAGCTGCGTGGCGAACCGGTCGACGTGTTCCTCGCGGGGGTCGCCGGACGCAACGTCACGCCGCACTACTGGGAGCGCATCCTGCCGAAGCTCGATCCGCGAGTCGTGGTGCCCACGCACTACGACAACTTCTTCTCGCCTCTGGGCGTGCCGCAGGACTTCGTCAGGCGCGTAAACCTCTCCGATGTGCCGCGAGAGGTCCACCGAGTGGCGCGCGACGCCACCGTCGCGG
>CAVXTL010000001.1:0-110315 GCA_963764665.1 uncultured Thermoleophilaceae bacterium | reverse complement strand
AAGGCAACTGCTCGTATTCGGATTCGACGCGGACGCCGCGTTCGAAGGCCAGCTGGTCGGGGCGCTCGAGAGGGTCGAGAGCGGCGGTGCCGTGCGAATCCTGGATGTCTTGTTCGTCGCAGCCGACGAGGCCACGGGAGACACGGTGGCGATCAACCTCAAGGGTGGTACCGGCGGCCTCATTGCCAAGCTGCTCGATTTCCGGCTGGACCCGGCGGCGCGACGCAAGGCGACCGAGCAGGCTCTCGGCGGGGACGCAGGCGGCGACATGGCGGGCGTGTTGCGCGAGCTCGGGACGGCCCTGGAGCCTGGTGCGGCGTTGGCGGCGGTGCTCGTCGAGCACGAGTGGGCGCGAGCGCTGGAGGATGCCGTCTCGCGGGTGAGCGGCAGGCCGCTGGCGACCGAGTTCGTGGAGGCGGCGAGGCTGTCCGAGCTTCCGCCCGACCTGCTCCGCAAGCTCCGATGAGGAGCGCTCAGGCCTGCGCCACGACCAGCACGATCGTGGCGAGCGCAAGCAGGACTCCGCCGACGGTGAACACCGCCACGAGCCCGAAGCTGATCGGGCGATGCGTATCGCCATGAAGGGAGGCCTCTAGATCGCGCTGCCGCCGGGCGCCCATGACGAGCAGCCCGACTGCCAGGCCGGCGTAGCTGCAGCCGAGCACCACATAGGGCCACGCAGCCACGTGGAGCAGCTCCGGTGCGAAACGACCTACGGCGAGCGCGCCGGCGGTAGCGGCCAACGCGGTCCGCCACCAGGCAAGCCAGGTGCGCTCGGCGGCCATCGACGAGCGCCGCATCTGATCCACGTCGGGCGCCATCGGCGCTTCGGTCGTCTGATTCGGTGCGGTCACGATCCGATCTTCCCAGTCCGAGGCGGAGCCGGTTGGAGAGAATGAACCGATGAGCGTGTCCGTCCGTCGCATCGCGCTCCTCGCCGTCACCGGCGTCTCGCTCTACCTCGTTGCGCCCGCCCTGCTCGACACCTTCTCGTCCTGGCAACGGCTGAGCGATATCTGGCCCGGAGCGCTGGCGCTCATCGTCGCGCTCGAGTTCGCCGGTCTCGCCTGCATCTGCGTGGTTCAACGCCTCGCGCTGCACAGGCCGCGCTGGCTGCCGGTGGTGACGTCGCAGCTGGCCGGCAACGCCGCGGCCAAGATCGTCCCCGGAGGCGGGGCGGTCGGGGGCGCGCTTCAGTACGGGATGCTGCGCAGGGCGGGCCTTCCCGGCGCTTCCACGGCCTCCGGCCTCACGGCCGCGAACCTCCTGAGCCTCGGCACCCTGTTCGTCCTGCCGCTACTCGCCGTGCCGGCCCTCCTCCTCGGCCCGCCGGTTCCCGAGGACCTGCTCGAGGGACTCTGGGTCGCGCTCGGCGCGCTCGCGGTTCTCTTCGCCGTGGGCGCCGTGATGCTCGTAGCGGACAGGCCGTTGCTGCGAGTGGGCGCGGCGATCCAGGCCGTCCGCAACTCGCTCCTGCGCAAGCGCGCTCCGGTAGACGGCCTTCCGGAGCGCCTCGTCCGCGAGCGGGACCTGATCCTCGGCGTGCTCGGGCAGCGGCGCTGGGAGGCGCTGGCGGGATCGATCGGCCGCTGGCTGCTCGACTACGGCGCGCTCCTCGTGGCGGTACGGGCGGTCGGGTCTGATTCGCGGGCCCTGCTCGTGCTGCTTGCCTTCGTGACCGCGCAGGTGCTCGCGCAGATCCCCGTCACGCCGGGCGGGCTCGGGTTCGTCGAAGCGGGTCTGACCGCGATGCTCGTGCTCGCGGGCGTCGGCGCAGCGGACGCCGCCCTCGCGACCTTCGCCTACCGGCTGGCCTCGTATTGGCTGCCACTGCCCGCAGGAGCGGCCGCCTGGGGCATCCACGCCTGGCGGTACCGGGACGGTCCGGCTACGGGAGCGCCGTCGCCTCCAGCGACTCGCTCAGAGGAGGGGTGAGATCGCCGCGAGAGCAGCGGCCGTGAGTCGTTGGGGGGTTCCCGTGAGCGCCTGGCCGGGCCGCGACACGGCTTCGGCCGGCTGCGAGAAGCGCGCGTCGAACTGCGTTGCGAGCGCGGGTGAGCGCACGAGCAGGTCGATCTCGAAGAATCTCTTGAGGCTCCACGCCTCGAGGTTGCAGGTGCCGACAAGGACCTCCTCGCCGTCGCGCACGAACGCCTTGGCGTGCAGCATCGCGGGGTGTTCGACGATGCGCACCCCGGCGTCGAGCAGCGCCTCGTGGTGGTGCCGCTGCGCGGTGGCGCACATCCAGTTGTTCGGCTTGCCGGGCACGAACAGACGAACGCGCGCACCGCGGCGGGCGGCGCCCGCGATTCGCCGGATCATCGCTCGGTCGGCGACGTAGGGGTTCACCACGTCGAGCGTCTCTCGGGCCTCGTCGAGCAGCCGCGCGATGGCGTCGGTGATCGGGCGGTAGCTCCCCGGCGCGTTGACCAACACCGTCGCCGGCACCGAGCCCGCCGTTTGCGGAAGCAGCCGGCCGGCCGGCTGCGCACCGATGGCCTCCTCGTGCGCGGGGAAGAGCAGGTCCAGCTGGTCGATCGGGATCGCACCGTCCAGCCACCTGAAGCTGGCGACGAAGACCAGCTACAGCCTGGGAGACGACCGGCCCGGTCACCCTGACGAAGAGGTCGTGGAAGCGCCCGTCGTCGAAGTGGTCCTCGACACCCGCGCCGCCGACCCACCCGGTGCGGCCGTCCACGACTACGAACTTCCGGTGGTCGAAGTGGCCGAGCCGGCCGAGGTCCCAGGTCCGGCTCGTCGTCTGGGCCTTCGGCTGGGCGGGTGGCAGGGAGCTCGTGGAACAGACCTACGCCGACGCGAAGGTCAAGGTCGGCGAGCAGAAGGCGCAACGAGCCGCGGCTCAGGCGGCCAAGCGGCGTCGGCGGTAGGTCGCGCAACTCCCTTTGCAGGACGAGCTTTTCGGAGGCGACGGCCGTACAGTCGCCCCGAAATTCGCGCAACCGAGGGGGAGCAGACTCGAATGGCAGACACCACCACGCAGCGCTCGGGCTGGATCACGTTCGCCGGAGTGATGGCGGTGCTCGCGGGCGGCTACAACGCGCTTAGCGGGATCGCGGCGCTGGCCGACGACGACGCGATCGCCTCCCAGGCCAAGGAGGTGCTGTACGGAATCGACCTGACCGCCTGGGGCTGGTTCTGGCTGCTCGTCGGGCTGGCGCAGATCGTGACCGGCGTGCTGATCTTCCAGCGCAGCACATGGGGGCTCTGGCTCGGCGTGGGCTTCGCGGGCCTGAGCGCGATGCTGACCGTGATCGTCATGTTCGTCTTCCCGCTCTGGGCGATTGCGGTGCTGACGATCGACTTCCTCGTCCTGTTCGGGCTGCTGACCCAAAGCGACGAGTTCCTGGAGTAGCGCCCGACTTGTAACGCGCTCTGCGACCATGGTCGCCGTCTGATGTCAGCCGCGGGGCGGTGGCGCCCGTATGTCGTCCGTACAACGGGCAGCGTCACCGAGGCCATCTACGGTCTGATCCTGGCGACGTCCGTGATCGCCGTCTCTGCGGAGTACGACTCCTCGAACGCCGGGCTCATCGGCGTAAGCGTGCTGGTCACGGGCGTCGTGTTCTGGTTGGCCCACGTCTACGCCCGCGTGCTGGCGGGGTCGATCACCAACCACGGGATGCTCAGCCGAGCTGAGATGCGCTCGGTGCTTCGCCACGACTGGCCGCTCGTGGAGGTCACCGTTCCCCTGGTGCTCATCCTCGCGCTGGGCGTGCTCGATGTCGTGGGCGATGAAACGGCGATTCTCGCCGCGAGGCTTGCCGCCCTGGTGGAACTGGCCGCTGCAGGTGGATACTCGGCGCGCGCGTCGGGAGCGGGCCTGCGCTGGACGGTCGTGTCAGCCTTTGTCGCCGTGAGCCTGGGCAGCGCGGTCGTCCTGCTCAAGACCCTCGTGCACTGAGTGGGGCCGCCCGATCACGCAGACCGCGGGGACCGGGCGCAGGTCCTCGACCAGCACCCTGTCGATGGAGAATCCGCCGTTGCGCAGCCGATCGGCCAGCTCGTTCCCGAGGTCCCGGGCTCGCTCCGGCGCGGAGTGGCGCGCGTCCCAGAAGATGTAGACGGCTCCATCCCGGGCGAGGTGCCGGCGGACGACACCGAGCGCCGCCTCCGGCTGCTGCCAGAAGGGAGCGACGTTGAAGGCGAAGACCTTGTGGAAGCGCCGATCGCCGAGGTCCGCGTCGTCCAGCGCGGTGGCCGCGAGCACAGCCCTGCCCGCGTCGACGTGCTCGCGGTTCCTCCGCGTGGCCATCTCGATCATCTTGGGCGAGCGATCGATCGCGGTGATCGTTCCCGTCGTCAGCCTCTCGCAGACCAGGGAGACCGCTACTCCGTGGCCGCAGCCGACCTCGAGCAGGCGGTCGGCCGGGCGGACCTCCAGAGTGTCGACCGCCCAGACGAACCGCTCCGATGCCTTGCCCGCCATACGCGATGAATTCAAGCGAGGGGGTAGGTCTCTACCGACATGAGCGATAGAAAGGTAGTTCTCAAGATGGTCATGTCCCTGGACGGTTTTGTGACCAGCCCGGACGGGACCCATGAATGGATGTTCGAGTGGTTCGGCGACGACTCGGGTGGGTGGAACCGCCGCGCGCTCGAGGAGGCCGGCGTCCACGCGATGGGGCGCCGCAGCTACGAGATCATGGGGCCGCACTGGGCCGCGTCCGAGGGGCCGATTGCAACCGCGATGAACGAGAAGCCGAAGGCTGTCTTCTCCCACACTCTGGAGAAGGCGGAATGGGGACCGGCCGAGATCTTCGGCGGGGACCTGCGCGCGGAGATCGCGGATCTGAAGGCTCGGGACGACGAAGGGACGGTCCTGGTCCACGGCGGCCCCGACTTCGCCAAGTCGGTGACCCGCCTGGGCCTCGTCGACGAATACCAGCTGACGACGGTCCCGATTGCGATCGGCGCGGGGCACAGCCCATTCGCAGAGCTCGAAGAGCACCTGAAGCTGGACGTCGTCGAAGAGGAGCGCTTCCAGAGCGGAGCCCTCGCGCAGATCCTGGTGCCGAAGCGGTGAGCGACAGCCCCTTGACTACCTGCCACATGTCCATCTCGCTCGACGGCTTCGTCGCCGGGCCGAGCCAGAGCCGCGAGAACCCGCTCGGCGTCGGCGGCAGGCAGGTCCACGCCTGGCATCTTGGCGAGGTGACGGACGAGGCGGATCTGACCGCCCAGCGCTGGTTGATGCGTCCTCGCGGTGCCTACGTCATGGGCCGCAACATGTTCGGCCCGATCCGCGGCGCCTGGGACGAGGACTGGCGCGGCTGGTGGGGCGACGAGCCGCCGTATCACGCCCCCGTCTTCGTCCTCACCCACCACGCCCACGACCCGATCGAGCTGCAGGGCGGCACCACGTTTCACTTTGTCACCGACGGCTTCGAAGCGGCATTCGAGCAGGCCACGGCGATCGCCGGCGAGCGCGGTGTCGACATCGCGGGCGGCGCGTCGACGGTGCGTCAGGCGCTCACGGCCGGGGTCGTGGACGAGCTGACGCTCGACATCGCCCCTGTGCTTCTCGGGGAGGGCGAGCGGTTGTTCGACGGGATCGCCGAGCTCGGATTGACGCCAGTCGAGACCCTCCACTCACCGCACGCGACGCATGTGCGCTATCGCGTGGAACGCTGAGGCCGCCGGCCAAGCTTCAGGCCGCGGTGCCGCCGATACCCAGGTGGTCGGGCACCATCGCGTGCGCTCGTTCGACGGGGTCGTGGTAGTCGGCCTGGATCGCCGTGTCGAGACGCCCGAGGTGGTCTGCCAGAGCGGGTCCACGCAGCTCGGGGGCTTGCTCGATCAGGCCGAGGATGAGAGCCCGCATGCGGCGTGCGATCTGCGGCGAGCTCGCGCCGTAGTGGCGGATCTCGGTTAGCGCGAGGTCGAGCAGCTCGGCCCAGCCGGGATTGGGGTATACGAGGCGCAGCCGGCCGTCCGTGTCCGAGATGCGTCCGCGCTCGAGCCGCCGGGAGGAGAGCTCGATGAGCATCCTTTCGAGCCCGTCCAGGACCTGGACAGCGGTCGTCGGATCGTTGACGGCGGGGGAGAGCGCGCGCAGGGCGATGTCGACGATCGCGCGAATCGCGAAGGCCGGGTCCTGCGTGATCGTGCGCTCCTCCGCGACGATCGCCGCGCGGTGGAGCTCGCGCTCGTCGAGGCCCTCCACCGGACCCCGGACGATGAACAGCGCAGCGCCCTGTGGGACGTACCCCCCGATGCCGATCGCCACCTCTACGACGGCGCCCGTTCCAGCGGCGGCTCGGACGATCCGCGCGCGATCGAGAGCCGAGAGGACGCCCGAGCCCCCGTCGTGGGAGACCACTGCGGTCACCGGAGCGTCGGCAATCGCGTCGACCCTCGGCTCCTCGTCCAGCGGGAAGGGGTAGACCTCTCGAATCGCCTGGCTGGCTTGCCCGACCGTCTGCGCGATTACACGCCGCGGCCGTAGCAAGTCGAGCAGGCGGCTCACGAGCCCGAAGAACGCGAGCACCGCCGCGATCAACAGGATCATGTTCACGCCGATCGTCAGGCTCGGCACCACTTCCGAGCCATCGCGACCGATCGAGCGGAGCGACACCAGGGCGAAGATCGCGGGCGCGATGAAGATGCCCAGCGAGTGCTTCACGACCGGATCCCGCGTGAAGCGCGAGACGAGCCTCGGCGTGTATTGGCTCGCGCCGAACTGGACCACGACGACACCGATCGACACCACCAGCCCCGTGAAGGCGATCATGCCGCTGGCTTCCGCCGACAGGATCGTCCGCGCTGTGTCGGGGTCGAGCTTCAGCGATAGGAGGTCCCGCTCGCCCTCGGCCCGTGGAACGAGCTCGCCGAGCGCGAGCGCGGCGGCGATGTAGAGGCTCGGCACGAGGACGAGGCTGCGCGAGAGCCACTCACGCACCGTGAAGCGAAGCCGCCAGGTCCGGGAGCGCTCGCGCGGCGACAGATCGTCGAGCCGCGGCGCCCGGGGCCTATCCGCCACACCACCCAGCTTGCCGCACCAGTCCAGCGTGACGCCCAGCCCGGACGGGGGGAGGCCTAACCGCGGCGGCGCCGAAACTTCCTCCCACGGACTTGATTCGGAGGTAGGTTGATGCGCGACGAGCACATACCCCAGTTTTCGTCACCTGCGTGGCTCAGGGACCTGGGCTTCACGTCGTGGCTGCTGGTCGGGTTCGTGCTGATCATCGTCGGGGTCGTCTGGCTCGTCGGTCAGACCTCGACGATCGCCATGCCGGTCATCCTTGCCGCCGTGCTCGGCGCGGTCACCGGACCGGCGGTCGGCTGGCTGGAGCGCCACAGGGTTCCGCGCATCGGCGGCGCGCTTCTGGTCCTGCTCGGGCTCGTCGCCATCGGCATCCTCATCTTCTGCCTCGTCTTCGGCGGTATATCCGCAAACTCGGGCGACATCTCGACGAAGATGAATCAGTCGCTGGCGAAGATCCAGGGCTGGCTCAGCGACGTTGGCGTAGACAACGCGCAGAGCGCCACGGAGAGCGCGCAGAAGGCCGCCCCCGATATCCGCAAGACGCTGCTCAGCGGGGTGGCCGCGGGCGTCGAGGGCCTCAAGTCGCTCGTGTTCTTCCTCGCTTTCGCAATCCTCAGCACGCTCTTCGTGTTGAAGGACGGGCCGGTCATGCACCGCTTCATCAACCGGCACCTCGGGGTGCCCGAACCGGTCGCCAACATCGTCACGACCAACATCGCCAAGTCGCTGCGCAGCTACTTCCTCGCCGTGACGATCATCGCCGCGTTCAACGCCGTCCTGATCGGGGGCGCCGCGCTGATCCTCGGCGTCCCGCTCGCCGGGACGATCATCGTGGTCACCTTCGTAGGGGCCTACGTGCCGTTCGTCGGCGCCTGGGTCGCAGGAGGCTTCGCCGTGCTGATCGCGCTCAGTACCGGAAGCAGCTCCGACGCGCTGATCATGGCGATCGTGGCCCTGCTCGCCAACGGCATGCTCCAGCAGATGATCCAGCCGTTCGTGATGGGCGCGACCCTGAGCCTCAACCCGCTGGTGGTGCTCGTCGTCACGATCGGCGCCGGCTCCCTGTTCGGGATGGTCGGGCTGACGCTCGCCGCCCCGCTGACCTCGGCGGCCGTGCACATCGCCAACGAGCTGGGGTCCCGCAGCGGCGGCGGAGTCAGGCCGCCTGCAGCTTCTGCCGCCAGCCCGTGAGGATGCCGTGCACGCTCGCGGCGCCGAGGATCGGGCCCGGTGGTATCTCGAGGTGCGACGGGTGGAGGATGAACGGGCGCGTCTGAACGCCGCCGAGCCCGCCGTGGAAGCAGATCAGCTCCTCGAAGGCACAGCCCTCTTCGAGCTCGGGGTCGTAGAAGCTCCCCACCATGATGTCGGCGACATGCTGGAAGCCGTCGGTGCGCAGCAGGTGCTGCGGCGCCGTGGGGGAGAACGCCGCGAGCGGATCCTCGCCCTCGACGCGCCCGTCGGCGAGGTAGTGGGCGCCGCGGGCGCCTAGCGCGACCGCCCCGTGCTCGGACGAGCGGACGAGCAGCCAGCCGATATGGGGGTGCGCGCGGAGGGCGGGCACGAGCTGCGGGTGGCGCGCCTCGATCTCCTCGAGCGTCAGCCGGCGGCGCTCCTCCATCAGGTAGACGAGCCCGAGGTTGCCCGAGCCGAGCACAACGACGTCCTGATCGGACACGTCGTTCTTGGGCCGCTTGGCGTCCTTTCCCGTCGCCTCGCTGACGGCGTTGCCGAGCATCGAGCTCTGCTCGTCCCCGCCGGCGATCCCGTCGACCTCGCCGCCCGCCAGGGAGCGCTCCACGAGCTCGTCGAGGCCGTAGCCGTTGCGTTGCTTGAAGGTCGCACCCTGCGTCTGCCCGTGGTCGGAGAGCACGACGATCTCGTACGGTCGCGGGGCGTACCGGCGCGCTCGGTCGATCTGCGCAAAGCGGTCGTCGAGCTTGCGCAGGGCCTCGAGCGTGTCGCTCCGCTCGAGGCCCGAGTGGTGGGCCACCTCGTCGTAGCTCGAGAACGTCGCGTAGACGGCAGGCCGTCCTCGCATCATGTCGGTGAGCACGCCGGACACGATGAGGTCGCGCACGAAGACGCACAGGGCGGCCCGCATGAATGGATAGACGCCGCCTCGGTGGCCGCGCGGCCGCACGTCGCGGCGGAGGGCGCCAACGGCCGCGGTCCACTCGAGGATCACCTCCCAGAGGAACAGCACGAGGGTGCGCGTGACATTGTCACCGTTGGCGAGGAATGCCCGATAGCCCGGGTTCGACCTCTTCTCCGCCTCCATCCGGCTGACCGTGAGAATCACGTCATCCGCCTCGCCGGAGAGCAGGTTCCCGCGGCTCGCGCCGCCATCGACCAGAAGGCCGACGCCAGTGGCGAGGCGCCGCTCGATCTCGGCGCAGTCCGGCGGCGCCGAGCACGTCATCAGCGTCGCGCTCTCCTTCTCCACCCAGCGGAAGGCCGAGATGTCGTCGTTCGACCCCAGCAGGATCCCCGCCTGACTGGCACCCGTCTGCGAGGAGAGATCGGTCTCCCACTCGGTCAGACGATGCGTGTCGTCGGCCATCCAGCGGGCCATGGTCGGGGCGTTGCCGTCACGCATCGCCCGGCGCAGCACGGGCAATGCGAGCCCATCGATCTCGAGGAAGAGGATCCCGGGGACGCCGGTGTCGGCGATGATCCCCTGCCGGCGCGCGATTCGTCTGGCGATGCGAAGTGAGTGCGTGTCGTCCGAGCCGAGCACAACCGCGAGCGCGACGCTCACGGCGGCAACCACGAGCGCAGCAAGGAGCGCCCAACCGAAGCTGTCGACGGTGAGCATCCCGTCGGTCAGGTCGTCGGCCCAGCGAAGAATGGCGGCGTCCGCGAGCAATACCAGGAGGAAGCCGGTCACAAGCGTGAGCGGCAATCGCAGCGCGGCGAGGATGGGCGGGATGACCGCGTTCAGCGCTGCGACGATCGCCGCGACGAGCAGCGCACCCCAGTAGTTGTCGATGCTGACACCGGGGAGGAGCCCGGCGGCCACCATCAACGCGATGCCCATGGCCAGCCACGAGAGGGCAAGCGGGAGCACCCGCAAACGCGGACGCTCGGGTTGCCAGGCCGTGGATTGGCCGTACGTCACCTGGGAATCGCCAGGCATCACGTTCTCCTTCTCGGTCGGGTGACCATCATCGCTCTTCTCGACGTTTGCGCCGGCGTTCCTGGATCTGGTCGCGGAGCGTCTGCCAGCGCGACCGCGCTTCGCCGGTGATCTCGTTCCATTGGCGCTGGACCTCGTCTTCGGCAGGCCGTTCGCCCCGGCGGATACGGCCGAGCTCATCGCCGATCTCACGACCGGCCACAGCCGAGCCGACGACGACGACCATGAGGCAGAAGAGCCATGAAATCATCGCGAAGACCGCACCGATCACGCCGTAGCGAGTGGCGTATGTGTCGAAGAGGTGCGGCACCCAGACCGTCGAGCCGACAGAGCAAGCCGCGAGCAACACCGATCCGAGGATCGCGAACGGGATGAGATCTCCAGGCGCGATCCGCTTGGCGCTGAGGACCCGGCCGCTCCAGAACATGAAGGCGGCCGCCACCGGGGTGGCCAGCAGCGCCGCTGTGAGCTCGAGGCGACTGCGCCCCAGCGCGGCGTGGAGGACGCCGTTGACCGTGAGGTACGCCGCGAGGCCGCCGATCCACAGGAGCCCGTTGAAGGTGTTGCGGACGCTCAGCGGGGTGAGCTCCCAGGTCTGCTCGAACAGCCGCTGCACGCCCCGGCTGAAGCTCAGCACCGCGACCAGGAGAAAAAGGATTCCGACGATGCCGAGTGTGGTGTCCGTGCCGGTGGGCGGTGAGAAGACGTCCGTGACCGCCTCGGCGCCACCTCCCGTCAGCTCGTAACGGTCGATGATGCGGTCGGCCGTGCCCTTTCCCCCGAGCTCTGTGGCCACCGCGCTCGTGACGATCGCCAGCGGGATCGTTGCGGTGAGCGCGGCTGAGGCCAGTGCGATCGCGCGGTCGAATCCCGCGATCTTCTGAAAGCGGTTGACCGCGCGGAGCACGAACTCGGGCCGCAGCCAGAACGTCAGCGTCCGTACGACGCGTTCGCGATTCACGTGCCGGTGCCGGTCGGGCTCGGGGGAATCATCGACCGCCATGATCTCGGCGTCGATCAGGGATTGCCGGGATGCGGCGGAAACTCCTGTGCCGTCTGGCGGCGCAGCACCTCGATGCCCACCACGGCCAGCGCGGCGAGCAGCAGGATCACCAGAACCTGTCCGAGGTTGTTGATCCCGGGCACGACCGTCAGCCAGAGTAGGAACAGCACGCCGACCACGAAGTAGACCGCGGCCGGCTGGTCGCGCAGGTACGGCGCGAGGGCGCGGCGTACGGCCACCTGTGGCGGCCAGGCCCTGCCAGCATGCCCGCGAGCACGAAGGCCACCCCGATGACAAGGGCGAACAGCGCCCGCTCGCGGAGCGAGCCGGAGACGATGTCCCAGACGGATTGGATCGCCGGCTGGACCGTTTCGGAGCCGGCCACCGAGTCCACGACCGCGCCGCCGAGCAGGCGCCGCGTGAGCAGGACGAGCAGCGTGGCCGCAAGAATTCCGCCTCCGGCCGCCATGAGCGCTCGACGGCGCCACCCCTGAGCGAGGTAGATGGCGCCCACGTACAGGAAGAGCACCAGCAGCGGCAACACGAAGCCGAGGTTGCGGAGCGCCGCGACGAGGGTCTGAACTCCGTTGAGCTGATCGGACTGCATCACGACGAGCTGGCCGGGGTTCTGGAGGGCCTGGCGGTCGAGCGCATCGGTGACCCGAGCCTCGGCCAGGGCGAGCGCGCTGTCGAGGCCTTCCACGTTCGCCTGCGCGGGATCCTCGAGCACGGTGGTGGTCCGGTCCTCGGCCGCCCTCAGGCGAGCGTCGATCTCGGATAGCCGCTCGTCGAGGTTGGCGAGGCGGTCCTGGAGCTGGGCCGGGGCCTTGTCCCGAACCGTGTCGAGCTTCGTGTCGAGGCCCGCGATCGTGGCCTGCAGCTCCCCGGTGTTCGTCTGGAGCGTCTGAAGATTCTGCTCCAGCTCCGGGGGAAGGGTGCCCGCCTGCACGTCGGCGAGGCCTGCCCGCACCGTCTTGATGTTGGTCTGAGCCGTGGTCAAGCGCTCCTTCAGGTCCGTCGAGACGTCCTGCACGACGCTCCGGATGTTGGAGATCGTCTCCGGATCCACCCCGAGGCGGAGGGCCAGGTCGGCGATGACGTCGCCGTACTGGAGGGTCACATTGCCCCCGCTGGTCGAGACGAACGCGCCCTCGTCATCGATCAACCGGACGAACTGTCTGTGCGAGTCGCGGATGGAGCGGACGACCAGGGCCCCGACCTGCGGCGACTCGAGCGCCTTCGCCGAGACGTCCAGCGCGAGTTGCCTGGTTGCCGCCGCCACGGGAGCGGCCAGCGCCTTGGCGTTGTCGGGCAGCTTCTCCTCGATTTCGCCCGTGACATCGACGTTGGCGTACAGCTGATCGACGAGATAGATGCTGAGCGCCTCCTGAACATCCGGGTCGCTCAGGATCTCGTCGCTGGTGTTGGCCACCTCGTCCGAGTCGAGCACCGCGCGCTGAACCCAGTTCGCGGTGATCGAGAAGACCAGCAGCACCGACGCCACCACGATCATCGACCACACCAGTACGCGGCGACGCCGCTTCGGCGTGGAGGTGTCGGATTGGTCGGGCACTAGTGAGACGAAGCCTCACGCACGGGTCGGGTCAAGCGCAACAATGCAGGCAAGCAGGCGGCCGGGGTGCACGCACCCCTACTGCCGGGCCATCGCTACGCGCAGGCGCTCGTCCGGCGTGATCAGGTGGTCGAGGTCCTCGGCTGCCTCGTCGATGTCGATCTGGACCCAGCGCACGCGGCCGGTGAAGCCGTTGACGGCCCCATGGTCGTCGCTGACGGGCGTGCCGCTGTCGCGACCCAGGTCCAGCGTCTCATCGCCGGAGAAGGCCATCGGCACGGTGTGCTCGACACGATCCGCACCGACCTTGTCGCCGTCGAGGTAGAGCGTCACGTCGCCGCCCTTGGCCAGACCGCCACCGTCGTAGGCGAACTCCATGCGGACCTGGTGCTCGCCTGCGGGGACGGGCTGCTCTGCGTAGATCTTGAAGCGCTGGAGGCCGAAGAGGTTGTAGCAGTAGGCCGGCCGGCCTTCGTGGAGGTAGAGGCTCCAGCCGGCGTACGCGCCGCCCTGGGCGACGAGCACTCCCTCCGCGCCGCCCTCGGGCACGTCGATCTGCGCGGTGATTGCGTGTGACTTGTTCTTGATGTTGAGCACCGAGTTCTCCGACAGGCGCCCCATCCCCTCGTACAGCAGCTGCGTAGTCCCCTTGACGAGCTGTGGGCGGCCGGCGAGGTCGGCGTTGAAGCGCTCGAAGCGGCGATCGTCGAGGGGCAGTACCTGGTATCGAGCGGCCTCGATCAGGAACAGCCGCTGGAGCTCGAGGAGCCTCTCCGGCTGCTCGGCGGACAGGTCGTGGGCCTGGGTCCAGTCGTCGGGGGCATACAGCTCCCAGACGTCGTCGTCGAACGCCGGCATCTCGGTCGGCTTCCACGGGATGCTGTGCCGGGTGACGGCGGTCCAGCCCTCGTGGTAGATGCCGCGGTTGACGAACATCTCGAAGTACTGCGTCTCGCGGTGCTCGGGAGCCGTGGGGTCGTCGAAGGTCGGGACCATGCTCCTTCCGTGCAGAGGCATCTGCTGCACGCCGTGGACGAACGTCGGCGCCGGTAGCCCGGCTGCGTCCAGCACCGTCGCCGCCACGTCGATCACGTGGCTGAACTGCGCGCGCACCTCGCCGCGAGCGGTGAAGCCGTTGGGCCAGTGCACGACGGTGCCGTTGCGCGTGCCGCCCCAGTGCGAGGCCACCTGCTTGGTCCACTGGTAGGGCGTGTCCATCGCGTGCGCCCAGCCGACCGCGTAGTGGTTGTTCGCGGCGATCGTGCCGAACTGGTCGATTCGCTCGGCCATGAACTCGGTCGTCTCGATCCCTGCCGCGCCGTTGAGGGTGATCATCTCGTTGAACGTGCCCTGCGGAGTTCCCTCGGCCGAGGCGCCGTTGTCGCCGACGATGTAGTAGACGAGCGTGTCGTCGAGGATCTCCAGGTCCGCGAGCGCGTCGATGAGGCGGCCGACGTGATGGTCCGTGTGCTCCATGAAGCCCGCGTAGACCTCCATCTGTCGCGCGAGCACCGGCTTGAGGTCGTCCGGCATGTCGTCCCATGCCGGGATCTCCTCCGGCCTGTCGGTCAGCTCCGCCTCGGGCGGGATCACGCCGAGCTCCTGCTGCCGCGCGAAGGTCTCCTCGCGCAGCGCGTCCCAGCCCGTGTCGAAGCGGCCCTTGTACTTGTCGGACCACTCCAGCGGCACGTGGTGCGGTGCGTGCGTGGCCCCCGGCGCGAAGTAGGCGAAGAACGGCTTGTCCGGCATCAGCGCCTTCTGCTGGCGCACCCAGTCGATCGCCCGGTCGGTCATGTCCTCGGTGAGGTGGTAGCCCTCCTCCGGGGTGCGGTCCGGCTCGATCGGGGCCGTGCCGTCGTACAGCGCCGGCGCGTACTGGTTGGTCTCGCCGCCGATGAAGCCGTAGAAGTGCTCGAAGCCGCCGCCGCCCGATGGCCAGGCGTCGAACGGCCCCAGCGGGCTCGTCTCCCAGACCGGCACCTCGTGGCACTTGCCGAACTGCGCGGTGGAGTAGCCGTTGAGCTTGAGCGTCTCCGCGAGAGGGGCTGCCGTGTTCGGGCGAACCGAGTTGTAGCCCGGGGCGGACGTGGCGATCTCCGTGATGCCGCCCATGCCGACCGAGTGATGGTTGCGCCCCGTCAGCAGCGCCTGGCGCGTCGGCGAACACAGCGCCGTCGTGTGAAAGCGGTTGTACTTAAGCCCGTTCTCGGCCAGGCGCTCCGCCACAGGGGTCGCGCAGGGTCCACCGAAGGCGCTCGACGAGCCGAAGCCCGCGTCGTCGAGCAGCACGATCAGCACGTTCGGGGCACCCTCCGGCGGGCGCAGCGGCTCGATCGGCGGGAACGAGGTGGCGGGGTCCTTCGCGTCGTAGGTGACCAGGCCGTCGTGCGGCTGGTCGGGCATCGGCAGAACGTCGCGCTGCATCGAACTCCTCTCGAGGTTTCAACTGGACCCTCGCGCGAGCGGGGCCAGCACGCATCACCTCAATCGGGTGAAGGCGCCGACGCCGTGGGACGGGACCATTGGCGCGGACAACAAGAGGGAGTCACATGTTGAGATCACGACTGATGACGGTGATGCCGGTTGTTGCGCTCGTGGCGCTGGCGCTCACAGGCTGCGGGGACGACGACAACGACAACGACACGACCGCGGCGGAAGAGCCGGCGGCAACCCAGCAGGAGGCGATTCCGGCCGTGGTCAAGGTCTCGGTCGGCGACAACTTCTACAAGCCCAAGAACCTCACGATCAAACGCGGCCAGTCGATCAGCTGGCGCAACGAGGGGGCCATCGCGCACACCGTCACCTCCGACACCGACAGCTCCGTCAAGTTCGACTCGGGCACGCTGGACCCGCGCGGGGTCTACGCCCTAAAGCCCACCACGCCCGGGGAGATCACGTACTACTGCACGATCCACGGGAAGGTGCAGTCGGGCACCGTCACTGTCGAGCGAGGCTGAGCCAGGGTCGAGCTCGACCTCGGCCTCCTCCGGCACGTAGAGGACGATGGTGCGCGCGAGCTTGTCGTGGAGCCCCTGGCGACGATCGTCGAAGAGGATCAGCGCATATCCGGCCATCAGCGGGATCGCCGCAAGCACCATTCCCACCAGACGAACCACGGACTGACCCAGCCCCGGGCGCCCTCCGTCCCGCGCCACCACTCGCAGGTGCATCAGCGACATTCCCGGGGTCTGGCCGACCAGCGTCCAGAAGAGGATCAGGTAGGCGCTGACCAGGAACCACCAGGCGCCCAGCAGAGCGGCCACCACCAGGGCGTCCGGGTTGAGGTCGCCGAGATTCAGCATGGAAGCCACGAGCCCGATGACCGCGCCGATCACGCCGATCGCCGCGTTGATCGCCAGCAGGTCGGTGCCCAGGGCGAGGGAGCGGGTGACCAAGCCCGCGTACGGCACGTCCGGCGTCGCGGTCACGAACGCCCACCGCCGCCGAGGCGCCGAGGACGGCGACGGAGGACGCGACCGCGCGATTCGCTCCGCGGTCTCGTCGCCGGTCACGCTGCGCGAACGCACCTCCTGGGCGACCACGTCCGCCAGCCCGAATGACTGTTGCGCGATCGCGTTTCGCACCTCCGGGCTGTTGGCTATGCGCTCGACCACGCGCTGGAGCTCCGCGCTGACGAGCACTCGCTCGGTGGTCACCGACACGAGGCTGCTCTCGAGCACGCGCTCGATCGCACGCTCCACGCTGGGGCTCTCGAGGACACGCTCGACGATCCGGTCGATGGTGGGGCTCTCCAGCGCGACGACCACGATCCGCTCCGCCACCTCCTCGTCGAGCAGCCGCTCGACGATGCGCTCGATTACCCGCGCCTCGGCGAGAGCCGCCACCAGCTGATCGATCAGCGGGCCTCTCAGGAGATCCTGGCCTGCCCGCTCGAGCCTCAGGCGTGCCTGTGTCTCCCAGCGGCCACCGAGGTCCGCAAGGTCGCCGAGTGCGCGCTCAGCCGTCCGGCGGGCCGGGCCGAGTACAGGCGAGCCCAGGGCGGCGCCGGCGGCGGGGGCGACCAGGCGGGCCGGGGCCGAAACCGCGGCTTCGGCGGTGCGCGCGGCGAGAACGCCGGCGCCGATGGCGATGTGGCGGTAGGCGAAAGGCACCGCGAGCAATCATCCACCGCACGCCGTTCGCGCGCAAATGTGCGCGCATGCGTGCCGTTCGGGTGCGAGCCTACTGCTAGCCGGCGAGGCCGAGTGCGCCGTTGAGGCTCAGGTAGATGCCGATCAGCGCAAACACCACGATCGTCGTCGCCCGCGCGTTCCGCTGAGCCCAGGCGCTCGTGCGTCCGACTGCCCTGCGCGCCGCTCCGGGCCGGATCAGGAAGATCACGACAGACGCGATCGCCGCGCCGAACCAGATGACGTTGAAGAGCAGCACCCCCGCGACGCCCGCCGCGAAGTCGTCGCCCGAGCTCACGATCGAGTTCAGGGCCACGAGGTAGAACAGGCCGGGCAGGTGCGTGGCCACTCCGGCGGCCGCCGCCGTGCCGACCGAGGGGTTGTGGAGACGCCGCGTGACCGCGGACTCCTCGGCAGACTCGTTGCGGGAGGGCGGCTGTGCTCGCCCGGTGCCCACCCCGACCGCGTAGCCCAGCGCCGCCACGCCCGCCAGCAGCTGGATCAGCGAGTTCACGACACCGTCCTGGTGACGGAGATCGGTGCCGTGGAAGAACGCCAGGACCGCCACGCCGAAAGCCACGCTGAAGCAAAAGCCCGCGGCCACGTGGGCCACGAGCACTCGCCGCGGGTGGGGGGCGCTGAGCAACGTGTAGAGCGCTGCCACACCTGCCGGGCGCGGCGCGCTCCCAAGCGCCAGGACGATGACGTCGAGGGTCACATCACGGGGCGGGGCCTGGCCGGCTGCCAGGCCCCGCGATGGCGGCTAGCGCCTGGCGACGGGCTCGCCGGCCTCCGGCTCGCCGTACACGAAGAGGCCGTGGACGACGTAGACGCACAGAGCGAAAATGGCCAGGTTCCACCAGGGGTAGGCCCCGCCGATCGACAGCAGGGCGCCGATTGCCCCGAGGGTTCCGCCCGCGACCCCGATCACCCGGCCGTAGGCGTTGCCGGCCAACAGCGAGAAGCCTCCGGTCAGCTGGATCACGGCGAGAATGATCAGGAACCAGCCGAGGGTGTTGAGGTTGGTGAATATGAACCGTTGGTCGTTGACGAAGATGTTGGCGTCGTCCAGGGCGCCAAAGCCGTAGATGATGTTGAGCGTTCCCGCGATCAGCAACAGGATGGCCGCGAACGCTGCTCGACCTGCACCTCTCATATCCAGTCTCCTCTGTCTGGGCATTTGTCCAAGCCGGGCGTCAGGTTGAAGCACCGGCGCCGATCGCGCCACGGTGCGTACACGAGTCCTTGCGGGGTGCGTGCGCCTTACACGTCAGCTGGTCACGCGGCTCGCTGGGCCTCGAGCAGGCCGGCGTCCATCGCCATGGAAACGGCTTCCGCTCGCGAGGACGCGTCGAGCTTGCGGTAGACGGCCCTCACGTGGGTCTTCACGGTGTTCGGCGAGACGAACAGGCTCTTTGCGATCGCCGGGAATGACAGGTGCGTGGGAAGCAGCCGCAGGACCCTGAGCTCTGCCGAGGTGAGGGTCCAGGCCTTCTCGGCCGATCGCGCGACCGCGCCCAGTTGTGCCCTCGACTCCTCGATCCAGTCACGCAGGACGGGCGAGTCCGGGGTTTCATCGACGAAGCTCTCCGCCTCGGTGGTGAGCGTTCGCGCCTCCGACAGGTGGCCGAGCCGGAGCGCCGCGCGAGCCAGGGTGAGCAGGGTCTCGGCCTGGTACCACGGCGCAAAGTCGTCCAGGAGGGCCACGAGAGCGGAGGACCGCTGCGTATCCGCGCGCGCCTCGTCTCGCATTCCCCTGTGCGCACGCACGAGACCTGAGACGGCGAACACCAGCGCGCTCGACGGATAGCTCCCCAACCCCCCAAGCTCCAGCTTGGATCTCGCGCGGGTCGTCAGGCTCGCGGCGCTCTCCCAGTTCTCGTCCTGCACGAGCAGCAACCCGAGCTGGGCGAGACACAGGGCCTGAACGTTTGGCGCGGAGCCAGCGCCGCCGCGCGCGCCTGCGGCCAGGAAACCGCGCGCTCCGTCCCGGTCCCCGGTCAGGTGGAGCGCCACGCCGTCGAGCAGGTCGCACGTGGAGATCAACGGTCCGTCGTCCGGTCCGAGCTCGCGTGCCCGGGCCGTGTCGCGGCGCATGCCGGCGAGACCATCCCTCGCGGCGGCGGCGGCCGGGAGCAGCGCGGCTGCGCGCAGCGAGCCGCGGGCCCTCGGCGGAGCGTCGCCCATCCGACTGACCGCAGCCGCGGCCCAGTGTTCCGCCTCGGCGCCCACGCCGGCGGCCAGCCGGCTGTTGGCAGCCGCCAGGGCGAGCGGGGCGCAGCCGGCGATCTGCTCGGGGCTGAACTCCTTCAACCAGCTCTGGACCGTGTCGTTGCGCCCGTGGGCGATGAGCGCCGGCGCCTCGGCCGACAGCAGGTCTCCCGCCGCCGTCACCTCGCCCGCTGCGACCGCGTGCCGGATCGCCAGGCCCTGCTCCTGCTGCGCGCCGTACCAGGCGCTCGCCAGGCGGTGGAGGTGACGCTCCCGGAGCGGGTCCAAGCGCCGAAGCTCGGCCCGCAGCATCTGGGCAAGCAGCGGGTGGAGCCGGTACGAGTCGCCGTTCCGGTCCAGGCTGACCAGCAGCGCGTTCGAACTGGCCAGCACCGCCAGCGTGCGGCCGGATTCGGAGCACTCGAGGATGGCGTCGCAGGCCGCCGGCGAGAGCGTGTCCAGCACAGAGGTCCGCATCAGGAATGCGGTCTGCGCATGGCCGAGCGGGGTCAGGAACTCGTCCTGCAGGTAGTCCGAGACGAGGCGATCGGCTCCTCCGAATCGTGACACCGCCGTGGGAACGTCGCGATCGTCCCGCAGGGAGAGGGCGGCGAGGTAGAGACCCGCGGGCCATCCCTCGGTGCGGCGCACCACTGTCGTGAGCTCGGCGGCGCCGAGGTGCAGCCCGGCCGCTTCGAGGAGATCGGCTGCCTCCGTGCGCGCCATCGCGAGCTCTCCGGTGCGCACTTCGACCAGCCTTCGGTGCGCGCGGAGCGTCCCCACCGCGAGCGCGGGCTCATGTCGAGACGCCAGGGCCAGCTGCGATCCGGCCGGCATGCCGTCGGCGATCGCCTGCACGAAGGGCAGCGCCGCCGACCCGTGAAGGGCCTCCAAGTCGTCGAGCACGAGAACCACGGGCTGTTCGCGGTGTGCGAGGTGCCTGAGCAGCCGGGCCAGTGCCCGTCGGGTCGCATCCGGCCGTAGGGATGAGGCACCGGTGCGGACGCCGAGAGCCCCTGCGATGGAGGCTAGTAGCCGCGCCGGCTCACGGTCGTCGCCGTCCAGCCGAACCCATGCGAACGGACGGGCGTCCCACTCGCTCCACTCCGTGAGCACGGTGGTCTTCCCGTAGCCCGCCGGAGCGACGAGCAGCGCGACCGGAAGCTCACGGGCCCCGAGGAGGCGACTCACCACGCGCAGACGGGGCACGAGTCCCTCAGCCCGGGGCGGAGGCGTCAGGCGCGCATCCACGCGAGGTGCGCCACCCTCCAGCACGGACACCGCCGGGCCGTCCGTGCCGGCCTCGAACTCCCGCGGCGTCAGCGCGATTGCGGATTCCACTGTGAAGAGCATCCTCGTCGCGCCCGGTGCGGGGCAAGGGCGCAAGCCACCGTCTTCCGGTAGGCGAGCACCACCCCTGTCAGTGGCGGCTGAGCATTTGCCGGGCCGTGGCCGGGCGCGTATGCTGGCGCGGCACACCGGTAGCTGGCTCGGGGCGGGGCGGTGCCCGGCGGTAGTGCACCCTAGTGGAACGATCAACTCGCATCGGGCGCACTGCCCGCCACGCTGGACCTCTGGTCACGGCCCAGGCACGACCTTCCGTCCCTGTCTTGGTCGGGCTCGCGGCGGCCGGGCTGGCGCTGTCGGTCGCCGCCGTAGCCGTGTCTCTCTCGGGTGCCGGACCCGAGCCTCGCTGGATCACCGCGATTGTGCACGCGCTGGTGATCGCTGCTCCGATCGCGGCGGGTCTGTATGCGCTCCACTCGGCACCCGCGTCGGCCGGCCGCTTCGGCCGGTTGCTCGTGCTGAGCGGCTTTCTGTGGTCGCCGACGCTGCTGGCCGAGTCCGCGGACAGCGTGCTCTACAGCACGGGCAGGGTCTCGGCCTGGGTGGCGGAGGTGGTGCTCGTGTATGTCGTCCTCGCGTACCCGTCCGGCCGGCTGAGCACCCGTGCGGACAACCTTCTCTTCCGCGCCGCGGTGGTCACCGTCGGCGTGCTCTTCCTTCCGAGCGCGCTGCTGATCGAGCAGTTCCCGGTTCCCGCCCCGTATGCCAGTTGCGGGACCGATTGCCCGCCCAACGCGTTCCTGGCACTCGGATCGGAGCCCGGATTCATAGA
The DNA here is from genome assembly GCA_963764665.1 of uncultured Thermoleophilaceae bacterium. Classification (GTDB taxonomy): domain Bacteria; phylum Actinomycetota; class Thermoleophilia; order Solirubrobacterales; family Thermoleophilaceae; genus JACVRW01. The sequence continues at coordinate 89,134 of CAVXTL010000001.1, read as the reverse complement.
CACCGTCGTCATTCCGCTCGAGCGGCTGGCCAGCGCCTTGATGTTCGCCGCCGTGGCGCTGGCGCTCGCCCTGCGTCTCGCGCGGGGCAGCCGGCTGACGCGTGTCGGCCTGCTGCCGGTGGTTGCAGTCGCGACGTTGCGATTCGCCCTGGCGGCCGCGTACGTCGTCGCCCGGGCCCGCCGCCCGGACTCGCAGCTCACCGAGATCCTCAGCACGGCCGCCCTTCTCTGCATTCCGGCCTTCTCGGTGGCATTCGTCATCGGGCTGCTGCGCGCGAGGATGGCCGCGGGGCGGGCTCTGGTGAAGCTCGGTGCCCGCTACGGGAGTCGCGTGGAAGGCGGCGAGGTGCGCGATCTGATCGCCGATGCCGTTGGCGATCCGTCGCTCGAGGTCGTCTACTGGAACTCGGAGGATCCGGGCGGGTGGATGAACACCGCGGGAGAGCCTGTGAGCCTTCCGTCGTTCGGCCCCGATCGCGCGGTCACCGAGGTCCGGGGCAGCCGGGGGCGGGTGGCAATTCTCGTGCACGACCCGGCGCTCACCGATGCGCCGGTGATAACCGATGTGGCCGGAGGTTTCGCCCTCATGGCCATCGAGAACCAGCGCCTCGAGACGCAGCTCCGCTCCTCGCTGCGGGAGCTTCGAGAGTCACGCGAGCGGATCATGTCGGCGGCGGACGTGGAACGCCGGCGCATCGAACGCGACCTGCACGACGGCGCGCAGCAGAGGCTCGTGTCGCTCCGGATCCAGCTGGAGCTCGCGGGCGACCTCGTGGAGGCGCATCCCGAGCGAGCCGGCAAGCGCCTGCGCGAGCTGGGGCGCGACGTCGACGACGCGGTCGACGAGGTGCGTTCCCTCGCGCGTGGCCTGGTGCCGCCGATACTCGTGGAGCGCGGTCTCGTCGAGGCGTTGCGCGACGCGGCACACGGGGGCCACCTGAGGGTCACCGTGCATGCGCGCGGGCTCGGCCGGTACCCGCCGAAGACCGAGAGCGCCGTCTACTTCGCCTGTCTCGAGGCGCTCCAGAACGCGGCCAAGCATGCCGAGGGCGCTCGGTCGGCGTCCGTGAGCCTGTGGGAGGACGAGGAGCTTCGCTTCGAGGTGAGGGACGACGGGGCGGGGCTTCCGGAAGGCCCCAGTCAGGGCGGAGCAGGACTCACGAACATGCGCGACCGAGTCGGGGCGGTCGGCGGCCGCCTGACGATCGGATCCGTGGCAGGCGAGGGCACCTGTGTGGCGGGGAGCGTGCCGGTCGGCCCGGCCGAGCTGCCACCCCAGGTGGAGACGTTGCTGCAGCGGGCCACCGAGGCGCTCGAGGCGAGCTTCGGCATCTACCGGGCCGTCCGGGACGAACGCGGCGTGGTGGTCGACTTCCTGGTCGAGCACGTGAACGAGGCCGCGCGAAACGACTTCGGTATACCACGGGAACAGCTGGTGGGACAGACGCTCTGTCAGCTGTTCCCCGCCTATCGGGACTCGCTCGCATTCCACTGGCAGCGACGGGTTCTCGACGAAGGGCGAGCGGACTCGAGGGTGGAGACCACCCACCTGGACGACGCGGGAAGCTCACGGCAGCTCAGACGGGCCGTGGACGTGAGCGCCGCGCCGCTGGGCGGGGGGCGGCTAGTCCTGACCTGGCGCGACGTGACCCGGCACACGCGGCTCGAGGAGCAGGTTCGCCTGCAATCGCTCGTGCTCGACCGGGCGACGGAGGGGGTCTGCCTCGTGCGGGCCTCGGACGCGACGATCGTCCATGCGAACACTCGCTTCGCCGAGCTCTTGGGATACGCGCCCGGTGAGCTGGACGGACGCCCGGTGAGCGAGATCAACTGGGAGGACGAGCCCGGCGAGGCCGACCAGCTGGTGGCTCGCATCGCCGCTGAGCTCGCCGCGGGAGGGGAGGGGAGCTTCAAGGTGCGAAACCGGCGGAAGGACGGCTCCTCGATCTGGTGCGAGAGCCATGTCGTCGTCTTCGACCATCCTGATCACGGCACGGTCTGGGTAGCGGTGCAGCAGGAGCTGACCGCCCGCCACGAGGAGGCGTCCAGGAGGAACGGACGCTTCCCTCGACCGCGGCTCAGACGCTCGGACCGGAGCGCACCGGCGCCCGATTGATGATCGTGGTCTCGCCCGGGACCAGGATTCGCACATCCACGTCAGGCGCGAGCCGGTCCGCGTGCTCCTCGAACAGGAGCGGCGGCTCTCTCAGGGGTTTCGGCCGCAGCCGGGACAATCCCGCCGGGAACAGGGTTCCCCAATGGACGGGTATGGCGATGCGGGGACGCAGCAGCGCGAGCGCACGGGCGGCCCTCTCGGGATCGAGATGCCCCGGTCCCACGCTGGGTCCCCAGCCCCAGACGGGCAGGAGGGCCACGTCGAGCACCGGCGCGATCTCCGCCATCCCGTCGAAGAGGTCGGTGTCCCCCGCGAAGTACACGGCGGAGCGCCCGGACACCACGTAGCCGATGGCCTCGGCGGAGGGCCCGAGCGGCTTCCGGCGTCCGTCGTGCAGCGCGGGAACCGCGGTGACCGTCACCGACCCGATGCGGATCTCGTCACCGGGGACCATCTCGGTCACGACGCGGAAATCCTGTTCCGCGGCCAGGACGCCGGCGCCCGCCGGCACCACGAGGTGCGCGTCCCGGGACAGGATTTGGAGCGAAGGAAGGTCGAGGTGATCCCGATGGAAGTGCGAGATCAGCACAGCATCGAGCGGGGTGAGCGATGCCTGGTCTACCGGTTGCGCGACGCGGACGAGGTGCGCGATGCGGCTACGCAACACAGGGTCCGTGAGCAGCCGCACCCCTGACAGCTCGAGGAGCACGGTGGAATGCCCCAGCCACTTGACCCGGTCCGGGAAGGGCTCGCTCACGGTCGGGGACCCACCGTGCGACCGTAGACGCGGCCGACTACCCGCTCAAGGTTGGAGGCACCACTGTGCCGGCACGGCACGCACTACTGATCCGGCCGGTGAGTCGCCCAGAGCTCTGCCAGCAGCGCTGGGCGGAAGTCGCGCTTGTCCACGAAGGCCACCGCTCCGCAGGACTCGACCTCGGACGGCAGGCGAGCCGGATCGTTGACCGAGACCAGGACGACGGTCGGGCGCGGGTAGGCGGCGGTGATGCGTCGTGCGGTCTCCATGCCGTCCATGCCGCCCATGGTCACGTCCAGCAGCACGAGGCTGGGATCGAGGTCCTCCAATGCGTGGAGCGCCTCTTCGCCGGAGTCGGCCTCCCCGATCGTCACGAACCCCGGAGTGGCTGCCACCACGGCATGCGCCGCCCGCCGGAACGGGGCGCTGTCGTCCACGATGAGCACGCCGACCGCAGTGGCCTCGAGAGCGGTTTCACCGCCCACCGCCGCCCTGGCTGCTGCTGCCTCCGTCATCCCGCCAAACCGATCGCATCGGGGCCGTGCGCAGAGATTCCCAGGGGACGAGTGTCGTAGCAATGGGGCCCGCCGGTGTAGGGCCGGGGGTGGGCACCTGTTGATGGCCGCGCCCGCTCGGACGGATATTCTTCGGATGTGGCCATCAGAGTGGCTCTGGGTGAGGACAGCCTCATCGTCAGGGAAGGCATACAGCAGCTCCTCGCCACGGAAGAGGAGATCGAGATCGTCGCCTCGTGCGGTGACATGGATTCCCTGCTTGAAGCGGTCGAGTCCACGCGGCCGGACGTGGTGGTCACAGACATCCGAATGCCGCCAACGGAGACCGACGAGGGAATTCGGCTCGCGGCCATCCTGAGGGACTCCTACCCGGAAACGGGAGTTCTAGTGCTCAGCCAGTACGCGCAGCCGAGCTACGCGCTCGCGTTGCTGGACGCGGGCTCGGACCGCCGCGCGTACCTGCTGAAGCAGCGCGTGCACAATCGCGCCGAGCTCGTATGGGCGATCAAGTCCGTCGCCTCCGGGGGGTCGGTCATCGATCCCAAGATCGTGGAGGGGCTCGTGGCCGCGAAGGCTCGTTCCGAGCGGTCGCCGCTGACCGAGCTCACTCCCCGCGAGCGCGAGGTGCTCGCGGAGATCGCCGTGGGCAAGAGCAACACCTCGATCGCGGAGTCGCTCGTGCTGACCAAGCGCGCGGTCGAGAAGCACATCAACTCGATCTTCCTCAAGCTGAATCTCTCCGAGGCGGAGGACGTGAGCAAGCGGGTCAAGGCGACGCTCGTGTTCCTGGCCGAGGACGAGCCCGAGCTCGTGGATTAGAGCCTCGGGTTCAGGCGTTTGCGAGGACGATCACGAGCGTGGCCAGGGCCAGCCCCGCGCCGGCCACGGTGAGGCCCACCACCCAGCGCGTCGAGACCTCTTCGTAGCCCTCGTTATCGAGTGCCGCCGCGAGCCGGCGTTGACGCATGCCGGCGGCTATGAACGCCGCCGCGGCGAGCAGCGCGTAGCCGGCGCCCAGGAGCACATAGGCCGTCCGAGCGCCCTCCACAAGCTCCGGCACCACTCCTCCCACGGCCACCGACGCGGTGGCGGCCGCTATGCCCGACCGCCACCAGGCGAGCCAGGTGCGCTCGGCGGCGAGACGGGTGCGCCGGTCGGCACTGCCGCCCGAGCGTGCGTCGCTCAACGCTCGCCGAGCCCGATGCTGAGGAGGTGCAGCTCGCGGCCGCGCCGCACGGCCTCGCGCCGGCCGGCCACGTCGAGCTTGCGGTAGACGTGCTTGAGGTGCGTCTTGACGGTGTTCACCGACACGAACATCTCGGCTGCGATCTCGGCATTGGACATCATCGTGGGGAGGAAGCGAAGCACAGCGAGCTCGCGGTCGCTCAGGGGCTCGAGAAGGATCGCGTTCCTCACGCGGTCGTCGCGTGATCCCTGCTCGAGGGTCGTGAGCAGCTCGCCTGCGAACGCGCGGTGGCGCGTGCCCTGCCGGATGCGACGCCGGAGCAGCGACTTCAGAGGCGCGCCGAAATGGAGGACCGCATCGGCGTACCCGCGTGGCTCGGCCAGATCGAGGGCCCGTTCGAGCGCGTGAAGGGCGCCTTCCTGGTCGTTGAGGCAATCGCGCGCCACCGATTCGATCACGCGCGCCTCGATGGTCGTGAACGGAAGCACCGGCGGGCGACCGGCGGCCAGGAACGCGTTCACGGTCTCCACCGCGGCGTCGGGATGCCCGCTGGCGAGCTCGAGCGCGGCGATGCCGACCGCGAGGTCGGCCGCGTCTCCGTCGGTCTCCAGCTCCGCGAGCACCGACCACGCCCGCTCGGGCTCTCCCAGCACGAGCCGGAGCTCGGCCTCCACGAGGGCTGCCGAAACGCTCACGAAGTCGGGAATCGGCCTGGGTGCCGTTTCGAGGGCCGCGCGCAGGCCCTCGAGGGCCGCGAGGGACTCGCCGCGCATCAGCAAGAGTCGCGCGCGCACGAGTGCCACGGTGGTCGGCAGCAGCCGGTCGCCCGATCCCGCGAGCGCGGCCTCCGCTCGGTCGGCGGAGTGCCCGGCGTCGTCGAGCTCGTGCCACCACAGGTGGATGACCGCCAGCGACACGTGGGCCATGGCCGTCTGAGGCAGGCCGGCCCAGCCCCGCCGCTCGGCCAGGTCGAGCGCCTGGCGCGCGCGTGTGAACCCGGATGACAGGTTCCCGCGCCGGACGTCTGCCGCTGCCCCGTAGGCATGAGCCACGAGCAGCACGTGGTCGTTCGCGCAGCCGGCCGCCTGACCGGCAGCCGCAGTCAGGTGATCGGCAGCGGCGTCGGCGTTGCCGGCCCAGAACTCGGCGATGCCCAGCTGGGCGAGCGTGAAGGCGCGAACGTCCGCGGTCACGGCTCGGTCCCAGGGATGGTCGAGCACCGTCCGTGCGGCGGTGAGCGCCTTGCGCAGGTGGCCCCGCGATCGCGCCCGATAGAGGTCTGCGGCCGTGGCGCTCACCGCGAACCGATGAGCGCGATCAGGAGGCAGGCCCTTGGCCACGCCGTGGGCCAGCGCGAGGAACGCATCCGCGCGAGCATCCTCGCCGGCGTCGAGGAGGATTCCGGCCAGTGCCAGCGCGAGCTCGGCGTGCTCGGCCACGACCTGCGCCGGGATCCGGTCCACCACCTCGAGGAGCGCCGCGCCCTCCCCCCGGGCGAGCAGGCTCAGCCAGTGCCGGCCGAGCACGTCCGCTGCCAGCTCCCAGTCCTCTCCGAGCAGTGCGTGGTGAAGCGCGGGCAGCACCTCGTCTCGCTCGCCGTACCAGCGCCCGGCTCGCGCGTGGATCTCGGCCCGATCCCGTGGCATGCGACGCGTGAGCTCCACGCGGAGCAGCTCCCGGAGGAGCGGGTGGTACGCGAACCACAGTCCCTGCTCGTCGAGTGGGGTCACGAGGGCGCCACGGCGCACGAGCTCCTCGAGGCGAGACTGACCGCCGCCGGACCCCGTGAGCGCATCGGCCAGGGACCCGTTCACCTGTTCCACAAACGCGGTGCGGAGCAGGAAGTCGAGCATCTCGGGTGACTGCCGGGACACCACCTCGGACATGAGGTAGTCGCTCACGGCGCGATCGTCGCCGGCGAAGCCCCTGATGAAGCCGCCGGGGTCGGGGTGGTCGTGGAGCGACAGCGCGGCGAGCCGGAGACCCGCCGCCCAGCCCTCGGTGCGATCCCAGAGCAGCTCGAGCTCGTCGTCGCCCACGGACAGGCCCAGCGCGCCGAGCAGTTCCCGCGTCTCGCCGGCGGTGAATGCCAGATCGGCGTTCCTGACTTCGCCGAGCACGCCGGCTATGCGCAGCCGCTGGAGCCGGAGCGAGGGGTCGGAGCGGGTGACCAGCACGAGCCGGAGCCGGTCCGAGGCGTGATCGAGCAGCCTGTCGAGGTCGTGCATCACGGCCGCATCGTTCACCTCGTGGAAGTCGTCGAGGACGAGCGTGATCGGCTCTGGGAGCGACTCGAGCGCGGCCACGAAGGCGGGAAGGAACGCGTCCGGGCTCCTGCGACCCGGCGAGGCAATGCCGTCGAGGCGCCCGTCGCAACGCCGCAATGCGGCCACCACCCCGGTCCAGAACAGCCGCCGCGAGTTGGCCTCCGGCCCGAGCGCGAGCCACGCGACCTTGCGCCAGGGCTCGCAGGCCGCGGCCCAGCTCGAGAGCAGCGCGGTCTTGCCGGCGCCGGCCGGGGCCGCGACCAGTGCGAGCGGGCGTTCGACCGCGCGGGCCAGCTTGGCGGTCACGCGCGGGCGCTCCACCATGCCCGGGGGAATGGGTGGCACCATCAGCTTCGTGGCCAGAACCAGCTCCCGCTCCTTGGGATCTGCCGTGTGAGTCCTTTCGCCGGAAGGATGAGACTGCTGAGTCTCTCCGGCCCGGATCACCAGGTCAAGTCCGGCGTTTCACCCATTACTCTGAACGCGTGGGGGTGGGAGAGGCGCTCGGCTGGGGCGCGCTGGCGGCTTCGTCGCTGGTGCTCGGGGTTCTGATCGGCCTGGCTCGTCCGTGGCCGAAGCGACTGGTGGGGCTCGTGCTCGCGTTCGGCGCGGGCGCGCTGGTGAGCGCCGTGAGCTTCGAGCTTGCGCAGGACGGCGTGGAGATCGGCGGACCTGGCTCGGTGGCGATCGGCATGACCCTCGGAGCGCTCACGTTCTACGTTCTCGACGGTGTGGTCGAGCGCCGCACCAAGGGGTCCGGAGGCGGCTCGGCGCTGGCCCTCGGAGCCTTCCTGGACGGGATCCCGAGCAGTTCGTGCTGGGACTCGGCCTGGCCACCGGCGGCGGGGTGAGCGTGGGCCTGCTCGCAGCCATCTTCGTGTCGAACCTCCCGGAAGCCGTCGGCTCCGCGAGCGCGATGCGCGCGGGCGGTCGCGACCGGGGCACCATCCTGCGGATGTGGATCGTGGTTGCCGTGGTCTGCGCCCTCGCGACCGCGGTCGGCTTCGGCATCGCCGACTCGACGGGCGACAAGCTCGAGGGGGGCGTGAACGGCTTTGCCGCCGGCGCGCTCCTGGTCATGCTCGTGGACTCGATGATCCCCCAGGCCAGGGAGCAGGCCGGCCGCACCACCGGGCTGGTGACGGCCCTCGGGTTCGCCGTCGCGTCGGGGCTGTCCGGGATCGCCTAGCCGCGCCTAGGGTGAAGGAGGAACATGAGCGGCGACCGTGTCACATGGGCCGGGCACTCCACCGTGCTCCTCGAGATGGGCGGCGCGCGCGTGCTCACCGATCCCGTGCTCCGCGCACGCGTCGCGCACCTGCGCCGGCACGGCGAGAAGCCTTCAGCCGACCTGGCGGAGCGTCTCGATGCCGTGCTGATCTCGCACCTGCACTACGACCACCTCGACGTGCCGTCACTGCGCGGAATCGCGGGAGAGGTGAGGGCATTCGGGCCGCACGGGGCGCGAGCCCTGCTGAGGCGGGCGGGGTTCGCGGACGTGACCGAGCTCCAGCCCGGCGAGGCGGGTGAGGTGGGCGGTGTGCGCGTGGCCGCGGTCCCCGCCGCGCACGATCCGCGGCGCCGCCCGCTCGGGCCGCGGGCGGAGCCGCTCGGCTTCGTGCTGGAGGCCGGCTCGCGCGTGTACTTCGCCGGCGACACGGACCTCTTCGACGGCATGAGCGAGATCGGGCCGGTGGACCTCGCCCTGCTGCCCGTGGCCGGCTGGGGCCCCGACCTCGGCAACGGGGGCCACCTCGACCCGGAGTCGGCCGCGCGCGCCGCCGCGCTGATCCGCCCGAAGGTGGCGGTGCCGATCCACTGGGGCACCCTCCACCCGCGCGGGCGCCGCCTCGGCGAGTGGTTCACCGAGCCCGGCCGACGGTTCGCCGCTCACGCGGCGGAGCTGGCCCCCGACGTGGAGGTACGCGTGCTCGCGCCCGGAGAGTCGCTGGCGCTGTAGGCATGAGAACATCCGCCGGCGAATGAACCTGCACGCCGACGAGCGACCGCTGTACGAGGGCCGTCCCTCCTGGAGGGCGCTGATGTCGTTCTACGTGAGCGGACTGGTCGCGGCTCTGGTGCTCGGGGGGATCCTGTGGCTCACGAGCTCGGCGGCGGCGGGTGCCGGGGTCGGCGTCGCGGTGTTCGTCCTCACGCTCGTGATCGGGTACGTGCGCCGGCTGTTCACGAAGTATCTGATCACCAACCGGCGGCTGCGCATCACGCGCGGCATCGTCCGCCGCAACGTCCAGGAGACCCGGCTCGACCGCGTCCAGAACGTGAACTACGCCCAGGGCGTGATCGACCGCATGTTCAAGGTCGGCACGGTCGACTTCGACACTGCGGGCACGGACGACTCCGAGTTCAGGTTCGAGTGGGTGAACAGGCCCGACGAGGTCGTCCGGGCGGTGGACGAGGCGATCGCGGCGTACACGGCCGCTGCGCCGGAACCGCCTCGCCCGCCCGTCGCCGGCTAGCGCTCCTCACCCGGATGGGGTGACGCCCGCTCACCCGGCTCGCAACTACGCTCGCTCTGTGACCAACTCCCTGGAGGACCTCAAGCGCTCGCGCGGCCTGCTCCTGGTGGCCGGGGTACTCGCCGTGCTCGCCGGGGTGGGGGCGATCGTCGTTCCGGCAGTGGCCTCCGTGGGCACCGCTGTCTTCATCGGCATCGTGCTCCTGTGCGCCAGCATCCCGCTGGCGGTGGAGGCGTTCGCCGCCGACAACCTCGGCGGCAAGCTGCTGCGCCTGCTCGTGGCGGTGCTGACCGCGATCGCCGGGTTCTACCTGCTCGTGGCGCCGCTGGAGGGCACCTACACGCTCACGGTGATGCTGGTCATCTGGTTCGTGGCGATCGGCTTCGCGCGGATCGCCGGCGGGCTGGCGCACCTCGGGGCTCCCGGCGCGGGTGCCACCGCGTTCAGCGGGCTGATCTCCGTCGTGCTCGGCGTCCTCATCGCCGAGGAGCTCCCGAGCTCGGCCGACTGGGCGATCGGCCTGCTGGTGGGGATCGACTTCCTCTTCTTCGGGGTCAGCTGCCTGTTGCTCTGGCACGCGACCGGAAAGGCTCAGGCGCCGGCTCCCCCGGCGCCCGGAGCCGAGCAGCCGGCGGTCTAGTCCGAATCGCCGGCCGGCAGCCGGCGTACCTCGATCAGCTCGAGGCCCAGCGACTGGATGCGCGCGAGGAGGCCCTGGAGCTCCGACTGGTCACGGACGGGCCCCCGCATGACGGTCTCGGCCGGCTGGACGGCCGCCGTGAAGTCCTCGAAGGCGTCGCACAGGCTGTCGCTGAGCCGACCCTTGATCCGGATCTCGTACCCCAAATCGGGCATCCGGCGCAAGACTCGCGCGCCGTGGGGTGATGTCGCGTCACCCCCGGGGGGTGACGTGGGCCGTCGCGGCGGCCGGCTGCTCCCGCGTCTGCGGCAGCGCGGCCAGGAGCGCCTCGACCACGCGGGGATCGAACTGAGTGTCCGAGCAGCGCCGCAGCTCCGCGGCCGCTTCCTCGTGAGTCGCGGCTCCGGAATAGGGCCGAACGCTGGTCATGGCCTCGTAGGCATCGGCCACGGCGAGGATGCGCGCCTCGAGCGGGATCTGCTCGCCCTGGAGGCCGAGCGGATAGCCGCTTCCGTCCATTCTCTCGTGATGAGCGAACACCCATTCCGCGATGTCGGGCAGGTCGGCCCCGGCGAGCAGCCGGGCGCCGAGCTCGGGGTGCTTGCGCATGAGGACCCACTCCTCCTCGTCGAGCGGCTCGGGCTTGTGGAGGATCGCGTCGCCGACCCCGACCTTGCCGACGTCGTGGAGCACCCCCGCGAGCGCCACCCGCTCGATGGCGGGTAGTGGCAGGCCCAGCTCCGCCGCGATGGCGCGCGCGTAGCGGCCAACGGACTGCGAGTGGTGACCCGTGCCCGAGTCGCGGACGTCGATCGTCTCGGCGAGCACCAGCACGGCGGACAGCTGTCCAGGACTCTGAGTGGCCGAGCCGGGCTCGCCGTGGACCACGTCGGCCACCACCTCGGCGTTGTAGAGCACGGTGCGATCGCGCCCCAGCTTCTTCGCCGCGTAGAGGGCCTGGTCGCCGGCGAGGAGCAGGTCGTTGGCGCTCTCGCCGTCGTCCGGGAAGCTCGTGACGCCGACGCTCACCGTCAGCGGTGCCGTGGTGTCCACGAACGCCGCCTTCACCGCGCGGCGCAGCCGCTCGGCCACGAGCAGGGCGTCGTGCTTCGCGGCCTCGGGCAGCACCAGCGCGAACTCCTCTCCGCCGAGCCTGGCCGGCAGGTCGATGTTGCGGGTGAGCCTCGTCATCTGGCCGGCGAAGCGCTTCAGGACCTGGTCGCCACCGGGATGCCCCAGCAGGTCGTTGACCCGCTTGAAGTGATCCAGGTCGGCGACCAGGAGGCTCACCGGGCGGTCCCCGCGGCGCGCCCGCTCGAGCTCGAGCTCGAGCGCCTCCTGGAACGCACGGCGGTTGCTGAGCCCGGTCAGCGGATCGGTGTGCGCCGCCGACGCCAGGCGGCCGATCAGGCTCTCGACGTTGGCCTTCAGCGCGCCCACGAGCACTCCCGCGAGAGCCACGGTCCCAACCGTGATCAGCCACTGCTCCTCGGCGGCGGTCGGGCGCTCGCTCATCAGCACCAGCCCGAACGCCACCGCCACGCCCACGAGCTGCGCGAGGGCAGCCCGGCGCGAGAGGAAGTACACGGACTCGATCGCGATCCAGACATAGAAGAGCGAGTAGACGCCGGTCCGCTCGTTGGTGAAGTGGATGGCCAGCGACACCAGCACGGTCCCGATCAGGAGCGCCGCCGCGATCTCGGCTTCGGTCACGCGCGAGCCGCGCAGCAGCAGGTAGAGGCCCAGGAGGAGCGCGGCCGCGTCGATCGCCAGCAGGCCCGGCACGTCGGTGCCCGGGGGCTGGGGAAGGGCCATGGAGGCGATCGCGAGCGTCGCCCCGGCCGCGTAGGCGTATCCGAGAAAGCGCGCGGCGCTCCGCGGATCGTCCAGCGATGCGGTGGGGGCCTCGTAGCTCGCCCGGGGGTCGAGGCGCTGCCTGAGCGCCGATGCCCTGGACCTCATGTAAAGACCTATCGACCGCCGGCCGCTCAGCCTTAGTTGCGCGTACCCTCAGTTTGGCCGTGCGCGGAGGTAGATCGGGTTGGAGACGATCCAGGTGCGCGAGCGCCCGTGAGCATGGCGGCGGGCCTCGACGCGATAGACGCCGGGCTCGCGAGCTTCATGGACGAGCTCGGTCGCGTCGTCGGCCGACGCGATCGCCTCGCCGTCGCGCAGGAGCCGCAGCTGGGCGGGGGAGGGCACGGCCGCCCGGAGCGTGTGCTCGCCGGCGGTGTCCTCGGAGCCCATCTGCAGCTCTCCGGCCGAGAACGCGAAGCCGCGCGGCGGGCCGAGCGAGTCCATCGCCAGGTAGCACCGCCCGTCGCGAAGGGCCGAGTAGACCTGGTCGCGATCGTGATCGAGCTCGCCGGTCGGCGGCTCGCCGCAGAGCACGTGGGTGCGAAGGAAGCGGAAGGAGCGGTGGTAGGCCATCAGGCGCAGCGGCACGAACGGGCCGATGCGCTTGCCGATCTGGTGGGCATCGAGGCCGCCGATCGCCACCACGCGCCGGCTGCGGCAGAGCCGGTCCCACTCGCTCATGTTGCGCTCCGGCGGGTGCTCGAGCACACGGCCCGGCGCGACTATGAAGCGCAGCGCCTCCGGAAGGCTCTCGAAGGTCTCGGCGGTATCGGTCACGAAGCTCCAGAGCTCGATGCCGTGGAGCGCGTCGGAGTCGAGCGCGGCGAACGGCATGCCGTCACCCGCGCGCTTGAAGCGCCGCGAGCCGCGCGAGAAGGGTGGGCCGCGAACGACAGACCGCCGGCCGCTCGGATCGCGCGCAGGATGCCGTCGGCGTCGAGCCCGTTGTCGATCTCGGTGTCCACGCCGAAGGCCAGGCAGTGGTCGTGCCGCGGCGGGCGAGACCTCCTCGCCCACCAGCAGGAGCACGCCGTCGTGCCAGCCCTCGTCGCCCTGCCGCTTGGCCTCGAGCGTGTCGTGATCGGTGAGCATCACCACGTCCACCCCGGCGCGGCGCCCGGCCCGCACGATCTCGCGCACCGTGCCGGTGCCGTCCGAGTGGAGCGAGTGCAGGTGGATCACGCAGGCCAGGTCGTGCACCGGCGGAACGCTATCCGGCACATGGGCCGTCGATAGGGTTGAAGTCGTGTCCCACATCGACAGCTACGGAGCGCGCAGCGAGCTGAAGGTCGGCTCGGACACGCACGAGATCTTCCGCCTGGACGCGCTCCAGTCCCGCTTCGACGTGGCGCGGCTCCCGTACTCGCTGAAGGTGCTGCTGGAGAACCTCCTGCGCCGCGAGGACGGGCAGGGCGTGACCGCTCAGGACATCGAGAACCTCGCCACCTGGGTGGCCACGGACGAGCCCTCCCGTGAGATCGCGTACACCCCGGCCCGGGTGCTGATGCAGGACTTCACGGGCGTTCCGGCGATCGTGGACCTCGCCGCCATGCGCGACGCCATGGACGAGCTCGGCGGCGATCCGGAGAGCATCAACCCGCTCGTGCCGGTGGAGCTAGTGATCGACCACTCCATCCAGGTGGACGTGTTCGCCGAGCGCCTCGCCTTCCAGCGCAACGCCGAGCTCGAGTTCGAGCGCAACCGCGAGCGCTACGCGTTCCTGCGCTGGGGCAAGACGGCGTTCGAGAACTTCGCGGTCGTGCCGCCCAACACCGGCATCTGCCACCAGGTCAACCTGGAGTACCTCGCGCGCGTGGTCGAGACTCGCGACGGGCAGGCGTTCCCGGACACGCTGGTGGGCACTGACTCGCACACCACGATGGTCAACGGCCTCGGCGTGCTCGGCTGGGGGGTGGGCGGCATCGAGGCGGAGGCCGCGATGCTCGGCCAGCCGGTGTCGATGCTGATCCCCCAGGTGGTGGGCTTCCGGCTGGAGGGCGAGCTGCCCGAGGGCTCGACCGCCACGGACCTCGTGCTGACAGTGACGCAGATGCTGCGCGAGCGCGGGGTGGTGGGCAAGTTCGTGGAGTTCTTCGGCCCGGGCCTGGCCGGCCTGCCGCTGGCGGATCGCGCCACGATCGGGAACATGGCCCCCGAGATGGGCGCCACCTGCGCCATCTTCCCGGTGGACGCGGAGACGCTCCGCTACCTGGAGTTCTCGGGCCGCCCGCCGGAGCGCGTGGAGCTCGTGGAGGCGTACTGCCGCGAGCAGGGGCTGTTCCACGACGAGACATCCGAGGAGATCACCTACAGCGACACGCTCGCGCTTGACCTCTCGACCGTCGAGCCCTCGCTGGCCGGACCGCGCCGACCGCAGGATCGCGTTGCGCTCCGCGACGCCGCCTCGGACTTCCGCTCCGAGCTCGGCGAGCTGATCGGCGAGGCGGTGCAGCACGAGCCGCCCGCGGGGTCCGTGGAGGAGTCCTCGGAGGAGAGCTTTCCGGCCAGCGATCCGCCCACGCCGAGCGCGACCGACGGCGCGAGCGCGGCCGGACACCAGCACCACACTGCGGTGGCGGAGCCGCCCTGGCAGCGGGTGCCCGTGAAGCTCGCGGACGGCACCGAGTTCGGGCTCGACCACGGCGCCGTGGTGATCGCGGCGATCACGAGCTGCACGAACACCTCGAACCCGGCCGTGATGCTGGGCGCCGGCCTCCTCGCGAAGAAGGCGGTGGAGCTGGGGCTGGTCCGGCAGCCGTGGGTCAAGACGAGCCTGGCGCCGGGCTCCAAGGTGGTCACTGACTACCTCGAGCGCGCCGGGCTGATCGAGCCGCTAGAGCAGCTCGGCTTCAGCCTCGTGGGCTACGGCTGCACCACCTGCATCGGCAACTCGGGACCGCTCGCCGACGAGATCTCGAAGGCGGTGCTGGACAACGACCTGGCGGTGTGCTCGGTGCTGTCGGGCAACCGCAACTTCGAGGGTCGCATCCACCCCGAGGTGAAGATGAACTACCTCGCCTCGCCGCCGCTCTGCGTGGCCTACGCGCTGGCCGGGCGGATGGACATGGACGTGGTCACCGACCCGCTCCAGGGCGACGTGCACCTGCGCGACATCTGGCCGAGCCAGCGCGAGGTGAACGACGCGATCGAGCAGGCGATCGAGTCCGACATGTTCAGGCGCAGCTACGGAGAGGTGTTCGAGGGCGACGAGACCTGGAACTCGCTGCCGGTGCCTGAGGGCGACCGCTACGCCTGGGACCCGGAGTCGACCTACGTCAAGCGCCCGCCCTACTTCGAGGGCATGCCGGCCGAGTCGCCGTCGACCTTCGAGCCGATCGAGGGCGCCCGCGCGCTGGCGCTGCTCGGCGACAGCGTGACCACCGACCACATCTCACCCGCCGGGGCGATCAAGAAGGACTCGCCGGCGGGCCGCTACCTGATCGAGCGGGGGGTCGAGCCGCGCGGCTTCAACTCGTACGGGTCGCGCCGCGGCAATCACGAGGTGATGATGCGAGGCACGTTCGCGAACGTGCGCCTGCGCAACCAGCTGGCGCCCGGCACGGAGGGCGGCGTGACCGTCAAGGACGGCGAGGAGACCTCGATCTACGACGCGGCCATGGCCTACGCCGACGAGGACGTGCCCCTGGGAGTGCTCGCCGGCAAGGAGTACGGGTCCGGGTCATCGCGCGACTGGGCCGCCAAGGGCCCGCGCCTGCTCGGCGTGCGCTTCGTGATCGCCGAGTCCTACGAACGCATCCACCGCTCGAACCTCGTGGGGATGGGAGTGCTCCCGCTCCAGTTCCCCGACGGCGAGTCGGTGGAGTCGCTGGGCCTCACCGGCTTCGAGCGCTTCGACCTCGCCCCGCTCGAGGACGGAGCCCGCACGCTGCGGGTGACCGCCACGCCCGACGACGGCGAGCCGGTGTCGTTCGAGGCGCGCGTGCGGATCGACACGCCGAACGAGTGGCTCTACTTCCGCGGCGGCGGCATCCTCCACTTCGTGCTCCGCCAGCTTCGTGCGCGCGGATAGCCGCATCCGCCATCACGACCTCTGCTTCGGCTGCGGCCAGGCCAACCTTTTCGGCCTCCAGCTCGAGGTGGAGCCCGACGGCCGCGGCGGGGTGAGCGGGCGCTTCTTCGTCAAGCAGGACCACCAGGGCCCGCCCGGCTACGCGCACGGCGGCGTGCTCACCGCGGCGCTGGACGAGGCCATGGCGCTGCTCGTGCACCACGAGGGCCGGCACGCGCTCACGGTCAGGCTCGAGGTCGGACTGCTGGCCCCCGCGCCGGTGGGAGCGTTCGTGGACGTGCACGCCTGGTTCGAGTCGGAGGAGGGGAGGCGCCTGGGGTTGGCGGCCACCGCCTCGGTGGAGGGCAGCGAGGTGGCACGGGCCGACGGCACCTTCGTGCGCGTCGGCGACCTGCCTCGATAGTCAGGTGGTCCGCTCCAGCACCACCACTGGAATCGTGCGCCCTCCCGCGCGCCGCTGGTAGTCGGCGTACCCGGCGTAGTAGTCCACGGCCTCGTCCCACAGCCGCTCGCGCTCCGGGCCCTCGGCCTCGCGGGCCACGTACTCCCCGGACCGGCCGCGCGGAGCCAGGAAGGACACGCGCGGGTTCGCGCGCAGGTTGTGGAGCCAGGACGGGTGCTTGGCGGCGCCCGCCTTCGAGGCGATCAGGACGATGCGGTCGTCGTCGACCAGATACAGGAGCGGGATGGGCCGTGGCTCGCCGCTCTTCGCCCCGACGGTCTCGAGCAACCCGACCTGCTGGCCGATCGCGCTGCTGATCCGGCCGTCGGTGAGAGGCAGCAGCACGCGGTCCACGGGCATCGCCACGTTGAGGAAGTACCAGCCCCCGGCCTTCGACCGCGCGAAGTTCTCCAGGGGCCGCTCGTACCACCGGATGCGCCGTCGGCGGGCGGCCACGGGTGCGCAGCCTATTGCCACGGGTAACTTCCATGGGCGATGGCGGAGAACCTCACCCGGCAGATCCTCGCCGAGCACCTCGTGGAGGGTGAGTTGCGGCCGGGGTCGCCGATAGCGCTGCGGGTGGACCAGACGCTTCTCCAGGACGCCACCGGCACCATGGCGCTGATGCAGTTCGAGCAGCTGGACGTGCCGCGCGTCAAGGTCGAGCGCGCCGTCCAGTACGTGGACCACAACGTCATACAGCTCGACTACAAGAACCCCGACGACCACCGCATGCTCCAGGCGCTCTGCCGGCGCTACGGGATCCACTTCTCCCGGCCCGGCAACGGCATCTGCCACTACGTGCAGATCGAGCGCTTCGCCAGGCCTGGCGGGATCCTCGTGGGAGCCGACTCGCACACCACCACCAGCGGCGCGCTCGGGATGATCGCGATCGGCGCCGGCGGGCTCGACGTGGCGGTGGCCATGGGCGGCCACCCCTACGAGATCGCGTGCCCGCACGTGGTGGAGGTGCGCCTCGAGGGCAAGCTCGCGCGGCCGTGGGTCCAGGCCAAGGACGTGATCCTCGAGCTGCTGAGGCGCCTGACCGTGCGCGGCGGGCTGAACAAGGTGTTCGAGTTCACCGGCGCGGGCACGTCCGACCTGAGCGTGCCTGAGCGGGCCACGATCGCCAACATGATCGCCGAGCTGGGTGCCACCGCCGCCGTGTTCCCGCCCGACGAGAACACGCGCGTATGGCTCCAGCGCCAGGAGCGCGAGGACGACTTCGCGGAGCTCGCCCCCGAGGAAGGCTGCGAGTACGACGAGCGCGTGGAGATCGACCTGGACGAGCTCGGGCCGATGGTGGCCAAGCCGCACAAC
Organism: uncultured Thermoleophilaceae bacterium; assembly: GCA_963764665.1. GTDB lineage: Bacteria > Actinomycetota > Thermoleophilia > Solirubrobacterales > Thermoleophilaceae > JACVRW01. The sequence continues at coordinate 71,527 of CAVXTL010000001.1, read as the reverse complement.
CCGGACAACGTGGTGCCGGTGGAGGAGGTGGCGGGCACCCCGGTGGAGCAGGTGTGCATCGGCTCCTCGGTCAACTCGGCCTATCTCGACCTGGCATTGCCGGCCGCCGTGCTGGCGGCCGAGGAGGGCCGGCATGTGCACGAGCGCTGCACGGCCACCGCCACCCCCGGGTCGCGTCAGATCCTCGTGGCCATCGCCGAGTCCGGTGTGTACCGGCAGCTCGTTGAGGGCGGCGTCCGGATGCTCGAGCCGGTCTGCGGCCCGTGCGTGGGGATGGGGCAGGCCCCGCCCTCGGACGCCAACTCGCTGCGCACCTTCAACCGCAACTTCCCCGGCCGCAGCGGCACGCCCGACGACTCCGTGTACCTGTGCTCGCCGGCAGTGGCCGCGGTTTCGATGCTTCACGGAGAGATCCGCGATCCGCGCGAGTACGGCGAGCCGCCCGAGCTGCTCGAGATGCCCACCCTCAAGCCGTACGTGGACGACGTGCACATCTTCGCGCCGGCCCCCGAGGAGGAGGCCGAGAGCATCGAGATCCCGCGCGGTCCGAACATCAAGACGCCGCCCGAGCATTCGCCGCTGGAGGACGAGCTGAGCGCGCGGATAGCCACGGTCCAGCCCGACAACATCTCGACCGGAGACCTCGCGCCCGACGGCGTGATCGTCATGTCCTACCGCTCCAACATCCCCGCAATCGCCGAGTTCACGTTCGAGCACCGCGATCCGGAGTTCCGCGGGCGCATGCACGAGTGGGGGAGCGGCTTCATCGTCGGCGGCCACAACTACGGCCAGGGCTCCTCGCGCGAGCACGCCGCGCTGGCGCCGCTGCAGCTGGGCGTGCGCGCGGTGTTCGCCAAGTCCTTCGCGCGGATCCACCGCCGCAACCTCGTGGCACAGGGGATCCTCGCGTTCACCTTCGCGGACGAGGACGACTACGAGCTCGCCAAGGTCGGCGACACGTGGACCCTGCCGAACGTGAAGCGGGAGCTGCAGGAGGGGGCCGAGCGGATCGTCGCGCGCATCGAGGAATCGGGCCGCGAGGTCGAGCTGGAGCACGACCTGGCGCCCAAGGAGCGCGAGATCCTGGTCAGCGGCGGATTGCTCAGCTACCTGAGGGGAGAGGAGGCGGTTGCCTGACACCGGCCTCGATCTGGCCGCCCTGCGCGCGCGCTTCCCCGGCCTGGCCGGCGGCGCCGTGCTGTTCGACGGCCCCGGCGGGTCGCAGGCGCCGGAGGCGGTGATCGACGCCATGAGCGAGTACCTGCGGGCGTCGAACGCCAACCTCGGCGGGACGTTCCGGACCTCGCTCGAGTCCGACGTGGTGATCACGCGCGCCCGCGCGGCGGCCGCCGACTTCACCGGCAGCGAGCCCGAGGAGATCGCTTTCGGGGCCAACATGACCACGCTCAACTTCCTGCTCGCCCACGCGGTCGCGCGGACGCTCGAGCCCGGCGACGAGATCGTGGTCACCGATCTGGACCACGACGCGAACGTCTCCCCGTGGCTGCTCGTGGCCGGCGATCACGACCTGGTTGTGCGCTCGGCGCCGATCCGGACGTCCGACGGCACGCTCGACGACGACGCGCTCGAGGCGCTCCTCGGAGAGCGCACGCGCGTGGTGGCGTTCACCCTTGCCTCGAACGCGCTCGGCTCGATCACCGACGCGGCGCGAATCGCTGCCGCGGCCGGTCGCGTGGGCGCGCTCGCGTGGGCCGATGCGGTGCACCTGGCACCCCACCGCCGGCTGCGGCGCGCGGAGCTGGGGATCGACGTGCTGCTCTGCTCGCCCTACAAGTTCTTCGGCCCCCACCTGGGCGTGGCCGCCATCGAGCGCGGTCTGGCCGGGAGACTGCCCGCGGACCGCGTGCGGCCCGCCGAGGAGTGGCCGCCCGGACACAGGTTCGAGACCGGAACCCAGTCGCACGAGGCGATCGCGGGCGCCACGGCGGCCGTCGAGTATCTGCGCTCAGTGGGCGACGGGGACCTGGACGTGGCGTTCGACCGGATACGCGACCACGAGGAGGCGCTGTCGCGCCGCTTTCTCGAGGCTGTGCCCGGCATCCCGGGCCTCGACCTGTACGGGATCGCCGAACCCGGGCGGGTTGCGGATCGCACGCCCACCTTCTGTTTCAACCTGGGCGACCTGGGAGCCGGGCGCGCTGGCCCTCGAGCTTGCCGCGCGCGACATCTACGTGTGGCATGGCGACTACTACGCGCTGGGGCCGATGCGCGCCCTCGGCCTATCGGAGCGCGGCGCGGTGCGCGCCGGCTTCCTCCACTACTCGACCGGCGACGAGGTGGACCGGCTGCTGGCGGCCCTCACCGAACTCGCAGGTAGGGCCTAGCCCGGGACCTCCAGGCCAGGTAGGGTCGCGCGATGCACACGCGCCCGCTCCGCGCGTTCGTCGCCATCGCGGCGTGCGCCCTCCTCGCCGGCTGCGCGGCCATCGACGTCCGCCGACTCGCGGGCGACGACACGGCCGGGCGGAACAACAACACGGCCGGTTCCACCACGGCCCGCCAGTACATCCTGGATCAGCTGCAGCCGATCACCGACCCGGTCGGCGGCTCGTACACGCACGCGATCAACCTGGGCACGAACGTGCTCGGCGTGATCCCCGGCACCGACCTTCCGGGCAAGTACGTGATCGTGGGCGCGCACTACGACCACGTGGGCAGCTCGTGCACCTCGAAGGAGGCCGGCGACACGATCTGCAACGGGGCCACCGACAACGCCGCCGGTGTGGCGGCCGCCCTGGCGATCGCGCGCGACATCGCGCGCAACCCCACACGGCGCTCGGTGATCATCGCGATCTGGGACCGCGAGGAGGACGGGCTGCTCGGCTCGCTCGCATACACGCAGAACCCGCCCGTGCCGCTGGCCGACACGGTGGGCTACGTGAACTTCGACATCCAGGGCGCCAACCTGCTGCCGGCGCTGCGTAACACCACGTTCGCCGTCGGCGCCGAGTCGGGTGGCAGCCGCTTCCAGGACATCGTCCAGGCCGCGGCAGGCCCGCAGAGCCTCGACACCCACCTGTTCAGCGCGATCTTCGGCCAGGGACGGAGCGACTACGCGAACTTCCTGAACGTCGACGTGCCGAGCGTCTTCTACACGGACTCGACAGGGCCCTGCTACCACACGAACCAGGACGAGCCCGGGGTCGTGGACTACGGCAAGCTCGACCAGCAGATCGCCACGGCGCTGGCCACCACACGCGAGCTGGGGAACACGGGCAACCCGCCGGCCTGGACCGAGAACGATCCGGTCGTCTACCAGGACGTGGTCACCTTCGCCGGCGTGGTCGATCTCGCGGTCACGAACATCGACCGCTTCTCGGCGCAGGACCAGCAGACCATCACGAACATCCAGACCAGGGTGGACGCGATCCGCGACGACGGTCCCGACGAGTTCGAGAGCAACGACGTGAGCACCCTGATCGGAGACGCCGTGACGGCTGTGAACCTGCTCACGCGCGGTACGTGCGAGAGCTTCGTGGCCGCCCCGGAGTAGCCGCGCCATGGCTCATCCGAACGACGAGCTGATCGAGCGCTTCTACGGCGCGTTCGCACGGCACGACGGCGACGCGATGGCTGCCTGCTACGCGCCGGACGCACACTTCTCGGACCCCGTCTTCACCGACCTGCACGGTGAGGAGCCCGGGGCGATGTGGAGGATGCTCACGGGGCGCGCCGAGGACCTCGAGATACGGCTTGCCGAGCACGAGGCGGAGGACTCCCGGGGGAGCGCCCACTGGCTGGCGGACTACACGTTCAGGACGGGCCGGAAGGTCCACAACGATGTCCGCGCCGAGTTCCGTTTCGAGAACGGACTCATCAAGGAGCACCGCGACTCGTTCTCGTTCTACGCGTGGGCGCGGCAGGCGCTCGGGCCCACCGGACTCGCACTCGGCTGGACGCCGATCGTGCGCTCGAAGGTCCAGGGTGAGGCCAGGTCGGGCCTCGATGAGTTCCTCGGCCGCTAGCGCTCGGCGCGCGATCTGATCGCCCGCAGCCAGCCGCGCCTGATGAGCGCGCTTCCTGGGTGCGCGAGTGTCCAGTAGAGCCGGAAGCGGCGTCGCGCGCCGGCGTCGGTGGCCATCACGCGGGTCTCCGTGCTGAGGACGCAACCGTCATCGCCGTCCGGCTCCACCAGGAAGTTGAAGCCGGCCTTGAGGTAGCCCGGCTCGGCGAAGCTCTCGAACTCGTCCGCCCCCACGGGGCGAAGCCCTCCGCTGGGCTGCCAGAAACGTCCGACGAGGCCGTACACCAGCTCCGCATCCGACCCACGGAGCGAGATGAAGCCCATCTTCTCCATGCCGTCGAGGATCGGCCCGTCCACGCGCCGGCGCGAGCGCCGGAAGAGTGTCGTCGGGAGCGTGCGCAGGCCCATTAGCACCAGCATCACCGGGACCTCGCGCGAGGTCACGGCACGCGCCGCGGCGAGCACCTGCGCGGGTGTGGTGGCCACGCGGATCGAGTGGCGTTCACAGAAATCCCACTCCGGGACGTGTTGATCCAGGACGATGCCCGAGATAGTTTCACCCAACCCGACTCCAGGAGATCTCGCCGCCATGAGGACCACCCGCAGAGCATGGACTCGAGCGTTCGTGGCGGTGAGCCTGCTGCTTGTGGCGGCGCCGGCCGCATCGGCGGACAGCGGGAGCACCCGCGATCAGTCGCCGCTCGTGATCGGACACCGGGGCGCCGCCGGATACCTGCCCGACCACACCCTGAAGGGGTATGCGCTGGCGATCCGGCTCGGCGCCGATTACATCGAGCCCGACCTCGTGGCCACGAAGGACGGGTACCTGATCGCCCGCCACGAGCCGAACATCACCACGACCACCGACGTGGGCAGCCATCCTGAGTTCGCCGACCGCGAGACGACCAAGGTCGTCGACGGGGTCGAGGAGACCGGCTTCTTCGCCTCCGACTTCACGCTGGCTGAGATCAAGACCCTGCGGGCGGTCCAGCCGTTCGCAGACCGGCCGCAGCAGTTCAACGGCCGCTTCGAGATCCCCACCCTGGGCGAGGTGATCGCCCTGGCCAAGCGCAAGTCGCGGCAGGTCCACCGCCGCATCGGCGTCTACCCGGAGACGAAGCACCCCACCTACCACGCCGATCTCGGCCTCCCGCTCGAGCGTCGCCTCGTGAAGGTGCTCCGCCGGGTGGGCTGGAACCACCGTCGTGCGCCCGTGTTCATCCAGTCCTTCGAGCAGTCCAACCTGAAGCGGCTCAACCGGCTGACCCCGGTGCGCCTGGTGCAGCTGGTGGACGCCAACGACGTGGCCGCGGACGGCACGATCACCTACGCGCCGCCCTTCGACCGCCCGTACGACTGGACCGTCTCCGGCGATCCGGAGCTCCAGAGCCGCACCTTCGGCTTCTTCACGACCGACGAAGGGCTCGAGGAGATCAGCACCTACGCCGACGGCATCGGTCCCTGGAAGCCGTACATCGTGAGCACACGCGCGCTCGCGACGAACCCGGACGGGACGGCCGCGGACGCCAACGGCGACGGTCTGGTGAACGACACCGACCGCGCGCTGCTGCCGCCGACCGATCTCGTCGAGCGCGCCCACGAGCACGGGCTGCTCATCCACACCTGGACGTTCCGCAACGAGCAGCACCGGCTGGCGAGCGACTACGCCGGCAACCCGGTGGAGGAGCCGCTGCTGTTCTACCGGCTCGGAGTGGACGGCCTCTTCTCTGACTTCCCGGACACCGCGTTCGCGGCGCGGGAGCTGTTCAGGCTGGAGCAGGATCCCGACTACGAGTAGCCGCCCCGTGGGCCGAGAGCGGGTCGTCTTCCTGGCCGCGGTCGGCGTGATCGCCGTCCACGTGCTCGACGACTCGTTCGTCCAGCCCGAGGACGGCACCTCGGCGGGCGACCACCTGGTCAGCGGGCTTGTGCCGCTGGCCGCGCTGGGCATCGCCGCGGCGGCCTACCCGCGGCTGCGCGCGGGCTGGCGCGCCGTGCTCGCGCTCTTCATCGGGATGTTCGGGGTGGCGGCTGGCCTCGAGGGCTGGCACTACACGCGCGAGGTCGGCGCCTCGGGCGACGACTACACAGGCCTGGTGGCCCTCCCCGCCGGCGTGGTGCTGCTGATCCTCGGCGCCGTCACGCTCTGGCGCTCACGGCGCCGGGAGGGAAGTCGCCCGCGGCGCTATCTCCGGCGTGCGCTGATCGCCTTGGCGGGGTTGATCGTGGCGGTTGCCGTGATCGCTCCGTTCATGGCGGCCTACGGCTACACGCACCTGGGCCGAGCGGTCGTGCCCGATCCCAAGCTCGGCGGCGCGGAATACGAGAACGTGAAATTCGAGACCAGCGACGGACTGGAGCTCGAGGGCTGGTACATCCCCTCGGAGAACGGGGCGGCGGTGATCGCGTTCCCCGGCCGCAGCGGCCCGCGTCAGGCGGCTTCCTTCCTGGCCCGCCACGGCTACGGCGTGCTGCTCTTCGACCGGCGCGGAGAGGGGGACAGCGACGGCGATCCCAACTCGCTCGGGTGGGGCGGCACCAAGGACGTGGACGCCGCGATTGCGTTCCTGCGCGAGCAACCCGACGTGGACCCCGAGCGAATCGGCGGGATCGGCCGCTCGGTCGGGGGCGAGATGCTCCTGGAGGTGGCGGCCGACTCCGATGACCTCAAGGCCGTGGTCTCGGAGGGAGCCGGCATCCGCTCGGTCCGGGAGGGCCTCGAGCTGTCGGGGAGCGACAAGTGGGCGCAGCTCCCCACATGGGCGGCAACGACGCTCGGGGTCATGGTCTTCGCCGGCCGGGCGCCGCCGGCGAACCTGAAGGAGCTCGTCCCGCGGATAGCTCCGACTCCGGTCTTCTTCATCTACGCCGAGCGCGGTCAGGGCGGCGAGGAGCTCACGGCCGACTACTACGAGGCCGCCGGCGAGCCCAAGCAGGTGTGGGAGACCGACAGCGGGCACACCGGCGGCTACGACGCCGCGCCGAGGGAGTACGAGCGGCGTGTGGTGAGCTTCTTCGACGACGCGCTGCGCTAGTCGTCGCCCAGCAGGTCCTCCACCGAGCGCACCTTGTCGTCGAGCGTCTGATCCGGCCGGTCGCGGCGCTCGTCCAGCTTCAGCACGGTGTAGACCCGTGGGATGCCCTGCTCGAACGGCACCGCGTGCAGCTCGCCCACGAGGGCAAGGATGTCCTCGGTCGACCCCTCCAGCGATGTGCCCATGGCGTGCATCCGGTAGACGACCCGGTCCTGCCGGGCCAGCCTGCGCTGGATCGCGGCGATGTACTCGCTGGCGCTCACGCCGGGCCGGCCGAGTGCCAGCACCGTCAGGTCGGCGGTGGCCACGGCCTCACCCTCGCATTCCGGTGAAGGCGCGCAGCAGCGGCGCCGCTCGGTAGCGCTCCTCGCGGCGCTCGGTCCAGAGGCCGTCGATCGTGGCGAGCACGTGGTCCAGGCCGATCTCGTCGCCCCACGCCACGGCGCCGCGCGGGTGGTTGAGCCCGAGCGTGAGCCCTGCGTCCACGTCATCCGCGGAGCCCACGCCCTCGCCGACGGCGAAGGCCGCCTCGTTCACCAGCTGGCAGACGATGCGGCCGAGCACGAGTCCCGGGGCGTCGGCCACCCACTCCGGGTGGAAGCCGAGGCAGCGGAAGACCTCGTCCGCCTTCTCGGCGGTGAGGGGCCGGGTGCGCTGGTTTCGGGTGAGCTCCACGAGGGAGACCTCATCGAGCGGGGGCAGGAGATGAAAGCCGCACGCTCCACTCTCGCCCGACGCGGCGAGGCTGGTGCCGGCGCACAGCCGGACGCTGGCCCCGGGGGACCACGGCGGCCGCGCCCCGGCTTCGATCGTCAGGTGGACGGCCTCGGGGTCCTCCCACCGTGGCTCGACCCCGGGAAGGCGAAAGCCGGCCTCGACCGCACGGCCGCGCAGGCCCTCGGCCAGCGGCCCCTCCCCTCTGATGGCGAGGATGCGTCCGTCGCCTCCGCCCGGCTCGAGCGGCTCCGGGTCCTCCGGCCGGTAGGGGCCGTCCTCCGGGTAGTCGTAGTACCCGCGACCGGTCTTCCGGCCCAGCCGTCCGGCGGCCACCATCCTCGACTGGATCGGGCTCGGCTTCCAGCGCGGCTCGCCGAACGACAGCTCCGTGAACGACTTGGCCACCTCGAAGCCCACGTCGACGCCCACCAGGTCCATCAGCTCGAAGGGCCCCATCCGGAAGCCGCCGCCGAGGCGGCAGATCCGGTCGATCTGCTCGTGGGTGGCCACGCGCTCCTGAAGCAGCCGGAGGGCCTCGGCACCGAACGGCCGGCCGCAGCGGTTCACGAGGAAGCCGGGGCCGTCGCTGGCCAGGATCACGGTCTTGCCCATCGCCTCGCCGGTGGCGCTCGCCACGGCCACGGCGCGATCCCCGGTCTGGTCGGCGCGGATCACCTCGAGCAGCTTCATCAGCGGCGGCGGGTTGAAGAAGTGCATCCCGACCACGTTCTCGGGCCGCGCCGCCGCGCCCGCGAGCGTGGTCACGGTTATCGACGAGGTGTTCGTGGCGAGCACCGCCTCGTCGGAGCAGACCTCCGACAGCCGGGCGAACAGCTCGCGCTTCAGGTCGAGGCGCTCGGGGGCCGCCTCGATCACCAGCTCGCATCGCGCAAGGCCCTCCAGCGCGCCGGCCGGCTCGAGCTCCCCGGCCGCGTCCGCCGAGAGCCTGCCCTTCTCGATCCAGCGCTCGAGCCCGCGGCGGACCCGCTCGACCCCGCCCTCGAGTGCCTCGGGCAGCGGATCGTGGAGCACCACTCGCATTCCCGCCGCGCAGCCCAGCTGGGCGATGCCGGCTCCCATCGTGCCGGCCCCAACCACGCCGAGCGTGCTCGGCAGCTCCGTGCTCACCGGCCGCGGAACTCCGGCTTGCGCTTCTCGAGGAACGCCCTCATGCCCTCGCGCCGGTCCTCGGTGGCCATGGCCAGCTCGAACAGGCGGCGCTCGTGCGCCAGCCCCGCGCCGAGGGTGGTCTCGTCCGCGGCCAGCACCGCCTGCTTGGCCAGCCGGGCGGCGATCGGCGGCCGCCGCGCCACCACGGCCGCCAGCTCGAGCGCGTCCGTGAGCCACTCCTTCGACTTCGAGACCTTGTTCACGAGGCCCATCTCGTAGCCCTCGAGGGCGGAGATCCGCCGGCCCGTGAGCACCAGCTCCATCGCGCGCTGCTTGCCGATCGCCCGGGCCAGGCGCTGCGTTCCGCCGCCGCCGGGGATGATCCCGAGGAGGATCTCGGGCTGGCCGAGCTCGGCCCTGTCGGACGCCACGATCATGTCGCAGGCCAGCGCCAGCTCGCAGCCGCCGCCGAGCGCGTACCCCGACACCGCGGCGATCAGCGGCGTGCGGATGGCCGCGAGCCGTGGCCAGAACGCGGCGGACGGCGCCTCGAGCATGTCCTGGAAGTCACGCTCGGCCATGTTCCTGATGTCCGCGCCCGCTGCGAACCATTCGTCGCTGCCCGCGATCACGATGCAGCGCACCTCGGGGTCGGCGTCCCAGCCCTCGAGCGCCGCCGCCAGCTCTTCCATCAGCTCGGGCGACAGCGCGTTGCGCGCATCGGGCCGGTTGAGCGTCGCGAGCCCGACGGCGCCCTGGGTCTCGGTGAGGATGGTGGCCATCAGACCATCGCGTTCACGCCCGTGACCGACCGGGCGATGATGAGCTTCTGGATCTGCGACGTGCCCTCGTAGAGGGTGGTCACACGCGCGTCGCGGAGATAGCGCTCCACCGGGTAGTCGTCCACGTACCCCGAGCCACCGTGCACCTGGATCGCCTGGTTGGCGCAGTTGACCGCCGCCTCGGTGGCGTAGAGCTTGGCGATCGACGTCTCGGTGGTGTTCGGCTGGCCGGTGTCCTTGAGCCAGCCGGCGCGCCACACGAGGCCGCGCGCCGCCTCGGTCTGGACCACGATGTCGGCGATCATCTCCTGCACGAGCTGGAAGGAGGCGATCGGGCGGTCGAACTGCTTGCGCTCCTTCGCGTAGGCCACGGACGCGTCGAGGCTTCCCTTGCAGATGCCCACACAGCCGGCGGCCACGCTGAAGCGCCCCGAGTCGAGTGCCGACATCGCGATCTTGAAGCCGTCGCCCACCTCGCCCATCAGGGCGTTATCCGGCACCTCGATGCCGTCGAGGGCGAGCTCGGCGGTGTCCGAGCCGCGCAGTCCGAGCTTGCCGTGGATCTCCTGGGAGGAGAAGCCTTCCGAGTCGGTGGGCACGAGGAAGCAGGCCAGACCGCGGTGCTTCTTCTCGGGATCGGTCTGGGCGAAGATCATCGCGAGCTTCGCGTAGTTGCCGAGCGAGATCCACATCTTCCCGCCGTTGATGCGCCAGCCGCCGTCGATCTTCTCGGCGCGCGTCTTCAGGTTGGAGGCGTCCGAGCCGGTGTCGGGCTCGGTGAGGCCGAAGCACCCGAGCGCCTCGCCGGAGCAGAGCCTCGGCAGCCACTCCTTTTTCTGCTCCTCGGTACCCCAGCGCACGATCGACGAGCACACCAGCGAGGTCACCACCGAGACCACGGTGCGCATTGCCGAGTCGCCGCGGCCCACCTCCTCCACGATCAGCCCGTACGTGCGGTAGTCCACGCCACGCCCGCCGTACTCCTCGGGCACGATCGCGCCGAGGAAGCCGATGTCCGCGATCTTCTGCACGAGCTCGGTGTCGAAGTGCTCGTTGCGGTCGTTCTCGCGCGCGCGAGGAACGATCTCGTTGTCCGTGAAGTCGCGTGCCGTCTCGCGGATCAGGCGCTGCTCGTCGGTCAGCTCGAAGTCGATCAAGGGTCTCCCGGTGGTCGTGGCTACAGCGCGCGGATTGTTACGGATCGGAGTGGAGAAGCGTCGGTGCGCAGCCGGCCGAGCCGGCTGCTTCCGCGACTACGGTCGAGCGACTTGTGAATTTCGTGTAGAAGATGCATGTGCAGCGACGGCGTGAGTTCATCCAGACGGGCGTGGCCACCGCCGGCACGGTTGCCCTCGGTGGCGAGTTCTGGCGCGAGGCGCTCGCCGCGACGGTTCGCCCCGGCCCCGGTCCGTACGGGCCGCTGGGCACACCGGACGCGAACGGTCTGAGCCTGCCCAGCGGCTTCCGCTCCCGACTCATCGCGCGAGCGCAGCAGCCGGTGACCGGCACCACCTATCCGTGGCACCTCTTCCCCGACGGCCAGGCCACCTACCCCACACGCGACGGCGGCTGGATCCTCGTGTCCAACTGCGAGGCGCCGGCCTTCATCGGCGGCGGCGCGGGCGCGATCCGCTTCGACTGCAACGGCAGGATCAAGTCCGCGTACCGGATCCTCGCCAACACGAACATCAACTGCTCCGGCGGGGGGACCCCGTGGGGCACCTGGCTCTCCTGCGAGGAGGTCGATCGCGGTCAGGTGTGGGAGTGCGATCCCCACGGCCACCGGCCCGCGGTGGCGCGCCCGGCGATGGGCGTGTTCAAGCACGAGGCCGCCGCGGTGGACCCACGCGGGAAGCGCGTCTACCTCACCGAGGACGTCGGCGACGGCGGCTTCTACCGGTTCACGCCCACACGCTGGCCGAATCTGTCGGCCGGGAAGCTCGAGATCGCCACGGTCGCGCCGAACGGATTGGTCACGTGGACTCAGGTGCCCGACCCGTCCGCGGCCACCACGCCCACGCGCCAGCAGGTTCCCGGGAGCACCCGGTTCGCACGCGGCGAGGGCATCTGGTTCGACAGCGGGATCGTGTACGTGGCCACCACCGCGGACAACAGGGTCCACGCCTACGACACGCGCTGGAGGCGGATCGAGGTGATCTACGATGCCGCCACCCTGACCGACCCGCCGCTGTTCGGGGTCGACAACATCACCGTGGCGCGCTCCGGCGACCTCTACGTCTGCGAGGACAACGGCACCGGCGTCCTCGACATCGTCCTGATCACTCCAGGGCGCCGGATCGCTCGCTTCCTCACCTGCAGCGGGCCGCACCACACCACCTCCGAGCTATGCGGAGTGGTGTTCGACCCGCGCGGGCGCAGGCTCTACTTCTCCTCGCAGCGCTTCGACGGCACCGGCGCCATCTTCGAGGTGACCGGCCCCTTCCGCACCCGCTGGCTCTGACCCCGCCCGCGGGGCGGGCGTAGACTCGTTCGGTGGACGAGTTCGGAGTGTTCGTGGTGTTCGCCCTGGTGGTGGCCGGTGGCATCTTCTACGCGCTCGGCCGCTGGTATCCGGGCTCGGGCGCCGAGCAGGTGGACTGGCGTCCCACGCGCTCGCCCGAGCTGGAGGCGGAGCTCGAGCTGGACGACGTGGACCAGATGCTCGAGGCTCAGAACGCCCGGCGGCGGGCCACGGGACGGCCTGAGCTCACGGAGGAGGACATCCAGGAGCGGGTGGCCGAGGACCAGCGCTGGCGCGACGAGCTGCGCCGGCGCCCCGAAGGCTGAGCAGGGGAGGGCCATGGCGCGCGTGCTGATCGTTGGCTGTGGCTGCCGCGGCCGGACGCTGGCGGCCTCGCTGATCGAGCAGGGGCTGGCGGTGCGTGGCACGACCCGGAACCCCGCCGTAGCCGAGGAGCTCACCGCGGTGGGGGTGGAGCCCGCCGTGGCCGATCCGGACCGGCTGGCCACGCTGGTGCCGCACCTGGCGGGCGTGTCGGTGGTCTGCTGGCTGCTCGGGAGCGCCACGGGGCCGTCGGCGCCGAACCTCCACGGCGTGCGACTGGAGACGCTGCTCGCCCACATCGTGGACACCCCGGTCCGCGGCCTCGTGTACGAGGCGGCGGGAACCGTGGCCGACGGACTGCTCGCGGAGGGAAGGTCGCTGGTGGCCGAGGCGGGCGCGCGCTGGCGCCTCCCGGCCGTGGCCGTGACCGAGGATCCCGGCCGGCACGAGGCATGGCTCGCGGCGATGACGGGGGCGGTGGGAGAGGTGCTCGGCTAGATGCCGAGCAGCGCCACGAGCGCGAACACGATCGCGGCGATCACGAGCAGCGACGCCATCACGATCAGGGCGCCCGCTCCCACGGCGACGATGCTCGCCAGCGGATCGGGACTCACCGGCTCCGCGGGCTCCTCGGGCTGCACCAGGCTCAGCTCCGCCGGCTCGGCGTCCGCGGGAGCCCGTCCGAACGCGGCCACGAGCCCGTTCTGGCCCTGGATCAGCCGGCGCTCGTGCTCGACGCAGCGCGGGCAGTTGCGCAGGTGCACGTCGAGGCGGGCGGAGCCGGCCTCGTCGAGGGAACCGTCGAGACGGTCCGACACGAGCGCCTCGGCCTGCCGGCACCAGCCGCTGCCCTCGAGCGGGCGCACCGAGCACCGCAGGGCGGTGCGCGCCACGGCGAGGGCGCGAGCCAGCTCCTGCTCCGGAAGCTCCAGCTCGGCGGCGGCCGCCGGCCGGTCGTGGCCCACCAGCACGACCAGTGCGAGCGCCCGCGCGTGCGTGTGCTCGAGGTCCGGAAGGAGCGCTGTGACCTGGGCCACAGCGCGCTCGGGATCGACCGGGCCGGCCGGAATGAGGGGCACCGGGCGCAGCGGCGCGAAGTCCACGCCCGCAGCATACGCCGCCTAGTAGTCTGAACCACTAAATACCTGAATCCTGGGCGAATACAAGGAAATGGAGGAAGCTCGTGTCTGGCTACGCCAACGACGTTCTCGTCGACACGCAGTGGGTCGAGGATCACCTGAGCGACGACTCGATCCGGATCGTCGAGGTGGACGAGAACCCCGCCCTTTACGCGGAGGCGCACATCCCCGGCGCGATCGGCTTCGACTGGAAGAAGGACCTCCAGGATCAGGTCAAGCGCGACTTCCTCGGACCGGCCGAGTTCGGCGAGCTGTTCGGTAGCCGCGGAATCTCGAACGACCACACAATCGTGCTCTACGGCGACCGCAACAATTGGTTCGCCGCCTACACCTTCTGGTACCTGAAGTACTACGGCCACGACAACGTGAAGCTGGTGAACGGCCCGCGCGAGAAGTGGATCGCCGAGGGCCGGCCGACCACCGCCGACCGCCCGAGCTACGAGCCGCAGACGTTCAGCACGAACGACGGCGACCAGTCGATCCGCGCGTACCGTGACGAGGTGACCGCGGCGCTCGACAAGGGCACCAGCCTCGTGGACGTGCGCTCGCCGCAGGAGTTCTCCGGCGAGCTGATCGCCATGGCGGGCTACGAGCAGGAGGGCGCGCAGCGCTCCGGTCACATCCCGGGCGCGGCGTCCGTGCCATGGGCCCAGTCGGTGCAGGAGGACGGCACCTTCAAGTCGGCCGACGAGCTGCGCGAGCTCTACACCTCGAAGGGGGTCATCGGCGACGGGCCCGTGATCGCCTATTGCCGGATCGGCGAGCGCTCGGCGCACACCTGGTTCGTGCTCCACGAGCTGCTCGGCGAGGGCGACGTCAAGAACTACGACGGCTCCTGGACCGAGTGGGGCAACATGGTCGGCGTCCCGATCGAGAAGGACGTCTAGCTCACAGCAAAGGCGCCACGCGTTCGAGGAGCGACTGCACGATTCGTGCGGTCGCTCCCCACACGAGGTGTCCGTCCACCGTGTAGGTGGGCGTCCTGAACGGCACGCCCTTGCGCACCAGGCGCCTCATCTCGTGGCCGCTCACGAGGTCGGCGAGGCTCAGCTCGAGCACCCGCGCGACCTCGGTCGCCTGGGGGCGCCAGGCCGGCCCGTCCGCCACCAGGCCGACGAAGGCGTGCACCCGGTAGCCCGTCACGAAGGTCCCGACCGGCGGTAGCGCACCCACCAGCTCCACCCGCTCGCGCTCGAGGCCGATCTCCTCCTCGGCCTCCCTCAGCGCGGTCTCGCGGAGATCCTCGTCGGGCTCGTCCTGGCGGCCGCCCGGGAACGAGATCTCGCCGGCGTGGCGGCGCATGTCCTCGCGGCGCTCGGTGAACACGGCCACCAGCCCCGAGGGTGTGGCCAGCAGCGGCACGAGCACCGCGGCGTCGGTGGACCCCGGAGCGTCCAGCCGGGCGGCCTCCTCGGCCGTGAGGAGCAGCTCCCGGAGCGAGGGTGCCGTGGCCACCGGCCTATTATCCGCGCCGGATGTCGGACCAGGCCCTGTGGCAGCGCATGCACGAGAGCATGTGGCTGGCATTCAGCGCCGTTCCCGCGGCGTCGGCGGGGCGCATCCTGGAGCTCGACGGTGTGCTTGCCGGGGTGACCCCGGCGGTGCCGGAGCGCTCGCTGCCGAACTCCGTGCTCTACGAGAGCGAGGACGCCCTGGCCGCCGCGCTGCCGGCCCTGGCCGCGGCATACGAGGAGGCGGGCATCCGGGCCTGGACCGTCTGGGTGCCCGAGCACCACGAGCGCGCACGCGCCGCGCTGGCCGACGCGGGCCACCACCTGGACGCCACGCCCACCGCGATGATCGCGGACCTCGCCGATGTCGAGCGACCCAGGCCCGACGACCCGGAGCCCGACGCCAATCCCGTGCTCGAGGATCTCGGCCGGATCAACGACCTGGCCTACGGGACCGGCGATGCCTTCCGGCGGATCCTCGGCCAGGGTCCCGCCGATCCGCGGTTCAACTACATCGCCCGGCACGACGGCTGGGCCGCCGCGTCCGCGGTGAGCCAGGACCACGGCGGCGACACGAGCATCTGGTGGGTGGCCACGGTGCCCGAGGCGCGCGGGCAGGGTCTGGCCGCCGGGCTGATGCGGCGCGCGCTGGCCGACGGCCGGGCGCGCGGGGGCGAGGTGAGCACGCTTCAGGCCACGGCGATGGGGCGGCCCGTCTACGAGCGGCTCGGCTACCGCGGGTTCGGCACGATCGAGATGTGGGAGCGCCGGCGGTAGTGCCGCTAGACGAGCGTGACGCGCTCGTCGAACATCACTTCACCCTCGAGCGTGCGGTGCACCGGGCACTTGGCGGCGATCTGCATCAGGCGCTCGCGCTGCTCCTCGGGAAGCTCCTTGGGCATCTTCACGTCCATGCTGAAGCGGGTGGGCGAGCCGCGCTGGGCCGGCTCGTAGTTCACGTCGACCTCCATCTCGCCCACATCCCAGCCCTTGCGCGCGGCGTACATCTCGATCGTGATCGCGGTGCACGACGCCAGGCTCGCCGCCAGCAGCTCCTGGGGGCTGGGCGCGCTGTCGTCCCCGCCGTTCTCACGCGGCTCGTCGGCCAGCAGCCGGTGTGTGCGTACCTTCAGATCGTGCTTGAGCGACCCGTGTCTGCGGCTGGCGGTGGCCTTCATCCTCTCCCCTCGAAGAGCTCGGGATCCGGCTCGTCCGCGAAGCGCGCCATCGCGAAGAGGGCGTCGGACAGCCGGTTCAGGTATCTCATGACAAGGTCGCCGTCGAGCTCGCCTGAATCCTGAAGCGAGGTCACGCGGCGCTCGGCGCGGCGCACCGCCGTGCGCGCCACGTCCAGCAGCGCGGACAGCTCGGTGCCGCCGGGTATCACGAACTTCGGGGGCAGGTCCACGCGCTCCATGTAGCGGTCGATATCGGCCTCGAGGCGGTCCACCATGTCTGGCGTGACGCGCGAGACGCCCGCTTCGAGGCGGTCGGAGGCCTCGGGCGCCGTGGCCAGCTCGGCGCCGGCCACGAACAGCTCGTTCTGGATGCGGAGGATGTCCGCGTACAGCTCGCTCCCGCGCTCGGCCGCCGCGCGGCAGACCCCCAGCGCGGACGCGGCCTCGTCCACCGACCCATAGGCCTCGGGCCGGCCGTCGTGCTTGGCCACGCGGCCGCCGTACCAGAGGCCGGTCGTACCGTCGTCGCCCTTGCGCGTGTAGATCTTCACCACGGCGGGGCATGCTAGTCCCCGCGCCGAACGGTCCCGAAAAACCCAGGGTATGGGGCCATTGATCCCGGGGCTCGAGTTCCACTGACCCCGGGTCCCTCGCAAGCAAGACCGGTGCCCGCCCCCGGTGCGCTCGCGCCCGTTCGCGCATACGTTCGCCCGTACTCGTGCTCGTCAGAAGGGCGGGCGCACAAGACCTTCAGGAGGTTGTTCATGCGACGACTCGGGAGGCTCAGATTGAGCCTCGCGTTCCTTGCGTGTGTTCTGGGCTCGGTGCTGGCGAGCAGTCCAGCAGCAGCGCAGGGCCCGCAGGACCCGCAGACCACGAACATTCCCTACCTGGCCTGGCGCGGCGAGCAGATTCGGCTCGTCAAGTGCCATCCGGACATCGGCGAGGCAGGGGCGAACGTGGACTGGCTGGTCGAGGAGTGGACCGGTCCGGGCGTGAAGCCCCAGATCGAGACCTCCACGATCACGGGTTTCGAGGATTGCGTGGCAGCCGACATCGTGAGCCTCGAGCCGGGGCTCGCACGCGTGAAGCTGGTGGTGGCCGACGAGTCGGGCACGGCCATTCTCAAGCACCAGTTCCTCGCGATCTGGATGAGCCTGAACACCCCGTCGATCGACGAGGTGGGCGCGGCTGATCCGACCGGAGACACCCGCCTGGGCGATCCGCCCGGCGACGGCATCTTCACCGCGGGCGACTCGAACGGTCGCATCCAGGTGAAGGTCTCGGGCAACTTCCCGCACCCCCTCGGACCGGGCGGCAGCTTCACGCTGCCGGACGCCTGGCCGACGCTCGCGGGCGCGCTCGCCGAGGATTCGGACTCCGATCCGGACAACAACGCGGCGCGGTGGGACATCCATGACGACCTGACCAAGGCCGAGGGTCACGTGGGTGGTTACTGCGGACCCGGAACCGCGGTTGTGGACGCCGTGGACAACTGCAAGGTGCCGAGCAGCGACACGGGACCGTTCTCCCGGGTCTTCGGTGACTCGTCGGGACCGGCCACGTTCGGGCCGTTTGATCCGCTCGTGCTCAGCACGCTGTTGAGCGACGGCAACCTGAACGCCGGCGACGCTCCGATGCCGGCCGCCCGTGTGGACGTCCAGATCGCCAAGAACACCGGCGGTTCGGACATCGGCGGAGTCGGCTCGCTGGAGCCTGCCGACAAGTCGTCGGTCTACAGCCGCAACACGCTGGGCAACCCGATTGCCCACAACTACTACGCGCCGTTCTACGGCACGTACATTCCGTCCACGTCGCGGCCGGGGCTGTCGTCCGGCATCGACGGGCCGGCGCAGGGGAACAATTTCCGCGGATTCCTGGTTGACGGGTTCTACCCGTACTGGAACTTCGCGGAGGTGCTCCGCACCGAGATCGCACGGCCGACTCAGTGTCTGCGCCGCAGCGATCAGGCTCCGGCCGTACCGCCTGACACCGGCGGGTGCCCAGAACGTGGTCGTCTACACGGACGAGCACGGTGAGGCCCAGGTCGAGTACAACCCCGGCACCGGCGCCTACTACGACGCCGTCGGGGCGATCAAGAACGCCAACGGTGGATGCGACCTCGAGGACGTGGACGTCCTCGGTAGGTCGAGCATCACGGCCACCGCGCGTTACCCGTACCAGCCCGTCAGCGATCCGGCGAAGCCGTCCGCACCGCTGACCAAGGAAGTGCGGTCCCTGTTCACCAAGTCCCTGACCATTTACCCGAAGGGTCCGGGCGAGGCGAACTCGGTCGCGCGGATCATGGTGGCGCAGGCAATCGACGTTGACGGCAGGCCGTTCGTGAACGAGCGTGTGTGCTTCTACGTCGGCAACCTGGCGGATGGTGCGTTCCCGTACTTCGGGACCGTCGCCCCCGGTGTCACGATCGGTGGCTCCGAGGCTCCGCTGAAGGGCACGGCGGACAGCTGCTCCTACACGGATGCGAATGGAAGGGCTGCCGTCGAGGTGATCAACAGCGATCCAGAGAGATCAACGTGACCGCCTACTTCGACCCCGAGGGTTGTTCCGCGACATCGAAGGTCGACATCCCCGGCCCGCCTTGGTCGAGAAGTCCGATCGATCCGCCCACGCCGACCGAGGTCACTAAGTACGTGGATCGGCGATCGCCGGTCCCGCCGGCAAGGACGGCAAGGACGTCGCTCGACCGCCAGTGGATCGAGGTCGCCCGGCTGGTCAAGAAGGGCGGGAAGGTCCGCCTCGTGGTGAAGGTCAGAAGCGACGTACGCCAAGAAGGCGAAGTTGAAGGCCGAAGGTGCTCGGCAAGCGGGGACGCAAGCTGGGCTCCTGGACCAAGAAGGTTCGTACGAACCAGAAGGTCACGCTCCGGGTGTCCCGTAAGGCACGGGCAGCCAGAGTCGCTCTCTCCCCCTAGGGGACGAGGGTTTCAGCCAGCGCCCCGGGGGCCCGCTCAGGCGGGCCCTCGGTGCGTTCGGGCTGAGTTCAGGCGACCGGTTCGAGCTGCTCGGACTCGCCGAGCGCGCCGATGAGCGAGCTCCGCGAGTGGAGCTCGAGCTTCCGGTAGGCGTTGCCCAGGTGCCATTCCACGGTCTTGGGCGTGATGAACAGACGCTGGGCGATGTCGCGGTTGCGCACTCCGCGCGCCGCGAGCTGGGCCACCTGGCGCTCGCGCGGGGTCAGCGCCTCCGAGCCGCTCAGGCGCTGGCGGCGCGGGCGCGCCCCGGCCGCCATCAGCTCTTCGCGCGCACGCGCCTCGAGAGCCGAGGCCTCACAGCGCTGCGCCAGGTCCATGCCGGCGCGGAGGCGCTCGCGGGCCTCGCGGCGCTTGCCGCCACGCCGGAGCTCGGCGCCGAGATCGATCAGCCCGCGCGCCCGGTCGAGCGCACCGGGTGAGCGCTCCAGGCAGTCGACCGCCTCGCGAAGCCGCTCCAGGCGCTCGCCGGCCGGACCCACCAGGGCCGCCGCGCGAAGGGCCACGCCCAGGGCCCGAGCCGCGCCGAAGGTTCGCGCGAGCGAGACCTCCTCGTCCGCCAGCGTCCGCGCGCGGCCGTGGTCGCCCACGCCGGCGGCTGCGATGGCGGCGCGCGAGCGCCACGGGAGCACTGCCGGGTTGTGGACCCCGAGCGACTCCAGCTGGCGGCCGCTCTCGAGCAGCTCCTCGAGTGCCGCCTCGTCGTTGCCGCGGAGGTGGTGCAGGCGGCCGCGGGCAGCCAGATGGAACGCGTGCCGCGTGCCGTCTCCCCACGAGGTCTGCTGAGCGGGGTCGTGGAGCGTGAGTGCCGCCTCGTCCAGCCTGCCCTGCTCCATGTCGATCTCGGCCAGGATCGTGGCGGGGCTGGGTATCGCGGGCGAGGGCCCGCCGCCCTCGGTGCCGCTTGCCTCGACCGCATCGGCCGCCGCGTGCGATATCCGGCCGCGCTGAAGCACGGTCCAGGCGCGGAAGCCGGACGTGGTGGCGGCAGCGGCGGCGTTTCCGCGGCGCCGGGCTGCCTCGAGGGCCACGGTGAGGCCGATCTCGGCCGTGGCCAGCGAATCGGCCCAGAGCAGCGCGCAGCAGGCGGCGAAGCACTCGGGACCGGGCACGGAGTCGAGGTCCAGCAGCAGGGGCTCGAGGGCGCGCTCCGCCAGGTCGGCCACGCGCTCGGCGCGGCGGCCGGCCAGGGCGCGCTCGAACGCCACCGAGGCGAGGAGCGCGGGCGGGCGCTCGCGGCCGAACCCGGGCTCTCTCAGCGACGGGGCCAGGCGCTCGATCGTTCGCACGCGCAGCTCGGGGTCGAAGCGAGCGGTGAGCAGCAGCCCGGCCCGCAGCCGGGCCGCCTGAGCCTCGTCGCCGCTCGCCTCCGCGAGGTCGAGCGCTCCCTCGAAGGCCTGCGCGGCGGTGGCGTCCTGACCGAGCAGCCACAGCGCTCCGGCCAGGCGCTCGAGGGTGCGGGCCCGCTCGCCGCCGGACAGCGCGTCCTCGGCGGCCAGCGCCAGGCGCGCCGCTCCGGCCGGATCGCCGGACGCGGCCTCGGCCTCACCCAGCTCCGCGAGGAGCTCGGAGCGCGCGCCGGCGTCCGCCGGGTCCTCGTCGAGGGCGCGCCGGAGGTAGGCGATGCCGGAGCTCACACGGCCGGCGGCGAGCGCCGCTCGGCCCGCCTCCCGCAGCGCGTCGAGCGCCCAGGGCTCGCCGAGGCGCTGCGCCTGGAGCAGGTGCTCGGCGGTGCGCTGCGCCGATGCGCCCGCCTCGGCGAGCGCCCGCGCCGCCCGCACATGCGCTCCCGCCCGGGAGCGGGGCGGGAGGCTGTCGTAGATTGATGCCCGAACGACGCCATGGCGGAAGCGCACCTCGGAGCCCGCTTCGAGTATCTCGGCGCGGCGCAGCGTGTCCACCGCCTCCAGGCCTGTGAAGTGGTCGAGCTCGGCCACCTCGACCACGCGGTCCCGGGTGACATCCGGCCCGAGCACGGCCGCCGCTTCGGCGAGCGCGCGAGCGCCCGGGTTCAGCCGCTGAAGACGAAGGCCGGTGGCGCGCCCGACCGACTCCGACCCGAGGCCCATCAGGCGCTCGGGATCCGACTGGCCGTCGAGCCCAGCCCCCCGGGCGCTTGCGAGAAGCGACTTGACCAGGAAGGGCACGCCGCCGGATTCGGCGCCCAGCGTGCGAAGGAAGCTGCCGGACGCATCCCGGAAACCCTCGGCCTGTGCCAGCGCGCGAATCCCGTCCGGCGTCAGCGGCGACAGCCGCTCCACACGAGCCAGCGGCACCGCCTCGAGCCGATTCGCCAGGTCGGCGTTGGGCCCGCCTCGCCGCTGGTGCGCGTGGAGACGATCACCACCCGAAGCTCCTCGAGCCGCCGCGCCAGGTAGAGGAGCAACTCGAGCGACGGCCGGTCGACCCACTGGAGGTCGTCCACGGCGATCAGCGCCACGCGCCGCTCGGCGAGTCGCCGGACGAGCCGCCACATGCCGTTGAGCGTCGCGTCGGGTGACGCGCCGTTGCCGTTGCCGTTGCCGTTCTGCGTGTTCGCCCGCGCTCGCCGCCGTGAGCAGCGGCGCGGCTGCTCCCGCGGCCGCCATGAGCTCGGCTCGCTCCAGCGGATCGGTCCTGCTCAGGCGCGGCTCGAGCAGCTGGCGCGCGACGCCGAACCGGAATCCCATCTCGAGCTCGCCCCCGCGCGCCCGCATGGTCACGGCGCCGAACTCCTCGGCCGTTTGGGCCAGCTCAGCGAGCAGGCTCGACTTTCCGATGCCGGAGGCGCCCTCGAAAAGGAGGAGCGATCCGCGGGTCTGACGCGCCGTCGAGCGCCTGTGCGACGAGCCTTATCTGCGCTTGCCGCTCAATCAGATGCGCCGGCCCGGGGACGGGGGCCGACGTCGGGAGGGTCCGAGCCATGCACGCGTGTTGTAACCCACCCGGGGGTGCTCGCGCAAATTTCTCTGACCGAACCCCCCGATATCCAGGCAAATTCGTTTTGGCACAACTGGCCGCCGGGCTATTCGAGGGGGCTGAACACCAATCCGGTGGGGACCTTGGGGAAGAAGTAGGTGGACTTCGGCGGCATCGACTCGCCCGCTTCCGCCACCTCGCGGACCTGGTCGACCGGGGTCGAGCGCATGAAGAACCCGGCGTCGGCGCGACCCGACACCACCGCGTCGATGGCGTCGTCCAGGCTCTTCGAGTAGTCGAGGCCGCGGAGGTGGGAGATGTCGTCCTCCGACATCCCGAGCGCGCCGCGCAGGACGATCGCCTCGAGCACGGCGGTGTCGAGACGGCGGTAGGCCTCCGGCATCCCGGCGAGCTCGCGATCGGCGATCGCCTGGTCCTTGAGGGTCACGCGGTACGGCTTGCGGTGGAAGCTGTCCATATACCCGAACGCCACCGGGGAGCCGCTCGGCGGCTCCAGGTCGCCGGTGGTGGGCAGCTCCGTTATCTCGAAGTCGCGCATCAGGGTCTCGCGGATCGCCTCCTGCTTGGCGGGATCGTCCTTCAGCCCCGTCAGCAGGCGATGGGTGGGGAATACCGTGAGGCCCGGGTCGGCGAGCGAGCAGAGCAGCATCAGCACGTAGCGGTGCTCACCCTCGCCGCCGATCTCCTCCGCGTATACGCGCGCCGTCTCGTAGCGGTGGTGGCCGTCGGCGATCAGGAGCTCGGCGTTGGAGAGCATGCGACCCAGGCCGTCGAGGGCGCCGGGATCCGAGATCCTCCAGAGGGTGTTGCGGGTGCCCTCGTGATCGGTGGCCGCGGCAAAAGGCTCGCCGCTCGCGAGCTGGTCGAGCGCCCCTCGCACCGCGCCGTCGGGATCCGGGAAGAGGCTGAAGATGGGGGAGAGGTTGGTGCGGGTCGCCCGAGTGAGCCGCAGGCGATCCTCCTTGGGCCCGGGATGGGTGCGCTCGTGAGGACGGATGCGACCAGGCCCGTACTCCTCGACCCGTACCCGCGCGAGGAAGCCAGTGCGGGCGAGGTCACGGCCGTCCGGCCCGGTGTAGTCCTGCCGCAAGGCCCAGATGGCCGGCTCGTCCTCGCGGACCAGCACGCCGCGCTCGCGCCATGCGCTCATGGTGACCGCGGCGTGCTCGTAGGGGTCCCCGCCGTCGGCGCGAGGCAGGTCGATCTCGACGACGTTGAACGGGCTGCGAGCCACCAGTTGTGCGCGAAGCTCGTCGTCGATCACGTCGTAGGGCGGCGCGATCACGTCCTCGAGCGGTCCTGCCGTGGCGGCTTCGTAGCGGAGCGTGCGAAGCGGTTTGAGGTCGGCCATGGAGGCGGCAACCCTAGCGAGGCACTCACCAATGACCCGGGAGCCGACACCAAGCCGGCCTGGTCCACCACGCCCGTGGACTCGATCGGCATCTAGAAAGACAGGGGCTACACCCGCCGGCGCGCGTCGAGGCGCGCGCCGGCGGGTTGGAGTGGGTCTAGACTCGCGCTCGCGGGGCGTAGCGGAGCCTGGTACCGCGCCTCTTTTGGGGAGAGGAGATCGCCGGTTCGAATCCGGCCGCCCCGACTGGTCGACCCCTCGCCGTACCCTTCCGGCAGGCCCCCGTAGCTCAGCTGGATAGAGCGGCTGCCTTCTAAGCAGCGGGTCGCAGGTTCGAGTCCTGCCGGGGGCATTCGGCGTTTCCTCAGTACGGGCGCGGGTTGCCGTTCGTACGCGCGCTGGCAGCGACCTAGCGCGTGGCCCGATTGTGGCCTAAATTCTTCCGGCGACGGTGACGCGACCCGCATCGAAGGCATCGAGCCGACGTGCGGTGTCTGGGGCGAGGGCAAGTCGCCATTTTGGTTGGCCCCCAGGTGGCAGCCGGCTAGGTCGAATTCTCGGTCCCCCCTCGGGAAAGCCTCGGTAGCCGTTCGGCAATCCCAGCCGTCGATTGGGGATAGGTTGGCGTTAGGCATGGAGCGCCGCGTGGGCCAGGGTTGGCCGTCCCCGTCCGAGGAGCTTCCATGCTGCGCAGACTGTCCAGCCGCCTCACCTATGCCAACGTGGTGGCGACCATGGCCCTGTTCGTGGCGTTGGGCGGCAGCGCGTACGCCGTTAACACGGTCCGGTCCACCGACATCGTCGACGGCGAGGTCAAGTCAGTCGACATCGGTAACAACGAGATCGGCTCTGGCGACATCAAGGACAACTCGGTCAACACCTTCGACGTGCACAGCTTCCTCGGCGCCGATGTGGCCGACGAGACGCTCACCGGGGCCGACATCGCCACCGGCTCGCTCACGGCCTCGCAGATAGCCGAGCGAGACATAGGCATCAACGTGGAGGTCGGGTCCGTAGCGGCGCAGTCGTGTCGAGACATCTCTATTGGTTTGGACGGCGCACTGGATGAGCATCTGCTGCTCACACCTTCCTGGGCCGACACGTCGAGCTCCCTCAGCTACACGACCGAGTACCGCGCGGCCTCCGAAAACGTGATGGTCAAGGTCTGCAACCCGACCGCCACGGCCATCGACGACGCCCGCACGACCTTCAAGTTCCTCGTAATCGATGCGCAACGTCCAGGACATTGACCGGCGGTCGTGAGGGGGCGAGCTGCCCCACTGGGGGATACTCGGCGGGATGTCGGAGCAGAACATGCGGGTGTTCGAGGAGGCCCTGGGCGCCGTGAGCCGCGGGGAGATGGAGGCCTTCCTGCGGCACGTGGACGAGGACATCGTCTGGATAGCGGCAAGAAGCGCTGTGGAGGGCGCCTACCGCGGCCACGACGGCATTCGAAGATTCTTTGCCGACAACGACGAGAGCTTCGACGTGTTCGAGCCCGACTTCCGCGAGGTGCGCGACCTCGGAGAACGAATCCTGGCGGTCGGCACGATCCACATCCGGGCGCGAGGGAGCACCGTGGAGACGGACATTCCCGTCGCCGGCGTCTTCACGTTCAGGCGCGGAAAGCTCCTCAGGTGGGAGGACTTCCGCGAGCGGCGCCTGGCCCTCGCAGCCGTGGGGCTGTCGGAGTAGCCCGCAATGGCCTAAGCGACGACGAACGTGTAGTCGCGCTCGATCCGGCCGTCCGCGGCGAGGACGAGGAAGACGAGCCCGACAGCCACCGTCTCACCGTTCTTGGCGACCGCCTCCCAGTGGAACTTGACGACGTCGCCGAGGCGGTCGGCGTCGTCGCGCCCCCGGAAGCTGAGCCCCTCGGAGCCGACCCAGTGCTCGTAGGCGCTCGTCGCGCGAGCAGCTATCTCCTCGTGTCCACGTGCCTCGAGCATCGCCGCCAGGGCAAGCCCGGGTCGGGCCGCGATCTCGCGGATCTCCTGAGGCGGCTGGAGGATGTGCCTCCCGTCGTCCGTCCAGAGCGCGGCGATCATCCGCCGGCGTCGGTCGGCATCGGGCTCGTTCCAGAGCGCGAGGTAGTTCTCGGCGAAAGCCTGTGTGTCGGTCATCGGTTACCTCCGTTGATCGTGCGGTTGGTTCGCCGTGAACGGTCTCGGAGGAATGGCCGCGCGTCGATTACCTCTCGTGTAACGCCGCTACCTTCAGTCGGGTGGTCGTCCAGACCGAGCAGGAGCCCCGGACCGCGGGCGAGCTCATCCGCTTCTGGCGCACGCAACGCGGCCTCAGCCAACTCGGGCTGTCCCTGGACGCGAACGTCTCGACCAAGCACCTCAGCTTCGTCGAGACCGGCCGGTCCAGCCCGAGTCGCCAGCTCCTCGTCCACCTGGCCCAGCACCTCGATCTGCCGATCGCCGAGCGCAACCGCCTGCTGCTCGCAGGGGGCTTCGCTCCTCCCTATCTGGAGCAGCCCTACGACGGCGAGGTCATGCAGCCCCTGCGGGAGTCACTGAGCAGGCTGCTGGAGGCGCATGAGCCGAACCCGGCCTTGATCGTCGATGGGCTCTGGAACCTGATCGAGTCCAATCGGGCGGCGTCGCTTCTGTGGGACGGACTCGACCCGGAGCTCCTCGAGCCACCGATCAACATGCTCCGCCTCGGCGTTCACCCGGGCGGCCTGCCGCGAATCTCGTCGATGACCGCCGCGTGTAACGCGCCGCTCATTCACCGGCTGAAGCGGAGGAGCCGCGAGGACGCCGATCCCGCCCTCGCCAAGCTCATCGAGGAGGTCGAGTCGCTACCTCCCCGGCGAGCCGCCGGCCGGCATGGCCACGCAGCCGGTGGTCTCGCTCAAGTTGCAGACCCCCCTCGGCGAGGTCGAGCTGTTCACGGTCATCGCCACTCTCGGAGCCCCGCTCGACGTCACGGCCGCGAGCCTCGCGATCGAGACCTTCCTCCCGATGGACCCCGAGAGCGCAGCGCGGCTCGCCGAGCTCAGCGCCGGCCGAGGTCGTTGACGCGGCGCGTGCGGAATACTCGGCGGGCGATGTCGCGGGCGAACGTGGATTTGTTGCATCGTTGGAGGAGGGCTGGGCCCGCCAAGACGTGGACGCGACCGTTGCCTGCTTCCAGGACGATGCCGTGATCGACTTCTCTGCCGCACGTGGGCCCTTCCGGGGGCGTCTACCACGGCGCGACCGAAGTCATTGGGTTCCTGCGATCGATATGGGAGGCGTGGGGCGAGGCCACCATCGACTTCGCTGAGGTGATCGACTGCGGACCCGACCAGGTCGTCACCGTGAACGTCTTTCAGGCAGCGGGCAGGAGCAGCGGCCTTAGGACCGGGGCCCGTGTAGCGAATCTGTGGAGCTTTCGCGACGGCCTCGTCCAACGAGCCGAACTGTTCCAGAGCAAGGATGAAGCCCTCAAAGCAGCGGGGTTGTCGGAACCCCTGTGAGGACCCTTTCCCGCGTTACGGCTCGGTTGGGGCGCGCGAGGATTGGCCGAAGAGGATGGCCAGGCCGGCGAGGGCGATGACGCATCCGATACCGACGCCGACGATTTGCTTCCAGCCGAAGGTGCCCCCGCCGATGCCGAAGGTTTCGGCCAGGCCACAGAAAAGCGCCACCGCAATCCCGACTGCGACGCACGCGACGCCTAGCGTTTTCGAGGGACCTGCCGATTCGTTCATGTCCTACATCCTCGCCTAAAGCGGGGCCTACGACCACCCACTACGCGGGTGAGGCGGGCCAGGGCTCTTCGGGGCCGGGCAGCGCCTCGCTGCCGGGCGCGGGCTCTCCGAGTGCGGCGGCGCGCTTCCTGGCGTCCTTGCGGGCCTTCTTCTCGATGCGCCGCTCCAGGAGCCGGCGTTCGCGGTTGAGCTTCGCCATCGTGGTCTTTCGCTTGCCACTTGAGGCCATGACTGTCCTCCTTGTCAGGGGCGGGCGAGAGCGCGGAGGGCCCGGTTCGCGGACCCTCCGCTGCCACTCGTGGTTCTAAGGGCTCTTAGAGCACCTGTACGTTCGCGGCGGCCGGACCCTTGGGTCCCTGCTCGGCGTCGTAGCTCACCTTCGCGCCGTCGGACAGCGACTTGAAGCCGGTGCCCTGAATCGCGTTGTGGTGTACGAACAGATCCTTACCTGCGTCGTCCGGGGTGATGAATCCGAACCCCTTGTCGTCGCTGAACCACTTAACGGTTCCTGTTGCCATCTGTGTGTCCCCCTCCGGGGTATGTGCACTGCGAAACGCGGAGGGTGCTGAGAGGCAACAACTGCGGAAACGCGGGCACGTCTTTGGTCGAGCGGGAGCCCGACCCGTGGTGCACAAGTCTAACGCGCGCCCGGTCAGGCGACCAAAGCGGCCTCGCGCAGCTCGCTGAGCCCCTGCTCCTTGGACACCACCGGCTCGTAGCCCAGCTCGCTCCGGGCCTTCGATATGTCGATCGTGCATTCCTGTGCCGAGACCCAGTACGCGAAGCGGGTCACGGGTGGCTCGCCCTTCAGCGGCAGTGCGCGCCAGGCCGCCTCGGCGGCTGGGGCCGCCACGCGCGCCGCCCAGCCGGGAACCGACCGCGTGGGCGGCTCCACCCCCTGCGAGCTGATCAGCTCCGAGAGGAATTCCCGGAACACCACCGGCTCGCCGTCGGTCACGAAGTAGATCTCACCGGGACGGCCACGTTCGGCCGTGAGCAGCAGGCCCTCGACCACGTTGTCCACGTGCGTTATCGAGGTGCGGTGCCCGCCGCCGTCGATCCACATGAAGCGCCCGGCCCTGACCATGGCGAGGATGTTCGGCAGCAGCGTGGTGTCGCCCGCGCCCCACACGAAGCGGGGGCGGAGGGACAGCGTCTCGAAGCCGTCTTTGTTGGCGGCGATCACCGCCTCCTCGGCGCGCGCCTTGGTGGCGGAGTAGAGCGCCTTGGAGTCGGGCCGCCGCAGGGCGGTCTCGTCCACGTTCACCAGCGGCTCGCCGGCCATCAGCGCGGCCTCGGTCCCGCAGTGCACGAAGCGGCGCACGCCTGCCTGCTCGGAGGCCTGGAGCGCGTTCCGCGTGCCGGTCACGTTCCCGCGCTCGAACTCCTCGGGCTTGCCCCACTGGCCGAGGTGCGCGGCGAGGTGGAAGGTCACGGCGCTGCCCCGCGCCCCTTCGGTCATCGAGGCTACGTCGTCGAGGTCGCCGAGCACCGGCTCCGCGCCCAGCGCCGCCACGGCGTCGGCGGAGCCCTGCGAGCGGGCGAGGGCGCGCACGGTCCAGCCTTCCGACACCAGCCGGCGCACGAGGTGCCCGCCGATGAACCCCGACCCGCCGGTCACGAACGCGCTCCTGGGCTCGGTGGTCACGGCGTCAACCTACCGCTCCTCGTGCGCGCGCGAGGTTTCTGAGGAGTCCGGTAAAAACCAGGCATGAATCACTTGGGTTTTGTGCAGACCCTTGACAAACCGTCCCCGGATCTAAGAGGCTCGCACCCGGCGATGTCCGGCTCGCTCGAATCACTGCGTGAGCTCAACCGACTGCGCATAGTGGATGCCCTCCGCCACGACGGAACTGCCAGCAGGGCTCAGATCGCCCGCCAGACGGGTCTGTCGCCGTCGACGGTCTCGACGGTGATCGGCGAGCTGCAGCGCGCCGGGCTCGTCGTGGAGAGCACGCTTGCGCCGGCGGGACGCCAGGGGCGGCCGGCCGCCCAGCTGGCTCTCGACCCGTCGGCAGGCTCCGCGGTGGGGATCGACTTCGACCATGACAAGATCCGAGTGGCCGTGAGCGACCTGGCTAGGACGGTGCTGGCGGAGGCCAGCGTTTGGATCGACGTGGACCACGACGCGCCGAGAGCGCTCGAGCACGCGTCGGAGCTCGTGGCCCAGGTGCTTGACGAGGCCGGCGTGGACCGGGACAGGGTGCTGGGCGCGGGGATGGCGCTGCCCGGTCCGGTGGACCAGGCGCGCGGCACGCTGCACACGAGCCCGATTCTCTCCGACTGGGCGAACGTGGATGCCGCCGCGGAGCTCGAGAAGCGGATCGACGTGCCCGTGCACCTGGACAACGACGCCAACCTCGGCGCCTTGGCGGAGGTCACCCTCGGAGCCGGGCGCAACGTTCGCTCGGCCGCCTACATACAGATGTCCTCGGGCATAGGCGCCGGCATGATCGTGGACGGACGCCCGTATCACGGGCACCGCGGGATCGCGGGTGAGATCGGGCACGTGCTCGTGGACGAGCACGGTCAGATCTGCCGCTGCGGCAACCGCGGCTGCCTCGAGACGCTCGCGTCCGGCCCCGCGCTGGTGGCCCTGCTCGCTCCGAGCCACGGTGAGGGACTGACCGTGGAGCGCATCATCGCCATGGCGCGTGACGGCGATCCGGGCGCCCGGCGGGCGATCGCCGACGCCGGGCGGGCGGTGGGCCGGGTTGTGGCCGGGCTCTGCAACCTGTTCAACCCGGAGATGGTGGTGGTGGGAGGGGATTTGGGCACCGCGGGCGAACTGCTGCTCGATCCCTTGCGCGAGTCCATCGACCGATACGCACTTCCCACGGCCACGGAGCACCTCGAGGTCGTGGCCGGCGAGCTGGGAGACCGCGCCAATGTGCTCGGCGCGCTCGCGCTCGCGATCGCACAGTCGGGGGAAGCGGTGGCGGCGCGCATAGCAGGAACGGTGAGCGCGGCTTGAGTTTCAGTAGGAGACAAGAACCCGGAGGAGAGGAGTCGAAGTGAGGAGGAAAAGGATCTGGAGCGCGGCAGCTGCCGTGACTCTTGCGATGGCGTCCATCGCCGCGGGCTGCGGCGATGACGATGACGGTGGGGACAGCGGTAGCGGCGACAGCGGCGGCGACGTCGGCAAGGTGGCGGTGCTGCTGCCGGACTCGAAGTCGTCGGTGCGCTGGGAGACTTACGACCGGCCGTTGCTGCAGAAGGCCTTTGACGACGCCGGAGTGGAGGCCGACATCTCGAACGCCGAGGGCGACAAGTCCACGCAGCAGCAGCAGGCCGAGCAGGCGATCACGAACGGGGCGAAGGTCCTCCTGCTCGTGAACTTGGACTCGGGCTCCGGCGCGGCCATCGCGGCGAACGCAAAGTCGCAGGGCGTGAAGGTGATCGACTACGACCGCCTGACGCTCGACACCGATGCGAACGACTACTACGTGTCGTTCGACAACACGAAGGTCGGCGAGCTCCAGGGGCAGGGCCTCGTGGACTGCGTGGGCAACAAGCAGGGCGCCCAGATCGCGGTTCTGAACGGATCGCCCACGGACAACAACGCAACGCTGTTCAAGAACGGGTACGACTCCGTGATCAACCCGAAGTTCGACTCGGGTGATTGGAAGGAGATCGGCGACCAGTCGGTGCCGGACTGGGACAACCAGAAGGCGCTGACCATCTTCGAGCAGATGCTGCAGGCCAACAACAACAAGGTCGACGGGGTGCTGGCGGCCAACGACGGCCTCGGCAACGCCGCGATCTCGGCCCTAAAGCAGCGCAAGCTGCCGCAGGTGCCGGTGACCGGCCAGGACGCGACGCTCGAGGGCATCCAGAACATCGTCAACGGAGATCAGTGCATGACGGTGTACAAGCCCACCAAGCAGGAGGCGGACGCGGCAGCCGATCTGGCTATCGCGCTTGCCAAGGGCGAGAAGCCGAACGCGACGACCAGTCCGGTCGACAACGGAACCAAGAAGGTCCCGTCGGTTCTGCTCACGCCGATCGCGATCACGAAGGACAACATCAAGGACTACCTCGGCGAGGTGGACTTCCCGACCAAGGAAGACATCTGCGTCGGGAAGGTCGCAGCGAAGTGCACGGAGCTCGGCCTTTAGAGCCGATTGCGGGCCCCGGGACGCCTCAGGGCGTCCCGGGGCGTCCGCCTCGAAACTTGAACGAGGAGAGAGTGCGGTGAGCGATACCACGCCGGTGCTGGAGCTGCGCGGAGTCACCAAGCGCTTCGGCGCGGTCGTGGCCCTGCACGAGGTGGACTTCCACGTGAACCCTGGTCAGGTCATGGCCCTCGTGGGGGACAACGGGGCCGGCAAGTCCACGCTGATCAAGTGCGTGGCCGGCATCCACCACATCGACGGGGGCGAGGTTCTCTTCGAGGGGTCCCCGGTGAGGATCTCCGGGCCGAAGGACGCGGCCGACCTCGGCATCGAGGTCGTCTACCAGGACCTCGCGCTTGCCGACAACCTGGATGTCGTCCAGAACATGTTCCTCGGGCGCGAGGAGCTGGATTCGTTCCGCCGCCTGGACGAGATCGAGATGGAGTCGCGCTCGCTGAAGACGCTCGACGAGCTCTCGGTCACGACGATCCGCTCGGTCCGCCAGACCGTCGCGAGCCTCTCGGGCGGGCAGCGCCAGTCGGTCGCCGTAGCCAAGGCCGTGATGTGGAACTCGCGTGTGGTGATCCTCGACGAGCCCACGGCGGCTCTCGGGGTCGCGCAGACCCGCCAGGTGCTCGACCTGGTCAAGCGGCTCGGCGAGCAGGGGCTCGCCGTGGTGATCGTGTCCCACAACCTTCATGACGTGTTCGAGGTGGCCGACTCGATCACGGTCCTGCGACTCGGCCAGAACGTGTCCGAGTTCAAGCGCACGGAGACGAACCCGCAGGAGGTAGTCGAGGCGATCACCGCCGGCAAGCTCTCCAAGGTGCCCGGACAGGATGACGTCGACGTGGCCGGGGTGACGGCGTGAGCGCCGCGACCGGAGCCCCTCCGGCCCAGGGCACCACCCTGCGCGACGTCGCGCAGCGCTGGTGGACCGACGTAAAGTCGGGCGAGCTCGGCTCGCTCCCGATCATCGTCGGGCTGATCATCATCGCGATCGTCTTCCAGACCCAGAACGACCGCTTCCTGACGGCCTCCAACTTCGTGAACCTGATCGTGCAGTCGGCGGCCTACACCACGATCGCAATGGGCATCGTCTTCGTGCTGCTGCTCGGCGAGATCGACCTCTCGGTCGGCTATGTGTCGGGCGTGGCGGGCGTGATCGTGACCATCCTGCTCATCCCCGACGGCAACGAGGTGCCCACTGTGGTCGCCATCGTCGCCGCGCTCGCCGCCGGAGCCGCGATTGGAGCCTTTCACGGCATCCTGTTCGCCAAGGTCGGCATCCCGTCGTTCGTGGTCACGCTGGCCGGGTTAATCGCGTGGAACGGCGTGGTGCTGCTGTTAATAGGCAGTCGCGGCACCGTGATCCTCCAGGACGACTTCATCATCGACCTGGCCAACGGGTTCCTCTCCGAGGGGACCGCGTGGATGCTGCTGCTGGTCTGCGTCGCGCTCTACGCGGGCACACAGCTGAACGAGATCCGCGTGCGCCGCAAGGCTGGGCTCGAGCAGGAGCCGTACCTGCTTCCGGCCCTGCGTGTGGCTGGACTCGCCATCGCCCTCGGCGTCGTCGTGTACGTGGCCAACGAGGACCGCGGCATCCCCTACGTGGGTGTGCTCGTGGCCGCGCTGCTCGTCTTCTGGACCTTCATCCTCGGGCGCACGCGCTTCGGCCGCTACGTCTACGCCGTCGGCGGCAACGCCGAGGCGGCCCGCCGAGCGGGGATCAACGTCGATCGCATCCGCATCTACGTCTTCGCGATCTGCTCGCTGATGGCGGCCGTGGGCGGGATCATCCTCGCCTCGCGCCTGCGCTCGGTGGACACGAACGCGGGCGGTGGCTCGATCCTGCTCTACTCGATCGCGGCGGCCGTGATCGGCGGCACGTCGCTGTTCGGAGGCCGGGGCCACATCAAGAGCGCCCTGCTCGGGGCGCTCGTGATCGCGTCGATCGACAACGGCCTCGGCCTGCTCGGACTCGGCTCGGGCGAGAAGTTCGTGATCACCGGCGGCGTCCTGCTGCTCGCCGTCACGGTGGACTCCGTTTCGCGCCGCCGCCAGGCGCAGGCCGGGCGGTTATAGCTGCCTTATTCGTCACCGGGGCGAGCAAGGGCGTCGGCGCCGCCGTGGCCCGGCGCTTCGCCGACGAGGGCTGGCGGGTGGCGTGCGCCTCGCGCAGCGGCAGCGATCTCGGGATCGACGGTGCGCTGGGGCTCGTGTGCGACGTGCGCGACCCGGCCCAGGTGGACGCCGCCGTGGCCACGGCGGTCACGGAGCTGGGCGGCCTCGACGCCGCGGTGGCGAATGCCGGCGTGGGCTCCTACGGGCCGTTCCTCGAGCTGCCGCCCGAGCAGGTGGACGAGATGATCGACGTGAACCTGAAGGGCACGCTCCACACCGCGCGGGCAACGCTCCCGCACCTGATCGAGTCCAAGGGCGACTTCCTCTCGCTCTCCTCCGTGGCGGGACTGCGCGGGTTCCCGGGCGAGACGGTCTACAACGCGTCGAAGTTCGGTCAGCTCGGGTTCACCCGCTCGCTCGACCACGAGATGCGCGAGCTGGGCGTGCGCGTGACCAACGTCTGTCCCGGCGGCATAGCCACCGAGTTCGCGATGGGCACCGGGCGCACGCCGGACATGCCGGAGCTCGAGGGGATGATGAGCCCTGAGGAGGTCGCGGACGTGGTCTGGTTCGTGGTCTCGCGCCCGAAGGGCCTGCGCATGATGACCGTGTCGTTCCGGCCGATGAACGAAGGGTCGTGGGGATGACCCTGCGGCTGGCGCTGCTCAGCACGGCCGACATCAACGAGAAGCTCGTGGCCGGCGCGCGCGAGGCCGAGAACGTGGAGGTGGTGGCCATCGGCTCGCGCGACCCCACGCGCGCCCGCCGTCAGGCCGGCGAGCTGAACGTGCCGCGTGCGCTCGGCTCCTACGAGGAGGTGCTCGCGGACCCGGGCGTGGACGCGGTGTACATCCCGCTCCCCAACTCGCTGCACGTGGAGTGGTCGGTGCAGGCGCTCGAGGCCGGCAAGCACGTACTCTGCGAGAAGCCGCTCTCGCGCCACCCCGAGGAGGTGGAGCGCGCGTTCGACGCCGCGGAGCGAAACGACCGGGTGCTGGCCGAGGCCTTCATGTGGCGCCACCACCCGCAGGCCAAGAAGCTCCGCGAGCTCACCTCCGAGGTCGGTGAGGTCAGGCTCGTGCGCGGCGCCTTCTCGTTCCCGCTGCCCGTGGAGGAGAACGTGCGCTGGGACGCGTCGCTCGACGGCGGCGCGCTCATGGACGTGGGTTGCTACTGCGTGTCGGGCGCGCGCTTCGTGCTCGGCGAGCCCTCCCAGGTCACCGCCCAGTTGGTGGGCGGTGACGTGGACGCGCGCGTGGTCGCGACGATGTCGTTCCCGGGCGGCGCCCTCGCGCACTTCGACTGCGGGTTCGATCTGTCGTTCCGCGACGAGCTGGAGGTGGTGGGCGAGAAGGGCGCGCTCTTCCTCGACGATCCGTGGCACTCGCGCCAGGCCGTGATCGAGGTGCGCTCGGCCGACGGGGCGGTGTCCCCGGTTGAGGTGCAGGCGGCCGATCCGTACGGCTGCGAGCTCGTGGACTTCGCGCGCGCGTGCGCGCGCGAGATCGAGCATCCCTTCGGGCGGGCCGACGCGGTTGCACAGGCGCGGACGATCGCGGCGCTGTACGAGGCGGCGGACAGCGGTCGTGCGGTCGCGCTCTGAGCGGCGCTCAGGCGCCCGGCGTGACGCGCCGGCCCTCGCGTGCGGAGAGCAGGATCGCGTCGCCGACCTCTGCCGCGCGCAGACCGTCCGCGAACGTCGCGCCGTGCGGCGCCACATCGCAGCGGCCGGCCACCGCGTCGAGGAACCGGCGCAGCTCGAACACGAAGGTGTGCTCCCAGCCGAGCACGTGGCCGGGCGGCCACCAGCCGTCGGGGTTCACGAGCGCGCGCTTCCCGTTCACGATCAGCTCGGCAGGCCGCTCGAGGTCGAACCCGAGCGAGCCCTTGGAGCCGTTGATCTCCCAGGTGAAGCGGTTGAGCTCGCCCGTGGCGAAGCGCGTGGCCTCGATCGTCCCGATCGCGCCGCCCTCGAACGAGACGGCCGCCGCGGCGGCGTCGTCCACCGTCCGGCCGGGCACGAAGGTGGCCACCTGGGCGGCCACGCTGTCGATCTCGCCCACGAGGTAGCGGGACATGTCGATCACGTGAGAGGCCAGGTCGCCGAGCGCACCGCCGCCGGCCTGGGCGGCATCGAAGCGCCACACCCCTTCGCGTGCGGGATCGGGGCCCCACGACTGCCGGTAGGTGCCGCGGAAGTGGTGCACCTCGCCCAGCTCGCCCGCCTCGAGGATCTCGCGCGCGCGCCGCACCGCCGGCACGAAGCGGTAGTTGAAGGCGCACATGTGCACGACCCCCGCCTGGGTCACCGCGGCCAGCATCTCGCGCGCCTCGGCGGCGTCGAGCGCCAGCGGCTTCTCGCAGATCACGTGCTTGCCGGCGCGGGCGGCGGCGATCACGGGCTCGGCGTGCAGGTGGTTCGGGAGCAGGTTCTCGAGCACCTCCACCTCGGGGTCCGCCACCACCTCCTGCCAGTCCGCCACGTGGCGGGCGAAGCCGAAGCGCTCGGCGAACTCGGTGCGCTGCGCCTCGTCGCGGCCCGCCACGGACACCAGCCGCGGCGCGATCGCCGGCGGTCCGGTCATGTGGGCCAGCGTGATCAGGGCGTGGGCGTGTGCCCGGCCCATGAACGCGTAGCCGAGCAGCCCTACGCCAGGAGACTCCACCCCCACAAGCTATCCACCGCCGCAATAAGGAGACGCCGTCGATGAAGACCAGCCTTGGCATCTGGGCACTGGGCCCGATGGTCACCCGCTTCGTGCCCGGCGGCTACCAGCCGCAGTGGGCCAACGAGTCCATGCCGGACAAGGTTCATCGCGCCGTGGAGGGCCTGGGCGACCTGATGGACGACTACGAGTTCCACTACCCGCAGGAGCTCTCGCCGGACAGCCTCGACGAGGTGCGCGCCGCCCTCGGCGACCACGGCATCTACGCGATCGCGTCGGGCCTTCACCTCGATGCGCGGTTCGGTCGCGGCGGGCTCGTGTCCCCGGACGAAGCCACGCGGGCGGAGGCCCGCCGGATCACCCGGGAGGCCGCCGACTTCGCGGGGTCGATCGGCGCCCAGTTCATCATCTGGCCCGGGATCGAGGGCTACAACTATCCGTTCCAGACGCCCTACGCGGACTCCTGGAACTGGCTGATCGAGGGCATCGGGGAGGCCGCCGAGGTGTGCGCGGGCCACGGCGTGAAGCTGTTCCTCGAGCACAAGAACTCCGAGCCCGCGATGAAGATCCTGATGCGGAACATGGGGATGACGCTGCACGTGATCCACAAGCTGCGCGCCCAGGGGGTGGACAACGTGCAGGTGAACATGGACTGGCAGCACCTGATCATGAACGGCGAGCACCTGCCCGAGTACGCGGCGCTGCTGGCGGCCGAGGGCCTGCTGGGCCACCAGCACGCCAACTCCGGCTGGGGCACCTTCGACGACGACAACATGGTCGGCGCCACCGCGTTCATGGAGACCCTGGAGCTGGCGCTCGAGCTGCGCCGCGCCGGGTACGGGAACAACGGCGAGCGGCTCGGGTTCGATCTCTACCCGTACACCGAGGACCAGGTGGCCGCCGTGCGGCGCTCGGTCGAGCAGTGGAACTTCATCGACGCCGCGGCAGCCCGGATCGACGAAGCGGCGCTGGTCGAGGCGCAGCGCGAGAAGGACGCCGTGCGCGCCTATGAGATCGTGTACGCCGCGCTCGGCGCGTGACGGCCGTAGGGCTCGACGTAGGCACAACCGCCCTCAAGGGCATCGCGCTCGCGGACGACGGCACGGTCCTCGCCCGCGCGGAGCGCGAGTACCCGTTCGCCACCCCGCGGCCGGGCTGGGCGGAGCAGGACCCCGAGCTGTGGTGGGACGCCGCGCAGAGCGTGCTGGAGGAGCTGCGTGCGGCAGGCGAGCCCGACGGGATCGGCCTCTCAGGGCAGATGCACGGGCTGGTGGCGCTCGACTCGGCGGACAACGTGCTGCGGCCGGCGATCCTCTGGAACGATCAGCGCACCGCCGCTGAGTGCGCCGAGATCGAGGAGCGCGTGGGGCTGGCGGAGCTGATCGCCCGCACTGGCAACCGGGCGCTCACCGGCTTCACCGCTCCGAAGCTCCTGTGGATGCGGCGGCACGAGCCCGAGCTGTACGGGCGGATCGCCACCGTGCTGCTGCCGAAGGACTACGTGCGGCTGCGCCTGTGTGGCGAGAAGGCGATGGACGTGGCGGACGCGAGCGGGACGCTGCTCTTCGACGTGGCCCGCCGGCGCTGGGCGTCGTCGGTGCTCGAGGCGCTCGAGCTGGACGAGGCCTGGCTGCCGCGGACGCTCGAGTGCCCCGAGCCGTCGGGAGCGGTGGACGGGGTGCCGGTGGCCGCCGGTGCGGGCGACCAGGCGGCCGGGGCGCTCGGCGTAGGGGTGGACCGGCCGGGCCCGGCCTCGGTCGTGCTCGGCACGTCCGGGGTGGTGTTCGTGGCGCTCGAGCGGTTCGCGGCCGACCCGGAGGCCCGCCTCCACACGTTCTGCCACGCGGTGCCCGGCGCCTGGCACGCGATGGGCGTGATGCTCTCGGCTGCCGGATCGCTGCGCTGGCTCCGCGATGTGGCCGCGCCCGGGGAGTCGTTCGCCACGCTGGTGGGCGAGGCCGAGCGCTGGGAGCCGGGGGCCGAGGGCCTCACCTTCCTTCCCTACCTGTCGGGCGAGCGCACGCCGCACGCCGACCCGAACGCGCGCGGCGCCTTCGCGGGGCTGTCCGTGCGCCACGACCGCGGCGCGCTCGTCCGAGCGGTGCTCGAGGGGGTGGCGTACGGGCTGCGCGACTGCCTCGACCTCCTGGTGGACGTGGGCGCCGCCCCGACGGTCGGGCGCGTGTCCGGAGGCGGAGGGCGGAGCGACCTCTGGCTGCGGATCGTGGCCTCGGCGCTGGACCTGCCGCTCGAGCGCACAGCAGTGGACGAGGGCGCTGCCTTCGGGGCCGCGCTGCTCGGGGGCGTGGCCGGTGGCCTCTGGTCGAGCGTGGAGGAGGCGGTGGCGGCCACGGTGCGGGCCACCGACACGGTCGAGCCGGTGGACGGCTGGATCGAGCCGTATCGCGAGGGTCATGAGCGCTTCAGAGCGCTCTACCCCGCGTTGCACGTGTGAGGCCTGCCGTCGCGGGTACGCAGTTGGTATGGCCAAGAAGATCATCGCTCTCGTGTCCGAGCCCGTGTCGGGCGACGCCCTCAAGAGCGCAGTGGGCACCGACTCCGAGGACGCCGAGGTGCTCGTGGTGGCCCCCGCCCTCGAGAGCCGCCGCCACTGGCTCCTGGACGACCCCGATCCGGCCATCGAGCGGGCGGATGCGGTGCAGGAGGAGACCGTCGAGCGCATGGCGGAGCAGGGAGTGGACGCGGCGGGTGACACCGGAGAGGCCGACCCGCTCCTGGCCATCCAGGACGCGCTCCAGACCTTCGACGCGGACGAGATCGTGCTCTTCACGCATCCGAACGGTGAGCGCAACTGGCTCGAGGAGGGACTGGTGGACGACGCGCGCGAGCGCTTCGGAAAGCCCGTGCGGCACCTCGAGATCGACCCTGCCTGACGTGCGCAGATAGTCAGCGCATTTCGTCGCTAATGGTGCGGCGCTCGCCGGCCGACGATATCTTCAACGCGATGCCCACTTCACTCGTCACCGGCGGCGCCGGCTTCCTCGGCTCTCACATCTGCGATTTCCTGCTCGAGCGCGGCCACCGCGTGATCTGCGTGGACAACCTCGAGACCGGCTCGCTCAACAACATCAAGCACATCCGCGAGCCCGGATTCCGGTTCGAGATGCTCGACATCACGGACCACTACGACATCGACGAGCAGGTGGACTTCGTCTACCACATGGCTTCGCCGGCGTCCCCGATCGACTACGCGCGGCTGCCGCTGCACACGCTCAAGGTCGGGGCCTACGGCACCCACAACACGCTCGGGCTCGCGAAGAAGCACCGCGCCCGCTTCCTGATCGCCTCCACCAGCGAGGTCTATGGCGATCCGCTGGTGCATCCGCAGCCGGAGACCTACTGGGGCAACGTGAACCCGATCGGCCCGCGCGGCGTCTACGACGAGGCCAAGCGCTACGCCGAGGCGCTCACGATGGCCTACCTGCGCCAGCAGGGCGTGGACACGTGCATCGCACGGATCTTCAACACCTACGGCCCCCGGATGCGTCCCAACGACGGGCGCGCCGTTCCGACCTTCCTGCGCCAGGCCCTCGACGGCCAGCCCGTGACGGTCTTCGGAGACGGGTCCCAGACGCGCAGCTTCTGCTACGTGCAGGATCTGATCCGCGGCCTGGTGGCCCTCAACGAGGCCAGCGACGTGCACGACCCCGTGAACATCGGGAATCCGAACGAGATGAGCCTGCTCGAGATGGCCGAGCTGGTCGTCGAGCTGACCGGGTCCAGCGCCGAGGTGGTCTTCGAGCCGCTTCCCGAGGACGACCCGCAGGTGCGCCAGCCGGACATCACGCGCGCCAGGCAGCTGCTCGGGTGGGAGCCCGAGGTGGGGCTGCGCGAGGGTCTCGTGGACACGATCGAGCAGTACGCCAAGAGCATCGCTTCGCCTGCCGCGCGCTGAGCGGCGCGGCCGGTACTCTCGACTCGTGAGCCGCGACGCAGAGGTCAAGAACCTCGAGGCGATCTCGAAGGCCATCGATCAGCACAACTCCGAGTGCGAGTGGCCGGCGGTGGCCATCGAGATGAACCCGTTCGAGGTCGAGCGCCTCGGCTGGGACTCGATCCGCGGACTGCCGGTCAGGTCCAACGCAGAGCTCGGCACCGGCGCCTTTCGCGTGGTCTGCGCGGGCGAGGAGGGCGAGCCTGGCGAGGTGGTCGAGGCGGTGGCCGAGCAGACGGTGCCAGCCGCGCCTGTGTCCGTGCCCTAGACGGCCAGGCGGGACGGTCGGTCCAGCTCGAACCAGACCGTTGTCGATCCGGCAGCGCGGTCGATGCCCCAGCGGCTCGACATGCTGTCCACGAGCACCAGGCCGTAGCCGCCGGGCTCGAGCGGGTCGTCGCTCTCGCGGCCGCTCCACTCGAAGCCGGTGCCCGGATTGGTCACCGCGGCGCCCACGGCCAGCTCTGACTGCACCACCTTCACCGCCACGCCACGGGGCCGCTCGGCGCCCGCGCCGTGGCGGACGGCGTTGGTCACCAGCTCGGTGAGCATCAGCAGCACCGGGTGGCGCTCGTCATCGCTGAGCGATTCCTCGGCGGCCGCGAAGGCGTGGCGCGCCTCTGAGGCGGCGAGGGGTCCGGCGCGAAGGTTGAAGCCGAACACCCGCGCGGGTGCTGCGGCAAAGGTGGGCATCGGGATGTGGTCGAGCGGCCCGGGTTCTTGGATGGGAGGGGTGGACATGGGAGCGGTCGTCGGGTGGATGGGCGTGACGGCGGAGGTCAGCGCGCAGCCACCACCGCGAGGCCTCGGTCGCGCGGCTCCGTCGGTACGAACGCCGTGTAGTGGCCACAGACCTCGCAGCGCATGTGGCCGTCCTCGTCCTCGACGAGATGCCTGTGGTCCCCGTGGTGCATCAACGCATGAGCTCCGCAGCTGGCGCATTCGAGACGCACGCCGCCACCGATTTCTTGCATAAGCATCGCCATGGATGCCTCCCCTTGGTTGCCCGTGATCGGATTGTTCCTCCTGAGCGGTGTCCGATCCCGGCGGCGCAGATAACGCACACGTTTGGCGCCCGAACCCGTGCCGTGCGCGCCAGGTTGGCGCCCAAAGCCCGGATTTTCCGGCCGCGGCCGGCGCTACGGCTGTGAGAAGCCGATCGCGGGCGGTACCGGAACCGGCCGGCCGAAGTAGTCGCGCGCGGGCGAGCCCGGCACCGCGACTCCGGCACCTCGGGCGGGGGAGGGCGGGCGCAGCAGGAAGCCGCGGCCCACGGCGATCCGGCCACGTCCGCGGCGCGCCGGGTCCCGGAACAGCGGATCGGCGCTGACCGCGGCCGTGCCCGTGGCGGGCAGGCCGAAGAACAGGTTGTTCGAGCACGGCGCCCCACAGCCGAGCGTCGTGGCCTGCGGGGCGGTGGCGTAGAAGACGTTGTTGCGCACCTCGAGCCGGGCCGCGTCGAGGAGCGCGCTCGTGGCGCTGCCGAGCAGGCCCCAGGAGAGCCGGCTGCCGACGATCGTGTTGTTGTGGAAGCGGAGGCCCGAGTAGTTGGAGCCGGGCTCGAGCGAGCAGGGCGACTGGTTGGCCACCAGGCGGTCGTCGACGCTCAGGTTGAAGCGCACCTGGGCGGTGCGCGGCTTGGCGTCGGTGCAGAGCAGGATGAAGCCGCCCTCGTTGTCATGGCTGTAGTTGAACTGCACGATCGTGCCGTCCTGGTCGTAGTCCACGTCGAAGCCCGAGCCGTCGCAACCGTTGAAGCGCATGCCGAAGACCTCGTTGCGCTGGATCACGGTGCCGTTGGCGTGGAAGGTCCAGATCCCCGCGTTGCAGATCATCCCAAGCGGATCGGAGAGGCCGCGTCCGCGCAGGTTCCCCGCGCTGACCACGTTGTGCTCCACCACCGCGCCGTCGGTCCCGAGCGGCACGATCCCGTCGCCGCCGAGCCGGGTCAGGCGGTTCCCGCGCACGCGTACGCGTGTGGATGCCGCGGGCCAGGGCGTGCCGGCGCGGGGCCGGTCCGAGTCGGCCGTTCCGACGATGAAGATGCCGCTTCGGCTCACGTCGGCTATGCGGTTGCCCTCGATCAGCAGGTCGTCGAAGCGCGTGGGCTCGGGCCCGAGCACGTCCACCTGGATGCCGCCGCTGCCGCCGGCGTCCTTCGAGAGGTCGCCCTGAACGTCGTGGATGTCGAGGCCGCGGACCGTCACGTCGCGGACCACGCCCGACGTGGCCACCACGTGAACGCCGCGCCGGCGCGCCTCCACCGCACCGCGATTGGTGACCTCGAGCGAGCGCAGGACCACGTGGCTCATGTCCTTCAGCAGCACGGCGTCCTCGCCCGCGCCGCGCACGTGCGGGCGGGTGCCGCGCCCGTAGGCGCCGATGACCACCGGCCGGTGCGCGGTGCCCGATCCCCTCGGCTCGAGCGTGCCGGTGCAGGTGGTGCCGCGCCGGAGCAGCAGCCGCTGGCCCGGGCGCAGCGCCACCGCGCTCGCGCGCGCGAGCGTGTTGAAGGGGCGCTTGATGGTTCCATCGCCCGCCCTGTGCGCTGAGCAGTCCACGTAGCGCGTGGCGCCGGCGGCCGCCGGGGACGCCCCGGCGAGCGCGAGCACCAGCGCCGCGCTAGCCCCGGCTGCCTTCGCTCTCAATGCCCGGAGGGGCCCAGCCGGGCCCGTGATAGAGCACGCCGAGGCGGTCGCGGAGGCGCCTGGCCCGCCTGATGTCGTGCCACATCGCGATGTACTCATGGAACGCCGCGCGCACAGGGTTGAAGGTGTTGATGTTCTTGGTCAGTCCGTAGCGCACGCGCTCGCCCTCCGGCTCCCAGGTGCCGAACAGCCGGTCCCAGATGATCAGGATGCCGCCGTAGTTGCGGTCGAGGTACACCTGATTCGAGCCGTGGTGCACACGGTGATGGGAGGGGGTGTTGAGGAATCCCTCGAGGAAGCGGGGCAGCTTCCGCACGCGCTCGGTGTGGATCCAGAACTGGTAGATCAGTGACCAGGACTGGGCCAGCAGCACCATCCAGGGCGCGAAGCCCACAGCCGGCATCCAGAGCCAGAACGGGAAGTAGGTCATCGGCACCCAGGTCTGGCGGAGCGCGGTGGAGAGGTTGTAGTGCGTGCTCGAGTGATGGACCACGTGGCTTGCCCAGAAGAAGCGGCTCTCGTGGCTGATCCGGTGGAACCAGTAGTACGAGAAGTCGTCCGCGAAGAAGAGGAGCACCCAGACCCACCAGTCGCCGGGGTCGAGGCGCAGTGGGCTGAGCTCGTAGACGGCGACGAAGATCGCCAGCACCACGAGCTTCCAGGCGACGTTGATGATCACGTTGCCCGTGCCCAGCAGCAGGCTGGTGCGGGTGTCCTTGGCGTCGTACCCGATCAGGTCGTCGGCGTCGTCGCGCGCGTGGCGGAACGAGAGTGCCTCCAGCACCAGGAGCAGCACGAAGAACGGGATTGCGTAGTAGAGGATCTCCGCCACGGGGGCGCCAGCCTAACCGGCGTGCGGCGGATCGTCGCCGGCACGATGGCCGATCACCGTCAGGCCCACGAGCCGCGACACGACAAGCGCGATGTATCCGAGGCCGGCCACCTGCTCGATCATCACGACCCCGCGCGCGAACGCCTTGAGCGGCACGACATCGCTCAGGCCGACGCTCGTGAGCGTGGTGAAGCTCAGGAACAACAGCTCCATCCACGTGCGATCGTCGCCGGCGTCAACGGCCGCGGTGAAACTGCCGGGCTCGATCGCCTGGACCACAGTGAACATGTAGGCGAACGCCCAGGCCACGAGCGTGAACGTGGCACCCACGGCGAACAGCTCGTCCGTGGTGATCTCGCGGTCCGCGAGCATGTACTTGACGAGCGCGTAGGCCGCGTACAGGTAGAGCACGGCCTCGAGCGCCGAGGAGTAGGGCAGCAGCTTGTCGTCGCCGCTGACAGCCTGTATGAGGAGCAGCACGGTGGCGGGCAGGGC
Organism: uncultured Thermoleophilaceae bacterium; assembly: GCA_963764665.1. GTDB lineage: Bacteria > Actinomycetota > Thermoleophilia > Solirubrobacterales > Thermoleophilaceae > JACVRW01. Next base: position 27,542 of record CAVXTL010000001.1, on the reverse strand, counting down.
GAACATGACGCTCACCCAGAGCTGCACGGGCGACGCGCGGACCGCCATGACCACGAGCGCGAGGAACGCGATGCCGAAGGCGCTGAAGATGGCACGCCCGGCGGCATTGCCCTCCATGAACGGGTAGAGCAGGACCGCGGCGAGCTGCGCGAACAGCAGGATCCCCGAGGGGTGCCGGAGTGCGATCTTCAGCACGCCCGAGAACGTAGCCCCCGGCTCGGCCGTCAGCCGGGGCCAGGGGAGGCGTAAGCTCGCCGGCCATGCCCGGTCCGACCGACATCAGGCCACCGTTCACGGCCGCCACTGCGGCCGCCAAGGTGCAGGCCGCCGAGGACGCCTGGAACACGCGCGACCCCGACCGGGTCGTGCTCGCCTACACCGAGGACACCGAGTGGCGCAACCGCGACGAGTTCCTCGACGGCCGCGAGGAGATCCGCGAGTTCCTGCGCCGCAAGTGGGCCCGCGAGCAGGGATACAGGCTCAAGAAGACGCTCTGGGCGTTCACCGAGAACCGGATCGCGGTGCGCTTCGAGTACGAGAGCCACGACGAGCAGGGGCAGTGGTGGCGCTCCTACGGCAACGAGAACTGGGAGTTCGACCCGAGCGGTCTGATGGCCAAGCGCTACGCGTCGATCAACGACGTGAAGATCGAGGCGGGCGACCGGCGCATCGCCGTCGACTAGAGGTTCGCGGCGGTCTCGGCGGACCTGAGCGTCTCGTGCACCTGCTTGATGACGGCCGAGCCGTCGCCCACCGCCGCCGCCACGCGATGCACCGAGGCCAGGTTCAGGTCGCCCACGGCGAAGACGCCGGGGAGAGAGGTCTCGTACATGCGCGGCGCCCGCTCGAACGGCCAGCCGTCCTCGGGGCGGAGGTCGGAGTCGGTGGGCACGTAGCCATAGTCGTCGCGCGCGACGGTGTCGGGTAGCCAGTCGCTGTTCGGGTGCGCTCCGATGAGGACGAACAGTGCCACGGCCGGCACGGTCTCGGTGTCGCCGGTGCGGCGGTCACGGAGCGTGAGCGTCTCGAGGCGCGCCTCGCCCGCGCCGTCGGCCACCTCGGTGCAGAAGCGCATCTCCACGTTGGCAGTCGCGTCCAGCTGGCCGCGCAGGTACTGGGACATGCTGTCCGCGAGCGTCTCGCCGCGGACCAGGATCGTCACGCACTCGGCATATCGCGACAGGTGCATCGCGGCCTGGCCGGCCGAGTTCCCGCCGCCGAGCACGAATGCGTGCCCATCGGTCGCCGCCTGTGCCTCCGGGCCCGAAGCCCCGTAGAAGACGCCCGAGCCCACCAGCTCCTCGAGCGCCGGGATGCCGAGCCGGCGGTAGGCGGCTCCGGTGGCGGCCACCACCGTTCGCGCACACAGCTCCGCGCCGCCCGCGGTCACGAGCACGTGGCGGTCGTCCTCCGTGCGCAGCGACTCGACCTCCGACATGAGCAGGAAGCGCGAGCCGAAGACCCAGGCCTGCTGATACGCCCGCTGGGCAAGGTCGGCGCCGCCGACCCCGCGCGCGAAGCCGAGGTAGTTGCGGATCAAGGAGCTCGCCCCGGCCTGCCCGCCGATCGACTCCCGCTCGATGGTGAGCACCTTCAGGCCCTCGGACGAGGCGTACACCGAGGACGCCAGCCCGGCCGGCCCGGCGCCCACCACGATCACGTCGAACAGCTCGTCGGGGTCGGCCAGCTCGGTATTCACGCCGTAGGCGGCAGCCAGCTCGGCATTCCCGGGGTCGCGGAGCGACTTGCCGTTCATGAGGACGACCACGGGCGCGCGCTCGCCGGCATGCCCGGCCTCGTCCAGCACCTCCTTGCCGCGCTCGGAATCGGTGGCGTGGAACTCGTGCGCCATGCCGTTACGGGCCAGCAGGCTGCGCAGCTCGTTCACGCGTGGCTGCCACGGCTCCCCCACCACGGCGATCTCGCGGGGGAGCGTCGATCGCGCCCTGGTCCACTCGAGCAGGAACTCGGTCACGACCCGGTGGAAGTGCTCGTCGGGCATCCGCCAGGGCTTGGGGATGTAGTAGTCGATCTCGCCCTTGGCCATGCACTGGACGATTGCCTCCGACGTGTCGCGGTCGCCCCATGCGCCCCAGTCGATCAGCAGCGCCCGGCGGGCGTGCGGATGGATCCCGCTCACACGCGCGAGGAGCTCGTCCCCGCGCAGGCCCCGGCTCCATAGGCCCGCGAGCACCAGCGCGACCGGCGCGTGGTCGTCCCGCAACTCCTTCAGCAGGTTCTGAGCCGTCTCGCACGAGCGCTCGCAGACGACCTCGTAGTCGCTCTCATAGCGGCGGCGCAGATGGTCCTCGACCATCGCCAGGGCGACCGCATCGTCGTCCACAGCCATGATCACCGGCTTGCGATCGGCCATCAAGCGATGATATCCAGGCCCGGCTCGGTGCTAGATTCGGGGCGGCGATCGCACCCCGATCGCCACGGCGTGGTGGGCGTAGCTCAGTTGGTAGAGCTCCTGGTTGTGGTCCAGGCGGTCGCGGGTTCGAGTCCCGTCGCTCACCCTCAGGTGTTTCGCCCGTACTCGCTTGCATCCGGGCTCCGGTGTGACACATGCTTGACCGGTGACGCCGGTGGCTGAGCCGCCCGAGGTGGTCGGGCGCGAGCAGGAGCTCGAGACGGTGAGCGCCTTTGCCGTCGATGAGGGCTCGATGGCTCTTGTTATCGAGGGCGAGGCGGGGATCGGCAAGACGACGCTGTTGCGCGAGGCGGTCGCTGCCGCCTCGGGCGCCGGCGCGAGCGTGCTCATGGCCTGGCCGGCGCCAGCGGAGGCCGAGCTTGCGTTCTCCGGTCTTGGCGACCTACTCGCCGACGCGCTCGACGAGGTGGTGCCGGAGCTCCCGGAGCCACAGGCGAAGGCGTTGGAGATCGCCCTGCTGCGTCGACAAGCCGGGGGGCGAACGGTAGATGCGCACACCGTGTCCGCAGGGGTGCTGAGCGCCCTACGCACGCTTGCCGAACGCAAGCCGGTCGTGGTGGCCATCGATGACGTGCAGTGGCTCGATCGCGGGACGGCGGCCGCGTTGGCGTTCGCGTTTCGCAGGCTGAGCAGCGGGAGGGTGAGGCTGGTGGCGTCGCTGCGGGTCGAGCACGCCTCGCTCCAGCCGGAGCTGATCGAGTCGTTGCCGCCGGAGCGAGTGGTGCGCCTCCCGATCGGCTCGTTGGGCGCCGGAGAGTTGCATAGGGTGGTCCGGTTCCACACGGGTCGTGCGCTGCCTCGACCGGTGCTGCAGCGCATCCACGAGCTGACGGGCGGCAACCCCTTCTACGCGGTGCAGCTCGCACGGTCCCTCGCCGAGCATGAGCCATCGGCGTCGTTTCAGATGCCGGCGTCCCTGGAGGCCCTGACCCAGGAGCGACTCGCCCGTTTGCAGCGGCCCGTGCGGCGCCTACTCGAGCCGGCCGCATTGTTGAGGGACCCCACCGTGGGCATGCTCGAGGCACTGTCGGCAGAACCGAACCGCGTGGGCGACCGGCTCGACCGCGCTGTCGCGGCCGGCGTGATCGAGATCTCCGCCGACAGCGTACGCTTCGTGCATCCGCTGCTCGCGGAGGGCATGGCGGCGATGATCGGCCCCCGCCGCGGGCGCGAGCTGCACGCCAATCTGGCCCGGCTGGTGGAGGAGCCGGAGCAACGTGCGCGGCACCTTGCACAGGCCAGCTCGCGGCCCTCCGCCGCCGTGGCGGACGAGATCGAGGCCGGCGCCCGGGCGGCAACTGCTCGCGGTGCGTCGGCGGCGGCCGCCGAGCTGCTCGAGATGGCGGCCACCCTCACACCACCGGACCACGAAGGGGATCGCCGCCGGCGGACCATCGAGGCCGCTCGCGCCTACAAGCCCGCGGGGCTGCCGGGGCGGGGCAGAGAGCTCCTCGAGAACGCTCTCGTCGAGCTGCCTTCCGGCGTGCAGCGAGCGGACGCGCTGCTCGCCCTCGCCCGGCTCAGCAACGACGACTTCGAGGCCGCCGACCGCGCGCTCGAGCAGGCACTCGCCGACGCGCGAGGGGACGACAAGCGGCTCAGCGTCATCCACGCCGAGCGAGCCTACGGCTCCAGTTCACATGTTGGCCACGAGGCCGCGCTGCGGCACGCCGAGTTGGCGGTTGCCGCCGCCACGCGCTCCGGTGGGGCAGGGGTACTCATCCCCGCGCTGTCGTTCATGGCCGCGCTCGAGATCTGGAGCGGTCGCCGCGATCAGGGGTCTCTTGATCGGGCGCTCGAGCTCCAGCGGCGTGAGCGACTTCCCCTCGTCTATACCGACTCTCCGAATCTGGTTCTGGGCCTCAGGCGTATGTGCGTGGATCGCCTCGATGAGGCGCGCGAGCTGTTCGAGGCCGAGGCCGCCGCTGCCGAGACGCTCGGCGACGACTACACGTACTCGTCGCTGCTCGTCTACCTCACTGAGCTCGAGTGTCGAGCCGCGAACTTCCAGGCCGCGGCAGCGCACGCATCCGAGTGCTGGGCGCGCTCCGAGCAGCGCGGGGAGCGGTATCAGGGAGGCGCGGCTCTCTGGGCGAAGGCGCTGGCCGATGCTCATCTCGGTCGCGTCGACGAGGCACGTGCAGCGGCCGAACGAGGCGCGGCGCTCTCAACGGAGATCGGGGAAGAGGTCTATCGAATCCTGAACCGGTTCGCGCTCGGCTTTCTGGAGCTGTCGCTCGGCGACGCGGCGCGGGCCGACGCGGTCCTGCGGCTCCTGCCGCTCCGGCTGGTGGACCTGGGCTGGGACGAACCGAGCCTCTTCCCGGTCTGGCCGAACGCGATCGAGGCGCTCATCGGGGTCGGGGAGCACGATGTGGCCGCGCGCTACCTGGCCTGTACAGGGAACGCGCCGTTCGCTGCGACTGCCCTTGGGCGCTCGCCACAGCCGCCCGCTGCCAGGGACGGCTCCTGCTTGCCGAGGGGGACACGGACGGCGCTCTGGCGGCGTTCGATCAGGCCCTTTACGAACACCGCCGTACGCCGGGCGCATTCGAGCGCTGTCGGACGCTCCTGGCGCTGGGCTCCGCGCAACGCCGGGCGCGCCGGTTGAAAGCCGCGCGTGAGACCCTGCAAGCCGCGCTCACGGGCTTCGAGGAGCTCGGTGCTCCGCTGTGGGCGGGGCAGACGCGGGCCGAGCTAGGACGGATCGGCGGGCGAGGCGGCTCACGGGACGAGTTGACGCCGGCCGAGCAGCGTGTAGCCGCCCTCGTCGCCGAGGGCAGGACCAACAAGGAAGTCGCCGCGACGCTGGTCGTGTCGGTTCACACCGTCGAGGCCGCGCTCACCCAGGTGTACAGGAAGCTCGACGTCCGATCCCGGACCGAGCTGGCACTCCGTTTACCCCGGCCGGATTGAGCAATAAGTAGGGATTTCCAGGTTTCGGGGAGAGGGGCCGGATGGGACGCTCGTCGCTCCGGTGGTTCCCAATCCAAGGAGGCTGGTCATGACGGACGTAGGTCTTCATCCCATTCCAATCCGGACGCGCAGCGCTTGGGCGGTCCTGATCGCGGGACTGCTGGCCCTCGCCGCGGCAGCGGCGATCGTGCTGATGTTGATGATCGGCAATGACGCGACCGGCGACCGGACGGCGTCCGCAGCCGGGGAGTCGCAGGCGATCACTCCCCCCGCTGGCGGCCACGACGAGAGCGCCGTCGCGGCGGCAGTGGGCCTACGCCCGTCGAGCGGACCGCAAGAGAGCCACACCGCGGCGTCGGTGGCGGCGAGATCCGGCCAGACGTCGACCGGGCCGGACGAGAGCCGCACCGCGGCATCGATCTCGCGCCGGTAGACCGACCACGGACGACGCGAGGAAATCGTCCACGGTCCCTACGCCCCGTGGGCGCGTCTACATGACGCGCTTCCCGCTCCCGAATCAGGAGGTCATCTTCGATCATGCACCCACTCATGGCGATCCATCTAGCCGATGCCCTGAACGAGACCAGGCGCGCACGCCCAAAGGAGAGATATGCCCCTTCGCATGATCCATCACATCGACCTCGCGGTCAGCGACGTCGAGCGATCGCTCGCCTTCTATCTAGCGGTGCTCGGGCCATTCGGCCTGCGCGACGAGGTCCGCTATCCGAGCTACCGCGGCACTGAGGAGGTCGTCTACCTCCGCTTTGGCGACGGATACCTGGGGCTCCGGCCAGCAGACGGCGGTCAGCACGACTACTACCACGTCGGCATCGAGCACTTCGCCTTCTACGTCGAGACTCGGCGAGGAGGTAGACGCCGCCTATCAGCGCTGTCTCGACATCGGCGCCCCGATCCACTTCCCTCCCGAGGAGGATCGAGACATCGAGGGCTTCTACGAGCTCTTCGTCTTCGACCCGGACGGGCTTCGCGTCGAGGTCGCCTGCGGGCCGCCCGGGTGGTTCGAGAAGGAGCGGGATCCCTCGCTGGGCTGAGCAAGACGGCCCCTCGGCGAGGACCGGACATCGCCCTGGAAGGCCCGCGAGTCCATGAGTGACAGCTGGGTAGGAGCGTGGCCTCATTCGTGGCCTCAATGTGAGCGAACCTGAGCCGACCTGAGCGAACCCAGTCGGCTCTACAGAGCCTGAGGCACCCCCACATGACCCAGGGTCCCCTGGTTGTGGTCCAGGCGGTCGCGGGTTCGAGTCCCGTCGCTCACCCTGAAGTCCCTGCAATTCTGGGCTGGCCGGCGACCTCATTGATCAGTAGCTGAAGGGCCACCTCGGTGAGCGGTACCTGCGGTCTGGAGCGGGGCCTCGCGTCGCGGCCGATCGTGGGCTCGACGGCCCCGCGTCCTTGAGCATGCGCGCGAGGTGGAACCAGCGCTCCAAGTGGGACGGGGGCTGCGGTACTACCCGAATCCCGAGCACCGCTGGGCGGCGGGCCGGGCCCTCAGGGGCGGCGCACGCCGTTGGGTCCGAGGACCCACCAGAGCCCACCGTTGAGGTCCACGTTGTGGCATAGGACCTGCCGCGGCCCTTCGTGCGCGTAGAAGTAGAGCGGCCTCCCCCGGTAGGTCACCTGACGCCTGCCGCCGCGGCGGCGGGTGGTTCCGAGCAGCGAGCGCCGCACGCCCTTCCCGGCCACCGGCTTGCCCTCGGCGAACACCGGCGGCCATGCCTCCGCGCACTCGCCATAGCAGCGAGACTTGTTGCGCGCATCCCGCTGGAAGACGTAGATCGCCTGCCGTTCCGGGCCCCAGAGGATTCGGCCGAACTCCGATCCGTGCACGCTGATCTTGGTGCCGGCCATGGCCGGCGTGGCCGGCGCGCCGAGGCCAAGTGCAGCGAGCGCCGCGCCGACAAGCATCAGACGCCTCACGCCCGGCGCTTACCGTCCGGCCCGACGACCCACCAAAGCCCGCCGTTCAGGTCGACGTTGTGGCAGCGGACCTCGCCGGGCCCCTCATGGGCGTAGTAGTAGAGCGGCTTCCCGGCGTAGGTCACCTGGAGCCTGCCGTCGCGGCGCTTCACGGTTCCGAGCAGCGAATCCCGGACGCCCTTCCCCGCAGTCGGCTTGCCGTCCGTGAACACCGGTGGCCAGGCCTCGGCGCATTCTTCGTAGCAGACGGTCTCGCCCTTGGGGTCGTTCTGGAAGATGTAGATCGCCTGATCGTCGGGGCCGAACAGCATCGACCCGAACTCCGAGTCGCCGAGCGTGACCGTCGTGCCCGCCCCGTCCTTCTTGGCGGCCTCTTCCTCCTTCACTGCCGCCTCTTCCTGCTTCTTCGCCGCCTCCTCCTTCTTCATCGCGGCCTCGTCGCTCGGGGCCGAGGCGGCGGGGGAACCGGAGCCGTCGTCGTCGCCGCAGGCGGCCAGCGCCAGCAGCCCGGCGGTCAGGAGGATCGCGATTCGCTTCATGCGGGCGATCGTGGCAAGCGGGCCTTACGTGGGGATTACGAAGCGGACGCGGGTACCGACGTCGCTGTCGGCGAGCCAGATGCGGCCGCCGTGGGCCTCGACGATGGCGCGGCAGATCGCCAGGCCGAGCCCGGCTCCTTCGCCTGACCTGGCGGCCTCGCCGCGCGCGAAGGCCTCGAACACGCGCTCGCGCTCCGCCGGCGCGATGCCCGGGCCGGTGTCGGCCACCTCGACCTCGACCCAGTCTCCGGCGGGCTCCGCCCGCACTGTCACGCTGCCGTCGGCTGGGGTGTGCCGGATCGCGTTCTGGATCAGGTTGAAGAGGACCCGCTGGAGCTTCTCCGGGTCTGCGTGCGCCGGCCGCGGCAGCGGCGGGAGGTCGGTGGCCACGGCCACGCCCCTGGCCTCCGCCTCGACCCGCATCGCGGCCACCGCCTCGTCGACCAGCTCGGGCAGCTCGACCTGGCCAATCGACCACTCGAGGTCGCCGGCCTCGAGCCGGGACAGCTCGAAGAGGTCGTCGATCATCGAGCCGAGCGCGGTCACGTGGGTTCGCATGGTGCCCAGGTAGCGATCCAGCGTGCCCTGGTCCACCAGGTCATCGTCGATCGCGTCGACCATCAGCCGCAGCGCCGTGATCGGGGTACGGAGGTCGTGCGAGATGGCGGCGACGAGATTGCGCCGCGCGGAATCCGCGGCGTCGCGCCGGCGCTCCTCGCCGGCGAGCTGCTCGATCATGCCGTTCACCGCCTCGGCCAGCTCGCTCAGCTCGAGCGCCGCCGTTGCCTCCACCCGCCGGTCGCGCGCCCCGGCCCCGACGGCCCGAAGGGTGTCCCGGATCCGTTCCACGTCCCCCGCCACCCCAGCGGAGGCGACCTGAGCCGCGCGCAAGGCCACGAGGGTGGCCGCAAGGACGATCGCGGAGACCATGAGGGCGTCGTGGTTCGACACGAACATCAGCTCGGCGGTGGCGAGCACGGTCACGAGGATCACCCCCACCGCAGTGCCGGCGACGACGCCGAAGCGTCCGCGCAGCGGACGGCGGGCGCGACTGCCAGCGGCCCTGTGTGCCAGCGCGAGCCCGGCCGCCGAGACAGCGGCCGCCAGGCAGGCGGTCACGAGGCCCGGCTCCAACCCGTAGACGGGGGTGATGAGCGCGGCGACGAGCGCTCCGGCGGCCGCCACGATCGCGATCGATCGGCTCACCGCGGCTCCGGGCGGAAGCGATACCCGACGCCCCACACCGTTTGGATCCACCGCGGCTTCGCAGGATCGGACTCGATCTTCGCGCGCAGGCGGCGTATGTGCACCGTGACGGTGGTGGTGTCGGTGTAGAAGGAGAAGCGCCAGACCCTCTCCATCAGCTGGTCGCGGCTGAACACCTGTCCGGGGTTCCGGGCCAGAAAGAGCAGGAGGTCGAACTCGCGCTGGGTGAGCTCCACCGGGCGATCGCCGACAAACACGGCGCGTGCGGGCGCGTTGATCTCGAGACCGTCGAAGCTGAGCGGTTTCGCCACCTCCGGCTCACCGCCGCTGCGACGCATCACCGCCTCCACGCGCGCGACGAGCTCGGCGGGAGAGAAGGGCTTGACCACGTAGTCGTCGGCGCCGAGTTGGAGGCCGACCACGCGATCCGACTCCTCGCCCTTTGCCGTCAGCAGTACGACGGGCACGCGCTCCTCGAGGTCCTCGTGCACCCGCCGCATCACCTCGAGGCCGTCGAAACCGGGGAGCATGACGTCGAGGACGATCAGGTCGGGCCTGGACTGGAGCGCCGCCGCCACGGCGGAGGGCCCGTCCTCTGCGACCCGCGTCTCGAATCCGGCTCGCTCGAGATAGCGGGCCACGACCTCTGCGATCGTCGGCTCGTCGTCCACGACGAGGATCGACCCGCGCGACCCTTGTGAGTGCGCCATGGGGTCGATTATCGAGCTAGCCGAAGGTGAAGGCATAGGCCTCCGTCCCCGGCTCCGGGCTGAGGGTGAGCAGGTGCGTGCCGGGCCGCGGCAGCGTCACGATGTCGTACAGCCGGTGGCCGGTCACCCTGATCGGCCCCCGACGCTTCCCGTCGACCATCACCTCGACCTTCCGCGGCCCCGCGGTCGAACCGAGCACGAGGAAGACCCGCCGGGCGGCGAAGCGCAGGTGAAGGCGCGCATCGCTCCCGGCCGCCGCCGCGTGGTCCGCGTCGATGCGCCAGCGTCCCGCCAGGCCGAGGTGGTGGAGGGGAAGGCCGGCAGGTAGGCCCGCGGGCAGCGAGAAGTCCGTCGTGCCCTCTACCAACGGCCCATGGACGAACCGCTCCGCGCGCTGGGCGCCGAGGTAGGACTCGGGCGTGGACGCCTGTGACGGCGTGTCGGGCCGTGCCCGCGTATGCGCGCCCAGGCGCTCGCGGCCGGCCTCCGCGAGCAGGGAGCGGATCGCGCGCTCGGTCTCTCCGTAGGCGCCCTCCCCGAAGTGGCTGTAGCGCACGCGGCCGCGCGAGTCGATCAGGTACTTCGCCGGCCAGAACTGGTTCTGGTAGGCGCTCCAGGTCGCGAAGTCGTTGTCCTGGGCCACGGCGTAGCGCAGGCCGTTCTGGCGCACGGCGCGGTCCACGTTGTCCGCGTCGCGCTCGAAGGGGAACTCGGGCGCGTGCATGCCGATGATGTTCAGGCCCGCGTCGCGATAGCGCGCGTCCCATGCCTTCAGGTGGGGCAGGGTGCGTATGCAGTTGATGCACGAGTAGGTCCAGAAGTCGATCAGCACGACCTCGCCGCGAAGCGACGCGAGCGACAGCGGCCGTCCGCCGGGCGTGTTGAACCAGCGCTGGGTGCCGGTGATCTCCGGCGCCGTGCCGAGCACCGGCAGGTCCGAGCCTGGGGGCGTGGGCTCGGCCGCCTGCGCAACCAGCCCGCCGCCCCCGCCGCGCAGGTCCGCGAGCCGTTCACGCGCGGCGGAACTATCCTCCAGCTCCTTGGACGGGTTTACGAGCACGGCCGGCAGGTTGTCGGCGATCTCGGTCTGGAAGCGGATGTCGAGCTCGGCGGCCATCAGCACCGCCACGCCCACCATCACGGCCCCGACGGCGGGCTGGAGGCGGGCGCTTCGGCGCAGGATCGGCCCGGTCAGCCGGCGACCCCCGAGCATCAGCGCGTAGAGCACGACCGCCGTGCCGGCGCCGTAGGAGAGGGCCACCGCGAGGCGCCCGGCCGTGAAGTCCTGCGAGGCGGACACCGTGATCACCCCGGCGAGGATCGGCCCCGCGCAGGGCGCGTACACGAGGCCCAGGCTCGCTCCGAGCAGGACGCCCGAGCCGAACCCCTCACCCTGCGGCTGCGCCGGGCCCCGCCGGGTGAGCCGCCCGAGCGCCGCCTCGAACCGGGCCGCCGCGCGCGGCAGGATCAAGACGATGCCGAACCCGGCCAGAACGGCGATCGCCAGGTTTCGCAGCAAATCGTCCGGCAGGCCGAGCGCGGAGATCACGTACACGAGCGCGACGGTCGCGAACGTGAACGACAGCACGAGGCCGGTGACCACGCCGAGCGGCCTCCTCCGCCCGCCGGTCACGCCCGCCGACAGCGCGACTGGCAGCACCGGGAGCACGCACGGCGAGAGCGCGGTAGCCGCGCCGGCGAGGAAGGCGAACAGCACGAGCACCACCATCGGCATCGAGACTGACAGTCGGGCCTTACACGGGGATTACGGCGGACGCCTAGGCGCGCCCGACGGGCCCGCGGGAATCGCGGGCCCGTCGATCGTTCGTCCTTGTTGCCGTCCTAGCCAGCCGCGAGCCCGTTCGTCCCGGGGGGCAGACCGGTCGCGCCGCCGATCGGGCTGAGGCTGCCGTCAGCTCGCACTCGGAAGCCGCTGATGGTGCCATCTCCGGAGTTGAGCGAATAGAGGAAGCGGCTATCGCGGTCGAGCGCCATGTCGATCGGTCCGGGGCCGGTAACTCCGGTCCGGCCGTCGGCGTCGAGCAGCGTCAACTCGCCGGCGCGGCTGATCTTGTATCCCGAGACCGAGCCACTGCCCGTGTTGGTTGTGTAGGCGAACCGGCCGTCCTTTGTAACGACGATCCAGCACGCCGCTGTCTCGGTCGTCGGCGCAGATGGCGTGATCGGACGAATGCCACGGTGCCCGATCTTGTACGAAGACACCGCGCTCGCGTCCTGCGCTCCGCCGAAAGCCTCGGAAACGATCAGGTGACCGTGCCCGTCGAAGCCGAAGCCGAACGGGGTCGCGCCCGCGGAGGCCTGCGGCTTCGGTCCGCTCACCCGACCGGTGTCGTTTGCGACCTTGTAAAGGTCGATGACGTTGGTGTCCTTTTCGGTCACCACGAGCAGTTCCCCGTCGGGGTCGAATGACACCTGCGCCGGGCCCGTTGCATTCCCGCTCAGTGGGCGGGCCGAGCCCCGCAGCTTGGACAGATCGCCATGTCTCGAGTACCGGAAGCCGGTGATGTTGCCGGTCTCACCCGCGTTCAGCACGTAGAGCAGACCCTTGTGGGCCGTGAGGCTGATCGGCATGTCACCGCCGGAGTCGACGGTGTCGACGAGTCTCAGGGCGTGTCCCCTGACCCTGAAGGCCGAAATCGAGTTGCTACCTGCGTTCACGGCGAAGAGTCGCCCGCCGTCGCGCACCACCGCTCCCTGGTTGCCCAGGCCGCTGCCCGTCCCGTTGCCACCGGTAGGGAACTCGCCGGCCGCGGCCAGCGACCCGTTGCCTGCCCGGTGGAAGACCTTGACCGAGTTGCCCAGCGCGCCGTTGGTGAGCGTGTACACCGCCCCCGTCGAGTGTGCGGACGCAGAACTCGCAACTGCGCCCAGGACGGCAACCGCAACGGCAAGCACGAGCGCGGCCGGGGCCGCCACCCGTTTCGGGACTGCAAGCACAGAGGACATATCGCCACCTCCTGAAGATTGGAAAGGTGGCGGCGACGCTACGAGCAACCCCTTACCAGAGCATTGCGAGGGAATGAACATTCGCGAAACGACCCGCCATGGCGGCCGGTCGCCGTTCGCTTCGGCCGCAGGTACTGGGGTCGAACGTTTGACTGCCTCGCGGTCTTTCGCGGCGGGTGACAACAGGGGTGTCAGACGGCGCTTCGGAGCGCGTTCGTCCGACTGAGCCGCAACCCACTGGGATGCCACTTCGTGTTGTGGTCCAGGCGGTCGCGGGTTCGAGTCCGTCGCTCGGGCCTTCCGCGGCTCGCACGAGCTTGCCAGCCCGCGGCGACCCCCAGGGGCTTGCGCAGGATTCCCAGGAAGCCGATTGAAGCTCAGCGGATGCTCTCAGACCACGAAGGCATGACCATGGTCGAGTTGCTGGTGGTCATCCTGGTGATCGGCGTTCTCGCAGCTATTGCGCTCCCGAGCCTCCTTGGTCAGAACGCCAAGGCCAACGACGCCGATGGGAAGGTACAGGCCAAGGCCTTGCTGACGACGATGCGGATTTTGCGGAATCGACCAGGGCGGCTCCTTCACGGCGCCCCAGGTGTGCAATCGTCATCGCGCCTCAGGCTCGTCGCCGCTCGCTGCCTGCACTGACACGAGCCGGTCCCCGACGGAGCCGCGGTGTGCAAGATGTGCGGCGTCGAACTACGACAGTCGTCGGTCGAACCCTCAATCTCGGCGGCCACACGGCCACGGGTCCATACATGAATGCGGTCAGGCCCGGCCTCACAGGCACTTTCGGCGCGCCTCTGTCATCGCTCTGACAAATCGGCGACTTCGGCGCATCGTTGCCGGAGAGGGAGTGTTCGCGAAGGAGGCCCGCCACCCGGAGTCCGTGGCGCCAGGCAGTCACCCGAATACCGGAGGTACGAAACGATGACGCGCATCCTTCGCCGGCGGCCATCGCCGGCGCTGGTGATCGCCGTTATTGCGCTGTTCGCGGCGCTGAGCGGTACCGCCTATGCCCTGACGATCACCGGGGCGGACGTGAGGAACGGCTCACTCACGGGCGCCGACATCCGCAACCGCTCCCTGACGCAGAGTGACCTGCGCGGGCGCTCGCTCAAGGGCACGCTGATGCTGAAGGACTCGGTCGGCTACAACGCCGTCAAGGAGGAGGTGCTCGATGCCTCCAAGTTCAAGAAGGTGAAGAGCGCGGAGTCGGCTGACTCGATCGCGGGCGTGAGTGTTCGCAGGTTCGACGCACTGAGTCTCGACCCAGGGGGCTCCGCGGGTCTCGCCACGACAGGCCCGTTCACGATTACGGCGCGCTGTCGTGTAGACGGCGCCGATCACGTGGCGGAGATCGTCATCCAGACGAACCAGAACGGCTCCGCCGTGGATGGCGTAGACGACGACGCGTCGTTCCAGATCGGGGAAACCGCCGCCCTGGTGCGGGCTCAGGCAGCCGCGGGCACGCCGGTGTTCGCGCAGGGAGAGGCGGGCACGGCGGTTGCGCCTGACGGCACGGAGATCCTCGGTGGGCAGCTGTACGCGGGCGCGAGCGTCCTCGGTCAAGCGGGCAAGTGCCGCTTCGGCGGCATGATCTACCTCGGCTGAGTCGAAGGAGCCCCCGGCGAATCAACCGGCCGGTGCCATGTTGAGCTCTCGTGCGATCCGCAGGACCGCGCCCGACCCATAGAAGTCCACAGCGATCAGGTTCGGCATGGCCCCGCGCCGCCGGCGGCAGTTGCGCACCCGGGTGAGCAGGCTCTCACGGTCCGAGATCCTGCGGTTCGCGCTGGGAGAGGGAGGAAAGCGGTCGACCCAGTGGTTCAGCAGCAGGAGCGGGCTGTCGGGCGCGCCGCGGCCCGGCTCGCACGACCCGGCGGAACTCAGCACCGAGCGGATGGGTGTGTCTTCGACAAAGAGGAACTCGGGCTGGTACCAGTCCTCGGCTCCGCCGTCCCCCTCGTCGAACACGACCAGGCGCCGCCCGGACGAGATCATCCGGCGAAGCGTGGGAAGCGGTCGCCCGCGGTCGAGGACCGCGAGGTAGGGCTCAAGATCGGCCTCCATGAACTCCCGCTCCACCTCGGCGGGGTCCACGCTCGACTCCAGGATCACGATCAGTACCTCCGAGGGATTGCGCTCGAGGAAGCCGCGTATCTCGTCCAGTGTCGAGGCCATCCGCTCGGCGCCGAGCTCACAGAGGGTGTGGCACAGGTAGATCGCTCGCTCGCCCTCCGCAGGGACCAGGCCGAGCCTGCCGGCCAGGCGCTCGGCGACCTCCACCGCCTGTGCGCCGAGCCGGCCGGCCACGCGGTTGCGGTTGGTTCCCTCGGCCCGAAGGTCCGTGCGCACCCGCCCGTCCGAGTCCTCCACCCCGTAGTGCGGATCGATCATCAACAGGCGGATTCCGTCCCGTAGCTGGTGGGGGATCGGCCTGATCTGGTTGGCGAAGTACCAGCCGGGCCGGTCTGCGGCGGACATCGAGTTGTGGGTCCCGGGCAGGACAACCTGGTCGAGGCGGCGGTCGCAGAGCGCCGCGCCGCCATTGCACGCGTTGATCTCGCCGGCTGAGGGCGGTGCCGGGGGGCCGCCCCGCCCGATCAGGATCACCGCCGTGGCGGCCCCGAGCGCGGCAATCGCAAGTGCGCCGGCTGTGACGACCGCGCGCCGGCGGCGACGGTCGACCGGCGGTCGAACCGCCGCCGCGCTCGTGACCGACAGAGCCTCGCTGAGGCCGAGGAGGACCAGCGTGCCTCCGAGCGCGATCGCCGCCAGGGTGAACACGGGGTCGGCCTCGAGCAGGATCAGGGCTCCGATGGCGGCGAGCCCGAGCCCGCGGAGAATCTTCACGGAGCGCGGGAGCCCACCACCGGCCACGAGGTCCGCCGCGCTCCGCAGCGCCGCGTGCCGGTCGAACCGGGCCTCGACCAGAAGAGCGCTCACGCTGATTGCGAGTCCGCCGATTCCCGCCACCGCGAACCAGTTCTCCAGATCGCCGGCAAGCGCGTCCCACGTGGCCCCGGCGGCCGATCTCGCCTCATCCTCGGAAAGGGCGCCGACCCCATGGGCGTGGGACACCACCTGAGCCCTCAACGCCGTGGTCGCCACCAGCGCGACGGCGGTGCCGGCGGCGAGCATCAGCCCGGCCGAGGCCGCGGCCCGGCGGCGATCTGGGGCGAGCGCCACCGACAGCGCCAGCAAGGCGATCGCGGCGACCAGCAGCGGGACGGCCGCCGCATCTGCCGCGTCGGCGAGGCGCACCAGCGAGGTGGCCGCGTCGGACCCCCGGATTGCGGCGATGCGAGGGTTGAGGTCCGTGGGGATCTGCCCGGCCACCTCCGGAGACACGCTTCTGACCGCAGGTATGAGCAGCGCCGTGCCCTCCTGCAGCTCCACGATCACGTCCCGGTCGCCGTGCAGGAGCAGCTCGTGGGCGGCGATCGCGGTCCGCCGCAAGACGCGCGCGAACTCGTCGGTCTCGAGCACCGCCTCCACGCCCGTGAGCACGAGTGGCCGCGAAGCCACCAGGTCGGGGGACCCGCGCTCCACCATCTCCACGGCCACCTGCTCGGCTATCGCCCGCCGCACCTCGCTCGACCGGAGCGCGGCAACCGCCCTGTCGGCGAACGGCTCGGGTTCCGCCAGCTCGACCTTGACGTAGGTGGCCGCCAGCCCGGCGAGCAGCAACGGCACCGCGAGGGCGGCGAGGGCAAGGCTCACGCGGCGGCTCATGCCCCGCCTATCGGATCGCGCGTGGCTGCGCCCGGGGCGGGCGGGAGCGACCGCTGACGAATAGAGGTTGCCTGCACGTCCAGCCGCGGCAGCGCTCCAGCGCTGCGAGCGTGCGGGCCAGCGCCGTGCGCGCACGGACGTGGGACCGGGCGGCGCCCAGGTTCCTCAGCTCATCGGGGTCGGCGCGAAGGTCGTAGAGCTCCCTGGCGCCCCCGGCACGTTCTGCATACAGCCAGCGGCGCGTGCGGACGGCCGTGGCAGCGAGTCCGGTGCCCCGGCCGATCTCGATCAGCAGGGCGCGGTCGCGCCCGAGGGCCGGGTCCCGCGCCAGCGGCAAGAGGGAACGGCCATCCTGCACGCGACCGGGCACAGCCCACGCCGCGTCGAGGATGGTGGGCGCAAGGTCCGCGTTGGTCACGAGCTGGCCGCGTCGGGCGAGCCCCGGAACGCCCGGGCCGCGCATCATCAGCGGCACCCGGATCGCCGGTTCGTACACCTGGGCCTTTCCGTGGCCCATCCGGTGCTCGCCCGCCAGGTACCCATTGTCCGATGTGAAGACGATCAGAGTGCGGTCGAGCTCCCCGGTCGCATCCAGGGCGCTGACGATCGTCTCGACCGCTTCGTCGACCGCAACGAGCGACTCGAGGCGCTGGCGGTAGAGCGCTTCGATGTCCCCGACGGCGCGCGCCCCGAGGCGCGGACGGCGTACCCCCGGTGGTTTGTCCGACACGTCGTCCTCGTTGAAGCTGCCCCCGAGGGGGAGCGCTGCCCAAGCGAAGCGACCGCGGTGGCGAGGGGCGACAGCAGGCGTACCGATGCCTAACGGATCACCCGGCTCGCGGGGCGCGCCCGTATGGGGCGCCAGGAAGGCGACGGACAGGAAGAACGGCTGCGGGGATGGGGCGAGGCGCGTGACGATGGCGGCCGAGCGCCTGGCCGTGAAATCGGTCGCGTACCAGCGCGGGTCGCCGTCGCGCCCGTAGGTGCGCAGGCTCCCGTTCTCGTTAACTGTGTAGCCGTAGTACCGGTACGTGGTCGGGTCGACCGTTGCGTACCACTCGTTCCAGCCCGGCGGCAGCTCGAGGGGGTCGTCGCGGCCGTAGGTGTTCAGGAACTTGCCGACGTGGACGGTGTGATAGCCGGCCTGCTGGAGCCAGGTCGGCAGCCAGTTGGAAGATCCTCGCAGGCCGGCCCACCCCCCGGCCGGCGGACCGTTGGTGAGCACCCCGTGGTTGTGGGAGTACTGGCCGGTGAGGAAGGTCGCCCGCGACGGACAGCACCGAGGGTTGTTCACGAAGGCACGGGTGAAGGTGGTCCCCGCCTCTCCGATCAGAGCTCTGGTGCGCGGCAGCGCTCGCATGGAGCGCAGGGTCTGGTCGTCTGTCATGAGAATGACAACGTTCGGGCGCCATGCGGCCCCGAGGGTGTCGGCGGGGGCCGGTGCGGATACCCCCCCGATTATCAGCAATGAAGCGCAGAGAGCGCCGAATAGGAGCTTGGAGAGCTTGTTCATCGAGAGTCCACGCCCCAGCGCGACCTGCGGCCGCCGGATGGTAGCGGCGCACCTTCCGCGCCCCACGGGGTTGGAGGGACGAAATGGAAGATCGTGACCCGGGCCGCCGGCCCGCGCTCAGCCGACGTGCATTCATCGGGACCGCGGGCCTCGCCCTGGGTGGCGGTGCCGCCAGCTTGAGCCCGCTCCGCGGCGCACTGGCCGCCGGCGAGCAACGCAACGTCGTCCTGATCGTGATCGACAGTCTGCGCGCGGATCACCTTCGCTGCTACGGCGCGGAAGGGATGCACACTCCGAACATCGACGCCCTGGCCCGTGAGAGCGTCCGCTTCACGCACGTGTTCCCGGAGGCCATGCCGACCATGCCGGCACGGCGTTCGATCCTGTCCGGCCGCCGCGCTTACCCGTTTCGCGGCTGGGAGCCCTGGGCCGGAATGGCCAAGCGCCCGGGATGGCAGCCGATCCAGCCGGGCGCGGAGACGCTCGTGACGGCCTTCCGCCGCGCCGGCAGATGGACCTCGTACGTGACGGACAACCCCTTCCTCGGCTACACGCGGGTGCTCGACCCCTTGAGGCGAACGCCGGATCGATTCGTGCGGATCGAGGGGCAGCGCGGCTACCGACGACCGCGAGAGAGCGTTCCTCGCGCACGCGCGCTGCACCGGCTGCCGCCGGGCCGGTTGCGCACCGAGTCGCGGATCGCCTCGATCCAGCAGTACCTCGCCAACAACGGACGTGGTGGCAACGAGGTCGAGCTGTGCGCGTCGCGGGTGTTCCGGGCGGCGGCAAAGCTGCTGCCGACGGCCAAGCGACGCGACCCATTCATGATGGTGGTCGACTGCTTCGACCCGCATGAGCCCTGGATCCCGCCGCGTCGCTACCTCGACATGTACGGGGACCCTGACTACCGCGGCTACGAGATAGCGGACGTCGGCTATACGCGCGCGTCGAGGTACTTGAGCGATCGCCACATCGCCCGGCTGCGCACGACCTACAAGGCCAGCGTCACGATGACCGACCGCTGGCTGGGTGTCTTCCTCGACCGGCTCTGGAACCTAGGCCTCGACGACTCCACGGCCATCATGCTCGTCAGCGACCACGGGGTCTTCCTCGGCGAGCACGACTGGACGGGCAAGGGACCGAGCCTCCTGCATCCTGAGCTGATTCATGTCCCGATGCTGCTTCGCGATCCGGGAGGGGCAGGCGCCGGCACCACGAGCGATTGGTTTGCCTCCACGCACGACGTTGCGCCCACACTCGCCGCCCTTGGTGGTCTCGACCCGGTGGCAGCCTTCGAGGGCGCGGACCTCTCGCCGATCCTCCACGGCGGCGCGCCCGCCGAGCGGCGCCCTTACGCGGTCGGCGGGTATGGCAACAATTCGTATGTCCGCGACCGCCGCTGGGCCTACATGACGAGGAACGACTGGAGCGACGAGCGCCTCTACGACCTGCCCGCCGATCCCGCCGAGCGCCGCGACGTCTCCGGCAAGCGGAAGGCAGTGGTCAGGACGATGCGCGAGCGGGTGCGGAGGGCGGCCGGAGGCCGGCCTCCTCTCTACTCGGAGGCGGCCATCCGGGCGCGCCCCCGGGAAAGGTTTCGCTGAGGCTCAGAGACCCCGTGGGTGGCGTTTGACGTAGCCCCGGGCCGAGCGCCTCACCTTGGTCCAGCGGGTCCCGGACAGGCGGCGCGCGCTCGTGTCGAAGCGCAGGCCGGCCACGACCATGTAGGCGTGGCCGTGATTCGAGTAGGTGGTGATCCAACGCCCGCGCCCACGCTTGCCGAAGCCCATCAGGCCGGTCGATGCCAGCGGGCTGCGCAACAGGCCGCCGCCGTGGAGGGCGAAGCTGACCGACCCTGAGCAGTCGTAGCCGCCGTGCTTTCCAGCTCGCGTGACCGCCGCCGTACCGGTAGGGCTTCTTGGCGATCGCGTTGGCTGCCCGGATCACCGCTGCGACCTTGCGTGGCGCCGAAGCCGGCGGCCGTGCCTTCCCGCCGGGTGTCAACGTCGCCCGGCCGACCTTGGGCGCTGGGCCTGCGACCGCGCCGCCGAACGTGTCGTTCGCGGCGACCGTGGCCGGCGTCAGACCGGCGAGACACGCCATCCCGGCGATGGACGCGGCACGTGCTTTTTCCATGCGAACGGACCCCTCTCTTAGTCGTGCCTGCGGGGTTAGCTGCCGGGCTCGCACCAAGAGAGTGGCGCTACCCGCTGAGGTCTTCCGTCGCCTCGCTGGGATTCGCCCCGGGCCCGGGCTCTGCGCAAGGCGCCATCGGCCGTCGAGGAGCGCCAAGAGATGGGTGGGTTCCCCTCACCGGAATGGAGCCCCGACGCCATGGTCGAGGCAGCGGTGCTCGGTCATGCTCATCTCATGGACCAAGACCGAATTCACCGGACTGGCGGCCGCCTCGTGTGTGGCCTGGGCAGCGACGATGGGGGGTCGAGGGTGGCCGGGGTAGCGGCGCGGCTGGGTACCGACCTGAGCTGTGGCGTGACACTCGTGCACGTGATGGACTCGGTACAGCCGCTGCCGCTCGGGGTCCGTCCACGGATTCCGGCTACCGCGCGGAAGGCGCAACGCGACCTCGCCACCGTGACGAGCCTCCACGACTTTCCCCCGAGGACGCGCGTCCGGGTGGAATGGGGAGATCCGGTGGAGTCGCTGGCCGAGGTCGCCTCCGACGAGGACGCCGAGCTGCTCGTCGTAGGCTCGAGCGACCCCCGCGGGCTCGCGTCGCTGCTTCCCGGCGGCACGGCGGGGGCGCTCATCCGCAAGTCGCCCTGCCCCGTGGTCGTGGTGCCACCGGACGCCGTGCGCCCTCCCGACTCGGGACCTCTCCCGGCGGTGGTCTGCGGCGTCGAGGGTGGCGAGCTCGACGCCCCGATCCTGCGGCTGGCAGCCGACGTGGCTCGCCGGCTCGCCGCCGAGCTCCACGCGGTGCACACCTTCAATCCGTTCGCGCTGAGCGCCGGTGTGATGGCGCCCGCGCCTCCAATCGATTTGGACTTCCGGGCGGCCGCCGAGCGGACGCTCGCAGACGCGCTCGAGGAGGCCGGGGTCACGGCGCACCGGCACGTGCTGGACATCCCCCCGGAGCCCGCGTTGCGGCGCATCGCGGGGGAGGAACGCGCCGGGCTGATCGTCGTCGGGGCCAGCAAGCGCTCGAGGCTCGGCGCGCTCCTGCAAGGGTCGGTTCCCATCCGGCTGGCGAAGGAGGGCCACACGGCGCTCCTGGTCCTTCCGGAGGTCGCACGGCTCGAGTCCGGCTCGGGTCACTACGAGCTGGACTCCAGCGCCGCCTGAGCATTCGCCGCGGGGGCGCCACTACGCTCCTCGGCGGCGATGCATGCGGCCGAGGCAGACGAGCAGTCCCGCTCCGCCAGGGGCGCATCGCTCGTCACCCGGGTCTTCCTGGCAAACGCGGCGGTGCTCACGGTGGCGGTTCTCACGATCGCCTTGTCGCCCGCGAGCATTCCGTCGCCGACGTCGATAGAGGCGGTGCTGATCCTTGTCGCCGGGCTGGGGGCCGTCCTGCTGGTGAACCTGCTCGTGCTGAGACGCGCCCTCTCTCCACTCGACCGGCTCGCCTACGCGATGGCGCGCGCCGAGCCGCTCCGGCCCGGCGAGCGGGTGCCCCTACCCGGGGGAGAGCCCGACATGCTCGGCCTGACGATCGCGTTCAATTCGATGCTCGAGCGGCTCGAGGAGGAACGCAGACTGAGCGTGAAGCGCTCTCTCAACGCTCAGGAGGACGAGCGGCGACGCGTGGCTCAGGAGCTGCACGACGAGGTCGGTCAGACGCTCACGGCGGTCGTGCTCCAGCTCGACCGGCTCTGCCGCGACGCTCCCCCCGGGCTGGCGGACGAGGCCGCCGAGGCGCGCGAGAGCGCACGCGCATCGCTCGAGGACGTCCGCCGCATCGCCCACAGGCTCCGGCCCGAGGCACTCGAGGAGCTCGGCCTGGTGAACGCGCTGGACGCCCTCTGCGACCGGATCAGCGAGCAGGGCGGCCTCCCGGTCGAGCGCAGCTTCGCCGTCGCCCTGCCGCCACTGGGGGAGGAGCGCGAGCTCGTGGTCTACCGCGTCGCCCAGCAGGCGCTTACGAACTCACTGACTCACGCCGGTGCCACCAGTGCATCGCTGACGCTGCAGGTCACCGGCGAGCTCCTCGTCCTTTGTGTGACCGATGACGGCTCGGGCATCGGCGACGCGAGCGCGGGGGCAGGAATCCAGGGGATGCGCGAGCGAGCCCTGCTCGTGGGCGGTCGGCTCTGGGTGCACCCGGCGGGGGAGGGAGGCACGGAGGTCCGCCTGGAGCTGCCGCTGGAGGCGGGCTAGGTATCTGGTCCGAACGGCGACATCGCCTCTTGCAGGATAGGCCCGACAGCGGCAACCTCCGCCGAAGTGTCGCCGGCAGTGAATCCGTGGAGGTCGCTCTTCGTGCGGGCGCGGATCGCGGGGACGGCGGTCGCGGCTCTGCTCCTCATCTTCCACCAGGTCACCGACCAGGACGGCCTCTACGCCCTGGTCGTGGTGGCGTACGGGGCGGGCACGGCGGCGGGTGTGGCCATCAGGCGGGGCCTCAGCACGAGCCCGGCGTTCTGGCTCTTCGACAGCGCGTTCGCGCTTGCGCTGGTGCTGGCCGGCGGCAACTGGCGGAGCCCCGTTTACCTGCTCGCGCTGACAGCCTTGATCTTGCCGGCCACCGCGGGACCGCGCTGGCGGGGTGTGGCCGCCACCGGCGCCTTCGCAGTCGGTTACCTGACGGTCGCGGTGTTCACCGGCGTCGACTGGAACACCCTCGACACGACGCCTCGGCTCGAGAGCTTCAGCGCTCACCTGTCGCTCCCCCTTCTGCTCGGCATCGGGCTGGCCTACATGGCCGAGCTGCTCAGGCACCTCGACCGGGAGCGGGTGCGGTCGTCGGAGTTGGCGCTGGAAGCGGAGCGCCGGCGGCTCGCACGCGAGCTGCACGACTCCGCCAAACAACGGATACACGCGGCTCACCTCGTCCTGAGCTCGCTCCCCCGCAACGGCACCGGTCCTACCGGGGACGCGATCGCTCTGGCGCTCGGCGAGCTCGAGTCCGCTGGGGCCGAGATGGACTCGAGCCTTGCGAACCTTCGAAGCGTGTCGGGCGAGACGACCCTGGCCGGCGCCGTGCGCATCCGCGCCGCCCGGCTCGAGGCTGCAACGGGCATACCGATAGAGGTGTCGGATGACGAGACGAGCCTGACGGGCTCCGGGGTCAACCACGCGTTCCACATCGTCAGCGAGGCGATGACGAACGCGGTGAGACATGCCGGCCCCTCCAAGGTGGTGGTGTCCCTGACGGTGAGCGCCGGAATGCTGTCGGCGGTGGTCGAGGACGACGGCGTGGGTCTGCCAAGCGAGACTCCTTGGGACTCCCAGGGCATCCGATCCATGCTCGAGCGCGCCGAGTTCCTCGGTGGCTCGCTCGCCGTCAGCGGAGAGCCCTCCGGCGGCCAGGGCACGCAGGTCCGCCTGGTCGCCCCGGTCGACTCGCTGCTGGGGCGCGCCCAGTGATCCGAGTCCTGGTGGTGGACGACCACCCCGCTATGCGCACCGGCCTGAACAGCGTTCTGCGGCGCGAGCCGGGGATGGTGGTCTGCGCGCTGGCGGCGGACGGTGCCGAGGCGATCGCCGCGGTCGAGCACGACCCGGACGTCGCGCTCGTGGACTACCACCTGGCGGGAGAGGACGGCATCGCGCTCTGCCAGCGCCTCAAGAAGCAGGACCTGGAGCTGCGAGTGCTTCTCTACTCGGCACACGCGCGCCAGGGGCTGGCGCTTCCCGCGCGCCTGGCGGGCGCGGATGGCGTGCTGGACAAGGGGGCGCCGGCGAACGATTTGCTGGAAGCCATCCGCACGGTCGCTCGCGGCGGCTCGGTGTTCCCGGAGGCGGCCCCGGAGTTGGTGCGTGTCGGCCGCTCGCGGATCCACGAACACGACCTGCCGCTCCTCGGCATGCTCGCCGACGGCGCGAACCCCGACGAGGTATCGCTGGTCATGCACATGCAACCCGGAGAGGTGGAGGCGCGCGTCGAGCGTCTGCTCGAGATGCTCAAGCCGCGAATCGGCTAGGCGGCAACCGCAGCGCCCTGCGGGCACAGCAGCCACGTCCCGGGCGCCGGCCGGTGTATCTCGCCCCGGCGCCTGAGCTCGCCCAGCGCAGTGCTGACGGATGGCCGGGCTGCGCCGATCATGCTCGCGATCAGTTCATGCGTGACGCCCGGAAGATCGACCACGACACCGTCTCGGGTCACGTGGCCCCAGCGATCCGCCAGGTGCCTCAGCATCAACACGATGCGCTCGGCGACCCCAACGCGGCCGCAGATGGCGAGCACGTAGCTCAGTGACTTCGCCCGCTCGACCACCCGCATGCTCAGCGCCACGGTCACCTCCGGCCAGGCTGCCATGCGCGCCAGGAACCGGGGGCCGAGCACGGCCAGCCTGCCCTCGCTGAGCAATGCGAACTCCACGGACGGCGGGATCGACGCGTTCAGATCGCGGCCATGTCGCCCCGGCTCGAGCACGTCGCCCGGTCCGAGCAGCTCGGTCCAGGTCGCTCCGGCCACCGTTACTCGCCGGGCGACGAGACCCTCCAGCACCAGAAAGCCGAGGCAGCCGGCCGGCCGCGCCTGGCGCGGCGGCTCCCACAGCCCCGTCGGGACCCGGAGCACGGCCGCCAGGCTGTTCGCCGCCGCGGCTTCGAGGCGAACCGGATCGAGCTGCTCGCCGAGCCCGGCGTCCTCCCTCAGCACGAACGTGGTCTCTCCGAGCCGTCGAACCGGCGCCGGCCCGCCGTTCGCGGAAAGGTTCGACGTCACGCCCTCAGGGTGGCCCAGCACAGAGACGCGCACAATGGAGAGCGCCCCCCATTCCCGGCCGGGGGTGCACCCATCCTCGCTAAGGCTCTACGAGTCCGCGGCGGATTGCGTACCGGGTGAGCTGCACGCGATCGCGCATGCCGAGCTTCTCCAAGATGTTCGCCCGGTGACGCTCGACTGTCTTTTCGCTGATGACCAGCATGCCTGCGATCTCACGGGTGGTGTGCCCCTCCGCGATCAGCTTGACGACCTCGGTCTCGCGCGGGGAGAGTGGATCCTCGGGCAGCTCCTCGCCGCTCGTGGCGCGACGCAGGTAGTCACGCACGAGCGCCCTGACCGCTCCGGGGTAGATGAACGGCTCGCCGCGCATCGTGGCGCGACAGGCCTCGATCAGGTCGCGATCGGCGACGGACTTGAGCACGTAGCCGGATGCGCCGGCGCGCAGCGCCTCGAAGAAGTAGCGCTCGTTGTCGTGCATGGAGAGGATGAGGACGCGCAGCTCGGGTCGCCGGCGCGCAAGCTCGGCGGCCGCTTGGAGCCCCGTCATGCGAGGCATGGTCACGTCGAGGATCGCGAGGTCCACGTCTTCGGCAAGGGCGCGCTCGATCGCAGCAGATCCGTCGCCGACCTCCGCGATGACCTCGAGGTCAGGTTCGGCTTCCAGGACGAGGCGCAGACCGCGGCGAACGACGGCATGGTCGTCGGCAAGGAGTATTCGGGTCTTCAGGTCAGAGTTCACTGGCGTCCCCGCGCGGCGGGGGAGCAGAGCGTAGAGCGGTGCGCGTCAGCGGGGCGGCGCCTGGTCGCGCGCTGTGGGCCCGCCCGAGGTGCTCCAGGCCGAGGTCGCGAGCACCGCGACGCCGGCGATCAGGAAGCTCCAGAGCCCGCGGCGGCTATCGGTGGCCACGAAGGCGAGCAGGACCACCGACGCTCCGATCGCGACATTGAGCCACCCGAGCCAGCGGGTCGCCCCGTCCGGTCTGGTCCCCGCCAGGGCCAGTATCGCCACGACGACGCCGAGCACGACCGCCAGCACGGTCGCGTTGTCCGCGCGGTAGGTGAGGACCCACGGCGAGAGCGCCAGCCAGAGTCCGGCTCCGGCCGTCGCTGCGCCCGAGCGGACGACCTCGCGGGCCGACGCTCGTTCGGGCCGCTCGCTGCTCGTCAGAGACCTCACGGGTTTCCCGTGCCCGGGCGGCCCGCCGGCTACAGCAGTGGCGTCATGCGGCTGACAGGACTCATAGGGGAAAGGCTTGCCGCGGGCATTATCGGACCATGCCAGGTATCCAGCGATTCGAGGCGATCACGATCGCGACCGGTTCCGGAGATGGCTTTCTCATCGTGGCCGTTGTGCTCATCCTGGTTGGGACGGGCATCGGCCTCTACAGCCGCGAGGGCAGCGAGATAGATACCCATCCACGCGGCTCCGAGCGAGGCGACACCGTCGGCAGCGACGACTCGTAGCGGGCGAACGCCTACGCCAGAATCACGACGGGGCGGCCCGACTGGACCGCCCCGTCGCTCACCCGTCGACCGCGCGTGCGGTCGCTAGCAGCGCCTGGCCCTCGTGGCCGTGAACTTGCGGCCGAGTTCATCCGTGAAGGTTGCGCGGACCGTTCGCTTGCGGCCCTTGCAGCCGATAGAGCTGTAGTAGCCGACCTTGCGCTGCTTGCCGCGGATCCGCTTCTTGCGGACCTTCTTGGCGATCTTCGAGATCGTGTTGCGCACCGTGGTGTCGAGCCCAGACGGGTGCAACAGCTCCGGCGGCACCGAGAAACGCAGCTCGTCAGCCGCCACGCCCGCGATACGCCGCGGTACGAACCTCGCCTTGATCGCACCGTGGACGGCGGTCGGGCAGTTGATGGTGCGGTCGTTCGGAGTCTGAAGCGCCGGCTCTTTCGGATCGCCATCCAACCGAATCGCCATGCCGCCGTGCCTGCCGACGCCCCGGATGTTGTAGAGGGCCATCTTGAGGTTGCAGAAGATCTTCACGCTCGGCGAGGAACCGGGCCCAACGAGATTCTGCACGAGCCCACCGCCGACCCTGGCCTTCCGGCACGCGCGAGCAGGGCTGCCGTCCCGGTTGGCCTGCGCGAACGTGCAGGTGGGGAAGCGCTCCGGATACGTGACGAGCCCCTCCGAGCCGATGGCGAAAGTCTCGATCGGCGTGCCTCGCACCGCCGGATTGTCGCTCTCGACCTGGAAGTCGAACTTCAAGGCGATAGGCCGAGGCTTCTTCTTCGAGCCCTTGCCCTTCGGGTTAGCGCTCCCGTCGACGGTGTACAGGTTGGCGGCCAGCGCCACGCCGGTCAGCGAGAGCAGTGCTGTTGCGGCGATGGCCGCGGTCAAGATCCGTCGCATCGATCCTCCTGGGTGGGATTGGACTCGTCCCACGGATACCGCGGGCGTTTGGCTTGTTGCGACGGCCTGTCAGCGCTCTGACGTAAATCGCGCATTCGCGGTGGAAGACATAGCCGTCGATGCGCACGAACTCATCCTCCGCCAGCACGCTCGTGCCGCACGCCGGGCACCGCCCGAGCCAAGTCAGTCGCCAATCGCGGAAAGGGAGACATCAGAGTCCCCAAACCGGGAGGCAGGAGCTTGGTTCGCCCATTCCCGCTGCCTGTCACCTAGGCGACACGAGTCGCCGTCATCTGCCCGCTCAGGTGAGAAGCCGGTGCCTCACATACAGGCAGCTCAAACCGATGAGGCCTGCGATGGCCGACGCGATGAG